>NZ_JAFIQY010000004.1 GCF_022271435.1 Streptomyces monomycini | reverse complement strand
TCCGGCGTCACGATGCGCCCGGGGGCCGCTGGGAGGCCGTCGCCCTCCGCGCCGCGCACGGCGTCCCGGCGACCTGGAGCGCTGAGGACTTCGAGGTCTACTTGGACCTGGAGCGGGCCAGCGCCCCGGCCGGAGGAGTGGCGGGAGGCGATGCGGCGTGAACGGGCAGGAGACGGCTCCCTTCCGGGTTGGTGACCGCGTACGCGGCACCTCCTACGTGCCACCCGAGCGGCGGGAGAAGGAGAAGCCGGAGGAATTCGAGGGCACCGTGGTCCAGCTCGGCAGCGGCTACGCCGGGGTGGACGCGGACCGCGCCTTCTTGTGGGCGCGGCTGGCCGACGGCACCGAACGCCAGGCCCTCATCCGCCAGACCGAGCTGCTTCGGCCCGCCGACGCTGCGGCGGCGGAGCGGTGAGCGCCCGCCACCGCCTGCCCAGGCCGCCGAGGCCGGACGGGGACGGCGTGTTCGCCGGCATCGTCCTGGTCACGGCGAACCTCTTCGGCATCGGCGCCATCGTCGCCGGTCAGAGCGACGGCCGGTTCACCGCGAACGCGGCAGTCGCCCCCGACACCCTGCCCGCCAAGGACACCCCCGACGCCGGTCCGGTCACCGCGAAGACGGACAGCGGACCGGCCGCGCCGCCCGCACTCCCGAGGGCGGCCCAGCCCGCGTGCTACGGCGCGGGCTGTCCCACCGTCCCGTCCCGCCCGGAGAGTAATGGCCCGGGCGGGACGGGACGGCACTACCAGCCCCAGCCCCAGCCTCAGCCCGGCGGCAGCGTCAACTACCGCGGCCTTGCCGCCCCATACGAGTCGGGATCTGGCTCCTCCAACCGTCCCCGTAACGCGATCACAGATGTCTAGGGTGATGTCATGACTACGGTCCGAGAAACCGACGACACGGCGGCCTCACTCCGCGCGGCCATGGTGAGCAAGCTGCACGAGATGGGCGTATTCCAGTCCGAGGCGGTCGCGAAGGCTGTCGCGACGGTGCCCCGGCACCTGTTCGCGGATGACGAGCCACTGGAGGCGGCGTATGCCGCCAACAAAGCTCTGGTGATCAAGCGCGACGAGTCCGGCAACGCCCTGAGCTCACTGTCGGCCACGCATATCCAGGCGGTGATGCTGGAGCAGGCCGAGATCGAGCCGGGGATGCGCGTGCTCGAAGTGGGCTCCGGCGGCTACAACGCCGCCCTGCTCGCTGAGCTCGTCGGGGAAGCGGGCACGGTGATCAGCGCCGACATCGACGCGGAGATCGTGGAGCGCGCCCGCGCCTGCCTGGACGCGGCCGGCTACGGCCGGGTCCAGGTGGTGCTCGCCGACGCCGAGGGCGGCGTGCCCGAGCACGCGCCGTTCGACCGGATCATCGTCACCGCGGGCGCCTGGGACATCCCGCCGGCGTGGCGGGAGCAGATGTCCGAGCGGGGCAGGATCATCGTCCCGCTGCGGATGCGGGGGATCACCAGGTCGTTCGCGTTCGACCGCGACGACAAGGACCTGGTCAGCGCCAGCTATCGGCTGTGCGGCTTCGTGCCGATGCAGGGCAGCGGCGCCTACACCGAGCGGCTCCTGAAGGTCACGGACGGGGTCGCTCTCCAAGTCGACGACCAGCGTCAGGAGTTCGACACCGAGGCCCTGGCCGCCGCCGTGCGGTCGCCGGGGCTGGAGGTCTGGTCCGGGGCCGCGTTCGACCTGCCCGACGAGCTGGAGCTGTTCTTGGCGACCAGCACGCCGGAGATGGTGATGCTGCACGGCAGCAAGGACCTGGTCGACGAGGGCGTGCTCGCGCTGTCGGTGACGCGCGGTGTGCCGGCCCTGGTGGCCGGCGGCAGCTTCGCGTACCGGACCAAGCGGCCCAACGAGGAGACCGGCGGCTTCGAGAGCGGGGTATTCGCGCACGGGCCCGAAGCGGAGGCAGTCGCCGAGCGGTATGTGGAGCTGCTGCGACGGTGGGCGACCGACCACCGGCGGCGCGGTGCCGCCCGCATCCGGTACGTACCGATGCCCGACGGAGCGGCCGAGCCGTCGGCGGGTGTCGTGGCGAAGCGGCTCGGGGCCGTCGAGGTCTCCTGGTCATAGGCTCCCCGCCCCGGCGGCTGGCCGAGGGCGGGGCTGTATGCACCACCCAACTCAAGGGAGGTTGTTGTGTCCGTGCAGTCCGAGGAAGCGGTGGCTACGGTCCCCGCGGCAGCAGAGGTCCAGGAAGGGAGCGTCGAGGGCTGGGACCTGGATGTCTCCATCGTCGAGTCCGGCCCCGAGGCCGACCGGCTCATCCAGATGACCGATGACGGCTGCGGTGAGACCTGCGAGTCCGCCTGCTCGACGACCTGCCCGTAGGTCGTTTCGGATTCACCGCTCGTGGTGTCCGGCCGCAACCTGCGGCCGGACACCACGGCGACAAGGGGGTGGCGGGTGTACGAGTACATCGATGCGGCGGTGCTGCGGGCGGCGGCCTGGCCACCGGAGCGCCGTATCCAGTCCTGGCCCGACCTGACCGGCGACGGCGACGGGGCGGCGTCGTGGCGGCCGTGGCTGGAGCAGACCCTGCAGATCCCCGGTTTCGCCGCCGCTGTGGAACAGGCCAGCCCGGTGCTGGCACACCGCGTCCGGCAGATCTGCAACGGTCGGTGGCTGCCCGAGCCTGCCGTCCGCAAAGCGGTCGTGGCCGTCATGCGCTACGTGCTGCGCGCCTCGGGCCGGGCCACTCCCTTCGGTCTCTTCGCCGGAGTAGCGCCCGCCCGCTTCGACGGCACGTCGGCAGCCCGCATCGGCACTCGCCACCAGGCCGTCGCCAGGCCGGATGCCACTTGGCTTGCGACGGTGGTCGAACGCCTGGAAGCCGACCGCGGGCTCCAGCCGCACCTCACGGTCCAGGCCCATCCCCTCGCGGTGGAGCGGGACGGTCATGTGGTGCTGGAACACCGCCCCGTGGGCAGCGGCGGCGGGGCCCCGGCGCACGTGCAGGTCCGCCTCACCGCGCCCGTCAAGGCGGCGCTGGACGCGGCCCGCGCACCCATCCGCACCGCGGATCTCGCGGCCAAACTGGCCGCCGACTTCCCCCACGTTCCCGCCCCGACCGTCCACCGGCTCCTGGCGGACTTAATCGACCAGCGCCTCCTGGTCACGAATCTCCGCCCGGCGCTCACCGCGACGGACCCGCTCGCCCACGTGTTGACCGTCCTCGGCACCGAGGGCACCGCCGCCTCGGCCGAGCCAGCGGCGAAGCTGCGCGAGATCGCCCACGCGCTGACACGGCACAACACCACCATCGACCCAGCGAGCACCGAGCGAACCGAGGCCGCTGCGGTGATGCGCGAGCTCAGCCCGGCCTCCGGGCCGGTGCTGTCCATCGACCTGCGCCTCGACGCCGAGGCGACGCTCCCCCGTACCGTGGCGGCCGAGGCCGCACGGGCGGCTGCGGCACTCATCCGGCTCTCGAACCGCCCCGCGCTCTCCCGCGGCTGGGTCGCCTGGCACGGCCGCTTCCTGGAGCGCTACGGCCCGCGCGCCGTAGTCCCGCTCCTGGATGCCGTGGACAGCGAGGCGGGCCTGGGCTACCCGGCCGGCTTCCTCGGCGGCCCATCCGCCCCGGCCGAGACCGCCGTAAGCGAGCGGGACGCCAAGCTGCTGACGCTCGCGCAGAACGCGGCCCTGCGACGTCACCACGAGATCGTGCTGGACGACGCCATGGTCACCGACCTCGCCGAGATCGGACCGGAGAGGCCCATCCAGCCGACGACGGAGGCGACCGTGCGCATCGCGGCGCCCAGCGTGCGGGCCCTGGACGCCGGGGAGTTCACGCTGGCCGTCGTCGGGGTCTCGCGGTCCGCCGGGACGACGACCGGCCGATTTTTCAGCCTGCTCGACACAGCGGATCGGGAGCGGATGGCGGCGGCGTACGCGACCGCGGCCACCGCGACGGAGAACGCGCTGAGGGTCCAAGTCGCCTCGCCCCCGTTGTATCCGGGCACCGGGAACGTCGCCCGAACCCCGCTGCTGATGCCTGCCGCCGTCCGCCTCGGCGAGTGCCACGACGACGGCGGCACGGACCTGGTGGATGTGGAGGACATCGCGGTGACCGCGGACGCCCACCGCCTGTACCTGATATCGACCTCGCGGCGCCAGCCGCTGGAGTTCGTGACCATGAACGCGGTGGAGCCCACCCGCCGCACCCATCCGCTGGTGCGGTTCCTGGCCGAAGCCCCCAACGCCATGAGCGTCCCGTGCACCACCTTCGACTGGGGGACGGCCGCCGGCCTGCCGTTCCTGCCCGCCCTGCGCTACGGGCGCACGATCCTCTCCCCGGCCCGCTGGCGCCTCACCGCCGCCGACCTCGCCGACCCCGCAGCCGACTGGGCTCGGTGGGAGGGGTCGCTGTCCGCCTGGCGCGACCAGACCCGGGTGCCGAGCATCGTCTACCTGGGCGACGGCGACCAGCGCCTCCGCCTGAACCTGGACGAGTCCTCCCACCGGGCCCTGCTGCACACCCACATGCGGCGCCACGGCAGCGCGGTCCTGCGCGCCGAGACCGTCGCCGACGCGGGCTGGATCAACGGCCATCCCCATGAAGTCGTCATCCCCCTCGCCACCACCCGCAGCCCGGCGAAGGAGCCGTACTGGCTCAACGGCGCCCCGGTGACGGGGCGCGAGCACGGCCGCCTGCCTGGCTGTGACGGGCGGTTCTTCATCAAGCTCTACGCACGCCGTGACCGTCACGCCGGCATCCTCACCCGCCACCTTCCGGACCTGCTCCACCAGTTGGCGGCCGAGGTGCGGTGGTGGTTCCTGCCTTACCGCGACCCCGACGATCACCTGCGGCTGCGCCTGACCGTCCCCGACGGCCAAGCAGCCGAGGCCGCCACGGCGATCGGCGCCTGGACCCGGAGACTGCGCCGAGCGGGGTTGCTGGCCCGGGTGCAGTGGGACACCGACTTCCCCGAGACCGCCCGCTTCGGAGGCCGGCAGGCGTGGGAGGCCACCGAGGCGTACTTCGCGGCGGACTCCGAGACCGCCGTCGCGCAACTGGCCTGCTGCGCGGCCACCGGCGGGCCCGATGAGCGGGCCCTGACCGCGGCGAGCATGCTCGATGTGGCCATCGGCCTGATCGGCGATGCGGGCGAGGCCATGCGGTGGCTCATCGACCGCTCCCAGACCACCACCGGCACGGCGCCGGACCGCGGCCTGTACAACCAGGCGATCACTCTGGCCAACCCCCACGGCCACACCGAGCTGGCCCGCCAGCCCGGAGGCGAGGAGCTCCTCGCCTGCTGGACGCGGCGGCGCGATGCGCTGACCACTTACCGGACCGCGCTCACGACCGCAGAGGGGATCACGGTGACCGTCGTGCTGCCGGAGCTGCTGCACCTGCACCACACCCGCATGGCCGCTCTGGACATGGAGGCCGAACGCCGCTGCGTGCACCTGGCCCGCGCCGCGGCCCTGAGCTGGACCGCCCGCAGAGAGGGAGGAACGTCGTGAGGCCGATACCGCAGGCCCTGACCCTGGCCGACGTCCTTGCCGAGGAGTTGTCCGAACCGCGCACCGCCTGGGATGCGGCCCCGCCGGGCGGACGGGCGTGGCCGCAGTCGCTGGCGGGAGGCGCCGCGGGCATCGCCCTGTTCCACATCGAACGCGCCCACTGCGGCCGGGGCGAGTGGGACACCGTGCACACCTGGCTGGCCTCGGCCGCCCACGGCGACCTGACCGCCGCCGCGAACGCCGGCCTCTACATGGGAGCCCCGGCCCTGGCATTCGCCATGAACGCCGCCGCCGGGGACACCAGCCGGTACCAGGGCGCCCTGAAGAAGCTGGACGACGCCACAATCACTGTCACCCACCGCCGCCTGGCCCACGCGCACGCCCGCATCGAGAGCGGCGAGGCCCCGGCGATGAAGGAGTTCGACGTGATCCGCGGCCTGGCCGGGCTGGGCGCCTACCACCTGCGGCGCCACCCAGACCACCCGGTCACTGCCGACGTCCTCTCCTACCTGGTACGCCTGACCGAACCCCGCCCCCAAGAGCACGGACTCCCGGCGTGGTGGACCAGCGTGGCGCCCAACGGCGAACCGAGCCCCGACTACCCCGGCGGGCACGGGAACTTCGGCATGGCCCACGGCATCAGCGCCGTCCTCGCCCTGCTCTCCCTGTCTCTCCTGAACGGCCCGACCGTCCCCCACACGCGCGAAGGAGTGGAACGGATCTGCGCCTGGACCGACCGGTGGCTCCAGCACGACGCCACCGGCCCCTGGTGGCCCGGCTTCATCACCCCCGACCAGGCCCGGCGCGACCACGTCGATCCGGCACTGCGGCCGAGGCCCTCATGGTGCTACGGCATCGCCGGCACCGCCCGCGCCCAGCAACTCGCGGGCATGGCCCTGGGCGATGCCACCCGCCAGCAGACCGCCGAGTACGCCATGCTCACCACCCTCCAGGACCCAGAGCAGCTGGACTTGCTCCCCGAGACCGGGCTCTGCCACGGAACCGCCGGACTGCTCCAAGCCGCCTGGCGCATGGCCAGCGACGCGACCACCGGCGCCCTCGCCGCCGAACTGCCCCACCTGACCGACCGGCTCACCCAGCAGATCACCCACCTCAAGCAGCGCGATCCCGAACTCCTGGACGGCACCGCCGGCAGCGCGCTCGCCCTGCACACCCTCGGCACCAACACGCACCCGCGATCGGGCTGGGACACCTTCCTCCTCCTGGCATAGACGAGATGGAGCCGAACCCGTATGAACACCTCCTGGCGGCAGATCACCATCACCTTCCCCGACTGGGACACCGCCGAGCACACGGCCCTGGCCCACCTCGCCCCGCTCCTGGCCGCCGACGAGACCTCCCGAACCATCGGCCCCTGGTTCTTCGTCCGCAAAGCCCCCACCTGGCGCATCCGCTACCAGCCACCCGGCGACCCGACCGCGGCCGAGCACCATCTCCAGCACGACCTCGACCCCCTCCAGCGCCAGCAGCACCTCACCGCCGTCACCCCCGTGATCTACGAGCCGGAAACCCACGCCTTCGGCGGCCAGGAGGCCATGACCGCAGCTCACCAGCTCTTCCACCGCGACAGTCACCACCTGATCGCCCACCTTGCCCGCCACGCGCACGATCCGCACCGCCGCGAGCTGGCGATCCTGCTGTGCACCACGCTGCTGCGCGCCGCCGGCCTCGACTGGTACGAGCAGGGCGACGTCTGGGCCCGCGTGGCCGACCACCGCGACCCTCCCCAGCCCCAGCCCGCCCACCGCCGCCAGACCCTGCGGGACGGTTTGCAACACCTGATGACCGCCGACATCACCCAGCTCACCCGGGACGGCGCCCCGCTCACGGTGCCCGCCGCCTGGCCGCACGCCTTCAGCACCGCGGGCCGTGATCTGTCTGCCCTGGCCGCCGCCGGGCGGCTGCACCGCGGGCTGCGCGCCGTGCTGGCCCACCACATCATCTTCGCCTTCAACCGGTTCGGGCTCCCGCACCAGGCCCAGGCCACCCTCGCCACCGGCGCCAAGGCCGTCGTCTTCGGCCCCGACCCCACCCTCGAGGAGGACCAGAGCGTGCAAGGAGCCCCGGCATGAACGACCGGATCCTGACCTGGTTCCCGCTCATCCAGCGGCCCCGCCCGCCCGCACTGCCCCTCACGGCCCGGGTCAGCCAGCTCACCGACCTGGCCGCGCAGCCCGCCACCGGCGATCTCCACCGACAGGCCAGCCGCGCCGCCGAGGTGTGTAACAAGGCCGCCCTCATCGCCTCCGACTGCGCCGTGCCCGACCTCGCCCGCGACCTGTGCTGGTCCCAGTACGACGTGTTCGACCAGGCCCGTCCGCTCCCGGCCTGGGCAGTGAAACTCGCGCTCCAGCCCGTCCTCAACATCGCCCGGCAGCTCATCCGCGAAGGCGACGGCAACAGCGCCTACGCCATGCTCGACGCCCTCTTCCGCGCCGCCCGCACCCGCACCCCCGCCGAGATCACCGGCCGCACCGTCAACCTCCACACGCTCACCAGCTCCGCGGACGAGCACAAGACGCTCTGCACCCTGGTATGGGCGGCACTGCTGGCCGACGGCACCCGCGCCCTGATCCAGGCCGGCCGCTGGCGCGAAGCCGCCGGTGCCGCAGCTGCCCACCGCGGCGTCGGCGCCCGGCTCCTCGACGGCCGCCAGATCACCATCCTCGCCCTCGCCCAGAACGGGCAGTACGACGAGGCGACCGCCATGCTTACCGACAGCCGTCCCGCTGAGCCCTGGGAAGAAGCGGTCCAGAACCTGCTGCGCGCCCTGTGCCGGGACGCCACCGGTGCCGTTCCCGCGCCGCACCTCGAGGGCATGCTCACCACAGCGCTCGCCCTGCAGCAGCAGCCCGCCCCCGGCACGACCGTCTTCCGCACCCGGGTCGGCATCACCGCGCTCACCTTGGCGACGATCCACACCAGCGGGCAGGTACCCCAACTGCACGCGGACATCCTCGCCATGGCCCACGCCGACGCCTACGCGGCCCGCGACACGCTCGCTCATCCACAGCTTCAACGCACAATGACCACCGACCAGCACCGGGCCCTCACCGGCGTGGTCCGCACCGCCGGACTTGACGCCGGGTCCGTACCGGAACCCGAGCGAAGCGACCTCATGCGGGCCGTGACATCGGCCCAGGACCGGCTGCTCCTCTGCCTTGAAGACGGCGCGGTCACCTCACCCACTGCACCCCCTCCCTGAGACTGAGGACGTGGTGCTCAACCCGATCGCTGAAGCACTTTCACGACGACCTCCCGGCCATCCGATGGCTCACCACCCGGGGATTCGGACGGCACGAAGCAGCGCAGTGACGTCATGCGCACCACGAGGCAGCCGATCCCACCAGGAGTGGATCTGGCGCCACCGGAGCACGTCTGAACTGGACGCATGTCCCAGGCCATACAGGCATTCATCCGTGAAAATGGCTGCCGTCCATACGAAGTTCGATCCCCGAAGATCGCCGTACTCCTCGTCCACCCGCGCGAAGAGGACCAGCACGTGCAGATCATTCAGCGGAGTCGTCGCGCCACGGGCATCCTCATACCTGGTCGCCTCCAGGACGCCCTCGTCCGGGGCATGAGGCGCGAAACGAGCCCTGACCCGCACGCGCGCCAGCCCTCCATACCGGCCCTCCGGCGGCCCCTCTGCACCGATGAACGGCGCGGTGCCCGCACATGCGTCCCACGTCCACCTCTCACCCCGGCGCTGTCGCGCGAACGCGGCCAGGCCGGGGACCTGCTGGATCACTGAAGTCCAAGGAACGGCCAGGTCGACCGTCAAAGAGCTTGAGGAAGCGTTCGGTCCGCCCATGGCTGGACCGAACTCACCGGTTTCGTCGAATCCCGTGCGCACGGCTCGGGCTCGGCTGTAGGCCGCTGGCACGGACACGTTCGGCCAGAGGGCCGCAGCGGTGAGGGACTGCGCCAGGCCGCCGACCGGATTGCTCCTGTCCGTGGCCAGCCCCGCCTTCTGGAGCCGGTCACGCGCTGACCACATCCCAAGGAGGACGTCGCCCAGCATGAGCACATCGTCAGAGGTGTCCATGACGGACGTCGACCTCCCGGTGAAGACGTAGAGACGGGATACGCTCGTGGTGCAATCTCGACAAGCTGAATCTCGACATGTGGCTTGCCTAGTGAACGGACGGCAAATGCCACAGCCCACTGGCATATACCGCTCCAGCGCGCCGCGACAGCAGCGCCTGCGGACCGCCCTCGGGCTGTCGGAGCAAGATCAGATGGACGTCCAGCGGCTCGGCGTGCCGCTCTACCGCTGCGCGCTGTCGCGGGCGCACTCGGCCGGTCGCTCTGTCGGCCGGAGGGTGCTGGGCCGCGTGCCGGCGGATCAGATCGGCGGTGCCCGGGCTCAGGCGCAGCCGATCCAGCATCTCGGGGGTGAACCAGCGCAGCAGCACGCCTTCCTGCAAGTCCACCGAGTCCGGATCGCCGCTCCAGCGGGCCGCGAATACCTGCACCGGTACCGTCAGCCCCTCGACGCTCGTCTCCTGCTGGAGGACGTACGGCGCCACGCCCACCGGTTTCAGACCCGGGGTCTCCTCGGCGAGTTCTCTGCGCAGGGTCGCTTCCAACGTTGCGTCGCTCACCTCGCGTTGGCCGCCGAGGAGGGAGAAAACGCCTGGCTGCCAGATGCCGTCGAGCTGATCGCGCAGATGCAGCAGGTATCGGCCGTGGCCGTCGTGGAGCAGCACGCAGGCGCTGACGGGCTCCGGCCGTCCGTCGAGTCCCTGAGCCTCGGCCTGAAGGAGCTTGGCGCGCAGGGTCGGCGATCTGACGTCGGCGAACGCCAGCCACTGGGCACCGCCGGCCTCGTCGTCCTGCAGTGCCAGAGGGGGTGGCTGCTCGGCGCTGAGGTAGAAGGCGAAGCGGACGTCGAAGTGCCGGTGGGCGTGCTCCCCCTCGGCCGGGCTGGTGCCGTGGCCGTCGATGCTGATGTCGATCGGGTCACCGAGGAACTGCGGGGTCAGGCACAGGTCGCCGGGGCGGATCCCGGCTTCCTCGCACACTTGCCGCAGGGACGCGGCCAGAAGGGCCGGGCCCTTCTCAACGTGGCCGGGCGCGAGCAGCTCTCCCGATGCCTGGTGTCCGATGTGCAGTGCGCGCCGCTCACGGTCGATGATGACCGCACTGCAGGTGATGTGGCCGGGCAGCGTGGAACGGCGACTCGGATCGTCACTGCCGTCGATGACGGACAGCAGCCCGGCCAGAGCGTCTCGTTCACCGGGATGCCGGGTCAAATACGCCTCCACGGTCGCACGGATGTGGGAGCTCGGACAGCTCATGAGCACCTTCCCCGGCTTGCGTCGTCCGCCCCTGCGGTTACCTGGTAGGACAACAGTTGCTGAAAGAGCCCTCCCTCTTGTCGGGCGAGTTCTTGGTAGGTGCCCTCCTGCACGATGCTGCCCTCGTCGAGGACCACGATCCGGTCGGCCACCGCCACGTTGGTGATGCGGTGGGTCACCAGCAGCACCACCCGGTCACGGGCCAGATCCCGCAGCCGCTGGAAGATGCGGTACTCGGCGCGCGGGTCGAGGTTGGCGGTGGGCTCGTCGAGCACCAGCAGCCCGGCTTTGCGGAAGAACGCCCGGGCGAGAGCCACGCGCTGCCACTGGCCGCCGCTCAGCTCCTCCCCGTTGAGCCACTCGCGGGCGAGCAGCGTGTCCAGGCCGGCGCCGAGCCGGTCGACGACTTCGTCGGCGCCGGCTGCCTGGCACGCCTCCCGCACCGCTGCGTCCCCGCGCGCCGTGGGTTGCCCTTGGGTGACGTTCTCGCGCACGGTCAGCGGCCAGTGCGCGTAGTCCTGCGGGACCAGGGCGACCTGCTGCCACAGCTGGTACGGGTCGGCGTCGCCGGTGGGTACGCCGTCCCACAGCACATGCCCCTCGTTGGGCAGGTACAGGCCGCTGACCAGCTTCGACAGCGTCGATTTCCCCGAGCCGTTGAAGCCGACCAGGGCGGTGACCTCGCCCCGGCGCAAGGTCAGCGACACCTCGGACAGCGCGTCGCGGTCCTTGCCCGCGTAGCGGTGGCTGACCGCCTTGATCTCGATCGTCTTCGGCGGCTCGGGCCGGTGTGTGCCCCGGCGCATACGGAACCCGCCCGCCTTGTCGAGGAAGTTCTGCCAGTCGTCCATGTACAGCCCGGTGCGTACTGCACGCGCCCCGATGGCTATCAGCCCGCGGACCGACTGGCCGACCGTCTGCAGGGCGAACACCGCCGTCCCCGCGCGCCCGACGCTGATCCGGCCCGTGGCCAGCAGCCACACGACCGCCGCCCACACCACGGCCGACAGCAGACCGCCGCACAGCGAGCCGACCAGAGACATCCGTGCGCCCTTGTCGGCGGCGGCTCGGTCCTCGCGGTTGATCCGGGACACCGTCTGCCGGTAACGCCCGGACAGGAAGTCGGCCATGGTGCCGGCGCGGATCTGGTCGGCGGCCTCCTTGGTGAAGATGTGCCAGCGCAGCACTGACAACAAGCGCTGGTCGCCGTTGCTGCGGGCATTCGCCAGGTAGCGGACCCGGGCGGCGCTGACCTGGGCCAGGGCCTGCGGCAGGCTTGCCGCCACCAGAAGCGGGAGGAGGAGAGGGTGCACGCTGGCGAGTACGATCGCCCCGGCGAGGAAGGAGGCCGACGAGGCGATCAGGTCTTGGCCCTCGTCGATCAGGTCCCCGGTGACCTGCGCACCGCGGTCGGCGGCCTCGCGGTCGCGGTTGAAGGCCGGCTCGTCGTAGGCGCACAGCTCCACCTCGGCGCAGCCGGTGAGCAGCATCTGCTCGGCTTCGCGGGACATCAGCGGGCCGAGCCGCGAGGACAGCCAGCCGACGGTGATTCCCAGCAGGGCGCGTACGCCGGCGGCACCGGCCAGCAGGGCCACCGACGGCCACGCGTGCAGGAGCCGGTCGTAGACGTCGCCGGAGGCGAGCAGGGCACTCAGCGTGCCGCTGATGGCGACCAGGCCGACGGCCTGCATCACGCCGGCGGCGGTCTGGCACAGCAGCAGGCCGACGGTCGCCCGGCGGTCGACCCGCCAGGCCAGGGCCAGTGACCGCCGCACCAGCTGCGGCAGCCGCCGGGCCATGTCGCGCATCCGGATCGAGCGACCGGCTGTCTCCCGGCGACCGGTCAGATCGACGTACCGCATCAGCGGCTCGGTATCCGGCTGCGGCGCGGCTGCCGGCGGGGCGCCCGGGGCCTGGGCGTCGGACGGAGCAGTTGACGGCTGCGGGGCGGTGCGCGGCTCGGGGACGTGATCTTTTGGTGCATCGGCGGGCTCGTTCATACCAGGCACCCTGTGCCCGGTCGTGAGACGCCGGCGCGCAGACAGCCTCTCTCTACGAGGCAAGTCGCCGGGACTTCGATCAGATCAGCGAGGTCGGCCACGGGTGCCACAGTGATCTCCATTCGCGCGAAGTATTGGGGTTTTCGGCGGTGCACGGCATAACGACGGGATGCAGGAACCGAACACGCTCGATTCCGGACTCGCGTCGGCCCGTAGGTCCCAAGAGGACGAGCGCGTAGACGCCGCGCTGAACTCGTCGCTCGGGCGCGGGAAGTTGGCCGAATCGCCGATGTCTGAAGCCCCTGTGGCGGATGAGCCTCTGGGGGAGCGAGCGGCTCATGGCGCGATGGTGCACAACCACGGCTGTTGCCTCAGATGCGCAACTGTCTCGGATGCGGCGACGCCGCTCTTTCCTCGGCGAGGCAGTGAGCGAGGCTTGCGCCCGCTGTGCTGACGGCCTGTGCCATCACGGCCAGTACAGCATCCGGCAGTTCCCCCTGGCCGAGGTGACTGTCGCGGACGATCGTTTCCAGCTCGTGACGTGTCCGCTCACCGGCCGAAAGGGCGGAGTGGCGAAGGATCTCGCGCGCGGTGTGTGCATCTCCTGCCTGCGTGGTGTCGCGGACGATCGCATCGTGCAGGAACTGGGCCCGAGCCTCATGGCCTTCCGGCGCCAGGTCAATCGCCGTCAACGCCAGCCTCACCCGGAACATGCGCAGGCGCGCCGGGGCCGGGTCCAGGGCATTCCGCACGGTGTGCAACACAGGCGTGAACCCTTCCGCCGTGATGTGGCCCGCACGGTGGTCGGCGTAGTGGTGCAGGAGCTGCGCGACGGCTTGCTCCCAGGGTTCGGTGATCGTGGCTTTGTCGATCAGGAGGTTGGCGGTTCCCGGCTGGGGCGTGTGCAGACTGGCCATGACGTTCGCCTGTCTGCTTTCGTGCAGTCGTTCGGGGCAGGTGTCGTAGCGGGCCGCGTGTTCTGCCGCTTGAGGCCATTGGCCGGCGGCGACCAGGAGGCGGGTGCCCTCTGCGAGCAGGACGGTGCGCAGAAAGGAATGGATGTGGTCCCGGGACTCGTCGGAGGTGAAGCTGGCGAAGTCGATGGTGTGGCCGTGGACGGTGGTGGTGCCTCCATCGTCCACGGCGCGGCGCACGTTCATCAGCTGCTCGTAGGCGGCATGTGGGTCTCCGGCTCGGGCGGCCAGGCGTACGAGGTTGATGATCGGTTGGAGGCTGGCGATCGCGGTGTCTCCCGTGACCGGCCATGCCGCCTGGAAGAGACGGATCTGTTGTAGGCACAGGTTCGCGGCCAGGTCGGTCAGGCCGCAGTCGGAGGCGATGAGGGCCGTTAGGTTCCAGGTGGCGCACGCGACATTGATCCGGTCGGGAAGAGGCCGGTCCTGTGTGGACTTTTCCGCGCAGGCGTGTACCTCTTCGATCCGTGCGGCGAAGTTGGGGTAGACGAGGTGGGGACGGCTCATGAGAGGGAACCGTGTGGCGATCCGGTGGAGCCTTGCTTGCGTCTGTGGTGCGGTCACGGCATCGGCCTTTGGCGGGAGGAGTCGACACGGTGCAGGATCGCGGCGCGGGCCGCGTGAGCGAGAATGCTCTGGGCGTGGGCGTGGAGGCCGAGCCGGTTCCAGTGGAAGATCACGTGATAGGCGATGACCTCGCGCAGACCGCGGTCGAGGCGTCCGTCCCTGGCGGTGATGCCGAGGTCTCTTCCCGCGTTCCGGAAGGCACGGACCCAGTCGGCGGCGTGTTTGAGGGCCCGGTCCGACTGGAGCATCGTGCTGGTCGGGCTGGTGTCGGTGACGAGCAGCAGCCGCAGGTTCCCGGCCATGGCGTGGACCTTGTCAGCGGGTACGTACGAGGGGAGAGGACGTTCCTCGGTGACCCGGTGCCAGACGTCGCCTTGCTCGTACCACTCCAGCCCGGCGGCGCGCATCAGGGTGGCACACAGCAGCAGCGACACTTCGCGACGCCCCAGGGCGCCGTGGGATGCGGTGAGGATGGCGCTGCTGTCCGCATGGAACAGGGTGTGGGCGATGGCCATGCTGGTGTCGCCGCCGAACGCCGCCGTCTCGGGTTCGTAGATGCCGGGCCACCAGCGCTGGATGCCCCTGTCCGCGGCCAGTCCGCCCAGGGTGTCGGACAGTGTCCTGGCAAGTTGTGCCCCGGGGGCTGGGAGCAGCCGCATCCGCCAGCACGGGTGCTTGCGTATGAACCACCAGCCTGCAAGCTGTCTGTCCTGCTCGGCCATGGCCAGGACGGGAGCGATGTGGGCAGTGGCGGTCTGCTCCGCCTTGTCCCAGTCGGTGAACTGTACGTATAGCTGACGCCACTGCTGGGGCCCCGCCTGCTGGGCGAGCGCATGCCGACCAGCCCGCTGGTAGACGGCGACAGCCGCCTCCAAGTCCGCAGGTTCGAGCCCCGCGCGGCCGGCGGCGGCTTCGGTGCTGTTTCCGGCCAGGATCTCCTGCACGGCGCGCACGGTCGCTTCCAGGGGCGCGGGCCGTTTCAGTCGATCAGCAGACATACGTCCCATCCCGAGGCCGGCGCAGCGTCGTACGCTGCGGTGATCAGAGCTAGGGCGGTCCCCGCGTCACCCTGCAGGAGGCTGGAAACGTCGCTGAGCCTGGCGTGCCGGGACAGGGCGTCGGCCAGGCCGGGCAGGGCCGCGTGCAGAACCGGGGTGGCGGCGTCCTGGGCTGCGCGCCAGGCCGTCTGGTAGACGCCCGCCCAGCCGTGACACAGGCTCGCGTCCGTCACCTTGGCCAGTTGGCCGGGGTCGGTCAGGCAGCGGGAGAGGGCGCCCTCGTACAAGCGCTGCCGCGCGGTGTCGCGGCGGGCGATGGCGGCGAGCTGCCCCGCGCGGGCGATGCCGGGGGTTCCGTAGCACCAACTGGGGCGAGCCGGGCCGGTTCGGGTGGGTACGCCCGTGCGGAGGTCGACGAGGCGGAGGTGTTCTGGCCACCACGGCCCAGCGGGCCCGTCCTGTCGCCACGTGTCCAGCCAACGGAGGATCAGGTCGATGGCGGCTTCGTGACCGTCGACGGTCACGCCCCGGCGCAGGGCGCGGGCGAGCAGCGACAGAACGCCCGTGATGCCGTGGGCCGCGCCGAAGTTGGCGTGCCCGCCGGGAAAGGACGGGGACTGGGTGAGGTGCGGGTCGTGGCCGACCCACCAGCCGGGAAGCTCACCGAGCCCCTGGTCGTAGACGGGCCGGGTCAGCGCCACCAGGTAGGTAAGGACGCGTTCCATGGCGTGGCCGGTGGGAGAGCGACGCAACAGATAGGCGCCGATGCCGGCCAGCCCGTGAAAGATGTCGTACTCGCGGAAGGCGGCCCGACGGCCGTCGTTCATGCGGGCCTGCGCGGCGTCGACACGCCGGTGGGTGAGCGCGGTGACGTGCCGGTCCACAGTGGCCAAAGCGCCGTGGTACCGGACTGAATCGGTGGTCACGGCGCAGCAGAGCATGAAGGCGACAGCGGGGGCGCCCAGGTACAGGCCGCTGGCGTCGGCGGCACTGACATCGGTGGCGACGGCGCTCTTGATCCAGGTGTGTGCCTGCTGCCAGGTGCCGCGGCCGGTGCGGGCGCGCTCGATGTGCAGCAGGGCGGTGCCGACTGCACCGGCGGCCAGGGACTGCGCCGCCCAGGGCTGGCTTGCGGGCGGCGGGACGGGAGCGGCTAAGTGCGCGCCGAAGGCATCGACGGTAGCGGCTGGGTTGATGGTGGTGGTCATGGCTGGCGCTCCCGATGGTGCAGCGCACAAGCCCGTGTGAGCCGGCCGATGGAGCGCTCGCACTCGGTGTCGAGCGGGAGAGCCCGGATGCAGTGCTCCTGGAGCAGCGACCGCAACACGGTGAGGGGATCGCATCGGTCGGCCAGTGCGTCGCGGTAGGTGCGTAGGGCCGTGGCGCGGATCTGCCATGCGGTGGCGACTTCCGGGCCGCCGGGCAGCGCCAGCAGGGCGGTGTGCGCGGGGTCGGCCAGGGCGAGGCACTGCCGGGTCAGGCTCCGGCTCAGTACACCGTGTTCGCGGGGCAGCGTGCGGACCAGCCAGTCGGCTGCCCGCGCCAGTCCACCGGCGAACTGCACCGCCAAGTCGACGATGCTTGCGGCGGTCAGGGCCTGCCGAGCGGCGGTGTCGTCCGTGGTGGCGCGGATCTGCGTGAGGCAGGCGGCCGAGTCAGCGGCGAACACCGCGTGGGCAGCCATCAGAGTGGGGCCGTCACCGTAGCAGCCGGTGTGCGGCTGGAAGGTGGGCATCTCCAGGCGGGCGGCCAGGCGCCGGTGGTGGAGGGTTTCGGCCCAGTCGCGGACCCGTTGAGCGGCAGGGCCGTAGTCGTCTGGGGTGGGCAGTTGCAAGAACAGCGCGAGGTGCTGGTCAGCGTCGGGCCGGGTGGCGTCCCGGTGGCGGCGGAACCACCAGCGGGACAGACCTGCGAACCGGTCGAGTAATTCGGGCAGATGACTGATCAGGAGTTCGTCGTACCGCTGGGGGTGGGCGAACAGGCGGGCGTACAGGATGGTGGGCGGCTCGGTTGTCTGACGGCCGGTGGCGCTGACCTTGGGCAGGGGTGGGAGTGTGCTGGTGGGGGCGGTGTTCGCCAGGGGGATCAGTAGCTGGTGGGGGCGGCCGATCCATGCCCTGTCCCGTGGTGTGGTGCCTTCGCGTAGCTCGGCGAGGCGGGTCCGGTTCAGGCACGCGCGTAGTAGCGCCCGGTGAACCTGCTGGTCAAAGTCGATAGGTAGGTGTTGGTCGTTTTCGACCAGGGCAACGTGGTCGGGGACGCGGAGCCGTAGGCGCCACTTATCCAGTGCTTTGTCCCAGTCGCTCATGGGCGCAGACCGGGCGGGGAGTTCCTCGGCGGACAGCAGCCATCGGGCCGGGGCGAGGATTGTTCGCTTGTACCGGACACGTGGCAGGTAGGGCAGGGTGGCGGCGACACCGAAGGTGAACGCTTTGTAGGCGGGGCTGAGGGCGGTGTTGATCTCGGCCAGGAACCGGGCGAGCGGCGGGGTTTGAACGGATGCCTCCAGGGCGTGCAGGACACGGGGCTCGATGTGCTGTCCGGTCGACATGCGCACCAGGTAGAACCGGCGGGCATCGGCAGTCACCGCCAGGTCGTTAAGCGGTATGTCGTCGGGGCCGGGGGCCTGGTGTTGGCCGAGGGGAATGGCATGGGGCAGGAGGCGTGCGGTGCGGCAGACGTTCTCGTTTCGG
Organism: Streptomyces monomycini; assembly: GCF_022271435.1. Lineage (GTDB taxonomy): Bacteria > Actinomycetota > Actinomycetes > Streptomycetales > Streptomycetaceae > Streptomyces > Streptomyces monomycini. The sequence goes on along the minus strand of NZ_JAFIQY010000004.1, from coordinate 398,984 downwards.
CATCGTCGCGGGGTGAACGACATCTGGGCCGGGATCGCGCCGGGGGTGGCGGTCGCGTATGAGTCGGCGAGCGCCGCCTGTGCGGGCGGCGGGAGCAGATGGGCGAAGCGGCCGAGCATGCTGCTGCCGGGGCGGGGCGCTCCCGTGACCAGCAGCCGGTAGTCGCCGCGTTGCACGGCCGCCATCGTGGGGGCGTGGATCTCCACGGCGATCTCGGCCCGGGGCACGGGCAGCAGCGGTTCCGCGTGGTCGGCGGTCAGGTCAGCGATCGTTGCCCGGGTGAGAGCCAGTTCACGGCCGTCGTCGAGCATCACCTCCTGGAGCATGCGCAAGACCTTCGTGTCCCGGTCGGTCGCCTGGTGAGGAGTTCTGGTGCGCTCGCAGCCGAGGAAGCCAGCGGGTAGCCCGAGGCCGCTGTCGGCGACCAGTTCCGCTACGGGCACGATGGATTGGGTGCCGTACCGGTCGAGGAACCGCTGATGGTAGGCGCGCCACTGCGGATACCCGTACGGGTAGGGCGTCAGCTGGTGCATGACCTGCGCTGCTTCCGCGGCTTCGCTCAGCAAGGCTTCGGGGATGTCGGGACTGCAGTCCAGTGCGGTGTCGACCAGGAGCGGGACCGGCGCGACGGAGCTGAGGGCCTGCATGCTCCTGACGAGGGAGGAGTCAGGAGCCCAAGGAGCTGGGCCAGTGGGGTGTTCGATCTGGTCGTGGATGGCCGCGAGCCGGGCGGCCAGGCCGGCGATGTCGGGGATGCTGGCGGCGTCGGCCTGGTCGAGCTGACCGCACACGTAGGAGAGCGTGTCGAGCGACGTCATGGGGGGCCACAGGCTGCTGATCAAGACGTGCTTGCTCAGCAGGTCGTTGACCAGGCCGGTGAGCTGGTCGGGGCGCGCGGTGGGGAACTGATCGGCCAGGCGGTGCAGCAGCACGCTGTAGGGGATCGGGGAGACGGCGGCTGTGAGCACGGCGGCCACGGGCTGGGTGAGACGGATCGACAGCTCAACCGGGGCGGAATGCGGGGCGCGTGCACCGGTCGGCATCCCGTCTACGACGTACCGCTTCCCGCGCGACCGGCCGGTGTTGTTGGTCTGGACCGTCAGACGGGCCAGCAGCGCGGTGCTGCCCTCAAGCTGGGTGATGAGGTCCGACAACCAACCGGAGTCGGGCCGAAGCACCGTCCGGTAGCCCTCCCCCCACCGCACACTCGCCGTAGCAGCCGGACGGGCGGGTGCCACTCCGGCAAACACCCCGAACGGTGTGGGCCGGTGGTTCCAGCGCAGGAGGTAGGCCGCCACGGACCGGACGGTACGGCGGGTCCTGCGGGCGTCGGCAACGGTGCCGTCCAGAATTTCGCAGACGCGCTGGCACAAGGCCGGGCTGGCGGCGGAGATCGCTTCAGGGAGGGGGGTGTGCCACACCTTGGACAGCCACTGGCGCCCCTGGTCCGGGGTACTGCCGTACAGGTCGTGGTCCGGCATGGGTATCGGCCGTGGGGCGGTGGAGGCGCGTAGCAGCACGCCAGCCTGCCACTGATAGGAAACAGATGACCGGTGAGCCACTGATGCCCCTTTTCGGATGGAGTGCGGGCAGGCGCCGCCGGGGCGGCGGCCAGAGGTGGCTGCTGCCCCGGTGACAGACATCAGCAGCGTCAGGCCGCGTCCTCGATGGAGGAGATGCAGGCGCTGGCCCCGTTGGCGCAGGTGTCGCCGCAACCGTCGCTGGTGGGGCAGTTGAAGTTGTAGGCCGGGCTTTCGGAGACGACGACGCGGACGTCGAGCTGGAAGTCGTCGTCGGTCAGGCCCTCGGCCGGCGGCGCGGCCGGGGCTTCGAGTACGGCAGTGGTCATACGATCGCTCTCCTAGTTCGCTGAGGTGTTCAGGTCAGTCTGTGCAGGGTCCGCGGGCTATGCGGTCGGCCAGGAGATCGAAATCCTGGTGTGCTTCTTGTCGATGATCCGGTCGCCGGTGATCTGGTCATCGGGTGCGCCGACCGGGTAGATGGCGAGGTGCGGTCCGGGAACCTTGCGGAAGCCATTGCCCCAGGCTCGGATGGTGTCGGCCAGCCGCTCGGCGAAGCCCACTCCGTCGGGACCGTAGGCGTGGACCCCGAACTCCGCGTTCATCTTCTGCGGGTTGCGGCGCACGACGATGTAACCGAAGTTCGGTCCGTCGATCGCGACCATCGAGAAGCCGAGGTTGGTCGGGCCGATCGCGCCGGTGGCCAGTTCGGGGTTGATCGACATGCTGCAGTACGTCGGTACGTGCGTCGCCAGGTACATCTGGAGCGTTCCGATGGGCTCCTGGTTGGCGACGGTCACCCCGGTCCACGTCTCGGCGCGAGGCGTGCTCAGTACTCCGTCCAGAAGCGACGGGTCAGCAGGCAATCCCTCGTCGAAGTGCAGGGTGACACCTTCATCGCCGGGCAGTTCCATCACCTGCTGGACGTGGGAGCCGGCGCCCTGCGCTGCGACGAATCCGCATACGTGCGCACTGGTGGCCACGAGGTGGTTACCCTGCCGGACGAGCCCGTAGGTGCGGGTCAGGCCATTGATGCGAAGCGGCACGACGAGCCGGCCGTCGTCCTTGAGCTGATCGAACCAGGCAGGCGGGATGTCCCAGGCGCCGACGGTGACCACGATCGCGTCGTACGGAGCGTGCTTGGGGAAGCCGTCCTCGGCGTCTTCAACGACCACGTTGACGCGTGGGTATCCGGTCTCGGCGAGAAACCTCTTGGCGCGGCCGACAGGCTCGGGATCGATGTCCAGGGAGGTGACCTGCCCGGACGGCCCTGTCAGCTCCGCGAGGTAAGCCGCGTTCGGCCCGTTGGTGCCGATTTCCAGGACGTTGTCGCCCGGCTGGACGCCGGCCTGCTCCAGTTGCATCGCCTGGATCTGCGGTGCGGACACCGAACTGGTGTGGTTGCCGTGCTCGTCCTCCTGGGTGACCACGGCCTTGTACGCACTGTAGGCGTCGTCGAGTTCCGCCTCCGGTACGGCCAGGTGCCGGGGCACCTTGCGCATGGCCGCCTCAACTCCGGATGTCACGATCGTGCCTCGCTCCTTGAGCTGGTCGACGACCTTGTTACGGAGCTGGGTGGCCTTGTCGAGGTCCGCGGGCGCATCGGTCATTAATGGGGTCCTTACGTGGTCGTTCGCGCGGTGGGCGGTCAGACGGCGCGCTGGTTTCGCGGTCGGCTGCGACGCTAGCCCGGGTCGCCGTCCCTCAGCGGTGGCTACGCGCCGTCGGCTCAGGTAGCCCCGGAGGCCACCTGAACGGCAGGCCACGGCACAGCGCTGCCGCTCGACCACCGATCACCCAACGTGTTTGTTCGGTGACTAGAAAACACTGCATCGGCAGGGCATGGGAATGACTTCGAAGTGACGTTGACCCGTCAGTAGCACCGTTCAGGGTGCCGACGGAGCGGGCGCTCCTGCCATGCTGAGCTGCATGGTGACTCTCGATGGAAAGCCTGTGTCCGCTGACGACCTGCTTCCGCTGGCCCTGTCGAACGTCGGACACTTCACGTCCATGCGTGTCGACGCCGACGGCAGCATCCGCGGCCTCGCGCTGCACATGGAACGGCTCGTCCGGGACTGCAAGATCGTGTGGAACGCGGACCTGAATACCGATCATGTGCACGATTACGTTCGCCAGGGCCTGGAAGGGCAGAGCCGGCCCTGCGTCGCCCGTGTCACGGTCTACGACCCGAAGGTCGAGATGGGACACCCGGCCGACGCCAAGCAGCCGCACATCCTGGTATCCGTGCGCGGCGCCGGCGCCTTCCCCCCGGAACCGTTGCGCGTCAAGAGCGTGACCTATGAGCGGGACCTGCCCGAAGTCAAGCACTGCGGCCTCTTCGGCGCCCTGCACGCTCGCGGGAAGGCGCAGCGGGTCAACTTCGACGACGCCCTGTTCGTCAGCCGCGACGGGCTCGTTTCCGAGGGCGGTACCTGGAACGTGGCGTTCATCGACAGGCAGGGCACCGTCGTGTGGCCGCAGGCGCCCATCTTGCCCGGCGTCACCATGACCTTGCTTCGACAGCATTTCCAACACCGTGTCGCCGCCGTCACCCTGGAACAGGCCAAGGGCATGGTGGCGGGCTTCGCCACGAATACATCGGTCGGCGTCCGGCCCCTGGCGGCCATCGACGACACTGACCTTGCCGCCGGCCACCCGGTCTTGCGGCAGCTCCAGGAGACGTACCTGTCCATCCCCGGTGAAAGCCTGTAGGGCGCGACCGTGACCGGGGTGACCAGATGGACCGGCCGTGAGGCCGAACTGCTGCGCCAGGCCATGCGAAAGAAGGGCAAGGAGTTCGCCGACCTGGTAGGCGTGAACCCCCGCCAGATTCCCCGGTGGAAGCGTCGCGGGGAGACCATCGTGCTCGAACTCGGCAATCAAGCCGCCCTCGACACGCTCCTCGCCCAGGCCACGCCCGCCGTGCAGCAAAGGTTCGCCGCACTTCTCACCGAGCGGGCCGCCGCAGGGCACGACGAGCGCGCCGAGGAACTGCTGCGAGCTGACGCGCGCACCCGCCGACACCCTGTCGACGGGAAAGTGATGACCCTCGTCGAGGAGGGCATCTACCTCTCCGGGCCCGACAACCGCTCGGTATGGCTGGAGGCGTACCTCATCGACGTCTACCCGACGACCAACGCGGACTACGCGCGGTTCGTGTCGGACACCGATTACGGACCACCGCAGCACTGGCCCGGCGGGCACTACCCTGTCGCCCTGGTCACCCACCCTGTCGTGTGGGTGACATGGCACGATGCCATGGCCTACGCCCACTGGGCCGGCAAGGCGCTGCCCAGTGCCTGGCAGTGGGAGAAGGCGGCCCGCGGCCCGCATGGACGCGCATACCCGTGGGGGAACGAACCCACCGCCGCCAAGGCCAATGTGGCCGGGGCCGGTATCGGCGCGACAACCCCAGTGTCCCGGTACCAGTCCGGCGCCAGCCCCTACGGCGTCTTCGACATGTGCGGCAACGTGTGGGAGTGGTGTTCCAGCGAGGAGGAGACCGGCAACGGTCGGTACCACCTGAAGGGGAGTGCATTCACCTCCCCGTTCACAAGCGCCGCGCCAAGCCTCCAGAACACGGCCCGTGCTGGTATGAAGGACAACGACACCGGCTTCCGCTGTGTCACTGCCGCATAACGCCGCGGTGGTCCGGCCTGCGTCGCAGGCCGGAGCACTCACGCCTCGGCCTTTGGGACATCAGGGACGACCAGGTCGATGAATCCCAAGTGCTCTCCGAACCACTCGATTTCCCTTCGGTACTCCTCGAAGCGGGTGCTGATGACAGATGCGGTGACCACCACGACCCCGTCTGCATACCCGGCCCGAACTTGATGGCGCACTTCGCACCAGCCCGGTCGTGTGACGGGGCTGGTCGCGCTATGGCGGTCCGTGTAGCTCTGCCCCCCGCCGACCTGCCACGACTGGCGAAGCGCGAATGCTTCGCTGGCCTCCAGGGAATGCCGCGGCTCCTGGCTACCGACGGAGAGGGCATAAAAGCACACTCGCGGCACCCGGCCCTTGGCCTGCAGTTGCGCGACAGTCCGATCGACGTTAGCGCGCCGTGCAATTTCGAGAGACAAGTACCCGCCGTCGCAGGAGGGATGCCACCTGCGCTGTGGTGACAACAGCAGCATGATCTGCTCGACCCGCATGGAGGCCGGAAGAAGGGGGAAGGTCATCGGCAGTTCTCCAGGAACGGGCTATCCCGGATCGCGGGGATATGGAGGACGAAACCCACCGGGAGAGGGAAACGGGCGTCGCCGAGCGCACGAAGGCACAGGCGCTCGCCAGCGAAGAGGCGACGAGCATGCAGCCACCGGTGGTTGTCGATGAGGTAGCCCTGCCCGATCTCCAGTGACATGGAGCGCTGGCTGGCGGCAATGGCTGCCCGCAAGTGGGGGAGGTGCGGTTGGACGGTGGGATTGAAACAGGCCAGGGCATCCTGGCGCAGCCGAACGGAGACGCGTTCGTCTGCATGTCGGGTGAAAACCTGCGTCGCATGGCCGTCTCCGGCGCCGAAGTATGCCGTGCGCGGCAGTCCGAGGCGAAGGGCGGCCTCGGGGAAGCGCTGCGATAAGCGGCCGTACACGGCTCGGCCGTCGGCCAGCAGGCACTCGCCGCCTTCGGGAGCGGGCCGCAAGCAGGCCAGCAGCATCAGCCGCGGTGGGGCCGGGAGACCAGCGCTCTCGGTATGCGCGGCCATCGGAAACGTCGCCGACGTGTTTACGTCGGCTGATGGGCTCTCAGTGACGGGCAATTAACGGCTCCTCCACGACCAGCCAGGTTTCTCACTGTGCCGCGCCACGGGCCTGGCCGCAGTTCACAACTTTCGTCACTCGGCTGTGGCAGGAACGCCGTTCAGGTCCCGGCACGTGATGTGGCTCGGACGCGCGGCTTAAAGGATCCGCCCGGAGTCCGGCCGCCGAGTCGCAAGACTGGAGCGTTGGACAAGCGCCAGCCCTGCGAGTTGATTGAAGTGTGCTGAGCGGCGGCCGAGTTCTGCTGAGGGGGCGCCGAAGGGGTGGTCCGGCGCCACCACGTGGTATCGGGCGGTGACGGCGCGAAGATGGGGCTCCGGCGGTCGGCATCCTCGCTTCTTGCCCGCATTGCGAGGGGTGCCAGCCGGCCGATTCGCCCACGGCAGACAAGGAAGAACCGCAAAGGGCTGGAACTCTTCCTGGCACTGAGCGAACGTAAAACACCCCGGAGACCGAGGGCCGTCGGGAAGGCCACTAGGCGACGTGTGAGGAGACTGTTCTATCAACCTGCGTTCTCCGAACGTTTCGAGTGATGCCCTAGCCAGTGTCGGACGCGCGAACGCGTAACGGGCAGGGGAGAAGCGGTCTGGAGTGAGGGGAGCGCAACATAGCCGACGATTGCCGGTTAGCCAAACCGGCAATCGCGTGGAGGATTGAGTCTGTTCACATTCGAGCTGCGCATGGCGGTGGGATTTGTCGACCCAGGAAGGAGACGTGCGAAGTGGTAAGGGGGCAGGCAAGGGCTTATGTCGGCTACTGTGTGGTGCCTACAAGGGGCCAGATTGCGTATCGCGTCACTGCCGCTCGGGTCGCTCACGACCCGAAATCCGTCATAGTCAAGGGCCCCAGGTGTGTACTGAACGCTCACCTGTAGCCATCTTCAATCTCCCAAGGTCCATCTATGCCTTCACAGTCGCCATCGAGTTCCGTTCCGGTGCCAGATCCACAGGAAGCGGTACGCAGTGCGTTCTTGAATGTGAGGAACGCCGCGACGTATCTCGGACTCTCACCTCGCACTCTCTACGTTTGGCGGCATCGGCGACAGGGCCCGCCGAGCTTCCGCATGGGGCAACGGGGACGCGTCATGTATCGACAGGAAGCCCTTGACGCATGGGTGCGAGAACAGGAAGAGGTCGACTCGCGCACCAACACGGCCCTGAGTCCGCTAAATGCGGCCCCACAACCCCGTCCCGCAATCCTCCGTACTGCTGATGACTCGGCTTGATCAGTTCACCCGCTCACGACCCTTGAGGAACGTTTGGCTGGCTACATAGAAGACCGCTGGGTAAAGAAAAAGAAGGACCCAGCGACTGGGAAGCGGGAGCGCACCGCCCGATACGGTAAAGGGGCCCGGTACAGGGTCGCTGGTATACCCGGCGTCAGGGATAAGTCTTTCGACGCGCTTGAAGACGCCAAAGCGTGGCTGCGCAGGTCAAGCACTGACAGCGAACGTGGCGAATTCGTGGACCCCAGGGACGGCTCCATCACCCTGGCCGACTACGCAACTCGTTACTGGCAGCCGGGCGTCCGCGGCGCCCCGGGAACAATTAAACGCGTTGACGAACGGGTGCGGCTGCACATCCTTCCTCACCTCGGTACGGTGCCCCTGCGGGATATTGCCCCGTCGACGCTGCGCGCCTACATCGCCACCCTCGAAAGCGAGTGCTCGCCTCGTTACGCTCGGCAGATCCTCACATCTCTGTCTGCTGTCCTCGAGACTGCCATCGACGACAAGCGGCTGGTGCGCAACCCGATGCGGGCCAAATCGGTGCGTTGGCCCAAAGCCCCCGACGACTTGCGTGAAGCCTGGTCTCTCCAGACCGCACTGCAGGTCCGCGATGCGATTCGCGAGCGCTATCGGATCGCTGTCGTGGTAGCGCTGGGCTGTGGGCTACGGCAAGGCGAGGTCTTCGGCCTGTCCCCGGATGATGTCGACTTCGCCCGTGGAGTCATTCGCGTCCGCCGACAGGTGCAGCTCCTGCACGGTCGTCTGTACTTCACCTTGCCCAAGGGCGGCAAGACCCGGATTGCGGACATGCCTCAGTCGGTTGCTTCCGAGCTGGCCGAGCACTTCGCAGAGTACCCTGCCGTCGAAGTCGAGTTGCCCTGGGGAGGGCCCGAGCCCGAGCGGGAGACGAAGACCTTCCCCCTGATGTTGACCACGACGTACGGTAATGCCATACGCGCCAACATCTTCAACGTTGAGGTCTGGAAGCCTGCGCTGGCTGCGGCCGGTGTCATCCCCATGCGGGAAAAGGGTGGCCGGTGGCAGGTTTCCCGCAAGGACGGCTTTCACGTCCTTCGGCATACCTATGCCTCGATCATCCTTGAGGCCGGCGAGTCCGTGGTCACGCTGGCACGCTGGCTCGGGCATTCCAGCCCTACCATCACGCTGGACCATTACGCCCACTTCATGCCCGAGGCTGGCGGCAAGGGGCGCAAGGCAGTCGATGCCTGGCTCAAGACAGCCGTGGCTGTGTGATCAACTAGGCGGCTTTGTGCCGGTGGGCTCTGGCAAGGGCGGGTGCATCATTGGTTGCACCGTTCACTGCCGCCGAACTGACGCCGTGGCGCGACGCAAAGCGTGGCCGGTCGGGCAGTGCCGGGTCTGTCTGGGCTGGGGCGAGAAGCCTCAGTACGCCGACTGCGTCGGATGCGCTTCCTGGCGCAACCGGCTCCACCCGGACACGGGTCCGTGCCGTCGGTGCGGTCACGAGAGCCACCTCAACACCGACGGTCTGTGTCGGCTGTGTCTGCAGGTCATCCGGACCTTCGATCCCGAGTGGATCGCCGATCCGGTCGGCGGGCGGCCGAGCCAGCTCGCCTTGCTCCTGCCCGGCGTCCCTCTGCCCAGGTCACAGCCGATCGACCGCCCGCTCAAGGGACGGCCGCGCGATGCACGCCGGCCGCGGTCCTGGCTGGACCGGCAGCGCATCGCGGCGGCCGAGCCGAGCGACGCCCGCGCGTGTGTCGGCCAGCCGTACACGGCCAACTCCTGCTGTTCCGCCCGCGCCGGCACCTGGCCCAGGAGCATGTCCGGCGCATCCGCGACCGACACCTCGCCGACTACGACGACCTCCAGCCCCTCGCTATCGCCAAGGCCGCCGAGCAGGGGCTGAGCAAACACTGGTGGCGGTTGACCTGCTGGATGCTCCGGCTGGCCCTGGCCGTCCGGGACGCCGACGGTGAGGACCTGGTCGCCGAGGAAGTCCTCGACGACCTGCCCCACAGCCAGAGCGCCGCCGCCGACATCCTGCGCGAGGCCGGCCTCCTCCGGCCCCGCCAGCGGCGCCGCCCGGTCATCCCGCCCAAACCGCACCGCAGTTGCCGCCACTGCGACTGCTGGGGCTTCCGCTCCGTCTGCTCAGGATGCAGCAGCTGGGGCAAGCACCCGGTCGGCGACTGCCGCCGCTGCGGCCGCCGAGGCGTCCCTCTGGCGGACGGAATCTGCCGGGGCTGCTGCCTGCACATCTACCACCACGGCCCCGAGACCAGGGAAGAGACGTGGACCCAACTGTGGTTCGGCGGCGATCTCGCGCCCCGACTCGCGATCCGGCCCGGGACACTCGCCTACCCCGCATTCGCGAACAAGGCCCAGCACCGAGCTGCCATCGCCCGCCCGTCCGCACCAACGCTCTCGCCTCACCTGGTCGACCCGGCACAGACCGCGCTGTTCGAAGTCCGGCGCGACTGGACCTGCATCGCCGTTGGGGAACTGGATCGCCTGCCCTCCCTCACCCCCGCCGCCCAGGTGTTGCTCGACGACTTCCGGAGTCACGCGAGGCAGCAGGGCTGGGACGAACAAGTACGGCGACTCGCCGCCCGCAGCCTGCGCATCCTGTTGGCCTGGCTCGGCGCCGACGCCCCCATCCACGAGGCCGACATCCGGTCCTTGCCCGCCGACCGTCCCAGCACCAGCGCACGGCGGATCCTCCAGTTCCTCGCTCGCCGCCACATGGTCATCCCCGACCCGGCCCGGCAAGTCGACATCCATCAGCGGGCCATCGACCAGCGCATCCAGACGTTCCCCGAGGAAATCGCGGACGAACTCCGCCGCTGGGTCCTGGTCCTGCGCGGCGAAGGCCGACGGGAACACCCGGCAATGCCGTTCGAGACGATCCGCAAGTACCTCGGCTACCTCTACCCGATCCTGACCGGCTGGGCCGCCCGCGCCACCAGCCTGCGCGAGATCACCAAAGACGACTGCCAGGCCGCGCTCACGCAGCGGCCCGGCCCGACGGGCCGAGACTTCCTGAGCGCACTACGCAGCCTCTTTCGGGCCCTCAAACAGGAACGAGTGATCTTCCGCGACCCGACCCGCACCCTCTCGCTGTCCACCGCCGAGCGCCTGCCCGTCCCCATCCCCACCGACCGGCTCCGCGGCCTGATCGACCGGGCGGAGTCCCCGATGGCGAAATTCGTCGTCGCGCTCGTCGCCATCCACGGCCTCGGCCGACGCGAGACCCGCCATCTCCTCCTCGCGGATCTCGACCTCGCTCGCGGGCGCTTGAAGGTCCGACGGGACCTGCCGCACACCGTCTACCTCGACGAACTCACCCACACGCTCGCCACCGACTGGCTCCGCGACTGCCATCGCCGCTGGCCCCTGACCACCAATCCCTACCTGCTGGCCAGCCAGCAGACCGTGGCCGACGACCGACTGCCGCCCGTCTCCACCATGGTCATGAACCAGATCTTCCGACCGCTCGGCCTGACCCTGTCCAAGCTCCGCCAGGACCGCATCCTCGACGAAGCCCGTCAGACCGAGGATCCCGTCCACCTCATGCGCGTCTTCGGGATCGCCGCCGAGACCGCGATGAAGTACATCCACACCGCTCACCCCGAACGCCGGTCCACCCTCTGGCGCTGACAAGCCACAACCCCAAGGACGCAGCTTCTCAGCGCAGCCGTTGCATCTGCGCAAGCAGCCGGGCCTGTTCGAGCTTCAGTGACTCGAAAGAGTTCCGTAGGTAGTCGTCCAACTCCCTCCGCAGGAAATTGCCAGCGATAGACACATGATCGTCGACCTGGACGGAGTCGAACCCGTCTTCCTGCCAGCGGGCGATGATGGGCTCATAGCAGGCCACATGCGCGCACAGCTCCTTCAGGGGCTCTGGGATGGTGTCCTCGCACAGCAGGTCAGCGTGGGAGACGACCGTCTCGACCATGCGCCGGTTGAGTGGCATGAAGACCGTTGACATCCACAAGCGCCAGGTGGCGGCCTGCTCCGTGGTGACGGGGGCCAACGCAGTCCACACGTTCCCGCCCCCGTCGACGAACTTGCGCCAGGCCCGGTCCACGGCCTCCGCCTGTGCATAGAGCGGACCGTAGAGCTCGCTGAGCTGGCGGTTGACCCGATCCAGATGATCCTTGCGGCGCGCCAGACGCAGATTCGTCAGGTAGGTGGCCGCGTAGCCGGTAGCCGCCACGAACACCGTAACCACCAGAGGGACTACAACACTCAGCTGCACGAGCAAAAACGCTACCCAGCGGCGGACACGTGTGTATGCGAATGCGGGAACCCGCCACACTCGTGACCGCTAGGCTGCAACCACACGCGGGTTCCGCCCCGTTCACGTCCAGGAATCTGCGGACCCGCGCGCTTCGGCGGTGGGCGGCATCGCATACCACCACATCTCGGACCTGTACATCGCGCTGTTCACGCACTTCGTGCCGTGCGGAGTGTGGGAGGCGGTCTACATCATCGAGGGCCTGCTGAAGAACGCTTCCGAGGTGCAGCCGGGCACGATCCACGCCGACACGCAGGGCCAGAGCTACCCGGTGTTCGCGCTCGCGCACCTGCTGGGCATCGATCTCATGCCCAGGATCCGCAACTGGAAGGACTGCCTGTTCTTCCGCCCGTCCCGCTCGGCCGTCTACGAGCACATCGACGCTCTGTTCGGCGAGCCGGGAAGGAACGTGATCAACTGGGAGCTGATCGAAACGCACTTCAAGGACCTGATGCCGGTCACGATCTCAGTCCGCGAGGGCACCATCTCCTCGACGCTGCTGCTCAAGCGGCTACGCTCGGGCTCCCACAAGAACGCGACCTACACCGCTTTCCGGGAGTTCGGGCGGGTGATCCGCACCGTCCAGCTGCTGCGCTACCTCACGGACGCGCCGCTGCGCGGCCGGGTGACGGCCGCGACCAACAAGGTCGAGGCGTTCAACGGCTTCAGCGACTGGGTGCGGTTCGGGCAGCGCGGCACGGTCGCGCACAACGATCCCGTCGAGCAGGAGAAGGACGTGAAGTTCACTTCGCTGCTGGCCAACCTGGTGATCTTCCACAACACCCTGGACATCGCCGACGTGGTGCGGCAGCTCCAAGCCGAGGGCTGGGAGATCGACCCTCTGGGCCTGGCCGAGAACTCGCCGTACCTGACCGGGCACATCAACCGTTTCGGGGTCTACTCGACCCATGAGATCGGGATCACCCCGGAGGACTACGACACCCGTCTCGACGTCGACTTCAGCACCCTGGAGGAGGAACGGGTCCCGCCGCTTGAAGCGCCTGGCGGCCCCCGCCCCGGCGCCTGGGTCCAGGCAGGCCGAGGCGACCACCCCAGCACGCCCTTTGATCATGCTGCCGCACTGGGAAACTCCAAGATCCCCGACTGAGTCAAGCTCAGTCCAGCGGGCAGATCGGACTCAGGGCCCGGAGGTTCTCGATCCCGCCCCGCAGTTTCTCGGAGCTCAGCAGGGCAGCCGTCACATCGGGATGCACGTTGGCTTCAGGGGTCTCCGCCTCCTTGGTGTCGGCCTTCCCGTTGAAGGTAACGGCCTGTTGCCGGAACACGGACTGCACGGCCGGGTCGTCCGCCTTCCCGGCGGCGGTGGTCATGCCGCCGGCCAGTTGCCGGTAGCCGGCCGCTAGGTCCTGAGGCGTCCGCACGTCCCGCACGCGCAATGCCTCGTTCGCGGCGAGCGCCTCGGAGCAGCCCGCGGGCTTGCCGTCGCCCGTGGTGGCCACCACGACGGTCACGGCGGCCGCCCCGGCCACCGTGACGGCCGCGGCGGTGATGCCAACCTTGGTGGTGACGGTCGTGGCGAGTTTCCCGAAGAAGCCGCTGGCCTTGCCGCCGGCAGCCGTGGCCGATGCGGTCAACGGTGGCGACAGGATGAGCAGGGCAGCGGCCACGGCCGCCTTGTCACCCTGCAGGAGGTGCCGGGTCTGCTCCTCGGTGTGGACGTAGTAGGCGTGGTCCTTGCTGAGACCGCCGCGCAGGGCGGCGATCCGGCCCAGGCCGTAGAGCTCCAAAGCGACCGATCCAGAGCCCGCGGTGAGCGCTGCGGAAACCGCGACGCGGACGAAGCGCGAGGTCAGCGACCACTGCTGGCCGGCGTTCAGCCCCTGCGCGACGGTCAGCAGGAGATGCGGGTCCGGCCAGGTGGCGACGGCCTCACGCCGCGCAAGCGCGGCGTGCAGCCCCTCGACGGCCGTGACGGCCGACGCGGGTTGCCAGGCCAGATCCCGCACCGCGGCCGCCGCGTCCCTGGTGATCGCGTAGCCATCCCCCGTGTGGACGACCAGCCTCCGGTCGAGCAGCTCCTGCGCGCTGCCCGCGTCGTCGGGGAGCCCGGTAACCGGTGCGAACCATGCGGGGGCAAGCGGCGTCCCGAACGTGGCCAGTGCCACCAGGACCCGTCGGGCCGGTTCACTGAGGGCTACCGCCAGCGCCGCCGCCTGGTGCCGGGGGCTCAGCTGGGCCGGGTCGAAGGCGGGTGGCTGGTCGTGCGGTCCCTTGTCAGCGTGGTCGCGCCAGTCGTCCGAAGCCTTGATGAAGCGCGCGTACAGCAGCAGCCGCTGCGGCCGTCCCTCCGACATGTGGTAGGCGAGGTCGAACTGGAGGTTCTGTAGGCCCTCCGGGCCCAGCTCCAGGCCCAGTTCGGAGTTGAGCAGCTCGATTGCCGCGGCGCGGGACAGCGGCTGCACGTGGTGGGCGGCCGCGGCGTCGGGCAGGGTGCGGTACGGGGACGTGAACAGGAAGGTACAACCGGAGAAGGTCTGCAGCAGCCGGCGCAGGTCGGCCTCGTTCAGGGTGCTGTCGACGACGGTGATGTGCACGTCATGCACGGCGGCGACGGCCTGGCGCAGTTCGGTCTCGTCGACCTCGCGCAGAAAGCGGTGACCGAAGAAGACCGTGGCCAACCGCTCGTACAGGGTCGCCAAGGTCCCGGTCTCCCCGGTTCGAGGGCGCAGCACATGGCCCCGCGTCCCGCTGGCGCGCAGGCGCTGGTGTACGGCGTCCGCGATCGCGCTCTTGCCGACGCCTTCGTCCCCGTACAGTTGGATGCTCGTGCCCTCGGTCAGCTGGGAGACGACGGTGTCCACGAGTGCCTGGCGGCCGAACAGTTTGACGTCGGCGGGCGCGGCCAGCACCTCGGGCTGACGCAGGGGGAGCTCCGCGAGGCTGGGGATTTGGGCGTAGCCGCCCTCCTGGAACACCAGGTTGATGGCGTAGTCACCCTGGCTGACGATGCCGTAGTTGGCGTCGATCATGACGTTGCGGGCCCTCGGGACGGTAGCGGCTGCGCCCATCAAAGCCGGCCTCCCGGCCCGGTCCTCCGGCGGAGTATCGGAGGTACTCATCGACGCAAGATGTTCGTCGCGCCGTCCCCGTTGGACACGATCCCCGTCATGTCCCCGACCACGGCCACCGTGCGCTCACCGCTCGTCGACGCCCTCGGCACGGGCAGCAGGGCCGCCAGCTCCGTGCACAGCTGGGGGGAGTCCCGCAGGGCCTGCCGGATCTGCAGGCGCAGGGCGGCCACGGCGTCCGGGTCGTCGTCCGCCTCCGCCAGATCCGTCACCGCCGCATCCAGTGCCGGGCGATCAGGGTTGTTCCGGCGCAGCCGTTCGAGCAGGCGCTGCCCGAGGCGCACGGTGGCGCCGGCGACCTCGTCCTCGGCCCGGGTCAGCACCGCGGCGCCGTAGGCGCCGACAGCCGCGCTGACCGCCGGGACGGCCTGACTTAAAAGGATCTCGATCTCGGACACGGATACCCCGCAGTCGTGTCGACACATCTGACGCCGCCCAGGGAAAGGGACTGCCCATCGCTGCGTGGCCAACCACTGTGTACCAAGAACCTCCCGACGTCGCACCCCTTACTCTCACATTGGTGAGAAATCGCTGGGGTCAGCCCCGACGCCGGGCAGCGGAGTCGCGCTCGGCGACGCGCCGGGCAACGGTGTCGACGCCGGGGCGGGCGTACCGCTCCAGGGAGCGGACGGAGGCGTGCCGGGAACGCGCGAGCAGCATCGGGGTGGAGGTACCGCCCACGGCGTCGTGCTTGAGCGCGGAGTGCCGCAGCCGGTGCAGGGTCCAGCCGTCCAGGTCCTCGATGTCTTCGGGCGAGGCCAGCGGGTTGGCCAGCAGCCGCGTGGCGTACTCGAAGATTGCCTCAAAAGTCCACCTGATCAGGGACGATCCCCGTTCAAGATCCACTGATGGCGGCTTTTGAGCTCACCTTGGCTGGAGCCCCAGGACGCAGGCGGAGGGTTCGCCGTTGCGGCCTTCGGCCTCGCGGACCAGGCGCCGCAGCAGGCCGGTGAGCTGGGTGAAGACGCCGTCGCGCTGCCACTTGGCGAAGTAGCCGTAGACGGTCTGGTGGGGCGGGAAGTCGTGGGGCAGGTAGCGCCAGGGGATGCCGGTGCGGTCGACGTAGAGGATGGCGTCCATGAGGCGGCGCAGGTCGTGTTCGGGCGGGCGGCCGAAGCCCAGGGCGCCTTGGCGGCGCCGGGCCTGCCAGGCGGTGAGCACGGGATCGATCAGCGCCCAGCGGTCGTCGGACAGGTCGCTGGGGTACTGGTCGCGCGGGGTCATGTCTTGGATGTACCGCGCGGCGGCCTTCTTGGCGAGGGGCGAAGGGCCGCGAACCGCCCCCTCGTGGGAGGAGACGGGAGGTGCCGGGATGAAACAGTCCTCTGTCGCAGCACCCGCACCGGCCGGTCCACCGGCCTCTTTCACCCCGAGTCGGCGGACCGGCCGAACCCGAACAAGATGCGATGAGACAGGACCAAACGCTCAGTAAGAACCTCCGCGACGACCGGGGCGGGCAACTACAGGACGTGCTGCCGGATCGCGGCATTGCGGCTGGCGGTTGTGGGGACGCCGATGTCGTTGAGGGGCGCCGCAAGGACATCGGGGTGGAGCGCTTGCCCGGCTCGGCGGCTGGGGAACAGCCGCCGGCAGGCGTGGTTGGTTGCGGTGTTCATATTGTCCCGGCTGTTGATCCAGCGGAACAGGAGTTCCACGAGCGGTTCGGGGACGGGGGACGGCGGCTCGCCGAGCCGGAGGAGGGGCTGCTGCTGGGCGCGGGTGATGTCGTCCAGCGTGAGGCGGACGACGCGGCTGAGCGGCTGGGTGTAAAGCAGGACGATGCTCTCTGCGACTCGGGCCCGCAGAGGCGGCTCGGGTCGGTGAGAAGGCGGGAGTAGTCGGTGTCTAGTGTCAACGAAGGTCTTTGTCCGCCTTGCGTGCCGACTGAGCCAGGGGGTACCGCGCAGGTCAGCGTTGCTCACCAGCGACTGCCCGCAGATGCCATCTGAAACGGCTCCGTTGTCATCGGGCAATACCTCAAATCGGCCTGAGAGTGGCGCGATTGGTTGCTAGTTCACCTGACCTAGTGAAACCCCGCCGTACTATGTCGGCATTGCGCGGGCGCGGGTGGCAGATTGCGTGGTGCACGTCGGTGGCTCATCACCGGCGTCCGCCTCATGCCGCCGTCGGCGGAGCAGGAGCCAGCTGCGAAACGTCCAGACGCCACCGAGGCGTCGTTGGGGCTGATCGTTCTTCGGGCGTTGGCAGGTGAGCCGTACGGGGCGAGGACCGCCGCACACTCTTCTGCAGGGTATTGGCCCGTTCCTCGTCGGCACGAGGCTTCGGCGCTCGGGCGCGTGACGCGCTCCCGAGAGACGGGAGCTTTTGTGTTCGCCCGGCACGCCCGGGTGGAAGGACGACATCATGGTCGCGAAACGACGCGACGGCATTTTTCCGCGTATCGGCACCGACGTCTGGGGCCGGAACCTCGCGGACGCCATCGAGAACACCTGTGCGGAACACGGGGTCGTGCCCCCTCCCCGGCAGGCGATCACCGAGGGGCTGGCCACTGCTCTTCCGGACACCGAGATCAGGGGCCTGATTGCCAGCCGGAGCGGCAAGAAGGTGCTCAAGCCCTCGGCCTACCGTCTCGTGCAGGCTGGCGATGAGCAGGTACTCCTGCTGATGTGTGACGTCCATGGCGCTGCCGTGGTCCCGTGGGACCTCAACGACCGCACCGTCAACTGCTGGTCGCCGCCCGTCGCCGAGGCCAGTCAGCGCGTCAAGGACCTCATCGCCGCCGAGCTGGCGCTGCACGAGGCCAGGAAGGCCGAGAAGACTGCTGAGAAGGAGCGGGAGAGCTACCGCCGCGCGGCCGGCGACGATACGTACGCCGCGCAGGCTCTGGCGGCGGTCACGCAGAAGCACGAGGACGCCGAGCGCCGCGTAACGGAACTCGAAGGCGAGCGCCAGGCCCTCCTCATCGCCCTCGGCGGCCGGCGGCCGCGTCCTGTGGTCCGGGCCGCGGAGGAGGACGGGGAACCGAAGGCGGCGCTTACTCTCGCCGAGCAGCCGTACGCGGTGGCCGTCCACATGCAGCGGTACGCCGCCGAGAACCTGGAGCGCGCCGGCAAGACCCGCGGCTACGACCTGCCCGAGTCCCTCGTAGACGCGGGTCAGCTCTCCAAGGGCATGAACGTCCTGCAGCAGTGGCAGATCGCTCGCCCCGACGGCACGGTGTCGAAGCTTTGGCGGCTGGCCGCCGTGACCGGGAACAACCGGGCACTGGCCCGTCTCAACATCTTCCGTGTGCGTCCGGAACACCTGGTCACGGGGATGCCCCAGTCCCTCCTGCCCACGCCGAAGGGCAAGAAGGCCGACCCCGAGCTTCTGCTGCTGGGTCAGCGAGAGGTCCTGAACCGACTCTCCGACCGGCTCAACGAGACCGCCGCCAAGCCAGAGCCGGAGGCGACCGATCCAGCAGTCCGGGCCCAGAAGATCGCCACGGTCTCCGCGGAGATCGTGATTGGCTGCACCAAGCCGGCGGCTCTGGAACATGTCCTGCGGACGCTAAACGTCAACGACCACCTGCGCGGGATCCAGCCCTACGACGAGGATGCGCGCCTGATCGCCCTGTTCGCGACGCTCGTCGACGCATACGCCAGGGAAACGCTCCTCGCGGACGCGCTCGCCGAGGCATTCCCCGACGCGCGCGGCGCAGACCTCCTCGACCTGGTAGGGGTGCGCGACGCGTTGACCGCTAACGGGCCGCTCGACCCGCTTGTGCCGCTCGTGCCCGTAGGCGACGACGTCTCCCCCACCGTGCTCCGCGACATCGCGGTGCGTGCCATCACCGCACTCGTGTTTCCTGAGATCCCGCCCGAGGCTCCGAAGCGGTCGGCCGTACGCACCGTCCGCGACACAGGGCGCTTATGGCCGATTGTCAGGGGCACGCTGCAGGAGCCGGCGTGGAGCCAGACCAAGGCGAAGACAGCAGAGGCACGTACCCGTCTGTGGTCCGCCGCCATCGCGCAGCTGTTCCTGCACCGGGGCAACATCCTCTCCGCCCTCGGCTTCTTCGGCGTCCCGGAGGCTGCCAAGGGCGCCGGGCAGGACCCGCGGTCGCTCAAGGTGCTCCTCCTCGGGGCAGAGGCCGGCGACGCGACCGCTTGGTCAGCCCTCGTCCAGCGCATGGCGCCGGCGCTGATCCACGCTCCGCAGCCGTTCATCACCGCTGGACAGGGCAGCGAGGCGAGTGACGGACGGAAGGGCGTGCGGCGCACCCCTAAGAGCGCCCTCGCCTCCCTCACTCTGGCGTACACGGCAACCAGCGCTCCGAACATCAGCAGGGCACTCCTCCTCGCGTTCGCGAAGGCCGTGCTGGGGCACCCGGACGCGACGCAGCCGCCCAAGGCGGAAGGCGGTGAGCCTCTAGTCTGCTACGGGGAGCGGCACTGGGTGGAAGGCCGGACGCCGATCACCGCGGGGATGGTGATCGCTCCCGACGCCGAGGGCCGGCCCACCCACTACGTCGCGGACAAGGCTTGGTTCGACGAGACGTTCCCGGTGGAGCTCGGCCGCCCAGCCCCAGGCAGCTCCGGAAGCACCACCACGTCCCCCACGGCCACGACCAGCACGGATCCCACTGCCACCGCGAACGGCGGTCCGCCAGCCGACCCGCGCGATCAGCTGGCCACGCTGCGCCGGGAGCTGCCAGCTCGTGTGGAACTCGTCGAGAGCGGCTACCAGCAGGCCGTGGACTCCGCCCATACCCTGATGACGGATTTCGAAGAGGCGCACCGCCTGCGAGTCCAGCTCGGAGAGGACGCACTCCCGGCCGAGCAGCGGATCGAGTGGATGGAGAAGCTGACGAAGGCCCGGGCCGCGGCCCAGGCCAGCCTGACGACGCTCGAACAAGTGGAAGCGCTGATCCTTCAGGTCTGACCGACGCGGTAGAACCCGAGACCGGTATGTGCCGGAGAGCTCCTTCAGGGCAGTTTGGAAGCCCACCTCATCAGCCGCGTGACCGGACGGTCATGCGGCTGGTTCAGTCACGTGCCGAGAGCGGACAGACCCGGCCGAGGCAGTCAAAGTTCGGTGAGAACGCTCAACCTTCGGCGTGACGGGACACCCTCTCGTCCGCCACCTCGCTCCAGGGGATTGGACTCACCCGCTCACCAAGCAGGCCGACGCCGCAGTGGCGATCACGCTCCACCGACTCCTTCGCCATGATCCGAGAGCAGCCGGACGGCCTCGCGAGGATCTACCCGGACTGCCAGTCCTGGATGGTCTCCCAGGGCTGGTATCAACTCGAAGCAGCAGAACCCGCCCACGGCAACTGAAGTTCCTGGGCGACTGTCCTTGGCCACCGAAGTTGACCGGTGGCTCGTGACTCACTCTTCCAGCGACGATGGCCAGATATACCCGAAGGCTTCGGCGCACTCTCGATAGCCCGCACAGACCACCGCGCCGTACAGGGGGTGCGGGCGCCGGACAGCGGCGACGATACGTTCGGCCTGGAGCTTCGGGCTTTCCTCTGTCACCGCAAACCCGATCTTCAACTGGATGAACGGATCGGCGCTCTCACACGGAACGTGCAGGGAGACAAGGACCTGTCCAGGGGCCGAGTCCCACACGGAGACCCAGAACGTGTCGCTGTTCCAGGCGGCCAGGGGATTCGGCACGACCAGCAATTGCTGAGCCACCAGGTCGGCGACATCCCACGCCAGCGAAGGCCGCTCTGCCAGAGTCACAGTGCTCCCTTTATTCGAACCTACACGCCCCGGCCTGGAGCACACACGAGCCGTTGCCGCGAACGTGATCGCCCGCATCTTACCGGCGCGGCGGCTGGTCACGCGGCGAGTGCCTAAGCCGCCAAACCTCAGCGTCAAGGACAGCGACCTCGCACACAGGCAAATTGCCGACCCATTCGCGTCTCACTCAATTCAGTCCGCGCAGGTCAACACGAGCTGGTCGACCAACTTCGTTGCGACAAGGAACTTCTCCGGCGCGGACTCCTCGATCGTCGGGTTGCCGTACTGCATGTCGATGACGACCGACTTCAGCATGACCACATCGATCTGCACTACGGCCAGCGCCCGTTGTAGAGCTGTAATCGACATGAACTGCCTGGTGTGTAGTGGCGGAAGATCTCGCCGTGGCTGTAGGCCAATGATCGACCGGACGGGGCGGCGGCCCGACCTCACGGTGGGCAACGCGGTGCTGTTTCTTGGGCGGCTACGCAGCGGAGGACTCTGACGAGGGTGGTTGCAACTTTCGCAGCAACTGTCCCTCACCCGGCTGCCTCTCCGGTCCAACCGTCACTCTCAGTGATGCAGAACGCTCGTCGTCGGCCTGGCAGGGCCGGAGCGGGTAGCGGCCTATAGCTATACCGGCCAGAGGGCGGCTGAGCTCATTCTCCCCAGATTCTCCCCAGCGGGCTGAAGGAGGCGCGCTGCACATGCTCCCCGCGGCGTTACCCCCGCAGCGTGCTTGCGCTGACGCCGATTACTCAGAGCCAATCCCGGCGCTTGAAGATGACGTACAAACCAGTACATACGACCGCCATTAGGACGATGGCGAAGGGGTAGCCGAGCACCCAGTGCAACTCCGGCATGTGATCGAAGTTCATGCCGTAGATGGTGCCGACCAGGGTGGGGGCGAAGAGGATGGCCGCCCACGAGGAGATTTTCTTGATCTCCTCGTTCTGCTCGAAGCCGGCCTCCGCGAGAGCGCGCATCTCGGCGTTCTGCTGCTGGTTCACGAGGGTGGCGTTGACGGTGAGGATGTCCTGGAGGGCCTGGCGGAAGCCGTCGACGCGTTCGGTGGTGTGGGTGGCGTGGTCGGCGACGTCGCGCAGGTAACGGCGGAGTTCCTCGTCGATGCCGTATTTCTCGAAGCCCGCGGTCAGGCTTTCCAGCATGCTGTTCAAAGGGCGCGTCGCGCGCTGGAATTCCACGACCTCGCGGGACAGTTCGTAGATACGGCGGGAAACGCGCGGGTCGCCGCCGAAGACCTCGGTCTCGATCTCGTCGATGTCGTTCTGGACACCGGCGACCACCGGAGCGTAATCGTCCACGACGGCGTCGAGGATCGCGTACAGGACCGCCTCGGGGCCGCGGTCGAGCAGTTCCGGGGCGGCTTCCATGCGGCGGCGTACGGCGGGCAGGTCGGGGGCGCCGCCGTGCCGGACGGTGATCACGAAATCGGGGCCGACGAAGACGTGCAGTTCGCCGAAGTCGACCTCCTCGGGATCGTCCAGGTAGCGCGCGGCCCGCAGGACGACGAAGAGGGTCTCGCCGTAACGCTCCAGTTTCGGCCGCTGATGGGCCTCCAGCGCGTCCTCCACGGCCAGCGGGTGAAGGTCGAATTCCGATGCCAGGGTGACCAATTCGGAGGACGACGGCCGGTGCAGGCCGATCCAGGCCATGGACCCGGCGGTGGTGCGCAGGTGCCGGAAGGTGTCGGCGAGGGTTTCGTGGGTACTGAGGCGATGTCCGTCGCGGTAAAGAGTGGCATTGATGACACTGCCGGCGGACCGGGCACCGGTGTCCGGCGCCGACGGCTCGTCCGTGCGGCCGGCGGATGCCGCCGCGGCGGCCGGCCGCTTCTTCGCCGGCTTGCGGAGCCCGCGCAGGCCGCGCAGCCCGCGGCCGGGAGGATCGACGCTCATGACGGAACCGACCTACGTGACGGAGGAGTGAACAGGAACAAGGGATCTCGTCGCAGGATATATGCCCGGGGTGTCGGCGCTGATCAGTGGCCATGGTGCAGGATGGAGGAGCCGTGTGACGCCATCCGTGTGTCGCACCCGAAGTCGTATAAGTGTTTATCCCTACAATTGCGCGATGCAGATAGCGAAGTTGTCCAGCCCCTCCGGGAGAGGTGATTCGGTGAACGGGCCCGACGCCACCGACGAACAGTGGGAAGGGCTCGCCGAGGTCGTTCCCCTTCGCAGCGGCAGTGAATGGCCCTCGTGGCCCGATCACCGTGCCCTGCCCGACGAGGAACCGGGCGAGGAGATGCGGCGGTTCGTCGTCATCCGGGTCCAGACCTTCGCCGACGCGCGCGAGGTCGCCGAGTACCTGATGGCGCAGATCCCCGTCCTGCTCGACCTCAGCAGCGCCGACGCCGACGTGGCCAAACGCATCCTGGACTTCTCCAGCGGCGTCGTCTTCGGACTCGCCAGCGGGATGCACCGGGTCGACACCAACGTCTTCCTGCTCACGCCCGTCGGCACCGAGGTCGCCGAGCCGCCGGCGGGTCTCGTACCCCGATCGTAGGAAGGCGTTGCAGCCGTAACGGTTTTGCTTTCGCCGGTTGCCTAGCGTCCTCGTATGGACACAGAAAGTGTGCGCCCGGCGGTCACCGAATTACGTCTGTCCGCCTTCAAGACGCACCGCGGCGCGACCTTCCCGCTGGGCCCGTTGACCCTCCTGACCGGCGCGAGCGGCAGCGGGAAGTCCAGCGTGCTGCAGGCGTACGAGATCCTCGCGCGGCTCGGCAGCGGGGCCCGGCTCGCACGGGCCGTGGCGGCGGCGCCGGGTGGCGCGGCCGGGTGCGTACCGGCCTGGGCGCGACCCGACGGGCAGGGCAGACGCGGGTTCCGCATCGGCTGCACGGTCGACGGCCCGGTCGGCCCGGTCCGGCTCGATGTCGCCGTACAGGCCGAGCCGGAACTGCGCATCGTCGGCGAGCGCCTGACGGGCGGTGGCGAGACCCTTCTGTCGACGGCCCTGACGGACCCTGCCCGGCGCGCGGTCCAGGCTGCCTGGTACACGGCCGGAGCGACACCCGTGACGCGCGCGCCGCTGCCCGACGACCGCCTGGGTACAGCGCTGCTGCCCTTACGGGTTGCGGGCAAGACGGCGGGGCAGCGGCTCGTGCTCGCGGCGGCGGAGCAGGTGGTGGTGGCGCTGCGGTCGGTGTTCGCGTGCGATCCGCGGCCGGAGGTGATGCGCGGGGCAGGCCCTGCGGGCGGGTGCGGCGCGGGTGCAGCGGCGAGTACGGAGGCGAGCGGCCCGGGCCCGAGGGGCGCGACCAGGTGCAGCTCCGGGGGCGGACTCGGGAACGGGAGCGCGGTCGGCGCCGTGCCCGGAGCCCGCGCGGCCGGGGCACGGGGCGCCGGCCGCGGAGGGCGGGAAAACGCTGGGGGCGCTTCTGGGCTGCGTGGCGTGACCCCTGGTCCGGTCGAGTCCGGTGGACCCGGGACCGGATCGGGGGCTGGATCGGGGACTGAACCGGGGCCCGGGCCGGGCGGGCCCGGCAGTTCCACCGACCCGAGCGGCACCACCGGCCCCCGTAGCGCCACCGGATCCCATGGCACCACCGGGCCCTATGGCGTCACTGGTTCCAGTAGTGCCTCCCGGGCTGCTTCTCGCGCCGCCGCCTGCGCCGACGCGCGTACGGAGGCCGACCCGTCGGAAGGCTTCGTGGTCGGCTCCGGCGGCGGTGAGGCGGCGGCGGACGACGGCGGCATGTTCGGCGGAAGCTGGGGATGGTCCGCCGGGGACGGGCGGCTGCGTACCGCCTGTGACAACCTTCCCGCCGTACTGGGACGGACGAGCCGGGAGTGCGCGCGGCGGCACGCGGTGCTGGTCGAGGCGGTGCGCGCCGGCTGTGTCGGGCCGGTCGCCGGTCTGCGGGCCGAACCGGTGGAGCGCGGCGGCACGGTCGGCATACGGGCGCTGGTCGAGCGCGACGGGCTGCCCGCGACGCCGCTGGAGCAGCTCGGGGACGGTGAGCTGCGTTACGTCGCGCTCGCGCTGGTGCTCCTGACGGGCCCGGAGGTGCTGGCCATGGACCCGGCGGGCGAGGTGCTCTCCGCCCGCCAGGTGCTGGGGCTGACGGCGGACGGGCTGGACCGCAGCCTCGACGACCGGCAGGCGCGGGCGCTGCTGGAACTCGCCGTACGGATGGTCGGGCGCGGGCACGTCCGGCTGCTCGGTACGGTACGGGACGCGTCGGCCGCCGAAGGGCTGCCCGGGGTGCGGGTGCTACACCTAGGGGCATGAGTGAAGATCTCCATGCATTGCAGAAGCGGCTCGCCGAGTTCGCGGCGGCCCGCGACTGGAAGCAGTACCACACCCCCAAGAATCTGGCCGCGGCGCTCAGCGTCGAGGCCGCCGAACTCGTCGAGATCTTTCAGTGGTTGACACCGGAGGAGTCGGCGCGGGTCATGAGCGACGCGACGGCCGCCGGGCGGGTCGAGGACGAGGTCGCCGACGTGCTGGCGTACCTCCTGCAGTTCTGTGACGCCCTGGGGATCGATGTGCTGCAGGCGCTGGCCGCGAAGATCGAACGTAATGAGACACGATTTCCCGTGAAGGGGGCCGAACGAGCCAATCGTCACTCTATGGAGTGAAGGATCTTTCCACATCGTCTTGGTTGTCCACAGATTTGCGAATTCCTCTGGCCTTTTCGGCCTTTCAAGTTCACGCTGGGTAGTGGCAGGTAGGTGCGGCGAAGCTGACAGTGGTCTGAGGGAGGGGGTCGCGGATGGACGCGGTGCGCATCATCGCGGCCAGTCGGCGCGGTCTGGCGCAGGCACAGACGGTCCAGGAGATCGTCGTCGAGGCGTGGCAGGCACAGGCTCTGGCCGAGGCGGTGGGCAGTCATCTCGCGATATCCGGGCCGCACGAAGTGCGGTCCCGGGCGCGGGGGTTGGGCGATGCGGGAGGGAGGACGAGCGCGGTACTGCTGATCCCCGCGCCGAGGATCGGTGGACCAAGGGCGGCCCAGCTCTCCGAGGTACGGGACACCCTGGCGGCCTTGAAGGGGCTGAACTGGCTGCTCGGCGAGGTGTGTGAGGCGTTGGTAAGCGTGGTCTGCGCGGCGGACGAGGAGGGGATGTACTGGACCTGCGTGGAGGCGATGGACGTCGCCGACGAGTCCCGCGACCGGGTCACCGGCATACTGAAACACCTCGCCGTATGCTCCCCCGGCACCCTCTGACGGGCTCTGACGGGCGCACGCTCCGGCGCGAGCTACTCCGGGGGAGTGGCGTGAGCTGTTCAGGTGCCGGAGGCCCGCGCCGCGAGGGCAACAGCCTTGGCCTCCTACAGCTGGTCCCCCTTGCCGGCTTTTTTCGGAGGATGTGTCCCGCCACCGTCCTTGCGGTCCTGTTCGCAGGTTCGCGGGTCGTAGGACTGGTCATTGGGGAGAAGCAGCACTGCGGCAACCTGCTCAGGGTGCTCGACGGCGAGCCATTCGTCCCCCGTGAGGGTGCCGTCCGGCTCGGGCCACGCACCGGACGAATAGATCGTCTGGCACAGCAAGGCCACGCGCTTCTTGTCGACCGCGCAGGCATCCACTCCGGAGCCGGATGTCTTGCGGGTGCCGTCGAAGCGGTAGGTGAAGTGGACCTGGTCACCTTTGGAGGGCTCCTGCGGGTGGGGTTCCAGGCGCTGGCCGACGACCTCGGCGGTGACGCCGGAGTGCTGCCCGTCCGTGTCCTCGACCTGCACTTTCACGCCGGCCTCACCGCGCTTCGTCGTCGTGTCGGTGCAGCCCCAAAAGGAAGAGCAGCCGGAAAGGGTGAGAATCAGCAGAAGTAACGGGGCGCCGGTACGTACCCGTGCAGGGAACACTGAGATGACCTTCGGTCGGGGTGGGACGGTGTGCGGTTGGGGGTGGGGGCGGGGGCGGGGCGGGGAGGGGAGGGGTCGGCGGGACAGCGCGTACGGGGCCGGTCGGGGCCTGGTGGTTGGCTTCGGTGGGGGCGCGCCGTGGTTATCGAGTGCGCTGGTCCATGAGCGTGGCCAAGCCGTCCAGGATGCGCTGTAGGCCGAACTCCCACGCCTGGTCTTGTCCGTCGGATTGGGCTGCTGAGGCGAGGGCCGCGGTGAGCGCGGGGAATTGGCCGCCGCGTGTCTGCATCAGGTCACCGAGGATGGCCCCGAGCTGGGCCTCGGGGTTGCCTGCGGGGCCGGCTGCGCGGGCTTGCTGGGTGATGCAGCGTACGTGACCGACCAGCAGGACGGCCGCGTCCATCCGCTCGGCGCCGCTCAGTCCCGTACCGTCCAGCGCGCAGACGGCGCGCTCCATCCAGGACAGCTCTCCGGGTCCCATGACCCGCGGCCCGATGGTGGCTTCCAGTGTCCAGGGGTGCCGGCGGAAGACGGTGAGCAGTTGGCGGGCCCAGTCCTCCAGTTGTTCTCGCCAGCCGCCACGCGCTGTTCGTGACGTCGGGCAGGGGCCGATCGCGGCCTCGACCATCAGCGCGATCAGTTCGGCCTTTCCCGGTACGTACCGGTACAGCGCCATCTTGGTGACGCCGAGTTGGGCGGCGACCCGCTGCATGGAGAGATCGGACAGCCCGTCCGAGTCGGCGATCCGGATGCCGGCCTGCGCGATGCGGTCCAGGTCGAGTGTCGGCCTGGGGCCCCGCGTGGGCCTGGGGTGCGGCCCCCACAGCAGCCGCACCGTCTCGGCGTGCTCGTCGCCCATGTCCCGCTCCCGCCCTCGGCGCTGCCCAGCCAACTGTGTCTATGGTACACAGTGCGCATCAGTGTCCACCGGACACAGTTAGGGCACGAGAAGATGGGAAGAGGGATACGTGAACAGGAACGTCCTTATTTCCGGCGCGAGCGTCGCCGGTCCGGCGCTGGCCTACTGGCTGGGGCGCCACGGCTTCCACCCCACCGTGGTCGAACTGGCCCCGGCGCTGCGCGAAGGCGGTCAGGCCGTCGACTTCCGTGGCGAGACACATCGGACCGTGCTGGACCGTATGGGCCTGCTCCCTGAACTGCGCCGCATCCAGACCGGCGGCAGCCCCATGCGCTTCGTCGACGAAGACGGCCGTACGCTGCTGCGACTGCCGGCGGAGTTCGCCGGCGGTGAGATGGAGGTGCTCCGCGGCGACCTGGCCCGGGTGCTGTACGAGCACAGCGCCCCGTACGCCGAGTACCTTTTCGGCGACTCGGTCACCGGCCTCGACGAGACCTCTTCCGGCGTGCGGGTCGACTTCCGGAGCGGCGCCTCACGCGACTTCGACCTCGTGATCGGAGCGGACGGGCTGCACTCCCATGTCCGCCGTCTCGCTTTCGGCCCGGAAGAGCGCTACGTCAACCACCTCGGCTACTACTTCGCCACCTGGCAATTGCCCAACGACAGTCACGGGGAGCTGGAGAAGGGCTCGGTCGGCTACAACGTTCCGGGGCGACTCGCCTCCATCGGTGTCGACCACCGGGACTCGGCGCAGGCGGGGGCGTTCTTGGTCTTCGCCTCGCCCGCGGTGTCGTACGATCGGCATGACCTCGAACAGCAGAAGGAGTTGATCGGCAACGCCTTCTCCGGTATCGGCTGGGAAGTGCCCTGTCTGCTCGCCTCCCTCCACCAGACGCCCGACCTGCACTTCGATTCGATCAGCCGGGTGGACGTAGGCACCTGGTCCACGGGGCGCGTATGCCTCGTCGGCGACGCCGCCTGCGGGGCCGCCATCGGCGGTATGGGCACGGGCACCGCGATGGTCGCCGCATACGTGCTGGCCGGTGAACTCGCGCGAGCACCGGGCGAGTACCGGACGGCCTTCACCCGGTACGAGAAAAGGCTGCGGCAGTATGCCAGGGGCTGCCAGGCGGGCGGCGGCCGTACCGGGAAATTCCTCGCCCCCGGCACCGCCACCGGCATACGTTTTCGCAACGCCCTGCTGTCCCGCCCCCTGTTCCTGAACGGAATGCTCAAGCTGGGCGAGAAGGTCAGCAGCACCGTGGCTCTGCCGGAGTATCCCGCGTTTTCCGGCCGAGTCGGTCGGTGACCGGCCGGGTCAGCGCATGTCCACGGCCACGGAATTGTGGGTGGAGACGGGGGCGTACCGGGAGTTGCCTTCGAAAGTGGTGTCGTAACCGCCGGTCAGCAGTTTGACGGCGGACGCGAGGAGCGAGGGGAGGCGGGATTTCTTGCACTCGGCGTAGCCGTCGGTGTCCGTGGTGGCCTCGCAGAGGAGGGCTTTCTCGCCGGCCACGGTGAACGTGACCGGCAGGCCCGCCACCGGTGTGCCGTCGGCTTCGCTGATCCTCGCCCGCAGGCCGCTGATCTGGCGGGCCAATACGTCGAACGAGGCGTAGAAGGCCTGTGCGTTGAGGCGCTCGGGGGGAGCGGGCCGGTCGTCGTGGTCGAGTGCGGACGCCGCGGTGACGGTGAGGGCGCTGGCCAGGGTCAGCGCCGTGGTGGAGATCGCGGCTGTGCGGGAGGTGGGACAGGGCACGTCATACCTCTTTCAGTAAGTCCTATCTCCGACTTACTGATCAACGTTCCGCGACAGGGGAGGGGTGCGGGCGTACGAGTTGTTGAGCCGAAAGGGTGAGGCGGGGGAATGCGGGAAGCAGGGCGGGGAACCCGGGAGGTGTCGACTTCGGCGGTGGCATCGCACCACATTGTTATCGCACGATCGGATTTTCGTTTCGTGCGGACCGCGGACCGCGGACCGTGGGCCGTGGGCCGCGGGCCGTGAGGCGGGGAATGGGCCCTTTCCGGCGCGGAATGGTTGAAGGGCGGCGGTAAAGAGCGGGCGGTGGTGGGTCGGATGCCCGTCAGGCCGTCGGGGGCGGTCCCCAGAAAGACTCCAGGGCAGTACGGAGGGCCTCGACCGTGTCGTGGCCGATGCGCGCGGCGAGTTGGCGTTCCAGGTCCTGCAAGAGGCATTCGGCCTGGTGGTGTGCGCGCTCGCCCGCCGGAGTGCGGCGGATCAGCCGCTGCCGGGCGGAGGCGGGGTCCGCTACCTGCTCCAGCAGTCCGGCCGCCACCAGGCCGTGTACGGCTTGGTGTGCGGTCTGCCGGGTCACGCCCATGCGCCGGGCGAGTGCGGCGACCGTGGTGCCCTCCGCGTCGAGCACCGCGAAGAGCTGGACCTGGGTCGAGGTCACCGGAGGGCCGCCGGCCGCGTCCATGGCGGCCAGGAGGGCTTCCTCGAACCAGCGCCGGGCGTCGCCGAGCAGTTGAGGGAGGTTGCGGCAGGGGGAGGGCGGAGGCGGAGGTGTGGTCGGAGCCGTGGATGCGGGCATGGCGAGCCTTGGGGGAGGGGACGCGGGGGGCGGGGCGGGACGGGTGGGGTTGCTTCCCGGACAGGTGAAGTGTCAGGGCACCTGACACATTGAATGTCAGGTTGCCTGACGTCGGGTGTGTCCCTCAGGAGGGCCCATGACCATCGAGTTCGCTCGTCCCGGCCCATCTGCACACCGACACGTACGAGGTCTTCCACGTCACCCAGGGCGCCGTCCGGCTGTTCGTCGAGGACACCGAGGACACCGAGGGCGTCGGCGGCACGTTCGAGACGGTTCCCGGGCAGTACGACGTGCGCTTCCTGCCGGAGCACGAGTGGCGCACGCACTGAGGCGTACGGGGCGGCCGCGGACGTCCGCGACCCGAGTGGGGGAATGACGGGCGCCGCCGGGTCGCCCGGACGGCGGGGGTGCGGGCGCGGTGCGAAACTGCGGTAGGAGGTGATCACGATGGCGGGCGAAGCCTTTGCGGACGCCTACCCGGGCGCCGAGGGCTACGGGATGCTCGAAGCGTTGCTGGAACAGGCCCAGCGCGCGGCCCCCACCGACATGCCCGACCTGGTGAACCGGCACGCCACGGCCCTCGGCCTGCGGTACGTCGGCCTCTATCTGGTCGACATCCAGCAGCGGCAGCTGTGCCCGCTGGGCGTGGGGCAGCGTTCGTTCTCCGTCGACTCCTCCCTCGCCGGGTGGACGTACCGCACCTTGGCCATGCGGGTGGAGGACGCCGACGACCCGGAGGGCGGCATCCGGGTCTGGCTGCCACTGGTCGACGGGGTGGAGCGGCTGGGCGTACTGGAAGTACGCACCGACCTGCTGGACGGCGAGCGGATGCGCCGCTGCCGCGCGCTGGCCGCCCTGCTGGCCCCCATCATCACCTCGAAACGGGCCTACAGCGACACGTTCGTACGCCAGGCGCGTACGCAGCCGATGCAGCTGCCCGCGGAAATGGTGCGTGCCTTCCTGCCGCCGCGCACGATCGGCAACGAGCAGGCGGTGTCCACAGCGGTGCTGGAACCCGCGTACGAGCTGGGCGGCGACGCGTTCGACCACTCCATGACGCAGGAGACGTTGCACGCCGCCATCATCGACTCGATGGGCCACGACCTGGCCGCCGGTCTGGCCACCTCCGTCGCCCTGGCCGGCTGCCGCAGCGGCCGCCGGGCCGGCGCGGACCTGCGGGAGACGGTGGACACCGTCGACCAGGCGCTCTGCCAGTGGCTGCCCGACCGGTTCGCCACCGGCGTCTTCCTCCAGCTGGACCTCGCCGACGGCCGGCTGCGCTGGGTCAACGCCGGCCACCCGCCGCCGCTGCTCATCCGCCGGCACGCCGTTCTCGACCGGGCGCTGGAGCGGCCCGGCCAGCTGCCGCTGGGCCTCCCCGCCGCGCTGAGTCCGGAACCGCGTACCGTCCATGTCGCGGACCTGGAGCCGGGCGACCGGGTGCTGCTCTACACGGACGGTGTGACCGAGGCGCGGGACTCCAACGGCGCGCTGTTCGGGCTGGAGCGGTTCACCGACACGATCATCCGGGCCACGGCCGGTGGTGAGCTGGCCTTCGAGACGCTGCGCCGCCTGATCCACTTCATCGTCGACGACCAGGGCAACGAGCTGCGGGACGACGCCACGATGCTGCTCGTGGAGTGGTGCCCGGGGCCGTGGGGGCCGGGCGGGGTCGCGCCGACGGGGTGAGGCCGGGGGCGTCATCCGTTCGGGCCCCGCCCAAGCCCCCTGCTCCCGCGCCCCTGCCCAAGTCCCCCGCTCACGCACCCCGCTCAAGCCACCTGCGGCATGACCTCCGAGGCGATCAGTTCCATCTGGTCGAGGTCGTTCAGGTCGAGCATCTGGAGATAGACACGCTGCGAGCCGACGGCCGCGAAACGGCCGAGGCGCTCGACGACCTCGGCGGGGGAGCCCGCCAGACCGTTGGCCTTCAGCTCGTCGACCTCGCGCCCGATGGCGTCGGCACGGCGCTTGACCTCCGCGTCGTTCCGGCCGACACAGGCGACCAGGGCGTTGGAGTACACGAGTTCGTCGGCGTCCCGGCCGCGCTGCTCGGCTGCCGCCCGTACCCGCTTGAACTGCTGCTCGGTGTCGTCCACCGAGGCGAAGGGGATGTTGAACTCGTCCGCGTACTCGGCGGCGAGCGCGGGGGTGCGCTTGGCGCCGTGCCCGCCGATGAGGACCGGCACCTTCGGCTGCGCCGGCTTGGGCAGCGCGGGCGAGTCCGCCAGCTGGTAGAACTTCCCGTCGAAGGCGAAGCGTTCGCCGACGGGCGTCCTCCACAGTCCGGTGATGATCGCCAGCTGCTCCTCCAGCCGGCCGAACTTCGCCTTCGGGAAGGGGATGCCGTAGGCCTTGTGCTCGTCCTCGTACCAGCCGGATCCCAGGCCGAAGTCGATCCGGCCGCCCGACATCTGGTCGACCTGGGCGACCTGGATGGCGAGCACGCCGGGGAGCCGGAAGGTCCCCGCGGTCATCAGGGTGCCGAGCCGGATGCTCCTGGTCTCCCGGGCCAGGCCGGCCAGGGTGATCCAGGCGTCCGTCGGGCCGGGGAGCCCGTCGGTGCTGCCCATGTGGAGGTAGTGGTCGGAACGGAAGAAGGCGCCGTAGTTCAGGTCCTCGGCGGCCCGCGCGACGCGGAGAAGGGTGTCGTAGGTGGCCCCCTGCTGGGGCTCGGTGAAGATCCGGAGTTCCATGCCGCCCATCTTGCCCTGCGGGTGCCGGGAGCCGGGAACAGGCACGGCAGGGTACGGAAGCGGCCGCTGTGACGAGGGGGCGCGGCAGCCGCCGCCCCTGCGCCCACCCCCGTTCCCACCTGCAAAAACCAGTTCGTCAAACGGGGCGGTACCGGGCGATACTCGTACGCGTGTTCCTGACGATGACCACCACCGGAAGCGCTGAGCGCCCCGCGACCGACCTCGGATTCCTGCTGCACAAGCACCCCGGGAAGGCGCAGGCGTTCTCGACGGCGCACGGCACGGCCCATGTGTTCTACCCCGAGGCGGACGACAGCCGGTGCACGGCCGCGCTGCTGCTGGAGGTGGACCCGGTCGCGCTGGTACGGCGCGCCCGGGGCAAGGGCCGGGGCGGCGCCCCCGACTCGGCGCTCGCGCAGTACGTGAACGACCGCCCGTACGCGGCGTCCTCGCTGCTGGCTGTGGCCCTGAGCACGGTCTTCGCGAGCGCGATGAAGGGGCAGTGCAAGGCGCGCCCCGAGCTGCCCGCGCAGCCGCTGCCGCTGCACGTGGCGCTGCCCGCCGTGCCCGCGCGCGGCGGCGCCGGCCTGGTGCGCCGGCTGTTCGAGCCGCTGGGGTGGACGGTACGGGCCGAGCCGGTGCCGCTGGACGAGACGTTCCCGGAGTGGGGCGACTCGCGGTACGTACGCCTCGGCCTGGAGGGCGAACGTACGGTCGCCGACGCGCTGCGGCACCTGTACGTGCTGCTGCCGGTGCTGGACGACGCCAAGCACTACTGGGTCTCGCCCGACGAGGTCGACAAGCTGCTGCGGGCCGGCGAGGGCTGGCTGGAGGACCACCCCGAGCAGAAGCTCATCGCCGACCGCTACCTCGCCCGCCGCCGGACGCTGACCCGTGACGCGCTGGAGCGGCTGGAGCTGGCCCGGCTCGCCGAAGCGGACGACACCGCGGCCGAGGAGATCGACAACGCGGTGGAGGAGTCGGCCGACACCGAGGAGCGGCCGGTGCCGCTCGCCGTGCGGCGCCGGGAGACGATCCTCGGCGTGCTGCGGGAGGCGAAGGCGGCGCGCGTCCTGGACCTCGGCTGCGGGCCGGGGCAGTTGCTGGGCGAGCTGCTCAAGGAGGGGCAGTTCACCGACATCGTCGGCATGGACGTGTCGATGCGCGCGCTCCAGGAGGCGCGGCGCCGGCTGCGGCTGGACCGGATGCCCGAGCGGCAGTCCGAGCGGCTGCGGCTGGTGCAGGGGTCGCTGGCGTACACCGATGCCCGCCTGAAGGGGTACGACGCCGCTGTGCTGAGCGAGGTCGTCGAGCACGTGGACCCGCCGCGGCTGTCCGCGCTGGAGTACGCGGTGTTCGGCGCGGCCCGGCCGCGCACGGTCGTGGTGACCACACCGAACGTCGAGTACAACGTGCGCTGGGAGTCGCTGCCCGCCGGGCACGTTCGGCACGGCGACCACCGCTTCGAGTGGACGCGCGCGGAGTTCCGGGCGTGGGCCGGGGAGGTCGCGGGGCGGCACGGGTACGAGGTGGAGTTCCGGCCGGTGGGCCCGGACGACCCCGAGGTCGGGCCGCCCACCCAGCTCGCGTACTTCCGCCAGGCGGAGCCGGCCTCGGCCCGTACACCGGCCGCGCCCGCCACTCCCGCCCCTGCCGATTCCCCCGCGAAGGAGGCCCAGGCATGACCGGTGCCACTTCCGTCCCCGCCCCCACCCGCCGCCCCCTGGGCGTCCCCGACCTGTGTCTGGTGGTGCTCGTCGGCGCCACCGGCTCCGGCAAGTCCACCTTCGCCGCACGGCACTTCAAGCCCACCGAGGTGCTCTCCTCGGACTTCTGCCGCGGGCTGGTCAGCGACGACGAGAACGACCAGAGCGCGAGCGGTGACGCCTTCGAGGTGCTGCACTACATCGCGGCCAAGCGCCTCGCGGCCGGTCGGCGGACCGTCGTGGACGCCACGAACGTGCAGCCGGAGGCGCGCGCCCAGCTGGTGAAGCTGGCCCGGGAGCACGACGTGCTGCCGGTGGCCGTCGTCCTCGACCTGCCCGAGGAGGTGTGCGCCGAGCGCAACGCGGCGCGTGCCGACCGGGCCGGGATGCCGCGCCGCGTCATCCAGCGGCACCAGCGCGAACTCCGCCGCTCGCTGCGGCACTTGGAGCGCGAGGGCTTCCGCAAGGTGCATGTGCTCAAGGGGGTGGAGCAGGTCGAGGCGGCGGAGATCGTCACCGAGCGGCGCTTCAACGACCTGCGACACCTGGCCGGCCCGTTCGACATCGTCGGTGACATCCACGGGTGCCGCTCCGAGCTGGAGACGCTGCTCGCACGGCTGGGGTACGAGGTCGAGTACGACGCCCTCGGCCGCGCCGTGGACGCCCGGCACCCGCAGGGCCGTACCGCGGTCTTCGTCGGCGACCTGGTGGACCGCGGCCCGGACAGCCCCGGCGTGCTGCGCCTGGTGATGGGCATGACGGCCGCCGGGCACGGCCTGTGCGTACCGGGCAACCACGAGAACAAGCTCGGCCGCTACCTCAAGGGCCGCAAGGTGCAGCACAGTCACGGGCTCGCCGAGACCGTCGCGCAGCTGGAAGGGGAGGACGAGGCGTTCCGCGGTGAGGTCGCCGCGTTCATCGAAGGCCTGGTCAGCCACTACGTGCTCGACGGCGGGGCGCTGGTGGTCTGCCACGCCGGGCTGCCGGAGAAGTACCACGGCCGGACCTCCGGCCGGGTGCGGTCCTTCGCGCTGTACGGCGACACGACCGGCGAGACGGACGAGTTCGGGCTGCCGGTGCGCTACCCGTGGGCCGAGGAGTACCGGGGCCGCGCCGCCGTGGTCTACGGGCACACACCGACACCGCGCGCGAGCTGGCTGAACAACACCATCTGCCTGGACACGGGCTGTGTCTTCGGCGGCCGGATGACGGCGCTGCGCTGGCCGGAGCGGGAACTGGTCGACGTACCGGCCGAGCAGGTCTGGTACGAGCCGGCCAAGCCGCTGGCCAGCGAGGCGCCGGGGGGCGCGGACGGGCGTCCGCTGGACCTCGGGGACGTCGCCGGGCGGCGGGTCGTGGAGACCCGCCACATGGGCCGGGTCGCGGTCAAGGAGGAGAACGCGGCGGCGGCGCTGGAGGTGATGAGCCGGTTCGCGGTCGACCCGCGCCTGCTGCCGTACCTGCCGCCGACGATGGCGCCCTGCGCGACGTCCAAGGAGGACGGATACCTGGAGCACCCGGCCGAGGCTTTCGCGTCGTACCGGGCGGACGGCGTACGGGAGGTCGTGTGCGAGGAGAAGCACATGGGCTCGCGGGCCGTGGTCCTGGTGTGCCGGGACGAGGCCGCGGCGCGGGAACGGTTCGGCGCGGCGGCGGGCGTGAGCGGCGCGGTCTGCACGCGGACCGGGCGGCCGTTCTTCGACGACCCGGCCGTCACCGAACAGGTGCTGAAGTCCGTACGGGAAGCCGTGGAGAGCGCGGGCCTGTGGGCGGAACTGGCGGACCCCGCCGCGGCCGGTTCCGGGCACTGGCTGCTGCTGGACGCCGAGTTGCTGCCGTGGTCGCTGAAGGCGTCCGGGCTGCTGCGCGGTCAGTACGCGGCGGTCGGCGCGGCGTCCGGCGCCGCGTTCCCCGGGGCGCTGGACGCGCTGGAGGCGGCCGCCGCGCGGGGCGTGGAGGTGCCGGACCTGCTGGCCCGGCAGCGCGAACGGGCGGTGGACGCGGCCGCGTTCACCGAGGCGTACCGGCGCTACTGCTGGCCCGTCGACGGCCTGGACGGCGTACGGCTGGCACCGTTCCAGATCCTGGCCGCGCCGGGCCGCAGCCTGGCCGCCGTACCGCACGACGAGCAGCTGGCGTGGCTGGACCGGCTCGTCGAGCACGACGGAACGGGACTGTTGCGTCGTACCGGCCGTCTGGTCGTCGACACGGAGGACGAGGCGTCGGTCGCGGCGGGCGTCCGGTGGTGGCTCGACCTGACCGCCGCCGGCGGTGAGGGCATGGTGGTCAAGCCGCTGGGCGCGCTGGTGCGCAAGGGCGACGGGCGGCTGGTGCAGCCGGGCGTCAAATGCCGCGGCCGGGAGTACCTGCGGATCATCTACGGTCCGGAGTACACCCGCCCGGAGAACCTGGACCGGCTGCGCGTACGCCACCTGGGCCACAAGCGCTCCCTCGCGCTGCGCGAGTACGCCCTCGGCCTGGAGGCGCTGGACCGCCTGGCCGACGGGGAGCCGCTGTGGCGGGTGCACGAGGCGGTCTTCGCGGTCCTGGCGCTGGAGTCGGAGCCGGTGGATCCGCGGCTGTAGCCGGTACCGGGCCCGGGTGCCGCCGGCGAAGCCGATGCGCACGGGGTGTTCGGCATGTCCGCTCTCGTCACGGCCAGCCGCCGCTGTCGCCACCGAGCCAGGCCCATGCCTGGTGGGAGTACTCAGCGGCGGCTGCTGCCGCGTCGCGGAGTTTCCTCGGGGCCGTGGCGCATTGGGCCGCGCCCTCAAGTGTCGCCTCCGCTTGCGCTGCTGAACCCGCAAGCCATGCGGCCACTTCCGCGATGTCCCTGTCGTTCGCTCGCCACCGCAAGGTGGGCGAGCCCTCGCGCACCGCTGACAGATCGCAGGCACGGGCGGCGCTGCCGTACTTCTCGATCAGATGCTCTCCGAGGTACCCGGCGAGCACGGCACTGGCGCCGCCACAGCACCGTTCAGCGCTCAGCAAGTTGTCCGCTCCCGGAGTCGCGCTCTCCGAGAGTTCGCCGCAGAGGGTGCCCACCACCGCGACGACGCGCTGAGCGCAGGTCATCCGTACCGGTGCGGGCAGGCCGGCGGTAACCGTCTTGCTCAGTGCGGCTTCGGCTGCCCGGACCTGGTCCCGGACCGGTGCGGGCACCACTTCGTCGAGTCGGCCGTGCATCGTGTGTCCGCCCTCCGCGGTGAGCGCTCTCCTCGGAGCGCCGTGCGCAGTCGGAGAGTGACGGTCCGGTGTGTGGCGCGTCAAGTGGCGGTCACGGTTCGCAGGGGGTGGTGAGCCATGATCGGAATCGGGCCGGGTGAGGTACAGGTGTTCGGGGAGGTCAAATCCCTTGTGCGATACGGCAGTTGAGGGTTGAAAAAGCGTTGACGGGGCCCGATCACGACCCTAACCTTCTGTAACTCAACCGAGCGCAGCTCGATCAATTTGCGCAAGAACCCCGCCTGTAACGAAAGAAATCAGAGACGAGCCCATTTCTCCGCCAGGCTGAGGAACCGGGCCGGGGCCCTGGGGCGACCAGATGCACAGAGGCGGAGCGTCCGCCGTGCCGACGGGCGCCGGGGCCGGGGTGAGCGAGACCAGCGGGGGGGAGGAGGCGAATGAGTCTCTTCGAGGACGGCAGGCCGTTCCTGGCGGCGTTGCCGGCGCAGGACCGGCGGGCACTGCTCGCGCTCGGCCGGGGTCGTAGCTACGCGCCGGGCGAGGTCGTCCTCAGGGAGAACGACACCACCACCTTCGTGGTGGCGATCGTCAACGGCTGGGCCGGCGTCTCCCTGGAGACGGAGCGCGGCGTACGGCTCATCCTCGCGCTGCGCGGCAGCGGCGAGGTCGTCGGCGATCAGGCCGCCGTCGACCACCGCCCGCGCAGCGCCACCGTCACCGCGCTCGGCCCGGTGGACGGGATCGTCGTCCCCGGCGACCGGTTCCGCGGCTACCTGGCGGCGCGGCCCGTGGCGACCGTACTGATCATGCGGCAGTTCAGTTCCCGGCTGCGCAGCTCGGACGGCGAACGGCGGTCCCTGGCCTCGGAGAAGGTGCTGCAACGGCTCGCCGCGCGGCTGACGGAACTGGCCGAGCGCACCGGAACCCCCGGGTCGGGCGGCGTGGACGTCGACCTGCCGTTGCCGCAGCACGACCTGGCCGCGGCCGTCGGCTCCACCCGCGAAGCGGTGGCCAAGGCACTGCGCCTGCTGCGTGAGCAGGGCGTCGTGCAGACCGGCCCCCGGCGGCTGGCCGTGCTCGACCTCGCGCTGCTGCGGCTGCTCGCCGAGGGGCGCGCGGCCGGCGGTCGTACGCCGGCGGGCCCCGTCCCCATACGTCCCGAGCAATCCCCGCCGGCTGTGTAAACGGCTACAGCCCCGCCACCCCGCCCCGGCCATGCTGCTTCATGTCGGCACGAACCAGGAGGTCCAGTGAGCACGGAAGCCTTGCACCGACTCGTCGTCAACGGAGATGTCTGCGGATCCGGACTGCTCGGCTGGCGGGCGAAGCTGCGGATGCGCGAGGCGATGTACGAGGTCTTCGAGGCCGGGTTCACCGCCGCCGGGGTCGCCGAGGGGTCCTGCCACATCGAGGACCGTGGCGACGGCGTACTGGTCGCGCTCGCCCCCGACGTACCGGCCGCGCACCTGGTGGGGCCCTGGCTCGAAGGCGTCTACCAGAAGCTGCGCCAGGTGAACGAGGGGCGGCTGGAGCCGCTGCGGATGCGCGTGGCCATGCACGCGGGCCCGGTCGCCCAGGACGCCAAGGGACTGGCCGGGCGGGCCGTGGACCTCGCCTGCCGGCTGTGCGACAGCGAGACCGCCCGCGGCGTCATGCGGCTGGCCGAACGGTCGCCGCTGCTGTTCGTCGTGTCCGACTCGCTCTACCACGACGTCGTGGCGGAAGGCGGCACCTGCATCGAGCCCGAGCACTACCGCCGGGCGCGGGTGTCGGAGAAGGAGACGGACGTCGAGGCGTGGTTCCACGTTCCCCGGCTGCCGTTCCCGCCCCTTCCGGCGCAGACGTCGCACGAGGCACCGCCGTCACCAGCGGTGCCGGCGCGGGACCGGCCGTGCGCGACGGGGGTGCGCGCGGTCCAGGACCCGCCGCCGGAGCAGGGCGGCGGGGCGGGGCACAGGGGTACGGTCCCGCCGCCCGCTTCCGGCCCGGAGGGAGAGCCGGAGGGAGAGGGGGCAGCCGCCACTACGGCCCCTGCGCCCGCACCCGCCCCGTACGCGAACAAGTACAACTTCGCGTACGTAGGCGGCGACCAGCAGACCTTCCGGAACAACACCATCCGGTCCAACGGGGACTTCGTCGGCATCAACAAGGCCCCCGCCCAGGCCCCGGCCCGTACGCCCGCCCCCGAACCACCCGCCCCCGAACCACCCGCCGCCGACGCCCCGCACACCGGACCCGTACCGGAAGGCGGCGGCAGGTGACCGATGTGGACGAGGGGGCGCCGCCCGCCGGCGAGCAGCCCCCGCCGCAGCCCGACGGCAGGCCGGGCGGCCGGGACGACGACGCGCGGACGGCCAGGGACGGCAAGGCGCCCGACGGCGACGGGTCGTCCGGGCAGCCCGAGGAGAAGCTGCGCCTGGACGCCCCCAAGGGCAGCCCACTGGGGGGCGCGGGCGAGGCGGGCGGTGCCCGTACCGCCCGTGAGGCCCGCACCAGCCTGCACGTCGAGGGCGACAGTCAGGTCTTTGACGGCAACACCTTCTACCAGACACACGTCAGGATCGGCACCGACGACGTGTTCGTCGACGGGCCGGTGCCGGCCGAGGAACTGGAGCGCCTGGAGCGGGTCTACCGCACGCCCCCCGGGTACGACGCGATGGAGACCCGGCTGCTGCGCACCCACCTGCTGGCGCTCTGCGGAGAGCCCGGCACCGGCCGTACCTCCACGGGGCTCGCCCTCCTCCGGGACGTCGCCACCGGGGTGTCCCGCCTGGACCCCGCCACCGCGCTCGACAGCGTCGGCCGGGAGAAGTTCGAGACCGGCCGCGGTTACCTGCTCGAACTGCCCGACGAGGACGCCGGCGCGGTTCCGGCCGCCTCCGGGGGCAGCGGCCGGGACGGCGGCGACGGGCCAGGGAGCGGCGCCGGACCGCAGCTCTCCGACCTGCACCTGGACCGGCTCAGTGCGCTGCTCGGCGAGCGCGGGGCGTACGGCGTCCTGGTCGTGGGCGCCGGTGACTTCGCCGACCGCCTGGTGCGCGGCCGCTACGGCGCGCAGTGCACGCCCCCGCCCGCCGACGACGTACTGAAACAGCACGTGAAGGACCAGCTCTCCGACGTCGATCCGGGGCTGTGCCGCCTGGCCCTGGACGTCGCCGAGCGCCCCGACGTCAAACAGGCACTGGGCCTGGACGCCCTGCGGCCGGGCGAGGCGGCGCGGTTCGCCGGCCACCTCGCGGCGCACGCCAGGGGCGAGGCCGACGACGCGCAGCTCCTCGCCCAGTGCGCCACGTTCGCCCCGCGCCAGGCGCGGGAGTGGCTCGCCGGGGCCGACCGTCCCGGCACGCTGCCCGAGGCACTGCCCGCCCTGCGCGCAGCGGCCCTGCGGCTGTCGCTCGCGGCCTTCAACGGCTCCGCCGAGAGCCTGGTGACCGAAGCGGCCGAACTGCTCGCCTGGGAGCTGGCCGTCACCCTCGACCCCCAGTACGCGCCGGGCCGCCCGCTGTTCACCGCGAAGACCGAGGCCCGGCTGGCCGCCGCGCGCGCCGTACCCGAGCAGGCCGTCGAGGACCTGGGCGACGCCACCATTCCCGTACGGGCGATGCGCTTCCAGGGGCGCAAGCTCGCCCTCGCCGTCCTGTACGAGGCGTGGGACGGCTACCACAACGTCCGCGGCCCGCTGACCCGCTGGCTGCGGTCCCTGTGCGACGACCAGCGCCCCCAGGTGTGGGTGCGCGCGGCCGTCGCCGCTGGCATCCTGTGCGCCCGGGACTACCTGTACGGCTTCTCCGAAGTGCTGCTGCCGCTCGCCCGTGCCGACAGCCCGGTGCAGCAGATGGCCGCGGCCACCGCACTGGCCGAGACGGCCCGCGACCCGCAGGTGCGGCCCGCCGTACGCGGCCTGCTGCGCGTATGGGCACGCGGTGACGACCGGTCCGCCCGCGAGACCGCGGCGTTCGCGCACGGCTACGGCATGGCGGCGGGCTCGGTCGCCGAGTCCCTGGACGAACTGGCCCGCATCGGCTGCCGGGAGGACGGCGGCAAGCCGGCCGACGCCGCCTCGTACAGCGTGGCGCGGCTGCTGGCCGGGCCCGAGCCGGACGTGGTGCTGCGGCGGCTGGCCCGCTGGCTCGGCGACCCGCGCCAGAACCGGCAGAACCTCGCCCTGATGGTGGTGCTGCGCGCGCTGTCCACCCGGACCTCTCACCTGTGGGGGCTCCAGGGCGACAGCCCCGTACAGGAGGCGTACGGCTCCTGGCCGCTGGCGGCGGCCCTGGTCGCGGCCCACCCCGGCCGGGCGCCGTGGCTGGCGGACCTGGTGCACAACACGCTGAACACGGCGCGGGCGGGCGCCGCGGCGCAGGAGGAGATGGGCGGCTGGATGCGGCGGGCGGCCAAGGACCCGCGGCAGCTCGACGTGCTGTGCGGGTTCCTGCCGCGGCTGGTGGAGGGGCGGCGCGACCGGGACCGGTTGCTGCTGCTGGTCGCCCGGCTGGAGCGGGACAGCGACGCACCGCTCGCCCCCCGGGCGGCCGCGCGGATGCGGGCGGTGCTGGAAGGAGAGGGACGACGATGACGCAAGACGGCCGGAACGGCGCGCAGCACGGCCACGGGCAGGGCCCGGTCCCCGGCGCGCCCGGGGGACACGGCCAGGGGCCCGGAGGGGCGGTGCCGGGTCCGCTGGTGCAGGAGTACGAGTCGTCCGGCCGGTTCCGGCGGCCCAGTGTGCAGGTGGCCGCGGTGCTCATGTACGAGAACGGCGGCCACAGCGTGGTGTGGCCGGACCACCGCGAGGACGTCAACCGGCCGCTGTTCCGAGGGGCGTTCAAGGTGATGGAGGTGCGGGTCGGCCGGC
Organism: Streptomyces monomycini; assembly: GCF_022271435.1. GTDB lineage: Bacteria > Actinomycetota > Actinomycetes > Streptomycetales > Streptomycetaceae > Streptomyces > Streptomyces monomycini. The sequence continues at coordinate 356,720 of NZ_JAFIQY010000004.1, read as the reverse complement.
ATCTGACCGAGTTCCGCACCGAACTCCCCGCGGCCGGTGACGCGGAGTCCTTCCGCGCGGAGGTGCAGGTGCGCTGGCGCGTCGTGGACGCGTACGCGGCGGTCCGCGCCAATGTGTGGGACCTCGCCCAGTACCTCTCGCCGGTCCTCCTCCGGGGGCTGCGCGGAGTGACCAGGCGCTACCGCATCAGCGAGGCGGAACGGGCCGACCGGGCGGTGGAGAACGAACTGGCGGACCTGCGCCTCGGACACGAACTTGGCCTGGAGACCGAGGTGTTCGTACGGATCGACCTGAGTGAACGCGGGATCAGCGCGGAGCGGCAGCGCACCGAGATCGACCACGAGGGCGACCTCGCGCGCCGGCAGCACGTGGAGGCACTGAGGAAGGAACGGCAGGAACAGGAATTGATCCGGATGAGGGCCACCGAGCTGCAGGACATGCTCAGCGGTGGTGACGAGGGACAGCTCGCGTACTTCATGGCACGCGACGCCGCCCACGCGTGGGACATCCAGCAGGCGTTCCGCCGGGAGCGCCGGGAGGAGCGGGCCCTGTCGATCGAGACGGTGTTCCGCTTCGTCGACGGCGGCCTGATCGAGCGCCACGACCTCAACGACCAGACCCTGGCCGCCATCGACCTCCTGCGGTCGACGACGCGCGGTGTGGTGGGGCGGGCGGCCGACACCTTCCTGGAGCAGCCGCCGCGGCGGCGTGCGCTGGAGAGCGGCGAGCCCCGCGGCGAACAGGAGCGGGTCCGCGGACGGCAGCGGATGGACTGGGCGCACGAGCCCGATCCGGAAGCCGATCCGGAGGCCGGTCCGGAGGCAGAGCCGGACTTCGCACCGGACTCGGGACGCGGCTCCGGGCGGGGATCGGGACGGGACTCCGCGCTCGATGACGCGCCGGAACGGGACCGTGATTCCGGACCCGGCCGGGAGACGGCCTACGACGATCACGAGCCGGGGCGCCGCGGCCGCCCGGACGGGGACGGGTACGCCGACGACCGGTACGCCGACAGCCGGTCCGCCGACGACCGGTACGCCGACCGCCGCGACGCGCCGCACGACGACGAGCTGTACGAGAAGGACGACCGCGGCCGCGTCTACGAGCCCGACCGCGTCCAGTCGGCCGCCGAGCGCGACGACTACCGCACCGGCCGGCCCGGGGACTTCCCCGACGACCGGTACGGAGAGCGGTACGACGACCGGTACGACGACCGCCGGGACGACCGCCGCGACGCGCGCCGGGACGACCGGTACGACGACCACCGCGACGACCGGGAACGCCCAGCGCCGCGCCGCGGCCGCGGCGAAGGCCTGGATTGGGGAAAATGATGGCCACCAGCGCTCCGCCCGCACCCGCACCCGCACCGACACCCGCCCGGGGCACCGGCCCCTGGACCTGCCCCTGCGTCACCCCGACCACCACCCCGGCTTCCGACACCCGCACCGGCAGCGACTTCGTCGCCGAACGCCTGCTGAAGGTCGTACGGGAAGAGATCAACCGGGCCGACACCAAGGCGTCCGTCATGATGACCGGCGCCACCGCGGCACTGGTCCTGCTCTTCGGCCGTGACGGGCAGCTCCCGGCGCTGCCCGCCGTCCGCGCCGCCCTGCTGCTCGGCGGAGCCGCGCTGTGGGCGCTGGGCATAGCCATGTTCGTGGTGGCGGTGCTGCCCCGCACCCGTACCGCGGCGGACGGGCACCTGACCTTCTTCCCGCAGCTGACCGGCGGGGCCACCGCCGAGGCCCTGCTGCCCCGGGTGGCCCTCGCGGGCCGGGACCCCGGGCAGTGGGCCGTCGAGCAGGCCTGCGCGCTCGGCCGCATCCTCGGCGCCAAGTACCGCTGGCTGCGCTGGGGAGTCGGCTGCCTGGCGGCCGGCGGCTGCTGCGCCCTGACCGGAGGGCTGTGGTGAACGTGCCGCACCGGACCGTACCGGCGGCCGCGCGGACACGGCGCGGCGCGCGCCGCGCCACCGTCGCCGCCCTCACCGCGCTCTGTGCGGCCGTGCCGCTCGGGCCGCCGCCCGCGTGGGCCGCGCCCACCGCACCCTCCGTGGGCCCCATGCCCGTCGACTTCTCCGTCGTCGTGGACGCCTCGGCGAGCATCGGCGAGGAGGCGCTGGCCCGCGAGGCCGAAGCGGCCGCGCTGATCGGCCAGGGCGAGATCTCCGACCGGTCCCGGGCGAGCGTCATCGGCTTCGGCAGCGCGGAGCAGGAAGGGCAGCAGCCCGTACGGGAGGTGTGCCCGCCCACCGTCGTCGACGCCGCCGGACGGCAGCGCATCAGCGACTGCGCCCGCCGGCTCACCGACCGCGAGGGCGCCGGCCTCGGGCCAGGGACGGACTTCCCGGCCGCCCTCACCCAGGCCCTGACCCGGCTGAAGGAGACCAGCCAGGAGGGCACGCCCAAGGTCGTCTTCCTGCTCACCGACGGCAGGCTGAACGTCGAGGACAGCCCCGCCTACGGAGCCGACCCCGCCGCCCGGAAGCAGGAGGGTGAGAAGCGGCTGCGCGAGGTCCTCGACCGGGCGCGCCGCGAGCAGGTGCAGATCTGGCCGCTGGGCTTCGGCAAGGGCATCGACAAGCAGGCCCTCCAGCAGATGGCTGACGGCGGCTACCGCAACGGCTGCGCCGACGTGCCCGGTTCCCGCCCGCGGCCGGAGGTCGTCGACGGCGCCGCGGACGTGGACAAGGCGCTCCAGAGCGCGTTCGCCGCGGCCCGCTGCGCCCGCGTCGAGGAAGGCACCAGCAGCAAGCCGCCGGGCGAGCTGACGGTGGACATCCCGCCCATCGCGACCGACGGCTCGATCACCGTCACCAAGCGCGATCCGCGGGTGACGGCCACCTACTACGACCCCAAGGGCCGCAAGGTGCCCCTCCAGGGGGAGTCCGACGGTTCCCGCTTCGAAGTCAGCGGCCAGGACGGGCCGGTCGAGGCGCTGCGGGTCAAGGACCCGCTGCCGGGCACCTGGCGCGTCCAGCTGTCCGCGCCGCCGGGCCACCGGGACCAGCCCGCCACCGTACGGGCCATCTGGCAGGGCGTGCTGCGCTCGTCGGTCACCCTGGAGCCGTCCGCGCCGAGACCCGGCGAGGACGTCGTCGTACGGATGCGCCTGCAGACCCGGCGCGGTGTGGTGATCACCGATCCGGAGCAGCTGGCCGGGGTACGGGCCGCCGCCCAGCTGTCCGGTGACGGCTTCGAGCCGGTGGACGTCCCGCTGCGCGACGACGGCGAGGGTCCGGACGACCGGGCGGGTGACGTCCTGTACGGGGCGTCGGTGAAGGTGCCGGAGTCGGCCACCGGCGCGCTGCGGCTGACCGGCGCGATCGCGGCGCCCGGCGTCGTCGGGGACCGGCGGCCCTACGACACCCGGGTGTCCTCGGGCGCCGCGCTCGTGACGGCCGGCGTGACGCTGGAGGGCCACGGCGTGCACCCGGGCGGCTCGGTCACCGGCAAGCTGGTCGCGCGGAACAACGACAGCCGTCCGCACACCCTGCGCATCGGCCTGGCCGACCAGTCCACGGCGGCGGCGCTGCGCATCAGCCCGGCCACCGTCAGCGTCGCGCCCGGCGCGCAGGAACCGGTGCCGTTCACCGTGTCCTTCGGCGCGGGCGCGCCCGCGGGGGACGCCGGCGGCCGGATCACCGTCACCGACCGGACCGACGGCGGCCGCGAGGTCGGCGCCGCCTTCCTGACCGTCACCGTCACCCCGGCGCCGACCTGGTGGGACCGGTGGTGGTGGGCGGTCATCGGGGGCACCGGGCTGCTGCTCGCCCTCGCCGCCGTCGTCGCGATCCGAGTCTGGTACGGCGGTGTCCGCGGCTCGTTGCAGGGCCTGGTCCTCGAACTGCGCCGCGGAGGACGGGCGCTGGACGAACTGGATGTGCGGACTCCCCGTACGAAGAAGTTCTGGTTCGCGGTGGAGGACCCTTCCTCGGACCGCCCCGGCCTCCAGTTCCGCAACAAGCGCGCGGCGCGGGTGTACCGGCTCCGGCGCAAGGGCGACGGGCTGCGCCTGCGCGGGCCCGACGGCAAGGAGCAGACCGTGTCGCGCGGCGCGCCCGCCCGGCTCGAACACGACCTGGAGCTGGCCGTTCGCGGCGGAAGCCGGGCGGACCGGGACTCCACGGGCCGGGCGCGTACGGGCCCGGGGCGCCGGCCGGGCACGGCGGCCGGCTCCCGCGGCACGGCCGGCCTGTTCGGCGGGCGCGTCGGCCGGGGCGGCACCGCGGCATCCGGCGGAGTGAACGGGCGGGGCCGGCGCGGCGCCCCGGCCAACGGCACCGGCCGACCGGCCGGGGCGAGCGGCCCGGGCGGCCCGGGCGGCCCGGGCAGTTCAGGTGGTTCAGGTGGTTCAGGTGGTTCAGGTGGTTCAGGCGGGGCGAGCGGATCGTCCGGATACGACTCCGCGTTCTGAGGCGCCCGCGCCACGGCGCCGAGGTCCGGGCGGCCGGCCGCCCGGACCACCGGCGGCACCACATCTCGCAGCACAGGCCGCCCACGACGGGCGGACGAGGGGAGCGACGACATGAAGATCTACCAGCCCATGCTGTTCGTGGGGCTGGGCGGCACCGGCGCCCGCATCGGCGCCGAACTGGAGCGGAACCTGCGCCGCGAACTGTGCGGCCCGGACGGTACCGACCTGGTCGGCCGCGGCAAGCAACGGGTCCCCTTCCAGCTGCCGGACTGCCTGCAGTTCGTCTACGCGGACTTCAGCGAGGCCGAACTGGACCGGCTGCCGCACCTGAGCGCCCGCGGCCCGGAGTCGGCGGCGTTCGCCCGTACCTCCCGGGCCGTGCACAACCTGCTGCCCACCTACGACAACTCACCCGAGATGACCCGGATGCTGCGCATCGCGCAGCACGAGGAGACCGTGGGCTGGCTGCCGCCACGGGTCGACGAGCCCCGGGTCTCCCCGCTGCACACCGGCGCGGGCCAGCTGCCCACCGTCGGCCGGGCCGCGCTGTTCGCCACCCTGCGCAACGGCCCCGACCAGGTGCTCGGCCCGCTGCGCGCGGCGATCGACGCGCTCAGCAAGTCGGCGGGCGACCTCCAGGAGCTGGGCGGCGGCCAGATCCGCGGCTACGACGTGTTCGTGGCGTTCTCCGTCGCGGGCGGCACCGGCGCCGGCATCTTCTACGACTTCCTGCACCTGCTCGGACACGCCTTCCACTCGGTGAACCTGCCCGGCGCGAAGATCTACCCGCTGGTCGTGATGCCGTCGGCGTTCCCGCCGGAGGCCGGCGGCGGCCGGGAGGCCGAACTCAACGCGGCGCGCGCCCTGGTGGACCTCTCGCACCTGGTCGACGACCAGAACGCGGCGGACGCCACCGCGGACCTCGGTGACGTGGAGCAGCGCGGCTCGCTGAGCGTGAAGTACCCCGACATGGTGCCGGTCAGCCTGCGCACCTCCACCGTCCAGACGGCGTTCCTCTTCAGCCGTACCGCCGGTATGCGCTCCGACGACCTGCGCCGCTCCATCACCGCCATGGTGACCTCGCTGATCGGCACCGACCTGGGTGAGGAGAACGGCCGCGGGCGCGCCGACGACGCCTACCAGTCCTTCGCCGCCAGCTTCGTCAACCGCGGGGCCAGCCGGTCGGCGGCCGCCGCCACCGGTATCGGCCTCCAGGGCATGTCCACCAGCCTCGCGGCCTCCATGACCGTTCCCGTCGACGAACTCGCCGAGATCGTCGCCGCCCGGATGCTGGCCTGCGCCGTCCGCGGTCTGCTGGACCGCGCCCGCCAGGGCGGCGAGGACCACCGCGCCCTCGTCGTCGAGGCGTTCAAGGAGTCGAGCATCGAGGACGTGTGGATCCGGGAGCCGCGGCCGGTGCGGGCGCCCGAGCAGGTGCCCAAGGGCGTGCGGGCGATCAGCCAGGAGCTGAACGACCGGCGCGCCAACATGGAGCACCAGCTGCGCGCGCTCGACAAGGACCTCGCCCGCCGCACGGTGGAGAGCGCGGAGCGCTTCAACCCGCGCCGCGGACTGCTCCATCTGCTCAAGGAGCACGACCCGTTCCGGCTGGAGCGGGTGTTCACCGGCAACCCCGGCGACCGCGACCGGGTGGCCCGGGAGGGCTTCTCGGGGATGCTCGACAACCGGCGCAACCGTCCCGAGCGCCCCGAAGGGGTGGGCACCGACGCGCCGCAGGTGCCGCGGATCGGCCGCCGGATGGGCGGCGTGGTGCCCGCGCGCTGGGGCGACCCCGAGGTGGAGAACGCGATCCAGGAGCAGGACGCCTGGTACCGCTGGGCGACCAACCGGACGTGGCACGAGCGGTGGAAGGCGCAGGAGTCCCGCTGGCGGCCGATCGCCGACCGGACCATGAAGGAACTGGCCGCGCTGGTACGGGCCTTCCGCGACCACGAGGAGGGGGAGAACGGCCTGTTCCGCGAGCGGCGCCGGGAGCTGTACCGCGAGGACCGTACGGGCGTGTCCTACCTCCTGCCGCCGCAGAACTCCCTCGACGCGTTCTACGACGACGTCCTGACCCGCCTCCTCCAGCGCGAGGGCATCCCGGACAGCCAGGACGAGGCCACCCTGCTCGTCCGCATCGTCGAACCGCGGCACTGGGAACGCGCCCTGGAAGCTGTCCAGCGCTCGCCGCGCGCCGTCGTCAAGGAGGTCAAGCAGGTCCTGGAGGGCCGGATCAAGAAGTTGTTCGGCGAGGCCGGCGTGCATCACGAGCGGCCGCTGCTGCCGTCCCTCGGCGACCTCCTCGCGGCGGCCTCCGGTGACGAGGAGGCCGCCGACGCGGTCGACGAGAAGTGGCTGGAGCAGTTCCGCTCCCAGCTGGCCGGGCTGCTGCCGGCCGGCTTCACCCCGGACGGCACCGGCAAGCTCAAGACCCTCATCGTCCGCCCGCAGACCAAGGCCAAGGGCAGCGTGGACCGCTTCCTGGAGCAGTCGCTGCTGCTGCCGCGCGACGAGAACCGGCTGCCGCCCGAATTCCGCGCCGTGGTCACCGAGTCGATCACCGTCGTGCTGTTCCGCAGCGAGATGAGCCTGACCGACATCTCCGAGGTACGGCAGGTGCTGCGCCTGTGGGGCCGGGCCAGGGACCGCGAGGGCCGCGAGGACCACCTCCAGTGGCGGCAGCGCACCGGCTACCGCGACTCCTGGCTCGCCAGCACGGAGAGCGACCGGCAGCGGGTGCTGCAACGCATGCTGAGCGCCATGTGGAACGGGCGCGTCGAGGTGACCGGCGACCCGCTCTCCCCGGAGTCCGTCTGCTTCCGGCTGCGCGGCGGCGACTCGGCCACCATGACCCTCGCCCTCCAGCCGTACGACCGGGACGTCTCCAGCTGGTCCGACCTGCTGCGGGCGTACGAGCGGTGGGCGCTGCTGGACGCCGGATCGGCGGTCAAGGACTTCTGCTCGGTGCTGATGGAGTCCCTGCCGGACGGGCTGAGCACCACACCGCGGGAGCCGGACCGGCTGTTCTGGACCTTCCTGCGCCGGGTGGCCCCGGCGGAGGCGGCCCGGCTGCGGCAGCGCGCCCACGACCTGAGCGAGGACGAGCAGGACTGGATCGAGCCGCTGCTCCACTTCTGGACCACGACCCTGGACGGCGCCCTGGACCTGCGCTTCCCCAGGAGCCTGCGGGCCAACCGGCCCTCGCTGCGCGCCCTGGCCCAGGCACAGGCCCAGCTGCGGGAGCCCGGCACCGCCGCGTCGCGCCTGCACCAGGCCAACGGGCACGATCCGGCCGGTGACACGCGTACGCGGCAGACCCGGCCGTACGAACCGGACCCGCACGAGCCGCATACGAAGGATCTCCACAGGGCGCAGTCGAACGACCCGCACGCCTCGCACGACCCGCACGCCTCGCACGTCCCGCACGATCCGCACGACCCGCACGACCCGCACACGAAGAATCCGCACGGGCCTCAGTCGAAGAATCCGCACGGTCCGCAGCCGAAGCCCGGCGGCGCGGACCGCCCGGAGGACGCGGCCGGGCACGACCTGTGGGCCGACCCGTGGGACGACGAGCCGAGGGAGGAGGACCTGCTGTGAGCGCCCGCACCGCCACCCCGGTCGTCACCCTCGACCTGCGGGGCGACCACGCCGGCCTGGACGGTGCGGACGGCCTGCACCGCGCCGTCCGCACCGCGCTGGGCAGCGGTGCCCCCGCCCAGGAGGCCGAACGCTTCCTGCTCGTGGACACCGCCACCGGACTCGCCCGCCACCAGCGCGTCTACGAACAGGTCCTCGCCTACGGCACCGGCCACGCGCTGTGCGTCGCGGTCGGCGCCCCGCCCGCGGAACCGGGCGACGGCGTCGCGGTGCCGCCCGCGCCGACGCCCTGGGCCCTGGACCGGCCCTCCCCGCTGCGCCCGCCCGCCGTCGGCGTGCTGTGGATCCTCGACCCGCACTGCGGCACGGCGGCCGCCCCCGCCCCGGACGAGGACGAGGGCGCCCTGCGCCCGCTCCTCGAACTCCTCGCCGCACCCTCGGTGTTCGACGCCGTCCTGAACGCGGTGTCGGGCCTGCCCGACGGCGTGGCCGTGCCCGCCCTGCGCGTCCTGGAGCACGACCTCTCGCACACGGCCCGCGACCGGGTCTGGCGGCAGGCGCTGGCCGGACTGGTCGGGCAGGACGACCCCGGCGGCCGGATCGCGGTCACCGAGGCGGGCGGGGTGCCCGCCGTCCTGGCGCCGCTGGTCGGCGCCGCGACGACCGAGCCCGTGCGCGGCAGGGACTGGCGGCGGCCGGGCGGCGAGGCCGACGAGCGCTACCGGGCCTGCGAGTCGGCGCTGCTGAGGGCCGAGGACGCGTACGGGCGCCAGCGCGGCGCGGGCGGCCTGCTGCGCGGCGCGGCCGGGGACGCGGACCTCGCCGAGAGCCTCGACGCGGCCGCCGTGGAACTGACCGCGTACCGCGAGACCGTCGCCGAGACCCTCCGCGACGGGGACGGCGTCGGCCTCCCCCCGGAACAGCGCCGACGGCTGTACGAGCGCGGCATCGACCTGCCCCGCGTGCCGGAGGCCGACCGCGAACGGATCGGCCCCGGCCTGCGCGACTTCACGCAGGACCTGCTGGCGCAGCGGCTGCCGCTGCGCTCGACGGCGGCCCGGCTCGGCGCGGTGGCCGACCTGGCCACCCCCACCGGCAGCGCGGCCCGCCTCGGCCGGCTCGACGAGCTGTGCCCGCCGGACCTGCCAGGACGGATGGCCGGACCCCGGCCGTTCGAGGTGCGCGGCGCGGCCGTCACGGAACTGGCGGGCGCCTGCGCCGTCGCCGCCGCGGCCGGTCTGTGGCCGGGCCCCGGCTGGGCGTCGGGGCCGCTGGCGGCGCTGGCCGCCGCCGGGCTGACCACGCTCGCCCTGGCCCGCCGCCCCGGGCGTACCGGGGACGGGCACCTCGACGGCGGCGGGCAGTCGGGCGCCCTGGCGCAGGCGGGCGCCGGGCTGCTCGGCGCGGCCGCCGGGATCACCCTGGGCCAGGCGCTCGCGGTGCCCGCGTGGCTCGGGCTGAGCACCCTGCTGGTGGCGCTGATCGTGCTGCCGCTGCTGGCGGTGCGCCGCTGGACCGAGGCCCTGGACGCGTGGTGGGCGGCGGGCGGCGGCTCCGAGGGACGGGACGTCCTGGACTCCCTCGACGGGCTGCTGGCCGACGCCGTCACCCACGACTGGCTGCTCGCGGACGCCCGCCTGTACTGCGCCGACGGCGCGCGGGCGGTGGCCGGGACGATCCGCCGCGCGGCCGCCGCGGCGGAGGGCCGCGACCCCGTACCCGTGCCGGACCGCGACGGCGGCCCGGCGGCCCGGGCACGGGACGCGAGCCCGCCGGCCGACGACCTGCTGGACGACGACTGGTTCGGCACGCCGTACGAGCGGAGCGCCGCGGCGCCGGCCCCGTACGACTCCTTCGAGAGCGCCGGCCCCCGGTACGACGACTCCACGGTCCAGGGGTGGGACGACTGGGACGACTGGGACGGGGAGCCGGAGCCCGGCGGCGGCCCGGCCACCGGCCGTGACACCCCCTGGCGCGACCCGCTCGCCGACACGGTGCCGCCGCCCCGGCCGCCGGAGAGCGACGCCGTGGCCGCTCCCGCCGCCCCGCCGCCCGACGACGTCCCCGTGCCCTGGCTGGAGCGCGAAGCGGGCGACGGCGGGCCCGAACTGGTCGCCACCCTCGTCGGCGACCTCGCCGACGGCATCGCCGGTCTCCTGGACCCGTACTGGGGCGCCATCGAGCGGGACCCCGGCGCGGCCGCCGCCCTGCCCCTCGACCAGGAGGTGCGGGCACTGATCGACGACGAGACCGCGCGGCTGGCCCGGGACGGTGTCGCCGCCGCCCCGGCGTTCGCCCGGGACCCCGCGTCCCGGCCGGACCCGGCCGTCCTGCTCGGCCTGGCACCCGACCGGGTCACCCGGATACTCCACGAACACGGCGACGGCACCGGCACGGTGCCGCTCTGCGCGGCCGAGCACCGCCGGCTGCTCTCGCGCGACCGGTACGCGGGACGCGGGGTGTGCTTCGCCCCCGAGGTGACCCGGCAGACCGAGGAACCCACGGGCGCCGACGACATGGTGTGGACCCCGGCAGGCCGGTACGCGGGCGTCTTCCGGCTGCTGCCGCTGCGTACCGGCTCGGTGCGCACGGTCCGGCTGCGCGGCGGCGACACCACCGGGCCGGACCTGCCCGCGAACGCGAACGCGAACGAATGAGGGGACGTCATGGACGAGTGGGCGGACCGGCAGGACGCGGTGCGGACCTCTGACCGCAGGCCGGACGACGGCACCGCGCCCGCGGACGAGGCGCCCGGGGCGGCCGCCGCGCGGGGCGGCCGCCGTCCGGCCCGTGACCGCGCGGAACTGGCCTTCTTCACGGACGAGGGGGCGCCCGCCCGGCTGCTGGCGGCCTACTGGGGCGACCTGCCGCCCGGACAGCAGCGGCACGTGCTGCGCACCAGGCCGATGACGCTGGGCGAGGACTGGCGGGTGATGCAGTACCGCCTCGCGCACACCGTGCGCGGCGACCACCGGGCCCGCGACCGGCTGGAGGCGGAAGTGGGCGTCGGCCTCGCCGTGCGCCGGGCGTTCGGCGACGCCCCGTACCACCAGCTGTTCGCCCGGCTCGGCGGTTACCACCTGGACGTACGGGAGCCGTTCGTCTTCTACGAACCCGCGCGCGGCCGCCCCCTGGCTGTGCTCGCGGGCCGGGCCACGGTCAAGGAGCAGGAGCGCATCCGCAGCGAACTGGTGCTGGCAGTAAGGCTGTTGGAAGCCGTGGGCGTCGTGCACCGAGGGCTGACCCCGCACTCCGTACGGTGGGACGGCCGCCACGTCCGGCTGCCCGAGCCCTGTCTGGCCACCCGCGCCGGACACCCCCGCGAGGCGCTGGGCGAGGCCCCCTGGGCCTCACCGGAGCAGCGCGCCGGGCACGGCACGGCGGACCCGCGCGACGACCTGTGGAGCGTGGCCCAGGTGATGTATCACCTGGTCACCGGCCGCGAAGGGGAGCCGGACGGGGCGCCGCGCGACCTGGCGCGGCTGCCCTCGCTCGGCGTGCTGGCCGGCGCCTTCGCGCCCCGGGCCGCAGAGCGCGGCCACCCCGTCGAGGTGCTGCGGATGCTCAACCGGCAGGACCCGCTCCAGGGCCGCCCGCTGCCGGCCGACCCCCTGGAGCCGGGCCGCCGCGTCTTCGACGAGGAACTGGCGCGCAAGCGAGCGGAGTTGGAATTGGGCGGCGACCGTGAGGCGGTGCCGGAGCCGGGCGGCCGGGGCCCGGGCCGCGGGCTTCGCGCCCTCTTCGGCACCGGCCGTACGGGCACGGGAGGGCGCCGGTGAGCACGCAGCCCCCGCAGTCCGACGCCCGGGAAGTGGTGTGCCCGTACTGCCTCGACCGGATTCCCTTCAGGCCGGACCAGCTCTACGAACGCAACGAGCACACCAACTTCGAGTTCACCCCCGTCGTCCTCCCGAGGAAGGACGACAACAAGCTGCGCTACGAGGACATCCTCCGCGAGGCGTTCCAGAAGTGCGACAACTCGGCGGACCTGCGCGAGCACTACCTTCCCGCCCCCTACCTCACCAACGGCGAACCCCTGACCGTGGCCCTGGTCGGCAGCTCCCGCGCCGGCAAGACCCATCTGCTCGCCTCGATGATCGGCGAGGTGGAGCGCGGCGCGCTGGACGCCCACGGCCTCAAGGCCGCCCCGCTGCACACCGAGTCGCACCGCGCCTACCTCAACGAACGGGTCCTCAGGCTGCGGGCCGGCGAGACGCTGGCGCACACCGAGCAGACGGACTTCGCGGAGTTCGCCGACGGGCTGCTGGTCAGCGGGGGCGGCGCGGCCCGGCCCCGGCCGGTGGTCTTCTTCGACCTGTCGGGCGAGGACCTGGAACGCACCGGCCGGGTGACCCGGTTCCTCGCCGCCGTCAACGCGTTCCTCTTCGTCGTCGACCCGCTGCGCGCGCTGCCGCTGCCGTACCTGGACGCGGTGCGCGAACGCACCAAACAGCACACCGACGACCTCGGCGACCGCTCGTTCGGCACCGTGCTGGACCGGGTGCCGCGCGACGGGCGGCCGTACGTGAACGCGCCGGCCGCGGTCGTCGTGGGCAAGAGCGACCTGATCCGCTTCGAGCCGGCCGTGGCGCGCTGGCTGACCGCGCCGGAGAACGCCCGGCCGACGGCCCGGGCCCTGCGCGAGGAGAGCCGCGACGTGTACGCCTTCCTGCGCCACCACGGCGGGCCTGCCTGGCTCAAGCCGTTCGGCGACTGCGCGCGGTGCACCCTGCACTTCGCGTCGGCCACCGGCGGCCAGGAGGACGCGGGCGGCTTCCCCCAGGGCGTACGGCCGAGGCGGGTGCTCTCCCCGCTGCTGTCGATCTTCGCGATGTGCGGGCTCCTGCCGGGAGCCGATTCCCAGGAGGTGGGACTGTGAGCGGGACCGACGCACCGGTGCACCAGATCGTCTTCCGCTGGGACGCGGACCTCGCCGTCGGCGGCGCGGGCGTCGGCCCGGTCGCCTGGTCGGGCAACCGGGACGGGCTGGAGCCCATCTACCGCAAGGTCGCCACGCTGCTGAGCGTGCCCGGCGACGAGGCCCGGGAGAGCCTGGCCCGGGTGGAGCTGCGGGGCGAGCGGGGGGCCGAGAGTTCGGTCCTGCTGATCCGCCGCATCCCCGGCCAGGACCGCGGCGGCCGCCCCAGCACCTGCTCCCACGCGCTGCTGGGCAGCCCGTCCGTGCTGACGCCCGGCCGCTGCCTGGGCCTGCACGCCTGGCGCTGGGAGGGCAGCGGCATCGACCTGCTGGAGGTCGAGGGGCGGTCCCTGGAGTGCGTACCGGCCCAGGCGCTGTGGGCGGCCACCGACCGGGCGGCGCCGGAACTCACCGAGCGGGCCGGGCTGTTCGACGCCGAACTGACGGCGGTGCTCGCCGCGCGCCTGCGCGAACCGCGGCAGCGGCTCTCCGTGCGGGACCGCACCGGCGGCGACGGGCCGGTCCACGTCCTGTGGGCGCTGCGGAACCTGGCCGGCCGGGCGCTGCCGGGCTGGTCCTTCGCCACCCACGACACCCGGGACGGCGGACCGTTCCGCTACGTGTTCGTCCCGCGCTGGCCCGTGTCGGCCACGCAGGACCAGCAGCTGACCCGGCTGGACCCCGCCCGCCCGAGCCGCGGCGACAGCCGGGACGGCCGGGGCGGCCGTGCGCCGGACCACGGCGACCCGGCCGGGGAGGCCGCCGCCCGGCTGGCCGAGCACTACCTGGAGATCCGCCACGATTCCGGCGCGCTGCGTGAGACGCGCCGCGCACTGGCCGAGCGGCACGTCTTCGAGGAGGAACGCCTCGACGAGCGGGTGCGTCTGGTGCACGAGGCGCTGAAGTGGCTCAGCCACGCCGGGGACCACCGCCGCTCCCGTACGGGCCGGGCGGCCGAGTCCCGTGAGCCGTCACCGGGGACGCTGTACGACCGGGCCCTGGAGGAGCGGGCCCGGGAGGAGCGGGCCCTGGAGGAGCGGTACGACAGCGCGGGGTACGGCGGCCAGAGGTACGACACGGTGTTCGACAACATGCGGCAGGATCAGGATCAGGGGGGCAGGCAGTCCTACGACCCGCCCGCCTCCCAGGCCGTCCGGGCCGACGCGGGACTCGCCCGCGGCGTGAGCGCCCGGGTGCTCGACGACGTGCTGCGCCGTGACGGCACGGAGGCCGGGGAGTACCTGGCCAACAGTTCGGACCGGGTGCTGCTGGAGGTCCTGGGCGGCGGCCTCCCCGCCCAGCAGGCCGACCGCGTGGCCCGGGTGCTGATCCTCCGGGCTCCGCACCGCTCCGCCGCCGACGCCCAGGGGGTCTGCGAACGGCTGCTCCACGCCCGGCTGTTCCTCGGCCCGTACGGAGAGCGCCGTGCCGAGTACCCGGTCACCGGGCCGGACGGCCAGGGGAGGGTGCACACCGCCGTGCGCCTGTACGACGGGCTGGTGCGTCCGTACGGCGACCAGGGCCAGGCCCCTGGCCTGCTGCGGCAGGTCCTGCCGGACCTGTGGAACGGTGACCACGGGCTGGGCCGCGAGACGCTGGTGCACCTCCTCGACGACGGCCGGCCCACCGGTTTCGGGGAGCAGGGCTGGCGGGCGCTGTTCGAGGCCGCGACACGCACCGCCACGACGATGCCGGCGGCCGCGCCGGTGCGGGAAGAGCCGCGGCGAGGCGTCCGCGGGTTCGCCGCCCGCCGGAGCGCCGGACGCGGCCTCCGGTCCCGCGTACCGCGCTTCCGCGGCGGCCGCGCACCGGACGGCACACCGGACCCGGACCCGGACGCGGCTCCGGCCGGCCAGATATGGGTCGGCGCGCTCCTCATGGTGGTGGCCGTCGCCGTGATCATGATCGCCGTTCTCACCCTGACGGGTTCCTAGGAGGCCTGGCAGCCCGCCCGGTACCGCCCGCGCCGCGGCCGTACGGCGGAGGCGAAACCCGTGTCGCGGCTGTTCCGTGACCCTCCGCCGCGGGCCGTCAGCGGCGAAGATGGGGGCATGGCATTCCATGTCGACTCCGAGGCCGGGCGGCTGCGCCGCGTCATCCTGCACCGCCCCGATCTGGAGCTGAAGCGACTCACCCCGACCAACAAGGACGCCCTGCTCTTCGACGACGTGCTGTGGGTGCGCCGGGCGCGCGCCGAGCACGACGCCTTCGCGGACATCCTCCGGGACCGGGGGGTCGAGGTGCACCTGTTCGCGGATCTGCTGGCCGAGACCCTTGAGGTTCCGGAGGCCCGGACGCTCGTCCTGGACCGGGTCTTCCACGAGAAGGAGTACGGGCCGCTGGCCACCGACCACCTGCGGGCCGTCTTCGACGCGATGCCCGTCCCCGAACTGGTGGAGGCGCTGGTCGGCGGGATGACCAAGCGGGAGTACCTGGCGGCGCACCCGGAGCCCACCTCGGTCCGCTTCCACGTGATGGACCTCGACGACTTCGTGCTGCGCCCGCTGCCCAACCACCTGTTCACCCGCGACACCTCGGCATGGGTGTACGACGGGGTGTCCATCAACGCCATGCGCTGGCCGGCCCGGCAGCGCGAGACCGTGCACTACGAGGCGATCTACCGGCACCACAAGCTGTTCCGCGGCGGCGGCTTCAACGTCTGGTCGGAGGGGCAGGCGGCCTACCCGTCGACCATCGAGGGCGGCGACGTGCTGGTGCTCGGCAACGGCGCCGTACTGATCGGGATGAGCGAGCGGACCACCCCGCAGGCGGTCGAGATGCTCGCGCGCGGCCTGTTCGCGGCGGGGTCGGCCCGGACGATCGTGGCGCTGGACATGCCCAAGCGGCGGGCGTTCATGCACCTGGACACGGTCATGACGATGGTGGACGGCGGAACGTTCACGCAGTACGCGGGGCTGGGGATGCTGCGCTCGTACACGATCGAGCCGGGCGCCGGCGACCAGGAGCTGAAGGTCACCGACCATCCGCCGGAGCACATGCACCGCGCCATGGCGGCGGCGCTGGGCCTGGCCGACATCCGGGTGCTGACCGCGACGCAGGACGTGCACGCGGCCGAGCGTGAGCAGTGGGACGACGGGTGCAACGTGCTCGCCGTCGAGCCGGGCGTGGTGGTGGCGTACGAGCGCAACGTGACCACCAACACCTTCCTGCGCAAGCGCGGCGTCGAGGTCATTACCATTCCGGGAAGCGAGCTGGGACGCGGCCGGGGCGGCCCGCGCTGCATGAGCTGCCCGGTGGAGCGTGATCCGGTGTAGGGGAGGAACCGTCCGCGGCGGGGAAGAGTAGGGGAGGGGTGCGGCGCCGTACGGGGCCGGGACCGGCAGCCGTCCTGAATAGGGATGCGGACTGTCGTATACACTTCCAGTGTCCCGATCGCCGCGACCTAGGAGCCCACCCCATGGCGACAGACCTCAAGGGCCGCCACTTCCTCAAGGAGCTGGACTTCGGCGCCGAGGAGTTCCACGGCCTCGTCGACCTGGCGGCCGAGCTGAAGGCCGCCAAGCGCGCGGGCGAGGAGGTCGCGCGCCTGCGGGGCCGCAACATCGCCCTGATCTTCGAGAAGACCTCCACCCGCACCCGCTGCGCCTTCGAGGTCGCCGCTGCGGACCAGGGTGCCTCGACCACCTACCTGGACCCCGCCGGGTCGCAGATGGGGCACAAGGAGTCGGTGAAGGACACCGCCCGGGTGCTCGGCCGGATGTTCGACGCCATCGAGTACCGCGGCAGCTCGCAGTCGGTCGTCGAGGAGCTGGCCGCGTACGCCGGTGTCCCGGTCTTCAACGGCCTGACCGACGAGTGGCACCCCACCCAGATGCTCGCCGACGTGCTGACGATCAAGGAGCACGCGCCCGGCCGCCCGCTGTCGGAGATCACCCTCGCCTACCTCGGCGACGCCCGCTACAACATGGGCAACTCCTACCTGATCACCGGCGCGCTGCTCGGCATGGACGTACGGATCGTCGCGCCCGAGGGCCTGTGGCCGGACGAGGAGGTCGTCACCCGGGCCAAGGAGCTGGCCGCGCACAGC
The DNA here is from genome assembly GCF_022271435.1 of Streptomyces monomycini. Classification (GTDB taxonomy): domain Bacteria; phylum Actinomycetota; class Actinomycetes; order Streptomycetales; family Streptomycetaceae; genus Streptomyces; species Streptomyces monomycini. The sequence continues at coordinate 339,735 of NZ_JAFIQY010000004.1, read as the reverse complement.
GGCGCCCGTGTCACCGTCACCGCGGACGTGGCCGAGGGGGTGCGCGGCGCGGACTTCGTCGCGACCGACGTATGGGTCTCGATGGGTGAGCCCAAGGAGGTCTGGGACGAGCGGATCGCGCTGCTCGGCGGCTACGCCGTCACGATGGACGTGCTGCGCGCCACCGGCAACCCGGACGTGAAGTTCCTGCACTGCCTGCCCGCCTTCCACGACCTGGGCACCGCCGTGGGCCAGGAGATCTTCGAGCGGCACGGACTGACCTCCCTGGAGGTCACCGACGAGGTCTTCGAGTCGGCGCACTCGGTCGTCTTCGACGAGGCGGAGAACCGGCTGCACACGATCAAGGCGGTCCTGGTCGCCACCATGGCCTGAGGGCCGCCGGCACGGCCGCGCGGCCCGGCGCCGCGCGGCTTCGTACGCCCGTATTGCATGGCTATACGACCCCATGGGCGATCATGCAGGTATACGGGCTACCATCGAACGGACTCACGGGTACGGGCCCACCGGCCCCGACCCCGCTCCGCGCGCGGCCCACCCTGCCGCGCGCCGCACCAGGCACCGCGCACCACGCTCCACCAGAGATGAGAACCACCCCCATGCCTCCGTCAGGTCCGTCCGGACTGCGCATCAAGTCCCCCGACGTCCTCGTCGCCGAATCCGGCGCGGATCTCGAAGGCCACGGCCTCAAGCGCACCATGGGGCTCTTCCAGCTCGTGTGCTTCGGCATCGGCGCCATCGTCGGCACCGGCATCTTCGTCGGCCTGTCCGACACCGTCGCCCGGTCCGGCCCCGCCGTCCTCGTCTCCTTCGTGCTCGCCGCCGTCACCTGCGTCTTCACCGCCTTCTCCTTCGCGGAGCTGGGCGGCGCGATCCCGGTGTCCGGCAGCTCCTACTCCTACGCGTACGCCACGCTCGGCGAGCGCACCGCGTTCCTCGTCGGCTGGTGCCTGCTGCTGGAGTACGGCGTCTCCGTCTCGGCTGTCGCCGTCGGCTGGGGGCAGTACCTGAACGAGCTGCTGAACAGCCTGGTCGGCTGGCAGCTGCCCGCCGCCCTGTCCAGCCCGCCCGGCGACGGCGGCATCGTCAACGTCCCGGCCGTCGTGGTGATGCTGCTGGCCGCGGTGCTGCTGGTGCGCGGTATCCGGGAGAGCGCCCGCGCGACCGCCGCGATGGCCGTGCTCAAGCTGGGCATCCTGGTCCTGTTCTGCGTCATCGCCTTCACCGCCTTCCAGGACGGCAACCTCACGCCGTTCGCCCCGGAGGGCGTCGCCGGCATCACCTCCGGCGCCTCGGTCGCCTTCTTCTCCTACATCGGCTTCGACGCGATCACCACGGCGGGCGAAGAGGTGAAGAACCCGCGCCGGAACATCCCCACCGCGATCATGATCTGCATCGGTCTGGTCACCGTGCTGTACTGCGTGGTCGCGCTCTCCGCCATCGGCGCGCTCTCCGCCGGCGAGGTCGGCGACAAGCCCGCGGCCCTGTCGCTCGTCGTCAACCAGGTCACCGGCTCCGCCGTCGGCGGCGGCGTGATCGCCTTCGGCGCGGTCGTCGCCATCGCCTCCGTCGTCCTGGCCGTCATGTACGGCCAGACCCGCATCCTGATGTCGATGTCCCGCGACGGGCTCGTGCCCCGGGTCTTCGAACGGATCTCGCCGAAGACCTCCACGCCGGTGGCGGGCACCTGGATCGTCGCCGTGCTCTTCGCGATCCCGGCCGCGGTGGTCCCGCTGGACGTCGTCATGAATCTGACGACCATCGGCACGCTCGCCGTGATGGCCGTGGTCAACGTCAGCGTCATGGTCCTGCGCCGCACCCGCCCCGGCCTGCCGCGCCGCTTCCGGGTGCCGCTCTTCCCGCTCAGCCCGGTGCTCGGCATCGCCTTCTGCGGCTATCTGATCTACGGGACGGGCCCGGCGACCTGGCTCCAGTTCGCCGGGTTCCTGGTGGTCGGTGCGCTCGTCTACGCGCTGTACGGTCGGCGGCACTCCCGGCTGGGCCACAACGGTGCCGGGCCCGCGGGCGACAGGTCCGCGGGCGCCGGGCCCGAAGGCGCGTAGGCGGGCCGCCGCGGTCAGGCGGCCGGGTGGAGGGCGTGGCCGCGGCGGGAGCCGGTGCGGCGGACGTCCCGGGCGGCCAGGGCGATCATGACGGCGGGGATGAGGATGTCGTTGGCCAGGATGCCGCCCGTGTTCCCGGCGGCGTGGTCGCCGTTGGCGAACCACTGGTAGACGTGGCCGATGGCGGCGCCCCACAGGAACGCGGCGGCCGCCAGCCCGCTCGTGAGGCGCTCGCGGGGTGACGCGGACGCGCCGCGGAAGCCCAGTACGGCGAGGGCGAGGTTGGCGAAGGCGATCTCGAACTGGAACGGCGAGTGGGCGAAGCCGATGGCGTCGGCCATGGCTTCGGGGAACGCCAGGAACGTGAGCGTGATCCACAGGCTGCCGATGCCGAGGGCGCCGACGGCCCACCAGCGCTGCCAGATCTCCGCCGTCGGCCGGTCCGGGCTGCGGCGGCAGCTCAGCAGTGCGCCGAGGGCGGGCACCAGCATGAAGAGCAGGGGAAACGTGGTCTGAACGGCGTACGGGAGAGTGTCCATGCCTTGAGTGTTGCATGGTTAATATTAACCGCGCAAGAGTCCGGTAGGCTGGCCGCATGGACGAAGGACTGGCAGAGCTCCTGTATCGCGTGGTCATGCTGATGGGCGAGGCGGCCCGGCGCCGCTCCGGCCCGGACCAGCGCCTGACCCCCAGCCAACTGCGGCTGCTGGGCACCCTCGAAGAGATCCAGCCCGCCACCCAGCACCAGCTCGCCGAGGCCCTGACCCTGTCCGATCCCGCCGTCAGCCGCGCTCTGCGCCCGCTGGAGGCGGAGGGGTACGTGACGATCAGCGTCGACCCCGCCCACAAGCGCCGACGCCTGGTCGCCCTCACGGCGACGGGACAGGCCACCTTCCTGGCCGAGGGCAAGCCCCTGGAGGAGGAATTCCGCACCGCCCTCCTGGCGGCCGGCTTCCCCTACGAGCGCTACCTCGCGGACACCCACCGGCTCGCTGAGCTGCTGACACCCGCGGAGCCGCGCCGCGGAGCCGCGGCCCGGCAGTCGAACGGCACACCGGAAACGGAATGAGCGGGACGGCGTGAGCGGGGGAGGAAACGGCTCCCCGTCGGGAAGCCGGGAAGCCGGGAAGCCGGGAAGCCGGGAAGCCGGGAAGTCAGGAACCGAAGGAAGGAACGTCAGTGGAACCGGAATCCTCGGTGCGGCGTGGGTTCATGGCCCTGAGTGAGGTGGCGTGCCGCTATCGGGCGGACGAGATGCGCCCGGAGGACCTGCCGATGGTCGCTGCCGAGGCGCTCGCAGCCGGACTGGACGCCCCGGCACTGTGCGAGCTGGCCGGCTGGCCGAGCAACGCGGACGTCCGCGACATCCGCGACGCGTTCGAGCAAGCACTTGCCGAGTCGGGGATCGAGCTGCCGGACCGGGAACTGGCGCGGCGCCATGCTCTGCGCCGGATGGCGGCGAAGCTCGTCGACGGCGAAACAGCTCCCGCTGACCTGGCGAGGGACGACTGGTGGGAGACGGAGGCCGAGACCGCGGCGGAGCGGTCGTTCGTGGCGCTGATTCCGCAATGCGAGTGCTGTATCGAGTACACGCTGGGGCTGCATCAGCAGAAGTGGGAGGACCAGCTGCGGAACGCCGCCCTCGCCCTCGTGTCGTCTCCGCCGGTCGGCCCCGGCTGCTGACTCCGGCCGGCGTGCTCGTCCTCGGCTGACGCGTCCCCGGTCGCGGGGTCGGCCGCAGTCGCCGACGCCCCGGCCGGTTATCGCGCACTCGTGACGACAGTCACGCGACGGTGATAACTTCGAAGCGCGATTGCGTGTCTGCACCAGCCGTCCGGCTGAAGGGGGCAGTTGCCCGATGAGCCCGTTCACAGGTTCCGCCCGTACCACCGACACATGGCAGCACATCCGCGTGACCAGGGAAGACGGCATCGTCACCGTCACCCTCGCGCGTCCGGACAAGCTCAACGCGCTCACGTTCGAGGCATACGCCGACCTGCGGGACCTGCTCGCCGAGCTGTCCAGGGAACGGTCGGCGCGCGCCCTCGTCCTCGGCGGTGAAGGCCGCGGCTTCTGCTCCGGCGGCGACGTCGAGGAGATCATCGGCGCCACGCTCGCCATGGACACCGCGCAGCTGCTCGACTTCAACCGGATGACCGGCCAGGTCGTACGGGCCGTACGCGACTGCCCGTTCCCCGTGATCGCCGCGGTGCACGGCGTCGCGGCCGGTGCCGGCGCCGTGCTCGCCCTGGCCGCCGACTTCCGCGTCGCCGACCCCTCGGCCCGCTTCGCCTTCCTCTTCACCAAGGTCGGCCTCTCCGGCGGCGACATGGGCGCCGCCTACCTGCTGCCCCGGGTGGTCGGCCTCGGCCACGCGACCCGGCTGCTGATGCTCGGCGAACCGGTCCGCGCCCCCGAGGCCGAACGCATCGGCCTGCTCAGCGAACTGGCCGAGGAGGGCCGCGCGGACGCCGCGTCCCACATCCTCGCCCGGCGCCTCGCCGAAGGGCCCGCGCTCGCCCACGCCCAGACCAAGGCGCTGCTCACCGCCGAACTGGACATGCCGCTGGGCGCCGCCGTCGAGATGGACGCCGTCACCCAGGCGCTGCTGATGAACAGCGCCGACTACGCCGAGTTCCACGCCGCCTTCACCGAGAAGCGGCCCCCGAAGTGGCAGGGGAAGTAGGGATGGCAGCCCGGAAGGTGGCCGTCGTCGGAGGCGGCCCGGGCGGCCTCTACGCCGCCGTCCTCCTCAAGCGCCTGGACCCGGAGCGCGACATCACCGTCTGGGAGCGCAACGCCCCCGACGACACCTTCGGCTTCGGCGTCGTGCTGTCCGACGAGACCCTCGGCGGCATCGAACACGCCGACCCGCACGTCCACCGCGCGCTCCAGCGCGAGTTCGTCCGCTGGGACGACATCGACATCGTGCACCGCGGGCACACCCTGACCTCCGGCGGGCACGGCTTCGCCGCCCTCGGCCGCCGTACGCTGCTGCGCATCCTCCACGAGCGCTGCCGCTCCCTCGGCGTACGGCTGAACTTCCGTACCCAGGCCCCGCCCGCCGCCGAACTCGCCACCACGCACGACCTGGTGATCGCGGCCGACGGCGTGCACAGCCTGACCCGCGCCGCGCACGCCGACGTCTTCCGGCCCCGCGTCACCACCCACCGCTGCCGCTACATCTGGCTCGCCGCGGACTTCGCGTTCGACGCGTTCCGCTTCGAGATCGCCGAGACCGGGCACGGCGTCGTCCAGCTGCACGGCTACCCGTACGCGCGCCCCGAGCCCGGGTCGGAGCACCCGGACGGGGCCAGTACCGTCATCGTCGAGATGCGTGAGGAGGTCTGGCGCCGGGCCGGCCTGGACCGGTGCGACGAGCGGGAGTCCGCCGAGTGGTGCGCCAAAGCCTTCGCCGACGCGTTGAGCAGCCGCCCGCTGCGCTCCAACAACTCCGTCTGGACCGCGTTCCGCACCGTCGTCAACGACCGCTGGTCGCACGGCAGCACGGTCCTGCTCGGCGACGCCGCGCACACCGCGCACTTCTCCATCGGCTCCGGCACCAAACTGGCCGTCGAGGACGCCCTCGCGCTGGCCGCGTGCCTGGCGGAGCACCCTGATCTCCCCGACGCGCTGGCCGCGTACGAGACCGAGCGGCAACCGGTCGTCGCCTCCACCCAGCGGGCCGCCCGCGCCAGCCTCGCCTGGTTCGAGGAACTGGCGGAGTACACCGGCCAGCCGCCCCGCCGGTTCGCCTTCAACCTGCTCACCCGCAGCCGCCGCGTCACCCACGACAACCTGCGGCTGCGCGACCCGGAGTTCGTCGCGGCGGTCGAGGAGGAAGCCGGCGTGCCGGACGGCACACCGCCCATGTTCACCCCCTTTCGACTGGGCGGACTGACCCTGCGCAACCGTGTCGTGGTCTCCCCGATGGACATGTACTCCGCCGACGGCGACGGCACACCGGGCGACTTCCACCTCGTCCACCTCGGCGCCCGCGCCCTCGGCGGCGCCGGACTGGTGATGACCGAGATGGTCTGCGTCAGCCCCGAGGGCCGCATCACTCCCGGCTGCACGGGCCTGTACGCACCGGAGCACGAGACGGCCTGGCGCCGGGTCACCGACTTCGTGCACGAGCGGTCACCGGGCACCGCCATCGGCGTCCAGCTCGGCCACTCCGGCCGCAAGGGCTCCACCCGCCTCATGTGGGACGGCATCGACCAGCCGCTGCCCGAAGGCAACTGGCCGCTCGTGGCGCCCTCCGCGCTGCCGTACCGCCCCGGCGTCAACCAGATACCGCACGCCCTCACCGAACCTGAACTCGTCGACATACGCGACCAGTTCGTAAGGTCCGCCCGGTCGGCGGCCCGCGCCGGCTTCGACCTCCTCGAACTGCACTGCGCCCATGGCTACCTCCTCTCCGGCTTCCTGTCCCCGCTCACCAACCGGCGCACCGACGCGTACGGCGGCGACCTCGCCGCCCGGCTGCGCTTCCCGCTGGAGGTCTTCGACGCGGTACGCGCCGTCTGGCCCGCCGGCCGGCCCATGACCGTACGGATCTCCGCCACCGACTGGGCCGAGGGCGGCACCACCGCCGAGGACTCGGTGGAGATCGCCCGCGCCTTCGCCGCCCACGGAGCCGCCGCCATCGACGTCTCGACCGGCCAGGTCGTCCCCGACGAGCAGCCCGAGTACGGCCGTTCGTACCAGACCCCGTTCGCCGACCGCATCCGCAACCGCCTGGGCGTCCCGGTGATCGCGGTGGGCGCCGTCTCCTCCTGGGACGACGTCAACTCCCTGCTCCTGGCGGGCCGCGCCGACCTGTGCGCCCTGGCCCGCCCCCACCTGTACGACCCGCACTGGACCCTGCACGCGGCCGCCGAACAGAACTACGCGGGCCCCGGTGCCCCCTGGCCCCTCCCGTACCGCGCGGGCTGCCGCACCCCGCCCACCGGCCGCACGGACGCGCCGAAGCCGCGGCTGAGGCTGGGATGACGCGGCTGGGACCGGGAACGGGACGACGAGGTGAGGGGGTCAGACGGTCAGCACGAGCTTGCCCTGGAGGTGACCGCCGTCGAGCAGCCGGTGTGCGTCGGCGACGCGCTCGAACGGGAACGTCTCTTGCACATGAACCCGGAGCCTGCCCTGTTCGACGAGTGCGACGAGACCGCGCAGGGCGACCGGATCGGGGTCGACCGCGATTCCGCTGAAGCGCATCCCGGCTGCCTCGTACGCGGCGATGAGCCGCGCGTTCTGCTCGGCGACCGCCGTCACCAGGTGGCCGCCCGGGCGGAGCACCCCGAGCGACCGCTCGGCGGTGTCGCCGCCGAGCGTGTCGAGCACGACGTCGATGTCGCGGACCGCCTCGGTGAAGTCGACCGCCGTGTAGTCGACCACCTCGTCGGCGCCGAGCCCCTCGACGAACGTCCGCTTGCTCCCGGCGGCGGTCGCGGTCACGTGCGCGCCGAGCGCCTTCGCGATCTGCACCGCGACATGGCCGACCCCGCCGCCACCGCCGTGCACCAGGACGCGGTCACCCTCGCCCACCCCGCCGAAGTCCACGAGGCCCTGCCACGCCGTCAGCCCGACGACCGGCAGCGCCGACGCCTCGACGTGCGAGAGCGCGGCCGGCTTGCGTGTCAGGTGCAACGCCGGTGCCGACACGGCCTCGGCGTACGCGTTCGCCGTCCGCGGGAACAGCGGCATCCCGAACACCTCGTCCCCGGGCCTGAACCGCCATGTCCGCGCCTCCTCGACCACACCGCTGATGTCCCAGCCGAGGGTGAACGGCGGCCGGCCCACCAGCGGGAACTCGCCGGCCCGCAGCCGCGCTTCCAGCGGATTCAGTCCGATCGCCTTGACACGCACGAGCACCTCGGTCGGAAGGGGCCGGGGCTCGGGCGCGTCCACGACGGTGAGCACCTCGGGACCGCCGAGCGTCCGCTGGGTGATGACTCGCATGACTCTCCTGACTCGGAAAGGGGGGAGGAGAAACCAGGCTAGGTACCCGACAGGAACCAGCGGGTACCTTTGGCACCATGAGCGGTTTCGGCCCCGGTGGTCCCTTCCTCGCCGACTGCCCGGCGCGTATGGCGGTCGAGCTGATCGCCGACAAGTGGACGGTGGTCGTGCTCTACGGTCTCAGCAGGGGTCCGGTGCGCCATGGCGAGCTGATCGGCCTGATCGGTGGCATCTCCCGCAAGATGCTCACCCAGACACTCCGCCGCCTGGAGGCACACGGACTCGTCCGCCGCCACGCCTACGCCGAGGTGCCGCCCCGCGTCGAATACGAACTCACCCCGCTCGGGGAGACACTGATCGAACCGATCCACATGCTCACCGAGTGGGCCATGGCGAACGGCGACGCGGTGCTCGACGCGCTCGACGCCGAGTGAGGTCGGCTCGCCGTCCGATATCGAAGGTGACGTATTTTCCCGGCAGCTCGTCATTCTTCTGCTGCGCGCGGAGCATTTCGCCTTACGCACTCAGGCGCTGTTCACCTTCCGTGTGCATTTACGGTCCCCTGGCCATTTCGGCAGAGGCGGCGAGCCGTTACGTCTTTTCGCCACCCCTGCTTGTCGCGCCTGACGCATACGGTGCGCGTCCCGGGGTTCAGCGCGGCGACCGGCCCGCGGTGCGGGCCGTGAAGACGGGGCGGCCGTTCTGCTGGATGGTGATGTCGAGGTGGTGGCGGCCCTGCGTGGCGTGGCCGGGGGTCACCTCGACCCAGCACGGGGCGTCCAGTTCACCATAGCGGTGGAAGGCGCACTCCATGTCGGCGGGCAGAGAGAAGCCGGGGCCGGCGGCGGCGTGCGCGGCCTGTCGGGCGGCCTCCACCATCAGCATGCCCGGGGCATGGTCCACGGGGTGGTCGAAGAGCACCGGGTGCGCGGTGTTCACCCGTAGCTGCCAGCGGTTGGCGTGGCCGGTGGGGGAGAGGACCACGTCGTTGGTGCGGTCGCGGGCGACCAGTCGGGGGGCGACCGGCTCGGCCAGGTCCAGTGTGCGGGCGTTGGCCCGCTGGACGTCGCTGTACTCGCCGCGCAACCGGCGGTAGACGGCGGGGGTCTGGCAGGCGAAGTGCAGTTCCGCGGTGGCCAGTTCGGCGCCGTCGCGCAGGACGTGGTACCGCAGCCGCGCGCCCGCCAGCCGCCTGCCGCGGTGCAGCAGGTCGTGGTCGGTGATGTGCAGTTCTATCTCGGCGGGTGCGCCGGTGACGCGCAGTGCCTCGGGGCGCAGGGAGTAGCGCAGGGACTGCCAGATGATCGGGTGGTCGAGGGGTACGTCGTGCGCCACGTGAGCCAGCAGGATGCTGGCCTGCCGCATCGTCTCCACGAGCAGCATCGGGTCGTGCAGACCGTCGACCGGGCCGTAGAAACTGTGCGCCCGCGGCCACTGGGCGCTCACCGCCCAGGCGCCGCTCCCCGCGCGGCGCCAGTCGGTCAGGAACACCTCGGACACGGCGGTCCGATGCACGTACTGCCGGGGCACGGTGGTCGTCAGCGGCGGCAGGTCCGAGAGGCTGCGGTGCTCCCGTCCGGCGTACGGACGATGGTCTGCTGCGGTGGACGGCGCGGTGAGCGTGGCGCTGGCCATGCGGGTTCCCTCCCTGGTAGCGGCTCACTCCGCTCGGACGGGGTGGGCCTCGGTGGCGGACCGACGCGGCCCAAGATACAAACCGGATGGTTTGTTTTCTAGTGCTTCCACCGGCTTTCTTACCGGGGAGCACAGGGGATGGAGGCCGGTGCGGAGGGGAATGCCGGCGGCCGGAGTGGCAGCCGGTGCGGGCTGGAGCGGCCGCCGGGGGTGGGGGTGTGCGGCCTGCCGGGCCGTCAGGCCGCGGTCCGTACCGAGCGGCCGTGCGGGTCGAGATGGCTCAGCGCGCCCGGCGAGGCCAGGCCGGGGAGGATGTGCTTCCACAGTGCCGTGACGCGTTCGGGCAGGTCGAGACGGTTGGACGCGGCGTGCGAGAACAGCTGCACCCCCATGTACGCGGAGACGAAGAACTCCGCGGCCCGCTCCGGCGCGATCGCCGGGAGCAGTTCGCCCTTCTCCTTGGCGTCGGCGAACATCGTCGTGACGATGTCGATCCAGGCCTGGTAGGGGACGAGCGGCTCGTCGGTGAACGTGGTCTCGACGGCGATCCGGGTGCCGGCCTGGAGCAGCGGATCGTCCCGCAGCCCTATGGCCACCTGGTGCGTGAAGTCGATGGCGTCCTGTAGCCGGGAGTCGGTGACCTGCGGGATGAAGGGGTCGGTCTGTTCCGCGATGACGGCGCGGGCGAGGGCGTCCTTGGAGGCGAAGTGGAAGTACAGGGCGCCTTTCGTCACGCCGGCCCGCTGGATGATCTCCGCCATCGTGGCCGCTTCGTACCCGCGCGTGCCGATGACCTGGGCCGCCGCTTCGAGGACGGCACGTCGCGTGCGCACTGCGCGTTCCTGCTTGACCACCGATCGTCCTCCGTATGCTTTTCGCGTGCTCTTCGAGGGGGGTGCCGTGCTTGGGGGCAACCTTACGAGTCCGGTCCGTCAGTGTATTTTCGGCACGTTAAAAAAGCCAACCATGCGGTATTGAAACGGGCGGGCCGGCGGTTACCTCGCCAGAGCCCGCCGGAAGCCGCCCATCTCGCAGGAGTCCGCCGTGACCGCATCGAACGCCGTACCCGAACCGCCCGCCCCTTCCGTACCCCCGGCCCCGTCCGCCGGCTTAGCCCCGTCCGCCTCCTCGGTCCCGGAAGTCCCCGCCACCCACCGGGAGATCCGGCTCGCCGCCCGCCTTCGAGGGACCCTCGGGCCGGAGCACTTCACGCTCGCCGAGGCGCCGGTGCCCACCGCGGGCCCGGGCCGGCTGCTCGTACGCAACCGGATCATGGCGGTGACGGCGGCCATGAGCACGATGATGACCGACGCCGAGCTGCCGATGCCGTCCTTCGTGCCGGGGCAGGCGCTGTGGGGATCGGCGCTGGGCGAGGTCGTACGGGCCTCCGGCGGCGGGTTCGCGCCCGGCGACCTGGTGGTGCACCCGTACGGCTGGCGGGAGTTCGCGGCGGTGGAGGAGGGCCGGGCCCGGCGCGTCGAGCCGGGCGAGCTGCCCGATCCCGCCGCGCATCTGTCACAGGGCGCGGCCGCCTGGACCGCGTTGACCCGTGCCGCGCAGGTCGGCTCCGGCGACACCGTGTTCGTGACGGGGGCGGCGGGCGGCGTCGGGAGCATGGCGGGGCTGTTGGCCAAGCGGCTGGGCGCTGTCCGCGTCATCGGGAGCACGGGATCCGCGCACAAGGTCCCGTACTTGAGGCAGACGCTCGGCTACGACGACGTGGTGCTCCGCGGCGCGGGCCCGGTCGAGGAGCAGCTGCGCCGGGCGGCGCCGGAGGGCATCGACGTCCTGCTGGATCTCGTCGGCGGTGAACAGTTGCGCGCGGCGCTCGCCGTGGCCCGTACGGGCGCGCGGTTCGCGCTGGTGGGCGCGCTCTCCGGGCAGTTGGGCGGTGGCGTGGGCATGGCGGCGCCGGTCGAGGTGGACTCCGTGCTCCTGGTGACGCGCCGGGTCACGATGCGGGGCTTCTCGATGGTCGACCACCCCGGTGCGGTCCAGGAGTGGACGGCGGAGTTCGGGCGCGGACTGCGGGACGGCTCCCTGGTCTTCGCCCACACCCGGGTGCGGGGTCTCGACCAGGCACCGCGAGCCCTGCGCGAACTGACGCGGGGCTGTCATACGGGCGCGGTGCTGGTCGAGGTGTGAACGGGCCGGTGGCGGCCGGGTGGTGAGCCGCCGCGGGGTGGTCAGTGGGCCGGTTCCGGTACGGGCCCGGCCGCCGTGTCCGCCCCGCTGGGCAGTAACGATGCCCACAGGTCCGTGACGACGTCCTTCTCCCACCAGGTACGGTCTTCCTGTCCCAGGTGCAGCAGGCCGACGACGAGTGCGGTGAGCAGCCGTGCGGAGCGCCGCGGGTCGTCGCCGGGGGGCAGCTTCCCGGCTGCCTGGTCGGCCGTGATCTTCTCCAGAAAGAGGGCGAACCATCGCTGTTGGAGTGCCGGTTCGGCGATGCCCGGCGCGGTTTCCGGGCGCAGCTGGAGTCCGGCCCGTACGACGACGTCGGTGTCCACCCGGCCGAGCAGCCCGATGGCGAAGTCCCGTACGGCGGCGGGGGCCGGGTGCGGGGCGCGGGCCAGTTCGTCCTCCAGGATCCGCAGGGCGCCGAGGGCCTCGTCCCGTACCGCGAAGGTGAGGTCTTCCTTGGACGCGAAGTGGAAGTAGAGGGCTCCTTTGCTCAGCCGGGCGCGTCGGCTGATGTCGACCATGCCCGAGGCGGGCACGCCCTTCTCGGTGAAGGCCTCGGCGGCCGATCGGAGGAGAGCCTGGCGGCTTTGTATCGCTCGATGCTGCGTCGGCACAGTGTCCGTCCTGTCTCTAGTCCGGCTGTGAGCGCACCGCATTCTACATACTAAACCAACCATGCGGTTCGGAAACTGCCCTAGGGAGTGACTGCTGTTATTCCAGTGATCTTCTGATGCTGGTGGTGCGAACGTGTTTGCTGTTTGTGTCACCCGCCCTCAGTTCCGGTGCCCCCGCGGCGACATGGGACGGTGGCTCTGCGTGCAGGAGGCGACGCAGGGTGCATTGACAAACAGCGCAGACGGTTTTTAAATCTGGCGGAGGCGAGGCAGGGGAGGGGCTCTCCCGGAGCACGTCCGCTCCGGGGCGGGCACGCCACTCCTGGACACCGGTGTGCGCCGGCGCGTCCGCCGCTTGCCGGGTGGGCGCCGTCGGCACGTCTTCCCGCGTCCGGCGCCGTCGTCACGAACGGCGACCGGACCCACAGATGCACAAAGCTCACAGGAAATCGGAAGGTGTCGAGCAATGCGTGATTCAGCGGGAGCCGTGCCACGTCCCCGGGGCGCCGCGCGGGCCGCGGTCGGCGAGACCATCAGGGCCGCCGTCTTCGATCTCGACGGAACCCTCGCCAACACTGTGCCGGCGATCAGCAGGCTGCTGGTCAAGGTCGCCTCCGAACAGGGCCGTTCGGTCACGCCCCGGCAGGCCGCCGCCGCGATCGGCAAGCCGCCGGGGCCGGCCTTCGGCAAGCTGCTGGGCATGCCGGAGGACCACGACGCGGTGGCGGCCGCCATCGGCCGCTACCGCGAGCTGTTCGCGTGCGAAGTGCTGCGCGAGGGGCCGCGGTTACTCTTCCCCGGCGTGGCCGCCGGGCTGTCCGCGCTGCGCGCGCACGGCATCGAGCTGGCCGTGGCGACCTCGAAGGGAACCCGCGGCGCGGAGGCCCTGCTGGACGTGCTGGGCATCCGGGACCTGCTGGGCCCCGTCATCAGCCAGGAGATGGTCCGGCGCGGCAAGCCGCACCCGGAAATGGTGCTGCGGGCCGCCGCCGACCTGGGGGTGGCGCCATGGGAGAGCGCGTACGTGGGTGACACGGTCAGCGACATGCGGATGGCGGTGACGGCCCGTATGGAACCGGTCGCGGTCACCTACGGGGTGGGCAGCTTCGGCGAGTTGGCCGCGGTGGCCGGCACCCGTATGTGCGGCTCCTTCAAGGAGGTCGTCTCCACCATCGCGGCCGCCCGGCCGCGTCCGATGGCCGCCACCGCTTCCCAGCAGCGGAGACGCTGACCGCGCGCGGGCGTCAGGCGGTGGCCGCCGCCCGGCCCGGCCCGTCGAGCGCCGTCCGCACGAACCGGGCGCCCGCCGCCCGTAGCCGTGTGTGCAACTGGCCGAAGACGTCCGCAGCGTGGCCGCCCGGCCAGTCCCCGGGCAGGAGGGGAGAGGGCAGGCCGGGGTCCGCGTACGGGAGGCGGCGCCAGGCGTCGAGCGCGTAGAGGTAGTCGCGGTACGCCGCCTCGGGCCGGCCGGGGCGGCGGCCCGACCAGTGGCGCAGCACCGGCTCGTGGGCCGCCAGGAACGCGCGGTGCCGTCCGGCCAGCGACTCCAGGTCCCACCAGCGCGCCACCGCGTCGGCGGTCGGTTCGAAGCCCGCGTGGGCGCCCGTGAACAGGTCGACGTACGGGGAGAGGCGCAGCCGGTCCAGGGTGTGCCGGGTCTCGTCGTACAGATGGGAGGGCGCGATCCACACCCCCGGCGCAGCCGTGCCGAAACCGAGCCTGGCCAGCCGCGAGCGCAGCAAGTGCCGCTTGTGCCGTTCCTGTTCGGGCACCGAGAAGACGGCCAGCACCCAGCCGTCCGACGGCGCGGGGGACGGCCGGCCGTAGATCCGCCGGTCACCGTCGTCCAGGAGCTGGTGCGCCGCGTCCGAGAGGCCGTACGCGGCGGCTCCCGACTCCGTACGGGCGGCGACCAGCAGCCCGCGGCGCTTGAGCCGGGAGACCGCCGAGCGCACCGACGGCGGGTCGACGCCGAGCACTCCGAGCAGCCTGATCAGCGCGGCGACCGGCACCGGGCCGTCCGGGCCGTCCGCGTGGTCCCCGCCGTCCGGGCCGTCCGCGCGGTCCGCGGCCTTCAGGCCGCCCGGACTGTCCGGGGCGTCCGTCCGTCCGCGCCCGTACGCACCGTAGAAGGTGACGATCAGGGAGCCCGGCGTGCCCTGCGTGTACTGGTCGCTCACGTCATCGTTTCCCGCCTCGTCGTGCTCCGGTCCGCGGCCCCCGGGCCCCCGCCTCCGCCCCCGCGCAACCGGAAGCGCTGGAGCTTGCCCGTCGGCGTCCGGGGCAGCGCGTCGTGAAAGACGATCTCACGCGGGCATTTGTACGGCGCTATCGCCTCCTTGGTGAACGCGCGCAGCACCGCCACCGTCTCCGCCCCGCGCGGCACCCCCGTACGCAGCACGAGGTGGGCCACCACGATCTGGCCGCGCTCCGCGTCGGCCCGTCCGACGACCGCCGCCTCGGCGACGTCGGGGTGGCGCAGCAGGGCGTCCTCGACCTCGGGGCCGGCGATGTTGTACCCGGCCGAGATGATCATGTCGTCCGCCCGTGCCACGTAGCTGAAGTAGCCGTCCGCGTCCCGGACGTAGGTGTCGCCGGTCAGGTTCCAGCCGTCGCGTACGTACTCCCGCTGCCGTGCGTCCGCCAGATAGCGGCAGCCCGTCGGGCCGCGCACCGCGAGCAGCCCCGGCGTCCCGTCCGGCACCGGCCGGCCGTCCGCGTCGACCACCCGCGCCTCGAACCCGGGCACCGGCAGTCCTGTCGTGCCCGGCCGTACCTGCTCGTCGGCGGCGGATATGAAGATGTGCAGCAGCTCCGTCGCGCCGATGCCGTTGATGATGCGCAGCCCGGTCGCCTTCTCCCACGCCCGCCATGTCGCGGCGGGCAGGTTCTCGCCCGCCGACACGCAGCGGCGCAGCGAGGAGAGGTCGTACCCGGGCAGCTTCGTGAGCATGACCCGGTAGGCGGTCGGCGCGGTGAACAGCACGGACACGCGGTGCCGCGCGATGTCGCGCAGCAGTTGCTCCGGGCCGCCCCAGTCGGCCAGGTACGCCGACGCGCCGGCCCGCAGCGGGAAGATCACCAGCCCGCCGAGCCCGAAGGTGAAGCCGAGCGGCGGGCTGCCCGCGAACACGTCGTCCGGGGTGGGCCGCAGCACCTGCGCGGAGAAGGTGTCGGCGATGGCCAGCACGTCGCGGTGGAAGTGCATGCAGCCCTTGGGCCGCCCGGTGGTGCCCGAGGTGAACGCGATCAGCGCGACATCGTCGGCCGCGGTCGGCACCGCTTCGTACGGGCCCGGATGCCGCGCGGCGAGCCGCAGCAGGTCCTCGGGGCCATCCCCGCCGTACGGGGTGATCCGCAGCCCCGGCACACCGGCCGCCGCCAGGTCCCCGACCACCCGTACGTCGCACAGCGCGTGCCGCACCCGGGCCAGGCCGCAGATCGTCGCCAACTCGTGCGGGCGCTGGGCGGCCAGCACGGTCACGGCCACCGCGCCCGCCTTCATCACCGCCAGCCAGCAGGCGGCCAGCAGGGGCGTGGTGGGGCCGCGCAGCAGGACCCGGTGGCCGGGCAGCACACCGAGGTCGTCGGTGAGGGCGTGCGCGATGCGGTCCACCCGCTCGCGCAGTTCCCCGTACGTCCAGACCGTGCCGGACGCGTCCCGGAAGGCCGGGCGGCCGGTGCCCAGCCGCTCGATCGTGGCGTCGAGCAGTTCGGCGCCGCAGTTGAGCCGCCCGGGATACCCGAGGTCCGTGAGGCGCGGCCACTGATCGGACGGCGGGAGGTGGTCGCGGGTGAAGGTGTCGAGGTGTGCCGAAGGCGTCAGGTCCATGCCGGGATGCCCCCTTGCGGACGACGGCGGGGACGCTCGGAACCTTGCTCGGACCTGCCCGGCACCCGGCCGTGGCGTGCGGAGGAAACCGTCCGGGTACTGCCGTGCCGGCCCGCCGTCAGCGTAACGTGTCGGTGACGACAGTCAACAGAGCGCGATACGGCCCGGCGGCGCGGGCGGTACCGCACCGTTCACCGGCGCCGCAGCACCACAGCGCCTCTCAGCACGCCGCGCCACAGCACCCCGCAGCACTCCGTACCGCACCGCCCCGAGCGACCCGCCCGGCCACACTCCGGGCCCGAGACGAGGGAGCCGCCCGTGACCGCATTCGCGCTGGAACCGGAGGACCGGAAGTGGTGCGCCGAACTGCGCGCCCTCGCCGCCGGGCGGCTGCGCCCGCTGGCGGAACGCGGCGAACCCGGCCGCGTCAACCGTCCCCTGGTGGCCGCCCTCGGCGAACTCGGCCTGCTGCGCCGCGTGTTACCCGCCGAGGGTCCGGTACGCGCCCTCGACCTGTGCCTGCTGCGCGAGTCGCTGGCCCAGGAGTCGACCGAGGCCGAGACCGCGCTCGCACTCCAGGGCCTGGGCACGTACCCGGTCGTGCAGTCCGGAACGGCCGCCCAGCGGGACCGCTGGCTGCCCGAGGTGGTCGCGGGCCGCGCGGTGGCCGCCTTCGCGCTGAGCGAGCCGGCCGCGGGCTCCGACGCCGCCGCGCTCACCCTGGCCGCCGAGCCGGACGGCCCGCCGAGCGCCGGCCGCTGGCGGCTCACCGGCGAGAAGTGCTGGATCTCCAACGCGCCCGAGGCCGACTTCGCGACCGTCTTCGCCCGCACCGGCGGCGGCGCGGGCTCCCGCGGCATCACCGCCTTCCTCGTCCCGGCCGGCCGCCCCGGCCTGTCCGGCACCGCGCTGGACATGCTCAGCCCGCACCCGATCGGCACCCTGACCTTCGACGGCGTCCCGGTCAGCCGCGACGACGTGGTGGGCGAGGTGGACCGCGGCTTCGGCGTCGCGATGCGCACCCTGAACCTCTTCCGTCCCAGCGTCGGCGCCTTCGCGGTGGGCATGGCGCAGGCCGCCCTGGACGCCGCCCTCGCCCACACCGCGGAACGCACCGCCTTCGGCGGCCCGCTCAAAGAACTCCAGTCCGTATCCCACCAGCTCGCCGAGACGGCCACCCGTATCGAGGCCGCCCGCCTCCTGGTCTACGCGGCCGCGGCCGCGTACGACAGCGGCGCCCCCGACATCGCCAAGCGCTCCGCGATGGCCAAACTCCTGGCCACCGAGACCGCCCAGCACGCCGTGGACACCGCCGTCCAGCTCCACGGCGCCCGCGCCCTGCGCCGCGGCCACCTCCTGGAACACCTCTACCGCGAGGTGCGGGCACCCCGCATCTACGAGGGGGCCACCGAGGTCCAGCGGACGGTCATCGCGCGGGAGCTGTTCCGGGAGGGGTGATCGCCGGGGTACCCGTCCTCCTGCGGTTCCTCTCTCAGCAGCGCCCAGGTGTGCGGGTCCAGGACGTCTTCGAGGCCGAGACGGGAGAGCTCCGCGCCGTTGCGTCCGAGAGCCACGACGAGGGTACGGAGCCCGGCGCGGGCGGACCGCCAGGCGATGACGAGTGTGCGCCGTCCGCACCCGTCGATCCGGCGGTCACCGACGAGAAGGTGACGGACCTCCCGTCCCAAGTGGACCTTCGCGCAGCCGATCCAGGGAGCAGCGCCGACGGAGTACGGCGGGTCACGACGGTGGGCGAGGCTGAGCGCGCCCCCCCGTTCCCGCCGGCGCCGAGCACGCCGGCCTCGTCGGCTTCCGCCACCGGGCCGCTGCTTCCGCCCATGTGACACCACTGTCCGCCATGGCGCTCGACGATCACGATGTACTCCCGTGCTCCCGCCGCCCTCGGCGACCGCACGTCCGGCTCACGCCACCCCCGGCACCACCCGCTGCCCCGGCCCGTTGTACGCCCCCAGCGGCCGGATCAGCGCGTTGTGGGCGAGCTGTTCGGTGATGTGGGCGGTCCAGCCGGTGATGCGGCTCATGACGAAGAGCGGCGTGAAGGTGGGGGCGTCGAAGCCCATCAGGTGGTAGGCGAGGCCCGCCGGGTAGTCCAGGTTCGGGTGGATGCCCTTGCGCCGCAGTACCGCCTCGCGCAGGGCCGTGTGCGTCGCGGCCAGCCGGGTGGCTTCGGGGGTGCCGCTCAGGGCCACGAGGCGGTCGGTGGCCTCCTGCATCACCGGGACGCGGGAGTCGCCGTGCTGGTAGACGCGGTGTCCGAACCCCATGATCTTGCGCCGGTCCGCCAGGGCCGCCGCCAGCCATGCGTCGGCGCGCTCCGGGGTGCCGATCTCCGTCAGCATGCGCATCACCGCCTCGTTGGCGCCGCCGTGCAGCGGCCCCTTGAGGGCGCCGATGGCGGCGGTCACCGCACTGTAGAGGTCGGAGAGGGTGGAGGTGACGACGCGCGCGGTGAAGGTCGAGGCGTTGAAGCTGTGTTCCGCGTACAGGATCAGCGAGACCTCGAAGCAGCGGACCACCTCGGGCTCCGGGACCCGCCCGGAACACATGTGGAAGAAGTTCGCCGCGAAACCCAGCCCGGGGTCGGGCCGCAGCGGGGCCAGGCCGCGCCGCCTGCGGTGTTCGGCGGCGACCACGACCGGGAGCTTCGCCAGCAGGGAGAGGGACTTGGCGCGGAGGGCGGCGGTGCTGCCGTCGTCCTCGGCCGGGTCCTCGGCGCCGAAGAAGCTGACGGCGGTGCGCAGCACGTCCATCGGGTGGCAGCTCTCCGGGAGCCGGGCGAGCAGGTCGGCGGTGGTGCGGTCCACGGGGCGCAGGGCCCGTTCGCGGGCCTGGAACGCGCGCAGTTCCGCGGCGTCGGGGAGGTCGCCGTACCAGAGCAGGTACGCCACCTCCTCGAACGATCGGTGCGCGGCGAGGTCCTGCACCGGGTAGCCGCGGTAGGTGAGGGAGTTGGTCTCGGCGATCACGGTGGAGACGGCGGTGGTGTCGACGACGACACCGGCCAGGCCGCGGTGGATCTCCGGTGGGGTGGTGGTCATGGAAGCCTCCGGTGCGGGGCGGTCGCGGGGTGGGAGTGCGCTCGGGCGGCAGTGGGCGCGGCCGTCGGCGGAACGCGGTCGGTCGGCGGGCGGCGCTGTGTGCGGCCGTCGGCGGGCGCGCGTTCAGTCGCCGGGCGGGAGCGTGAAGTCGAAGACGGCCGAGTCGAAGGCCGCGTACTGCTCGTAACCGAGGAGTTCGTACAGGCGGGAGCGGGTCTGCATCCGCGGCAGCAGCGCCTCCTGCGTACCGCTGGCGGCGAGGGTGCGCAGGCCGTCCTCGACCGCGCCCATCGCCAGGCGCAGCAGGGTGACGGGGTAGAGGGCGATGTTGTAGCCGAGCCGTTCGAGGGTGGCCGCGCCGAGCAGCGGGCTCTTGCCGAACTCGGTCATGTTGGCCAGCAGGGGCACGTCCACGGCGGCCCGGAACGCGGCGAACTCCGCCTCGTCGCGCAGCGCTTCGGGGAAGATCGCGTCGGCGCCCGCGTCCACGTACGCGCGGGCCCGGTTGACGGCCGCGTCCAGGCCCTCCACGGAGCGGGCGTCCGTACGGGCCATCAGCAGGAAGTCCGGGTCGCGGCGCGCGTCGGCGGCGGCCCGCAGCCGGCGCGCCATCTCCTCGCGCGGCACCACCGCCTTGCCGTCCAGATGACCGCACCGCTTGGGGTTGACCTGGTCCTCCAGGTGCAGCCCGGCCAGCCCGGCGTCCTCCATCAGCTGGACGGTCCGGGCGGCGTTCATCGGCTCGCCGAATCCGGTGTCCGCGTCGATCAGGGCGGGCAGACCGGTGACCCTGGTGAACTGCTGGGCGCGGGCGGCGATCTCGGTGGAGGTGGTCAGCCCGATGTCGGGCAGCCCCAGGTCGGCGGCGAGCACCGCGCCGGACAGGTAGCAGGCGTCGAAGCCGGTGTCCTCGATGAGCTTCGCGGAGAGCGGGTTGAGCGCGCCGGGGACGCGCAGCAGGCGTCCGGAGGCGAGCTTCTCGCGCAGGTCACGGCGCCGTCCGGCGGCGGTGGTGCGGGTGTGCAGCATCAGAACAGGCCCTTCGGGAGTGCGGCGTCGTACGCGGCGAGGGCGTCGGCGTCCACGGCGGGGAAGAGGCCGTCCAGCCCGGGTCCGTCCAGCCCGGGTCCGTCCAGTTCGGGTCCGCCCAGCCCGGGCCCGTTCGGCGCGGGACCGTCCAGTCCGGCCCCGTCCAGCCCGGACAGCCCGTGCGCCGCCGCCAGGAACCGGTCCTGCGCCTCGCCCGTCACGACGCCCTCGGCCAGCGTGCGGAACTTGGCCGCGTAGTCCTCCCGGCTGAAGGGCCGCGCCCCAGCCGGATGCGCGTCGGCGACCGCCAGCTCGTCCTCGATCACCGTGCCGTCGGCCAGCGTCACCACGGCCCGGCCGCCGAAGGCGCGCCGCTCCGGGTCCGGGTCGTGGTAGCGGCGCGTCCACTCCGGGTCCTCGACGGTGCTGATCTTCCGCCACAGCTCCACGGTCGCCGGCCGCGCGGCGCGTTCGGGCGCGTACGAGCGTTCGTGGTGCCAGCCGCCGTCCTCCAGCGCCACCGCGAAGATGTACGGCACCGAGTGGTCCAGCGTCTCGCGGCTCGCGTGCGGATCGTACTTCTGCGGATCACCGGCCCCGGAGCCGATCACCTGATGCGTGTGGTGGCTGGTGTGCAGGACGATCTTGCGCACCTTCTCCAGCGGCCCGGTCCGCTCCCGCAGCCGCCGCGCCAGGTCGATGACGGCCTGTGCCTGGTACTCGGCGGAGTGCTCCTTGGTGTACGTGTCGAGGATGGCGCGCCGCGGCTCGCCGGGCTCCGGCAGAGCGACCGTGTACGCGGCGTCCGGGCCGTCCAGCATCCAGGCCAGGAACCCGTCCTCGCCCTCGTACACGGGGGAGGGCGAGCCCTCGCCGCGCATCGCCCGGTCCACCGCCTCGATCGCGGCCTTCCCGGCGAAGGCCGGGGCGAACGCCTTCCAGCTGGAGATCTCGCCCTTACGGGACTGCCGTGTCGCGGTCGTCGTGTGCACGGACTGCTGCACGGCCTGGTACACCACCTCGGTCGGCAGCCGCAGCAGCGCGCCGATGCCGCACGCCTGCGCCGCGCTCAGATGGGCGACATGGTCGATACGGTGCCGGTGCAGGCAGATGCCCCGTACGAGCGCGACATGCACCTCGTACGCGGCGATGATGCCGCGCAGCACGTCCGCGCCGCCGCGCCCGGTGTGCTGCGCGACGGCCAGCAGCGGCGGGATGCTGTCGCCGGGGTGGGCGTAGTCCGCGGCCAGGAACGTGTCGTGGAAGTCCAGCTCCCGTACGGCGGTGCCGTTGGCCCAGGCCGCCCACTCGGGCGATACCCGCAGGCCGCCCGCCCCGAAGACCGCGGCGCCCGGAGCGCCCGGATGCGGCCTGGCCTGGGCGCGGGCCACGGCGACCGGGCGGCGGCGCAGCGAGGCCATGGCCACCGCGGCGTTGTCGACGATCCGGTCGGCGGCCATCGCCGCCGCGGCAGGGTCGAGGTCGGGGGCGTCCTGGGTGCCGGTGGCGACGGCCGCCAGCTTCCAGGCCAGCTGTTCCTCGCGCGGCAGCCGGCCGGCGCTGGGGTGGACACGTACCTGATGGTCGATCACGGGACTCCTCGGAGGCGGTGCGGCGTGCGGCGTCCTACGCTGCCGAGCCTGCCCCGCAGCGGGCCCCGCCGCGACCGCTCCACCCTGCGGATTTCCTCCCGAGCCGGGCTGCGGATCGGCGAACGTTGCGAATCCTGCGGATGCTACGTTCGCAAGCAGCGACGGAACGACGGCGCACGCGACGAAGGGGGGCAGCGGTATGACACGACCGCCCGTCCGCAAGATCTACGCGCACGCCAAGCTGCGCAGACTCCGGCGCGAGCACGGCCTCAACCAGGTGCAGCTCGCCCGCGCGCTGGGCATCTCCACCAGCTACCTCAACCAGATCGAGCAGAGCCAGCGCCCGCTGACCGCCCCCGTCCTGCTGCGCATCGCCGAAGTCCTGGGCGTCGACGCCGAGTACTTCTCGGAGGCCGACGAGGAACGCCTCACCACCGACCTGCGCGCCGCTCTCGGCGACGAGGCGTGCGGCACCCCGCCGCCCGCCGAGGAGATCGCCGAGGTCGCCCGCGACCACCCCGAGGTGGCCCGTGCCCTGGTCGCCCTGCACCGCCGCTACCGCTACGCCACCGAACAGGCCGCCGCCCTCGCCGGACCGGGCGACCACACCGTCCTGCCGCCCGCCGAACCGCACGACGAGGTACGGGACTTCTTCCACGCCCACCACAACCACGTCGACGCGCTGGACACCGCCGCCGAACGCACCGCCGCCGAACTGGGCCTGCGCCCGGCCCGAGCGGCCGACGCGCTCACCGCCCGCCTCGCGGAACGGCACGGTGTACGGGTCGTCCAGGCCGCCCCCGGCCGGTCGCCCGACGTCCGCCGCTACGACCCCGAAGCGGGCCTGCTCTTCCTCTCACCCTGGCTCACCGAAGGCCGCCGCGCCTTCCAACTGGCCACCCAACTGGCCTTACTGGAGCAACGCTCCCTCCTCGACACCCTCACCGCCACCGCCCGCCCCTCCTCGCCCGAATCCGCCGCCCTCACCCGCATCGGCCTCGCCGACTACTTCGCGGGCGCCCTCCTCATGCCGTACACCGCCTTCCACGCGGCCGCCGAGGAACTGCACTACGACATCGAACTCCTCCAGGCCCGCTTCGGCGTCGGCTTCGAGACGGTCTGCCACCGGCTCAGCACCCTCCAGCGCCCCGGCCGGCGCGGCATCCCCTTCGCCTTCCTGCGCGTGGACCGGGCCGGCAACATCTCCAAACGCCAGTCCGCCACCGACTTCCACTTCTCCCGCCTCGGCGGCACCTGCCCCCTGTGGACGGTCTACGAGGCGTTCGCCGCCCCCGGCCGCGTCCTCACCCAGGTCGCCGAGATGCCGGACGGCAAACGCCACTTCTGGATCGCCCGCACCGTGACCCGCGGCGGCTTCGGCCACCACGCCCCCCGCGCCGACTTCGCCGTCGCCCTCGGCTGCGAACTCCGCCACGCCCACCGCCTCGTCTACGCGGCAGGCATCGCCCTCGACGACCCCCGGGCAGCCACCCCCATCGGCCTCGGCTGCCGCCTCTGCGAACGCCGCGACTGCGCCCAGCGCGCCCGTCCCCCGGCGGGCGGCCGCCTCGCGGTGGACCCGGACCGGCGGACGCATGTGCCGTATCCGGTGGTCGGGGCCCGCCCCGGCGCGGCGGGCCCCGAGGACGCTCACCGGTGAGTGAACTCCGCCGCCCGCTTCTCCACGAACGCCGCCATGCCCTCCTTCTGGTCCGCGGTGGCGAACACCGCGTGGAACAGGCGGCGCTCGAAGCGCACGCCCTCGGCGAGGGTGGTCTCGAAGGCGCGGTTGACGGCTTCCTTGGCCATCATCGCGACCGGTGCCGACATCGACGCGACCTGTTCGGCGACGGTGCGGGCCTCGGTCAGCAGGTCGGCGGCCGGTACCACCCGGGAGACCAGTCCGGCGCGCTCGGCCTCCGTCGCGTCCATGGTGCGGCCGGTCAGGCACAGGTCCATCGCCTTGGCCTTGCCGACGGCGCGGGTGAGCCGCTGGGAGCCGCCGATGCCGGGGATGACGCCCAGCTTGATCTCGGGCTGGCCGAAGACTGCGGTGTCGGCGGCGAGCAGGAGGTCGCAGAGCATCGCCAGTTCGCAGCCGCCGCCCAGCGCGTGGCCGGCCACCGCCGCGACGGTGGGCGTGCGCAGCGCGCCGAGGCGGTCCCAGGCGGTGAACCAGTCGCTGAGGTACATGTCCATGTACGACCGCGGGCGCATCTCCTTGATGTCGGCTCCGGCGGCGAACGCCTTCGCCGAGCCGGTGATGATGATGCAGCCGATGTCCGGGTCGCTGTCCAGTTCCTCGGTGGCCGCCACCACCTCGGTCATCACCTGGAGGTTGAGGGCGTTGAGCGCCTTGGGGCGGTTGAGGGTGAGCGTGGCGGTACGGCCGGTGCGCTCGACGAGGATCGTCTCGTACGGGTGGGTACGGTCGTCCACGGGCGTGGTGCTGTCGGTCATGCGGTCGTCGTTCCGTTCTGCTCGGATGCCTGTGTGTCCACGCCGCCGCCGGAGCGCTGCCGGATGGTGCGTACGATCCCGGAGAAGTCCTCCGCCGCGCCGTCCCCCTCGGCGAACGCCGCGTACAGCTCGGCGGCGCGCAGGCCGAGTTCCGCGTCCACGCCGGCGGCCCGGACCGCGTTGGCGGCCAGGCCCAGGTCCTTGGCCATCAGCGGTGCCGCGAAGCCCGGCCGGTAGCCGTGGTTGGCGGGGCTGCCCGGCACCGGTCCCGGCACCGGGCAGTTGACGCTCAGCGCCCAGCACTGGCCGCTGGCGGTGGACGCCACGTCGTACAGGGCCTGGTGGGACAGGCCCAGGCTCTCGCCGAGGACGAACGCCTCGCTGACGCCGATCATCGATATGCCGAGGATCATGTTGTTGCAGATCTTCGCGGCCTGCCCGGCGCCCGCCGCGCCGCAGTGCACGGCCTTCTTGCCCATCGCCGTGAGCAGCGGCTCGGCGCGCGCGAACTCCGCCGTGCCGCCGCCCGCCATGAACGTCAGCGTGCCGGCCTCGGCCCCGACCACACCGCCCGAGACCGGTGCGTCCAGCGCCTGGTGACCGGCGCGTCCGGCGGCCTCGTGGGCGGCGCGGGCGTCGGCCACGTCGATGGTCGAGCAGTCGACGAACAGGGTGCCGGGGCGGGCCGCCGCGAGCAGCCCGCCGTCCTGGTAGAGGGCCAGGACGTGCCGTCCGGCGGGCAGCATGGTGAGCACCACGTCCGCGTCCGTCACGGCGGCGGACGCCGAGGCGGCGGGCTCGACACCGGCCTCGGCGGCCGCCGCCAGCGCTTCCGGTACGAGGTCGAAACCGGTCACCCGGTGACCGGCCTTGACCAGGTTGGCGGCCATCGGGCCGCCCATGTTGCCGAGTCCGACGAAGGCGACGGTGGCGGGCGCGCCGCCCTCCTGCCGGGTCTCCGTGCTCACCAGGGCACCTCCTGCGTACCGGCACCGTCGGCGAGCCCCAGTTCGCGGGCGCCGAGCGGGGCGAAGAACCGGGCCACGGCCTCGTCGGTGACCTCGGCGAGGGTGGCGGGGGACCAGCGCGGCGCGCGGTCCTTGTCGATCACCTGCGCGCGGATGCCCTCGACCAGGTCCGGCGAGGCCAGCGCCGCGCACGAGACGCGGTACTCCTGGTCCAGGACCCGCTCCAGCGGCCCCAGGCCGCGGGCCCGGCGCAGCGCGGCCAGGGTCACCTTCAGCGAGGTGGGGGACTTGGCGAGGATCGTCTCGGCGGCCTCCTTGGCCTCCGGGACGCCGCTGCCGAGCAGCCGGTCCACGATCTCCTCGACGGTGCCGGCCGCGTAGCAGGGGTCGATCCACTCACGGTGGGCCGCCAGTTCGCCCTCTGGCACCTCCTGTACGTACCGGGGCAGTACCTCGGGCACCGGGGCGGCGGCGAGATCC
The DNA here is from genome assembly GCF_022271435.1 of Streptomyces monomycini. GTDB lineage: Bacteria > Actinomycetota > Actinomycetes > Streptomycetales > Streptomycetaceae > Streptomyces > Streptomyces monomycini. The sequence goes on along the minus strand of NZ_JAFIQY010000004.1, from coordinate 313,861 downwards.
GCCGGCAGCCCGGCCACCCGCTCCGACGGGACGAAGTGGTCGGCGAGTTCGCACAGCAGCGCGTCCCCGGCCCCCACCGGTGCACCGGTCAGGGCCAGGTGCGTGCCCAGTTCCCCGGGCGCGAGCGCCAGCAGGTACGTGCCGCCGACGTCCGGTACGAAGCCGATGCCGGTCTCGGGCATGGCGACCTTGGAGCGCTCGGTGACGATCCGTACGCTGCCGTGCGCCGAGACGCCGACGCCGCCGCCCATCACGATGCCGTCCATCACGGCGACGTACGGCTTGGGGAAGCGCGCGATGCGGGCGTTGAGCCGGTACTCGTCGCGCCAGAACGCGGCGGACGCGGCCCCGCCCCCGGCCCGCGCGTCCGCGTGGATGGCGCGGATGTCGCCGCCCGCGCACAGTCCGCGCTCGCCCGCACCCGTGATCACCACGGTCTCCACCGCGGGGTCGCGCTCCCACGCGTCCAGGGCCGCGTCGATCCGGCGCACCATGGCGTGGTCGAGGGCGTTGAGGGCCTTCGGCCGGTTGAGCGTGAGGTACGCCGCGCGGCCCTCGGTCCGCAGCAGTACGGAGTCGTCGGTCATCGGGCGGCCTCCGCCCCGGCGCGGGCGCCGCCGCCCTTCGCCCCGGTCAGCCCGCGGGCCACGATCACACGCATGATCTCGTTCGTCCCTTCCAGGATCTGGTGCACCCGAAGATCGCGGACGATCTTCTCGATGCCGTACTCACTCAGGTAGCCATAGCCCCCGTGCAGCTGCAGCGCACGGTCGGCGACGGCGTAGCCCGTGTCGGTGGCGAACCGTTTGGCCATGGCGCACAGCTGGGGCGCCTGCGGGTCGGCGCGGTCCAGCGCCTCGGCCGCCTGCCGCACCAGCGCGCGGGCGGCGGCCAGCTCGGTCGCCATGTCGGCGAGCCGGAACTGCAACGCCTGCGCCTCCAGCAGCCGCCCCCCGAACGCCTCCCGGTCCGCGAGGTACGCCTGCGCCGCGTGCAGCGCGCTCTGCCCGCCGCCGAGGGAGCAGGCGGCGATGCCGAGGCGGCCGCCGTTCAGCCCGCTCATCGCGATACGGAAGCCGTCGCCCTCCGCGCCGAGCCGCCGGTCGGCGGGGACGCGCACCTCGTCGAGGATCACCTGCCGGGTCGGCTGCGCGTTCCAGCCCATCTTCTTCTCGTTGGCGCCGAACGACAGCCCCGGGTCGCCCCGTTCGACGAGGAACGCCGAGATGCCGCCAGGGCCGTCCTCGCCGGTACGGGCCATCACCACGTACACCTGCGAGGTCCCGGCACCGGAGATGAACTGCTTCACGCCGGTCAGCACATAGGCGTCGCCGTCGCGCACCGCACGCGTGCGCAGCGCCGCCGCGTCGGACCCGGCGCCCGGCTCGGTCAGGCAGTAGCTGCCCAGGTCGGCCATCGAGCACAGGCCGGGCAGCCAACGGGCGCGCTGCGCGGCGTCGCCGTACCGGTCGATCATCCAGGCGACCATGTTGTGGATGGAGAGGTAGCCCGCGATGGACGGGCAGGCGGTGGCCAGCACCTCGAAGACCAGCACGCCGTCCGCGCGGCTCAGCGCGGAACCGCCGCACTCCTCGCGTACGTAGATCCCGCCGAGCCCGAGCCCGGCGGCCTTGCGCAGCACGTCCACGGGGAAGTGCTTGTCCTGGTCCCAGGCCACGGCGTGCGGCGCGATGTGCTCCTGCGCGAAGTCCAGCGTCGTCTCGACGATGGCGAGCTGGTCGGCGGTGAGGGAGGTCAGCGAGGCCGCCGTGGCGGCGGTGGTCATGACGCTCATCGCGCTCAGCCCATCGTCGGGATGGTGAAGCTCGCGCCCTCCTTGACCCCGGAGGGCCAGCGCGAGGTGACGGTCTTCGTACGGGTGTAGAAGCGGATCGCGTCCGGGCCGTGCTGGTTCAGGTCGCCGAAGCCGGACCGCTTCCAGCCGCCGAAGGTGTGGTACGCGACCGGCACCGGGATCGGCACGTTCACGCCGATCATGCCGGTGTCCACCCGGCGGCTGAAGTCCCGCGCGGTGTCACCGTCGCGGGTGAAGATGGCCACGCCGTTGCCGTACGGGTGCTCCGTGGGCAGCCGCAGCGCCTCCTCGTAGTCCGCCGCCCGTACCACCGACAGGACCGGGCCGAAGATCTCCTCCTGGTAGATCCGCATGTCCGGGGTGACCCGGTCGAAGAGCGACGCGCCGGCGAAGAAGCCGTCCTCGTGGCCGGGCAGGGTGAAGCCGCGCCCGTCCACGACGAGTTCCGCGCCCTCGGTGACACCGAGGTCCACATAGGCGCGGACCCGGTCCAGCGCGTCACGGCTCACCAGCGGCCCGAAGTCGGCGTGCGGGTCGTCGGAACGGCCGATGCGCAGTGTGCCGACCCGCTCCTTGAGCCGTGCCACCAGCGCGTCGGCGGTCTCCTCGCCCACCGGTACGGCGACCGAGATCGCCATGCAGCGCTCGCCCGCCGAGCCGTACCCGGCGCCGACCAGCGCGTCCACCACCTGGTCGAGGTCGGCGTCCGGCATCACGATCAGGTGGTTCTTGGCGCCGCCGAAGCACTGGGCGCGCTTGCCGTGCGCGGCGGCCGTCGCGTAGATGTGCGCGGCGATCGGCGTCGACCCGACGAAGCCGAGTGCCTCGACGCGCGGGTCCTCCAGCAGCGTGTCCACCGACTCCTTGCCGCCGTGCACGACATTGAGGATGCCCGGCGGCAGGCCCGCCTCCAGGAACAGCTCGGCGAGCCGCAGCGGTACGGACGGGGCCCGCTCGGACGGCTTCAGAATGAACGCGTTGCCGCAGGCGATGGCCGGCGCGGCCTTCCACAGCGGGATCATCGCCGGGAAGTTGAACGGGGTGATCCCGGCCACCACGCCGATCGGGCGGCGCAGCGAGTGCACGTCGATGCCGGTCCCGGCGTTGTCGGTGAACTCGCCCTTGAGCAGGTGCGGGATGCCGGCCGCGAACTCCACCACCTCCAGGCCGCGCTGGAGGTCGCCGTGCGCGTCCGCGACCGTCTTGCCGTGCTCGCTCGACAGCAGCCGGGCCAGTGACTCGCGCTCGCCCTCGACCAGGCGCAGGAAGGTGAGCAGCACGCGGGCGCGCCGCTGCGGGTTCCACTCGCCCCACTCGGGCTGGGCCGCCGCGGCGTCGGCGATCGCGGCCGTCGTCCCGGCCCGGTCCGCCAGCGGGACCCGGGCCTGCACGGTGCCGGTGTTGGGGTCGTACACATCGCCGTAGGCACCCGATGTTCCCGGTACGTGCTCGCCGCCGATGAAGTGGGTCAGTTCTCGGACCATGGAAGGCCTGCTCTCGTCAGGTGAGATCCGGGGATGGCACGGCCGGGCCCACGGGCGGCGCGGGTGGCGCGCGGACCGTGGCGGGGCCGTGGGACGCGAAGGCGTGGAACCGTCAGCGCGCGGGCGGTGCCGCGGGCCGGGCCGGATCACCTGGGCTGGGGGTACGCACCGGTGCCATGCGTGTCTGCTCCATCCTCGTGGACAACACGGAACAACACCCGCGGCCGGTATCCTGGCTTCCGGATCACCGTGCGCCGCCCGCCTTCCCGACGCACCCGCGTCAGTGGCGTGTTGCTCGACGTCGCACTCCCCGGTCACAGTGGCGGGACCACGCCGGATTCGCACCGGCTTCCCTGCACCGCGGGCCTACGGCACGAACATATAGTTGGACGTCCTAGTAAGTCCAGGGGTGCCGGTGATCCGCCAGGGCCCCGGACGAGGCTGCGGCGTCCGCGTACGTCCGTCAGCCCTCCCGCACCGGGTACGGCACGAACGTGCTGCTGTTCTCGTCGATGGCCAGCGCACGGCCGAGGGGCGGCACGGCGCGCTGCGGGCACTCCAGGCGTTCGCAGACCCGGCAGCCCATGCCGATCGGGGTGGCGGCGCCGGCGTTGTCCAGGTCGAGGCCGTCGGAGTAGACCAGCCGGGAGGCGTGCCGGATCTCGCAGCCGAGGCCGACGGCGAAGGTCTTGCCGGGATCGCCCCAGCCGCCGCGGTGCCGGGTGACGGTGCGGGCCGTCCACAGATAGCGGCGGCCGTCCGGCATGGCGGCTATCTGTACGTGGATACGGCTGGGCGCGGTGAACGCCTCGTAGACGTTCCACAGCGGGCAGGTACCGCCCGCCCGGGAGAAGTGGAAGCCGGTGGCGGACTGCCGCTTGGACATGTTGCCGGCCCGGTCGACGCGGACGAAGGAGAACGGGACTCCGCGCCGGCGCGGCCGTTGCAGGGTGCTCAGCCGGTGGCACACCGTCTCGTACCCGAGGCCGAACCGGTCGGTCAGCCGCTCGATGTCGTACCGCAGCTCCTCGGCCGCGGCGTGGAACGGGCCGTACGGCAGCACCAGCGCCGCCGCGAAGTAGTTGGCGACCCCGATCCTCGCCAGCGACCAGGCCGTCGTGCCCTCCTCGAAGTCCTCGGAGGCGAGCCGCGACAGCTCCTCGCCGGCCTCCAGCAGCGCCAGCTGGGTCGCCATGCGGAAGGCGCGCTGCCCGGGCCGCAGCCCCGCCGACAGGCGCAGCACCCGGGCGGACGGATCGTAGTGGTGCAGCGGCCCGTCGGGTGTGTCGACGAGCCGTATGCCGTGCCGTGCGGTGAGCCGGGCGGTCAGGGCGCGTCCCACCTCACCGGGGCGGACACCCAGCTCGGCGGCGAGTTCCTCGGCGGCGGTGTCCGCCTCGTGCAGATAGTTCTGCCGCCGGTAGAAGAACTCGCGGATCTCCTCGTGCGGGGAGAGCGGCGCAGCCGGATCGGTGCCGCCGCCGTCCCGGCCCTCCGCCACCTCCGCCAGCCGCTCGGTCAGCGCCAGGTTGCGCCGCCCGAGTCCGAGCAGCACCGACGCCACCGCGGGTTGCCGGGAGGCGAGTTCGGACAGGTCGGTGGGGGAGACCCGGCCGGCCGCCAGCTCGTCGGCCAGCGCCTCGCGCAGGTCGGCCAGCACCCGGCTGGTGTCGCGTTCGGAGAAGAAGCCGGGGTCCACCCCGAAGGACTCGGTCAGCCGCAGCAGTACGGGCACGGTCAGCGGCCGGGAGTCGTGCTCCATCTGGTTCAGGTAGCTGGGCGAGATGGCCAGCAGACGGGCCAGCGCGGCCTGGCTCAGCCCGCGCTCCTCCCGCAGCCGGCGCAGCCGCGCCCCGGCGTAGATCTTGCTCATGGTGCCCCCTCCGTCGCTGCCGCCCGGCTCACCCTAGCCGCCGTACGGCTGCCACGGGCCTTCGCAACCTTGGCAGAAGGGCGGCACAAGATGGGCAGAACTTGGCTACGGTCCACCGTTGATGGCACGTAGTGCCACTGTCAGAGTCGGCAGTGCGGCCCCCGGCAGCATTGCTCACCCCGCCACCGGGACCTCCGGCGGGCCGCACCTCAGCAGTTCGTGGCGCTGTTACGGCACCGGGTGCACCGGGTGCACCCGGTGCCGAGAATTCGCACCCTTCACCAGCAACCCACCTCAGCAACCCACCTCAGCAACCCACCTGAGCAACCCACCTCAGCGACCCACTTCAGCAGTCCACCACCCAGCACAGTGGTCCGAGCGAACAACCGGGAGATGGTCATGGCACAGGCAGGCACCGAGACGGCCGAGGAACTGGCCCGGCGGTGGGCGACCGACCCGCGGTGGCAGGGCACCACCCGTACCCACAGCGCCGCCGACGTGCTGCGGCTGTCCGGCAGCGTCCGCGAGGAACACACCCTGGCCCGGCGCGGCGCCGAGCGCCTGTGGCGCCAACTGCACGAGCAGGACTACCTCCACGCCCTCGGCGCCCTGACCGGCGGCCAGGCAGTGCAGCAGGTCAAGGCGGGACTCCAGGCGGTCTACCTCTCCGGCTGGCAGGTCGCCGCCGACGCCAACCAGGCCGGCCACACCTACCCCGACCAGAGCCTGTACCCGGCCAACTCGGTGCCGCAGGTGGTGCGCCGCATCAACAACGCCCTGCTGCGCGCCGACCAGATCGCCACCGCCGAAGGCGCGGGCACGGATTCCCCGGCGGGGGGCACCGACTGGCTGGTGCCGATCGTCGCCGACGCCGAGGCCGGGTTCGGCGGCCCGCTCAACGCCTTCGAGCTGACCAAGGCGATGATCGAGGCGGGCGCGGCCGGCATCCACTACGAGGACCAGCTCGCCTCCGAGAAGAAGTGCGGCCACCTCGGCGGCAAGGTCCTGGTGCCCACCTCCCAGCACCTCCGTACCCTGGGCGCGGCCCGCCTGGCCGCCGACATCGCCGATGTGCCGACGGTGATCGTCGCCCGTACCGACGCTCTCGCCGCCAACCTGCTGACCAGCGACGTCGACGAGACCGACGCCCGCTTCTGCACCGGGGAGCGCACCGCGGAGGGCTTCTACCGCGTCGAGAACGGCATGGCCCCCGCCATCGCCCGCGGCCTGGCGTACGCCCCGTACGCGGACCTGCTGTGGATGGAGACCGGCACACCCGACCTGGCCCAGGCCCGCGAGTTCGCCGAGGCGGTCCACGCGCGGTACCCCGACCAGCTGCTGGCCTACAACTGCTCGCCCTCCTTCAACTGGAAGGCGGCCCTGGACGACGACCAGATCGCCAAGTTCCAGCGCGAACTGGGCGCGATGGGCTACCGCTTCCAGTTCATCACCCTGGCCGGCTTCCACTCCCTCAACCACGGCATGTTCGACCTCGCGCGCGGCTACGCCGAACACGGCATGACCGCCTACGTCGACCTCCAGGAGCGCGAGTTCGCCGCCCAGCAGCACGGCTTCACCGCCGTCAAGCACCAGCGCGAGGTCGGCACCGGCTACTTCGACCTGGTCGCCGGCGCCGTCAACCCGGCCTCCGAGACGACCGCGCTGCGCGGCTCGACCGAAGAGGAGCAGTTCCACTAGGGACGGCTGCTGAAGACGGTCCCAGAGGCGGTCTTGGAGCGCGCCGTCCCTCTACGACGAGTTCGAGGAACCGCTGTACGCCCCGCCGCCGCTGCTCCAGCGCATGGCGGCGGCGGGGCTGCTGGGGCGCAGGACGGGGCGTGGGGTCCACACGTACGAGACCTGACGGGCACTGAGTACGCGTGCCCCCGCCTCTGAGTACCCGCCCCGATACCGTGCCGTGCCGTTGCGGGCAGGCTGGGGATCATGAACGCATCAGCCCCTTCGTCCGCCGCCGCCGACCTGTCGTCGTCCGCGCCCGATCCGTTCGCACCGTCCACGACCGCGCTGCGGGTGTTCGCCGCCCTCGGCATCCCGCTGCTCGGCGTCGCGTACGTGCTGTTCGCGATCGTGGTCCTCAACCAGGCGTACAGCGGTGACGGGGCGAGCGGGCCGCTGGTGGGCGTGGCCCAGACGGTCATGTGGCTGTCCCTCGTCTCCGGTCTGACCGCGCTAGCCGTCCCGATGAGCTACCGGGCACGGCGCAGCACCGTGTGGGTGCAGTACGCCCTGCTCGTCGCCGGCCGCCGTCGACTTCTCCTGACGGTGCTTCCTGACGGTCGTCCGGCCGACGGCTCTTCCATCGACGGCTCTTCCGGCCGGCCTCGCGGGCCGGCCGGAAGAGTCCGGGGCCGGACCTGTCACTCCGGTACGAGCACCACCTTGAGCGCGGAGTACGGGGTCTCGGGCGCCGCGGCCAGCGCGGCGAACGCCGCCTTGTGCTCCTCCAGCGGGAAGCGGTGGGTCACCAGGCGCTCCAGCGGCAGCCACCGGGCCAGCTCGATCGCCTTCGGGAACACCTGGCTGTTGTAGTCACCGGCCCCGATGATCTGCAGTCCGCGCTGAAGGATCTCCAGCGGCCGCACGGTGGCCGACGCCTTGCTGTTGTAGCCCATGATCACCACACGGCCGCGGACCGCGGCGTAGCCCAGGCTCTGCTCCAGCAGACTGCCCACGGTGTCGACGACCACGTCACCGCGCCCGGCGAGGTCCGGGTCGTCCGGCGTGTGCACGGTCACCCGGCCGTCACCGTCCCGCGCGAACACCGTGCGGCACAGCTCCTGCCGGTACGGGTCCGGCTCGATCAGCAGGACCCGGGCACCGTAGTGCCGGGCCGCCATCGCGCAGACCACGCCCACCGGCCCGCCGCCGACGATCACCGCGGTCTCGCCGGCCTCCAGCCGGCCCGCCTCGATGTTGTTCAGCGCGCACGCCAGCGGCTCCACGACCACCGCGCGGTCGAAGTCCATGCCCTCGGGCAGGGTGTGGACGAAACGCTCGGGCAGCCGGATGAACTCGGCGAACGCGCCGTCCAGGTCGAGCCCGACCTCCGTACCGGCCTTGTTGGCACAGAAATCCCAGTGCCCGCGCAGGCACGACGGGCAACCGCCGCAGTAGAGCGTCGGGTTGATGATGACGCGGTCACCCGGTTTGTGCGCGGTCACCGCCGATCCCACCGCGTCCACGGTGCCGACCGCCTCGTGTCCCATCACCACACCCGGCTCGGCGGGGAACTTGCCCACCAGCACACTGCGGTCGGTGCCGCAGATGCCGGTCTGCACGACCCGTATCACCACGTCGGTGGGCGCCGAGGCCGCCGGCTTCGGATGGTCGACCAGCGACACCGCGCGCCGCTCGTTCAGGATCAGGGCCTTCATCGGGTTCCTCCTGCGCTGGTGGGGGCGGCGCCGGGGAGGTCCCACCGGATGGCGCCGAGCAGTTCCTTGTGCAGCTGGGGGGTGGCCGCCGCGATGCACGACTTCTGGTTCATCGGGTCCAGGTCGAGCAGCTGGGTGGTCCCCAGGTCCGCGCCGTACGCGTCGGTGATGGTGACCCCGGCGCGCTTGGCGAGGTAGGCCGCGGCGGCGATGTCGTACGGGAACAGGTGCAGGATCGAGCCGCGCCCGGCCGCGAGGAAGTCCGCCTCGGTCGCCGGGTGGTCGCGCAGGACGCGGTTGCCGATGTCCACGTACGCGTCGAGCTGGCCGGTGATGATGCGGGAGATCGAGAAGGTGGCGCTGTTGAACACGAAGATGCCGCCGGTGTTGGCGGACCGGTCCACCAGATGCGCGTAGGCCGCCGTCATCAGGTGCATGGGGTGGCCGTTGAACTCGATCGACCAGAACATCTTCGCCGGGTCAATGGTCCGGCTCAGCCGGGGCAGCGCGTGCGGGAAGCCGCCGTGCGTCAGCCCTTCGTCGTCGTCACCGTAGATCCACGCCCCCGATTTGATCTCCAGCAGGTACGCCGCGGTGACGTCGTCCAGCGTCGGCGCGGGCCCCGCCAGCGGCGCCGCGGCGATCGAGACCATGCCCATCTCCAGTCCGGCCGAGGTCGGCCGGGTGCCGTCGATGGGGTCCACGACCAGCACGTACCGCGGGTCGGGGGCCAGCTCGACCAGCGAGCCGTCCTCGGTGTAGACCGCGAGCGGTACGTCCGCGTGCTCGCGCAGATACGTCAGCACGGCCCGCTCGGCCACCTCGTCCACGTCGAACTGCGCGTCGCCGCCGGGGGAGTCACCGTGCACCTGCCGGGCCAGGCCCCGGTCGGCGTAGGCCGTCAGCTCGGTCCTGACGTGCTGCCCCAGGCCCGTCAGCAGGCTCTTCAGCCGGGTCATGCGGCCAGCTCCGCGCGGAAGAGGTTCTCCAGGCGGTCGCAGAGCAGCTCGGCCTGGTCGAGGGTGAGGATCAGCGGCGGCCGGATCTTGAGGACATTGCCGTAGCCGTACCGGGAGGTGCGCAGGATCAGTCCGTGCTGCCCGGCCGCGCTCGCCAGGTGGTTGGTCAGCTTGACGGCGGGCTTGCCGTCGGGGTGCGCGATCTCGAAACCGATCATGAGGCCGACGCCGCGCACGTCGGCGACGGCCGGGTAGCGGGTCCGCATGTCCGCGAGCCGGCCGAGGATGAGGTTGCCGGTGGCCCGGACGTTGGCCAGGAACTCCGACTGCCGGACGATGTCGAGGGTGACGTTGGCCGCCGAGGCCGCCAGCAGGTTGGCGCCGTAGGTGAAGGAGTGGTGGTTGGCCGGCAGGCCCGCCAGCCGCTCGTTGGTCAGGATCGCCGCGACCTGCGCGCCCGAACCGCCGAGCCCCTTCGCGGTGGTGATGGCGTCCGGCTCCACGTCGAAGTGCTGCGCCGCGAACATCCGGCCCGTACGGCCGATGCCGGTCTGGATCTCGTCGAAGATCAGCACGATGTCGTGCTCGTCGCAGAAGGCCCGCAGCTTCTGGAAATAGCCGTCCGGCGGGACGATGTTGCCGCCGTTGCCGGAGATCGGCTCCACCATGATGGCGGCGACCTGCCCAGTGCTGGCGTACTCCAGGAAGTCCTCGATGCGGTCCACGCACATCATCCCGCAACTGCCCTGCTGCTGCCCGTAGAAGCAGCGGAAGCAGTACGGGTCCGGCACCTGGAGGGTGCGCGGGAAGAGCGAGGGGAACGGCTCCTTGCGGAAGGCGTTGCCCGACATCGAGGTCATCATCATGGTCTGCCCGAGGTGGCTGCGGAAAAGGGAGATGACCTCCGAGCGTCCCGTGGCGTGCTGCGCCATCTTGATGGCGCCCTCGTTGGCGGTGGAACCGCCGGAGACCTTCGGGTGGACCTTGGTCAGGTTGCCGGGGGAGACCTCCACCAGCCGGCGCACCAGGCCGTTGATCGGGTCGCTCTGCACGGAGGAGGTCAGGTGGGTGAAGACGTCCAGCTGGTCCTTCATCGCCTGGATGACCGCCGGGTGGGAGTACCCGAGGCTGAGGTTGAAGGTGGCGGAGGCGCAGTCGAGGTATTCGTTGCCGTCCTCGTCGTAAAGGTAGACCCCTTCGCCGCGCACCATCTTCTGGGCGCTGACCGGGTAATAGAGCAGATCACGTACGTTGGTGGCGTCCATGAACAGTTCTCCTCGAAGAAGACATGCTGTTGCCGGGCATGGGTGACGGGATGCGCGGGCACGCCGGTCCGGCCCCTGACGGGCGCCACCCGGGCGGGCCCTGAAGGCCGGCCGGTGGCGGGGAGGTGGCAGGGGTGGCGTGCGGTCCGGTGGTGGGCCCGGACACCGCGGGGTGATCGGTCCCCGGCCGGGCACTTCAACTTCTGACGCCATCGACACTAACAGTCAGCATGTTCGTTTTGCTTGATCGTCTGTGAATCGGCTGGAATGCATCAGATCGGTGTGCGGGCGGGGCTGGGGGAGAAGCGCTGATGGTGCGCGTGAGCTGGGGGAACGGGGTGCCGCGGGGGAGGGGTGGAGTTCGGCCGGGCGGTGGCGGAGTTCCTTCGCCGGGGCCGCGGGAGACTTCGACAAGGCTCTAAGGGGCGACATACGAAGAGTTGGAGTGTTCGTTTCACGTCCTTACGCAAATTTCAAACACTGTTGATGAGAACTTGGGCGGTGGGTTTGTTCGGGGTCGTCGGGCTGTCGGGCGGGCGCGTCACACGACGAGGCGCCGGGGCGGGAGTGTCAGGTCCCCCGCCCCGGCGCCGGTATGGAAGGGCGCGCCGGGCGTCCGCCGTCAGTGTGGCGCCGAGCAGTACGGCACCGAGCAGCGCGGCGCCGTCAGCGCAGCGCCGGGCGCAGCTCCGCGAGCGACGTGAACAGGTGGCCGCGCATCCCCAGGGCCTCGGCCGCCCGTACGTTGTCCGCCCGGTCGTCGACGAACAGGACGCGCTCGGGCGGCAGGCCGAACGCCGTACCGCACCACGTGTACGCGCCGGGCTCCGGCTTGGCGTGCCCGATGCGACAGGAGAAGGCCAGGACCGAGAAGTGCTTCAGCCACTCCTGGGTCTCCTCGTAATGCGCCGCCAATTCTTCCGGAATGTTCGACAGCAGACCGATGGTGGTGCCGCTGTCCGCGAGTTCCGCGACGCATTCCACCATCTCGTCGTCGATCCGGCTCCAGCTCGCCACATCGGCGGCGATGAGTTCCGCGACGCGCTCCTCGTCGAAATGCGTTCCGAGCGCTTCGGCGACCGCCCGCCAATACTGCGCACCGTTCTGGTCACCGCGGTCATAAGGCTGACGCAAGCCCCAGTAACTGTCCCAGAAAGCGGCGCCGGACCGTCCGGCCGTCTTCTCCAGCCGGGCGTAGGCGGCGGGGGACTGCTGCCGGGCGATCACGCCGAACATGTCGAAGAGCACCGCCGTCATGCCATCACCTCTCCGGAAGCCGGTCCCGTACGCACACAGTGTGCGTGTGAGTACACACGCGCCATGGTCGGATGTCAACCGTCGTTTCCCCGACAGGCCGGGAAGCCCAACGGGCGGAAGGGAACCAACTCGCAGCGGGCGTGTTGATGTGCTACATCAGCGGCATGAATGTCTCCGAACGCCACCGGTTCATCCTGGCCCTCCTGGCCGAGCGCAACCGGGCCTCCGTGGCCGAACTCGCCCGCTCCACCCAGACGTCGGAGATGACCATCCGCCGGGACCTGGAACTCCTGGAATCCCGGGGCGCGCTCCGCCGGGTGCACGGCGGCGCCGTGACCGCCCTGCTCAGCGGGGTGGAACCGCCGTACGCGGTACGGTCCATGGTCGGCAGCGAGACCAAGGCCAAGCTGGCGGACGTGGTCGTGCGGATGCTCAACGACGGGGAGACCGTCGCCCTGGACACCGGCACCACGGCGGTGGCCGTCGCCCACGCCATGGCGGGCCGCCGGCTCACCGTCACCCCGCTGTCCCTGCACGCGACCATGCCGCTCGCCGAGCACGAGGGCATCCGCCTGCTGCTCCCCGGCGGGCAGGTCAGGCCGGGGGAGCTGTCCTTCTACGGGGAGACGGCGCTGCGCACCTTCGAGGACCTGCGCTACGACACCTTCATCCTGGGCTGCTGCGGGGTGGACGCGGCCAGCGGCGCCACCGCCTACAGCCTGGACGACGTGCACGTGAAGCGGGTCGCGGCCCGGGCGGCGCGGCGCATCATCCTGGTGGCCACCGCGGAGAAGCTGGGGCGGGTGGCGCTCGGCAGGATCTGTTCGGTCGAACAGCTCGACGTGGTGGTGACCGACGCGCCCCAGGGCTCGACGGTGGTCGAGGAGATGCGCGCCGCCGGCGTGAACATCGTGCACGTGTGACGCCCTGCCGGGCCTGGTACGGCGAACGCCGCTGCGGCGGCCCGGAGTTGGGCGGAGTCCGGCGCCCACCTGCCACCTGCCGGCGCCGCCGCTCCCGGCCCGCCCCGGAACGCGCCGGAAGTCCCCGAATGCCCTTACGCACACACCAAGTGTGCGTTATGGTCAGCCGTGATGAGTGAAACGACTGCCTCCACCACCGGGTCGCCGCCGTCGCGGCGCTTGCGTACGGCGCGTGCCTGCACCTTCGTGGCTTTCGCGCTCAACGGTTTCGTCATGGGGATGTGGATCGTGCACATTCCCGCGATCGAGCACCGGGTCGGCATCACCCATGCCGTCCTGGGCTGGCTGCTGCTCTTCCTGGGCGGCGGCGCCTTCGCGGGCATGCAGCTCTGCGGGGCGTTGGCCGACCGGTTCGGCAGCCGCGCCATCGTGCTGGCCGGCGGCGCCCTGTGCAGCGCCACGGTCGTCCTGCCCGGCCTGGCGGACTCGCCGTGGACCCTGGCGGCGGCCCTGCTGGCGCTCGGGTTCGGTAACGGCTGCCTGGACGTCAGTATGAACACACAGGCTGTTCAGGTGGAGCGCGGTTACGGCCGTCCCGTCATGTCGGCCTTTCACGCGGTGTTCTCGGTCGGCGGCGTCATCGCCGCCCTGATCGGCGCCCGCACCATCAGCTGGGACTGGCAGCCCTCCCTCACCCTCGCCGTCGTGGCGGCGGCCGGCGTACTGATCACCCTCGCGCTGGTGCCGGGCATGCTGCCCCCGGAGCACCCCGCACCCGCTCCGACCGGCCCGAAGACGGCGGAACCCGGCTCGCCGAAGACGTCGGCCCCGGCCGCCAGGCGCCGTACACCGTCGCAGGTCTGGGCACTGGGCGTGCTCGCCTTCATGCTCATGCTGTGCGAGGGCGTGGCGAACGACTGGAGTGTGCTGCATCTCAAGGACGTGCTCGACGCTCCCGCCGCGACCGCGGCCCTGGCGTACGGCGGCTTCTCCACCGCCATGACCGTGGGCCGGTTCGTCACCGACCGGGTGGTGGCCCGCTTCGGCCGGGTCTTCGTCGTACGGTACGGAGCCGGCCTCGCGGCCCTCGGCCTGGCCCTCGCCTCGCTCTCCCCCTGGGTGCCGATGGCTCTCCTCGGCTGGACCCTTTTCGGTATCGGCCTGTCCGGGTGCATTCCGCAGTTCTTCACCGCGGCGGGCAATGTCGACCCGGCCTCGTCCGGAGCGAATGTCTCCCGCGTGGCGGGCATGGGATATGTCGGAATGCTCGCGGGGCCCGCCATCATCGGACCGCTCACCCACCTGGTCCCCCTGAACCTGGCCTTTTTCCTGCCCGTCGCCTTCTGTGTGGCAGCGGTGTTCTCCGCCGGAATTCTCCGCCCGGCCCGCAGGACGACGACCGCTCCCGAACCGGAGCCGGCCGAGGCATGACCCGCACCCGTACGGTGGCCGGCGGCACCGGCAGCCTCGCCGACTACCTGGACAAGCAGCGCATCCACCCCCGCGCGCAGGCCGCCACCAGGGACGAACTCCTCGAAGCCCTGGCCGGCGGCCTGCACACCGCGGGCGCCCTCGGCGACGTCCGCGCCTTCGTCCGCGCGGTACGCCTGCGCACGGCTCAGGGCGCCAACGGCTTCCACGGCATCGCCCTGTTGTCCGCCCGGAGCCGGGCGGTCAACGCCCCGGCAGCCGCCTTCGCGCGCGTACCGGCCGAACTCGACTGGCGCGGGGCCGACGACCGCCCGGTCCGCGACGTCTTCCTCCTCGCGGCCCCCCGCAAGCTCAGGGACACCCGCTGCGTACAGGCGTACTCCGTCCTCGCCCGCCACACCGCCCACCCGGGCTTCCGCAACATGCTGACGGCAGCCCGCACCACAGACGACCTGTACGAACTCTTCCGCCTCATCCGCTGAACTCCCTCGGCCGGGCGGCCCCGTACGCCCTACGCCCACCCCCGCTCGTCCCCCACGCGCAGCGCCTCCATCCGGTTACGGGCCCGGGCCGTCCCGCACGGCTGCGGCCCGCCCCCGCACGGCCCGGCCCCATTCGGGCGTTCACCCCCGTACGCCAGAGATCCAGTACTACGATGCCACCGGGGGATCTCGTGGGGGGATCTCGCAGAAGTGAAAGCGCGGGGGAGCGGGGCCTGGCAAGGACCCGGATCCCCGGCCTGCGCCGCTCCGGAACCGGAACGTCACCACGCCGCCGCGTCCCTTCCGACGTCATCCTCCCGGCGCCCCTGGCCTTCCCGCTTTCCTTGCCCTCGTCCCCGTCCCCGTCCCCGTCTCCGTCCTCGCCATCCGCCGGGAGCGCAACGTGCCGTACACGGCCGAGATCAGCCGCAGCAATCCGACGAGCATCATCTTCCTCGTCGACCAGTCGACCTCGATGAGCGACCCCATCGGCGGGGAGGTCCCGCAGCAGAAGGCCGACGTGGTCGCCGACGCCATCAACCGGCTCCTCACCGAACTGTCGGTCAAGTGCGCCAAGGAGGAAGGCGTACGGGACTACTTCCACGTCGCCGTCATCGGCTACGGCGCCACCGTCGGCTCGGCGTTCGCCGGCTCGCTCGCGGGCCGGGACATCGTCCCCCTCAGCGAGGTGGCGGACAACCCGGCCCGGGTCGACGAGCGGAGCAAGCGGGTGCCCGACGGCGCGGGCGGCCTGGTGGAGACGACGGTCAACTTCCCGCTGTGGATGGACCCCGTCGCCAGCGGCGGCACGCCGATGAACCGGGCCTTGCGGTACGCCGAGAACCTCGTGGCCGGCTGGACCGAGCGCTACCCGGCCGGCTTCCCGCCGATCGTCATCAACCTCACGGACGGCGAGTCGACCGACGGCGAGCCCAGCGCGGCCGCCGAGGCCGTCACCGCGCACGCCACGGCCGACGGCGCCGCTCTGCTGTTCAACCTGCACGTCTCCGCCGCCGGGGGAACACCCACCGCCTTCCCCGACACGGCCGACGGGCTCCCCGACAGCTACGCCCGCACCCTCTTCGCCATGTCGAGCCCGCTGCCCGCCCACATGCGCGCGTACGCCGCCTCGCAGGGCCGACGCGTCAGCGAGACCACCCGCGGCTTCGTCTACAACGCGGACATCACCTCGGTCGTCCAGTTCCTCGACATCGGCACCCGCGCCACCGAGCTGCGGTGACCGCTCCGCCTTCCTGCGTGTACGTCACGCATCTCGTGACTCCCAAATCCGGGAGCACGGAGGCGGAGTGCGAGGACGCGGTCACCGTGCTCCCGGGCTGCGCGCACGACGACATGCTGCGGGGGCCGCTCACCGCGGCCGTGTGCGACGGGGCGACCGAGAGCGCCCTGGCCAAGGACTGGGCGCGGCTGCTGTCCCGTACGGCGGCCGAGCAGGCCATGAACGGCCCGGAACTGCTGCTGGGCGGCGCGGCGTTCGAAGCGTTCGCGTCGTCGGCCGTGGCGCAATGGGATCCTTGGCTCGCGACGTACACGCAGGCACGCGTCGCGGCCGGGCGCCCGCTGAAGTGGTACGAGCACACCAAGCTCGCCGCCGGCGCGTACGCGACCTTGCTCACCGTACGCACCGACCCCATCCCCGGCCCGCCTCTCAACCCCGCTCCCGCCCCCGCGGCCTGGCGATGGCGGGCCGCCGCCCTGGGAGACAGCTGCCTGTTCCAGCTACGCGACGACCGGCTGCTCCGGGCGTTCCCCGTGGCGACACCCGAGGCGTTCGGCACCGCGCCCGACCTTTTCGGCAGCCGCAACCACGACGCCGGACTGCTGGCCCGACGCGCCCGGTTCGCCCGAGGGCGGTGCGAGCCCGGCGACCGGCTGTTCCTGATGACCGACGCGCTGGCCGCGTGGTTCCTGTCGGCCGCCGACCAGGACAGCGCCGTACGCGAACTGCTGGACTTCTCCGGCCCCGACGACCTGGACGCCTTCCGTACCTGGCTGGACGGCCTCAGGGAACGCCGGCAGCTGCGCAACGACGACGTGGCCGTCGTACGGATCGATTTCGAAGGGAGGTGACAGTGGGCTCGCCCACCGGCCCGCAGCGGCAGTTCCCCAGCGGTGCCGCCTACGCGGAGGCCTTGCAGCACACCCAACTGTGCTTCCAGCACCCCGAACTCAAGGGCGCCCGCGCCGAACTGACCAGGCTCGGCCTGCCCCGTGCCGTCTCCGGAGCGTTCGCGAGCGTCTTCTCGCTGACGTCCGCCGCCTCGGGACAGCGGTACGCCGTCAAGTGCTTCACCCGCCACGTCCCGGACCAGGAGCAGCGGTACGAGGCGATCAGCTCCCGGCTCGCGCTGCTGGACCCGGCCGGGCTCTCCCAGCCGTGGAAACTCGGCTTCGAGTACCTTCCCGACGCCGTCCGGGTCGGCAAGGACCTCTACCCCGTCCTGAAGATGGACTGGATCAAAGCCGTGACGCTGTCCGCGTGGCTCGACGCCCACCACTCCGACCGGCCGGCCGTCGGCCGGCTGGCGGACCGGTTCGAGGCCCTGACCCGGGACCTGTCGGCCCACGGCATCGCCCACGGCGACCTCCAGCACGGCAACCTGCTGGTCGCGAGCGACGGCACCTTCCGCCTCGTCGACTACGACGGCATGTACGTCCCTGCCCTGGCCGGCCTGGGCGGCACCGAGCGGGGGCACCGCAACTACCAGTCACCGCTGCGCGGGAACGACGACTTCGGCGCGGAGCTGGACCGGTTCTCCGCCTGGGTCATCTTCCTGTCGCTCAAGGCGATCGCCGTCGACCCCGCCCTGTGGAACCGGCTGCACGAGCCGAGCGGCGAGTTCCTGCTCCTCACCGAGGAGGACTTCAAGAGCCCGGCCGGCTCCACCGGCCTGCGGACACTGCTCGCCCACGCGGACCGGGCGGTGAGTGACCTCGCGGAACAGGTGAGGTCGCTGGCCTTCCAGCCACTGGAACTGCTTCCCCCACTGGACCTGGCCGTACCGGGACCGCGGACCTCCGCCACGGCGACCCCCACGCCGCCGCCCGCGGGTGCGACCGCTCCCGGCACCGGCGGACTGCCCGGCTGGATGTCCGGGCACCTGGCGGAGCAGCCCGCGACCACACCGGCCACACCCGTCACGGCCCCGCCGGGCGGCTTCCACACCCGGACGGCGCTCGACGTCGTCGTAGCCGTGCTGTGGCCCCTCGCCCTCATAGCGGCCCTCCTTCTGCCTGTCGCCAGAATTGCGACGGCATTACCTGGCTCCCTCATCCCCTTGGCCCTCGCCGCCACAGCCACCGCATTCGCCCGGAGCCGCCGCACCGAGCGTGTCCGGTCACGGGCCGCCCTGGACGCACTGACGAAGCAGCTGGCCCACGTCGAGGACCCGGCGAAAGCCGCCGCGAAGCTGCACAAGGAACGGACACGATTCGAGGCGGCGGAAAAGCACCGCCAGGCCACCTACCCGCGCACCCAGGACGAGCTCACCGCCCAGTACCACGCCGCGCTCAGGGACGCCGAGCAGCGCAGGACACGCAAGCTCCGTGACATCGCCAAGAAGATCGACGGCCTCTCGGAGGAACGCCGCAGGGCCCTGGCCAAGGCCCTCGCCGACAAGCAGTCCGCGTACATCCGGAACCAGCTCGGCCGGCGGTCGATCGCCCAGTCACCCCCGCACGGCATCGGACCGAAGCTCGTCGCCCGCCTCGCCGATGACCACGGCATCCGGACGGCAGCCGACTTCACCGGCTACCGCACCGTGCAGAACAGCTCGTACAACAGCACCGGAGCCGTACTCGTCCTGCCCGGCGGCCGCCGCGCCGACGTCCGCGGCATCGGCGAGGCCAAGGCCGCAGCTCTGGTCGCCTGGCGCCAAAAGGTGCTCGCTGCTGCTGTCGCCCGGCAACCGACCACCCTCAGCGCGGCGGAACAACAGCCGGTCGAACAGAACATCACCCACCGCCGGACCCAGCTCACGTCCCGGCACACCGCTGTCGAGTCCGAAACCGAAACCGCCCGCAAGCAGGCGAAGAAGCGCCTGGAGGAGGCACGAGAACACCTCGCCAGGCAAAACACCGCCGCCGAAACCAGCGCCCGCCGAAAACGCCAGGAATTCAGCCGCCGCACCACCGAAATCCAGCAGAACAACACCCTGCACGCGACCCTGACCACCGACGTGGAGGCGGCCAGGTCCCGGCAGAGCGAACTGACTTACGCGTGCTATCTACGCTTCCTGTACCGAGCGTCATAGTCGCCGACCTCGTCGGAGCGCTCAGCCTCACGTGAGCCGTACGGTTACTTGGTGTTATCCTCGGGTCTTTGAGTGGTGGTGACGAGAGGGCTGGGGCGGTCGGTGATTCCGCCTGGTTTCCCTTGTGCGTCGGCCGCTCATTTCCTGCCGGGCCTTCCCTCGGTACGTCCCGCACGCGGAAGGCTCTTCATGAACCACCCGGACCACCTCGGCACCTCGCACGATGACCTCGCCCAGCCGGTGGGTCCCACCCCGACGGCGGCCCCCGTTGCCTCCTTCGCCGACCTGGCCCTGCCGGTCGAGGTGCAGCGAACGCTCGCCGAGCGCGGCATGCGCGAGCCCTTCCCGATTCAGGCAGCCACGTTGCCCGACGCCCTCGCGGGACGCGACGTCCTGGCGCGCGGGCGCACCGGATCGGGCAAGACTCTCGCTTTCGGGCTGCCGCTGCTGGTGCGGACGGCCGGGCGGCGCGCGGAGCCGAAGCAGCCCCTCGCCCTGATCCTGGTGCCTACCCGGGAACTGGCCCAGCAGGTCACCGAAGCGCTCGCGCCGTATGCCGACGCGCTCCGGCTGCGGATGGCCGCGGTCGTCGGCGGCATGTCGATCAGTCGACAGGCCGCCGCGCTGCGCGACGGGGCCGAGGTCGTCGTCGCCACGCCCGGCCGCCTGCGCGACCTCATCGAGCGCGGCGCCTGCCGTCCGGGACGGGTACGGATCACCGTCCTCGACGAGGCTGACCAGATGTGTGACATGGGCTTCTTGCCGCAAGTCACCGAGGTGCTCGACCAGGTGCGCCCGGACGGCCAGCGGATGCTGTTCTCCGCCACGCTGGACCGCGACGTCGGCCAACTGGTCCGGCGTTACCTCCACGACCCCGCCGAGCACGCGGTCGACCCGTCCGCAGGCGCGGTCACGAGCATGGACCACCATGTGCTGGTCGTCCATGGCCCCGACCGGTACGCCGTCATCACGGAGATCGCCGCCCGCGACGGCCGCGTCCTGCTGTTCCTGGACACCAAGCACGCGGTCGACCAGCTCACCCGGCACCTGCGGAGCAGCGGTGTGCCTGCCGCGGCCCTGCACAGCGGTAAGTCCCAGCCGCAGCGCACCCGGTCCCTCGCGCAGTTCAAGGACGGCCGGATCACCGTCCTGGTGGCGACCGGTGTAGCGGCCCGTGGCCTGCACGTCGACGACCTCGATCTGGTGGTCAACGTCGATCCGCCCACCGACCCCAAGGACTACGTGCACCGCGCGGGCCGCACCGCGCGGGCCGGTGAGTCCGGCCGCGTCGTCACCCTGGTCCTTTCGGGCGGGCGCAGTGAGATGAGCCGCCTGATGGCTGAGGCCGGCATCAAGCCGACGATCACCAAGGTGCGCTCGGGCGAGGCGGAGCTGAGCCGGATCACCGGGGCCAAGGCCCCCTCCGGCACCCCGCTCGACGGTGGGCCCGCCGCACCCCGGGCCAAGAACACCAATGCCCCCTTCCGCGGCCTGGGCACCAGCAAGGACGCCTCCCGCGGCACCGGCGGCAAGTCCCGCAAGGCCGGCGAGGCCCGAAAGCTCGCCGAGGCCCGCAGGGCGGCCCGGGTACGCCGCGGCAGCTGAGAGCCGGTCCTGCTGCCGGGGCGACGTGCCTGCGGTGGTCCGCGGCGGGCGTGGTCGCGCTGCTGGAGGGAGGCAGCGCCGACGGTGCTCGTGTGGGGAGCCGTCCTGGGAGCACGGCTTCCACGTCCTGCGTCGCTCCTCCGCCTCCGGGGAACCGGAGGCCGGCGGATCGATCATCTCCTTGAAGTCCCAGAGATGCCGCCGCACCCTTCCCTGACCTGCTGAACCACAGGTCAGGGAAGGGTGCGGCGGCACTCGTGCGTCAGATGTCCTGGAAGAGACCAGACGGCTCCGTGACCTGCGATGCCTGGCGGTTGCAGGTCGTTGACCTGCATGAATGTCCTTTCGGTTGTTTCACGTTCGTACTGGCTGATGCGGCCGGAAGTCCCAGGAAAGTCCCAGAGAACTCCCATGGGCAGGAGCCGCTCTTTCTGCTCCGTACAGGGCATGCGAGTGGATCGACGGTCTGACCAGAATGAACGGCAAGCGCACTGCTCGAATGGTTCGCAGCCGGTGATGAGCATCCTGCAGCCTGGCGCCGGGGGATTGGCGGTCGGCTTATGTCTTGTGTGATCGGCGGTTGTAGGGGCAATCGCAATGGCAGGGAAGCACTCGTGGAGGTCACTGAGGACAGCCGTTACCAGCTTCGACATGGAGTTGAACGTCAAGGTCACAGCAGGTACGAGAAGTACAGTGCCCCGCCCTCCTCGCGGTAGCGGCCCCGGCCGCGCTTTCCGTAGGGGTTGGGAAGCACCTGGATGGCCATCTTGTGAGGGGTGAGGGCGTGGGTGACCACCAGGAGGCGCCAGTGGTCGTTGCCTGCGTGCTGGCGGGCCGCGCGGACCTCGCTGCTTCCCAGCTCGAAGCGGCCGCCTTCGCTCCGGGTCGCCTTCACCTCGTACAGGTAGGGCCGGCTGCCGGAGCCGATCCGGAAGTCGAAGCCGAGGTTGTCGTCGCCGGACGGGCCGGGGAAGGCTTTGCGGCGATTGCTCGACACCCAGCAGGTTTCGTCCAGGCGGTCCGGGTAGCGCGCACACAGCCACTGGTACGCGTACCACTCGCCGACGTACCCGATGGCCTCCCGCTGGGCGTTGGTCAGCCCGCTGTCCGCGCCGTCCCCGTACTGTCGCCCGCGCGTGCGACCGGCGGCCCGGGTGCGCTCGGCCTGGGGACGGGGGTCTGTGAAGCGGAGGGGCCCGGCGGTGGTGATGCCCGGCGCCGAGCCGCTCTGCAGGATCCGGTCGAGCTCGCGGGTGAGTGCGGTGAAGTCGCCGGAGTACACGTCGAAGTCGCGGCCGCCGACGGAGATCGACCGCCGTTTGCGCTCCCGCTCGTGGCGCTCGTGTTCCGCCGCGTCGCGCACCCGTTTCAGGTCGGCCTCGGACAGCCCATGCCGTTCGGGATCCGTCGCCACCGCCATCCCGTCAGGCCACTGGCCGAGGGCCGCCAGCCAGCCGACGACATCGGTGGGGGACAGGGGTCGGAAGTCCAGCGCGCCCGCAGCCTCCAGTTGGGCGGTGACCTCCTGGGCGGGCTCGGCTCCGGTCAGGGCCGCCGGCAACGGGTGTCCGGCCGCCCTGACCAGCACCACGAGTTCAGCGGCCAGACTGGTGATCGTACGGAAGTTCGCGCCCGCGTACCTGGTCGGAGGCAGGCAGGCGTTCGCCCGACCGGGGCAACGGCACCGAGCGGCCCAGGCGCAGCGCCAGCTGCACCTCCACATGCGCCTCCAGGATCCCTGTGTCGGCCGTGTCCATGGTGTACGCCCATGCCTCCGGCGCGGTGATCCAGTCCAGCGCCCGGACCGAGGGCCAGTCGGGCATCGGACGGCGCGCGTCAAAGTCCTCCAGCACTGCCCAGCGCAGCCGGTTGACGAGCTCCTTCTTGCGCAGGCCCAGATAGGTGCGGAGCGCCTCTTCGTGCTCGGCGGCGTGGCTGACCGGGTCCAGGGGCGGGCTCATCGCGCGCAGCGTGTCGTTCAGCTCGGCGAATCCGATGCCCAGGACGCGCCGCAGTTCGTCCGTACCGCCGGCCGCGCGGGCCCTGGCGATGAACTCGGATACGGGGACCGGGAGCTCGGCGGCGTACTTTGCGAGGTGGGTCTGGAGCTCCCGGATGTCGCCCGGCGGCGGCAGGAACAGCGAGTTCGCCGTCTCGGAGCCAAGCAGGTGGACGAGGAAGGGCCGGCAGCGCTCCAGGACCACGCCGATGGCCCCGTCGATTCGGCGGCTCGTCTCCTCGACCTGGTGGGCTGTGACTTCCAGGGCGTCGGCCAGCTCCTCCTGGCCCGGGTCGCGCAGGTCGGCGTGTCGGGAGGCGAGCTGGTGGGCGGCGAGGCGCAGCCGGTCGCCGAAATCGCGCCGTCCCAGCAGCTCGGCGACCGCCATCACGATGCGGGTGGTCTCGGGCCAGCCCGGCTCACCTGCCGGGGTGAGTACGAGCGGATGCTTCGGATCGGGCAGCGGCAGCACTCCGCCGAGGCGGCCCGGCAATGTCACGGGCTGGCCGTCGAGCTCGATGTCCCAGGAGCGGTAGCGGTGCAGACGTATGCTCCGGACCAGGGACGCCAGCTTGCTCAGCTCGGCCTCGCTCGCCCGGGGGCCGCGCGCCAGGTGGTCGCAGAGGACACCCACGGCCAGCGTGAGCCAGGGCAGCTGCTGGACCAGTGGCTCTCCCATGGCCGCGGGGTTAACCCGTGTGCCGTCCACGGTCACCGTGAACATCAGGTCGTCGGTGTGCCGGACGGTGGCGGAGTGTTCGGCCGCCAGCAGCTCGGCGGCCTTCGCCGAGACACCGGGAAGGGTGAGCAGGGGGCGCGCCATCTCCCGTATCAGCAGGGGCGTCAGGCCGTCGCGTTCACCGCTGATGTAGAGCACGGTCCCGGCATCACCATCGCCATCGCTCTCCCCGCCGTCCAGGGCGGACAGCGGTACGCTGATCAGCCGGTCCCCGGACTCAGCGAGCAGACTGGCGCCCTCGGGCAGTGCGGGATGGGACCGCCGTACGAGGTGTCCCCAGGCGCGTTCGTTGGCGCGCTGCGCTGCGGGCCGGTCCTCGGCCCCCAGCGCGCCCTCCGCCGCGAGCCGTCCCAGCGCGGCGATGAGGCGGGCGCTGTCCCGGGGGTCGTCCCAGGTCGGCAGCCGCATCTCCCGCAGGCGGTCGCCCGCCTTTCCGCGTTCCAGGAGGTGGCGCAGCCGATGGTCGACGGCCGGCGCGTAGGAAGGCTCCTCCTCCAGCCCGGGCGGGCAGTGCCAGGCGTCGGCCGGCCGGACGAACCGGACGGCCCGGTCGCGGTCCCGCACCGGGAGCCACGGCTGCTCCCGGACGAAGGCGCCGAGCGGGGTCGGGACCCGTTCCCTGTCCATCGAACTCTGGCTGCCCGCACTGGTCCAGAGGCTGGCGAATTTCGCGTCCTCCCAGTTGGCCAGGCCGTGCAGGATGAGCCGTGCGTACGCCAGCCGGGCCTCCTGCCCGAGGCGTGCGACGACGTCCTGGCCGGGGAGCCGCCAGGCGGGAGTTCCCTGGTATGGCGTCCGGGGGTAGTAGACACCGGGCCAGCGGACGTACGGCTCCCACTGCTCCTGCACCTCGGCCGACACCTTCGCCATATGGACCAGCCGCAGAGCGCTGAGCTCCCGGCCTTGCTCTACCCAGGTCGAGGCTGCGGAGGACCTGACCGGGGCCAGCCCGTCGGTCACCCCGACCTCCAGCAGGAACGCCCGCCACTCCTCGGTCTCGCCCCGCTTGGCAAACTTCTCGGGCGCGGCAAGGAGGCGTCCGGCGATCGCCTTGAGGCTCTTGGACACGTCCTGCCCGGCGGTGACCACCGCCGCCAGGTCCTCACCGACGGATGCGTGGCCCCAGCCCCGGCCGAAGACGGCGCCGCTTGCCCTGATCAGTCGGCCGTCCGCCGACGGTACGTACAGTCCGAGCGAGGAGATCTCCGTTCCGCCCAGTGAACGTCGCGGCTGCCACAGCCGGAAGACGAACCGCAGGGTACGAAGCCGCAGCCGCTGATCGGTGCTCGTGCTGAGCACCTGCCGTACGTGGTCCAGCAGGCCCCTCGTGTCGTACGGCCGGACGAGCCCCTCCTGTTCGAGGAAGGCGCGGGCGGACCGTCCGCGCGTACGCTCGCCGCGGTCCCTCCAGACCAGCCCCGGGTGCAGGGAGAATAATCGCTTGCCGAGCAAAGCGGGGACGGCCGGCGCCTTGGTCTGGTTCGCCTCCGTACGCATCGGCTGGAAGAACGCCTCGTGGCGGGCACCCTGACCGCTCGCCTTGCCTTGGGTACGTGCACTTGTGGCCGTACCCGTCCTGTCGGGGGGACGGTTGGTGTGCTGCCGTGTGCAGTCCTCCGCGAGCAGCAACTGCCTGCCCTGCAGAACGTGCCCGTCGTCCTCGAAGAGGTCGGCCAGGTCCTCGTACAGCGCGCTCCACTGCGTGGGGGACTCACCGCGCCGGGGGACGGGAAGGCCCCCGACGATCCGTTCCACGTACTCGGCGAGGATCTCCGGGCTCGGCTCCCACGGGCACGCGAGAACCTTGCACAGGGTGGCCAGCCGTTTCAGCCGGTCGCCACCGATCTCGGGATCCGCCACCACGATCCCGGCCTCATGCGCGCGGTGTGCAGTGAGGATGCTCAGGTCAAGGTCCGGCCACAGGATCGCGCTCCGGGGCGGGGCCCAGCCCGCCTCCGGTGGGGCGCCGTCCGCGGTGAGGACGGGCACGAGCGGTACGTCGGCGAGTTCGCTCCCGTGCACGCGCAGAGCCGCCGTGCGGAGCCGCCCCGCCGAGCCCTTCTCACTCTCCCAGCTCACCAATTCCACGGCCAGCTGCCGCATGGACGGCTCGGGCATGGTACGCAGTATCGCGGCGGCCGTTAGACAGGTCTCGGCGACCGCGTCGAGCAGCAGCATGTTGAGGGGGTTGTCGGAGGGAAGCCCGGTGCGGTCGAGCTTGGTGAAGAACGGGGCGTTCACGTGCCCCGGTAAGGGGGCGGCCTGGTCCTCGCCCATCGGCAGGAAGGTGTAGATCTGCCCGCGTCGCGGTCGGCGCGGGGCGGGCAGCGGGAGCGCGACCTCGACGACGGCGGGTTGTTTCCACTCCTGCCACGTGTCGTCGAGGAGCCCGGAAGTCACGGCCTCGGCGAGCGTGCTGTTCAGCCGTTCCTTTTCCACGGTGCCCTGGGCTACGAGAAAGGTGCCGGGCGGCCCCAGGTCCACGGTCGCGCAGGTGACGGGGAATCCGTGGACGGCGCTGTCCTGCGCCACCGCGAAGCGCTCCTCGGAGCGGGTCAGCTCGTGCCGCTCGTGCGCCTCGTGGCGGTCGTTCAACTCGCCCCCCTCGCCACCGGCGGCCCGCCGTTCCAGCGTCAGGCTGGCGAGCCGGTTGAGGAACAGCATCACGGGTACCTTCGCCCCTGCGAGCTTGCGCATCCGCAGCCGGACCTCGGCCCGGGCGGCCTCGTTCAGCAAGGGTAGCCGGACGATGGTCACGTAGCCTTGGGCGGCGAGCCGTCGACAGGTCGCGGGCATGTCGTCCAGCGGTAGGGGGGCCTGGAGCGGCGGATACCTGGCGGCCACCTCGTGGGCGTTGTCCTCACCGGCGAGGAACTCCTCCACATCGTCCTTCTGCGCGAAGCGGAAGCAGTACCCGTCCAATCCCGGGCCGAGCGGGTTGTCGGGGTCTGCGCTGTAGATCTCGGGCGCGTCGCTGATCAGCAGGATGCTGCGGAACCCCACGCCCTTGTTCCCGATGCCTTCGCCGACCTCCTTCGAGCTCTGTGCGAGCTCGCAGACCCGCACGACGTCCAGCCAGGTGAAGGGCGTGCCGCCGTTGGCGACGTACAACGTCCCCCACTCGCCCTCCGCCTCGTCCAGCAGGACGTGGACCCGTCCGTCGCGGCGGTCCTTGGGATGTGCGTCGTAGCCGTTCTGCAACAATTCGAAGAGCGAGCGGCCGGCGTACTCCCGCGCACTCGTGTACGTCGCGGCGTTCACCTGCCGTGCCATGCGCAGGACTTGCTCCGATCGGGCCCCCTCCAGCACGGACCGGCCGTACTCCCGCAGCTGCTTGGCCCGGGCGTTCCTTGCCATGGTTCTCCCCTCACCTGGGCGTGATGAGGACGGTATCCCGCCGCACTGACATCGGAGGCCCGCGGGGTGCGCTGCTCGGAGCTGAGCTTGATGTTTCGGTCTGCCGCCGCACGGGCTTGACTTTGTTCAGGGCTTTCCCTGTTCATGGCGTTTCCGTGAGGCCGGGCCTGATCCTGCGAGGAGAGGTGGCCGTGGCGCGTGGAGGACAGATCGTGGAACGGGTTGAACACGGGGTGCAAGGCCGTGTTCGCAGCGGTGACGGCATGGCGGACCGAGTTGTACTCCTGCCTGCTTTCGCGCGATGCCCTATTCGAGCTGTGTGACGCGTTGCTGTGCACGGTCGGCCAGGTCCACACGCTCGTGGGCCTGGCCTCCGTCCCCGAGCACCGGAGTGGACACATGCCCTCTACCGCAGGCTGGCCAGGGCCGAATCGATGCCGCTCGGCTGCGTCGGGCTCTGGTCGGGGTGTCGTTGCTCCGGGCAGCTTGATGGCCGACTGCCACACCTTTGGCCGGGGCCGAGTTGGCCACGGAAGCGGAGTCTGCTGGCCTAGCTGGGTGTGTTGTTTGAGCTTCGCCGTGCCGCCTCCGCTGCCTGCACCGTCTTTGTCGCGTGGTCAGCCGAGTCGGCCAAGTTCCGGAGTGCGCGGGAGACCCGGCTGAGGAAGTTCACAAGATGGTCGGCGGGGTGTTCTGCTGGTGCTGGTGCGGGAGTGGTGCTATGCGACACGGTCGGCTTTTCGGGAAGGGGGCGCGGGGGGGGGGCTGCGTCCACCGTGGCGCCGGGGACTGACGTGTCGAGCGGAAACGCGACACCTCCCACCCGAACTGGGCAGGCGGCTCTGGCGCCAAGTGACGCAGCGAGGGGCGGGCAGCGGTGCCGCGGTGGTCGATGGATCACGCCTCATGCTTCCTGCGGCACGAGTAGTGCTCGGGCAGCCCTTCGGGTCCTGGAAGGCTGGCGTGCCGATCGCTGAGGCCCGAAGGGTTGGCAACTTCCCAGAGGTATTTATCGGCGATATCACGGGTGCACTGATGGCCCCGCTTTAAGGGCGCTCACGCCGAGAATGATGTGGCGCGGTGTAGCTCTGGTGCAGCCGACGAGCGGCAGTCGGGGCTGTGTGTCGAAGGTGTGTCGCGAACAGCGAGAGACAACGAGAGAGGGCGGGAGCCAGCCAGTGAGACTGACTCCCACCCTCTTCGGTCGGCATCCGCCCTGGTCACATACGGATCTCCGTAGGTGGTCTGGCGAGTGCCCTCGGCAGGATTCGAACCTGCGTGCACGGCTCCGGAGGGCCTAGAGTCTCAGGCAACATCGCTGGTCAGGATCCTGCAGATGCACGGTCGACCAGGGACCATCCACAGGTAGTCCACGGGAACCGGCCATCGCTATGGGGATGAGGTTGGAATGAGGGACAGCGAACGTGCTGCCGTGCGATGGAGAGGAAAGGTGTGAGTCAGCCGGGCAGATGGCGGCGGCGCTCGCAGGAGAGGGTGCCGATGCGTCCCCGGGCAACCCCTCCCCTCAAGAGATCATTCTTTTGGATCTTCCGGCTCAGCCCCCTGCTCCGTGCGCGCGCGTCGGGACTGGTACAGATAAGCACCGATCAGCTGGATGAGCTCTTCGGCTCGCTCACTCTCGCCGGTCAGCGCACCGGTCAGCTTCCCGAAGGCCCCCTCGTTGAGCACGGCCGCGTCGGTGAGGGCCTCGCGCAGGTTGGGGGAGATGAGAAACTGGTCCTGGGCGTTGTTGTCGATCTGCTCGGCGATCAGCGGGTCCTCCTCGGCCATCCCGGCCGCGGCCGTGACGAAACCGCCGATTTGTGGGTCCGCGAACTCACCGCCGAACAGGCTGTTGATCTTGGCGATCACCTCTGACAGCAGCACCTGCTGTGGATCGCGGGCTACCGCGGTACCGATGCCAGCGACGCCTCGCAGCCCTGGCGTCTCCTGATCTCCGGACAGGGCTATGGCCGCCTTACCCTGGTCAATGTGCCGCACGCGCTTGAGGACTATCCCGGACAGGTCTACGTCGGCGCGGGGATCGTTGACTGCGAGCAGGCGCACCAGTTGCCGCAGGAACTCGGCGAGCTTCTCCAGGTCGGTGGTTGCGTAGTCGACGACCTGAGACATGAAGTCGTAGAGACGGACATACGACCCGCAGTCCTTGCGGAAGGTCCGCAACTCGTTCAGTGTCTCGCTGTCGTCCCTCTCGGCTGCGTCGGCCCATTGGTTGGTGAACTTGTCGCGGACCGGCGCGATCGCCGCCGACAGGGCCGAGTGCCGCTGCTGGCCCCACCAGGCTTCGGCGTAGCGTTCGACGTCGGCGTGGCTGTAGATGCCGGGCTGGGCGAGCTTCGTAGCGAGCTGGTGGACGAGGTTGGGGTCGGTGGCAGTCTCGACGTGAGCCTCGGTGTAGTGCTGCAGGAACGCATTCTGGATGTCAACGGGGTCGTTGACGAAGTCGAGGACGAACGTCTGGTCCTTCACCTCGCCAGATGGGGCACGGTAGGTGCGGTTGAGGCGGGAGAGTGTCTGGACGGCGTGGACGTCGGGGAGTTGCTTGTCGACGTACATCGCGCACAGCAGCGGCTGGTCAAAGCCGGTCTGAAATTTCTCCGCCACCAGCATCAGCCGGTAGTCGGGGCGCCTGAATTCCCGGGCGAGATCGGAGGCGAGGCCCGGGTTCAAGGATGCTTCGGTGGCGCTCTCTACGCCGTAATGCTCGTCGGTGACGTCACCGGAGAACGCGACGATCGTCTTTAGCTTGTAGCCCTTGGTGCGGATGTAGTTGTCCGTCTCGATCTTGTAGCGGACAGCTGCTTGGCGTGAGGAGGTGACGACCATGGCCTTGGCCTGACCGTCGAGGAGGTCTGCTACGTTGGCCCGGAAGTGCTCGACGATGATCTCCACCTTTTGCCCGATGTTGGACGGGTGCAGGTTCTTGAACCTCATGATCTTCTTCGTCGCGACCTTCGGGTCGACCAGTTGACCCTCATCGTCGTTGCTGATCGTGGTGACGACGCCATCGGCGCCGCGCTCCTCAATCTCGAAGGCAGTGTTATAGGTCTGGTAGCCGCGCAGCACGTCAAGGATGAACCCCTCCTCGATGGCCTGCCGCATCGTGTACACGTCGAAGGACTCGGGCTTGTCATCGTCACCGGTCCGCCCGAACAGGGTCTTCGTTCTGTGCTTTGGCGTGGCGGTGAACGCCAGGAACGACACGTTCGGGGACGCGGCTCGGGCAGCCGTCTCAGCGGAGATCCGCCGCTCGCGCTTGGCGTGCTCGTCGTCGGCGGAGAGAAGCTCGTTGACGACGTCTTGGGTGTCGATCGCCTCTTCCTCGGCGATCTGCCCACCCCCGGTGAGGACCTTCTTCAGGGCGTTGGCCGTCTTGCCGGACTGGGAGGTGTGGGCCTCATCGACGATGACGGCGAATGCCTTGTCGCTGAGCGTCGTGTCGATCAGGCCCTTGACGTAGGGGAACGTCTGGATCGTGACCACGACGACCAGAGCAGGCCCGGTCAGTGCGTCGAGTAGGGCCCTGGACTTCGAGCCGCCGGAGCGGCGCACAGCGGCGGAATCGATGACTGCCACCGAGTCACCGGAGTCATCGACCTGGCCTACGGCCTCCTGGAGCTGCCGGTCGAGGACCTTGCGGTCGGAGACAATCAGGACCTTGTCGAAGACCTTGCGATTGTCCCCGTCGTGCAGTCGGGCGAGGCGATGCGCGGTCCACGCGATCGTGTTGGTCTTGCCCGAGCCGGCCGAGTGCTCGATCAGATACCGCCGCCCCGGCCCGCCAACACGGACCTCGTCGACGATCCGCCGCACCGCACGCCACTGGTGGTAGCGGGGGAACAGCAGCGTCGTCGTCCGCTTGATCTTTCCTGTGGCCGGGTCCTCGTCCGCGTCCTTGCGTATGAACATCAGCGCGCCGAGAATATGGAGCCAGTTGTGCCGATCGAGGACCTCCTCCCACAGGTAGGAGGTGGCCGCGCCGTTGGGGTTTGAGGGGTTGCCTTTCGCGCCGTTGGCGTGGCCTCGGTTAAACGGTAGGAAGTGGGTCTTGTCGCCGGCCAGCTTAGTGGTCATCCAAACTTCATCGTCGTCGACGGCAAAGTGGACCAGGGCGCGAGTGCCGAACCCGAGGAGCGGTTGGCCCTTCGGTTGGCGATCCTGCTTGTACTGCTTGATCGCGGTGCGCCACTCTTGCTTAAAGAAAGACTTGAGCTCCAGCGTTGCGACCGGCAGCCCATTCACGAAGAACACTAGATCGATCGACCGATTGTCGCCACGAGCCGACGAGAAATTCACCTGTCGCGCCACCCGCAGTCGTACCGACTCGTACGTCTTCTTCACCGTCGGGTTCAGGGTGGTCGCCGGCGCGAACTGGCACATCCGGAGGTGCGCTGTAGCGCCACGAGTGTGTGAGAATCGCCGCCGAAGCACGTTTAGCGTGCCGCCGCCCGACCCCATCGGAGCATCCAGACGCGCTACGAGCGCATCGAGCAGTGCGTCTTTATCGGCCTGCTCCGTCGAGGTACCGGTTTTGACGACCTTCTCGTACTCCTCGGACTGCGTGGTGCTCAACCACCAGTGCACGTCCTCGGGCCACAGGGCGCGCTTCGTGTCGTACCCATCATCCGACTCGCTGTACGCCCAGCCGTGGACGGCGAGGTATTCGGCAATTTCTGTCTCGAACGCCTCTTCACGAGTCTGATCCGCAGTTGTCATCCGTCAGCTGGCCTTTCGGGCGGTGCGTACGTCGAGTTGTCCGGCCACAGCGGCTGTGATGAGCGCTGCACGACGCTCCTTGGCGAAGTCGATGTGCTCCTGCGCCTTGGCAATGAGGGCATCGATCCGTGCGGTCTGGGCGTCCAGATGAGCTAGGATCCGACGCTGCTCATCGACCGGCGGGAGCGACATCGGAAGGTTAACGATATCGGACTGGCTGATATTCAGCATCGAGGAGCTTGCGCCGGTAGCTTGCATCTCTATCAGATCACGCCATTTGCGGCTCCCAAGCACGGCGGCGACGAATTGCGGGAGTGCCTGATCCTCGTTAAGCGTGAAGGCATAAAGCTTGTCACTCAACATCAGGCGCGGGAAATCACCTTCGACGACCGCTGCGCTTCCCACGAGATCGCGAGTATTAGCGCGAGACACAATGAGGTCACCACGTTGTACGACGGTTCCAGGTCGAGGAGTTTCCTCTGCGGGGAGCTCCTTGTTCTCCATGGGGCGGAAGACCCCGCCGTTCACGGCGCCTACCTTGAGAACAGCCCAGGAGTTGATTCCATCAGCAGGCCAGGAATAGCACTGCGGGCTCCAACCTTGACGCACCGACCGAATTACGTGCTTCAGCCTTGGACCGCTTGTGCCAACTTCCGACACGACGGTCTCGATCTCGGCACTTCGCCGTTCGCGGAGGAACTCTACCTCCCGCAGCATCTTCATGATTTCATCGGCGACGCGGCTGAGATCGGTGTCGATCTCCTCGAGCGGTCGGGGTGGGATGTACTGATAGAAGTGCCGGGTGAATGGGATCTCGTAGCCGGTCTTCGTCTTGGCCTTGTCAATCCAGGCATCGGGCACATGCGGCTTGACCTCGGCCTTGAAGTAGGCGTCGATGGTTTCCTCGGCGGCATCGTGGGACTTCGGACGTCCGCCCCAGCCGAAGGGAATTTTCTCGGTATCGCGTAGGGCAGGGTCGGGTTCGATCTCGCCCTTGTGCGGGCCGGAGGTGTAGCGGCAGACGTCGGCGTTGTCATCGTGTTCACCGATCGTCTGCCACAGTGTCTTGCGCTGAGCCACAGTCAGCGTGACTGGGCACTCACGCAGATGCTTGCCGACGTCGTGAAGGAACTCCTCCCTATTGAGGTAGACCTGCTCGCCAAAGGAGCCGAGGGCCTCAACCAAGCCCGCGATCTTGCCAAGGGTTTTATGGTTGGCGGCGTCCGTGATCCGATCGGCGGTGCATTGGAACCTGAGGCGTAGGGGACGCTCGACGGTGATCGTCCAATAGGCGAAATCGCGGTTCTCGAAGATCTTTGAGGTGACCGAAGCTTCGCGGGAGGTGAATGCCTGTACGATAACGGTACGAGCGTCGTCAGAGATTTCGACGCGCTTGGAGCCGATCGACTTGCCCAACTTAGAGCCGAGCCTGGTAGCGTCGATGAGCTGGACTGTGCCCATGTGCTCGGTGGGCTTGGTGTTCGAGAGGATCCACAGGTAGGTGGGGATGCCAGTGTTGTAGAACATGTCGTTTGGTAGAGCGACGATTGCTTCGACCAGGTCATTCTCGAGCAAGTGGCCGCGGATTTTTGATGGTCCGGATTCAGCGCCGCCGGTGAAGAGCGGCGAGCCGTTGAGGACGATGCCTGCCTTTCCGCCGCGGCCGTTCTCGTCCACGTCGCGCATCTTCGAGGCGACGTGGAGCAGGAACAGCATCGAGGCGTCCCCGGCGGCGGGGAGGCCTGAAGCGAAGCGTCCTTGCCCGCCGCGTCCGTGTTCGGCGGTCACCTGGGAAGCGACCGCCTTCCAGTCGGTGCCGAACGGCGGGTTGGACAAGACATAGTCGAACTTGTGGTCCTCGAATCGGTCTACGACGAGAGTGTCGCCCTGGCGGACGTTGGTCGGGTCTTGGCCCTTGATAAGCAGGTCGGCCTTGCAGATTGCGTATGTCCGCGGGTTGATTTCCTGGCCGAACAGGGCTGTTGAGGCGGACGGGTTCAGGCCGTGGAGATGCTCGTCGGCGACGGTCAACATGCCGCCGGTGCCGACGGTTGGGTCATAGATGGAGCGGACCTGGCCTCGGTCGCGCAGTGCCTCGGTGTCCTCGGCGTAGACAAGGTCGACAAGGAGGCGGACGACGTCGCGGGGTGTATAGAACTGGCCGGCGCCGTCGTTGGCGGACTCGGCGAACCGGTAGATAAGGTTCTCGAAGAGGTCACCCATGTCCGCGTTCGAGACGGTCTCAGGGCTCAGATCGATCCTCTGGAAGTGCTTGACGACCGGCGAGAGGCGGTCGCGGGCGTCAAGGGTGCGCAGAACGTTCTCGAAGTCGAAGGACTTGAACACATCCAGGTTCGACGAGAAACCAGAGATGTAGTTGATGAGGTTGGACGCGAGGTTGTTCGGGTCCTGCAGAGCCTTCTTCAGGGTGTAGTTGCTGGTGGTCCAGAAGTTCAGGCCCGCACTGTCCGGGGTGCGCGTCTTGAGCTTTAGGTAGGTGCGGCGCTGCTGATCACCGGGGTACTGGCTGATGATCTCGGCCATCGCCTCCCGATGCGGTTCCATCACGCACTCCAGGCGGCGCAGCACGGTGAACGGCAGAATCACCGAGCCGTACTCGGCTTCCTGGTAGGGGCCGCGCAGGGTGTCGGCGACGCTCCACACGAATTGGCTGAGGACGCTCACGCAGGTCTTCTCCGGTCTTAGCTTAGGTGGTCGCAGCTCTGCTCGACGGGAGCCGTGCCACGTTAACTGAACCCTATCCGCCGGGGCCTGCACGAAGCAGGGCAATCGTCCAGGAGGGATCAGGCGCCTAGCGGATGCCGGCACCGCCTCACGACGCCTTCCGCTTGGCTGGCGTCGTTGCTGTGACCGACTGCTGATGGCCACCACCGTCCGCCGTCGTTGGCGTCAGCGCTGCCGTCACTGCCGTCGACGTGCACGGCCAAGAAACGCCCCATGGTGCAGCCTGTACTTCGCTGACGAGAGGTGTCTGGTGTCGCGGTTCGAAGCTCAGCCGGCCGACTACAGAAGCTACGACGGCGAGCGCGTCGACCGCCCAGGCACGCGTGTGTCTCGCTGCACCACGGGCGGCCTCAGCCACGCTGCCGGGTGTGGCCGCCGTGCCCCCGGCAGGATTCGAACCTGCGCACACGGCTCCGGAGGCCGTTGCGCTTTGGTGCACGTCACCTCTTGCGATGGCGGAAGCGGGGGGAAATTTCCACTCAGAAGGTACACGTCGTCGGCCTAGATGCTGCGTAGTTGAGGGCGAACTTAGTCGTTTAGCGTCGATAGCAGCTTGAGCGTCCGTTGTTTGGACGGGAAGTTCGCCGTCGGCAGACCGGTTCGATGCAATGGGGACTGGAAATTCTGGTTGGAGCAAGTCAACCTTGATCACGTGGATGC
Source organism: Streptomyces monomycini (assembly GCF_022271435.1). GTDB lineage: Bacteria > Actinomycetota > Actinomycetes > Streptomycetales > Streptomycetaceae > Streptomyces > Streptomyces monomycini. The sequence continues at coordinate 278,860 of NZ_JAFIQY010000004.1, read as the reverse complement.
AGGAGGCGTGACCTGGAGCACGCCGGGGTAGCTTCCGGCTGCCGGCCCCTCCTCCGCCGCTTGTAGCGCGTTTTGGTGACCTAGCGATCCCATTTTCAAGACCGACCCGGATTCGCCCCCCGCTTGTAACACGCAAGTGCCGGTTGGCCAAACCGGCGATTCTTCGGACCATTGCAGGTGTTCGTCGGCGGTAACGCCGAGAATGCCTGACCCGTATGACGTTCCCCAACGTAAGGAGTCTTCTCCATGTGTGCTGCCGTTGTTGATGAGCGGTTCCTGCTGTCGGTGAAGCAGCGTGACGCCCTGCTGGACTGGGTCGGTCAACGTTCCTCGAACGGGCGCCCATTGCATGCGTTCCTGTCAGCTATCGCCCTCGCGGCTCTGCGGCCGCAAGAGGCTTTGGCGCTGAGGGTTCGTGACGCACGCCTGTTGGACGACGGATCTGGCCGACTTGTGATTCGCCCCCGGCGTTCCCAGGGGCGGGGAGAGACGGTGGAGGCGGGTGCGGGTGCCCCGCGACTCGTACCTGTCTGCGGAGGCTTGTGGAGATTCTGCGGGGTGAGGTTGCCCGACGTGGCCTCCGTCCCGATGACAAGATGTTCACCCGTGATGACGGGCGGCCGTTGTCCGGCGCGATCTACCGGCGGGCATGGAGCCAGGCGCGGGAGGCAGTCCTGGAGGCAAATGAGATCGACTCGCCACTTGGGAAGAGCGTTCCCGACCTCCGAAACGCCTGCATCGCTGAGTGGCTGAGCGAGAACCGCACTGCCCTCGGGATCTTGATGGTGGCCGAGTGGGTTGGTGTCAGCGCTCCCTTTCTTCCTCGCCGCTTCCCACAGTGTGCTCAGGCATCGGGTGAAATGACTAACGACCTCATTGAAGCCGCATTTGCCGCGCCAGTTGTCCGAGGCGAGCCGACGGGCGTTGCCCAGCACCGGTAGCAGCACAACCGGTAGCAGCACATCGGTCTGTGCCCTCACCACAGACATCGCCTGCGTTCCAGGCTGTGCGCGAACTCTGTTCACGGCCCCACCCCACTCACAGAAAACTTCTCTTGTCTGTACGCCCCCGACTGTTCCGTCCGCCACCGCGCCGGGCCCCGCCGGCGCCGCCCGCGGAACATTCCTGAAAGTGAGGGACGCAGCCGAGTACCTCGGTCTTTCGCCCCACACGCTGTACGTCTGGCGCCACCGCAGGCAAGGGCCCCCGAGCTTTCGCATGGGCCCTCGTGGCCGCGTCATGTACCGACGGGAGGCCCTCGACGCCTGGGTCCGCGAGCAGGAGCAGGCCGACTCGCGTTCCAACGAGGCCCTCAACCCGCTACTCGCTCCGCGTCAGGAGCGGACCGCCCGTCTCACCGGCGCCTGACGCTCCACGTGTCATAGAACGCCACCTTCGTTCACTACATCAAGGAGTTCGACCTGGCCGGCTATATAGAGGACCGATGGCTCAAGAAGCGCCCTAACCCGACGACCGGCAAGCGCGAACGCACAACCCTGTACGGCAAGTGCACCCGCTACCGCGTCAAGGGCATCCCCGGCGTCAAGGACCGCTCCTTCGATGCCCTCCAGGACGCCAAGACCTGGCTCGCCCAGGCCCAGACCGACGCACGACGAGGCGAGTTCGTCGATCCACGCGATGGGGCCATCTCTCTCAAGGACTACATCGCCACCCACTGGTGGCCCACCCAGAGCGGTGATCCGTCCACGATCGAACGGATCGAGCAGAGGGTACGCCGACACATCGTTTCCCACCTGGGTGCTCAGCCGCTCAACGCCATCGGCACGGAAATCCTGCGTCACTGGAAAAAGCGGCTGGAGAAGGACCTCGGTCCGACCTCGATCCGTCTGGTCTGGGCGACGCTGTCCAGCGTCCTCCAGGCTGCAGTTGAGGATCGTCGCCTCGGACGCAATCCATGTCGGTCCACCACGGTCGGTCCTCCGGCCGCCACACCCGGCAGGATCGAGGCGTGGCCGCCCGAGCGGGTGCTGGCGGTACGGGAGGCCCTGCCGGATCGCTACCAGGTCCTCCTCGTGATCGGAGCAGGTCTCGGGCTCCGGCAGGGGGAGGCGCTCGCGCTCTCAGCGGACGACATCGACTTCGAAGAGGAAGTCGTGCATGTCCGGCGGCAGATCAAGATGGTACGGGCCAAGCTGTGTTTCGCGCTCCCCAAGGGCCGCAAGGTCCGGGATGTGCCACTGCCCACCAGTGTGGCCCGGGCCATCCGTCAACACATGGAGAAGTTCGCGCCGGTGCCGGTCACGTTGCCCTGGGACGACCCGGCTCCGGCCGCGACGCTGGTGGAGGCCAAACACCGGCGGCCGAGGACCTACAGCCTCCTGGTGACGGGCCGCGAGCGAAAGGCCATCAACCGGAACTACTTCAACTCCTACGTGTGGAAGCCCGCGCTGGCCGCGGCGGGCGTGATCGCACCGCTGGAGGGAGGCAGCGCCGACGGTGCTCGTGTGTGGGAGCCGTCCCGCGAGCACGGCTTCCACGCCCTGCGTCACTTCTTCGCCTCCGAGGAACTGGAAGCTGGCGAATCGATCGTCTCCCTGGCACGCTGGCTGGGACACTCTGACCCCGGGTTCACGCTGCGGAAGTACTCCCACTTTCTGCCCCGCGCTGGCGCACGGGGAAGCGCCGCCATCGACGTGATCTTCGCGTAGACGCAGGGGGTCGGGAGAGCCTGTGGAGCGTGGCCCGTATCCCGCCGCAGGCCCAAAGTCCCAGAGAAGTCCCAGGGATGCCGCCGCACCCTTCTCTGACCTGCTAAACAGCAGGTCAGGCGGGGTGTGGCGGCACTCGTCCCTCAGATGTCCCGGAAGATCTCGATCTGCGCCCCGATCGAGTTCAGCCGCTCCGCCAGGTCCTCGTACCCCCGGTTGATGACATAGACGTTGCGCAGCACCGACGTGCCCTCGGCCGCCATCATGGCCAGCAGGATGACCACCGCGGGGCGCAGGGCCGGCGGGCACATCATTTCGGCGGAGCGCCAGCGGGTGGGGCCGTCGACCAGGACGCGGTGCGGGTCGAGGAGTTTGACCTGGGCGCCGAGGCGGTTGAGGTCGGTGAGGTAGATGGCGCGGTTGTCGTAGACCCAGTCGTGGATCAGGGTCTGGCCCTGGGCGCTGGCCGCGATGGCCGCGAAGAACGGGACGTTGTCGATGTTCAGGCCGGGGAACGGCATGGGGTGGATCTTGTCCAGGGGGGCCTGGAGCTTGGAGGGGCGGACCGTCAGGTCGATGAGGCGGGTGCGGCCGTTGTCGGCGGCGTACTCCGCGCTGCGCTCGTGGTTGAGGCCCATCTCCTCCAGGACGGCGAGTTCGATCTCCAGGAACTCGACCGGGACGCGGCGGATCGTCAGTTCGGACTCGGTGACGACGGCGGCCGCCAGCAGGCTCATCGCCTCGACCGGGTCCTCGGACGGCGCGTAGTCCACGTCGCGGTCGATGTGCGCGACGCCGTGCACGGTCAGCGTGGTGGTGCCGACGCCCTCGACCCGTACGCCCAGTTCCTCCAGGAAGAAGCACAGGTCCTGGACCATGTAGTTGGAGGAGGCGTTGCGGATGACGGTGACGCCGTCGTGGCGGGCCGCGGCCAGCAGCGCGTTCTCGGTGACGGTGTCTCCGCGCTCGGTCAGCACGATCGCGCGCTTGGGGGAGACGGAGCGGTCCACGTCGGCGTGGTACGTGCCCTCGGTGGCGGTGATCTCCAGGCCGAAGTGGCGCAGCGCCGTCATGTGCGGCGTGATCGTCCGCGTGCCGAGGTCGCAGCCGCCCGCGTACGGGATCTTGAAGTTGTCCATGCGGTGCAGCAGGGGACCGAGGAACATGATGACGCTACGGGTGCGGCGCGCCGCCTCCGTGTCCATGGCGTCCAGGTCGAGTTCGGCCGGCGGCACGATCTCCAGGTCGTTGCCGTCGTTGATCCAGCGGGTGCGGACGCCGATGCTGCCCAGCACCTCCAGGATCCGGTAGACCTCCTCGATACGGGCCACCCTGCGCAGCGTGGTGCGGCCCGCGTTGAGGAGCGTGGCGCACAGCAGCGCCACGCACGCGTTCTTGCTCGTCTTGACGTCGATGCTTCCGGACAGGCGCCGGCCGCCGACGACGCGGAGGTGCATGGGTCCCGCGTACCCGAGCGAGACGATTTCACTGTCCAGGGCCTCGCCAATCCTCGCGATCATCTCAAGGCTGATGTTCTGGTTACCGCGTTCGATGCGGTTGACCGCGCTCTGGCTCGTGCCGAGCGCCTCCGCGAGCTGCGTCTGGGTCCAGCCCCGATGCTGCCGCGCGTCGCGGATGAGCCTGCCGATGCGTACGAGGTAGTCGTCTGCCATGAGCAAGACGGTATCTCAGATATGAGATCGACGAGTAGTCGGGTGTCGGGTGGGGGTGAGTTTCGGCGGTGGACTGGTTCCGAGGGGCGTGGCCGGGTGGGCCGGGCTGCGGTTATGGTTGTTCTATTGGTATGCGAATAAAAGGGGGCGCTCATGAATGCCGTGCACGTCGGGTCCGCCGTCGGGCCGCCCGATGCCCGTCGCCCGTGGCGGGCGCTGATCGCCGTACTGCCGTTCCTCCTCGCCTTCGCGGCCGTCGCCGCGGTCTTCTGGACGCTGCGTGACCGGATGCCCGATCCGCTGGCCGTGCACTTCACCGCCGGCGGCGCCAGCGATGCTTTCGCCTCCGTGTCCGACTTCCTCATGCTGTGGGCGGTCATGCCACTCGTCTTCGGGGTCGTCATCGGCGTACTGGTGCTCCGCAACGCAGCGGCGGGCGTCCTGCGCTGGGCGATCGGTGTCGGCTACGCGCTGGCGGGTCTGTTCGGCTGTCTGGGGGTGTCGAGCCTGCTGGCGAACGCGGACGCCGGTGACGCGTCGGCGGTCCGGCTCCCGGTGGGGCACCTGGGCGTGGCCCTGGGGGTGGCGCTGCTCAGCGGCGGGGTGGGGTGGCTGTGCGCCGGGCCCGACCGGGTGCGGGCGGACCGGGTGGCCGGGCCGTCGCGGAGCACACCGCCGCTCGCCCTCGCGGACGGCGAACGGGCGAGCTGGTCGCGGACCGTCGGCTCGCCCGCCCTGCTCGTCCTCGGCCCCGGGCTGCTGGTCGCCGGTGTGTTCATCGGCGTCTCGGGGAGCTGGGCCGGGGCGGCCGTCTTCGCCGCCGTGTGTCTGCTCTGCGTCGCGTTCGCGGGGGTACGGGTCACCGTCGACCACCGCGGCCTGACCGTCGCCTCGCCCGTGCTGCCGCGTCCCCGCCTGCGTATCCCTCTCGCCCGGGTGGCGGAGGCGGGTGTCCAGCGGGTCAGGCCGCTGGCCGACTTCGGTGGCTGGGGCTACCGGATACGATCCGGGCGCAGCGGCATCGTGCTGCGCGCCGGTGAGGCGCTGGCGCTGCGGCTGACGAACGGCCGGGTGTTCGTGGTGACCGTCGACGACGCGGCCACCGCGGCGGCGCTCCTGAACGCGCTCGCGGCCAAGACCCCCACGGCCGGCCCCGGCCCCGGCTCCGGTCCCGGCTCCAGCTCCGGCCAAGGAGGCTGACGTGCTCTTCCGTGTCGACCACGGCTCCCCGGTCCCGCTCGGCGACCAGATCGCCGCCTCGGTCCGCGGGGCGCTCGCCGAAGGCTCCGTACGGTCCGGCGAACGGCTGCCCGCGGCCCGCGCGGTCGCCGAGTCCCTGGGCGTCAACGTCCATACGGTGCTGCGCGGTTACCAGCGGCTGAAGGACGAGGGCCTGATCGAGCTGCGCCGCGGCCGTGGCGCCGTGGTGACCGGCGATGCCTCCCCGGCGCGCGTACGTCTCACCGAACAGGCGGGCCGGCTGGTGGCCGAGGCCCGCTCCCTCGGCCTCACGGACGACGAAGTCGTGACGTTGGTGCGGACGCGGCTGTCGATGGGGTAGGGGAGGGGCGTGGGCTGCTCCGTGGCGGCCGCGGGTGATGCAGTTCACTCCGGAGGGCTGTCACGGATGCGAGGGCCGGAGCCGTCCCGTGTGTGAAGTGACGACACCACGGGAGGCACGCATGAGGGTTGTGGTGGTAGGAGCCGGTTACGCGGGGACGATCGCGGCGAACCGGCTGGCCAAGAAGGTGAAGTCGGCGGAGATCACGGTGATCAACCCCCGGCCGGACTTCGTCGAACGGGTGCGGCTGCACGAACAGGTCGCGGGGACCGGAGCCGCGGCGGTGCCGCTGGCGTCGATGCTGAGCGAAGGCATCACGGTGCGGGTGGGCACCGTCGACAAGATCGCTGACGGTCAGGTCGTTCTCGGCGACGGGGCGAGCCTCGACTTCGATCACCTGTTCCTCGCGGTGGGCAGTACGGCCGTACCGCTGCCGGGTGCGGTCGCGATGGGGACCTGGGAAGGGGCCGAGGAGGCGCGGGCCGCGCTGGCCGAGCTGCCCGGCGGGGCGGCGGTCACCGTCGTCGGCGGCGGGCTGACGGGCATCGAGACGGCCTCCGAGATCGCCTTCGGGCGGCCCGACCTCCGGGTGCGCCTCGTGGGGCAGACGATCGGTGCGAGTCTGTCGGCGGGAGCGCGGAAGCGGGTGCTCACGGGGCTGGAGCGGCTGCGTGTGGAGGTCGTGGAGGACGCGGTCGCGCGGATCGACCCCGGCGCCGGGGACGGGGGTGGCGACGTGGTGCGCCTCCGGGCGGGCCGGCAATTCGCCTCCGGCCTCACGCTGTGGGCGGTCATCGGGAGCGTGCCCGATCTGGCTGCCCGGAGCGGACTGGAGGTGGATGACGCCGGACGTGCGGTGGTCGACGGATTTCTGCGCAGTGTCACCGATCCGCGGATCTTCGTCGTCGGTGACTGCGCGGCGGTCCCCGGCTCGCGGGCGGCCTGCGCGACGGCCATGCCGCAGGGCGCACACGCCGCGGACACGCTGGCACGGTCGGTCCAGGGTCGCCGGCCCCAGCCGTACGCCATGGGGTACACCGGGCAGGGCGTGAGCCTCGGCCGCCGCGACGGGCTGCTTCAGGTCGACCGCCGGGACGGTACGGCGCGGCGGCTCCACCTCGCCGGGCGCGCGGCGGCGGTGATCAAGGAACAGGTCTGCCGCTACGCGAAGTTCGGCGCCCGCACCGCCGTCTACGCCTGGCTGCGGGCCTGAACCTGGCCGGGCGCCTGAACCTGGCCCGGGGCCGGCAGCACCCACTCCGGCGTCCACACCCCGCTCTCAGGGCGTCCGGGGTACGCGGCCGTGAGGTGCTCGCGCAGCGCGGCGAGGGCGGGGTGCGGGTTGTCGGCGCGCCAGATCAGTGAGTGCGGGTAGACCGGGGTCGGTTCGTGCAGGGGGATGCTGCGCAGGTCGTGGCCGGCCGGCCAGACCAGGGGAGTCTGCTCGCTGACGAAGGTCGCCAGGGTCGAGGAGGCCGCGATCGTGTCGAGGAGGTGCTCGATGCCGAAGTTGGGGCCGGTCGCTTCGACGGTGAGGCCGAAGGTGGCGGCGAGTTCGTCGTAGTACGCCGCCCACTCGGTGCCGGGCATGTTGCCGGGCATCCAGATCCGGCGCCCGGCGAGCTGGGCGGGCGCGACCGCGCGGGCGGCGGCGAACTCGTGCGCCGGTCCGGTGAACAGGTGCAGCGGTTCGTCGTAGACCGGCGTGGCCCGCACCTCGTCGGGGAGCCGCCGGCCCGGCATGGTCACGGCGCGGAAGGTCGCGTCGATGGTGCCGGACCGGACGGCGGCGATGGCCGTGTCGGAGTCGAACAGGGTCACCACGTCGAGCTCGGTCCCGGGGTGCGCGCGGTGGAAGCCGCGCAGCAGCCCGGCGACCGAGACCCGGCGGCCGATCACGTCGACGCGCAGCGCCCGGCGCCCCGGCCGTACCGAAGCGGCGGCGCGTTCCTCGGCCTGGAGGAGGGCCCGGGCGTACGGCAGGAACGCCTGTCCGTCGATGGTGAGCCGGGCCCCGCGGGCCGTACGGCTGAACAGCGGCACGGCGAGGTCCTTCTCCAGCACGGCGATGCGCTTGGAGACGGCCTGCGGGGTGATCGACAGGTCGGCGGCGGCTTCCTGGAACTGTCCCGCGTCCGCGGCGGCGACGAAGGTGCGTACGGCAGTGAGATCCACGCCGGACATCCTAGGCGGGCGGACGGACAGGGTGGACAACCGATCGTTGATCGCGGGTGGTCATCCGGTTGCTTGATCCGGGAACTCGGCGCTCGCTTGGATGTCTCCGGTCAACCTGCGGTTTGGCAGGCACCCCCTGGCTCCCCCTCCCGGAGGCGATGCACCCGTGCCGGATTCCTTCGTCCACCTGCACAATCACACCGAGTACTCGATGCTGGACGGTGCGCAGAAGCTGCGGCCGATGTTCGGCGAGGTGGCCCGGCAGGGCATGCCGGCGATCGCCATGAGCGACCACGGCAACATGTTCGGCGCCTATGAGTTCGCGCAGGTCGCCAAGGGCTTCGAGGGCATCAGGCCGATCATCGGCATCGAGGCGTACGTGGCGCCTTCGTCCCGGTTCGTACGCAAGCAGGAGTTCTGGGGGCCGGGCGGCCGTCGCGCGATGAACGCGGACGGTGAGGGGTCGAAGGACGTCTCCGGCGGCGGCCGCTTCACCCACCTGACCATGTGGGCGCGGAACAGCCAGGGCCTGCGCAACCTGTTCCGGCTCAGTACGCAGGCCAGTTACGAGGGCCAGTTCCCCGCCGGGAAGCCGCGTATGGACCGCGAGCTGATCGCCGAACGGCCGGAGGGCATCATCGCCACCACCGGCTGCCCCTCCGGCGAGATCCAGACCCGCCTGCGGCTGGGCCAGTACGCCGAGGCGAGGGCCGCTGCCGCCGCCTACCAGGACATCTTCGGCCGCGAACACTACTTCCTGGAGCTGATGGACCACGGCCTGGACATCGAGCGGGAGGTCCGGGAGGACCTGCTGCGCCTGGCCAGGGACCTGGGCCTCCCCCTTCTGGCCACCAACGACGCGCACTACGTCACCGAGGACCAGGCCGACGCCCACGACAGCCTGCTGTGCATCGGCGTCGGCAAGAACAAGGACGACCCGGGCCGCTTCCGCTTCAACGGCTCCGGCTACTACCTCAAGAGCGCCGCCGAGATGCGCGCCCTCTTCGCCGAACTGCCGGAAGCCTGCGACAACACCCTGCTGATCGCCGAGCGCGTCGAGTCCTACGACGAGGTCTTCGACCATGTCGACGAGATGCCGCAGTTCCCGGACGTGCCCGAGGGCGAGACGCAGGAGTCGTGGCTGCGCAAGGAAGTCCTCGCGGGGCTCGCGATGCGCTACGGGAGCCCGGTGCCCCCGCACATCCTGGAGCGCTTCGAGACCGAGATGGCGGTCATCGGCCCGATGGGCTTCAGCTCGTACTTCCTCGTCGTGGCGGACATCTGCCGCCACGCCCGGCAGAACCGGATTCCCCTCGGTCCCGGCCGCGGCTCGGCCACCGGTTCCCTCGTCGCCTACGCCACCCGCATCACCGAGCTGTGCCCCCTGGAGCACGGTCTGCTCTTCGAACGTTTCCTGAACCCCGAGCGCATCAACCCGCCGGACGTGGACCTCGACTTCGACGACCGGCAGCGCGACCGGATGGTCCGCTACGTCACCGAGAAGTACGGCGACGCGTACACCGCCATGGTGAACACGTTCGGCAGGATCAAGGCCAAGAACGCGATCAAGGACTCCTCGCGCATCCTCGGCTACCCCTACGCCCACGGCGAGCGGATCACCAAGGCGCTCCCGCCGGACCAGAACGGCAAGCCCGCCCCGCTGGCCGCCGTCTTCGACCCCGCCCACGAGCGGTACGCGGAGGCCGGCGAGGTCCGGCAGATGTACGAGGGCGAGCAGGACGTGCGGCGGGTCGTCGACACCGCCCGCGGGGTGGAGGGCCTCACCCGCGGCACCGGTGTGCACGCCGCGGCGGTGATCCTGTCCAAGACGAGGCTCACCGACCGCATCCCGCTGCACATGCGGGCGTCGGACGGCGTGAAGATCACCGGCTTCGACTACCCGTCCTGCGAAGCCATGGGACTGGTCAAGATGGACTTCCTGGGGCTGCGGAACCTGGGCGTGATCGACCAGGCCATCGAGAACATCCGGGAGAACCGGGGCGTCAGCCTGGCCACCGTGGACCCCCTGGACGGCGACCCGGCCACCGTCGTGATCCCGCTGGACGACGCGAAGACGTACCGGCTGCTGGCCGAGGGCAACACGTTCGGTGTCTTCCAGCTCGACGGCGGCGGCATGCGCGTCCTGCTCCGGCAGATGGAACCCACCCGCTTCGAGGACATCGCCGCCGTCAACGCCCTTTACCGGCCCGGCCCCATGGCGGCCGACGCGCACACCCGCTACGCGCACCGCAAGACCGGCCGCGAGGAGATCACCCCGATCCACCCCGAGTTGCGGGACGCCCTGGAACCGATCCTCGGCACCACCTTCCACCTGCTCGTCTACCAGGAGCAGATCATGGCCATCGCCCGGGAACTGGCCGGCTACACCCTCGGCGGCGCCGACCTGCTGCGCCGTGCGATGGGCAAGAAGAAACCGGAGGTACTGGCCGCCGAGTGGGACAAGTTCCACGACGGCATGCGGAGCAACGGGTACGGCGAGGAAGCCGTCAAAGCCCTGTGGGACGTCATGCTGCCGTTCTCCGGCTACGCGTTCAACAAGTCCCACACCGCCGGGTACGGACTCGTCTCGTACTGGACCGCCTACCTCAAGGCCAACTATCCGGCCGAGTACATGGCCGCGCTGCTCACCTCGGTCGGTGACGACAAGGACAAGGCCGCGGTCTACCTCGCGGACGCCCGCAAGAACGGCGTCCGCGTGCTCCAGCCGGACGTGAACGAGTCCGTCGCCGAGTTCACCGCCGTCGGCGACGACGTACGGTTCGGGCTGCGGTCCGTACGCAACGTCGGCGAGAACGTCATCGCGGCCGTCGTCGAAGCGCGCCGCCGGGGAGGAAAGTTCACCTCCTTCGCCGACTTCCTCGGCAAGGCCGGCCTGCCCGCACTGAACAAGCGGGCCGTGGAGTCCCTGATCAAGGCCGGTGCCTTCGACTCCCTGGGGCATTCACGCAAGGGCCTCACCGCCGTCCACGAGGAGGCCGTCGACGCGGTCATCCCCGTCAAGAAGGCGGCGAGTTACGGGCAGGACGACCTCTTCGCCGGGCTGGGCGGGGACGGAGAGGGAAGTGACGGGCCGGGCTTCGGCCTCGATTTCCCGATCGACGACGCGGAGTGGCCCCGCCGGCAACTCCTGGCGACCGAACGCGACATGCTCGGTCTCTACGTCTCGGCCCACCCGCTGGACGGCGCCGAGCACATCCTCGCAGGCGCCCGGGACTGCTCCGTCGCCGAACTGCTCGCCTCCGGCCGCACCACCGGAGAGGTGCGCCTGTCCGGACTGATCACCGGCATCCAGCTCAAGATGACCCGGCAGGGCAACGCCTGGGCCGTCGTGCAGCTCGCGGACCGCGACGCCGTCGTCGAAGTGCTCTTCTTCCCCGCCGCCTACCAGCTCGTGCAGCACGCGCTGGCCGAGGACGACGTCATCTCCGTCAAGGGCAGGGTCGAGGACCGGGACGGAACCGTGCAGGTCTTCGGCAAGGAACTCGCGGTACTGGACGTGTCCGCCGCCGAGCACGGCGGCCGCCCGCCCGTACGGCTCACCCTGCCCGCCCACCGGATCACCGAGGCGTCCGTCCGGGAGCTGAAACGTATCCTCGCGGAGCACCCGGGTGACAGTCCGGTCCGCCTCAGCGTCCGCGGCGCCCGCAAGACGACCGTGTACGCCTTGCGGGCCACGGTGGACGCCACCACGGTCGCGTCCGACGTGAAGGGCACGTTCGGGGCCGACGCGTGGGCGGGTTTCGCATGACGCGCCCCCATACACGCACATGCCCCACGCGCCCCCCCCGTCCCTTACCCCCGCAGGAACTCCGACACGGTCTCCGTCTGCCCGAAGATCGCGTGCCCGACCCCGGGCAGCAGCCGCACCGTCGCGTCCGGAACGTTCTCCCGTACGCGTCGGGCGGTCTCCGCCGAGTCGAAGAAGGCGTCGTCGGTACCGGCGATCAGCAGCACGGGCACCCCCAGGCCGCGCAGCGCGTCGTCCGAGAACCGCGGCAGCTGCTCCCTACGGGGCTTGAACTGGGTGAACGTCAGCGCCACCTGGTCGAGGACCGGCCCCGCCCCGGGTGCGTCCAGCCCCGTGGCGCTGCGCACCGTCCGACGGATCCCCCAGCGCCCGAACGGCCGCAGCAGCAGGGACTTGAAGAGCAGCCCCATCCGCTGCTTGCCCAGGCCGCCGGGGCACAGCAGGGCCAGGCGGGTCACCCGGCCCGGGCGGCGGGTGGCGTAGTCCAGGGCCAGCCAGCCGCCCAAGGAGGTGGCGACGAAGGAGGCGGCCGGGACGCCCAGCTCGTCCAGTACCTCGTCCAGCCACCGCGCGTACGCGTCGGAGGCCAGGGGCGGGCGGGACGGCGCGCTCAGCCCCGGTTCGCCGATGACGTCGACCGCGTACGTACGGAAGTGCCGTGACCAGGCGGCGGCATCGCCCTGCCACATGGTCGCGTTGGCGCCCGAGCCGTGCAGCAGGACCACCGGAGGAGCGTCCGGCGGCCCGGAGACGAGCACGAAGGTCTCGCCTTCGCGGGTCGGCACCCGTATCCGCTCGGCGGGGACGGGCCAGTTGTCCAGAGCCTCCAGATAACGCCGCCGGAGCTCGTCCTCCCCGGCCTTCGACTTGTAGATCGTGGCTGTGTGCGTGTCGGTGTCCGTGTTCGTGCTCATGAGTCGAGCACCCCCTCCATGTAGTCGAACAGCCGGGCCGTGTCCGCCAGGCCGCCGAGAATGACGACCTTCATCCGGGCCCGCTCCGGGTCGTACACCGTCTCGATCCGCAGCGGACGGTCGCCGTGCCCGCGATGGGCCGCCGCACTGGTCAAGAGGGTGGACAGCCGGTCGGCGGTCCGGCGGTCGACCGCGTCGATCTCCACGACGCTCGTCGCCTCGCTGTGCCGCCGCCCCCCGGCCGGCTCCTCGGGAGCCGCCGGGACCGGGCGGCCGGTGAAGGCCTCCAGGTCCTCGTGCGCGATGCGGTACTGCTTGCCGATGCGGACAGCGGCGAGCCGCCCGTCCCGTACGTAGTTGCGGACGGTGCGGACGTGCAGGCCCAGCTGCTCGGCCACTTGGTCGACGGAGTAGAAGCGGTCGTTCACGAAAATACCTTAACCTTCCCTATGAGTAGGGAGCAATAGGGAAGGTTGGGGAATGATCGGGTGGGAGAACGGAAGCGGGCGGGCGGTGAACGCGACCTCTGCCGCGTACACCGCCCGCCCGCCGTCCGCCCGGCACACGGCCGAGTGTTCGCGCCGCTACCGCGCCGCGCTCCTGGTCCGGATGAGCAGCCACAGGAAGTACGGCGTGCCGATGACCGCCGTGAGCAGGCCCGCGCCGAGCTGGGCCGGGGCGATGACCGTCCGGCCCGCCATGTCCGCCGTACCCACCAGCACCGCGCCCAGCAGCACCGCCACCGGCACCACGCGCACGTGCCTGCGGCCCACCAGGGCGCGCGCGGCGTGCGGGGCGACCAGGCCGACGAAGGCGATGGTGCCGGTCACGGCGACGGCCGCCGCGCTCAGCAGGACGCCCAGCGCCAGGAAGCCAAGGCGCGCCCGGGGCACGCCGAGGCCCAGCAGCCGCGGGGTGTCCCCGTCGAGCGAGACGAGGTCGAGTTCGGTGCGCCGGGCGAGCGCCACGGCGACGCCCACCGCGAGGACGACGGCGAGCGGCAGCAGGTCGGGCAGCGTCCGTCCGTACGTCGAACCGGACAGCCAGGTCAGCGCCTTGGTGGCGTTGAACGGGTCGGTGAGGACGATGAGCAGGCTGATCAGGGCCGCGCTCGCGGTGGCGACGCCCATGCCGACCAGCACCAGCCGGTTCTGCCGGAAGCCGCCGCGCGCCGACAGTCCGAAGACGAGCCCGGAGGCGAGGGCGGCGCCCGCGAAAGCGGCGGCGGCGAGGCCCGTCGGCCCGGCCTCGGGCAGGGTCGTCACCAGGACCACCGCGCCCAGCGCGGCGCCGCCGGAGACGCCCATGACGCCCGGTTCGGCCAGCGGATTGCGGGTCACCGCCTGGACCAGGGTGCCGGCCAGCGCGAGGGCGGCGCCCGCGAGGAGCGCGGCGAGCACCCGTGGCACCCGGGTGTCGAGGACGAAGGAGACGACCCGCCCCGCCCGGCCCTGCGTCCAGTTCAGGACGTCGCCGAGCAGCAGCTTGGAGTCGCCGAGCAGTACGGACGCGACGGTCACCGCGATCAGCGCCGCCACCAGCGTCCCGGCCACCGTCAGGAAGACGGTCCGGCTGCGGATGTGCAGCCGGTCGGGCGGGGCGGCGGCGCCGGTGTCCCGGCCGCGGGTCGCCAGCACCACCAGGAAGACGGCGCCGACCAGGCTCGTGACCACGCCGGTCGGCACGGCCACCGCCACGTCGGACGGCACCAGTGCCCGCAGTGCGACGTCCGAGCCGAGGACCAGCACCGCACCGGTGAGTGCGGAGCGTGTCACGCTCGCGCGCGTCCGGGAGAAGCCGCGGTAGCGGCGGGCCAGCAGGCGGACGACGGCCGGGGCGCTCAGCCCGACGAAGCCGATCGGCCCGGCGAGGGTGACGGCCGTGGCGGACAGCAGCGCGGCCAGGACGACGGTGGTGATCCGGGTGGCGCGCACGGAGACGCCCAGGCCCCGCGCGGCGTCGTCGCCGAGCGCCAGGGCGTCGACCCGGCGGGCGACGAGCAGCAGCCCGGCCAGTCCGGCGACGGCGAGCGGCAGCATCCTCAGCACACCGCCGAAACCATTCTGCGCGATGCTGCCCTGGTTCCAGGCGTACAGCCCCTCCGTCTGCTCGGGGAACAGCAGCAGCAGTCCCTCCGTGACGGAGCTGAGACCGAGGGTCAGCGCGCTGCCGGCCAGCACCAGCCGTACGGTTCCGGCTCCCAGGCCGGACAGCCCGAGGACGACGGCCGCGGCCGCCAGTCCGCCGACGAAGGCGACGCCGGAGGAGGCGAGCAGCGGCAGGGAGACGCCGGTCGCGGCGACCAGCCCGAGCGAGAAGTACGAACCGGCGTTGACCGCGAGGGTGTCCGGCGCGGCGAGCACATTGCGGCTGACGGCCTGGAGGGCGGCGCCCGCCATGCCGAGCGCCGCGCCGACCAGGAGTCCGGCGGTCATCCGCGGCAGCCGGGAGGCGACGACGACGGAGGCGTCCGCCGCGTCGGCCTGCCCGGTGAGCGCCTTCCAGACCTCGGCGGCGCCGACGCCGGAGGTGCCTTGCGCGATGTCGACGAGGGCGAGCGCGGCGATCAGCAGGACGAGCACGGCCGTCACCGCTGCCGCGCCGCCTTTCCGGGACGCCGCCGTGGCGGGGGGAGGGGGAGCGGTGGTGGTGACGGCCATGATGTCTACGCGCGCCTCGCCGTCACTTCTTCAGCGCGGCGACGACGGAGTCCACGTACGACTCCATCGACGCGGTGCCGCCGAACATCCACACACCGTCGGGCAGCCGGTGCACCTTGCCCGCCTTCACGAACGGGAGCGACTTCCAGACCGCGTTGTCGGCGAGCGCCCCGGTGAACGGGTTGCTGGTCTTGTCGTCGTCGCTGCCGATGTACGCGAACTGCACGTCACCGAGCTTGGTCAGCCCCTCGACGTCGGTGGTGCCGAGCCCGTAGGCCGGGTCGCCCTTCATCGTCCAGGGGTTCTTCAGCCCGAGCTTCTCGTTCACCGCGCCGACCAGCGAGCCGCCGGTGTACGGGCGGATGGTGACCTGGCCGCCGTCCACGTAGCCGTCGGCGAAGGCGAACGCGGTGCCCTCGCGCCCGGCCTTCTCCAGCTCCTGCCGGCCCGCCGCGAGCTTCGCCTCGAAGCCCTGCTTCAGCTTGCCGGCCCGCTCCGTGGTGCCGGTGGCCCGGGCGATCAGGTCCAGGTCCTTCGTCATCTGCCCGATCGGGTCGGCGGCGTCGGCGGACTTCAGGTCCAGCACCGGGGCGATCTTCCGCAGCTGGGTGAGGGCGGCCTTGGGCAGGTCGCTGGTGGCGACGATGAGGTCGGGCGCGAGCGAGGCGACGGTGTCCATGCTCGGTTCGCCGCGGGTGCCGATGTCCTTCGGCTCGTTCTTCAGCGGCGCGGCCTTGTCCCAGGCCTTGTAGCCCTTGACGTCGGCGATGCCGACCGGTGCGACGCCGAGCGCGACCAGGTGCTCGACGACGTTCCACTCGGTACCGACGACCTTCTTGGCGGGCCCGTCCAGCTCCACCTTCGTCCCCGAGGCGCCGGTGAGGGTGATGTGCCCGGTGGACTTCTTCGCCTGGCCGGCGGCGGGCTCGGTGGTGCCGCACGCGCCCAGGGTGAGCGCGGCGGCGGTGGCCGCGGCGACGGTGAGGAGGAGTCGTCTCATGAGGTGGCACCGAGCCTTTCGCTGTGCGCGTGGTGCGCGTCGTGCTTGCTGTTCTGCGGCGTGCTGCCGTGCGGCGGCCGCCGGGTGTGGTGCCGGCCGATCGCGCGGGTGCGCAGCCGTCCGGTCGACGGGTCGGTGGTGACCTCGATCCGGATGCCGTAGGTGTCCGTCAGCCGCTGCGGGGTGAGGACGTCCTCGGGCGGCCCGTCGGCGGTCACCCGGCCGGACCGGAGCAGCACGATCCGGTCGGCCACGGCGGCCGCCTGGTCCAGGTCGTGCAGCACCACACCGACGGCGATCCCGTGGTCGTCCGCCAAGTCCCTTATCAGGTCCAGGAGTTCCACCTGGTACCGCAGGTCGAGGTAGGTCGTCGGCTCGTCCAGCAGGAGGACGCCGGTGTCCTGCGCGAGGCAGCCCGCGAGCCACACCCGTTGCAGCTGGCCGCCGGAGAGGTGCTCGGCACCGCGCTCGGCCAGGTCGGCGACCCCGGTCAGGCGGAGCGCCCGCTCCACCGCCGCGGGCCCGTCCGGGTCGGCCCGGCCCCAGCGTCCCCGGTACGGGTAGCGCCCGAACTCCACGACGTCCCGGACGGTCAGCCCGCCGGGCGTGGGCCGCCCTTGGGGCAGCAGCGCCACCTGTCGCGAGAACGCGCGGGGGGAGAGCGCGAAGCCGTCCGTCTCCTCGCCGAGGGTCAGCGCCGCGTTCCGTGCCCGCTGGAGCCGTGCCACGGTCCGCAGCAGCGTCGACTTGCCGCTGCCGTTGGGGCCGACCAGGACGGTCACCTGCCCGGGCGAGAGCCGCAGGGACGCGTCGTGCACGACGTCGACACCGTCGTACGCCACGGTGATGTCCGTGGCGGTCAGGGTGTGGCCGCGGGACTGCGCGGCCTGGGGGAGTTCTTCACCGGCCTTCACGCAGAGAAGGTTAGCCTAACCTAATTTTTGGCCGAATTCGGGTGGTTCGGGGGCGATGTCCGCCTGCTCTGGGCGGCCGGGCGCGCATGACCCCGCGGCGGGGATGTACTAGAGTTATCTCGACATCGAGATATCTGCCGGGAGGCGTACCGCTGCCGCGCTAGTAAGGCTTGCCTAACTTAGCCTTACCTTAGCTGATCGGCAAGGATCTGTGACGGCAGGATTGCGGTGGTACGCGCGAATCATGCATTGAAGGAGACTGTCGTGTCGGCGAACAGCTTCGACGCCCGCAGCACGCTGCGCGTGGGCGACGAGTCGTACGAGATCTTCAGGCTGGACAAGGTCGAGGGCTCCGCCCGCCTTCCCTACAGCCTGAAGGTGCTGCTGGAGAACCTGCTCCGCACCGAGGACGGCGCGAACATCACCGCCGACCACATCCGTGCGCTGGGCGGCTGGGACTCCCAGGCGCAGCCCAGCCAGGAGATCCAGTTCACGCCGGCCCGCGTGATCATGCAGGACTTCACCGGTGTGCCGTGCGTCGTGGACCTCGCCACCATGCGTGAGGCCGTCAAGGAGCTGGGCGGCGACCCGGCGAAGATCAACCCGCTGGCCCCGGCCGAGCTGGTCATCGACCACTCCGTCATCGCCGACAAGTTCGGCACCGCCAACGCCTTCCAGCAGAACGTGGAGCTGGAGTACGGCCGCAACAAGGAGCGCTACCAGTTCCTGCGCTGGGGCCAGACCGCCTTCGACGAGTTCAAGGTCGTCCCGCCCGGCACCGGCATCGTCCACCAGGTCAACATCGAGCACCTGGCCCGTACGGTCATGACCCGCAACGGTCAGGCCTACCCCGACACCCTCGTCGGCACCGACTCGCACACCACCATGGTCAACGGCCTGGGCGTGCTGGGCTGGGGCGTCGGCGGCATCGAGGCCGAGGCCGCGATGCTGGGCCAGCCGGTCTCCATGCTCATCCCGCGCGTCGTCGGCTTCAAGCTGACCGGTGAGCTCAAGCCCGGCACCACCGCCACCGACCTGGTGCTGACCATCACCGAGATGCTGCGCAAGCACGGCGTCGTCGGCAAGTTCGTCGAGTTCTACGGCGAGGGCGTCGCCGCCACCTCGCTGGCCAACCGCGCCACCATCGGCAACATGTCGCCGGAGTTCGGCTCCACCGCCGCGATCTTCCCGATCGACGACGAGACGCTGAACTACCTGAAGCTGACCGGCCGCTCCGAGCAGCAGGTCGCCCTGGTCGAGGCGTACGCCAAGGAGCAGGGCCTGTGGCTGGACCCGGCCGCCGAGCCGGACTTCTCCGAGAAGCTGGAGCTGGACCTGTCGACGGTCGTCCCGTCGATCGCCGGCCCCAAGCGCCCGCAGGACCGCATCGTCCTGGCCGAGGCCGCCCAGCAGTTCGGCCAGGACGTGCGCAACTACGTCAGCGAGGCGGACCTCGACGAGGCGGGCAAGGAGTCCTTCCCGGCCTCCGACGCCCCGGCGGTCTCCAACGGCGTGGTCAGCAAGCCGACCCAGGTCACGGCCGCCGACGGCTCGGTGTACGAGATCGACCACGGCGCCGTCACCGTCGCCGCGATCACCTCCTGCACCAACACCTCGAACCCCTACGTCATGGTCGCCGCCGCGCTGGTGGCCAAGAAGGCCGTCGAGAAGGGCCTGTCCCGCAAGCCCTGGGTCAAGACCACCCTCGCCCCCGGCTCGAAGGTCGTCACCGACTACTTCGACAAGGCGAACCTGACGCCCTACCTGGACAAGATGGGCTTCAACCTCGTCGGCTACGGCTGCACCACCTGCATCGGCAACTCCGGTCCGCTGGACGAGGAGATCTCGAAGGCGATCAACGAGGCCGACCTCGCGGTCACCTCGGTGCTCTCCGGCAACCGCAACTTCGAGGGCCGGATCAACCCCGACGTCAAGATGAACTACCTGGCGTCCCCGCCGCTGGTCGTCGCGTACGCCATCGCCGGCTCCATGAAGGTGGACATCACCACCGAGGCGCTCGGCACCGACCAGGACGGCAACCCCGTCTACCTCAAGGACATCTGGCCCTCCGAGGCCGAGGTCAACGACGTCGTGGCCAACGCCATCGGCGAGGACATGTTCTCCAAGTCGTACGAGGACGTCTTCGCGGGCGACGCCCAGTGGCAGGCGCTGCCGATCCCCACCGGCAACACCTTCGAGTGGGACCCGCAGTCCACCTACGTCCGCAAGCCTCCGTACTTCGAGGGCATGACGATGGAGACCAGCCCGGTCTCCGACGTCCAGGGCGCCCGCGTGCTGGCCAAGCTGGGCGACTCGGTCACCACCGACCACATCTCCCCGGCCGGTGCGATCAAGGCCGACACCCCGGCCGGCCAGTACCTCACGGAGCACGGCGTCGAGCGCCGCGACTTCAACTCCTACGGCTCGCGCCGCGGCAACCACGAGGTCATGATCCGCGGCACGTTCGCCAACATCCGCCTGCGCAACCAGATCGCGCCGGGCACCGAGGGCGGCTTCACGCGTGACTTCACGCAGGAGGACGGCCCGGTCTCCTTCATCTACGACGCGTCGCAGAACTACCAGGCGGCCGGCATCCCGCTGGTCATCCTGGCCGGCAAGGAGTACGGCTCCGGCTCGTCCCGCGACTGGGCCGCCAAGGGCACCGCGCTGCTCGGCGTCAAGGCCGTCATCGCCGAGTCCTACGAGCGCATCCACCGCTCGAACCTCATCGGCATGGGCGTCCTCCCGCTCCAGTTCCCCGAGGGCGCCTCGGCGCAGTCGCTGGGCCTGACCGGCGAGGAGACCTTCGACATCACCGGCGTCACCGCGCTGAACGACGGTGGCATCCCGGAGACCGTCAAGGTCAAGGCAGCCCGCGGCGGAGCCGCTGACGGTGACAGTGTGGAGTTCGACGCCAAGGTGCGCATCGACACCCCCGGCGAGGCGGACTACTACCGCAACGGCGGCATCATGCAGTACGTGCTGCGCTCGCTGATCCGCAAGTAAGCCGCACGCCCGCCGCGTACGCGAGCGGGTGACGCGACCAGGGCCGCATCCCGGACGGGGTGCGGCCCTGGTGCGTACGGGGGTGCTGCCGCCGGACACCGCGCCCGCCGGAAACAGTAGTGCGACGCGCCCCCGCGGGGACGCGTCGCACCATCACCTCACCGGCGGGCGGTCGAGTCGACAGGAGTCTCCCGGCTGCCGGTGTCCTTACGGGCTAGAACATCCAGCTGTAGATGTTGTAGCCGAAGCCGAGCTGCTTGCGCGGCGCGAAGGGGGCCGACGCGTTGCCGGTGCCCTTGTAGAGCCACAGCTTGCCGTCGGAGCCACGGGCGATCAGGTCGGCGCGGCCGTCGATGTCCACGTCGCCGGTGGTCACCAGGGTGTTGTACTCGTTCCAGCCCGCGCCGATCTTCACGCGCGGCGCGAAGGGCGCCTTGTAGTTGCCGGTGCCCTGGTAGAGCCACAGCACGCCGGAGCCGTCCCGGGCCACGATGTCGGCCCTGCCGTCGCCGGTCAGGTCGCCCTTGCCGGTGATCTGGGTGTAGCCGCCCCACCCGGCGCCGATCTTGACGCGCGAGTCGACCTTGCCGTTGTCGTAGCCGAGGTAGATCCACAGCACGCCCGCGTTGTCCCGGGCGAGGATGTCGTACGCGCCGGCGCCGCCGAGGTTGCCGGGCGACAGCACCTTGTTGTAGATGTTCCAGCCGCTGCCGATCGTCCGGGCCTCGTCCTCGGTCTGGGCGTCGGAGTAGTACAGGTTGCCGGCGTAGTCCCAGGCCCAGAGGCCGTCACCCCGGCTGTCGCCGTTGTGGTCGACCGGGGCCGCGGCCTTGAGCAGGTCCCAGTCGGCTCCGGCGAACAGGCGCTCGTCGAGGCCGCCGGTGCCGTTCGGGTCGTAGTGGTACAGGAAACCGGACGAGCGCTCGATGCCGAAGAGGCCGAAGACCGGCGCGTCCTGGGCCTGTACGCGGGCCGAGGCGCGGGCCTCCGGCGCCGCCTGCGTCAACGCGCCGATGTCGAGCTTCTTGACCGGGGCGGGGACCGGCGCCGGCGCGTCCGCCACCGCGGCTGAGGCGCTGGTACCGACCAGGGCGGCGGCGACCGCCGCGACAGCCAGACGCGACAGGGCGCGTCCGCGCTTACGGCCGGGAAGTTTGGCCACGTAATTCTCCATTTGCCAGGTGATGAGACGCGACGCACCCACATGGGTGCGTCGCGGGAACCTCAGGATCTTTGCACAAGCCCTTCACATGTCAACTGGTTTGCGGATGGTCTGATCGATTGGCCGGTTAAGTCCGTTTGGTCGCTCCGATCAGCTCAACTTCCGCCAGTGTGGCGCGGCTTGAGGGGAGCAGGCGGTAATCGGTGTAGGTATTGGGTGTTCTGACCGCGAATACCCGGGTTTGCCGGTCCGCGGTGAAGGACTCACCCGTCCGCCGGTCGAGGGTCCGCCACTTCCCGTGCCGGTCCCGGCCTTCCAGCACCCAGGAGGCGGGCGCCTCCCCCTTCGCCGCCGAGGTGAGGGTGTACGAGGTCACCCGCGCCGCCGAGGGGAGGGACACCGGGACCGACGTGAAGGTGGCCGCGGTCTCCGACGTGTCGTCCAGGAGCGGGCTGCTGCCCGGCGCGGTCAGATCGCCGTCCGGTACGGGCACCCGGCCGTCCCGCGTGATGGACGACGGCGCCGCGTTCTCGCCGGTGCCCCAGGAGGACGGGCGCGGGCCCATCGCGAATTCCAGGGTGCCGCCGCGGGCGAGCAGGGCGTGCGGCAGCGCGGTGGAATGCCACGGCTTTCCGTTGACCCGCAGCCCCTGTACGTACACATTGCGGTCGCTGTTGCGCGGTGCCTTGACCACCAGGTCGCGGCCGTTCTCCAGATGGACGGTGGCCTTGGTGAACAGCGGCGAGCCGACGGCGTATTCGGGCGAGCCCATCACCAGCGGATAGAACCCGAGCGCGCTGAAGACGTACCACGCGGACATCTCGCCGTTGTCCTCGTCGCCCGGATATCCCTGGCCGATCTCGCTGCCCAGGTAGAGCCGGGAAAGGACCTCGCGGACCTTCTGCTGCGTCTTCCACGGCTGTCCGGCCGCGTCGTAGACGTACGCGATGTGGTGCGACGGCTGGTTGCTGTGCCCGTACATGCCCATCCGGGTGTCGCGGGCCTCGGTCATCTCGTGGATGACGTTGTTGTAGGAGCCGGCGAATTCCTTCGCCGCGGTCTCCGGGGTGGCGAAGTAGGTGTCCAGCTTCTTGGCCAGGCCCGCCCGGCCGCCGTACAGGTTGGCCAGGCCGCGGGTGTCCTGAGGTGCGGTGAAGGCGAAGGACCAGGCGTTGGTCTCGGTGTAGTCGTGGCCCCAGACGCGCGGGTCGAACCGGTCGGGGGGCAGCCGCCAGTTCCCGGCGGCGTCCTTGCCCTGGAAAAAGCCGACCTTGCTGTCGAAGTGCTTGACGTAATTGCGGGCGCGGTTCAGGAAGTACGCGGACTCCTCCTTGTACCGCGGCTTCTTCGTCTTCTCGTACAGGGCCTGTCCCATGCGGGCGATGCCGTAGTCGTTGAGGTAACCCTCCAGCGCCCAGGACATGCCTTCCTTGGTGTCCGTGCTGGTGTATCCGCGGAAGGGCGAGGTGGTCATGCCCTTACGGCCGACACCGGGGCTGGGCGGGGCGACGGTGGCGTTCTTGACGGCCGCCTCATAGGCAGCGGCGGCGTCGAACTTCACGCCTTTCGCGTACGCGTCGGCGAATGCCACGTCCGAACTGGTGCCGGTCATCAGATCCGCGTAACCGGGCGAGGACCAGCGGGAGACCCAGCCGCCGTCCTTGTACTGCTGGACGAACCCGTCGACCATTTTCCCCGCCTGCTTGGGCGTGAGCAGGGAATAGGCGGGCCAGGTGGTGCGGTAGGTGTCCCAGAAACCGTTGTTGACGTACACCTCACCGTCGACGATCTTCGCTCCGGTGTGCGTCGGGGTGTCCGGGCCGGTACGCGGCGAGAAGGGGCTCGCGTACCGGGCGCGCGCGCCCACCTGTTCGTACCCGGAGTTGGGGTAGAGGTAGAGCCGGTAGAGGTTGGAGTAGAGCGTGACGAGGCGGTCCCGGCTCGCGCCCTCCACCTCGATACGGCCGAGGATGCCGTCCCACTGTGTGCGGGCGCGGTCCCTGACCCGCTCGAAGGAATCGCCTGCCGGAATCTCCCGCTCCAGGTTCGCGCGCGCCTGATCGACGCCGATCAGGGAGGTGGCGATGCGCAGCGTGACCGTACGGTCCGCGCCGGGCCGCAGCTTCAGGTAGCCCGTGACGTCCGGGCCGCCGCCGCCGCTCAGCTTGCCGCCCGCGGTGACCGGCGTGTCGAGCACGCCGTACACGAAGAGCCGGGTGGCGCCGACGGAGAGGTTGCTCCGGACGTCCGAGAAGCCGGTGACGACGCCCCGCGCGGCGTCCAGGGTGAGGCCGCCGTTGTTGTTGACGTTGTCGAAGATCAGGTTCGCGTCGTCGCCGGGGAAGGTGAAGCGCATCAGCGCCGCGTGGTCCGTCGGCGCGATGTCCGCCGTGAGGCCGTTGTCGAAGGTGACGCCGTAGTGGTGCGGCGTCGCCGTCTCGTTGGCGTGGTGGAAGGGCAGGGCGCGGGCGGTACGGCCGGCGTCCGGCGTGCCCGCGGCGGTGGACGGCATGATCTGGAACGTCTGCCGGTCGCCCATCCAGGGGCTCGGCTCGTGGCTGGCGGCGAACGCCTGGAGGGTGGGCAGGTTGTCGGCGTTGTTCTTCCGCGCGTACTCGTACAGCCAGTCGGTGGAGCCCGCGTTGGTCACCGGCGTCCAGAAGTTGAAGCCGTGCGGCACGGCGGTGGCGGGGAAGTTGTTGCCGCGCGAGAAGCTGCCGCTGGAGTTCGTGCCGCGCGTGGTCGCCACCAGGTCGGAGAGGTGGGCGGGCGGCTTCTGCCGGGCCTCGGGGCCGAGCGTGATGTCGTCCACCCAGCCGCGGAAGACCGGCGTGGCCTTCGGCGCGGCGGGCGCGTCGTACGCGACCAGGACGCGGTCGACGGTCTTGCCCGCCGCCACCTCGCCGATGCGCGACCGGCGGTGGTTCCACTGGTTGACGTAGAGGGTCTTGGCGTCGGCCTGGCCGCGCGGGGTCAGCGGGGCGCCGTTCTGGTCGGTGGCGCGCAGCTCGCTGAGGTAGGTGCCGTCGGTGAAGGCCAGATCCAGCGCGACATGGGTGGCGGGGTAACCCAGGTCGGTGGCGGCCATCTCCGGGAAGACCTTGTACGAGAGGGACGTCGCGCGGGTGACGGGCACGTCGACGTCGAAGACCTTGTTGTACGAGTGGCCACGGCCGGCCGCGGTGTGCGTCCCCGCGTACCGCAGGGCCCGCAGCCCGCTGAAGCCCGCGTTCGTCCTGGCGGTGGGGGAGGCGGTGGGGCCCGAGTCGGGGTGGCTGCTCATACCGGCGCCAGGGCCGCTCTCCGGGCTCACCCCGGAGGTCTTCGCGGTGCCGTCCGGTCCGGTCTCGACGGCGTCCCGCCAGTCCGGCGACGGATCACCGGCCTCGAAGGAGGAGCTGAACGTCCGGGGCTCCGGGGGCTTTTGGGGCGGCGCCGCGACGGCGGGGGAGGGGGCCGTCAGGACGAGCAGGGCCGCGGCCGCGAGTGCGACGGGGCGGGCCGTGCCGGGCAGGGGTCTGTGCCGGTGTCTGAGCCGCACGCGCGTACCTCTCGACGATGACGACATTCCAACGACGGTGACATCGTTGTCAGCTGCACAATGCAGAGATAAGTAAGGTGGGTGGGGCCTTTGTTGTCAAGGATGACCCTGTGTGCGGCGGCCGGAAGTCCGTGGCGGCGGCGGTGCATACCGGCGAGGTCTCAACTCGGGAAAGATGGCGGCCTGAACTTGCTTACGATCTTGCCGAGTTGACGTGAAGTGGACTATACCTGTCGGCGTCCGAGCGTCTGTGCGAACGGCGTCCCGGACCCGGGTGGACCTGCGCGGCAGCACAAGAAATCGGCCCCGCACATCTCTGGCGCGCCCGGTGCACATCCCGTACAACTCAGCTTCATCTGACCCGCGGTGCCGGGGTGGCTCCGGTACACCGCCTGAGTCCTGAAGAAGGCGAGGACTTGCGCATGGGATTCACCTCAGATTTCAGCCGTCGCGACCTGATCAAGCGGGCCGCGGCGCTCGGAATCGTCACCGTACCGGCCATGGGCGTGCTGTCGGCGTGCGCCGGCGGGGGCAGTGACGGCGCCGAGAAGGTCGAAAAGGGCCAGAAGTCCGCCAAGAATCCGCTGGCGGTCAATGACAGCGCCGCCCTCGACGTCGTCATCTTCGACGGCGGATTCGGTGACAAGTACGCCAAGGACGCCCGGGCGGAATACATCGCCGCCTTCCCGAAGACCGAGGGAAAGGTCAAGCTCGCCTCCACCCAGAAGATCCAGTCCACCCTCCAGCCGCGCTTCAACGGCGGCAACCCGCCGGACCTCGTGGACAACTCCGGTGCCGAGCAGATGGACTTCGGCACCCTGGTCTCCAAGAACCAGCTGGCCGACCTCACCCCGCTGCTCGACGCCCCGTCGATCGACGACCCGGACAAGAAGGTCCGCGACACCCTGCGTCCCGGCGTGGTCGAGATGGGCCAGTTCGGCGGCAAGGAAACCTGGATCATGTACTACGCGTACACGGTCTACGGCGTCTGGTACTCCAAGACCAACCTCCAGAAGGTCGCCGACGCTGAATACCCGCAGACCTGGGAAGAGATGCTCGCCGTGTGCGAGAAGGCGAAGAAGAAGGGCGTCGCCGGCTGGACCTATCCCGGCAAGTACCCGTACTACCTGCCCTTCAGCCTCTACCCCTTCATCGCCAAGATCGGCGGCGAGGAGGTGCTCCGGAAGATCGACAACCTGGAGCCGGACGCCTGGAAGGACCCGGCCGTGAAGACCGCCTTCAACGCGTACTACGAGCTGTACAAGAAGGGTTACGTCCTCAAGGGCTCGCCCGGACTGGACCACCTCCAGTCGCAGAAGGCCTGGGCCGAGGGCAAGGCCCTGTTCATACCCAACGGGTCGTGGGTGGAGAACGAGTCGGCCAAACAGATCGAGAAGAACCCCGACTTCCAGCTCTCGGTCGGCGCGCCGTCCAGCCTCTCCGGCTCGGACAAGATGCCGTTCGGCACGATCTGGGCCTCCGGCGGTGAGCCGTACATCGTGCCCCGGCAGGCCGCGAACGTCCCCGGCGGCATGGAGATGCTGCGCATCATGCTCAGCAAGAAGTCCTCGCAGAACTTCATCAAGCAGGTCTCCTCGCTCACCTCGCTCAACGGCGGCACGGAGGGCCTGACGCTGCCCCCGGGCCTGGACTCGGCGCAGCAGGCGCTGCAGAAGGCCGGCCAGAACATCGTCAACCCGCGGATCCAGGACTGGTACGTGGCGCTGCAGAAGGAGAAGATCGGCGTCGGCGCGCTGGGCGAGATGATGGCGGGCCGGATGACTCCCGACGAAGCGATCAACAAGATCCAGAAGTACGCGGACGAGACGCGCGAGGACAGCAGCGTCAAGAAGTACAAGCGCTGACCGGTGCATCTCAGGCGTCACCAGCGGTGGCCGTTACGGCAGTCGCGGGGAAAGAACGGGATCGGTAGTCATGCAGCACGGTAAGTACCGCTTCATCGCAGGGTTCTTGGTCCTCCCGCTGGCGATATACGCGATCTTCGTGATATCGCCGTTCGTGCAGGCGATCTACTACTCCTTCACGGACTGGACCGGCCTGAGCTCGGACATGAAAATGGTCGGGTTCGACAACTACACGCGTCTTTTCCAGGACAGCGTCTTCTGGGCCTCGGTGGGAAACAGTGTGACGCTGTTGCTGCTGCTGCCGGTGGTGACGCTCTCGCTCGGGCTCTTCTTCGCCTTCATGCTCAACGTCGGTGGCCGCCGCAGGAAGAAGGCGGTCATCGGCGGCGTACGCGGCTCCGGCACGTACAAGATCCTCTACTTCTTCCCGCAGGTGCTGTCGGTCCCGATCGTCGCCCTGCTCTTCCAGTTCGCGTACAACCCGGAGAGCGGCGCGCTGAACGCGTTCTTCCAGGCGATCGGACTGGACAGCGTCCAGCCCGACTGGCTGGGCGATCCGCAGATCGCGCTCTGGTGCATCATGGGCGCGATGATCTGGGCCAACGTCGGCTTCTACGTCGTGCTCTTCTCGGCCGGCATGAGTTCCATACCGAAGGACTTCTACGAGGCCGCGCTGCTGGACGGCGCCAACCGGTTCAACACGTTCTTCAGAATCACCCTGCCACTGCTCTGGGACACGGTGCAGACCGGCTGGATCTACATGGGCATTCTGGCCCTGGACGTGTCGGCCTTCGCCTTCGTGCAGATCATGAGCGTCGGGCCGGGCGGCCCCGACTATTCCACCGAGGTCCTGCCGCTGTACGTCTATCAGAAGACCTTCCGCGACGGTCAGGCCGGTTACGCCACCTCGATCGGCGTCTCCCTGCTGATAGTGACCCTGATCTTCTCGGCCATCGTCATGCGGCTGGGCCGGCGCGAACGACTGGAGTTCTGATGAGCGTGCAGACCGAGCCTCCGGCCGCGACGGGCCGGGGCGGCGCGGGCGGTAAGGGCGGTAAGGACGGGCGGGGCGGCGGGAGCGGTGAAGGCCGGGTCCTGAACGTCTTCTCGCACGGTGTCCTGGTCGTCTGGGGCCTGCTGGTGACCATGCCGCTGCTGTGGGCGGTGGTCAGTTCCTTCAAGGACGACGGGGAGATCTTCGGCTCGCCCTGGGGCCTGCCGTCGGCGCTGCACTTCGACAACTGGGCGCGCGCCTGGGACAAGGCCAACATGGGCCAGTACTTCTTCAACTCGCTGATCGTGGTCGGCGGGTCGCTGATCGGGACCATGCTGCTGGGCTCGATGGCGGCGTACGTGCTGGCCCGGTTCGACTTCCCGGGCAACCGCTTCATCTACTTCCTGTTCGTGGGCGGGATGGGCTTCCCGGTCATCCTCGCGCTGGTCCCGCTGTTCTTCGTCATGAAGAACATGGCCCTGCTGGACACCTACCACGGCCTGATCCTGGTCTACATCGCGTACTCGCTGCCGTTCACCGTCTTCTTCCTCAGCGGGTTCTTCAAGACCCTGCCGTCGTCGGTGGCGGAGGCCGCGCTGATCGACGGCGCGTCCCACACGCGGACGTTCTTCCAGGTCATGCTGCCGATGGCGAAGCCGGGCCTGATCAGCGTCGGCATCTTCAACTTCCTGGGGCAGTGGAACCAGTACCTGCTGCCGACGGTGCTGAACGTCGGCGACCCGGACAAGAAGGTGCTGACCCAGGGCCTGGTCGCGCTGGCGGTCAGCCAGGGGTACAAGGGCGACTGGTCCGGCCTGTTCGCGGGCCTGACCATCGCCATGCTGCCGGTGCTCGGCGCGTACATCGTCTTCCAGCGGCAGGTGGTGGCGGGTCTGACGGCGGGCGCCCTGAAGTAGCTCCGCGAGCCGGTGCGCGCGCCGGTGCGAGCCGCGTACCGGCGCGCCGTCACCCGTACGGCGCGGCAGCCCCCGCCTCCGCCCTGTCGCGGGCGCGGGGGCCGCCGCGGTGGCGGCCGTGTCGGCGGATGGCCGGGTTTTGGCCACAGGCCCGGTGCACCCGGTCGAGGACTTGACGGAACCGGACCCGGGCACGTCAGCTTAGATTCACATGTTGGAGACAAGCCGGGTCCCGTCGACGTGGCCCGGCCGGCGGCCGGTCGTCGTGCCGGGCGCTACAGGCGGGAGTGGATGAGTCGATGGAGACTCCGGGTTCGCAGTCCTCGCTGCACCGGGCCAATCTGGAGCGGGTCGTACGCGCGGTGCGCATGGCGGGTTCGCTCACCCAGGCGGAGATCGCCCGGAGCACGGGCCTGTCGGCGGCCACCGTCTCCAACATCGTTCGGGAACTGAAGGACGCCGGGACCGTCGAGGTCACCCCGACCTCGGCCGGCGGCCGCCGGGCCCGCAGCGTCTCGCTCTCCGGTGACGCCGGGATCGTCGTGGGCGTCGACTTCGGCCACTCGCACCTGCGGGTCGCGGTCGGCAACCTCGCCCACCAGGTGCTCGCCGAGGAGACCGAGCCGATCGACGTGGACGCCTCCGCCGCGGAGGGCTTCGACCGGGCCGAGCGGCTGGTCAACCGGCTGGTCGAGGCGACCGGCGTCGGCCCGGGCAAGGTCATCGGCGTCGGCCTCGGCGTCCCGGGCCCCATCGACGTGGAGTCCGGCACGCTCGGCTCGACCGCCATCCTGCCGGGCTGGAGCGGTACGAACCCGAGCGAGGAGCTGTCCGGCCGGCTGGGCGTCGGCGTGTACGTCGACAACGACGCCAACCTCGGCGCGCTCGGCGAACTGGTCTGGGGCAGCGGGCGCGGCGCCGCCGACCTGGCGTACATCAAGGTCGCCAGCGGCGTCGGCGCCGGCCTGGTCATCAGCGGCCAGATCTACCGGGGTCCTGGCGGCACCGCGGGCGAGATCGGGCACATCACGCTGGACGAGTCCGGGCCGGTCTGCCGCTGCGGCAACCGCGGCTGCCTGGAGACCTTCACCGCCGCCCGGTACGTCCTCCCGCTGCTCCAGCCCAGTCACGGCCCCGACCTGACCATGGCGGAGGTGGTCCGGCTGGCCCGGGAGGGCGACCCGGGCTGCCGCCGGGTGATCGGGGACGTGGGGCGGCACATCGGCAGCGGGGTGGCCAATCTGTGCAACCTGCTCAACCCGAGCCGGGTGGTGCTCGGCGGTGACCTCGCGGAGGCCGGGGAGCTGGTGCTCGGGCCGATAAGGGAGTCGGTGTCGCGGTACGCGATCCCCAGCGCCGCGCGGCAGTTGGGGATCGTGCCGGGGACGCTCGGCGGCCGGGCCGAGGTGCTCGGCGCGCTGGCGCTGGTGCTGAGCGAGATGGGCGACTCGACGCTGCTGGACGGCGCGCTGTCCGCCGACGGGGCCGCGCAGCCGGGCGGCCGGCCGGGCACCGGTACCTCTGCCATTGCCTGACGTATACGGGGCACGCTGCCGTATACGGGGCACGCTGAGTTCACACAGCTAACGCATGGCACCGTTGTCATCTCGTTAAGTATTTACTCCTTGACGGTCTGCGAGCGGCCGAGTTGACTTCCAGCCACCTCGGCCGCAACGACGCGGCCTCGTCAGGGAGGTTTCACCGTGAACTCGCACCTGCGTCGTGCTGCCGTGGCCGCGGCCGCCGTCTCGATGGCCGCCGGCCTCGCCGCCTGCGGCTCTGCCAAGGAGGTCGGCGGCGACTCGGACGCCAAGAAGGACAAGAAGGGGCCGCTGACCATCGGCCTCCTGCTGCCCGAGAACCAGACCGCGCGCTACGAGCGGTTCGACAAGCCGCTGATCGAGAAGAAGATCCGCGAGCTGGCGGGCCAGGACACCGAGATCCTCTACGACAACGCCAAGCAGGACCCCGCCGTCCAGCAGCAGCAGGTCGACACGATGATCACCAAGAAGGTCGACGCGCTGATCCTGGACGCCGTGGACGCCAAGTCCATCGCCGCCTCGGTCAAGAAGGCGAACGACAAGGGCATACCCGTCGTCGCCTACGACCGGCTGGCCGAGGGCCCGATCAAGGCGTACACCTCCGTGGACAACGAGCGGGTCGGCCGGATCCAGGGCGAGTCGCTGCTCAAGGAGCTGGGCGACAAGGTCGACCAGGGCGAGATCGTCATGATGAACGGGTCGGTCACCGACCCGAACGCCAAGATGTACAAGGACGGCGCGCACTCCGTACTCGACGGCAAGGTCAAGATCGGCAAGGAGTACGACACCAAGGAGTGGAAGCCGGAGAACGCCAACGAGAACATGAAGGGCGCCATCTCCTCGCTCGGCAAGGACAAGATCATCGGCGTCTACTCCGCCAACGACGGCATGGCGGGCGGCATCATCACCGCCCTCAAGAGCGCCGGGTTCACCAAGCTGCCGCCGGTCACCGGCCAGGACGCCGAACTCTCCGCCGTCCAGCGCATTCTCAGCGACGAGCAGTTCATGAGCGTCTACAAGCCGTACAAGCCGGAGGCCGACGCCGCCGCCTCGATGGCCGTCGCGCTCGCCCAGGGCAAGAAGCTGGACGCGGTCGCCAAGACCACCGTCGACAGCGCCACCGAGAAGAAGGTGCCGTCCGTCATCGTGACGCCCTTCGCGCTCACCAAGGCCGACATCGCGAAGTACGTCGGCCAGGAAGGCTTCTTCACCAAGGCCGAGATCTGCACCGCCAAGTTCCAGTCCGCCTGCGCCCAGGCCGGTCTGAAGTAAGCCTGCCGTCCGCCCGGCCCCGCCGCCCGCAGACCGGGCGCCGGCGGCCGGACGGCGCATTCCCGCCGGTCAGGCGGCGAAGGAGATGATTCACGTGTCCGCTACGCCCGTGCTGGCGTTGCGCGGGGTCTCCAAGCGGTTCGGTGCCGTACAGGCGCTCACCGATGTCGAACTGGAGATCCACCCCGGCGAGGTCGTCGCCCTGGTCGGCGACAACGGCGCCGGCAAGTCCACCCTCGTCAAGGCGATCGCCGGCGTCGGACCCGCCGACGACGGCGTCATCGAGTGGGAGGGCCGGCCGGTCACCGTCGACCGGCCGCACACCGCCCAGGAACTGGGCATCGCGACCGTCTACCAGGACCTCGCGCTCTGCGACAACCTCGACGTCGTCGGCAACCTCTTCCTCGGCCGCGAGATCGTGCGCGCCGGGGTGCTGGACGAGGTCGAGATGGAGCGCCGCGCCCGCGAGCTGCTCGCCACCCTCGCCATTCGCATCCCGAGCGTCCGCATCCCCATCGCCTCGCTCTCCGGCGGCCAGCGGCAGACCGTCGCCATCGCCCGCTCGCTGCTCGGCGAGCCCAAGGTCGTCATCCTCGACGAGCCCACCGCGGCGCTCGGCGTGGAGCAGACCGCGCAGGTCCTCGACCTCGTGGAGCGGCTGCGCGAGCGCGGTCTCGGCACCATCCTCATCAGCCACAACATGGCCGACGTCAAGGCCGTCGCCGACCGGGTCGCGGTGCTGCGGCTGGGCCGCAACAACGGCACGTTCGACGTCCGCAGCACCAGTCAGGAAGAGATCATCTCCGCCATCACCGGCGCCACGGACAATGCCGTGACCCGGCGCAAGGCCCGCACCGCGGAGGCCAAGAAGTGACCACCAACCTCTCCAAGGCCGGCGACGAGCCGGTCGACGCGGCGCCCGCGGCCGAGGGTGCCGTCACCGCCGTGGACCCGCGGCTGCTCGTACGGCAGCAGGGCTTCAAGGGCTACCTGGACGAGTTCCGGCGCAAGACGCGCAGCGGCGAGCTGGGCTCGCTGCCGGTCGTCGTCGGCCTGATCGTCATCGGCATCGTCTTCCAGCTCCAGGACGCGGCCTTCCTCGG
The DNA here is from genome assembly GCF_022271435.1 of Streptomyces monomycini. Lineage (GTDB taxonomy): Bacteria > Actinomycetota > Actinomycetes > Streptomycetales > Streptomycetaceae > Streptomyces > Streptomyces monomycini. The sequence continues at coordinate 246,124 of NZ_JAFIQY010000004.1, read as the reverse complement.
CGCCGAGAACCTCTCGAACCTGTTCGTGACGGCGGCCGGCACCGGACTGATCGCGGTCGGCATCGTCTTCGTGCTGATCCTCGGCGAGATCGACCTGTCCGTCGGCTCGGTCAGCGGCCTGGCCGCCGCGGTCTTCGCCGTCCTCAACATCAACAACGGCATGCCGGAATGGCTCGCCCTGCTCCTCGCCGTCCTCACCGGCACCGTGGCCGGCGCCCTGCACGGCTTCTTCTTCGCCCGTATCGGCGTGCCCGCCTTCGTCGTCACCCTCGCCGGACTGCTGGGCTGGAACGGCCTGATGCTCCAGGTGCTCGGCTCCAACGGCACCATCAACCTGGACGACAGCGGCCTCGTCGCGAAGCTGACCAACTTCTACTTCACCGACGTGGCCGCCGCGTACGGCCTGGCGACGGTCGCAGTCCTCGCCTTCCTCGGCCTCTCCCTCCTGGAGTCGCGCCGCCGTGCGGCCGCGGGCGTCCCGAGCCGGCCGCTGAGCGAGACCGTGCTGCGTACGGTGGTCCTCGCCGTCCCCGCCTATCTGGTGGCGTGGCTGCTGAACCAGTACAAGGGCCTGCCGCTCGCGGTCGTCATCTTCCTCGGCGTCGTGGTCGCGCTCGACTTCGTACTGCGGCGCACCCGGTACGGGCGCCAGGTCTTCGCACTCGGCGGCAGCGTCGAGGCGGCCCGCCGCGCGGGCATCAACGTGGCGTTCATCCGGATCTCGGTCTTCTCGCTGGCCGGCACGATGGCGGCGGTCGGCGGTATGTTCCTGGCCTCCCAGATCAACGCCGCGAACCAGTCCTCGGGCGCCGGCAGCCTGCTGATGAACGCGATCGCCGCCGCCGTCATCGGCGGTACGAGCCTGTTCGGCGGCCGCGGCAAGACCTGGTCCGCCCTTCTGGGGGTCCTGGTCATCCAGTCCATCGCCTCCGGCATGGCGCTGCTGGGCATCGCCTCGGCCGTCCAGTTCATGATCACCGGAGCCGTCCTGCTGGCGGCCGTCGTCATCGACTCGGTCTCCCGCAAGACGCAGAAGACCGCAGGCCGCGCTTAGCCGCGCCGCGGGGACCCGGTGGGCGGGTCCCCGGACAACGCAGAAAAGGGCGCAGAGGTTGCCTCGAAGAAGGAAATGGCGGCCCGCGCACCAGGAAAGTCCCGAAAATGTCGTGGCCTTAAAGCTTTTCGGTCACATCGGGGAAAACGGGGGCCGGTGCCCATAGAGTAGTCGGGCCGGGGCGCGGACCGCAGGTCCGAGCCCCGGCAGTGACATGACCGGATTCCCACGTCGCGACGGCGGGTGGAATCGCCACCTGTCAAGGGGGAACGAAGTTGAATCGCGCGCGCCTGATACCCGCAGTGCTGGGGTCCGTAGTGGTGACCCTCGCGGTGAGTTCGTGCGGTATGACGACGAGCGAGGAAAGCAAGACCGAGAATCGGGACTTCGCGTATTCGGGCAAGAAGCTCTCCATCAGGGCCGCCAATTCATCGGTACGCCTGAAAGCCGGTGACGGTGACGGGACGGTCCGCGTGCAGCGGACGCTGAAGGGCAAGGCCGGGGACGCGGATGCTTCCGAGTGGTCCCTGGAGGGCTCGACGCTGACCCTGCGGACGGACTGCCACGGCATCTCCCTGTCCTGCGAGGCGGCCTACACGGTGTCCGTGCCGAAGGGCGCGGCCGTCGAGGTCACCAGCACCGCCGGGCCGGTCAGCGCCACCGGCCTCGGGCAGCCGCTGGACCTGCACGTCAAGGACGCCTCGGCGGAGGTGGAGAAGATCTCCGGGAAGCTGGGGATGACCGTCTCCGGCGGCAACGCCACGGCGACGGACCTCACGTCCGGGGAGTTCTCCGCGACGACGACCAACGGGCGGGTGAAGGCCACGTTCGCGGCGGCACCGCGGACGGTCACCGCCTCGGCCGGCAACGGCAACGTGAACGTCACCCTCCCCAAGGGCGGCGAGACGTACCGGGTGACGGCGAAGGCGACCAACGGCCAGTCCCACTCGGCGGTGCCGGACACCAAGGGCAGTGACCGCAAGCTGGAGCTGAAGAGCCAGAACGGCAGTGTCCGGCTGGACCGGGCGGAGTAGGCACCGGACCGGCCGCCTCCGGGCGCGGCCGGGTCCAGACCGTACAGAGGACGACGGAAAAGGGCGGGCCCCGCCGGCAGACAGCCGGCGGGGCCCGCCCTCGTGGGGCTCGCGGGTCAGCGGGGACCGGGCGCGTCCTCGGCGGGCAGCGCGGCATCGGACTCGGTGAAGCCGCGCAGCGTGGGGTTGAGCGTGACGGTGACCGCCAGTACGGCGATGCCGAGCGTGGACAGCAGGATCGCCCAGCGGGCGCCGGCGACCTCCATCAGCAGACCGCCGATCATCGGGCCGAGCGCCGCCGAGACGCCCGCGACCAGTCCGATGACGCCGCTCAGCCGGCCGCGCAGCCGGTCCGGGGTGGTCAGCAGCTGGTAGGTGCTGATCGCCGTGTTGGCGGTCGGCGCGAGGAAGGCGATGCCCGCCAGCACCAGACCCATGACCAGGCCGTTGCCGGTGGCCAGGGTGACCGGGGCCAGGGCCGCCATCACCCAGAACGTCAGGATCACCGAGACCCGCGGCCCGCACCGTGCGTACAGGCGGGGCGCGACCAGCGCGCCGAGCAGGCCGCCCGCGCCGAACATGGCGGCCATCACGCCGATCTGCGCCGCGGGCACGCCGCTCTGCTGGGCCACCACGACGATGACCAGGTACAGGACCTGGAACAGGAAGTTCACCGCGATCGCGCACAGCGCGGTCACCCGGATCAGCCGGTGACCCCACACCCACTTCAGGCCCTCCAGCGTCTCCCGCCGGAAGTTCGCGGGGGGCGCCCCCTCCTCCGGCCGGGCCGGCTTCGGCAGCCGGACGAAGAGCAGCAGGCAGAACGACACGACGTGGGTCAGCGCGTCCGCCACGAACGGCAGCACCCGCTTCACCCCGAACAGCGCGCCGCTGAGCGAGGTGCCGACGAGGTTGCCGATCGAGTTGCGGGCATGGTTCATCGAGACCGCGGTCGCCAGCTGGTCCGGTGGCACCACGTGCGGCAGCGACGCCTCCTCCGCGGGGTCGAACAGGGCGCTGCACACGCCGAGCACGGCGGCGACCGCGGCCATGTGCCAGACCGCCACCGTGTCGGTCCAGATCATCCAGACGAGCCAGACCAGCGCCACCGTACGGACGGCTTCGCAGGCCAGCATCACCGCCTTGCGGTTCCACCGGTCCACCAGCGTGCCGGCCGGCAGCCCGGCGGCCAGCTGGGCGGCGGCGTTGACACCCTGCACCAGGCCCGCGGTGCCGGGGGACCCGGTCACCGCCAGCACCAGCAGCGGGAAGGCCATGGTGGAGGCGTTGAAGCCGACCTCGGTCAGCGAGCGGCTGATCCACAGGATGTTGTAGTCGCGGTTGCGCCACAGGGGCTTGGACTTGCGAGGCGGCTCCTGCCGGTCGGGCAGGAGCTGCGGCGAGGGGGTCGTGGTCATTTAGCGGTCGCTCCGCTTCCGGGCCGTGACGGCCGCGCAGTGTCCGGCGACACCGCGCAGCGCGTCCTCGAACGACTGGGCCAGCTTCCGCACCGTGCCCGGGTCGAAGACATTGGTGGAGAAGTGCCAGGTGAACTCCAGCCGCCCGTCGACGGCGCTGCCCACCACCTCCAGGAGATGCGTGGCCTGCTCGGCCGGGCTCTGGTCCTGGCCGATCGCGCCGTGCTGGGTGTGGACGGGGCCGCGCGGCCCGCCCGCGGCGGCGGCCGCCGCTGACGTGCTCTCGTACTGGCCGAGGTAGTTGAAGACCGTCTCGGCCTCCTTGAGAGCGCCGAGCGCGGCGCCCGGCGTGCCCTCGGGAGCGAGGTGGCGCAGCGCGCCGTACGCCAGGCCGTTGTCCCGGACCGCACGCAGGTCGCGGCGGACCGACTTCATCAGCCGTGGCCAGTCGGGCCCGTCGCCGGGCGTGGCGCGGTCCGCCGGGACGGTGAGCGCCACCGGGTGGACGCTGGTGAACCAGCCGACCGTACGGGAGAGGTCGACCCCGTCGAACACCTCCTCCCGGCCGTGGCTCTCCACGTCGATGACGACCTTCTCCCGGCCCGTCCACCCGGCCAGCGCCTGCGCGAGCGCGCCGAGCAGCACCTCGCCGATGCGGGTGCGGAACACGGTGGGGGCCGACCGCAGCAGCAGGGCGGTCTCCGCCTCGCCCACCGAGGTGGTGGCGGTCGCGGCGGTGTCGGCGGAGTTGGGTCCGGGGCCGTCGACGGGCAGCGGTTCGGCGGCGCGCAGCACCTCGCTCCAGTGCTCCGCCTCGTGGTCGAAGCCGCCGTCGGCGGTGTGCTCGTTGAGCCGCCGCGACCACTCCTGGAAGGACGTGGTGCGGGCGCCCAAGGTGATGGACTCGCCCCGTACCGCCTGCCGGTAGCCGCGCTCCAGGTCGTCCAGCAGGATGCGCCAGGAGACCGCGTCGACGACGAGGTGGTGCACGGTGAGGAACAGCCGGCTGCGGGTGCCCGGCGCGCCGGTGAACAGCACGCCCTTGATCAGGGGACCGTTCGCCAGGTCGAAGCTCTCCTGCACCTCGACCGCGATGCGTTCGAGGGCCTCCGGCTGCTCGTCGGGGGCGACGCCGGACAGGTCCCGGCGGGCGAGGAGTTCGTGCTCCGGGACCGGCTCCGGGGGCGCGGTCTCCTGGTGCCAGCCCGCCGTGTCGCGGGTGTAGCGCATCCGCAGCGCGTCGTGGTGCTCGGGCAGCGCGGCGAGCGCGGCGGCCAGGGCCTGCTCGTCCACGTCCGCGACGAGTTCCAGCAGCGTCGACTGGTTGAAGTGGTGCGGGTGCACGCGGGTGCCGAAGAACCAGTGTTGCGAGGGGGTGAGCGGCACCGGGCCGACGACCGGCCCCGCGTCGCCCGCCGGCTGCGCGCCGTCCTCGTCCAGGACCACCACGGTGGCCAGTTCGGCGACGGACTGGTGCAGGAAGAGGTCCTTGGCGCTCATGCGCAGGCCGGCTTCCCGGGCCCGGGAGACGGCCTGGATGCTCAGGATGGAGTCGCCGCCGATGTCGAAGAACCGGTCGGTGGCGCCCACCCGTTCCAGGCCGAGCACGTCGGCCCAGATCCCGGCGAGGGTGCGCTCCACGCCGGTGGCGGGCTCCACGTAGCGCTGCTCGCCGGCTGCCTGGAAGTCCGGCGCGGGCAGCGCGGTGCGGTCCACCTTGCCGTTGGGGCTCAGCGGCAGCGCGTCGAGCACCGTGTACGCGGCCGGGACCATGTAGGCGGGCAGGGCGGCGGCCAGGTGGGAGCGCAGCTCCGTCGCGTCCAGCGGCGCGCCGCCGTCGTCCGTACGGGGCACCGCGTACGCCACCAGGCGCTTGTGACCGTTCTCCGAGGCGGTGGCGGTCACCGCGGCCTCCGCGACCCGCGGGTGGCTCAGCAGCGCGGCCTCGACCTCGGCGAGTTCGATGCGGAAGCCGCGGATCTTGACCAGGTTGTCGTCGCGGCGGACGAACTCCAGGTTGCCGTCCGGCCGTCGGCGCACCACGTCGCCGGTGCGGTAGAGCCGCTCGCCCGGGGCGCCGAACGGCGAGGCGACGAAGCGCTCCGCGGTCAGGTCGGGGCGGGCGAGGTAGCCCCGGCCCAGGCCGGTGCCGGCGATGTACAGCTCGCCGGGGCAGCCGAGGGGGACCGGCCGCAGCAGGCGGTCCAGCACGTGCAGCTGGACGCCCGCCATCGGCCCGCCGATGGGCAGGCTCTCGGCGCCGCCGCGGTCGCTGCCCTGGAAGAGGGTGGCGACCAGGGTCGTCTCGCTGGGCCCGTAGATGTTGAAGAAGTCGCCGCGCGCGGACCACGCCTCGGCCAGCTCCACCGGGCAGGTGTCACCGGCGGCGCCCACCGCCCGCAGGTCGGGCAGGGTGGCCGGGTCGAGGGCGGACAGCAGCGCGGGCGGCGTCATCAGCACCGTCGCGCGCTGCCCGCGGATCTCGTCGGCCAGATCGCCCGCCTCCTCCGACTGGGTCAGGCAGAGCGCGGCACCGGACAGCAGGGTGACGAAGATGTCCGACACACCGCCGTCGAAGCTGAACGACAGGTGCTGCAGCAGCCGGTCGCCGGGGCCCATCCGGAAGCGGTCGACGAAGTCGTCCACCAGGTGGCACAGCGACCGGTGGGCGATCATGACGCCCTTGGGCCGGCCGGTGGAGCCCGAGGTGTAGACGACGTACGCGAGGTCGTCCGGCCCGCCGGTGGCGGGCGGCGCGGTGACCGGGTGCCGGGAGATCTCCGGCAGGTCCCGGTCCAGGCAGACGATCTCCGCGCCGGTCGGCGGGAGCTGGCCGAGCAGCGCCTCCTGGGTCAGCAGGACGGGCGCGGCGGTCTGTTCGAACATCATCGTGAGCCGGTCGGCCGGGTAGTCCGGGTCCAGCGGTACGTACGCGCCGCCGGCCTTGACCGCGGCCAGCGCGGCCACCGCGATCTCCGGGGCGCGGCGGGCGCAGACCCCCACCAGGACGTCGGGGCCGACACCCCGCTCCGCCAGGTGGTGCGCCAGCTGGTTGGCCCGGGCGTCGAGCTGCGCGTACGTCAGCACCTCGGCGCCGTCGATCACGGCGGGCGCGTCGGGGGTACGGCGCACCTGCGCGGCGAAGACCGCGTCGGCGCGCAACAGGGGCGGCTGCGGGCGCGCGGTGTCGTTCCACCGCGCGAGCCGGTCCCGCTCGTCCGCGGGCAGCGAGCCGATGGCCGCCAGCGGCCGGGCCGGTGTCTCCGCCAGAGCCGCCATCAGCGCCTGGAGGTGGTCGGCCAGCCGCCGGGCGGTGCCGGCGTCGAACAGGTCGGTGTTGTACTGGAGGCCGCCGGCGAGGCCGCCGTCCACCTCCTCGAACTGGAGCGTCAGGTCGTAGGCGGCGCTGGTCGCGGGCAGCGCGAACTCCTCGATGCGCAGCCCGGACAGGGCCGGGGGCGCGGCCGGGGTGTTCTGGAGCACGACCATCGCCTGGAAGAGCGGCGAGCGGCTGGGGTCGCGTTCCGGGGCCAGTGCCTCCACGAGCCGTTCGAAGGGAACGTCCTGGTGGGCGAAGCCGTCCACGACGGTCGTGCGCACCCGGCCCAGGAAGTCGGTGAAGCTCTCGCGCTCGTCGATGCGGGAGCGCACCACCAGCGTATTGACGAAGAAGCCGACCAGCGGCTCCAGTTCGACGCGGTCACGGCCGGAGGTCACGGTGCCCACCGCGATGTCGTCCTGGTCGCTGAAGCGGGCGAGCAGCAGTTGGCAGGCGGCGACGAGCGCCATGAACAGGGTGGCGTCCTGGCCGGTCGCCAGCTCCTTGAACCGCTCGGTGACCCGCTCGGGGACGCGGAAGTCGAGGATCGCGCCGTTCGTGGTCCGTACGGCGGGCCTGCGGCGGTCGGTGGGCAGTTCCAGCGGCGGTACGTCCGCCAGCTGCTCCCTCCAGTAGGCGAGCTGCCGCTCGCTCTCCCCGGAGTCGTCCGCGGCGCGTTGCCAGGCCGCGAAGTCGGCGTACTGCACCGCGAGTTCGGGCAGCTGTGCACGGTCGCCGCTCAGCCGCGCCCGGTACATCGCCTCCAGGTCGCGGGTGATGACCGAGGCCGACCAGCCGTCGGTGACGATGTGGTGCAGGCACAGGGCCAGTACATGGTCGTCCTCGCCCAGGCGCACCAGAGTGGCGCGCAGGAGCGGACCGCGCCGCAGGTCGAAGGGGGCCGCCGTCTGCTCGCGCAGCAACTGGTCGAGGGCGGCGTCCCGCTCGTCCTGGGGGAGCGGGGCGAGGTCGGTCAGCGGCAGCGGCACCGGGGCGGCCGGGCGGATGATCTGGACGCCCTTGCCGTCCACGGTGTCGAAGACGGTCCGCAGCGACTCGTGCCGCTCGACGAGGTCGGCCAGTGCCTGGCGCAGCGCCTCGGTGTCCAGCGGCCCGCGCAGCCGCAGGCCGGTCGGGGAGAGGTACTCGGTCCCGCCGGGCTCGTAGGCGTCCATGAACCACAGACGCTGCTGGGCGAAGGAGAGCGGCAGCGCGACCTCGCGGTCCGCCACCGGTATCCGGTCGGCGGTGCCGGGGACGGCGGTGTCGGAGACGGCGGCGGCCAGCCCGGCGACGGTGGGCGTGGTGAACATCGCCCGCGGCGACAGGCCGGTGCCGAAGGCCGCGCGCAGCCGGGAGGTGATCTGGATGCTGAGGATCGAGTCGCCGCCGAGCTCGAAGAAGTTGTCGTGCACGCCGACCCGTTCCAGGCCGAGGGTGCTCGCCCAGATGGCGGCGATCCGCTCCTCCGTCGCGTCGCGCGGCGCCACGTGCTCGGCGGACAGCTCCGCGTGGCCCTCGGGCGCCGGCAGCGCCTTGCGGTCCACCTTGCCGCTGGGGGTGTAGGGCAGCGCCTCCAGGGTCGTGAACCGGGCCGGGACCATGTGGTCCGGCAGGTCCGCGAGGAGGGCTTCGCGCAGCGCGGCGCCGGTGACCTGGCCGGCCCCGGACGCCGGGACGACATGGCCGACCAGCAGGGTGCGGCCGTGGTCGCGGTGCACGGTCACGGCGGCGTCGCGTACGGCGGGCAGCGCCGACAGGGCCGCCTCGACCTCGCCCAGCTCCACCCGGAACCCGCGGATCTTGACCTGGTCGTCGGCCCGGCCCAGGAACTCCAGGTTGCCGTCCGCGCGGAAGCGCACCCGGTCACCGGTGCGGTACAGCCGGGCACCGGGGGTGAACGGGTCGGCGACGAACCGCTGGGCGGTCAGGTCCGGGCGGCCCCGGTAGCCGCGGCTCACCCCGTCGCCGCCGACGAAGAGTTCACCGCCGACCCCGACGGGCACCGGGTTGAGGTCGTCGTCCAGCACGTACACCCGGGTGTTGGCCAGCGGGCGGCCGACGGGGACGAACGCGCCGGCGCCGAGCACGTCGGGGGCGGGGGTCAGGACCGTGGCGTCGATGGTCACCTCGGTCGCGCCGTAGGCGTTGACGACCAGGGTGTCCGGGTGGAGGTGGTCCAGCAGCCGCAGGCAGTCGTCGGAGCGCCAGCCCTCGGAGCCGACGGACAGCAGCTTCAGCCGCGGCAGCCGGGTGCCGCGCAGGGCGACCTCGGAGACCAGCGCGTTGGCCAGCGTCGGCACCAGTTCGAGGGCGTCGCCGCCGGTGCGCTCGATGAGTGCGAGCAGCCGGGGCGGGTCGGTGACGACCTCGGCCGGGCAGATCGTCAGGGAGCCGCCGAAGGGCAGCGACCGCAGCATGTCCGCGAAGAACAGGTCGACGGACAGGCTGGTGACCGAGACGAAGTTCAGCCGCAGCTCGGAGAGCCGGTAGCGGTCCTCCCAGGCGTCGAGGATGTAGCAGAGCTGGCGGTGCTCGACCATGACGCCCTTGGGGCGGCCGGTGGAGCCGGAGGTGTAGATGACGTACGCCAGGTCGGCGGGGGCGGCCCCGGACTCGGGCGCGGCCGCCGGGTAGCTGCCGACGGGCGGCAGGTCCGTGTCCAGGCACACGGTGCGCGGTCCACCCGTCCGCTCGCCCGCGCGCCAGTCGGCGGCGCGTGCGGACTGGGTGAGCAGGACCGGGAGGCCGGAGTCCTCGACCATGAGGGCGAGGCGGTCGGCCGGGTATTCGGGGTCCAGCGGTACGTAGGCGCCGCCCGCCTTGAGGATGCCGAGGACGCCGGTGGCCATGTCGGTGCCGCGGTCGACGTTCAGCCCGACCAGGACACCGGGCTTGACGCCCAGGGTGCGCAGGTGGTGGGCGAGGTGGTTGGCGCGCTCCTCCAGTTCGCGGAAGGTGAGGGTCACCTCCTGGTGGCGGACGGCCGGTGCGTCGGGTGTGCGCGCGGCCTGCTCGGAGAACAGTTCGTGCACGGGGCGGTCGGCGGGGCGTTCCCGTACGGTGCCGGTGCCCGCGCGCAGCAGTTCCGCGCGCTGCTGCCCGGTCAGCCACGGCAGGCGGGACAGCGGCCGGTCCGGGTCGGCGGCCGTCTCGGTGAGGAGCACTTCCAGCTGCCCGGCCATCCGCGTGACGGTGGCGGCGTCGAAGAGCTGCGGGTCGTAGGCCAGCTCGAAGCGGAGCCGGTCGTCGCGGTGGGCGCTCAGGCTGAGCGGGAAGGTGTTGGTGTCCAGGGCGTCGACGCCGCGAATGCGCAGGCCGTGCACGGCCGCGCCACCGTCCTGGAGGGGGTAGTTCTCGAAGACGACGATGCTGTCGAAGAGGCTGGTGCCGGCCGGGATGTCGCTCCAGGTCTGGAGGCGGTTCAGGCCCGCGTACTCGTAGGGCCGGGCCTCCAGCTGCTCGGCCTGGAGCTCTTGCAGCCACTGCGCGAGCGGCTGGTGGGGCGCCACCCGGGCGCGGACCGGCACGGTGTTGATGAACAGACCGACCATGGACTCCACACCCGGCAGTTCGGCGGGACGGCCGGAGACCGTCGCGCCGAACACGACGTCCCGCGATCCGCTGTGGCGCGCCAGCAGCAGCGCCCACGCGCCCTGGATCAGGGTGTTCAGGGTCAGCCGGTGGTCCTTGGCCATCTGGGCCAGCTGTTCGGTCAGGCCGGTGGACAGCGCGAAGTTGACCGGGGCGGAGGACTGGGCGCGGTGAGCCTCGGCCGGCTGCCGGTCGTAGGGCAGCGGGGTGGGCGCGTCGAACCCGGAGAGGGCGGCGCGCCAGTGCGCCTCGGCCGCGTCGGCGTCCTGCTCCGCCAGCCAGGCCACGTACTCGCCGAAGGGGCGGAGGGTTTCCGGCTGTACGGTCCGCCCCGAGGTCGCGGCTGCGTACTCCTCGCCGACGGCGGAGAAGACGGCAGCCGTGCTCCAGCCGTCCAGCAGCAGGTGGCTCGATGTCCACACCAGGCGGACCGTGTCGTCGGTGATACGGATGACGGTCAGCCGCATGAGCGGCGCTACGGCGAGGTCGAGTCCCAGCGCGCTGTCCGCCGCCAGCAGCTCTTGCAGAAGGGTGTCCTGCTCGGCTTCCGTACGGTCCCGCCAGTCGTGACTCTCGACCGGGACGTGTACCTCGCGGTGCACGACCTGTACGGGTTCGGCGAGCCCTTCCCAGACGATGGCGGTGCGCAGCGCGGGGGTGCGGTCCACCACCCGCTGCCAGGCGGCGGCCAGGGCGTCGGGGTCGCGCACGCCCTCCAGCAGCAGGGCGAGCTGGTTGAAGTACGACTGGGAGGCGGGGTCCATCAGCCGGTGGAAGAGCATCCCGTGCTGCATGGGGGTGAGCGGGTAGATGTCCTCGACGCCGCGGCCGTCGCCCGCCAGGGCGTCGACCTCGTCCTGGGTCAGGCGCGCGAGCGGGAAGTCGGACGGGGTGCAGCCGCCGGAGGCAGGCTCCAGGCAGTGGTCGACGAGCTGTTCCAGGGCGGTGACCAGGGCGTCCGCCAACTGCCGGACGGTGTGCTCGTCGTGCACGTCCGAGGAGTAGAACCAGGTGAGGCCGAGCGTGCCGTCCTCCACCACACCGACCACGTCCAGCAGGTGGGGGCGCAGCTCGTCGGCGGCCGGGGTGTCGGCCAGGCCGTCCAGGCGGGCCCGGACCAGGCCGCCGTCCTCGGCGGCCGCGTCGAAGCGGCCGTGGTAGTTGAACGACACCTGCGGCGCGGGGTCCCGGAGCAGGGAGCGGGCCGGGGCGCCGTCCGCGGAGAGCCGGCGCAGGGCGTCGTAGCCGAGGCCGTTGCCGGGCACCGCGCGGAGCTGTTCCTTGACCGAGGTGATCGTCTCGCGCCAGCCGTCGCCGTCGCCGGTCCGTACGGCGACCGGGTACAGGGTGGTGAACCAGCCGACGGTACGGGACAGGTCGGTGCCCTCGATCAGCTCCTCGCGGCCGTGGCCTTCCATGGCGAGGACGATGCGCCGGCTGCCCGCCCAGCGGTTCAGGACCGTGCCGACGGCGCTCAGCAGCAGGTCGTTGACGCGCGTGCGGTAGACCGGGGGCACCCGGCGCAGCAGCGCGTCGGTACGGTCGCGGTCCAGGGTGGCGCTGACGCTGCGTACCGAACCGGCGGTGTTGGCTCCGTCGCGGTCCACCGGGAGGCGGCCGTCGCCGTCCTGGAACACGTCGCGCCAGTGGCCGAGTTCGCCGTCGAGGTGTCCGGCGCGTACGTGGTCGTGCAGGAGGCGCGACCAGGTGCCGAAGGGGGTGCCGGCCGGTTCGAGGTCGATGGGACGGCCCGCGCGGGCCTGCTCGTAGGCCCGCTCCAGGTCTTCCAGGAGGATGCGCCAGGACACGCCGTCCACCGCCATGTGGTGCGCGGACAGGAACAGGCGACGGCCTGCCGCGCCGCCCTCGCCGGCCTCGTCGCCCTCGTCGAAGAGGAGCGCGCCGAACACCGGGCCGTTCTCCAGGCTCAGCCCGGCACGCAGCGCGTCGGCGGCCTCCTGCCGGGCGGCTTCCCGGCGCGCTCCGGACGCCTGCGACAGGTCGACGCGACGGAAGACCTCGGTGGTCTCCGTCGCGGCGCAGTCCTGCGTCCAGCGGTCTCCGTCGCGGGTGAACCGGGCCCGCAGCATGGGGTGGTGGGCCACCAGCGCCTCGACGGCGGTACGCAGCGCGGCGGCGTCGGCGGCCGGGTCGAGATCGACGTACAGGGACATGGTCAGGCGGTCCGGACCGACGCGGTAGGTGTCGAAGAACCAGTCCTGGACGGGGGTCAGCGGCGCGGGCCCGGACAGCGCGGGCGCGGGCGCGGCGGGAGCCGCGTCGCCGTCGGCGGTGGCGATGTGCTGCGCCAGCCGGGCGACGGTCTGGTGCAGGAAGACGTCCTTCGAGGCGAGCCGCAGCCCGGCCCGGCGGGCCCGGGAGACGGTCTGGATGCTGAGGATCGAGTCGCCGCCGAGGTCGAAGAAGTTGTCGTGGACACCGACGCGTTCGACGCCCAGCAGGTCCGCCCAGATCCCGGCCAGGGTCTCCTCGACGGCGTCGCGCGGCGCGGCGTACTCGGAGGCGTCCGCGGCCGAGGGGGCGGGCAGCGCCTTGTGGTCGAGCTTTCCGTTGGGGGTCAGCGGCAGGGCGTCGAGGACGACGACGGCGGCCGGGACCATGTACTCGGGCAGCGAGACGGCAGTGTGCTCCCGGACGTCCTGCGGGCTCGGGGAGGTGCCGTCGGCGGGCACGACGTAGCCGATCAGCCGCGGGTGGCCCGCCGTGTCCTCGCGTACGGTGACGGCGGCCTGAGCCACCTGCGGGTGCCGGTGCAGGGCGGACTCGATCTCGCCGAGTTCGATGCGGTAGCCGCGGATCTTGACCTGGTCGTCGGTGCGGCCGAGGAACTCCACCTGGCCGTCCGGGCGTCGGCGGGCGAGGTCGCCGGTGCGGTACATGCGGGAGCCGGGCGGTCCGTACGGGTCGGCGACGAAGCGTTCGGCGGTCAGTCCGGGGCGTCGTACGTAGCCGCGCGCCAGTCCGGCCCCGGCCACGTACAGCTCACCCGGCACCCCGGCGGGCACCGGCCGCAGGCCCGCGTCCAGGAGGTGGATCCGCGCGTTGGGGCGCGGGCGGCCGATCGGGACGGCGCCGGGGGCCAGGACATCGCCCGGCTCGATGCGGTACTCCATGCAGCCGACGGTCGCCTCGGTCGGGCCGTACTCGTTGACGACGGTGGTGCCCGGGTGCAGCTCGCGCCACCGGTCCAGGTTCTCGCCCAGGAGCTGTTCGCCGCCGATGACCAGTTCACCGGTGGGCTGGAGCGGCTTCGGGGTGGTCGCCAGCAGGGTGAGGTGGGACGGGGTGGCCTTGAGCAGCGAGCAGGACTCCGAGGCCGGGGGCGGCTGCTCCGCGGTGTCCTCCAGGGTGCTGACGAGGACGCGGCCGCCGCTGATCAGCGGGGTGTAGAGGGCGGTGACGGTCAGGTCGAAGGTGACGGGGGAGTGCAGTACGGCGGTGCCGGACGCTCCCGGGTAGGCGACGGCGGCCCAGGCGACGTAGTCGGCGAAGGAGCGGTGTTCGACGACCACGCCCTTGGGGCGGCCGGTGGAGCCGGAGGTGTAGATGACGTACGCGGGATGGGCGGGGTCCAGCGGGGTGGTGCGCTCGTCGTCCCGCACCGGTCCGCACGGCAGGTCCGCTCCCAGGCCCTGGGCGCCCGCGCCGTCCAGAAGCGTGCGGGTGGTGCCGCTGGGCAGCGCGGCGTACGCGGCGGAGTCCGCGAGCACCAGGCTGGGCGCGGCGTCCTCCAGGACGTACGCGATGCGCTCGGCCGGGTGCTGCGGGTCGACGGGCACATAGGCGGCGCCGGTCTTCAGGACGCCGAGCAGCGTGACGACCAGGTCGGTCCCCGGGGAGGCGGCGACGGCCACCAGCTGCTCGGGGCCGACGTCGCGGGCGATCAGGGCCCGCGCCACGCGGTTGGCGCGTTCGTCCAGCTCCCGGTAGGTGAGCGTGTCCGCGCCGCTGACCAGGGCGGTCGCGCGCGGGGTGCGGGCGGCCTGGTCGTCCAGGAGCTGGACGACGGTGGCGGCGCCGACGGTGAAGTCGTCTCCGGCGGCGGCCCGCAGCAGCGCGGCGTGTTCCGCGTCGTCCAGCCACGGCAGGTCACGCACCGGCCGCCGCGGGGTCCGCGCCACACCGGCCAGCAGGGTCCGCAGGTGTCCGGCCATCCGGTCGATGCTCGCGGCGTCCCAGAGGTCGGTGGCGTACTCGATCGAGCAGGTCAGGCCGCCGTCCGCCGCCCGGCCGCCCCGCGCGTCCTGGAACTCGACGGTCAGGTCGAAGTTGGCGGAGGTCCGGGGGGCCTGGTAGGCCGCGACCTGGAGTCCGGGCAGCTCGGGCAGCCGCTCGGTGCCGCTCTGCAGCACCACCAGCGTCTGGAACAGCGGCGTACGGCTGGGGTCGCGCTCCGGACGCAGCGCCTCCACCAGACGGTCGAAGGGCACCTCGTCGTTGGCGAACGCGTCCAGCACGGTGTCCTTGACCCCGGCCAGGAAGTCCGTGAACACGGCGTCGTCGTCCACGGTCGAGCGCAGCACCACCGTGTTCACGAAGAAGCCGGCCATGCGGGTGAGTTCGGGCCGGTTGCGGCCGGAGGTGACGGTGCCCACGGCGACGTCCCGCTGCCCCGCGTACCGGGCGAACAGCACCTGGCAGGCGGCCACCAGCACGGTGTACAGGGTGGTGTCCTGGGCGCGCGCCAGCTCCCGCAGGCCCGCGGCGACGTCCGCCGGGAGGCTGAAGTCGCGCACGGCTCCGGCGCCCGAACGCACCGGCGGGCGGGGGCGGTCGCCGGGCAGGTCGAGCGGGGTGAGACCGGCGAGCTGCCCGCGCCAGTAGCCCAGGTGCTCCGCCATCCATTCCGGGGTCATCCGGGTGCGCTGCCAGGAGGCGAAGTCCACGTACTGCAAGCCCGGTTCGGGCAGCGCGGCGGTGCCGCCGGAGCGGCGGGCCGCGTAGAGCGTCCCCAGCTCTTCGAGGAGCACGCCGGTGGACCAGCCGTCGGTGACGATGTGGTGGGCACACAGCAGCAGGACGTGCTCGTCCGGTGCCACCCGCACCAACGCGGGACGGAACAACGGCCCGGTCCGCAGGTCGAAGGGCTGGCCGACCTGCGCGCGGGCGACAGCGTCCAGCAGGCCGGGAGCCGCGTCCGCGCCGGCCCGCTCCATCAGGTCGATCAGCGGGAGCGGCACGTCGTACGGCTCCCGGACCGTCTGCACGGGAGCGTCGTCCACCCGGTCGAAGGTGGTGCGCAGCGCCTCGTGGCGGGCCACCAGGTCGTTGAGCGCGCCAGTCAGGGCGGCGGTGTCGAGCGGGCCGGTCAGCCGCAGCCCGGCGGCGGAGTTGTACTCCGTGGAGCCCGGCTCCAGCTCGTCCAGCAGCCAGAGTCTGCGCTGGGCGGCGGAGAGGGGCAGCGGCGCGCCGTCCCGGGGGACGGCCGGGATCTCCGCCGCCTTGCGGGCGCCGCCCGCGAGACGGCGGCGCAGCTGTTCCTGAAGATGTGCGGGCAGGGCGGCTATGCGGTCGTTACGCGGGTCCGGGGCGTTCACTTGGTGTCTCTCCGTGGAAGTCGTCTAGCTCAGGGGCGGGCGGCGTCGGCAGGCTCAGGGAGCCGGTGGTCCGTCGCCCTCGAAGTCCGCCAGGGCGGCCTGCTCCAGCTCGGCGAGGATGCGGTCCTCGACGACCAGGGCGAGCTGGGCCACGGTGGGCGCGGTCAGCACGTCGCGCGGGGACAGGTCGAGACCGAACGCGACCTTCATCCGCAGCACCGTCTGGATGCTGAGGATGGAGTCGCCGCCCAGGTCGAAGAAGTTGTCGTGGATGCCGACGCGTTCGACGCCCAGCAGGTCGGCCCACAGGTCGGCGAGCGCCTCCTCGGTGGGCGTCCCCGGGGGGACGTGGTCCTCGGCGTCCTGCGCCGCCTGCGGCTCGGGCAGCGCCGCCCGGTCCAGCTTTCCGTTGGGGGTCAGCGGCAGCGCGTCGAGGACGACGACGGCGGCCGGGACCATGTAGCCGGGCAGTGAGACGGCGGTGTGCTCGCGCAGTTCCCGCGGGTCCGGCCGCCGGCCCTCGGCGGGCACCACGTAACCGGTCAGACGGCTGTGGCCGGAGCCGCCGTCGCCGCCGGTGGCGACCACCACTGCCTCGGCGACCAGCGGGTGGGAGAGCAGGGCGGACTCGATCTCGCCGAGTTCGATGCGGTAGCCGCGGATCTTGACCTGGTCGTCGGTGCGGCCGAGGAATTCCAGCCGGCCGTCCGGCCGCCACCGGGCGAGGTCGCCGGTGCGGTACATGCGGGAGCCGGGAGGTCCGTACGGGTCGGCGACGAAGCGTTCGGCGGTCAGTCCGGGGCGTCGTACGTAGCCGCGCGCCAGTCCGGCCCCGGCCACGTACAGCTCGCCCCGTACTCCGGCGGGCACCGGCCGCAGGCCCGCGTCCAGGACGTGCAGGAGGGTGTTGTCGCGGGCCCGGCCGACCGGCACCGGACCGGGCTCGGTGTGCTCGCCGGGCTCGATGCGGTACTCCATGCAGCCGACGGTCGCCTCGGTCGGACCGTACTCGTTGATCACGGTGACGCCCGGGTGCGTCCGGCGCCACTGTTCGAGCACTTCGCCGAGCAACTGCTCGCCGCCGACGACGAGCTGACCGGTGGTGAGCAGGTCGTCGGCGAGGGTGCCCAGCAGCGCCAGGTGCGAGGGCGTCACCTTCAGCAGGGAACAGTCGCGCGCCGCGCCGGACAGGGCGGCCGTGTCCTCCAGTGCGCTGATCAGGACGCTGCCGCCGCTGATCAGGGGCGTGTACAGGGCGGTGACGGTGAGGTCGAAGGTGACGGGGGAGTGGAGGACGGCGGTTCCGGAGGCGCCGGGGTAGGCGACGGCGGCCCAGGCGACGTAGTCGGCGAAGGAGCGGTGTTCGACGACGACGCCCTTGGGGCGGCCGGTGGAGCCGGAGGTGTAGATGACGTACGCGGGGTGGGCGGGGTCCAGCGGGGTGGTGCGCTCGTCGTCCCGCACCGGCCCGCACGCCAGGCCCGCACCGGGCCCGTCCGCGCCCGCTCCGTCCAGAAGCAGCCGCCGGGCGGCCGGGACCACCGCCTGCGACGCGGAGTCGGCGAGCACCAGCGCGGGCGCCGCGTCGTCGAGGACGTGGGCGATGCGCTCCGCAGGGTGGGCCGGATCGACCGGCACGTACGCGGCGCCCGCCTTGAGCACGCCCAGCAGCCCGGTCACCAGATCCACCGACGGCTCGGCGGCCACCGCCACCAGCTCCTCGGGGCCGATGCCGCGGGCGATCAGCTCGCGTGCCAGCCGGTTGGACCGCTCGTCCAGTTCCCGGTAGGTGACGCGCTGCGAGCCGTGGACGAGAGCGACGTCTTCGGGGGTACGGGCCACCTGCTCGCCCAGCATTCGCAGCACCGTGCCGGTACCGGCGTCGCGGACCGGACCGGTACCGGCCTCCAGCAGGGCCTGCCGCTCGTCCGGCGTCAGCCACGGCAGCTCGCGCAGCGTCCGCCCCGGGTCCGCCACCGCCCCGGCCAGGATCTCCCGCAGCCGGCCGGTCAGCGTCCGTACCGACTCCTCGTCGAACAGGGCCGGGTCGAAGGCGAAGCCGAAGCGCAGCCGTTCACCGGGGTAGACCGTCACGGCGAGCGGGTAGTTGGTCGTCTCGACCTCGGCGTACAGGTCGCGCAGCCGCAGCCCGTGGGCGCTGCCCGCCTCCTCGTCGATCGGGTAGTTCTCGAAGATGACGATGCTCTCGAACAGGGCGCTGCCGCTCGGCACCTCGGCGGTGGCCTGCACACGGGCCAGCGGCAGGTGGTCGTGGGCACGGGACTCGGCCTGCGCGGCCTGGAGCCCGGCCAGCCAGGACACCAGCGGGGCGCCGTCGTCGATGCCGACGCGCACCGGCAGCGTGTTGATGAAGATGCCGTGGATGGTCTCGGACCCGGCCAGCTCGGCCGGGCGGCCGGAGACGGTGGCGCCGAACACGATGTCCCGCTCCCCGCTGTGCCGCGCCAGCAGCAGCGCCCAGGCGCCCTGCACCAGGGAGTTGAGCGTCAGCCGGTGCTCCCTGGCCAGCGCGTTCAGCCCGGCGGTCAGCTCCGGCGTCAGCTCCAGAGCCACCCGGCCGGAGGAGCGGCTGTCGTGCGTGCCGGCGGGCTGCCGGTCGTAGGGCAGTGCGGTGGGAGCGGCGAAGCCCCGCAGCGCGTCGCGCCAGAACTCCTCGGCGGCCCGGGTGTCCTGCTCCGCGAGCCACGCCACGTGGTCGCGGAACGGCGGACGGAACGGCAGTGCCGGTTCCGCCGCGCTGCCGTCGGCGTCCGCGCGCCGCAGCGCGCCGTAGCACGCGAACACGTCGGACAGCACCTGGAAGGCGCTCCAGCCGTCCAGCAGCAGGTGGTGGAAGGTCCACAGCACCTGCACCGCGTCGCCGGGCAGCGCCGCGAGGGTCACCCGCATCAGCGGGGCGCACGACAGGTCCAGGCCCGCCGCCTGATCCCGCTCGAACAGCTCGTCCAGCGCGGCGCGCCGCTGCGCGTCCTGCGCCAGGCCGCGCCAGTCGAGGTGATCGACGGGCAGAGACACCGTACGGTGCACGGCCTGCAACGGCTCGTCCAGCCCGTCGCGCAGCACGCTGGTGCGCAGGACCGGCGTACGGTCGACGACCTGCTGCCAGGCCTGGCCCAGCAGCCGGGGATCGGTCACGCCGTCCAGGACGAAGGAGACCTGCTCCACGTACAGCGGCCGGTCCGGCTCGGTCATGCTGTGGAAGAGCATGCCGCTCTGCATCGGCGTCAGCGGGTAGAGGTCCTCGACGGCACGGCCGTCGCCGGCCACCCGGTCGAGGGCCGCCTGGTCGAGTCCGGCCAGCGGGAAGTCGGACGGGGTGACGCCCCCGGCGGCGGGGTCGGCGCAGTGCCGCAGGATCTCCCGCAGCGCCTCGGCGGTCTGTTCCGCCAGCCCCTCCACGGTCTCCCTGGCGTGCACGTCGGCCGAGTAGTACCAGGTCATCGACAGCTGACCGGACTCCACGCGGCTGACCGCGTCCAGCAGGTGCGGCCGCCGCTCCCCGGGGTGCCCGGTGAGCTGGACCCCTTCGCCACCGGGGCGCAGCAGCGAACCGGCCGCCGCGCCGGTGTCGAACCGGCCGAGGTAGTTGAAGCTGATCTGCGGTACGGCCCGGTCCGGCTGCCCCAGGGGCGCGTCCGGCCCGGCGAGGTGGCGCAGCGCGCCGTACCCCAGGCCGCGGCCCGGGACGGCGCGCAGCTGCTCCTTGACGGATTTGAGCGTGGTGGCCCAGTCCGCGGCGGGATCGACGGTCAGCGCGACCGGGTAGATGCTGGTGAACCAGCCGACCGTACGGGTCAGGTCGATGTCGTCGAACAGCTCCTCGCGGCCGTGGCCTTCCAGGTCGACGAGGGTGCGCGGGCTGCCCGTCCACCGGGCGAGCACCCGGCCGCAGGCGCTCAGCAGGACGTCGTCCACACGGGTGCGGTAGACCGCGGGGACCTGCTGGAGCAGGGCGCGGGTCTCCTCGGCGCTCAGCCGGACGGTCACGGTACGGGTGGAGGCGACGGTGTTGGGCCCCTCGCCGTCCACGGGCAGGGCCCCGGCGCCGACGGGACCGCCGTCCGCCGCGGTGACCGCGTCCCAGTGGCCGGTCTCCGCCGCGAAGCCGCCGTCGGCGGTGTGCTCCGACAGCCGCAGCGCCCACTCGCGGAACGAGGAGGTGCCCGGCCCCAGGTCGACGGCCCGGCCGGCCGCGGCCTGCCGGTATCCGGTGTCCAGGTCCTCGGCCAGCACCCGCCAGGACACGCCGTCCACGGCCAAGTGGTGTGCGCTGAGCAGGAGTTGCGGAGGCCGTGCGGAGCCGCGCTCGACGAGGACGGCGGTGAACTTGCGGTCCTCCTCCAGGCGGAACCTGGCGTCCGGGCCCTCGATCCAGGCACGTACCGCCGCGTCCTGCTCCGGACCGTCCAGGCCGGACAGATCGATACTGCGCAGCACCGTGTCGTCCGCGTGCGCCGGTGCGGTGAACTGGTGCCACTGGCCGTCGACGCGGGTGAAGCGGCTGCGCAGCGCGTCGTGCTGCCGGGGCAGCGCGGCGACGGCGGCCGCCAGCGCGGCACGGTCGGCGGCCGGGTCGAGGTCGAGGACCACGTACTGGTCGAAGTGTTCCGGGCCCGCCCGGTGACGGTCGAAGAACCAGTGCTGTACGGGCGTCAGCGGGACGTCACCGGTGGCCTCGGCCCGGGTCCGCACGTCCTTCCCTGCGCTGCCGTGGGTGACCGCGGCGGCGGCCAGCGAGGCGACGGTCTGCCGCAGGAAGACGTCCTTGGAGTGCACGGTCAGACCGGCGGCACGGGCCCGGGAGATGACCTGCATGCTGAGGATGGAGTCACCGCCCAGCTCGAAGAAGTTGTCCTCGGCGCCGACCTTCTCCACGCCCAGGACGTCCGCCCAGATCCCGGCGAGGGCTTCTTCGACGGGCCCGCGCGGGGCGACGTACTCCTTCGTGCCCGCCGAGGTGTTCCAGTCGGGTGCGGGCAGGGCGCGGTGGTCGAGCTTGCCCGCGGGGGTGAGGGGGAGGCGGTCGACGGTGACGAAGGCACTGGGGACCATGTGGGCCGGCAGGGACTGACCGAGGAAGTCGCGCAGTACGGCGGCTTCCGGGGCGTCGGCACCAGGGGCGGTGACGGTGTAGGCGACCAGCCGCTTGGGGCCGTTCTCCACCTGGAGGGCGATGACGGCGGCGGCGGTGAGGGCGGGGTGGTGGAGCAGCGCGGTGCGGACCTCGCCGGGTTCGATGCGGAAGCCGCGGATCTTGACCTGGTCGTCGATGCGGCCGAGGTACTCCAGCGCTCCCGAGGGCAGGGCGCGGGCCAGGTCGCCGGTGCGGTAGAGGCGCTCGCCGGGGGCGAACGGCGCGGCCACGAAGCGTTCGGCGGTCAGGTCGGGCCGTCCCAGGTAACCGGACGCGAGGCCCGCGCCACCGATCCACAGCTCACCGGGGATGCCCGGCGCGACCGGCAGCATCCGCTCGTCCAGGATGTGCACGCTGGTGTGCGCGATCGGGCGTCCGATCGGCACGGAGGGGCGCCGCACGTCCTCCGCGGTGATGCGGTGGGTGGTGGCGAACACCATGCTCTCGACCGGCCCGTAGCCGTTGACCAGGCGCAGCGCGGGATATTCGGCCAGTACGCGGGCCACGTGCGCCGGCGAGGCGGCCTCGCCGCCGGTGATGACCTGCCCGACGGCGCCCAGGGTCGCCGGATACTCGTCGACCATGACGTTGAACAGGCTCGCGGACAGCCACAGGGTGGTGACCCGGTGCTCGGCGACCAGCTCGGAGATCACCTCGGGGTCGGGCGTCGAACCCGGGTGCAGGACGCAGGTGGCGCCGTGCAGCAGGGCACCCCACAGCTCCAGCGCGAAGGCGTCCCAGGACATCGGGGCGCTCTGCAGCCAGACGTGCCGCGGACCGAACTCGGCGAAGTCCTGGCCGCGTACGACACGTACCGCCGCCCGGTGGGGCGAGACCACGCCCTTGGGGCGGCCGGTGGAGCCGGAGGTGAACATCACGCAGGCCGCGTCCGACGGGCTCGTCACGCACGGCAGGTCGTGGGCCTCCAGCGACTCCAGCCGCTGCCGGTCGCCGTCGAGCGACACCACGTCGGCCGGCCCGTCCGGCAGCCGCGCGGCCCGCGTGTCGTCACTGACCACGACGCGCGCCCCGGTCTCGGCCAGCAGGTCCGCCAGCCGCCCGTCGGGGAACGCCGGGTCCAGCAGCGCGTACGCCGCACCGGACTTGAGCACCGCCAGCAGCGCCACGATCAGGCCGGTACCGCGTTCCAGGCACACCGCGACCACCGCGCCCGGCCCGGCGCCGCGCGCCGTCAGCAGCCGGGCCAGTCGGTTGGCCCGCTCGTTCAGCTCCCGGTACGAGACCCGCGTCCCGCCGTACACCAGGGCCGTCGCGTCCGGCACCGCCGCCGCCCGCTCCTGGAACACCTCGTGCAGACACTGGTCCAGCGCGCCGTCCTCGCTGCGGTCGCCCGCAGCCGCCGGGGTGCCGTGCTCCTCGGTGGCGATCGAGAGCGGCAGGTCACCCATCGGCCGGTGCGGTGCCTGCACGACGCCCTCGAAGAGGGTGCGCAGGTAGCCGCCCATGGTCTCGACCGTGGCGGCGTCGAACAGGTCGGTGCTGTACTCGATCACGCAGTCCAGCGCGTCGCCCTGCGGCCAGAACTCGACGAACAGGTCGAAGCGCGAGGAGTAGCGGGGCAGGTCGTACCCGCTGATCCGCAGCCCGCCGGCCTCCGGCAGCTCCGGCTGCCCCTGCTGGAGCGCCACCACCACCTGGACCAGCGGGTTGCGGCTGAGGTCACGCTCGGGGGCGACCGCCTCGACCACCCGGTCGAACGGCACGTCCTCGGCGTCGAACGCCTCCAGCACCGTCGTGCGCACCTCGCCGAGGAAGTCCGCGAAGTCCTGGGCGGGGTCCACCTGGGAGCGCAGCACGAGGGTGTTCACGAAGAAGCCGATCAGCTGCTCCAGTTCGGGGCGGGAGCGCCCCGACGACGCCGTACCGACCGCCACGTCCCGCTCGCCGCTGTAGCGGGACAGCAGCAGCTGCACGCCCGCGGCCAGTGTCATGAACAGCGTGGCGCCCTGCTCCCTGCCCAGCTCCCGCAGGGCCGCGACCAGCGGGGCAGGCAGCGCGAAGCGGTGTGCCGCGCCGCCCGTCGCGCGGACGGCGGCGCGGCTGCGGTCGGCGGGCAGCCGCAGCGGGGTGAGGCCGTCGAGGCGGCGCTTCCAGTAGGCGAGCTGGTCGTCGAACGCCGGGCCCGACAGGCGGTCGCGCTGCCACACCGAGAAGTCGGCGTACTGCGTGGGCAGGGCGGGCAGTACGGCGTCCAGGGCCTCGGCGCCGTCGTGTGCCGCCGCGTAGAGCGAGGCCAGTTCCTCGGCGAGGACCCGCATGGACCAGCCGTCGGTGACGATGTGGTGCAGGGTGAGGACCAGCAGGTGTTCGCCGTCGGTCAGCCGGATCAGCAGGGCCCGCCACGGCGGCCCCTGGCGCAGGTCGAAGGGGAGCCCGGCGTCCGCGCGCAGCAGCAGGTCCAGTTCCGCCCGCCGCGCGTCCGGCGCTGCCTCCCCCGCCTCATCCGCGCCGGTCAGGGACACGGTGCGCAGCGGCGGTTCCAGCGTGGCGTGCACGTAGTGCACGCCACGTCCGTCCACGGCGTCGAAGGTGGTGCGCAGCGACTCGTGGCGGGCGGACAGCGCGCCCAGGGCACGGCTCAGCGCCGTAGCGTCCAGCGGTCCGGCCAGCCGCAGTCCTACGGAGGTGTTGTACTCGACCGCGCCGTGCTCGAACTCGTAGAGGAACCAGAGGCGTTGCTGTGCGTACGACAGCGGCAGCGCGCCCTCGCGCGGTGTCGCCGGGATCGGGGCGTGCGCCGTCTCACCGGCGTCCTCGCCGTCGGCCGCGTCCAGCGTTGCGGCAAGGCCCGCCACGGTGGGCGCGCCGAACAGCGCCCGGGGCGGCACCGGGACGCCCAGCTCGGCCCGGACACGGGAGACGATCCGCATGCTCAGGATGGAGTCGCCGCCCAGCGCGAAGAAGTCGTCCTCGACACCGACCCGCCGCACCCCCAGGACGTCGGCCCAGATGCGCGCGATCGTGCTCTCCAGGGGAGTGCGCGGAGCGACATGGGCGGTGGTCTGCGCGTCCCAGTCGGGCGCGGGCAGGGCACGGCGGTCGAGCTTGCCGGCCGGGGTGAGCGGCAGCCGGTCGAGGGTCACGAAGGCGCTGGGCACCAGGTGTTCCGGCAGCGTGCCGCCGAGGAACGCGCGGAGCGCGGCGGGCGGCGGCACCTCGGCGCCGGGCGCGGCGACCAGGTGGGCCACCAGCTGCCAGGCGCCCTGCTCGCGCCGTACGGCGGTGACGGCGGCCGAGCCGACGGCCGGG
Organism: Streptomyces monomycini; assembly: GCF_022271435.1. Classification (GTDB taxonomy): domain Bacteria; phylum Actinomycetota; class Actinomycetes; order Streptomycetales; family Streptomycetaceae; genus Streptomyces; species Streptomyces monomycini. Next base: position 221,722 of record NZ_JAFIQY010000004.1, on the reverse strand, counting down.
TGGGCGAGCAGCGCGGAACGCACCTCGCCCGGCTCGACGCGGAAGCCGCGGATCTTGACCTGGTCGTCGGCGCGGCCGACGAACTCCAGCGCACCCGAGGGGAGGACGCGGGCCAGGTCGCCGGTGCGGTACAGGCGCTCGCCGGGGGCGGACGGCGCGGCGACGAAGCGTTCGGCGGTCAGGTCGGGCCGCCCGAGGTAACCCTGCGCGAGGCCGTCCCCGCCGATCCACACCTCGCCCGCCTCGCCGGCCGGCACCGGGCGCAGCCGCTCGTCCAGGACGTGCACGGTGGTGTGGGCGAGGGCCGTACCGATCGGGACCGTCGTCCCGTGCAGGTCCTCCGGCGTGACCCGGTGGGTGGTGGCGTAGATCATGCTCTCCACCGGGCCGTAGCAGTGGACCAGCGCCACGTCGGGGTGGGCCGCCAGCAGCCGCGCCATGTGTCCGGGCGAGACCGCCTCGCCACCGGTCATCACCTCGCGCACCGCGCCCAGGGCGTCCGGGTACTCGTCGACCATGACGTTGAACAGGCTGGTCGACAGGAAGCAGGTGGTGACCCGGTGTTCGGCGATCAGCTCGGTGATCACCTCGGGGTCGGGCGTCGAGCCGGGGTGCAGGACGCAGGTGGCGCCGTGCAGCAGGGCGCCCCACAGCTCCAGGGCGAAGGCGTCCCAGGACATCGGGGCGGCCTGGAGCCACACCCGGTCCGGTCCGAAGGCCACGAAGTCCTGGCCGAAGAAGACACGTACGGCGGCCCGGTGCGGCGCGACAACGCCCTTGGGGCGGCCGGTGGAGCCGGAGGTGAACATCACGCAGGCCGCGTCCAGCGGACCCGCCGTACGCGGCAGGTCGTCCGCCGTCTGCGCTTCCACCGCGGCCCGGTCGCCGCCGTCGGGCGACACCACTTCGGCCGCCCCGCCCGGCAGCCGACCGGCCCGTACGCCGTCACTGACGACGAGCCGCGCACCCGTCTCACCGAGGAGGTCCGCCAGCCGCCGGTCCGGGAACGCCGGGTCCAGCAACGCGTACGCGGCCCCCGTCTTCAGCGCCGCCAGCAGCGCCACCACCAGCTCCGGCCCGCGCTCCAGGCACACCGCGACCACCGCGCCCGGCTCGGCGCCCCGCGTCACCAGCAGCCGCGCCAGCCGGTTGGCCCGCTCGTTCAGTTCCCGGTACGTGACCCGCGCCCCGCCGAAGACCAGCGCCGTCGCGTCCGGCACCAGCGCCGCCCGCTCCTGGAACAGCTCGTGCAGACAACGGTCGGTGGGGGAGGCGCCGGCGGGGTCCTGCGAGGACCCGGCTGCCACGGCGATCGGTCGCAGGGATGCCGTACCGCGTTCCATGTTCCCTCTTCCGGGTTCGGTGCGGGGGCACGCCGCCCAAGGGGCGCGGGCATGCCGCCGGTGGAAAAAAAGTGCACAAGTCGGATGCGGGTCAGGGCTTCGGTGCCCTGCCCGTCGGGTGCCGCCGGGCCCGTGGCCGTACGGGAGCGGCGGCCGGCCGGTGACCGGCGGTGTCAGACGCGCTGGGCGCGCCGGCCGGTGACCTGGATCTGGTCGATGTCGCCGGTGCCGGGGTGCCGCAGGAAGCGACCGAGGTAGACCATGCCGCCCTCGGCGAACTCCCGGAGGGTGAACTCCAGCCCCTCGTGGACGGTGATCCGGGCGAACGGTTCGCCGTCCAGCCGCAGCGTCAGCTCGTCCCCGTTCCCAGCCTCGTCACCAGGGCCGACCAGGTATTCGGTCTCGCCGTTGACGTACCGGCCCAGGCAGCCGGGCGGCGCCGGGATCTTCTCCCGCGGGTCGCGGAAGGCGGAGTACGAGTAGCTGGCCACGTCCAGGCCGAGCCGCCGCAGCTCCTCCAGCAGGCTCTCCCACAGGGCCATGCCGGTGTGGGCGTTGGTGGTCAGCGCGACGACGGTGCCGCCCGCCGGGTCGACGCGCAGGTGGCAGGAGGTGCCGTCGGCGGTACCGTCGTGACCGGTCCAGTGGGTGCCGTCGTCGGCCCGGTACAGGGACAGGCCCAGCCCCCAGCCGTCGGCGAGCCCGAACGGCTCGGCGCCGGGCACGCCGGTGCGCATTCCGGCCAGGGCCTCGGCGTCCAGCAGTCCCGGCACGCCGTCCGCGTCGTCGGTGTGCAGCCGGCCGAAGGCCAGCAGGTCCAGGGCGCTGAGGGCGAGCGCCCCGGCCGGTGCCTCGATGGCGGGGAGGGTCTGGCGGACCGGCACCGCGCGGGCCGGCGCGGTACGGGCCGCGTGCCCGGAGACGTACGGCCGCGCCGAAGTGCCCGCGATGTAGGCAGGTTCGATGTCCAGCGGGTCCAGCAGGAAGCTCTCCAGCGCCTCGCGCCAGTCCATCCGTACGGCCTGCTCGGCGAGCATGCCGATGACGGTGTAGCCGACGTTGGAGTAGGAGAACGAGGAGCCGAACGTGTCGATGGGCGCCATCCGGGCGCAGTCGGCGAGGTAGCCGCGGCGGGTGGCGCCGGCCAGGCTGTCCGAGTCGCGGCCGGGCGGCAGTCCGGCGCTGTGGCTGAGCAACTGGCGCAGTGTCGTCGCGCCGAAGCGGGTGTCCGGCGTCCGCAGTTCGGTGAGCACCTCGGACACCGGCGCGTCGAGGTCCAGGTCGCCCTCGTCGACCAGCAGCATGGCCAGCGCGGCGGTGAACGCCTTGGTGATGGAACCGACCGGGAACTTGGCGTCCCCGGTCACCGGCACCGTGCCCGCCGCGTCCTGTGCGCCGAACACGAAGGAACGGGTCTCGCCCTTGTGGTGCAGGGCGAACTGCCCGCCCGGAACACCGTGTTCGCGTGCGAGCGCGGGCAGGCGCCCGGACAGCTCTTCCACGTTCATGAAATCCCCCTACAGGCGCCGGCGGCTCACCCGAACGGTGACGCCGCCTCGGCCTGCTTTCCCTGTACTGGTCCCGCGGCCCACCGGCCGGGTCCGCCTGCCGGGCAGGACGGTCCGGCCCCGGCACGCGCACTGCGTCCGACGGGCCTGCGTGGACACCATCCCCCCGGGCGGGCCCGGCGCGCCACCTTCGTAAGCTGTCGCGAAATCAACCGGGTCACGGCACCGCCGGCGGGAAGCCGGCAGCGGGCGGGACGGGGCGGGACGGGGTGCGGGGGATCACTCGTCGCGCAGGTACGCCAGGACCGCGAGCACCCGGCGGTTGCCGTCGTCGGGGGAGAGCCCCAGCTTGGCGAAGATGTTGCCGATGTGTTTGGCCACCGCGCCGTCGCTGATGTTCAGGGCGTCCCGCACCATCGCGTTGGAGTAGCCGTGGGCCATCAGCCCGAGCACCTCCTGCTCGCGGGCGGACAGCAGCTGGTACTGGTGGCGCTGGTCGCGCTCCATCAGTATGTGCTGGACAACCTGGGGGTCGATCACCATGGCTCCTGCGGCGACACGTTCGACGGCCTGGGCGAATTCGCTGAGTTCACCGATCCGGTCCTTGAGCAGGTAGCCCAGGCCGGCCCGGCTCTGGCGGTGCGGTGTTCTGCTGGGGGTGAAGAGCTCCTTGGCGTACGCGTTCGCGACGTACTGGGACAGCACCAGGACCGGCAGGTCCGGGTAGTCCTTGCGCAGCTCGGTCGTGGCCCGCAGCCCGTCGTCCCCGTGTCCCGGCGGCATCCGTACGTCGGTGACGACGATGTCCGGGGCGCACTCCCGTACCGCGGTGATCAGGGAGTCGGCGTCACCGACCGCCCGGACCACCTGGTGGCCGAACTTGTGCAGCAGCTCGACGATCCCTTCACGGACGAGCGCCGAGTCCTCGGCTAGGACGATACGGAGTGACTGTGCTGGCACGGAATCTCCAGGCTGAGGGCGGTGGGGCCGCCAGAGGGGCTGGACAGCACCAGTCTTCCATCGACCACCGCGACCCGGTCGGCCAAGCCCTCCAGCCCGCCGCCCGCGCGCAGTTCGGCGCCCCCGGCGCCGTTGTCGGTGACCGTGACGGACAGCCCGTCCCGCGTCAGCCGGCCGCGCACCGTGGCGGACGTGGCACCGCTGTGCTTGACGACGTTGGTGAGCGCCTCGCTGATGAAGAAGTAGGCGGTGGCCTCGACCTGCGTGGGCAGCCGCCCGGCCAGCTCCACGTCCACGTCCACCGGCACCCGGCAGCGTACCGCGACCTCGGACACCGCCGCGGCGATGCCGTGGTCGGTGAGGACCTGCGGATGGATGCCGCGGACCAGGTCGCGCAGTTCGTCCAGCGCCTGCTTCGCCTCCCCCCGGGCCCGGGAGATCAGCTCGCCGGCCCGGCCGCCCTTCGGCTCCGTACCGCCGAACTCCATCTCGGCCAGCCCCAGCGTCATCACCAGCGCCACCAGACGCTGCTGCGCCCCGTCGTGCAGGTCCCGCTCGATCCGGCGCCGCTCGGCCTGGAAGGCGTCGGCCATCCGGGCCCGCGAGCGGGTCAGCTCCACGACCCGGTCGGTCTGCCCGCCCTCCTTGGGCGCCAGCATCAGCCGGACGAACCAGCCCTGCGCCGCGGCCGCCGCCCCCAGGACATAAGCGGCGACCGGCAGGACGGCGATCCCGAGGCCGGTGAGCAGCAGAGCCTCCGGCTGCCCGGAGACGATCGCCACCTTCACCGGGAAGACGATCAGTACGACCAGCGAGCCGGCCAGGGTCAGCAGGGCCAGGTCCACGACGGAGAGCAGCACCGCGAACACCATGGCGAAGCCGAACTCCCGCCAGGTCGCGCTCTCCTGCAACCGGGTGGTCAGCCACGGCCACAGCCCCGGCCGTGCCACGGCACGGTGCGGACTGGCCGGCCGGTCGGCGTGCGGCCCTTCCAGCAGCCGCAGCCTGCGCCGCTCCAGCGCGGCCAGCGGGATACCGAGGAGGACGGAGCCCGCCAGGACCACCAGTCCGATCCCCGCCACCGACAGCAGCAGCCCGCACACCACCACACCTCCCAGCACGATCAGCGAGAGCAGCCCGAGCAGACCGGAGGTGGCGAGGTACCCGAGCGCACGCCAGGGCGCGGCGGAGGTGAGGAAGCTGACCGGGTTCCGGGTCACGGCCCGCCAGATGGGAGAGGAGCTCATTCGGTCCACAGTAAGGCTCCGCCGGAGACCGGTGGGCCCGCGGTCGCGGGCCCACCGGCGCGGGCCGGCGCCGGGACAGGACGGCGCCGGCGGGAGGCCGGTCCGGCAGGTTCCGCGCGGGGGTCGCGGGCTGCCGGACCGGCTGGTCCAGAGGGGACGGACGGCTCATCCCACGCCCGTCAGCACCGGTTCCCGCGTGCTGGGCGCCTCGTCCTCCTCCGCGGTACGGCCGGAGGAACGCAGCTGGAGCAGGGTGGGTACGAGGGTGGCGAGCAGGGCGACGATCAGACAGCCGGCCAGGACCGAGCCCATCTCCAGCCACGGCACCGGGAACTCGGCGCCTTCGCCGGACTCGGACAGCGCCCGGCTCATCCCGATCATCGTCACCCCGTCCGCGAGGACACCCAGCACCCCGCCGACGGCCACCACGGTCAGCGTCTCCCACACGACGGTGCGCAGCACCTGCCCGCGGGTCGCGCCGATCTTGCGCATCAGCGTGATGCCCTCGGCCCGCTCCCCGGCCGCCATGACCAGGGTGTTGGCGATGGCGATACCGGTGTAGAGCATCGCCATGCCCAGCAGCACCAGGACCAGGATGCGGCCCTCCTCCTGCGTGGCGGAGGCGCGCTCGGCCAGCCAGCTGTCCCGGCTCTGGGCGGCCGCGCCGTACCCGTCCGCGACCTTCTGGGCGGCGGCCGTCGCGGCGGCGTGGTCGGCGCCCGGCGCCAGGGACAGGTAGACGGCGTTCGTCATGGTGTCGGGCGCGTGCCGGGCCAGCGTGTCCTGCGGGAACAGCACCGGGGGCAGCCCCGCCGACGAATTGAGCACCGCGGCGACCTTCACCCGTACCTTCGTGGCGTCGGCGAGGTAGACGTCGACCTCTTCGCCGGTGCGCCAGCCCAGCTGGCCGGCCACCAGTTTCGTCACCGCCACCGTGTCGCCGCGCAGATCGCCCAGCGACCCCTTGACCGGGTCCAGCCGCAGCGTGCCGGACAGGTTCTTCGGGTCCACCGCGCCGATGCCGCTCGACATCACGTAACTGGAGCCGACGAGGAAACCGCTGGTCTCGGAGACCGGCGAGGCGGCCTGGACACCGGGGGCCGAGGACAGTTCGCGCACCGCGGCGGAGGGCAGCCCCGCCCCGCCGCCGGCGGCGACCACCACGTCGGCCTTCAGGTGCTTGCGGGCGTCGGCGACGGTGGTCGCCGAACTCGCGTTGGTGACGCCGATGATGGACCCGGCGACGGCCACCGTGACGAGGATGGGGGCGGCCGCCGAGGCGGTCCTGCGCACCGCGGCGCGGGCGTTGTCACCGGCCAGCGAGCCGGTGATGCGGGTGACCGCGGCCAGCGGGAAGGTCGCCAGCCGCACCAGCGGCGGCACCAGCAGCGGCGAGAAGGCCACCATCGTCACGACCAGGATCTCGGTCAGCACCAGCGAGATCACCACGGCGCCGTCGCTGCCCGCCTGGGGCAGCATGACCAGCAACAGCAGCGACATGCCCGCGAACACCGAGCCGGTGATCCAGCGGCCGGTCGTCATCACCCGGGTCTCCACCGCCGAGTCCCGCATGGTCTCGGCCGGACGGACCTTCGCGGCCCGGCGGGAGGCGGCGAACACCCCGAGCAGCGCCACGCCGAGCCCGACGAAGAAGCTGAGCAGCAGGATCGGCGGGGACGCGGGGACCTCGAAGTCCTTGGGCGCCATGCCGAAGGAGGACAGCACGGAGGCGAGCTGTTGGCCGCCGGCGATCCCGATGGCGCAGCCCGCGGCCGAGGCGACCACGCCCAGCACCGCCGACTCCGCCATGATCATGCGGCGTACCTGGGGCGGCGCGGCGCCGATGGTGCGCAGCAGGGCCAGTTCCCGGCGCCGCTGGGCGATGGCGAAGGCGAAGGTGCCCGACACCACGAAGATCGACACGAAGCCGGCGATCACGGCCATGACGGCGAGGAGGGTGGCGACGTCGCCGAGCGCGGCGGCGCGCGAGGCGGCGGTCAGGTCACCGCCCTTGGCGGCGCCGGTCCCGGCCTTGAGGGACTTGTCCGGCAGTACGGCCTTGATCCGGCCGGCCAGTTCGGTGGCCGACGTGCCGGGCTCGGCGAGCACGGCCACCGCGTCGGCGCGGTCCGGGTCGGCCGACAGCCGCTGCGCGGTGGCGTCGGAGAAGAAGACGGTGGCCTCACCGGGCACCCCGCCCTTGCCGGGCGGCGCCGCGATGCCCGCGACGGTCATCTCCCGGCGGCCCTGCGGGGTCACCACGGGCACCTTGTCGCCGACGGCGGCGCCGGCGCGCTTCGCCAGCGAGGCGGCGAGCACGACCTGGTCGTCACCGGCGGGCTCGCGCCCCTCGGTGAGACGGAACGGGGTGAGCTGGGCGCTGGACCAGCCGTGGCCGACCGGGCGGTCGGTGGTGTCACCGGCGTCCCCGGCCACCACCTGGGCGGGCAGCGAACGGTCGACGACGGCCTGGCGTACCCCGGGCACCCCGCGGACCGCGTCGGCGGTCCGCCGCGCGTGGTCGAGGCGGTGCGGGGAGGTGGCGGTCTGGCGCTGGTCGTACGCGCCGCCGCCGGAGCCGAAGTCGACCGTGAAGGACTGGCCGGCCCGGACCACGACGGCCGCGGCGTCGTAACGCCCGGGGCTGCTGGGCTTCGAGGAGCCCCGGGTGGCGTCGAGGACCTGACCGGTACTGGCGATCAGCGCGACGCCGAGCGCCAGCGCGATGAAGGTGCCGGCGAACAGCGCCCATCTGGTGCGCAGGGTGGAGAGAGCGATGGACAGCATCCGTCAGCCACCCAGCCGTGCCATGTGCTCGCTCACCGCGGCCACCGTCGGAGCCATCAGTTCGCCGTGCACCGCACCGTCGGACAGGAAGAGCACCCGGTCCGCCCAGGAGGCGGCGACCGGATCGTGGGTGACCATGACCACCGTCTGCCCGGCGTGGTCCACCACGGACCGCAGCAGGCCCAGCACCTCACGGCTGGTGTTGGTGTCCAGGGCGCCGGTCGGCTCGTCGGCGAACAGCACGTCGGGCTGGCTGATCAGAGCGCGGGCGATGGCCACCCGCTGCTGCTGGCCGCCGGACATCTCGGCCGGCCGGTGACCGCCCCGGTCGCCGAGGCCCACCTGCTGGAGCGCGGTGTCCACCTGGGCGCGGGTCGGGCGCTGCCCGGCCAGCCGCATCGGCAGGGCCACGTTCTTGCGGGCGTTCAGCGACGGCATGAGGTTGAAGGACTGGAAGACGAAACCGATCCGCTCCCGGCGCAGCTTGGTCAGCTCCGTCTCGGACAGCGCGCTGATGTCGGTGTCGCCGATGAACACCCGGCCCGAGGTGGGGCGGTCCAGGCCCGCCGCGCACTGGAGCAAGGTGCTCTTGCCCGAGCCCGAAGGTCCCATCACCGCGGTGAACGACCCGCGGCCGAAGGAACAGTGCACACCGCGCAGGGCGGGAACCTTGCTGTTGCCGCGGCCGTACAGCCTGGCCACCGCGCTGAGTGTCACGGCCTGCTCGACGCCGACTCCGGTGACGGGCACTTCTCCTCCTCGGCCTTGGGGTCCGTGCACGGTCGTGTCCACGGCGTGCCGCCAGTCAACCGGTACGGGGCCGGGGGCGCACGGGCGTCACATGCCGTCTTCCGGGTGGAGAAAACTCCACCCGGCCGTACCGGGGACACGTTCCGCTCCCGGTTTCCGCTGCCGGTTTGCGCTCCCGGTCTCCGCTGCCGGCCCGGGAACACGGCCGGACAGCCGCCCGGTCCGCGCGGACGGACACGGGACGAAGCAGTCGCGGACGCTCGGAAGGACCTGCTTCTTTTCGCGTCAGCTTACAGAGGTGGCGCCCCGGTCGGCGGCACACGACAGTAAGCAACTGGAAGCAGCGGACGGGTGGGTAACGGGACCGGCCGGCCGTCCGCTGTGGCAGCGCGGACGAATTCGCGAACCTTCACAGAGAACGGGGGACATGGCCAGCATGAGCGGCGCAATCACCGGGGAAAACACCGGCTTCAAGAAGTCTGCGGAGCTGTTCAATTCGACCATCGCCACCTGGGCGGTGAGCGCGGCCTGGGACATCGGTATCTTCGAGGTACTGGACGGTGCCGACGCCTTCGACATTCCCGCGTACGCGGCACAGAAGGAGCTGCACGAGCCCTCGTTGCGGGCGACGGTCCGCGCGCTCACGTACGCGGAGGTGGTGGAGGTCGACGGCGACCGCGTCACCCGCGGCGCGACCTTCGGGGAATTCTCCCGGTCCAAGGGCCTTTTCCAGTGGCTGACGAAGGGCTACGGCTCGCTGTTCCAGCGCATGGGCGAGGTGACGTACACCGCCGGGCGCGACGGTGACTTCATCCGGCGGGACTCCACCGCGGTGAGCATCGCCTGCCGCGACGTGAACGAGGTCTTCATGGACGAGGCGTTCTTCGGCGCCCTCGACGGCCTGGAGTTCTCGGTCGCCGCCGACCTGGGCTGCGGCAGCGGCGAGCGGCTGGTGCAGCTCGCCAAGCGCGACCCGTCGGTGCGCTGCGTCGGCATCGACATCGCCAAGGGCGCCATCGACGTCGGCGAGAAGGCGCTGGCCGAGAACGGCATGCAGCACCGGGTGAAGCTGATCCAGGGCGACGCCCGAAAGCTCAGCCAGTACCCGGAGTTCGCGGACGTCGAGCTGATGACCTCCTACCTCATGGGCCACGACTTCTGGCCCCGGGAGGACTGCGTGGCGCTGCTGCGCAGCATCCGCACCGAACTCCCGAACCTCAAGTATTTCCTGCTGGCCGACACCCACCGGGACATCACGAATGCGGTGACCGAACTTCCCGTGTTCACCCTGGGATTCGAGACCGCGCACGCGCTGATGGGTCAGTACATCCCCACCCGTGCGGAATGGGAGTCGGTCTTCGAAGAGGCCGGCTGGAAGTGCACCAAGCAGCATGTGTACAGCACGCCTTCGAGCACCGTCATCTTCCAGCTGGAGCCGGTTTCCGGCTGACCGGAAAAACGGCAGAGTGAAGAGGATGGAACGTAGTGCCGTACACCACTGAAAACGCCACGCCGCTGCACCGGCTGGCGCTGAACGAAACGCCGTACCCGCCGCTGCCCGAGGTGCAGAAGGCCCTGGCGGATTCCGTCGCGGAAATCAACCGCTATCCGCAGTTCTACGCGGACGACCTGATGGAGGTCATCGCCGCGTGGCGCGGTGTCTCCGTCGATTCCGTGATGGTGGGCAGCGGCTCGGTCGGCGTGGCCCTCCAGGCCCTTCAGGCGTACATCCGGGAACCCGGCGACCAGGTCCTCTACGCCTGGCGGGCGTTCGACGCGTACCCGATCATCGCCGACATGGCGGGCGCGGAGCGCGTCGAGGTGCCGCTGACCCCCGACGGTGAGCAGGACCTGCCGCGGATGCGGGAGGCGGTGACCGACCGGACCCGCGTGGTGATCCTGTGCAACCCGCACAACCCGACCGGCACCGTGATCGGGCGCAAGGCCCTGGACGACTTCCTGACGTCGCTGCCGAAGGACGTGCTGGTGATCCTCGACGAGGCGTACACCGAGTTCGCCTGCGACGCCGAAGACCTGCCGCAGGGACTGGATCTGCTGCGCGCGGGGCACCACGTGCTGAGCCTGCGCACCTTCTCCAAGGCGTACGGCCTCGCCGGGCTGCGCATCGGCTACGGCCTGGCCGCGCCCGAGGTCGTCAAGCGGGTACGGGCCATGTCCGTGCCGTACAGCATCAGCGAGCTGGCCCACACGGCCGTCGCGGCCTCCATCGGGGCCGAGGCGGACCTGGACCGGCGGATCACCGAGATCAGCACCGAACGCGCCCGCGTACAGGCCGGGTTGCGCGCCCAGGGTTGGCGGGTCCTGGAGAGCCGGGCCAACTTCGTCTGGCTGGACGAGCCGGAGCGCGCCGCGTCGTTCCACGCGGCCTGCGCGGACCGGGGTGTACAGGTGCGCCTGTACCCCGACGAGGGCATCCGGCTGACGATCGGCACCGCCGACTCCAACGACCTGGTGCTGGCCGCCGCCCGGCAGGCCGCGGCGGGCTGACCGCGGCGCACGCGGACCCCACCGCCGCCCCACCCGGCGCCGGACCGGCGCCTCCATCGCCCGCGCGGACGACGTTCCCGGCGGGCCGTGATCCGGAAGGAACCACCATGGCCAACCCGTTCGAGGACGCGGACGGCAGCTACCTGGTACTGGTCAACGACGAGGGACAGCACTCCCTGTGGCCGGACTTCGTCGAGGTCCCCGCGGGCTGGGAGACCGTCCACGGCAAGGACAGCCGTGCGGCGTGCCTCGCCTACATCAATGCCCACTGGACCGACATGCGGCCCGCGAGCCTGGTGCGGCAGCCGGCGGCCTGAACCGCCGCGTTCGGGCCTTCGCAGGACTGGAGAAGCAAAAAGTGCACAAGCTGGTGTTGACCGCCGAGGAGCGGGAGAACATCGACGCCCTCATCGACGGCATCGTCGCCGCCGACGAGGACTGGGACCCGATGGCGGCCATGGACCGCGCCGCCGAGGCGGCGCCGTCGCTGCCGCTGCGCCTGCGCGCGTTCCTGGCACAGGCGCGCGCCGAGGAGTCGGACGTCACCGTCGTGTCCGGTCTCCCGATCCACCCCGACCTTCCCCCCACGCCGAGCGGGTGGGACCTCGCCGCGAAGTCCGGCGCGGGCCACCGCGAGGAAGTGGCCCTGCTGCTGTGCGGCACCGCGCTGGGCGACCCCTTCGGCTGGGAGAGCCAGCAGGACGGGCGCATCGTCCACGACGTCTGCCCGGCGCCCGGCATGGAGTCCTCGCTGACCAGCGCCAGCAGCGCCAAGACGCTGTCGCTGCACACCGAGGACGTCTTCCACCCGTGCCGCGCGGACTACGTCTCGTTGCTTTGCTTGCGCAATCCCGACGCGGTGGGGACCACGGTCACCCGGGTCGGTTCGCTGGATTTCCCGGAATCTCTGCGCAGCACGCTGCGGGAACCTCGATTCCGCTTTTTCCCGGACGACTCGCACACCGGGACTTCACTCCCCGGAAACACGGCGGACGGGGCCGGTCCCGCGGCCGCCGGAATGACCGGGCCGGTGCTTTACGGCCCCGCGCACGCGCCGTATCTGCGATTCGACATCGACTTCATGTCGGGCGAGGACGCGGAGGCCGCCGAAGCCGTCATTGCCACTCAGGAAATTCTGAGCAATGCGGCGGGCCGGGTCGCTCTGGAACCCGGTGACGCGGTATTCATCGACAATTATCAGGTGGTACACGGACGGGAACCCTTTGCCGCCCGCTACGACGGAAAGGACCGCTGGCTGAAGCGTCTGAACATCAGCCGGGACATCCGCCGTCTGTACACGCACAGCGCGAGCCGCTCCCGGATCATTCCCGCCTGAGCGGCGCACGTGAAGGGACCGCCGGCGGCACACCGTGCCGCCGGCGGTCGTGGCCGGCTGTCACCGGCTGAGGGCCGGCTCGGGCAGCGGACCGTTCAGCCAGTCGTCGGCCGGATCGTCCAGGCCGGTGATTCCCCGGTCGCGCAGCAGCGCCCGCCCCAGGGGAGTGAGTTCGTGCCGGGCGGTGTTGCGGTCGCGGTGGGTGGCGATCAGGCCGGCGCCGCGCAGTACCGCCGTGTGCTGGCTGGCCCCCGGGCCCGAGATGCCCAGCCAGCGGGCCAGCTCCCCCGTGGTGCGGCTGACGACCAGGGCCTCCAGCACGCTGGCCCGGGTGGCGCCGACCAGTGCCGCGAGGGCGTGCCCCTCCTCCTCCGGCTCCGACCAGAACGTCTCCGGATCGGGCACCGGGCCGGTCGAGAGCAGCAGCTGCCGCTGTCCCTGGGGCTCGGCCAGGTCCAGCAGGTGTCCCTGCCGCGGCGGCAGGAAGAGGGACGGGACCAGCAGCAGACCCCGGCCGTCCAGCCTGACGTCCTCGTCCCGTTCGTGCGGCAGCTCCAGCACGGGCGTGGACCAGCGGCCGCCGCCCTGCAGATTGGACAGCAGGTGCTCGACGCCGCCGACGGCCAGCATCCGTTCCAGCGAGGCCTGCTCGGCCTGGACGCGGCCGCGGATGCGCGACCAGTACGGCGCCACCGCGACCCGCCAGAACTCGTGGACGGCGTCGGCCAGCCGCTCCACCGACTCCCCGACGCGCACCAGCGCGATCCGGACCTCCTGGGGCTTCCCCTGCAACAGCCGCAGCAGCGCGCCGGGGGAGGGGAACACCCGCGAAAGTTTTTTGAGCAGCGGCAGGTTCCTGCCCAGCTTCGGATAGACCTCCAGCTGCCATTCGGTCAGTCCCGCCGCTCCGGGACCGGACAGTGACCGCAGTGCGAAAAACGTTTCGACGTGCGGCGCGACGGTGGTGCTGACACGCAGCCTTAACAGGTCGTTGAGTGTGCAGTGGATGCGCTGCGAGGAGACACCGGAAAGACGTCTGCTGGGATTCATAGGAATCGACTCTGCCTCCTGCACCTGCGCGCCGAGGCCGGTCGATCCGCCTGGCGACGCAAGTACCCGAGGGGCTGCCCTGGGGAGGTCACCGCGTGAATACATTGACTTACGCATGAAAGTGTGTTCCGTCGCCCCGTCCGGAACCCCCCGTTACCAATCACTGGGCGCAGGCTAACTGATACGGATGGGGTAGCGCTACCTCTACCTCCGCGAATCCCCTGTCAAATTTGCAAAACGGAACTTTGCCGATATTTCCCGTGACGTCCGGTGTGCACGGACGGCAACTGTGGCACCTGCGACGCCCTGCGGCGCTCCGGGGTGGATCACGCAGCGTGACCGCAGCGCCTCGGGGGCGCCGTGGCGGTCGTTCCGTGAGCGACGGTTCCGGAGGGCCGGCCGGCGGGCGCCGTGTCCCAGGGATTTCCGGGGCGCGGCGGTGGCGGCGCCGGGTCGTCCGGGCGGGCCCGGGTGGGCCGGCAGGGCGTCGATCGGCCCCGTTCGGGGGGTCGCATACGCGCCTCGGCGCAGGTTTTCGGTCGAAGGTCGCGGCCGCTGGGGGAGCAGAGCCGCAAAACGGCCATCCGCGTGACATACATCGCACGGCCCGTTCTCCGCCGTCGCAAGCGGAACATTAGACTCGGCGGATCGGCAAGCTCGACCAGCCAGAGCCAGCTACAACCAGGCGAATCTGCACGAAGCAGCACGAATCGCTCGAACCAGCTCGACAGCAAGGAGGCACGGGTGGCGCTGCTGACCCGTATCAAGGGACCGCGCGATCTGGACCGACTCGGACCGGAGCAGCTGGAGCAGCTGGCGGGGGAGATCCGTACCTTCCTCGTCGACGCCGTCTCCAAGACCGGCGGGCACCTCGGACCCAACCTCGGCGTGGTCGAGCTGACCATCGCCCTGCACCGGGTCTTCGAGTCCCCGAAGGACAAGGTGCTCTGGGACACCGGACACCAGTCCTACGTCCACAAGCTGCTCACCGGCCGGCAGGACTTCTCGAAGCTGAAGATGAAGGGCGGCCTGTCCGGCTACCCCTCGCAGGCCGAGTCCGAGCACGACGTCATCGAGAACAGCCACGCCTCCACCGTGCTGGGCTGGGCCGACGGCCTGGCCAAGGCCAACGAGGTGCTGCGCAAAAACGATCATGTCGTCGCGGTCATCGGGGACGGCGCGCTGACCGGCGGCATGGCCTGGGAGGCGCTGAACAACATCGCGACCGCCAAGGACCGCCCCCTGGTCATCGTCGTCAACGACAACGAGCGCTCCTACGCGCCGACCATCGGCGGCCTCGCCAACCACCTCGCCACCCTGCGCACCACCGACGGCTACGAGCGCTTCCTCGCCCGCGGCAAGGACCTGCTGGAGCGCACCCCGGTCGTCGGCCGGCCGCTGTACGAGACGCTGCACGGCGCCAAGAAGGGCCTGAAGGACTTCATCGCGCCGCAGGGCATGTTCGAGGACCTGGGGCTGAAGTACCTCGGGCCGATCGACGGCCACGACATCGAGGCCCTGGAGTCGGCGCTGCAGCGCGCCAAGCGCTTCGGCGGCCCGGTCATCGTGCACTGCCTCACCGAGAAGGGCCGCGGCTACCAGCCCGCCCTCCAGGACGAGGCGGACCGCTTCCACGCCGTCGGCAAGATCCACCCCGACACGGGGCTGCCGATCGCCTCCTCCGGCGCCGACTGGACCTCGGTCTTCGCCGAGGAGATGGTCGAGCTCGGCCGCGAGCGCGCCGACATCGTCGCCATCACGGCCGCCATGCTGCAGCCGGTCGGCCTGGACAAGTTCGCCAAGGCGTTCCCGGACCGGGTCTACGACGTCGGCATCGCGGAGCAGCACGGCGCCGTCTCCGCCGCCGGCCTGGCCACCGGCGGCCTGCATCCGGTCTTCGCGGTCTACGCCACGTTCCTCAACCGCGCCTTCGACCAGGTCCTGATGGACGTGGCGCTGCACAAGTGCGGCGTCACCTTCGTCCTGGACCGGGCCGGTGTCACCGGCACCGACGGCGCGTCGCACAACGGCATGTGGGACATGTCGATCCTCCAGGTCGTGCCCGGCCTGCGGATCGCGGCCCCGCGCGACGCCGACCAGGTGCGCGCCCAGCTGCGCGAGGCCGTCGAGGTCGACGACGCCCCGACCGTCGTGCGCTATTCCAAGGGCGCGGTCGGCCCCGCCGTGGAGGCCGTGGCCCGGGTGGGCGGCATGGACGTGCTGCGCGAGCCCGGTACGGGGGTCGAGCGGCCCGACGTGCTGCTGGTCTCGGTGGGCGCGCTGGCGCCGATGTGCCTGGAGATCGCCGACCTGCTCGACAAGCAGGGCATCTCGACGACGGTGGTGGACCCGCGCTGGGTCAAGCCGGTCGACGCGGCGCTGCCGGGCCTGGCCGACGCGCACCGCGTCGTGGTCACGGTCGAGGACAACAGCCGCTCGGGCGGTGTCGGCTCCGCGGTCGCGCAGGCGCTGCGGGACGCGGGCGTGGACGTGCCGCTGCGGGACTTCGGCATCCCGGAGCGCTTCCTCGACCACGCCTCGCGCAAGGAGATCCTGGCCGAGATCGGGCTCACCGCGCCGGACATCGCCCGGCAGGTGACCGGCCTCGTCTCCAAGATCGACGGCCGGTACGAGGACACGGACCGGTCCGTGGACGCGGCGGAGTCCGTGACCGCGGCGGACGGCGCCGAGCGGGCCGAGGCCGCCCGCGACTGACGGCGGCGGACGGCGACGGCAGGAGGAACCGGCACGGCCGGTTCCTCCTGTGGGGGAGATGCGCGTGTCCCGTGGACACGCCTGCACGAACGGGTGACCGCTCGTACCGGCCGTGCACCGGACGCACACGCGCCGCCCGAGGTGGCACGAACCCGGCGCACAACTCTGCACAAACATCGCTGAACGGTCATACGATGGGCTGGTGGGCCACCCGAACGGGTGCAACCACCGGCCCGTCGGCATATCCACCCGTCCGTACCATCGGGTGAATCCCCGCCGTGTGCAGGCCCGCCGCACCGCACTCGTCCCGACCATTGCGCAGACTCGGTCAGTTCACGAGTCGCGACGGTCGTCCAGGCGGAGGGTTGGCCCATGAGCAGCACACATCGGGGCACGGGAAGCGGACCGGAGCGCGGCGGCGGCACGGACCCCGCCCCGGGGCGCCGCGGCGGCCTGCTCCGGACCAAGACGGTCGAGGAGTCGATCCGGGACACCGAGGAGCCGGAGCACGCGCTCAGGAAGTCCCTCTCCGCCCTCGACCTGACGGTCTTCGGCGTCGGCGTGGTCATCGGCACCGGCATCTTCGTCCTCACCGGCAAGATCGCCAAGGAGACCGCGGGCCCGGCCGTCGCCCTCTCCTTCGTCGTCGCCGGCCTGGTCTGCGCCCTGGCCGCGCTCTGCTACGCGGAGTTCGCCTCGACCGTGCCGGTCGCCGGCTCCGCGTACACCTTCTCCTACGCCTCCCTCGGCGAGCTGCCCGCCTGGATCATCGGCTGGGACCTGGTGCTGGAGCTGGCGCTGGGCTGCGCGGTGGTCGCCGTCGGCTGGTCCGGATACGTCCGCTCGCTGCTGGACACCGCCGGGGTCCACCTGCCGCAGGGCCTGTCCGGCACGCACGAGGGCACCTTCGGGTTCGACCTGCTCGCGTGCGTCCTGGTGCTCGCCCTGACGGCGATCCTCGTGGTCGGCATGAAGCTGTCGTCCCGGGTGACCTCGGTGATCGTCGGTATCAAGGTCACCGTCGTGCTGCTCGTCATCATCGCGGGCGCCTTCTTCGTCACCGGCGCCAACTACGAGCCGTTCATCCCGCCGAGCCGGGCCACCGAGGGCGGCGACGGCCTCGCGGCGCCGCTGTCCCAGCTCGTCTTCGGCTTCACCCCGGCCGACTTCGGCGTGATGGGCGTCTTCGCGGCCGCCGCGGTCGTCTTCTTCGCCTTCATCGGCTTCGACATCGTCGCCACCGCCGCCGAGGAGACCCGGCTGCCGCAGCGCGACGTACCGCGCGGCATCCTCGGCTCGCTCGCCATCTGCACGGTGCTCTACGTCGCCGTCTCGATCGTCGTCACCGGCATGCAGAAGTACAGCGAACTGTCCACGGACGCCCCGCTCGCCGACGCGTTCAAGGCCGTCGGGCACCCGTTCTGGGCCGGGCTGATCAGCTTCGGCGCCGCCGTCGGGCTGACCTCGGTCTGCATGATCCTGCTGCTCGGCCAGAGCCGGGTCTTCTTCGCGATGAGCCGCGACGGCCTGCTCCCGAAACTGTTCTCGCAGGTCCACCCGCGCTTCGGCACCCCGTACCGCTCGACCGTCGCACTGGGCGTGGTGGTCGCCGTCGTCGCCGGTTTCACCTCGATCGACGAGCTCGCCGAACTGGTCAACATCGGCACCCTGTTCGCCTTCGTCGTGGTCGCGCTCGGCGTCGTCATCCTGCGCCGCTCCCGCCCCGACCTGCCCCGCTCCTTCCGCACCCCGCTGGTGCCGTTCGTCCCGGCCCTGTCGGTCCTGGCCTCGCTGTGGCTGATGCTCAACCTGCCCGCCGAGACGTGGCTGCGGTTCGCGGTGTGGATGCTGCTCGGCTTCGTCGTGTACTTCGCGTACGGGCGCGGCCACAGCCGGATGAACAGCCGGACGAACGGGCGCACGGGACGCGGGTGAGGCCGGGGTGCAGGTGAGCCCGGGCGGACCGGGCGCCGGTGTCAGCCCCCGCGCCCGCGCCGGACGGTCCGCGGCCCGGCCACCTGGGCCCCGAGCGCCGTCACGCGCGCCCGCAGCCCGCGGTCGGCGGTGACGACCACACAGTCCGGGCCCCGGACCGCGTCCCGCACCAGCTCCACGATGCGGTCGTCCCCGCTGCCCGGCGCCGCGACGACCTCCACGCCGGGCACGGACGCCACGCCCCGGGCCGCGCCCTCGACGACGAGGACCAGCTCGACGGGCGGCCCGTCGGGCACCAGCCCCGGAAGCCCGCGCCCGTCGGCCGCCTGCTCCGCCAGCGCGTCCCGCAGCCGTTCGGCCGCCGCGCGCCGGTCCCGCCACCAGCCGTCGGGCACCGAGCCGATCACGTTGGCCGCGTCCACGACCACCAGAGTGCTCATGGGTCCAGCGTGGCACGGGAGGCGCGGGGCACGGAGAAATCCTTTGTCGCGCGACGTGGCCGCGGCCTACGCTGCCCGGATGCCCGACACCACAACGCCGCCGCAGGCCACCGCTCCCGTACGCCGCTCCGCCCGCGTCCTGCTCCTCGGCACGGACGGCAGTCTGCTGCTCTTCCGCGGCTACCTGGACCCCGCCCGCCCCGGCGCCGGGCACTGCTGGTTCACCCCCGGCGGCAGCGTGGCCGACGGGGAGTCGCCGCGCGAGGCGGCGGCGCGGGAGCTGGCGGAGGAGACCGGGCTGCGGGTGGCGCCCGAGGCGCTCGGGCCGCTGGTCGCCCGTACCTCCGGGTACGCGGAACTGCCCTGGGCGAGCGGCATGTTCGAGGACGTCTTCTTCCTGCACCGCGTCGCTCCGTACCCGGTCGACACCAGCGGCTTCAAGGAACACGAGAACGCCTCCATCACGGGTCACCGCTGGTGGCCCGTGGACGAACTGGCGACGACGGCCGAGACCGTCTTCCCGTACGGGCTGCCGCCGCTGCTCGCCGACGTACGTGACGGCCGGACGCCGTCCGCACCCGTACAACTGCCCTGGCACCACTGAGAACAGCGGTGCCAGGGCAGCCGGTGGAACGCTGGTCCGGTCCTACGCGGGCACGCTCGCCACGCCCGGGGCCAGGAACTTCTTGCCGTTGACGCGCTCGGAGACGCCCGAACGGTCCAGGTACGGCGTGATGCCGCCCAGGTGGAAGGGCCAGCCGGCGCCGGTGATCAGGCACAGGTCGATGTCCTGCGCCTCGGCGACCACGCCCTCGTCCAGCATCAGGCCGATCTCCTGCGCGACGGCGTCCAGGACGCGGTCGCGGACCTGCTCCTCGGTCAGCACGGAGTCGCCCTGCTTGAGGAGCGCCTTGACCTCCGGGTCCAGCTCCGGCTTGCCGGAGTCGTAGACGTAGAAGCCGCGCTTGCCGGCCTTGACCACGGCGGCCAGGTTCGGCGAGACGGTGAAGCGCTCCGGGAACGCGCCGTGCAGCGTCTCGGAGACGTGCAGGCCGATCGCCGGGCCGACCAGCTCCAGCAGCACCAGCGGCGACATCGGCAGACCGAGCGGCTCGACGGCCTTCTCGGCGGTCTCGACGGGGGTGCCCTCGTCGATGACGTTCTGGATCTCGCCCATGAAGCGGGTCAGGATGCGGTTGACCACGAACGCCGGGGCGTCCTTGACCAGCACGGCCGTCTTCTTCAGCGACTTGGCGACGGAGAAGGCGGTGGCCAGCGACGCGTCGTCGGTCTGCTCGGCGCGCACGATCTCCAGCAGCGGCAGGATCGCGACCGGGTTGAAGAAGTGGAAGCCCACCACCCGCTCGGGGTGCTTCAGCTTGGACGCCATCTCGGTGACCGAGAGGGACGAGGTGTTGGTGGCGAGCACGGCGTGCTCCGGCACGACCGCCTCGACCTCGGCGAACACCTGCTGCTTGACGCCCATCTCCTCGAAGACGGCCTCGATGACGAAGTCCGCGTCACCGAACGCGGCCGCCTTGTCGAGGTGGCCGCTGACCAGACCCTTGAGGCGGTTGGCCTTGTCCTGGTTGACGCGGCCCTTCAGGAGCAGCTTGTCGATCTCGCCGTGGACGTACTCGACGCCCTTGTCGATACGGGCCTGGTCGATGTCGGTCAGCACGACCGGCACCTCCAGACGGCGCGCGAACAGCAGCGCCAGCTGCGAGGCCATCAGGCCCGCGCCGACCACGCCCACCTTGGTCACCGGGCGCGCGAGCGCCTTGTCCGGCGCACCGGCGGGACGCTTCGCGCGCTTCTGCACCAGGTTGAACGAGTAGATGCCGCTGCGCAGCTCGCCGCCCATGATCAGGTCCGCGAGGGCCTGGTCCTCCGCGTCGAAGCCCTGGCGCAGGTCGCCGTTCTTGGCCGCGGCGATGATGTCCAGCGCCCGGTACGCGGCCGGGGCGGCGCCGTGCACCTTGCTGTCCGCGATGCCCTTGCCGCGCTGCACGGCCTGGTCCCAGGCCTCGCCGCGGTCGACGTCGGCCCGTACGACCTCGGTGTCGCCCTTGAGGACCGAGGCGGTCCACAGCAGCGACTGCTCCAGGAAGTCCGCGCCCTCGAAGATCGCGTCGGCGATGCCCAGGTCGTAGACCTGCTGGCCCTTGAGCTGCTTGTTCTGGTTGAGCGAGTTCTCGATGATCACCGAGACCGCGCGGTCGGCGCCGATCAGGTTCGGCAGCAGGACGCAGCCGCCCCAGCCGGGCACCAGGCCGAGGAAGACCTCGGGCAGCGAGAAGGCGGGCAGCGCCTTGGAGACGGTGCGGTACGTGCAGTGCAGGCCGACCTCGACGCCGCCGCCCATCGCGGCACCGTTGTAGTACGCGAAGGTCGGCACGGCCAGACCGGACAGCCGCTTGAAGACGTCGTGGCCGCCCTTGCCGATGGCCAGCGCGTCCTCGTGCCGCTTGAGCAGCTCGACGCCCTTGAGGTCGGCGCCGACGGCGAAGATGAACGGCTTGCCGGTGACACCGACGCCGACGATTTTGCCGTCCTTGGCCTCCGCCTCGACCTGGTCGAGCGCCGTGTCCAGGTTCGCCAGCGACTGCGGGCCGAAGGTGGTCGGCTTGGTGTGGTCCAGGCCGTTGTCCAGCGTGATCAGCGCGAAGGTGCCGGCGCCCGGCAGCTCCAGGTGCCGTACGTGGGCCTGGGTGACGACCTCGTCCGGGAACAGCTCGGCCGCGCCCTTCAGCAGTTCTGTCGTGCTCACTTGCCTGCTCCCTCGAAGTGCGGGTTCTCCCAGATGACCGTGCCGCCCATGCCGAAGCCGACGCACATGGTCGTGATGCCGTACCGGACCTGCGGCTGCTCCTCGAACTGCCGCGCGAGCTGCGTCATCAGCCGTACGCCGGAGGAGGCGAGGGGGTGACCGTAGGCGATCGCGCCGCCGTACTGGTTGACGCGCGGGTCGTCGTCCGCGATGCCGTAGTGGTCCAGCAGTGACAGCACCTGCACGGCGAACGCCTCGTTGATCTCGAAGAGGCCGATGTCGTCGATGCTCAGGCCCGCCTTGGCGAGGGCCTTCTCGGTCGCCGGGACCGGGCCGATGCCCATGACCTCGGGCTCCACGCCCGCGAAGGCGTAGTCCACCAGGCGCATCTTGACCGGCAGGCCCAGCTCGCGGGCCACGTCCTCGGCGGCGATCAGCGAGGCGGTGGCACCGTCGTTCAGGCCGGCCGCGTTGCCCGCGGTGACCCGGCCGTGCGGACGGAACGGCGTCTTGAGGCCCGCGAGGTTTTCGAGGGTGGTGCCCGGGCGCATCGGCTCGTCGGCGGTGACCAGGCCCCAGCCGGTCTCGCCGGCCTCCGCGTTGGTACGGCGCACCGAGATCGGCACCAGGTCGGCCTGGATCTTGCCGTCGGCGTACGCCTTGGCGGCCTTCTCCTGGCTGCGCACGGCGTACTCGTCGGCGCGCTGCTTGGTGAGGTGCGGCAGGCGGTCGTGGAGGTTCTCCGCCGTCATGCCCATGAAGAGGGCCGACTGGTCGACCAGCTTCTCGCTGACGAAGCGCGGGTTGGGATCGACGCCCTCGCCCATGGGGTGGCGGCCCATGTGCTCGACGCCGCCGGCCACGGCGATGTCGTACGCACCGAAGGAGACGCCGCCCGCGATGCTGGTCACGGCGGTCATGGCACCGGCGCACATCCGGTCCACGGAGAAGCCGGGGACGGACTGCGGGAGGCCGGCCAGGATGCCGGCGGTACGGCCCAGGGTCAGGCCCTGGTCGCCGATCTGGGTCGTGGCGGCGAGGGCGACCTCGTCGATCCGGGCCGGGTCGAGATCCGGGTTGCGGCGCAGCAGCTCCCGGATGCACTTGACGACCAGGTCGTCGGCGCGGGTCTCGTGGTAGATGCCCTTCGGGCCCGCCTTGCCGAACGGGGTGCGGACGCCGTCGACGAAGACGACGTCCCTAGCGGTACGAGGCACGTTGGCTCTCCTCCAGGTGCGGGATGGCACTGCTGCGGGCGCGCCCGGAGGCGCTTCACGCCCCTCATGCTACTTGCGGGTAACCGGGCTGCCCAGCCCCTCCGGGGTAAGCGGCGAAGGTCACAATGTCGACTTCGCCGACGGGGGCCGGGTGCGGGCGGCGCGCCCCCGGTGCGTGGGTGCGCGGTGGCCGGGCACCCGGGGTGGTGAGGCGGGCCGGGTGCGCGGTGTCGGGGGGCATGAGAGACATCACGGACTTATCGTGCCCGTAGGGATACGGATGGGAGCGATGGGATGACCAAGCGTGTTCGAGGCGTCGGAGCCGTGTGTGCCGTCGCGGCGGCGGGAGCCCTGCTGGCCGGGTGCGGGGACGACGGCGGGGGAGGCGGAAAGGAGAGCTCACCTCCGGCATCGGCCTCGGCGTCGGCGCCGTCGGCGTCACCGTCGGCCGGGGAGTCCTCCGGGGGTTCGGGACAGATGACCGAGGATCAGCGTTCCCGTAAGGCGCTCGTCCCCGAGGCCAAGGTCTCGTACGACAAGGCGCTGAAGGCCGCGACGGAGGCGGTGGCGGGTTCGAAGCCGGTGTCGGTGGAGCTGAAGCGGGGAGCCGGCGGCAAGCCCGAGTGGCACGCGAAGGTGGCGGCCTCGGACGGTACGGAGAGCACCGTACGGGTCGACGCGGTGAGCGGTGAGGCGGACAAGCCGCAGACCAAGAACGAGGACGGCGACGACAAGAAGGAGCTCGCGGACCGGCTCGCGCGGGCCACTGTCACGGCGCAGCAGGCGGCGGACACGGCGACCGGGAAGAAGAGCGGCACGGTCACGGCCGTGGAGCTGGACACCAACGACCAGAAGAAGGAGATCTGGTCGGTGGACGTGGTGACCACGAACGACTGGAACAAGACCACGTTCGACGTGGACGCGAAGGGCCGGAAGATCCTGCGCGAGCACGTCGACCGGGACTGAGCCGGTCGGGACCGAGCCGGCGGGGGCCTGCGGGGATGCGTCGGCCGGGGCCGGGCCTGCGCGGGCCTGCGGTGCGGGTACGTCGACCGGTACTGAGCCGGCGGGGGCGGGCCGGGGTTCCCGGTCCGCCCCCGGAGGATCAGGCTCCGGTGGTGTGCAGGGCCTCGGTGAGGAGCGGGGCGACCTGCTCGATCTGCCAGGGGCGGGCGCCGTGGCCGGCCAGTACGGCGGCCACCGTCTCCTCGGCCGGGTCGGCGGGCGGCTCCCAGCACAGACGCCGCACCGTGTCGGGCGTGATCAGGTTCTCCTGCGGGAGGTTCAGCTCCTCGGCCAGCGCGGTCACCGCGGCGCGGGCGGCGGAGAGCCGGGCCGCGGCGGCCGGGTCCTTGTCGGCCCACGAGCGGGGCGGCGGGGGCCCGTTCAGCGGCTGGCCGGGCTGCGGCAGCTCGCTGTCCGGCAGGGCGCGGGCGCGGTCCACGGCGGCCTGCCACTGTTCCAGCTGGCGGCGGCCCATCCGGTGGCCGAAGCCGTTGAGCGCGGCGAGCGCGTGCGCGTTGGGCGGCAGGTTCAGCGCGGCCTCGATGATCGCGGCGTCGCCGAGCACCTTGCCCGGCGAGACGTCGCGGCGCTGGGCGACCTGGTCCCGGGCGGTCCACAGCTCCCGTACGACGGCCATCTGCCGGCGGCGGCGCACCTTGTGCATGCCGGACGTACGGCGCCAGGGGTCCTTGCGGGGCGGCGCCGGGGGAGCGGCGGCGATGGCCGCGAACTCCTGGTGCGCCCACTCCAGCTTGCCCTGCCGGTCCAGTTCCTCCTCCAGGGCGTCGCGGAGGTCCACCAGCAGTTCGACGTCGAGCGCGGCGTAGCGCAGCCAGGGCTCCGGCAGCGGGCGGGTGGACCAGTCCACCGCGGAGTGGCCCTTCTCCAGGGCGTAGCCGAGGACGTTCTCCACCATCGCTCCGAGGCCCACCCTGGCGAAGCCCGCGAGGCGCCCGGCCAGCTCGGTGTCGAAGAGCCGGGAGGGGGTCATGCCTATGTCGCGCAGGCACGGCAGGTCCTGGGTGGCGGCGTGCAGTACCCACTCGGCGTCGGCGACGGCCTCGCCCAGCGCCGAGAGGTCGGGGCAGCCGACCGGGTCGATCAGTACGCTGCCCGCGCCTTCGCGGCGCAGCTGTACGAGGTAGGCGCGCTGGCCGTACCGGTAGCCGGAGGCCCGCTCGGCGTCCACCGCCACCGGACCCGTGCCGGCCGCGAAGGCCGACACGACTTCGGCAAGTTCCTCGGCCGCCGCCGTCACGGCGGGGGTGCCCTCGCGCGGTTCCAGTAGGGGGACCGGCGCCGGGCGGGTGTCCGGAGGGGAGTCTCCGGTTGTTCGCAGTGTCGAGTCTTCTGCGGTCTTTTGGGCGTCGGTCACCAGTCAAGGGTATCTGTGTATGCACGGCGCCCGCCGAGGGAACGTTCCCTCGACGGGCGTGACGGCGGATTCGCCAGGTCGGGAGTCAGTGGATGATGCCGGTTCGCAGGGCGACGGCGACCATCCCGGCCCGGTCGCCGGTGCCCAGCTTGCGGGCGATGCGGGCGAGGTGGCTCTTGACGGTCAGCGCCGACAGGCCCATCGAGACGCCGATGGCCTTGTTGGACTGGCCCTCCGCGACCAGCCGCAGCACCTCGACCTCGCGGCCGGACAGTTCGCGGTAGCCGCCCGGGTGGCCGGGGGTGCCCGGGGGACGGCGGTGCATCCGGGCGGCGTTGGCGCCGATGGGTGCGGCGCCGGGGCGGCCGGGGAGGCCGAGGTTGGTGCGGGTGCCGGTGACGACGTATCCCTTGACGCCGCCGGCCAGGGCGTTGCGTACGGCGCCGATGTCGTCGGCGGCGGACAGGGCGAGGCCGTTGGGCCACCCCGCGGCCCGGGTCTCGGACAGCAGGGTCAGGCCGGAGCCGTCGGGCAGGTGGACGTCGGCAACGCAGATGTCGCGCGGGCTGCCGACGCGGGGACGGGCCTCCGCGATGGACGACGCCTCGATCACGTCACGTACTCCGAGGGCCCACAGGTGGCGGGTGACGGTGGAGCGGACGCGAGGGTCGGCCACGACGACCATGGCCGTCGGCTTGTTCGGGCGGTAGGCGACCAGGCTCGAAGGTTGCTCGAGGAGAACTGACACCGGGCCTCCTGGGGGGAGTGGCGGGACGGATGCCGACATGTGGGGGCGAGTCGGAATGCTCCGTCTTTGAAGGGTCACTGACCTCTTCGGCACCAAACCGGCCCGACTTTAGAGTTTGATCTCAACTTAGTTGGTTCATTTCGGTCAAATCGGTCGCTTGATCGACTTTGGAGTGACCCGGCGGCGGAAGGTTGCCGTGAGGGCGTTCGAGCGTCGCGGAGCAGGCCGGGGCCTGCCGCCCGGTCGGAGTCGGGGCCTGCCGCCCGGTCGGGCCGGGCGACGCGGAGCGCGGACGGCTGCGCGCGCTCCCCGGCGCATCTACGCGCCGGGCAATGCGCGAGAGAGGGTGTCCCCGCGCCGGGCGCATCCCCGCGCCGGGCGCGCCGGCGCCTCAGCGCGCCTGCGGCCCCCGGCGCTGCGGCAGCGGTACGACCCCGCCGCGCGGCGACGGCTCGGGAGCCACCGGCGGCAGCCCCGCCACCTGGCACAGCAGGTCGCACCAGGCGCAGAGGTGGGCCGCGAGATCCGGCACCCCGCCCTGCCCCTCCTCCGGGGTCCACGAGGCGCGCATCTCGATCTGGGTCGCCGGGGCCCGCTCCGCGAGCCCGCCGAAGTAGTGCGAACTGGCGCGGGTGACCGTGCCGCTGGGCTCCCCGTACCGCACGCCGCGCGCGTCCAGCGCCCCGGTCAGCCAGGACCAGGACACCTCCGGCAGCAGCGGGTCGGAGCCCATCTCCGGCTCCAGCTCGGCGCGCGCCAGCGTCACCACACGGAAGGTGCCCTGCCAGGCGTCGTGCCCGGCCGGGTCGTGCAGCAGCACCAGTCTGCCGTCGGCGAGGTCGGTGTCCTCCCCTTCGGGGCCGGTGCCCGGCTCGACGACCGCTGCCTCCAGCGCGTACGCGTAGGGCGCGAGGCGCTTGGGCGCGGGCGTCGGCTCGATCTCGATCTCGGGACGCAGCCGTGCCGCGCGGAGCGCCTCGATCGCCTGACGGAAGGGGATCGGGACATTGTCCGCGCTGTCCGTGAGGTGTTCGTGAGCCGCAGCCATGCCCGGAAGATTAGGCGGAAGGAGCCGCTCGGTGAGGGAGGACACCCGGTGCGCGCGTCGCCCATTCGGAGGCGCCCTCGCACGCGTGCGAAGATTTGGTGCGTGAGCGCCAACGACCGCCCGACGGGCCAGCAGCAGACCGGTACGTACGACTCGGCCTTCCTCAAGGCCTGCCGGCGGGAGCCGGTGCCGCACACGCCGGTGTGGTTCATGCGCCAGGCCGGGCGGTCGCTGCCCGAGTACCGCAAGGCCCGCGAGGGCACCGCGATGCTGGAATCCTGCATGATGCCGGAGCTGGTCACCGAGATCACCCTCCAGCCGGTCCGCCGGCACGGCGTCGACGCGGCGATCTACTTCAGCGACATCGTCGTGCCCCTGAAGGCCATCGGCGTCGACCTGGACATCAAGCCGGGCGTCGGCCCGGTCGTCGAGCAGCCGGTCCGTACGCGCGCCGACCTGGAGCGGCTGCGCCCGCTGGAGCCCGACGACGTCACCTACGTCGCCGAGGCGGTGCGGATGCTGGTGGGCGAACTGGGCGCCACCCCCCTCATCGGGTTCGCCGGCGCGCCCTTCACCCTCGCCAGCTACCTCGTCGAGGGCGGCCCGTCGCGCAACCACGAGCACACCAAGGCGATGATGTACGGCGACCCGCAGCTGTGGGCCGACCTGCTCGACCGCCTGGCGGGCATCACCTCCGCCTTCCTGAAGGTGCAGATCGAGGCGGGCGCCAGCGCCGTGCAGCTCTTCGACTCCTGGGTGGGCGCGCTGGCCCCGGCCGACTACCGCCGCTCCGTCATGCCCGCCTCCGCGAAGGTCTTCGAGGCGGTGTCCGGGTACGGCGTCCCGCGCATCCACTTCGGCGTCGGCACCGGTGAGCTGCTGGGCCTGATGGGCGAGGCGGGCGCGGACGTGGTGGGCGTCGACTGGCGGGTGCCGCTGGACGAGGCGGCCCGCCGGGTCGGCCCCGGCAAGGCGCTCCAGGGCAACATCGACCCGGCCGTGCTGTTCGCGCCGCGCGAGGCGGTGGAGACCAAGGCCCGCGAGGTGCTGGACGCGGCCGCCGGCCTGGAGGGCCACATCTTCAACCTGGGCCACGGCGTGCCGCCGAACACGGACCCGGCCGCGCTGACCCGCCTCGTCGAGTACGTCCACGAGCAGACGGCGCGTTGATCTGACGGGCGGGCCGCCGGAAGCCCGGCGGCCTGTCGCGGATCCGGCCCGGTCCGGCCCGAGCCCTCGGCCGGTTCCGGGCCCGTACGCTCAGTCGGTGGCCGCCCGTACCGCGGCGGCCGCCTTGCGGGCCGCGACCAGGACCGGGTCCCACACGGGGGAGAACGGCGGCGCGTAGCCGAGGTCGAGCGCGGTCATCTCCTCGACCGTCAGCCGTGCCGTGAGCGCCACCGCCGCCACGTCCACGCGCTTGCCCGCGCCCTCCCGGCCGACGATCTGGACCCCGAGGAGGCGGCCGGTGCGCCGCTCGGCCATCATCTTCACGCGCATCGGCCGGGCGCCCGGGTAGTAGCCGGCGCGGCTGGTCGAGTCGATGGTCACGGTCACGTACTGCAGGCCGACGGAGTCCGCCTGCTCCTCCAGCAGACCGGTGCGGGCGATCTCCAGGTCGCAGACCTTGGAGACGGCGGTGCCGACGACGCCGGGGAAGGTCGCGTAGTCACCGGCCACGTTCGAGCCGATGACCTGGCCGTGCTTGTTGGCGTGGGTGCCCAGCGCGATGTGCCGGGTCCGGCCCAGGACCAGGTCCAGCACCTCCACGCAGTCCCCGCCGGCCCACACGGCGTCGTGGCCGCGCACCCGCATCGACAGGTCGGTGAGCAGCCCGCCCGCGTCGCCGAGCGGCAGCCCGGCCTGCTCGGCGAGGGTGGTCTCGGGCCGTACGCCCAGGCCCAGCACGACCACGTCGGCCGGGAACTCGCCGTCGTCCTCGGTGGTCACCGCGCAGGCCCGGCCGGAGCCGTCGGTGCGGACACCGGTGACGGCCGCGCCGCGCACCGTCTCGATGCCCATCCCGCACATCGCCTCGTGGACCAGTTCGCCCATGTCGGGGTCGAGGGTGGACATCGGCTGTGCGCCGCGGTCCAGGACGGTGACGTCGTAGCCGCGGGTGACCAGCGCCTCGGCCATCTCGACGCCGATGTAGCCGGCGCCGACGACGACCGCCTTGGTGCCCTCGGTGGCCTTCAGGGTGTCCAGCAGCGCCTGCCCGTCGTCCAGGGTCTGCACACCGTGCACGCCGGGCGCGTCGATGCCCGGCAGGGGCGGGCGCAGCGGCCGCGCGCCGGTGGCGAGCACCAGCTTGTCGTAGCCGGTCCAGGTCTCGGTGCCGCCGCCGTCCAGATCGCGGGTGCGGACCCGGCCGCGGTCCAGGTCCAGCTCGGTGACCTCGGTCCGCATCCGCAGGTCGATGTCGCGCTCACGGTGCTTCTCCGGCGTCCGGGCGATCAGGTCGTCCGGGCCGTCGACCGTCCCGCCGACCCAGTACGGGATGCCGCAGGCGGAGTACGAGGCGAAGTGGCCCCGTTCGAACGCGACGATCTCCAGTTCGCCGGGCTTCTTCAGCCGCCGGGCCTGGGACGCGGCGGACATGCCCGTCGCGTCGCCGCCGATGACCACCAGTCGCTCCGCCATCGCGGACGCTCCCTTCGTCGTGTGCCGGTACCTGTCCGTAACGGTTGCCCCTGATGGCCGTCCGTACGACTGGCCGTCCGTATGGCGCAGGTTACGGGTCAGAACGGGTACCCGGCCGGGGTGGCGCGGACCGTGGTCCACCGGGTCTCGGTGAAGGCGTCGAGGTTGGCCGTACCGCCGAAGTGCGCGCCGGTGCCGGAGTCGGCGAAGCCGCCCATCGGCGCGACCGGCTCGTCGTTGACCGTCTGGTCGTTGATGTGCAGCAGGCCGGTCGGGACGCGGTCGGCCAGCTCCAGGGCGCGCGCGGTGTCGCGGGTGACGATGCCGAGCGCCAGCCCGTACTGCGTGTCGTTCGCCAGGGCCACGGCCTCGTCGACGGTGTGGAACGTGCGTACGGGCGCGACCGGCCCGAAGACCTCCTCCGCGTAGGCGGGGGACCGGTCGTCCACGTCGGCCAGGACGGTGGGCCGGTAGAACAGGTCGCGGTGGGTACCGCCGGCCACCAGCCGGGCGCCCGCCGCCGTGCTCGCCCGGACCAGGCCGTGCACCCGGTCCCGCTGCCCGCCGTCGATGACCGGCCCGAGCTGGACCTCCTCGCGGTACGGGTCGCCGACGGCGAGCGCGTCCGCCTTCGCCGCCAGCCGCTCGACGTATTCGTCGTACAGGGAGGCGTGCACGAGGTGGCGGCCCGAGGACATGCAGATCTGGCCCTGGTGGAAGAAGGAGGCCCAGGCGGCGGCGGACATCGCGGCGTCCAGGTCCGCGTCCTCCAGGACCAGGAAGGCGCTGTTGCCGCCCAGCTCCAGGTGGGCCCGCTTGAGGTGCCGGGCGGCGAGGGCGCCGACGCTGCGGCCCGCCTCCGTGGAGCCGGTGAAGGAGATCACCCGGACGTGCCGGGCGCCGACCAGGGCCCGCCCGGCCTCGCTGCCGCCCGGCAGCACGTGCAGCAGCCCTCCGGGCAGTCCGGCCGCCGCGAAGAGCGCCGCCACGGCATGGCCGCCGCACACCGCGGTGCGCGGGTCGGGTTTGAGGACGACCGCGTTGCCGAGGGCCAGGGCCGGGGCGACGGAGCGCATCGCGAGCACGAGCGGGACGTTGAACGGCGCGATGACGCCGACGACGCCGGCCGGTACCCGGGTGGTGTACGAGTGGCGGGGCGCGGTGGAGGGCAGCACCTGGCCCAGTGGGTGATGGGCGAGCGCGGCGGCCTCGTAGCACTCCTCGGCGGCGGTCCGTATCTCGAACTCGGCCTTGCCGGGAACGCTGCCGGCCTCCCGGACGATCCACTCGGACAGTTCCGCCGCGTGCCGGTTGATCAGGTCCCCGGCCCGGCGCAGCACCGCGGCGCGCTCCGTGTACGGCGTACGGGCCCAGGCGCGCTGGGCGGCCGCGGCCTCGGCGGCGGCGTCCTCCACGTCGGCGGGGGCGGCGAGGGTGAAGGCGGCCAGGGCCTCGCCGGTCGCCGGTTCGTCCGCGGTGGTCTCGCCGCCGTGCAGCAGGGGCAGGTGGTCCAGGTCGAGCAGGGGCATCGCGCGCGGCCTCCGGTCGGATGAACGGTTGAGGAATGAACCAGTTCGGTTCATCCTCCCGCATCGGTGGTCAGCGTGGACGGCGGGGCGGTGCCGTCCGGGCTCGCTGTCCGCGTCCGGTGCGCGCCGTCCGCGTTCGGCCCGCGCCGCCCGGTCTCGCCGTGCACGGCCGGGCCGGCGCGCGTCCCCCTACCCGCCTTCCAGTACGAGCTACTCGCGTTCCAGCACGAGCGCCAGTCCCTGCCCCACGCCGATGCACAGTGCCGCCAGGCCCGTACCGGAGCCGCGTGCGGCGAGCTGGTGGGCGACCGCGCCGGCCAGCCGGGCGCCGGACGCGCCCAGCGGGTGCCCGATGGCGATGGCGCCGCCGCGTGGGTTGACCACCTCCGGGTCGAGGCCGGGCCACTGGGCGAGGCAGCCCAGCGCCTGGGCCGCGAACGCCTCGTTCAGCTCGAAGGCGGCCAGGTCGGCGACGCCTCGTCCGGCCTTGCCCAGGGCCCGCCGTACGGCCTCCACCGGCCCCAGCCCGAACAGCTGCGGCTCGATCCCGGTCACCGCGCTCGCGCCGATCCGGGCGAGCGGCTCCCGTCCGGTGGCCCGCAGCCCCTCTTCGTCGACGAGGAGGAGCGCCGCGGCGCCGTCGTTGAGCGGGGAGGCGTTGCCCGCCGTGACCGTGCCGCCTTCCTTGCGGAAGGCCGGACGGAGCTTGGCCAGCGCTTCCGTGGAGGTCGAGGCGCGGATCGACTCGTCCTGCGTCAGTTCCACGTCCGGCAGCGGTACGACTTCGGCGTCGTAGGCGCCCGTCTCCCAGGCGCGCGCCGCCTTGCGATGGCTGTCGAGCGCGAAGGCGTCCTGCTGCTCGCGCCCGATGCCGTACTTGTCGGCGATCAGCTCCGCGCCCTCGCCCAGCGAGACCGTCCACTCGGGAGCCATCCGCGGATTGACCATCCGCCAGCCCAGCGTCGAGGAGAACATTTCCTGGTGCCCTGCGGGAAAGGCCCGTTCGGGCTTCTGGAGGACGTACGGCGCGCGGCTCATCGACTCCACGCCGCCCGCGAGCACGATGTGCGCGTCGCCCAGGGCGATGGAGCGGGCGGCCTGGATGACGGCCTCCAGGCCGGAGCCGCACAGCCGGTTGACCGTCACTCCGGGTACGGAGGTGGGCAGCCCGGCCAGCAGTACGGCCATCCGCGCCACGTTGCGGTTGTCCTCGCCGGCCCCGTTGGCGTCCCCGAACACGACGTCGTCGATGCGGGCCGGGTCGAGGTCCGGGGTGCGTTCCACGAGGGCCTTGACCACATGGGCGGCGAGGTCGTCGGGGCGGGTGCCCGCGAGGGCGCCGCCGTACTTGCCGACCGGGGTCCGTACGGCGTCGACGATGTAGACGTCCCGGGCGCCCCACGCGCCTCGTGCGTCCCGTGCACCCTGCTCGGTCATCCGGCCCTGTCCTCGCTGTCCGCCCGAAGCTGTCCGCCCGAAGATCGGCGCTGTCGCCCCGAGTCTTTGCCCGCCGCCCGCGGCTGTCAACGGTCCCCCGGTCCGTCACTCTCCCGTGCGGTCTCCGCGGAATCCTCCCGTGCGATCTCTGCAGCACTCTCCCGTGCGTTCTCCGCGGACTTCTCCCGCGCGGGCGCCGCGGCGGCCTCCGACGACCGCGTACGCCGCGACAGCCGCCCCCGCAGCCCCCGCAGCACCCGCCACAGCACGTACACCAGCGCCCCCGCCACGAGGAACGGCAGCGACGCGCCGACCGCGATCAGCAGCCTCCGCACCCCCTCCGTGAAGGCGTCCCAGCCACCGCTGAGCGCGTCCCCGAAGGAGGTCCCTTCGTCCTCGTCCGCCGCCGCGTCCGGTTCGTGCAGCACCAGCGTCACCGTCGCCATGCCGGTCTGCTCCTGGAGCGACTTCAGGCGTGCCTGGAGGGATTCCAGTTCCGACTGGCGGCGGCTGAGTTCGGACTCCAGCGTGACGATGTCGCCGATCGTGGTGGCCTTGTCCATCAGCGCCCGCACCCGCGCCACACTGGCCTGCTGCGTCTTGATGCGGCTGCCGGTGTCCACCACCTGATCGGTGACGTCCTTCGCCGAGACCTGGCGCTTCTTGAGCGTGCCCAGCCGGGAGAGCCGGTCCAGCAGCCCGTCGTACGCCTCGGGCGGCACCCGCAGCTCCACCCGGGAGCGTTCCCGCCCTTCGCCGTCCCGGTCGGTGGACTCGTCCCCGACGTAGCCGCCGACCCCCTTGGCCGCCGTACGGGCCTTGGCCAAGGCTCCCGGTACGTCCTCGGCCTCGACGGTCAGCGACGCCGTACGGATGATCTGCGCCGTCGCGACCGGCGCGGGCTTCCCGGTGCCGGTGCTGCTGCCCGTGCCGCTGCCCTTGTCCGTACCGGCCTTCCCGTCGGCCGACTCCGCGGCGCCCGGCGCCTTGGGACCGACCATGCCTTGCTCGCCCCGCGCGGCCCCCGTGCCGCTCTGCTCCGCGCTCGCCTGCTCGGTGTCGCCCGGCCCGGCCGCCCCGCATCCGGCGACCCCGAGGGACGCCACGAGCAGCGCTGCCGCGGCCGCCCGCCGCGCCCCGTACGACCTGCTCGCTGTGCCCATGTCCCGTACCCCCGAAGTGGTGTGCCGCTGTTGCCACTTCGACGTGGCGGGGGAGCCGTGGGTTGCCGTCCGTGCGTCGCGATGCGGTCACGGTCCGGACTCCGGACGGACTCTGAGAGAGTTGGGGGCATGAGCACAGCGCACACCAGTGCGGGCCGCGCGCCCGGAAGTCATGTCGTCGTCATCGGTGGGGGCATCTCGGGGCTGGCAGCGGCCCACCGGCTGCTGGACGGCGGGGCCCGGGTGACCGTACTGGAAGCGTCCGGCCGGCTCGGCGGCAAGCTGCGCGCCGGGGAGATCGCGGGGGTGCCGGTCGACCTCGGCGCCGAGTCGATGCTGGCCAGGCGCCCGGAGGCGGTGGACCTGGCACGCGCCGTGGGCCTCGGCGACCGGCTCCAGCCGCCCACGACCGCCACCGCGGCCCTGTGGACGCGCGGCGCGCTGCGGCCGATGCCCAAGGGGCACGTGATGGGCGTGCCGGGCGACCTGGACCTGCTGGCCGCCTCCGGAGTGATCTCTTCCGAAGGCATGGCACGGATCGCCGAGGACGAGGCACTGGAGCGCACGGAGGTCGGCGCGGACGTGGCGGTCGGCGAGTACGTCGCCGCCCGGCTGGGCCGCGAGGTCGTCGACCGGCTCGTCGAACCGCTGCTCGGCGGCGTGTACGCGGGCGACGCGTACCGCATCTCGATGCGCGCCGCCGTTCCCCAGCTCTTCGAGGCGGCGCGTGCAGAGCGCTCGCTGATCGAGGGCGTAAGGGGCATCCAGGCGCGGACGGCGGCGCGCGCCGCCGGATCGGACCAGGCGCCGGCGCCGGTCTTCATGGGCATCGACGGCGGCGTGGGCACGCTGCCGGGCGCCGTCGCCGACGCGGTACGGGCCGCCGGCGGCGAGATCCGTACGAACACCCCGGTACGGGAGCTGCGGCGCACCGCCGACGGCTGGCGCGTCGTCCTGGACGGCGGTGCAGGGCCTGCGGCGCTGGACGCGGACGCCGTGGTCCTGGCGGCCCCGGCGCCCGCCGCCGCCCGGCTGCTGGCCGCCGAGGCACCGGCCGCCGCCACCGAGCTGTCCGCCGTCGAGTACGCCTCCATGGCCCTGGTGACCATGGCCTTCCGCCGCGCGGACGTCGAGGCGGCGCTCACCGGCAGCGGCTTCCTCGTGCCGCCGGTCGACGGCCGCAAGATCAAGGCCTCCACCTTCGCCAGCAACAAGTGGGGCTGGATCGCCGACGGCGACCCGGACCTGTTCGTGCTGCGCACCTCCGTCGGACGGTACGGCGACGAGACCGACCTGGCACGGGACGACGCCGACCTGGTGGAACTGTCCCTGCGCGACCTCGGCGAGGCCGTCGGGCTGGCCGTCCGGCCCGTCGCGCAGCGGGTCTCGCGCTGGGACGGCGGGCTGCCGCAGTACCCCGTCGGCCACCTGGAGCGCGTCGCCCGGATCCGGGCTGAGACCGGCAAGCTGCCCGGCCTGCGGGTGTGCGGCGCGCTCTACGACGGCGTGGGCATCCCGGCCTGCATCGCCTCCGCGCGCACGGCCGCGGACGACATCTTGGACACCCTGCCGCAAGCCGCCACGGCGGGCGAGTGAGAATGGGACCCATGACTGACGCTTCCGCCCCCGCCACCCCCACCGGGGCCGCTCCCGAGAAGACCCCGAACGCCGGCAAGAAGGCGAAGGACCTGAACGAGGTCATCCGCTACACGCTCTGGTCGGTGTTCAAGCTGCGCGACGCGCTGCCCGAGGACCGCACCGGGTACGCCGACGAGGTCGAGACGCTGTTCGCGCAGCTCGCCGCCAAGGACGTCGTCGTGCGCGGCACCTACGACGTCTCCGGTCTGCGGGCCGACGCCGACGTGATGATCTGGTGGCACTCGGAGAACTCCGACGCGCTCCAGGAGGCGTACAACCTCTTCCGCCGCACCAAGCTGGGGCGCGCGCTGGAGCCGGTCTGGTCGAACATGGCGCTGCACCGCCCGGCCGAGTTCAACAAGTCGCACATCCCGGCCTTCCTGGCCGACGAGGTCGCCCGCGACTACGTGAGCGTTTACCCGTTCGTGCGCTCCTACGACTGGTACCTCCTCCCCGACGAGGACCGCCGCCGGATGCTCGCCGACCACGGCAAGATGGCCCGCGGCTTCCCGGACGTGCGCGCCAACACCGTGCCGTCCTTCTCGCTGGGCGACTACGAGTGGATCCTCGCCTTCGAGGCCGACGAGCTGTACCGCATCGTCGACCTCATGCGGCATCTGCGCGGCTCCGAGGCGCGGATGCACGTCCGCGAGGAGGTGCCGTTCTACACCGGTCGCCGCAAGCCGGTCGCCGAGCTGGTCGCCGGGCTGGCCTGAGACGGCGCGGCGGGCCGGGTGCGTCACCGCACCCGGCCCGCCGTCTGCTGAGCGGCTCGTGGTCTGTTGAGCGGCCTGTCGTCTGCTGAGCGGTCTGCCGCCTGCTGAGCGGCCTGTCGCTTGCCGAGTGGCCCCTCGCACCGCTTGGCCCGTCGCGCTACTTGCGCTTCTTGGCGGGCATGACCGGCTTGGGCTCGGCGCGCGGCCCGCAGAACGTGTCCCGCGCCGGGGTCCGCCCGGTCAGCAGGTACCGCTCCACATGCTGGTTGGCGCAGGCGTTCGTCCCGAACGACACACCGTGCGTCCCGGCGCCGCGCTCGGTCACCAGCGACGCGCCGGGCAGCCGGCGCCGCAGCTCGACCGCGCCGGAGTGCGGTGTCGCGCCGTCCCGCTCGGCGGCCAGCAGCAGTACCGGCGGCAGCGCGCCCGGCGCGGTCCGCACGTCGACCGGGCGGTGCGGCGCGCCCGCCTGCGGCAGGGCCACGTCGGTCACGTCCTCCGCGTACCGGGTGGGGTCCTGGACCGCGCCCCTCGGTGAGTAGCGGGGCCAGAAGGCGCACGGCAGGTTCATCCAGGCGTTGTCCCACGTCTCGAAGGGCGCGACCCGGGCGCTCGCGGTGTTGTCCCGGTCCCAGACCCGCAGGTCACGCGGCCACAGTCCGTCATTGCACTCCACGGCCGTGTAGACCGCGTTGCCGTTCTCGTCCGCCTTCTCACCGCCCGGCGCCGGTGTGGCCTGCTTGAGCAGCAGCTTGGGGTCGCCCTTGACGTACGTGGCGAGGGCCGCGGCGCGCACCGGCCAGTAGGCGTCGTTGTAGCCCGTCTTGAGGAAGGCGGCCTGCAACTGTGCCGACCCCACCTTGCCGCCCAGGGGCCGCCGGTGCAGCCGCTCCCGTACGTTCTCGTACGCACGCAGCACCGCCTGCGGTGTCGTACCCAGGTGGTACACCTTGTGGTGCTTGGCCACCCAGCGGCCCCAGTCCTGCCAGCGGCGCTCGAAGCCGATGTTCTGGTCGAGGTTGTTGCGGTACCAGACCTGCCGGGGGTCGGGGTTGACGACGCTGTCGAAGACCATCCGGCGGACGTGGCCGGGGAAGAGCGTCGCGTACACCGCGCCGAAGTAGGTGCCGTAGGAGGCGCCCATGTACGTGAGCTTCTTCTCGCCGAGCCCGGCGCGCAGCATGTCCAGGTCACGGGCGTTGTTGGCGGACGTGTAGTGGCGCAGCGCGGGCCCCGCGTTGCGCGCGCAGCCCTGTGCGTACGCCTTCGCCTCGGCGGCCTTCCCGCGCTTGAACGCCTTCGACGGGTGCCGCGGGCTCTCGCTCGGGATCTTGGCGAACTTGGCCGGGTCCTGGCAGGTCAGCGGCGCCGAGCGCCCGACACCGCGCGGCGCGTAGCCGATGAAGTCGTACGCCCGCGCCGTCCTGCGCCAGCGGTCCACCTTCGCGTACAGCGGGAAGTTCATGCTGGACGCCCCCGGTCCGCCCGGGTTGAAGACGAGCGCGCCCTGGCGCTCCTTGGCGGAGCCGGTGGCGCGGGCCCGGCTCACGGTGAGGGTGATCTTCTTGTCCGCGGGGCGGGCGTAGTCCAGCGGGACGGTGAGCCGGCCGCACTCCACACCGGCCGGCAGGTGCTCCTCGGGGGCGCAGTGGCCGAAGGCGATGCGGGGCGGTGCGGGCGCCGGGGTCCCGGCGGCGGCGGACCGGGCGGTTCCGTCCGCGGGGACGGCGACGAGGGCGGTCAGGACCAGCGACCCGAGGGTGCCGTACAGCGCTACTGCTTTCACAAGCCGTCCCTTCGTATGGAGGCGCCCGGTGGGCATACAAAAGGGATGGTTGAGGCGAGGGTTGGGCTTGTAAAGCACCGCGCTCCGGTGTCGGGAGCTATGCCCCCAACGAGTGGAGCGCGGTGCGGGTGTCACGGCTGTTCGGCTCGTACAGCCATGCGTGGACCCGGTCCCGTGTTCCTCACTGGCAGCGGCGGCCGGAGTTGATGCACTGCACCGCGCGCGCCATCAGGTCGCGCGGCATGAAGTTGGCGAAGTCCGCGTGGTCGGTCACCGGCTTGCGCAGTTGTTCGGGGAAGCTGTCGAGGGCGAAGGCACGCGGCCGGGGCTGCACGGCGTAGGTCAGCCGCATCTGGAGCTGCGGCACGGCCTTCGTCCCGCTGGGGCAGCGGCCCGAGGCCCGGTCGGGGAAGACGAGATGCGTGCGGTGGTTGGCGCTGTCCTTGTTCGTCCCGTCCCAGCAGCTCGGGAAGTCCAGCAGCCGTACGGCCTGGCTGCCGCCGGGGCACAGCGGGTACTTGTCGGCCAGGCGCCGGTTCTCGAAGCCGGTGCAGGTCCACTGGGCCCGCGCGTTGGCGGTGCCGTTGGTGAACGCCTTGGCGTCGCCCGTGATGGCGCGCAGGCCCTCGGGCATGGCGGCGACCTTGCCCGCCGGGCTGCCCCGGAAGGTCAGCGAGACCGAGCGCGGGGTCAGCACCTGGCCCACGTTCCCGTCCGCCGGGTCCTGTCCGTTGCCGCTGCTCGGGCCGTCCTGCCCGCTCAGGCGGCGCAGTACGGGCCAGAAGTACGTCGATGTGTCGCCGCGGGCGCAGGTGGTCCCGGCGGCGCGCAGCGAGTCGTCGGTGGAGAAGGCGTCCGTGGAGCGGTTGCCCACGTAGTCGTGGAGGTGGTGGGCGCCGTTGGCGACACCGGGAGTGACGATGAAGTTGTCGGGGTTCTGGTGCCGGTTCTCGTTGCGGCCGCAGTTGCTGGTGAAGGTGCCGGTGGAGGCGCCGCGTCCGGCGCGCGGGGGCTGCGGGCCGGGGCGTACGGAGCGGATGTCGGCGAAGTCACCGGCCGCCGGGACGCTTTGGCCGGTGCCGGAGGTGCCGCCGGGAGCTGTCGGAGCGCCGGATGCGGTGGGGCCCGCGGGCCCGTCGGGGGCGTCGGCGGGGGTGCTCGACGGGCCGGCGGAACCGGTGCCGGGGGCGGTCGCGGAGGCGTTGTCAGTGGGCTGTGTCACGCTGGGTGACGTTGGGGTGGACGACGTGTCGACGGGTGGAGACCCGGACGGGGGAGTGGTGTTGTGAGCCGAGGCATTTCCGGTCACGGAGACGAAGGTGCCGGCCGAGCCGAGCACGGCGAGCAGGGCGATCAGCACCAGGTGCCTGGTGCCGAGCCGGCGCCGGTGCCGCGAGGGCCGGGGGGCGGGCGGCGACGGCCGCGGTGGCGGCGAAGGGCGGGGCGGCCGCGGGGGCTCGGGAGTTCCGGAGTGCCGGTGGTCGGGCATGGGAGATCACTTCTTCCCGTTCTCTCAGGGGTGTTGACGCCGGCCGCCGGAGGACCCGGCGGGAGCCGGGGCCTTGGTGGCGCCGCCGGTGGCGGTGGCGGGTGGCGTCGCGGGCGGAGGCAGCGAATACGTCGCTGACGGTGTGACGGGCGTCGGCGACGGGGCGGGTGCCGCGTCGAGGGACGGCGGCGGGGCCGAGGGGCTCGGCGCCGGCGAGGAGGTGGCCGCGTCCTCGGCGATCGCGTCGAAGTCGACGAATCCGGTGCGCTCCAGCATGGAGATGTGGTCCAGGACCGTGCGGTTGGCGTCGTCGGCCAGAGCGCGGACGAGC
The DNA here is from genome assembly GCF_022271435.1 of Streptomyces monomycini. GTDB lineage: Bacteria > Actinomycetota > Actinomycetes > Streptomycetales > Streptomycetaceae > Streptomyces > Streptomyces monomycini. Next base: position 182,248 of record NZ_JAFIQY010000004.1, on the reverse strand, counting down.
GCGTTGCGGGTGGTCGCGCGGACCTGTGCGACGACGGTGAAGACCTTGCCGTGCGCCAGCCGCAGAATGTTCGCGAACTTGCGGTCGTACGCGGCCCCGCGCGCGGCGCTCAGCTCCTTCAGCCACTGCTGCTGCTGGGCGTTGGGCCGGTCGGGCAGTCCGAGACCGAGCTGCGCGGCCACCTCGCGGACGTGCCGGTCGAGCGAGGCGTGGCCGTCGACGAGATGGTCACCCGCCTCCCGTACGGCCGGCACGGTCCCGCGCTGCTGGGCCTGCTGCCCGGCGGGCAGCTCCCACAGGCCCGCCAGCCGTACGCGATTGACGAAGTCCCGGTCGAGCGCGGACAGCGGGCCGAACGAGGTGGCGACGGTCTGGGTGTTGACGTCCCCGCCCGCGCCCGGCCTCTCGGCGAACGACCAGATCGGAAAGAGCAGCGCGGCGAGGGTCGCGGCGAGCGCGGTGACGACGAGGCCGGTGCCGGTTACGGATCGCATGGTGCCTCCTGGTGCGGCACCGCACGCTAGTGCGCTCTGCGCTGATCCCGTCCCCCGTTCGGGGAAGCCCCGTCAACCTGCCCTGCCCGCTGATACGTTGACCGGTTGCCCAGGGGTGTCAGGCGCATCAGAGGCTCCGGGGGAGCGAGGCGGCGGGGGCGTCGGCGGTGCCGGGCCCAGGCACCGCCGACGCCGCGCGGCTCAGCTGCCGCAGCCGCCACCGCCACCGCAGGAAGAGGAGGAACTGCTGCAGGACGAGGACGAACTGCTGCTGCAGCTCGACCCGGAGCTGCTGCTGCACGACGACCCTCCGCCACAGGACGAACTGCCGCAGCCCGACCCCGGCCCCGACCCGCCACCGCACGACGAACCGCACCAAGAGGTGTGCGAGTCGTCGTCGGGCACGTTCCAACCGCAGGCCGCGTTCGATGAAGTGGTCGACGAGCTGCCGGAGGAGCCGGAGTACGCCCCGGCAGAGGCGCCCACCGCCGCGCGCTGCGCCTCGTCGAGCTGGTCGCGCAGTACGTCGTCCACCAGCAGCGCGGTGCTGCCGAGCGCCACGACCAGTGCGGCAGACTGGGTCGCCTCGCTCACGAGGTCCTTCTTGTGCACCGTACGGTACGTCCGCACCGCCGCGGCCCCGGCCGGTGTGACCCGCCGCCCCAGCACCTTCCGGCACACCACGCCGGTCACGGCGCCGAGGACTGCCGCGGGCAGAATCTGGACGACGAAGGGCACCCCTTCCCCGCCGACGGCTCCCGTGAGGGTCAAGAGCAGGACGAGCAGAAGACCCACCACACAGATCGCCGTCTGCCAGGCGGCGAGGAGACGCCAGGGGCGGCCGGCGCGCGGGTGCCGCATCAGGCCCCGTTTCGCCAGCCGGTCGCCGATGGCCTGGACGGCCGGGGCCCGCATGACATGGCGGCGCAGGGTGTCCAGCGCGCCGTCCGGGGTCCGCGCCAGCGAGTCCAGCACGGCCGTCTCGACCGGGTCGTACGCCACCGACTGCCGTAGGGACACCACACCGGGCCCGCCCACGGCGAGCCGGCCGTCCTGGTGCATCCCGGCTATCGCGGCGTCCGCCACCCGGGCCGGGCCGCCGGCGAGAAAGGCGATCTCCCAGAGTTCGTACTGGGACGCCCTGCGGTACTTGGGCCGGGGAACCGCCCGGACGACGCGGACGGTACGGACGACGAGCAGCAGCGCGGAGGCGACCACCGCCAAGGTCACGAGAAGAGCGGGCATGTCCTTCACCTCCGGTGGAGAGCGCGGCGTACGGCGAGGGCGAGGCGGTGCGCGGGGCCGCCCGGCGGCTTGGGACCGGCGCGGTCCCGCCACCACTGCGTCAGGCGGCGGCGGGCGTCCGGGTCCGCGGGCCGGCCTTCGGCCAGCAGATGGACGGCGAAGTCCATGGCGTCCTGGCGGTGGCCGTGGCGCATGGGCCGGTGCCGTGCGTAACCGAGGAAGCCGGGCCGGAAGTCCTCGCCGAGGATGTCCCGCAGCTCCGGAGCGATCTTGGCGACGACGGAGGCCCGCTTGGCGGCCAGGGCCCGGCTCTGGACGAGCAGCCGCCGCCGGTCGAAGCCCTCCGGCGCCGGGGTCCCGGCGACCAGCGCGGAGAGCAGCGCGGTCTGCGCGACGGCCAGGCGCTGGCGGGCTGGGGCGGCGGTGTCCGTGGCCGTGCTGGTGGTCCCGGCCGTGGCGGTGGGCCCGGACGTGGCACTGGGCCCGGCTGTGGCGGTGGCCCCAACCGTGGCGACGGCTGTGGCGGTGGCCCCAACCGTGGCGACGGCCGCAGCCGTGCCGCGCGGCGCTACGGTGCCGGGCGCCCGGAACGGTGCCGGTGCCGGCAGGGCGGCCGGGGCCGGGGCCTCCTTCAGGACCGTGCGGATCGCGTCGAGTTCGGAGGCGAGTTCGCCGGTCGCCGGGAAGTCCTCGTCCCGTTCCAGCAGGACGCCGGGCGGGGAGACACGGGCGCAGAGTTCGGCCAGTACGTCCAGGACGGGCCGGGTCACCGGGTGGGCGTGGGTGTCGTGCCAGACCCCGTCCCGCTCGACGCCGCCCGCCACATGTACGTACGCGATGGCCTCGACCGGCAGCTCGTCCAGTGCCGTGGCCGGGTCCTCGTTCCGGTTCACATGATTGGTGTGGAGGTTGGCGACGTCGATGAGCAACCGTACGCCGGTGCGCTCGACCAGTTCGGCGAGGAACTGTCCCTCGGTCATCTCCTCGCCGGGCCAGTTGACCAGCGCCGCGATGTTCTCCACGGCGAGCGGCACGGGCAGCGCGTCCTGCGCGATCCGGACGTTCTCGCAGAGCACGTCCAGCGCGTCACGGGTGCGGGGAACGGGCAGCAGGTGCCCCGCCTCCATCGCGGGGGAGGCGGTCAGCGGGCCCCCGGCCCGTACGAACGCGATGTGCTCGGTGACCAGCGGCGCACCCAGCGCCTCGGCGCGTTCGGCGAGCGCGGCCAGCCGGCCCGCGTCCGGGCGCTCGGCGCCGCCGAGCCCGAGGGAGACCCCGTGAGGCACCACGGTCGTGCCGCGGTCGCGCAGCGCCTGCAAGGCGGGCGGGAGATGACCTGGACAGATGTTCTCGGCGACGACTTCCACCCAGTCCACGCCGGGCAGTTCCGCGATCCCGTCGGCGATCTCGGGCCGCCAGCCGATGCCCGTACCGAGCCGAGTCATGGTGGTTCCCCCTCCCACTCGTGCACCCCCGTGGTGTCCGGTACTCATCGCCCCGCCGGTGCCGGGCCAACCCTGGAGGGCGCGGGTTCAGAGCATGATTTGAGCTTGCGACGCGCCGTGTCCGGCAACGGCGTCCGAAGCGGCCCCGGAGGGGCCCCGGCGGTCCCGGCGGCTTCGGAGTCCGGTGGTTCAGCGCGCGGTCTCGACGCCGACCGCGGCGCCCAGCGCGAGCAGGACGCCGCCGGTGGCCTGGTCCATGCGCCGGCGGACGCGGGGGCGCTGGAAGAAGGCGCGCGCCCGGTGCACGGCCAGAGCGATCCCGCCGAGCCAGCCGAAGCCCAGTACGGCGTGCACGGCGACCAGCAGCAGTGTCGTGGTCACGACCGGCGCGTCGTGCGGGATGAACTGCGGCAGCAGCGACATGTACACGACCCCGACCTTCGGGTTCAGCACATTGGTGAGCAGGCCGGTACGGAACGCCTGGAGCGGCGACTGCCGGCCGGCCTCGCCGGGCGCGGGGACGGCGGCGCCCGCCTCCGGAACGGGAGCGTCCGCCCCGGTGCCGCCCGCCGCCTTCGAGGAGCGGCGGGCGCTGCGCAGCGCCTGGAAGCCCAGCCACATCAGGTACAGCGCCCCGGCGACGCGCAGTACGTCGTACGCCGCCTGCGACGCCGACAGCATGGCGGTGAGCCCGGCCGCTCCGGCCAGCCCCCACACGAAGCAGCCCGTGGCTATGCCGAGCGCGGAGCACAGTGCCGACCGCCGCCCCGAGCCGAGGGACGTCCGCAGCACGACGGCGAAGTCGGGGCCCGGCGAGACGGTCAGCAGGACGGCCACCGCGGTGAAACCAAGGAGAGAGGAGAACACAGGACGTAACCGTACGTCGTCCTCCGGCCAACGTTTCCCCGGCATCCCTTCGTACGCCTGCACACCGCTGCGTACCTCTTGCCCGGGGGCCAAACGCCTGCTCCCATGGCCATCGGGGGGTGATGGGTATGAGTGACTTCCGTCCTGAGCCCGGAGCGTACGAGGCAAAGCAGGAGACGCGGTACGCGAGCGACCCGGACCGGCTGTTCCTGCCGCCGGACGACGACCTCGCCCCGAACCGGCCGGGCGAGGCCCTGCGGGTCCGGCTCGCCGAACAGCCGCGCGCCCGGGCGGCCCTGTGGTGCGCCCGCCTGCTCGGCCGGCGCCCGCCCCAGGAGGCCTGGCACCGGCAGCTCCTCGGCGAACAGGCCGTCGGCACGGCCCTGGACCAGCTGGCGGCGGGCGGCTGGTACGTGATCCACTCCATCCCGCTGCCGCCCGCGGCGGTCATCGGGCACCTGCTCATCGGGCCCGGCGGTGTGCTGTGCGTCGGCACCCATTACGTACGCGGAGCCCGGGTGCGGGTGGGGGAGGACACCGTGGGCACCGGCCGCGGGCGCGAACCGCAGCCGTACGTCCGCGAGTGCAGGCAGCACGCCCGGCGCGCCGCGTACGTGCTGACCCGCGGCTGCCGGTTCCGCGTCGAGGCACGGCCGGTGCTGGCCTTCGCCGGCGCGGTGGACGTGGAGCTGGATCCGGCCCCGCGGGACGTACGGGTGATACGCGACGAACGTGACGTACCCCAGCTCGGACGGCTCGGCGGGGTGCTCACCCCCGACCGCGTCGAACGCGTCTACACGGTCGCCCGCAACCGTCGCACCTGGCTACGGGCCTGAGAGCGTCCCGGAACCGAACGGCCCGCAGCCGCCCGAGGCCGATGGAGCCGCCTGTCGAGCGCACGCGTCGGCGAGAGCGCTCCGCACCGCGGTGATCGCCGGATGGGCGGCCCGGTCCTGACGGGTCGCGGTGTGGACGCTGCGGTAACAGGGACCGCCGGGAACATCCACCAGGGTCAGACCGGGATCGTCCGCCGGGCCCAGGAGGTCCGGGAGGATGGCGACGGCGTGGCCGTCCGCCACCAACCGCCGTTGCATGAGCAGGTCCGTGGTCGTGAAGCGGATGTCGGGCTCGTGGCCGGCTTCCCGGCAGATCATCCGCATCCAGTCGCGAGAGGCGGTTCCCAGTGGCTCGACCGCCCAGGTGCGTCCGGCGAGGCACTGCCACACGTCGGAGGCCGACAGGGCGCCGGCCGGGAGCGCTATGCGCAGCCGGTCCCGCAGGAGTTCTCGATAGTGGATGTCGGACTGGCGGGGAAGCGGGTGGTGGGGAAACTCCTCGACGATGACGAGGTCCAGATCGTGGGCGAGCAGTCTCGGCAGGGCCCGTTGCGGCTCCTCCTGGAGGACTTCGACCCGTAGCCGCGGGTGAGCCTCTCCGATCCGGACCAGAGCCCTGGACACGAGCGTCAGGGCGGTCTGGAAGGTGGCGATCCGTACGGTTCCCGTGATCTCGGCGAGTGACTGGGCGACGGCCGTCTCGGCGGCCTCCATCTGTCTCAGCATGATCTCCGCATGGGCCACCAGGATGTCCGCCTGCGAGGTGAGCCGCACCCGGCGGCCGACCGGTTCGAGCAGCTCGACACCGACTTCGGCCTCCAGCTGGGAGAGCTGCTGGGAGATCGTCGAAGCGCTGTAGTTCAGTGCCTTGGCCACGGCACTGAGGGTGCCGCGATGCTTCAGCTCCAGCAGCAGTCGCAGGCGGTGCAGGTCGTACACGGGACTCCAACCGTTCGGAGAATCCGAAGATGTTAGCTCGGTAATCGTCGCTTTACGTGAAGGGTGGGCCGTGTGAGCGTCGAGGTATGACCTCCCTTGCCGATCACGCCTCCCCGCGGTGGTGCGCTCAGCCCGCGGCCGCTTCCTGGAGCTGCCAGCCGCCGCCTTCGCAGGCCGCCGCCTTCCATCGCTCTCTCCCCGGCTATCGGCCCACGCCGCTGCGTGACGTTCCGTCGCTGGCCGTCGAGTGGGGGGTGCGCCGGGTCGCGGTCAAGGACGAGTCCGCCCGTCTCGGCCTGCCCGCCTTCAAGGCGCTCGGAGTCTTCTACGCCGTCTACCGCGTGGTGCAGGCACGGCTCGGCACCGACGTGGCTCCGGATCTCGGCTCACTGCGTGCCGCTGCGCACCGCATCCCCTCGTTGCAGCTGGTGACGGCGACGGACGGCAATCACGGGTGCGCTCTGGCGCACGTCGCCCGGCTCCTGGGGGTCACCGCGCGGGTGGTCGTACCCGACGTCGTAGCGTCCGAGGCGATCGAAGCGATCCGCCGGGAAGGCGCCGAAGTCGTCGTCGTGGCGGAGGACTACGACACCGCCGTCGCCCGTGCCGCGGCGGACGCCGATGCCCGGCCGGGTGCCGTGCTCGTCCAGGACACCGCCTGGGACGGCTACGAGACGATCCCGCAGTTCATCGTCGACGGGTACTCGACGATGTTCGCGGAGGTCGACGAACAGCTCGCATCCGACACCGCGTCACTGGTCGTCACGCCTGTGGGAGTCGGCTCCCTGACCCAGGCGGTCGTCACCCACTACAAGAGCCGCGGCCGGCGGGTGTCGGTCCTGGGCGTCGAACCGGACTCGGCGGCGTGCGTGCAGGCCAGCCTCAGGGCGCGGCGGCCGGTCAGCGTCGCCACCGGCTCCACCGTCATGGCCGGGCTCAACTGCGGTACGCCGTCCTCGCTGGCCTGGCCGTACCTGCGGGACGGGCTGGACGCCAGCGTCACGGTGACCGACACGCAGGCTCTCGCCGCCTCCCGCCGGCTCATGGAAGCCGGCATCTCCGCGGGGCCCTGCGGAGCGGCCTGCGTGCCGGCCGTACGCGGCGTTCTCGCTGATCTCGCCGGCCGGGAAGCGCTCGGTCTCACCCCGGACTCGGTTGTCGTGCTGCTGAGCACGGAGCGCTCCGCACCTTCCGCCGGGACGGCCCCGCGTGAGTGACCGGATCACTTAGTCCGCCAGGACGTGTTCGGGCTCGCGCACGGCCTCAGTCCGCCAGGACGCTCCCGGGCTCGCGCACGGCCCGGCGGACGGCGTCGCGGAGCCAGTGGTGGGCGCCGTCGGCGGCGTGGCGGGGATGCCAGGCCATGCCGATGGTCACCAGCGGCAGCGGCAGGGGGATGTCGAGGAGGTGCAGCCCGAGGGCGGTGGCGGCGTCGCTGAAGGGCGAAGGCGCGGCGCCGGGCGCCGCGGTGGGCACGAGGCAGACGATGTCGCTGCGCGCGGCGAGGGTCATCGCGGCCACATGACTGGGCAGGACGGCGGCCACCCGGCGGTGCAGGTTCCGCTCGGCCAGGGCGGCGTCCAGGGGGCCGGTGAACCGGCCGCGGCGACTGACCGAGACGTGTTCGGCGGCGGCGAGCCGGGCCGGGGTCAGCTCCCCCTCGGTGAGCGGGTGGCCGGGCCGGACGGCCGCCGTCATCCGGAGGGTGACCAGCTCTTCGACCAGGGTCTCGGGGGCGATGTGGTCGATGGCCCCGATCTCCAGGTCGATCCGGCCGTCGCGCAGGGCCGGCCCGGCCTCCAGCTCCTCGGCCCGGAACCGCAACGAGACCTCCGGCGCCTCCTGCCGGGCCAGCCGCAGCAGCCCGGGGGCCAGGGCCGCGCCGACCAGGTCGGCGGTCTGGAGGGTGAAGGTGGTGCGCAGGGCGGCGGGGTCGATTCCGGCGCCGGGGGTGAGCAGGGTGCCGAGACGGCGTACCACCGCGGCGGCTTCGTCGCGCAGGGCCTGGGCGCGGGGCGTGGGAACCATGGTCTGTCCGGCCCGCACCAGAAGGGGGTCCTGGAGGACGCGGCGCAGACGGGCCAGGGTGCGGCTCATGGCGGCGGGTGAGGTGTGCAGGCGCGCGGCGGCGCGGGTGACGCTCTGTTCGGCGAGCAGGGCGTCCAACGCGACGGCGAGGTTGGCGTCGATGACCGGGTCCGGGCTGTTCACCAGCGTAATTCCATTTCAGGCAATGATCCCTTGCTGACATTCCCATTGTGGCAACGCCGGGTCGCTCGCAGGATGGAGACGTACCGATCCGGTCGCCCCACGGGGTCGTCGGGGCCCGCCGTCAGGCGGCCCGCACGGCCGTCACCGTGGCGTGCGCGACCGTCCTCACCTGCTACTTCCGCCACTTCTGCCGCTTCGGAGGACCCGTCATGTCCGCACAGGAAACCGCCCCGGTGGTCACCGCCTTCATGCTCATCAAGACCACGCCCGAGTGGCTCGCCATGACCCCGCACGAGCGGGTGGACGCCCTGAACACCAAGGTCATGCCGGTGGTCAAGGCCAAGACCACCGGCGTCCGGTCGCGCTTCTACGACACGGAGTTCTACTCCACCCGTGTCACCGACGTCTGGGTCTGGGAGGCCGACGACCACGCCGCGTACCAGCTCCTGATCGACGCGCTGCGGGAAACCCCGTTCTGGGACCGCTACTTCGAGATCGTCGACCTCCTCGTCGGCACCGAGAACGGCTACGCCCGCACCTACGACGTCGACCCCGTCACGACCGTCAGCACCTGAGGCTCCGGGCGCGCAGCCTGCGTCAAGCCCTGTGCCTAGCCCCGCCCCCGCAGCCCCGGATGGTCGGCGACGACCGTGCACGAACCGGGCACGACCTCGGTGAACCCCGCGTCCCGCACCACGGGCAGGCCGCCGGACGTCAGTTCGGTCCACCGGTGGGGCGGGCACGGGCGAACCGACAAGGGGAAGCCGGCTGCGCGCCAGGCGGCGCGGGCGGCCTCGGGCAGGGCCCACCAGGCCAGTTGCGCGCCGTGTCCCGTCTGGGCCATCGACTTGCCCGCCGACATGTCCAGGTCCGGATTGAGCCACAGGACCGGGGCGTCGGCATCGGGGACGGCGGGCTCCCGCGGGTCGTCGAGGTGGGTGCCGGAGACCTGGAGGCGGGCCAGGTCCTTGGGCCAGCCGTCCAGCGGGACCGGCGGGAAGACCCGGACCTCCGCGCTCCCGCCGTGCACCGTGATCCCCGGCAGCGCCTCGGCGCGGCGCCATTCCGCGCCGCGGGCCCGGCGTACGACCTTGCGGATCCGGGCGTCCTCCCAGGCGTGCACGGCTGCCGCCCACTCGCCGTCGCCCGTGGCCCGCTCGTCGGAGAGGAGGGTCAGCACGGCCCGTGCCGAGGTCTCCAGCGCGTCCGTACGGGCGGGCGGGTCGTCCCGCTCGATCCGGACGACGAGGGGGAGGACGTACTGCGGGGCGGCGTCGCGGCCGGTCTCCGCGGGGCGGGGCGCGTCGGCCGGAGCGTCGGTCGGATCGCCGGGGCCGGCGGGATCGGTGCTGGTCACACGGACCAGTGTGCCAGCCGCCCGGAAGCGCACCGCCCGGGCCGTCGCCTTGGCGGAACGGATCGTTCCGGGTGATTATCCTCCTTATGCACAGCGACCTCTTCGCCTCCGAGAACGTGGTCACGCCGGCCGCCGCGCCCGGCATGTCCCTGCAGAACGCCAAATCGGTCAAGTACGCCGTGGACGGCGAGTGTTTCGCGCGCCAGGGCTCGATGGTCGCCTACCGCGGCGACCTGCAGTTCGAGAAACAGGGGCAGGGCGTCGGCAAGTTCCTCAAGCGGGCCGTGACCGGCGAAGGCCTGGCCCTGATGGCCGTGCGCGGCCGCGGCGAGGTCTGGTTCGCGCACGAGGCCGCCAACTGCTTCATCGTCGACCTCGCCCCCGGCGACGGCCTCACGGTCAACGGCCGCAACGTGCTCTGCTTCGATCCGTCCCTGTCCTACGAGATCTCCACGGTCAAGGGGGCCGGCATGACCGGCGGCGGCCTGTTCAACTCCGTCTTCACCGGCCAGGGCAAGCTCGCCGTGGTGTGCGAGGGCAACCCCATCGTCATCCCCGTCTCGCCGCAGGCCCCGGTGTTCGTGGACACCGACGCGGTGGTCGGCTGGACCGCGTCGCTGAAGACCTCGCTGCACCGTTCGCAGAGCCTCGGCTCGATGCTGCGCGGCGGTTCCGGCGAGGCCGTGCAGCTCCGGCTGGACGGCGAGGGCTTCGTGATCGTACGGCCCAGCGAGCTGCGTCCCGAGAAGACGGCTGGGAACTGACGGGGAGGCCGACCGGCGGGGCGGGCCGCGGGGCAGCGCGGACAGCGCGGAGAGCGGGGGCGGGGGCGAGCATGACGGCCGGGGGACCGATGAGACTGGACGGGGTCGGGCGGCGTTACGGGGCGCGTGGCCCGTGGGTGCTGCGGAACATCGACCTCGACCTGCCGCGGCGGTCGCTGGTGCGGGTCGAGGGCCGCAACGGCAGCGGCAAGTCGACGCTGCTCCGGATCCTGGCCGGGATCGACGCGCCCAGCAAGGGCCGCGTCACCGGCCGCCCGCGCAGCGCGTACGTACCCGAACGCTTCCCCGCCGCCCTCCCGTTCACGGCCGTCGGCTACCTCACCCACCTCGGGCGGATCCACGGGCTGCGCGGCCCCGACGCGGCCCGCCGCGCCACGGACTGGCTCGAACGTTTCGGCGCCGGCGGCCACGCCCGTACACCGCTCGCCGAGCTGTCCAAGGGCACCAGTCAGAAGGTCGCGCTGTCCCAGGCCCTGCTCGCCGACCCGGAACTGCTCGTCCTCGACGAAGCCTGGACGGGCCTGGACCCGGCGGCCCGTGACGTCCTCGACCGGGCGGTGGCCGAACGCGTGGCGGCGGGCGGCACGGTCGTCTTCGTCGACCACGACCCGCGGCGCCTGGCGGGCGCGGCCGACGCGCGGTACCGCGTCACGGGCGACGGCCTGGACCGGCTCCCGGCCGGGGCGGTGGCGGATGCGGGTTCCAAGGGCGCGGGGACGGACGGGCACCTGGCGGCGGACGACGGGGCGCTGCCGTCCGGCCCCCGGGCGATCATCGAGGCGGAGGCTCCCGGCGCGGCCCGGCACCTCGCCGCGCGCGACCTCGCGGAGCTGCCGGGCAGGCCGTACGTCACGCGGAGCCCGGACGGTACGACGGCCCGGCTGACCGTTGCCGCCGCCCACTCCGACGCGCTGCTGCGCGCCCTGCTCGCGGCGCACCCGCCCTGGCACATCCGCGCGGTCTCGCAGGCACCGGCGGGACCGTCGGCGGCGACACCGGGCCCGCCGGCCGGTACCGCAGCGGTCAGTCCGACCTCCGACGACGAAAACCGGTACCCGTGATCCCGCTTCTCCGCTACCAGTCCGCCCTGCTCCTGCGGTCGCACCGCTGGCTGCCGCCGGTCCTGCTGTACGCCGCCCTCCTCGCCGTGGGCGTGCAGGGCGGCGGGCCGATCCTCGACTCGTACGGTGTCGCCGCGTTCGGGCTGCTGCCCCTCGCCGCCTGGCTGTGCCGGATCTGCGTCACGAGCGAGCCGCCGGCCGCCCGCTCCTGCACGGCGGCGGCAGCCGGACCCGGCAAGGCGCACCTCGCCGCCGTCCTGACGGGGAGCCTGTCGGCGACGGGCCTCGCGCTCGTCGGTACGGCGTACGTCTCGCTCGTCGCCGACCCGCACGCCTCCGACCACCGGACCGCCGTCCCCCTTCTCGCCGCCGCCTGCGCCGGGCTGCTCACCGGGCTGGTCTGCGTGCTGCTCGGCACCGCCGTGGGGGCACTCTGCAACTGGCCGGTGCTGCGCAGCACCGGCTGGTCGATCCTGTCCGGGCTGCTCGCCGCGCTCCTGCTGCTGGTCGGGGGCGCCTCGCCCGCGAACGCCGCCGTCTCCGGACTGGTCACCGGCTCTGCCCACGGGACGGTCAACCTGCCCTGGCTGCCGCTGCTCGCCGGCCTGCTGATCGCGGGTGCCGCCACGGCCCTGGCCTGCCGCCTCAGCTCCCGCCGCATCTGACGAGCGCCCCGGCCACGGCACGCACGCCCGCCTGCACGCCCGCTCGCGCACTGTCCGTACGCCTGCTCCCACGCCCGCTCGCACGCCCATCCGTACGCCTGCCTGCACGCCCGCGCGTAGCATCGGACGTATGCCAGGCACCGAAGGACAGCAGACGAGCCGTACGGAAGCACAGCAGACGAACCGTACGGACGAAGGGGCGGACAGCGGCCCGCCCCTCGCCGACTGCGTGCACTGCGGCGAGCCCACCGAGTACCCCGCCGACCGGCCCGGCGCGCTGCTGTGTCCGCACTGCGAGTGGCTGGAAGCCCAGCGCTCGGCCTGCTCCGGTTAGTCCTCCTGGCCCTCTTGGCCTTCCCAGGGCCCGGTGACCGCGAACGTCGTGCCCGGTGTGTAGCAGTTGACGTACATCGTGCGGTGGCCGGGGGAGAAGGTGACCCCCGCGAACTCGCCCCACTCCGGCTTCTCCGGCGTGCCGATGTTCTGCCGGCCGCGTGCCACCGGGTACACCGCGCCGCGCCGGGTCAGACCGAAGACGTGCTGCGCCCCGTCGCCGTCCTCGCACACCATCAGCCCGCCACCGGGCGCCAGGCAGATGTTGTCGGGGGACTCGCCGGGCAGATGCACATCGGCGTCCGGGCCGAAGACGACCACCAGCGTGAGGCGGCGCGCGCCCGGGTCGTACCGCCACACCTGGCCCTGGTGGTCGGCGGCCGAACCGTCCTTGCCCCGCGCGAAGCTGGAGACGAAGTAGACGCTGGAGCCGCCCCAGTAGCAGCCCTCCAGCTTCTGCGCGTGGGTGATGCCGCGCGGCCCGAAGTCCTGGAAGCGGACGGGGGTCCGGCGTGCGAGCGGGTCCGGGACGTCCACCCACTCCACGTGGCGGAAGCTGGTGCCGGTCTCCCGGACGGCGGAGAGATCCTTGACGTCCGGTACGCGCAGGGCCTGGAGCCGCCCGCCGGCCCGTAGGGAGCCCCGGCCGCCCAGCGGTCTGGCGGGCCGGAACCGGTAGAAGAGGCCGAACGGCTTGTCGAAGGCGTCCTCGGTCTCGTAGACCGTGCCGGTCTCCGGATCGACGGCTATGGCCTCGTGCTGGAAGCGGCCCATGGCGGTCAGCGGTACGGCGCCGGTGCGGCGCGGATCGTACGGGTCGACCTCGAAGATGAAGCCGTGGTCCTTGGTGTACCCGCCCTCACCTGCCCGCGCCTCGGTCTCCTCGCAGGTCAGCCAGGTGTGCCACGGGGTGGGCCCGCCCGCGCAGTTGGTGGAGGTGCCGGCGACGGCGACGCGCTCGGACCGGACGCGGTGGTGCCGGTCCACCTCCAGCGCCGTACAGCCGCCTTCGCCCGCCGGGTCGTAGGTCAGCCCGTCCACGGTGGGCACGGGGACGCGGGACTTGCCGCGGTTCTCGTGGTTGCGTACGAGGTGCACGCGGCCGTCGCGGCCGGGGAAGGCCGCCATGCCGTCGTGGTTGCTCGGTATCCGGCCCTCCCCGGAGGGCAGCGGGTCGCCCTCACGGGACAGCACCCGGTACCGGAACCCTTTCGGCAGGTCGAGCAGGCCCGCCGGGTCGGGTATCAGGGGGCCGTAGCCGTGCCGGCCCGCGCTCTGCGCGGTGGCGGTTCCGGCGAAGATCTCGGGGATGCTGCCGGCGAAGGCGATCGATACGCCCAGCGCGCCGGTTCTTGCCAGGACCTGACGACGTGTCGCGGACATGGGCAACTCCCTGCTGGCGGACAGGTGATGTGACCCGCATGTGTGTACCACGCACGTCGGCCGCCGGGAACCGGCCGCGCGCGGGCCCGGGACCCGCCGCACCGGCCGGGAGCCGCGGCTACGGCTCCGTCCTGCCCGCCGCGTCCGCCGGCTGCTACGGCTCCGTCCTGCCCGCCGCGTCCGCCGGCCGCGTGCTGCTCCTCGCTACCCCTCCACCAACGGCTTGGCGTCGCGGGCCAGCGCCGTGAGCCGGGAGATGGCGCGGAAGTACTTCTTCCGGTAGCCGCCCTTGAGCATGTCCTCGCTGAACAGCGCGTCGAACGGCTTGCCCGCCGCCACCACCGGCACCTCCCGGTCGTACAGCCGGTCCGCGAGGACGACCAGGCGCAGCGCGGTGGACTGGTCCGGCACCGCCTGCACATCGGTCAGGCAGACGGCGGTGATGCCGTCGCACATCGCTCCGTACCGGCTGGGGTGCACCTTCGAGAGGTGCTCCAGCAGGGACGGGAAGTCGTCGAGCGAGGCGCCGGGGGTGCGGTGGGCGACGCGGGTGACGGTCGCGCCGTCGAACGGGGGCGGGGCCTCGGGGAGCCCGCGGTGGCGGTAGTCCTCGCCGTCGATGCGCAGCGGCCGGAAGTGGGCGCTCAGGCCCTGGATCTCGCGCAGGAAGTCGGCCGCGGCGAAGCGGCCTTCGCCCAGTTTGCCGGGGAGCGTGTTGGAGGTGGCGGCGAGCGCGACGCCCGCCTCGACCAGCCGGCTCAGCAGACTGGAGACGAGCACCGTGTCACCGGGGTCGTCCAGTTCGAACTCGTCGATGCACAGCAGGCGGTGACCGCTGAGCGTCTGCACCGTCTGCTGGAATCCGAGTGCGCCGACCAGGTTCGTCAGCTCCACGAACGTGCCGAACGCCTTGAGCGCGGGCTCGGCGGGGGTCGCGTGCCAGAGGGAGGCCAGCAGGTGCGTCTTGCCGACGCCGTATCCGCCGTCCAGGTAGACGCCGCGCGGGCCCGAGGGGGCCGCGGCCTTCTTGGCGCTCCGGCCGAACCAGCGCCGCTTGCCGCCGGACGGGTCCGCGCCGCCGCCGATGCCCGCGGCGAAGCCGCTCAGGACCTCTACGGCCGCGGACTGGCTGGGCTGGTTCGGGTCCGGGATGTACGTCTCGAAACGCGCGCTCTGGAACCGCGGCGGCGGGACCATCTCCGCCACCAGGCGGTCGGCCGGGACGTGCGGTGCGCGCGCGGTGAGCGCGGCGGGAGCCGATCCGGCCCCTTCGGCCGGTGGCCCGGCTATGGGGGAGGACTGGGATGACGAGGGCTGGGAAGGCGACACAGCCGTCCAGCCTAGTCGCTGCGCGGGAGGACTCCGCCGGATGAGCGAGGCATGTCACACTGCCGCCTATGCGACGCCTGTTTCCCCTTCCCGCCCCGCCTGTGCCGTCCGCTGATTTCCCGGGTACTCCGGATACCCCGCGCGACGAGAATTCCGCCGCGGTCGCGTCCGCTCTCGCGGCGGAACCGGGCGCCATTGCCGGCACCGCGACGGGGACCGACACCGGAGCCGTTTCCGGCGCCCCGGATTCCGGTACGGCAGCCCTGGGCGGTTCCGGTACGGCAGCCCCGGCCGATTCCGGGACGGCGGACCCGGCCGATTCCGGTACGGGCGGTTCCGCTGATTCCGGTACGGCGCGACCGGCCGAATTCCGTACGGCCGGCGGCGCCGATTCCGTGCCGCCCGGTGCCGCCGATCTCACCGACCGCCGGTGGAGCCTGGACGAACTGGCCGACGCCTACGCGTACCCCCGTCTCGACGAGGGAGCGGGCTGGCTCCGCGCGAACATGGTCTCCTCGCTGGACGGCGCGGCCCACCACGAAGGCCGCTCGCAGCCGCTCTCCGGCGACGCGGACATGCGGATCTTCGGCGTGCTGCGCGGCCTCGCGGACGCGGTGGTCGTCGGCGCCGAGACCGTACGCAAGGAGGGGTACCGCCCGGCCCGCGCCCGCGAGGCGTTCGCGGCGCGCCGGGCCGCCGCCGGGCAGGCGCCCGCCCCCGCGATCGCGGTGGTCACCGCCAGTCTGGACCTGGACTTCTCGCAGCCGCTGTTCACCGAGCCGCTGGTGCCGACGGTCGTGGTGACCGGCGCGGGGGCCGACGAGGACCGGGTGCGGACCGCCCGCAAGGCCGGTGCCGAGATCGTCTTCGCCGGTGAGGGGGCCGCCGTCGACCCGTCGCGGGTGGTCGGCGCGCTCGCCGGGCGGGGCCTGACCAGGCTGCTGACGGAGGGCGGGCCGCGGCTCCTGGGTCAGTTCGCCGGAAGCGGGGCACTCGACGAGTTGTGCCTCTCGCTGGCACCGCTGGTGGTCGCCGGCGACGCGTCACGCATCATGAACGCGCCGCTGACGACCGTTCCGGAAACATTCGTACTCGCGTCCGTGCTGGAGGAGGCCGGCTTCCTGTTCACCCGTTACCGTCGGTCCTGAACAAAAGGCGGAATTATTCGTTCCGCTTAGCTTCCGCTGGGCACACTAAAGGCCAACAGGTCCCGTGTGGCGACGGGGCAGGATGGTTTCTGTCGGTTCGCTCCCCAGGCGGGCCGCGAGTTGAGAAGAAGGGCGTCCGCCGTGTTCACGAGCGTATTGATGATCGAGAAGCCCCTGACGCCCGCCGACGTGGAGTTCGTCACCACGCTGCACGGCGACGACCAGGTCTCCTTCGTCGTCCTCATGCAGCCGCGCGGCAATCAGGACCGCCTGCTCAGGGCCATCGACGATGTCGCGCTGGGCGAGTTCGAGGACGCCGTACGGGAGGGTGACGAGCCCGAGGGCGGCCAGGCGGAGCCGCCCGCCGGGCGCGCCCTGTCCTACACCCTCCACGCCCTGCGGGAGGCGGGCGCCGAGGCGATCGGGCAGGTCGTCGAGGACCACCCGCTGGACCTGCTGCGGTCGGTCGTCGACGAGACCGGCGCCGACGAGGTGATCGTGCTGACCGCCCCGCACTTCGTCGAGGAGTTCTTCCACCGCGACTGGGCCTCCCGCGCCCGGCACAAGGTCGGCGTGCCCGTGCTCAAACTCTTCTCGCACGCGGCCGACGACCCGGCGCAGGACGTGGCGCACAACCCGGCCAAGGGCCCCGCTAACGGCTCGGCGGGGGGTCCCGCCGGAAGCTGAGCCGCCCGTCCAGCATCTCCGCGACCGCGTCCACCGCGTCCAGGTGGGCGCGGTCGTGCGTGACCAGGACGGTCGCGGTGGCGCGCCGGCGGGTGAGCGTGGTGAGCAGGTCGAGGACCGCGGCGCCGCGCTCGTGGTCCAGCGCGCTGGTCGGCTCGTCGACCAGCAGGACGGCCGGCTCGTTCAGCAGCGCCCTGGCGATGTTCACCCGCTGCCGCTGGCCGCCCGAGAGCTGGTGCGGGCGGCGCGCGGCCTGGTCGGCCAGGCCGACCGCGTCGAGCAGTTCCAGGGCCCGCGGCCGGGCGGCTCGCGGCGGGCGGCCGTCCAGGTGGGCCATCACCTGCACCTGCTCCACGGCCGTCAGCGAGGGCAGCAGATTGGGCTGCTGGAAGACCGTGCCGACGCGGGTACGGCGCAGGGTGGTCAGCTCGGACCGGCTCATTCCGGTGGTGTCCGTACCGTCGATCACCACCCGCCCGACGTCGGGGGAGATCAGTGTCGCGGCCACCGCCAGCAGGCTGGACTTGCCGGAACCGGAGGGCCCGACCACGGCGGTCACGGACCCCGGTGGCACGGTCAGGCACACGTCGTCGAGGGCGGTGAGGCGGCCGGTGCCGTCCGGGTAGGTGAGGGTGACGTCGGTGAGGGCGAGGCCGGCGGAGGGTGAGGTTCCGATTCCGGGGCTCGTGCGGGGCCGGGGGGTGGCGGAGTTCGTCTTCATGAGGGATGGTCCGTCGCTGTCCGTTGCTGGGTGGGGAATCGGGTGGTGTGCGGGGCGTGGGAAGGCTGTACGGTCCGGTTTTTCGCGGCTGCGGAATTCGTACGGATATGTACGGGACCGGGACCGGAATCAGAACCGGGGTCGGAACCGGGACCGGAATCGGAACCGGGGTCGGAATCGGGGCCGCAATGGAGACCGGGGCCGGGGCCGGGATCGGAACGGTAATCGGGGCTCGCACCGGAATTTCCGGCGCCGGCTGCCGCATGATGAAGGCCGCACGCCCGGCGGCCCGGGAATGTGCTCACGGAATGGTCCGCGGAGAGCGGGCCGGGAAGGGAAGCGCTTTCACCGAGCCCGTCCGGGCGGGGAAATCCGCCGGTCTCACCGCGCGCTCCCCAGCGCCGTTAGCGGATCGACGGCGGTGATGCGGCGGATGGACAGCGCGGCGCCTACGGCCCCCAGCGCGATCATGACCAGGGCCGGGAGCAGCACCGTGGCCGGCTCCAGGACGAACGGCACGGTGCCGCCCAGGGCCGCGCCGGCCGACGCCGCGAGCGCGGTGCCCAGGCCCGTGCCGATCACCAGCAGGACGACCGCCTGGCCGAGCGCGTCCCGCAGCAGGTAGCGGGTGGGCGCGCCGAGCGCCTTGAGCACGGCGACGTCGCCGCTGCGCTGGATCGTCCAGACCGTGAAGAACGCGCCGATGACCAGCGCCGATATGGCGAAGAGGAAGCCGCGCATCAGCTGGAGCGAGCCGTTCTCCGCGGTGTAGGAGCCGATGGCGTTCAGCGCTTCGCCGGTCGTGACCGTACGGGTGCCGAGCTTGCGGTCGGCGGCGGACAGGTCGGCGTCCGGGGAGGTGGTGAGGGCGACCACGGTGGCCGTCCGCGCCTCGGAGGCACCGGAAGTACCGCTTCCGGAACCAGTCGCTTCGGAACCCGCCGCCCCAGAGCCCCCGCCCCCCGACACCGCAGCCCAGTCGTCCAGCGAAGTCCAGACCACCGGCGTATGGCTGTACATCGCCTCGCCCGCCACCGCTGCCGCCGTCAGCGTCCGCCCGTTCAGCGTGAACCGGTCCCCGGTCCGTACGCCCATCTCCTCGGCGGCCTTCGTGGACAGCACCGCCGCGCCGTCCGCGATCCGCCCGGCCTCGGGCGCCAGCGGCGAGCCGGGCCGGACCCCGAAGGCGGACAGCGCGGCGGTCCGCTCTCCGGCGCCGTCGCCCGCGCCGTCGCCCGCCGTGGCCTTGGCCGTACCGATCCCCAGCGGCTCGGCCGACCGGACGCCCGGCACCCGGGCCCATGCGCCCCAGGTCCGCTCGCCGACGTGCGAGTCGGTGAACGACACGTCGTCACCGCCGTCGGCGGGCGCGGTGAACGCGAGGCGGTCGGCGGGCAGTGCGGTGATCGCCGAGGTGTTCTCCCGGCCCAGGCCCGCCGTCAGCCCGGACAGCAGCCCCACCAGCACGGTGATCAGCACGATGACGGTGCCCATCAGGGCGAACCGGCCCTTGGCGAATCTCAGGTCTCTCCAGGCGACGAACACGGGGTCTGGGCCATCCTTCCGAGGGGCGCCGGGCCCGGTGCCCGGCGGCTGCCCCCCACCGTCGCCGGGGAAGGGGGCATCGGGCATCGCGCCGGGGAGTGCTTCGCCGGTATCGAAAGGCCAGGTCCGTACTCCACCTTTCGATTGATGCCGGTACGGCCCCGGGCGCCTAGCCTGGAAGAGCTGTGACTCCCCATTCCCTCACCCCCGCCCTGCGGGTGCTGCGCGGCTGCCTGCACCTGATGGTGGCCGCCCTGCTGGCGCTCGCCGCCGTGCGGGCCGTCGCCGACCACAGCCCGGACGCCCCGGCCGTCGTCGGCGCCGCCGTCCTGCTGTTCGCCGTGTACGCCGTCGGCCCCACCCTGCCGCCGGTCCGTACCTCCACGGCCGCGGCGGTGCTCTGGCTCGCCGCCGTCATGGCGGTGTGGGCCGTGCTGCTCGCCCTCACGCCTCTCGGCGTCTGGCTCGCCTTCCCGCTCTTCTTCGTCCAGCTGCACCTGCTCCCGCTGCGCTGGGCGCTGCCCGCCGTCCTGGTCACCACCCTCGTCGCGATCGGCGGGTTCGGCTGGCACACCCGTACGCTCACCGTCGGTACGGTCGTCGGCCCCGCGCTGGGCGCGGCGGTCGCCGTCGCCGTCGTCCTCGGCTACCAGGCCCTCTACCGGGAGAGCGAGCAGCGCCGCCGCCTCATCGAGGAGCTGACCGCCGCCCGCAGCGAGCTGGCGGCCGCCGAGCACGCCGCCGGAGTGCTCGCCGAGCGGGAGCGGCTCGCCCGCGAGATCCACGACACCCTCGCGCAGGGACTCTCCAGCATCCAGCTGCTGCTGCGGGCCGCGGAACGGGCGATGGAGCAGCGGCCGGACGGTGGCACCGCGCTCGGCCACGTCCAGCAGGCCCGGCAGGCCGCCGTCGACAACCTCGCCGAGGCCCGCCGTTTCGTCCGGGCGCTCAGCCCGCCCGACCTGGAGGCCGGGTCGCTGCCCGCCGCCCTGGAACGGCTGTGCGTCACCACCGCGCGCTCCTCCGGCCTGGCCGTGCACTGCCAGGTCTCCGGGGCGCCCGTCGAACTGCCCACCCCGCACGAGGTCGCGCTGCTGCGCATCGCGCAGTCCGCCCTGGCCAACGCCGTCCAGCACGCGCACGCCGGCCGGGCCGAGCTGACCCTCTCCTACATGGACACCGAAGTCGCCCTCGACGTGGTGGACGACGGTACGGGCTTCGCGCCCGACGCGGTGCCGTCCCCGGGCTCCGGCGCCGCCGAAGGCACCGGGTTCGGGCTGGCCGCGATGCGCGCCCGCGCCCGCGCGCTGCGCGGCACGCTGGCCGTGGAGTCGGCGCCCGGCGAGGGTACGGCGGTCGCCGTCACCCTGCCGTACCCGGAACCGGCCGTCCCCCGGACCCCGGCCGCCGCCCCTTCACCCGTCCCGGGCACCCCGTCCGCCCCGAGCGCCCCTCCCACCCCCGGCACCCCTCCCGACCCCGAACAGGCCACCGCGTGACCCACCGCCCCGAGACCGGCCCCCGCCCCGCCGCCATCGGCCTCCTCCTCGCCGACGACCACCCGGTCGTACGGGCCGGACTGCGCGCCGTCCTGGAGACCGAGCCGGACTTCGAGGTCGTCGCGGACGTCCCCACGGCCGAGGAGGCCGTCGAACGGGCCGCCCGGCCGGACGTCGACGTCGTCCTGATGGACCTCCAGTTCGGCGGCCGGATGCTCGGCTCGCAGGCCACCGCCGCCATCACCGCCCGTGAGGACGCCCCGCGGGTCCTCGTCCTGACCACGTTCGACACCGACGCCGACATCCTCGCCGCCATCGAGGCCGGTGCCACCGGCTACCTCCTCAAGGACGCGCCGCCCGAGGAGCTGGCCGCGGCCGTCCGTACCGCGGCGGCCGGCAAGTCCGCCCTCGCGCCGACCATCGCCCTGCGCCTGATGGACCGGATGCGCGCGCCCGCCACGGCCCTCTCCCGGCGCGAGACCGAGGTGTTGCAGCTCGTCGCCGACGGCCTGTCCAACGCCCGGATCAGCAAGCGGCTCTTCCTCAGCCAGGCCACCGTCAAGTCCCACCTGGTGCACATCTACGCCAAGCTGGGCGTCGACTCCCGAACGTCGGCGGTCGCCGCGGCCACCGCGCGCGGGCTGATCCGCCGCTGATCCGCCCCGGCCCGGGCCGCGGGCCCGCCCGGCGCGGGACTGTCGGTGCCGGGTGCGAGAATCGTGCCCGTACGGACCGCAGAGACCGGCGGACCGTGGAGACCGACGAGCAGGAGACTGACGCATGGCACCGTCCCCGGGCATCCCCGACGCGATGGACCGACCGCACTTCATCGGCATCGGCGGCGCCGGGATGTCCGGCATTGCGAAGATCCTCGCGCAGCGCGGCGCCCGGGTCGCGGGCAGTGACGCCAAGGAGTCGGCCACCGTCCGCGCCCTGCGCGACGCCGGCGCCACGGTCCACCTCGGCCACGCCGCCGCCCACCTCGCCGAGGACGCCACCAGCGTCGTCGTCTCCTCCGCGATCCGCGACGACAACCCGGAGCTGGCCGCCGCCCGCGAGCGCGGCATCCCCGTCGTGCACCGCTCCGACGCGCTCGCCGCCCTGATGGAGGGCCTGCGCCCCATCGCCGTGGCCGGCACCCACGGCAAGACGACCACCACCTCCATGCTGGCCGTCTCCCTCGGCTCGCTGGGCCTGTCCCCGTCGTACGCCATCGGCGGCGACCTGGACGCCCCCGGCTCCAACGCCGAGCACGGCAGCGGCGAGATCTTCGTGGCCGAGGCGGACGAGAGCGACCGCAGCTTCCACAAGTACGCGCCCGAGGTCGCCATCGTCCTCAACGTGGAGCTGGACCACCACGCCAACTACGCCTCGATGGACGAGATCTACGAGTCCTTCGAGACCTTCGCCGCCCGTATCCGCCCCGGCGGCACCCTGGTCGTCTCCGCCGACCACCCCGGCGCCCGCGAGCTGACCGCCCGCCTCTCCGGCCGCCTGGACATCGAGATCGTCACCTACGGCGAGGCCGAGGACGCCGACGTACGGGTCCACAAGATCAACCAGCGGGGGCTGACCAGCGAGGTCACCGTCGTCCTCGCGAACGGCAAGGTCCTGACCTTCACCGTCTCCGTGCCCGGCCGGCACTACGCGCTGAACGCCGTCGCGGCCCTCGCCGCCGGCACCGCGCTCGGCCTCCCGCCGCACAACCTGGCCTCCGCGCTCGGCACGTACACCGGGGTGAAGCGCCGTCTCCAGCTCCAGGGCGAGGCGGCCGGCGTGCAGGTCATCGACTCCTACGCGCACCACCCCACCGAGATGACCGCCGACCTGGAGGCCATCCGCGGCGCCGCCACCGGCTCCCGGGTCCTGGTCGTCTTCCAGCCGCACCTCTTCTCCCGCACCCAGGAGCTGGGCAAGGAGATGGGCGAGGCGCTCACCCTCGCCGACGCCTCCGTCGTGCTGGACATCTACCCGGCCCGCGAGGACCCGATCCCGGGCATCACCAGCGCCCTGATCATCGAAGCGGCCCAGGCGAAGGGAGCCCGGGTGGCCGCCGAATCCGACATGTCCGCGGTCCCCGAGGTGGTCGCAGGAATGGCGGAGCCCGGCGACCTTGTTCTCACCATGGGCGCGGGCGACGTGACCGAACTCGGCCCGCAGATCCTCGCGCGCCTGCAGAGCCGATAGGAAGCAGAGGGACTCATGCCGTACGAGATCGACAAGCCGGACGAGCAGTGGCGCGCCGAGCTGACCCCGCAGGAGTACCAGGTCCTGCGCCAGGGCGGCACGGAGCCCGCGTTCGTCGGTGAGTACACCGACACCAAGACGGCGGGCGTCTACTCCTGCCGCGCCTGCGGTGCCGAACTGTTCCGTTCGGAGACCAAGTTCGAGAGCCACTGCGGCTGGCCGTCCTTCTACGACCCGAAGGACAGCGACGCCGTGGAGCTCCTCCAGGACCGCTCGCACGGCATGGTCCGCACGGAGGTCCGCTGCGCCCGCTGCGGCTCCCACCTCGGCCATGTCTTCGAGGGCGAGGGCTACCCGACCCCGACCGACCAGCGGTACTGCATCAACTCCATCTCGGTGCGGCTGGCGCCGGACGGGAGCTGACCACGGGGCCGCCGGGCCCGGCGCGGAGCCGGCCCGGCGGCGGTGCTGCTCGCACCCGCCTCGTCGCCCCCGTCAGAACTGCGGCGCCCGCGCCACCGTGGGCAGGATCTGCACCAGCTGCCCCGGAGCCGCCTTGCGGCGGCGCCATTCGCGCGGGTAGCCCAGGGACACCTCCACGTGCGGAACGCCGTCCACCTCGATGGTGCGCGGGATGTGCAGATGGCCGTAGACGACACTGGCGGCGCGGAAGCGGCGCGGCCAGTCGGCGGTGGCCTCGGTGCCGCACCACAGGGCGAATTCCGGGTGCCACAGCGGCGCGGTGGGCTCGCGGACGATCGGCCAGTGGTTGACCAGCACCGTGGGCAGGTCCTCGGGAATCCCGGCGAGCCGCGCCTCGGTGGCGGCCACGCGGGCCCGGCACCACGCCTCCCGGGTCGGGTACGGGTCAGGGTGCAGGAAGAACTCGTCCGTGCAGACCACCCCGGCCGCCTCGGCGACCGCCAGCGCCGCCTCCTTGGTGTGGGTGCCGGCCGGGCGGAAGGTGTAGTCGTACAGGGCGAAGAGCGGGGCGATCACGGCCGGGCCGCCCTCGCCCTCCCAGACCGGATAGGGGTCCTCGGGCGTCAGCACGCCCAACTCCCGGCAGATCTCCACCAGGTGCTCGTAACGTTGGACTCCGCGCAGCTGTACGGGGTCGTTGGACGGGGTCCACAGCTCGTGGTTGCCGGGCACCCAGATCACCTTGGCGAAACGGCTGCTGAGCACGGTCAGCGTCCAGCGGATGTCCGCGACGTACTCGCCGATGTCCCCGGCCACCAGCAGCCAGTCGGCGTCCGAGCCGGGCCGCAGCCGGTCGGTGATCGCGCGGTTCTCCTGGTAGCGGATGTGCAGGTCGCTGATGGCCATCAGCCGGCCGGGCGCGGCCTTTTCCCGGTCGGCCTCGGCGGTGCGGTCTCCTTCGGAGCATGGGATCTGCATGACCTGACGGTAGGCCAGGGGGCCGGGGCGTGGACATGCCGGGGGATGGGCTGTTGGACACATCCGGGGGCGAAGGCGGTCGCCAGGACCGCTCGAAGCCGGTCGTCAGGGCTTCCGGAGGCATCGGCCGTCGGGGTCACCCGGCCCCGGACCTCGGGACCACTCGGCGGCTCCGGACGTCAGGACCACTCGGCCCCGTTCGTCAGGACCGCCCCGCACCCCCCTGCGGCAGCTCGCCCCCGCGTCGGATGCGAGTGGCCAGCCACAGGTCGAACCGGTCGTCGGGGTCGTCGAGGCGGCGCCCGGTCAGCTCCATCGCCTTGTCGAGCCGGTTGCGTACGGTGTGCCGGTGCACGCCGAGGCGGCGGCTGGTCGCGTCCCACGCGCCGCCGGTCTCCAGCCAGGCCGCGAGCGTCGTCAGCAATTCCTCGCCGTGGTCGGCCAGGTCGAGCGGGCCGAGTACGGCGTCGGCGTAACCGTGCAGCGTACGGCGGTCGCCGAGGCCCAGGAGGAGCCGGCTGGCCGCGCTCTGCCGGGCCTCTTCGGGCACTCCGCTCGCCCGGCTGACGCCGAGCAGTCCCGCCGCCTGCCGCAGCGAGACCCGTACCGCGTCCGGCGGGGCGAGCGGGCCGATGCCCGCGGGACAGCGCGGCGCGAACCGCCCGAGGACGTCGCGCACGTCCAGCCCCGCGCCCACCACGGCCTCGACGAGCCCGCTCGCCGCCACCCGGACCAGGCCGCCGGGCACGGCCAGCGCCAGGTCGGCGGCGATGTCGTGCGGGCCGCTGTCCGCCGGGCCGTCGGCCGGGGGCTCGACGACGACGCCGCGCACCCGGTCGTCGTGGAGTCCGGCGGCCGCCAGGATGTCCTGTGCCCGGCCGGCCGGCCCCTCCTCGTCGGACAGCAGCTCCGCGAGCAGGGCCGACCTGCGGCGCCGCTCCGGCTCGTCCATCAGATGGCGGCGCTCCAGCTCCAGCGAGAGCAGCGATACCAGGCCGGGGACCACGGCGCGGGCCGCCGCGTCCGGGCTCCCGGTGAGCAGCAGCAGACCGCGCAGCCGCCGGGCGCCGAGCGGCTGCACCTCCATCCGGCAGCCGTCGGCCGTGCTGGACGCGCTGCCGCGCAGACCGCGTGCGGCGACCCGTTCGACCAGGTCACGTGCGGCCGCCGGGGACGGGGGCCACTGGCCGCCGCCGGTGGCGAGCAGCCGCCCGAGCGGATCGAGCACCGCCGCGCCGACGCCGGTGGCGGCGGTCCATTCCTCCAGCATCGGTTGCAGTCCGCTGTCCGTGGCCGCCGCGGTCAGCCGCCGTTGCGTCGCGAACGCCCGGTGCAGCACCGCTTGCTGCTCGTCGGCGCGCGCGTCGAACACGGCCTTGGTGACGGCGATGAACGGCACTTCGTCGGGGACCGTGAGCAGCGGCAGGCCGGCCTCGCGCGCCGCGTCGACCAGCGGTGCAGGGGCTTCCTGGTGCGGGAGCCCGGTGCCCAGGCCGAGCGCGAGGCAGGCGGCTCCGCCCTCGGTCACGTCGCGGACGTACGCCCGGCAGGCCGCCGGTTCCATGGGCAGCACCAGGCCGATCGTCATCAGCAGCTCGCCCCCTTGCAACCACTTGCCCGGATGCAGCAGGTCGGAGACGGTCGCGGCCTCCACGGCACGGTCCAGCAGCCCGGCCGGGACGTCGTAGGTCACCGACAGGTTCAGCTCGGGGCGGGCGAGGAGGTCGGCGATACGCAAGGGCATGGACGCAGTGTCTAACAGGTGAACCGGTGATGGACAGTCGGGCCAGCAGAGCCGACGGCCTGACGGCTCTGGCGGCCCCGACCGCCACCAGGTGGCCCCCGTCTCGTTTGCGGACCAGCCCATCCCGGTACCCGCTGACCGCAGGCGGATCACCTCCCATTTGGCACGTTTTTGCCTGCTTACGACCGGGGATGCGAAAAGAGGACCGCAAAGGGAACACCCCTTCGCAACGCAGGACGAACGCAAAGGATGAACGGCCATGCAGGTGGCGTTTCTCGTAGCACCCGAAGGCATCGAGCAGGTCGAGCTGACCGAACCGTGGCAGGCGGTGATCGACGCGGGCGGCACCCCGAAGCTCGTCTCCACCGAGTCCGGCCGGGTCCAGGCGTTCAACCATCTGGACAAGGCGGACACCTTCCCCGTCGACCAGACCGTGGACCAGGCCCAGGTCGGCGACTTCGACGGACTGGTACTGCCCGGCGGCGTCGCCAACCCGGACGCGCTGCGGATGAACGAGAAGGCCGTGGCGTTCACCCGCGGCTTCTTCGACGCGGGCAAGCCGGTGGCGGCGATCTGCCACGCGCCGTGGACGCTGATCGAGGCGGACGTGGTGCGCGACCGCACGCTGACGTCCTGGCCGAGCCTGCGCACGGACGTCGAGAACGCCGGCGGCACCTGGGTGGACGAGCAGGTCAAGGTCTGCACCGGCGGCCCCAACAAGCTCATCACCAGCCGTAAGCCGGACGACCTGAAGGCGTTCTGCGAGACGTTCGTGGCGGAGTTCAAGGGCTGATCCCCGTACGGCGGGCAGCAGGTGAGCAGGGAGACAGGTCACTCCTCCCGCGTCAGTACCACGGCCGACTCGGGCGGCAGTCTCAGGACGCCGTCCGGGCCGGCCGTCACCGTGTCCGTGTCCGCGTCAGGCCACGCCGCGAGCACCCGCTCCCGCGCGCTCCCGCCCGGCACCTCCGCCGTGCCGGCACCGTCCCCGCCGAGGTGCACCACCAGCCGCACCGGACCGCGCCGCAGGGACAGCCAGCGGGCCGCCTCGTCGTACGTGACCTCGGTGCGCGTCAGATCCGGATCGGTGAGCGACGGGTGGGCGGCGCGTACCGCGAGCAGGGCGCGGTACCAGGCCAGCAGCGCGGCGTGCGGCGCGCGCTCCGGCTCTGACCAGTCCAGACAGGAGCGGTCCCGCGTCGCCGGGTCCTGCGGGTCGGGGATGTCCGACGCCCGCCAGCCGTGCGCGGCGAACTCGCGGCGGCGCCCGTCGCGTACCGCCGCGGCCAGCTCCGGATCCGTGTGATCGGTGAAGAACTGCCACGGCGTACGGGCCGCCCACTCCTCGCCCATGAACAGCATCGGCGTGAACGGGGAGCACAGCACCAGCGCGGCCCCGCAGGCGACGAGCCCGGGGGAGAGGCCGGCGGCCTGCCGGTCCCCGAGCGCCCGGTTGCCGATCTGGTCGTGCGTCTGGGTGTAGGCCAGCAGGCGGTGGGCCGCGGTGGCGCGCCGGTCCAGCGGGCTGCCGTGCCGGCGGCCGCGGAAGCTGGAGTACGTACCGTCGTGGAAGAAGCCGCCGGTCAGCGTCTTGGCGAGGGCGGCGAGCGGCGCGCGGGCGAAGTCGGCGTAGTAGCCCTGGGACTCGCCGGTCAGCGCGGCGTGCAGGCTGTGGTGGAAGTCGTCGTTCCACTGGGCGTGCAGGCCGTGGCCGCCGTGTGCGCGCGGCGCGGTGGTGCGCGGGTCGTTGAGGTCCGACTCGGCGATGAGGAACAGCGGACGGCGCAGGTGTGTGGCGAGTGCGTCGACGGCGGCGGACAGGTCGGCGAGGAAGTGACGGGCGCGGGTGTCGATCAGAGCGTGTACGGCATCGAGGCGCAGGCCGTCGATCCGGTAGTCCCGTAGCCAGGCCAGCGCGCTCTCGATGAAGTACGCGCGGACCTCGTCCGACCCGGGCGCGTCCAGATTGACCGCGGCGCCCCACGGCGTGTGATGGGTCTCCGTGAAGTACGGCCCGAAGGCGGGCAGATGGTTGCCGGACGGGCCGAGGTGGTTGTGCACGACGTCCAGGACGACGCCCAAGCCGTGCCCGTGCGCCGCGTCGACCAGCCGTTTGAGGCCGTCCGGGCCCCCGTACGGCTCGTGCACGGCCCAGGGGGCGACCCCCTCGTACCCCCAGCCGTGGGTGCCGGGGAACGGGCAGACCGGCATCAGCGAGAGATGGGTGATGCCCAGCTCGGCGAGGTGCGGCAGGCGTTCGACGGCCGCGTCGAACGTGCCGGCGCCGGTGAACGTCCCCGGGTGCAGCTCGTAGAGTACCGCGCCCGGCAGGGGCCGGCCGGGCCAGTCGTGCCGCCAGGCGAACCGGTCGTGCTCGACCACCGCGCTCGGCCCGTCCGGCCCGTCGGGCAGCCGGGCCGAGCGCGGGTCGGGCAGGAGCGGCCCGTCGTCGAGACGGAAGCCGTAACGGTCGCCGTGGCGGGCCGGTACGTCGGCCCGCCACCAGCCCGCACGGCCGGGGTCGCGCTCCATGGGCACGTGCTCGGCGGGGACCCGCCCCGTGCGGACGTGCCCCGTCGCCGCGGCGTGCCCCGTCGTGAGGGCCAGATCCTCCCCATCCGTCCCGTCGGCGTCCCGGTCGCGGGGCGACACGAAATGCAGCGCGACCCGTCCGGCGTTCGGTGCCCACACCTCGAACAGCACGCTAGTCCTCCCTCGCCCGGCCTACGGACGGAAAACCCTCCGCCCGCTCAACGGACGCAAGACTTTCCGTCCGCTCTCAGACGAAGAATGCACGCTCCTGCGTCATCGGGTACCCCGCCTTGGCGAAAGCCGCCGCCATCGGGACGTTCGGCTGGTCCGTTTCGCCGATGATCTTTTCCGCGCCGTGCTGTGCGAGGTGGCGGGTGCGGTCGGCCAGCAGGCCGTAGCCGTACCCCCGGCCGCGGTGCTCCGGCACGACGCCGATGAACCCGATGACCGGCGACTGGAGGTTTCGGGCAGGTACATGCAGCCCTACGGACTCGCCGCCCCGCCCGGGTTCGGCCGTCCAGGCGACCCGCCACCAGTCACGCGGCGACGGCACCACCAGTCACGCGGCGACGGGCACCACCAGTCACGCGGCGACGGGCACCAACGGAAGAAGTCCAGCTCCTCCTGGGCGGCCTGCTCGACGCCGCCCTCGGCGATCGCCTGCCGGGCGTGGGCGTCCAGCGAGCCGGTCTCGGCCCGCCGCAGAATGGCCAGGAAGACCCCGTCCTCGGACTCGGGCCGGAACACCAGCCGTCCCGGGGGCTCCGGGAGCCCGTACTCGGGCGTCCAGGTGTAGCGGAACCGTTCGACCAGCGGTACGAGACCGGCCGTGGCCGCCACGTCCGTACGGGCGCGGGCGGCATCCCGTACCGCCGGCTGCTCCCGCCGGCCGGGCGGCAGTTGCAGCACGTACTCGGCGTGCGGAGGCGCGGTGCGCAGCAGCCGGACGGCGGCGTCCGACGCGCCCGGCGCGAAGTCCAGCCAGTCCAGGGCGACCGGCCGGGCATCCTCCGGCCCGGCCCACCAGGCGGCCCTGGCACCACCAGTCCGTCGCGCAGCGCGACCCACGTCCACTCGGGACGGTATCGGCCGCCCTGGGCGCACGCCGCGTAGCGGCGCCCGAACGGCAGATGGCCGACGAGTTCGGCAGCGGGGTCGTCCAGGGTGTCGAACAGATACGCGTCGCTCTCGGTGAGCGCGCGGATGACCAACTCGGTCATGAGGTCCTCCCGGAAGGCAGTCGATGCGCTCCCGACAGACCGGGATCAGCCCGGAACGGCCCGACGGACGGGGCGGGAGCGCGGGTAGGGGTACTTCGGCACGGCGCTCGCCTCCTTTCCTCGTCCGGAATCGGACTCTCCTCGCCCAGGATCGGACTCTCCTCGCCCAGGGACGGACTCTCCTCGTCCAGGAACGGACTCTCCTCGCCCAGGATCGGTTTCTCCTAGTCCAAGACCGGCCTCTCCTCGTCCAGGACCGGCGCAGGGCGTAGCCCGGGCCACCGGCGCCGCGCCACGGATTTCCGGCAGACCCGCCCGTCCCCCGGCGGGCTCCGCCCCGTCCCCCGGCGGGCTCCACCACGGCCGCCCACCAGGCTCCACCCCGCTCCGCCCGGCTGGACACCGGCGCGCGGGCACCGGACAATCTCCGGCATGACATCGCTGGAGTTCCCGGCCCGACCGGCGCGCCCGTCGGAAGCCGACCGGGAACGCGCCTTGGAACTGCTGCGCGAGGGCGCGGCGCAAGGCAGGCTGTCCCAGGACACCTTCCTGCGGCGGCTGGAGCTGGTGCTCACCGCCCGTCAGCACGCCGAACTCGCCGCGGCCACCGCCGACCTGGCCTCCCGCGGCCGGGTCGAGGGTGCCGTGCTGCGCGCGGTGGGCAAGATGTCCTCGTTCAACATCATGGTCCGCAGGGCGTGGCGCCGCGAGCGGCTGCCGAAACTGCTGCTCCCCGCGCCGGGACCGTTCCCCCTCCGTATAGGGCGCGCCCCCGGCTCGGGCCTGCGCCTGAACCACGACACGGTCTCGCGCGCCCACGCCGAACTGCGCAGCGCGGACGGCGGCTGGATTCTGCGCGACCTCGGCTCCACCAACGGCACCTGCGTCAACGGCCGTCGGGTGGTGGGAGAGGTGCTGGTCCGCCCCGGCGACCACGTGGCGTTCGGCCGCGTCGACTACGTCCTCACGGAGGGGTAGCCGTCCGGGCCGCCGGGGCCCGGATCACGATGGTGCCCAGGGCACGTACCGCGGCCTCGCAATACCAGGCATCGCGACGCCGCGGAGACCCCCGTCGGAAGCGCCCTGGCTGTATCAACCAGGTGTATTCGTATCGACCTGGTCCCTGTCGTACGACGCCCCCCGCGGCACCGGCCGGTCGCCCTCCGGCCCCGACGGCTGGGACCACCAAGTGCCCTCGCCGTGGGTGAGTCCCGGCAGCCGGTGCTCGGCGTCGTGGAGCCGGCGGGCCGGCAGAGTGCCGGTGAGGAGCCAGCGGCCGCCGACGGCCGAGGTGTCGTCGAAGTCCGCGCCCAGGGAGGCGAGATGCGCGGTGACCGGGGCGATGGTGTCGAGCGGCACCTCCGCCTCGAAGGAGTGGCACGGTTCGTACACCCGCGTACCGGCCCGGTGCAGCGCACGCGCCAGGACGACCGGCGTGACACCGCGGAAGTCCCCGGCCGTACTGACCGGTCCCACGAATCCGGAACGGGTCAGCACGACCCGGCAGTCCGTGACCGCCCAGCCCTTCGGCCCGTCGCGCAGCGACGCGTACACCGTGTCCTCCACCGCCTGGTGGAAACCGTGCGGCAGCGCGCCCAATTCGGTCTCGTACGCGAAGCGCGGGCCGGAGCCGCGGGGACCGGGCTCGACGCGCAGCCCGACCGTCGCCCACCATCCGACGTGGTCGCGTCCGGTGATCTCCTCGTACGCCTCGCCGGTGCCCAGGAGCCGTTCCACGCACACCACCCGGCTGGGTGCGAAGTCCGCCGCGATGCCGTGGTCCTGGCGGAGCGTGGCCGCGATGATCTCCTTCTGGACCTCCCCGTAGAGGAGGACCGAGGTGGCGCCGGAGGCGGCCGGCCGGGCGTGGATGAGCGGATCCTGCTCCGCCAGCCCCAGCAGCGCGGCGCGCAGCCGGGCGGCTTCCGCCGGGCGCCGGGCGCGCACCACGGTCTCCAGGGTCGGCCGGGAGAACAGCGCCTCGCCGTCCTCCCGGCCCGTGCCGGGCGCTTCGCCGCCCAGCCGGTCACCGACCCGTACGCCGGGCAGGCCGCGCAGCACCGCGATGTTCCCGGCCGTCAGCGGCGTCTGGCCCCCCGGCGGGCGGCCCACGACCTCCAGCGCGGTGATCCGCCCCTCGACGCGGACGGCCGTGCCGTCCGGTTCCCGGCGGTGCAGAGTGACGGGCCGCCGCGGCCGCACCTCGCCCTCGTAGAGCCTCAGGTAGGCACTTTTGCCGCCGCCGGGCTCGCGCTGGACGGCGAAGACCGTGCCGCGCGGCGGGGCACCGGCCGTGCCGGGTGGGAGCGGCGGGATCAACCGGGTCATACCGTCGATGAGCGCGCCGACGCCCTGTCCGCCGATCGCCGACCCGAAGTACAGCGGGTGCACCGAGCCGTCGGCGGTACGGGCGGCCAGCGCGGCCAGCAATTCCTCGGGGCTCGGCGGCGGGCCGTCCACCGCGCGGGCGAGGATGCCGTCGTCGGCGTCGGCGAGGAGTTCGGTCATCCGGGCCCGTACGGCGGGCACGTGCGCACGGAGCGGCGTCGTCCGCGCGCCCGGGGTGCCCGCGCCGTGTACGGCTGCCATCGGGACGACGTGCGGCGCCAGGGTACGGCGGACGTCCGCCACGAGCGCGTCGGTCCGCGCGCCCGCCCGGTCGATCTTGTTGACGAACAGCAGGGTGGGCAGCCGAAGCCGACGCAGCGTCTTCATCAGGACACGCGTACGCGCCTGCACGCCTTCCACGGCGGACAGGAGCAGCACGGCACCGTCCAGTACGCCCAGGGCACGCTCGACCTCGGCGATGAAGTCGGAGTGCCCCGGCGTGTCGATCAGATTGACCTGGACGTCACCCGCGGTGAAGGAGGCGACCGCGGACCGGATCGTGATACCGCGCTCGCGCTCGATGGCACCACTGTCGGTCCGGGTGTCCCCGGCGTCCACACTGCCGAGCCGCTCGATGGCGCCGGTCGCGTACAGCAGCCGCTCGGTCAGGCTGGTCTTACCCGCGTCGACGTGGGCCAGAATGCCGATGTTCAAGGTGTGCATGGGTGGTCGAAACCTCTAGAACTGTCGTCCGGTAAGGGCGCTGAGTAGTTCCGAGGCTTCGGCGCATTCCGTTGCTCCTGGCTGAGGTGGGGGCGCGTGCGGGGTGTCCGTACGCCGGGGCGCGACTCGTACGCTGGGGCGCCAGTCGCACGCGCCGATGGTGACCGTGCGGCAGGAGCGGCGCAACTCCTTTTCGGGGGGGGCGGGAGGCGGAGCCGACGCTGCCGGGCGGCCCGCCCTGCCCTGAGCAGCACAGGTCAGTGCTGATGCTGATGCAGCCCCCGCCCCGCCAGCGTCAGGAACGTCTCGCCGACCGCTTCCGAGAGGGTGGGGTGGGCGTGGATGTGCTGGGCGACGTCGGAAGGTTCGGCGTCCCAGGCCACCAGCAGTTGGCTCTCGGCGATCATCTCCGAGACGTGCGGGCCGACCAGATGGACACCGAGCACGGCCCCGGCACTCGCGCCGCCCGCGCCCTCCGCCGCCACGACCTTCACTATGCCGCCCTGCCCGTGCACCATGCCCTTCGCGACCGCCGTCAGCGGCAGGGTGTTGACCCGGACGGCCAGTCCACGCGCCCGCGCCTCGGCCTCGGTCAGGCCGACGGAGGCGGTCTGGGGCGAGGAGTACGTCACGCGCGGCACGGTCGCGTGGTCCACCGGCCGGGACACGGCGCCGGCCAGCGTCTCCGCGACCAGCAGACCTTCGGCGAAGGAGGCGTGCGCCAGCCCGGGGGACGGGGGTGGCAGCAGGTCGCCCACGACGTGGATGCCGGGCACGGCCGTCTCCAGCCGGGACCAGTCGGCGGGCGGCACGAAGCCGCGCCCGTCGGCGGTCAGTCCGGCCGCCGCCAGGTCCAGGCCGTCGGTCACCGGCACCCGGCCGACCGCGACCAGCAGCCGCTCGGCCTCGACGGTCTCCTCGCCCTGGGGCGTACGGACGGTGGCCCGCACCCCGTCGTCCGTCACCTCGGCCCCGGTCAGCATCGAGTCCGTACGGACCGTGATGCCGCGTTTCTTCAGCCCGCGCGCCAGATGGCGGCTCACCTCCTCGTCCTCCAGCGGCAGCAGCCGGCCGGCGGCCTCCACCAGCGTCACCCGGGCGCCCATCGACCGGTGGAAGGACGCGTACTCGACGCCGATCGCGCCGCCGCCCAGCACCAGGACCGAGTCCGGCAGGCCCGGTGCGAACAGGGCGTCGTCGCTGGTGACGACCGTACGGCCGTCGGGTACGAGGCCGGGCAGCAGGCGCGGGCGGGAGCCGGTGGCCAGGACGACACCGCGCCGGGCGCGGAACTCCCCGCCGTCCGGGGCCTCGACGAAGACGGAGCGCGTGCCGGTCAGGCGCGCGCTGCCGCGCACCACACGCACCCCGGCGCGCTCCAAGTGCCCTTCGACGCCCTGGTGGTTACGTGTCACGATGCCATCGCGGGTGGCGACCAGCGCGTCCCAGTCCACGGCGTCGAGCGTCGCCTTCACGCCCCAGCGCTCGCGCGCCTCCGCGATGCCGTCCACCAGTTCCGCCGCGTGCAGCATCGCCTTGCTGGGGATGCAGCCGCGGTGCAGACAGGTGCCGCCGACGAGGTCCCGCTCGGCGAGGACCACGTGTAGCCCGAGGGCGGCGGCGCGTAGAGCCGTGCTGTAGCCGCCGGTACCGCCACCGATGACGATCACGTCGGTCTCGCCGCTTCCCCCGCCGCTGCCGCTGTTGCGCTGCGTGTCTCTCATGCGGTCAGCCTCCGCCCACCTCCCGTCATGAGTCCAAGGCAATGTTTCCATGGAGGCCATGAAGAACGTTCATGGTGGGGCGCGGAGGGGGCGGCCATGAGTCTGCGACAGATGCAATACCTGGTCACGGTCGTCGAACAAGGGTCCTTCACCCGGGCGGCCGAGCTGCTGCACGTCACCCAGTCCGCGCTGTCCCACCAGATCAAGGCCCTGGAACGGGAGTCCGGCGGCCCGCTGCTGGAACGGTTGCCGCGCGGCGTCCGGCTGACGCCCATGGGCCGCGCCTACTTCCCGCACGCCGAACTCGCCGTACGCAGCGCCGCACAGGCCCGCCGGGCCGCACTGGCGACGGCCGGGGCCGAGAGCGGCGAACTGCACATCGCGACGGTGCACGCGCACGCCGTCGGCGTACTCCCGGAGGTCTGCGCGCGCTGGGGGCGCGAGCACGGCGGTGTGCGCCTCGTTCTGCACGAATACGCCACCACGGAAGACCTGTTCGCGCACATGGAACGTGGCGTCGCCGACCTGGCGGTCGGGCCGCGGCCCGAGAAGTGGCCGGGCCCGGTCACGGTCGTGGGCACCGAGGAAATGGTCATGGTCCTGCCGCCCGGCGACCCGCTCGCCGGCCGCGCCGCCGTCCGGATCGACGAAGTGGCCGACCGGCCCTGGGTGCGCTGCGCGCTGGAACCGGTCCTGGCGGGCCGGCGGTGGCTGGACGTGGAGTGCGAACGGGCCGGCTTCACGCCCCGTACGGCCGTCCGTACGCAGCACACGTCCACGGCGGTACGGATGGCCGCGGCAGGCGTGGGCGTCCTGATCACCGCCGCCCACGAGCTGACCGGCCTGGACTGCACCGCCGTCCCCACCGACCCGCCGTGGCGCCGCGAGATCACCGCCTTCTCCCGCGTGCCGCCCACGGGCGCGGCCGCGCGGTTCGTGACGCTGCTCCGCGAGACCGGGGTGCCGGGCGGTGGGCGGTGAGGGCTCCGGGGCGTGCTGATCGGCAGTACGGCCAGGCGGAAGGACAGCGGTAGGGCAGCGGTACGGATCCGGGGCAGGGAGCGGAGCCAACGGTCCAGCGGCACGGATCAGCAGTACGGCGCCTGATCGGTCAGCGAGGCCGCGACCTGCATCCACACGCCGAAGAGCCGGTACAGGTCGGTGAGCGGCCCGCGAGCCTGGACGGTCCGGCTGTCCACCGATGTCACCCCCGGTATGCCGAGCAACGTGACCCCCACCGAGGCGGACTGCCAGCGGACGGTGAGCGTGCTGGAGTCCGGTGGTGGGACGGGTGCCGGGAGTGGCGCCGAGAGGGACCCGGTCACCGCTTCCTCGATGGCCCGGCGGGCTTCCGCGTCCGGCAGCAGTGCGGCGGCGAAACGATCGTGCGCGTGTTTCACGGCGACGGTGGCGACCCGGTCGTCCCACTCCCGCATCTCCGCACAGGCCCCGTCGTCACCGGTGAGCGCCACGACGGGCACACCGAGCGCGGCGGCGGTGGCCTGTGCCAGACCGATCTCGCCCACGGGGCGGCCGTCCAGCCAGATGTCCTCGATCTCGTGGCCCATGAAGCTGTGGCTCAGCACGCCGGGCGCGCCCGCCCGCGCGTGGTAGCCGACCAGGATCATGGCGTCGTGCCCGGGGGTGAGCCCTTCGAGCATCCCCATCTGTTTCGGCCGGCCCCGGATCAGGCGGGCCGCCGGATGCAGGGCCTCGGGGAGCAGGTTGCGCATCGGTCCGTGCGCGTCGTTGACGACCACGTCCGTCGCCCCGGCTGCGACGGCGCCCCGGACGGCGGCGTTGACGTCCTCCGCCATCATCAGTCGCCCGCGCTCGTAGTCCCGCCCGCCGGGCTGGACGTCGTCCGCGTCGACCAGTCCGGTGACGCCTTCCATGTCAGCGCTGAGGTGGACACGCATGAGCTGGACTCCTCCGACTCGGCCGGTCGTTCGGCAGACAACGCCGGTCGTTCGGCAGACAACTGCCGGCACAGACGCCTGCCGTCGTATCCGTGGTTCCGTTCCGCAGCAGGCGCCGCACGGGGCTTGTCCGTTCGGGCAGCCTTCCTCAGGTCTCCTCAGTTCTCTGCTACCAGCAGTGCCACCGGGTACTGCCCCAGCAGTTCACGCAGGCACACCACCGGCCTCCGCACCTCTCGGCCGGTGAGGAGTTCGCGCCAGCCCGTAGCCGTAGCCGTGCCGGTGCCCGTTCCCGTGGGCCTGCTCGGAAGCGTCAGTTCCGTGTCGCGCCAGCCGCCGTCCTCGGCCAGGCGGAGGGAGAGGCGGGTGGCCACCGTCACCGCCCGGCCGGCCCGGGCGAAGGCCAGGCAGTGGCCGGCTGCGGCGCCGTCGGCGTGCAGGGGGGTGTAGGCGCCCTGGGCGCCGAACCACTCGGGGTGGGACCGCCGCAGGCGCAGGGCCGTGGCGGTCAGCAGGAGTTTTTCGGCGGACAGGTCCTGTGGGTCCGTGCCGTCGTCGAGTTCGGTGAGCAGGTCGGCGCGGAGCCGGGGCGGGCGGCGGTTGTCGGGGTCGACCAGGGCGGTGTACTCGGTCTCGGTGCCCTGGTACAGGTCGGGTACTCCGGGCATGGTCAGGTGCAGCAGGGCCGCGCTGAGGACGTTGGCACGGACGTACGGTGCGAGCTCGGCGGCCAGTTCGGTCAGGGAGGACGCCGCCGGTCCGCACGGGCCGGCGCGCAGGAAGTCGCCGACCGCCTCCTCGTACCCGGCGTCCTGGTCCGTCCAGGAGGTGCGCAGCCCCGCTTCGCGTACGGCCTTCAGCACCGACGGGATCAGCCGTTCGGCGGACGGCTTGCCGAGGCCGAAGGCGGTCTGCCAGGCCACCCACGCCAGGTGCTGGTCCGGCGGCTGCGGCCCCTCGCCTCCCGCCGGTCCGGCGGACACCCGGCGCAGCAGTTCCCGCCACCGGTCCGGGCATTCGGTCAGGACGGCGATCCGCGCCCGTACGTCGGCGCTGCGCTTGGTGTCGTGGGTGGAGAGCACCGTCGAGGTCAGCGGCCAGTCCTGCTGGAGGCGGGCGCAGTACGCGTGGAAGGTGTCCACGCCCACCGTGGGCGCCCCCGGGTCGGCGCCGACCTCGCAGGCCGACAGCAGGGGGACGTAACGGTAGAAGGCGGTGTCCTCCACGGACTTGGCGCGCAGCGCGGAGGAGGTCTGGGCGAAACGCGCGGCGAAATCCGCGCAGTCCGGGCCGTTGCCGAGCAGGCCCAGCGCCAGGTCGCGCACCAGGTCCACCGCCAGCGCCTCCTCCGGCGCGCGGAAGACCGTACGCGCCCGTGCGGCGGCCTCGGCCAGCATCGCCGCGTCCAGCTCGTCGCGCTGCGCGGTGCGCGCCCCGGCGGCGTCGGTGGCGTACGGGCGGTAGACGGGCAGCCGTACCAGCAATTCGCGGATGGCGGTGCGCAGCGCCCAGGGAGCGTGGTCGCCCTGGTGGGACGCCCGGTCGCTGATCCGGCTCGCGGTGCGCACCAGGCGGTCGACCTCGGCCGCGAGGTCGTGGGTGACCACCTCGTAGGCGGCGCGGCGTACGGTTTCCTCCCAGTCGCCGCCCGCATCCGCGAGCGGGGCGACGAAGTCCCGGTAGACACTGAACAGGCGTCCGGAGCCGAGCGGGCAGACGAACAGGCCGTCGAGGTGGCGCAGCGCGTCGTAGCCGGTGGTGCCCGCGCACCGCCAGCCGCGCGGCAGCTGCTCCCGGCCGGTCAGGATCTTCTCGACCACCGTCCAGCGGCCCCCGGTGACGGCGTGCAGCCGGGTGAGGTAGTCGCCGGGGGCGGCCAGGCCGTCCGGGTGGTCGATGCGCAGCCCGTCGACGACGCCCTCGCGCAGCAGCCGCAGGACGGTGGTGTGGGTCGCGTCGAAGACCTCCGGGTCCTCGACCCGTACGCCGATCAGCTCCGAGATGGTGAAGAACCGCCGGTAGTTGATCTCGCTGCGGGCCAGTCGCCACCAGGCGAGGCGGTACCACTGGGCGTCCAGCAGACGGGGCAGCGGAAGCTGCTCGGTCCCGGGCCTGATGGGGAAAGCGTGGTCGTGGTAGCGCAGTACGTCGCCGTCGACCTGGATGTTTCCCAGTTCGTCTCCCAGCCGCCCGCCCAGTACCGGCAGCAGCACGCGTCCACCGTGCCCGCCGTCCCAGTCGATGTCGAACCAGCGGGCGTACGGGGACGAGGGGCCGTCCCGCAGTACCGCCCACAGCGGTGTGTTGAGCGACTCCGGCGCCGGGACGGCCATGTGGTTGGGAACGGTGTCCACCACCAGCCGCAGTCCGTGCGCCGCGGCCGTCGCGGCCAGCGCGCGCAGGCCCTCCTCACCGCCCAGCTCGGCCCGTACTGCCGAATGGTCCACCACGTCGTAGCCGTGTGTGGACCCGGGCGCCGCCTCCAGCACGGGGGAGAGGTGGAGGTGCGAGACGCCCAGCGCGGAGAGGTACGGCACGGCCTTCTCGGCTGCGGCGAAAGGCAGGTCCGGCTGGAGCTGGAGCCGGTACGTGGCGGTGGGGGGCGCGGTTGCGGTGGGTGGCGCAGTGGTGGTGGGTGGCGCACTGGAGTCGGCCGTCATGGGAACACCCGTACCCGCCGGACGGCTTGTTGTTTCACCGGCCCGGCCTCGAAGGCACAGCGGGCGGGAAGTCGACAGCTCCTGGGCGGGAAGTCGTCCGCTCCTGGGAGGAAAGCTGCCCGCTCCTGGGCGGGAAATCGTCAGCTCTTGGGTGGGAAGCTGTCCGTACCCGACCCGGTTTTCCCGGGACGGGTGCCGCCGTACGGGCGTATGGCCGGGACCTGACCGCCGCCGAGCAAGGGCATCCGTACTACGCCGTACGGCCCGGAACCCGGACGTACGGAACCGGCAGGATCCACCACAATGGCGGAGCCGGGCGTACGGCTGGTGGCGTATCCGGACCGGGCGGCGCGGGTGCCGTGCGCCGTACTCGCGCGACTGCTCCGGGGGCCGGGAGGCCGGGAGGCCGGAGGGCCGGGGGAGGCCGGGGCCGCCGCCATGAGCAAACGGTTCCCCGGCCCTGCACGACCACCGGCCCCGGCCCTGCACGACCACCGGCCCCGGCCCTGCACGACCACCGGCCCCGGCCCTGCACGACCACCGGCCCCGGCCCTGCACGACCACCGGCCCCGGCCCTGTAAGTCCTCCGGCCCCGGAACGCCTAGGCGGGCCGCTGGAGCACCATCATGCTGCGGCCGGGCAGCGTGAGGTGGTCGCCGGCCTGGGCCTTGAGGCCCCCGCCGTCGGCCACGACCTCCGGATGGGCGGTGTCCACGACCGCCTGCCACTGTCGGCCGTGGTCGACGGGTACGGTGAACTCCCGCTCGTGGGCGTGCGCGTTGAACATCAGCAGGAAGGAATCGTCGGTGATCCGTTCGCCGCGCGGGCCGGGCTCGGTGATCGCGCTGCCGTTGAGGAAGACCGTCAGCGACTTGGCGTGCGCCGCCTGCCAGTCGCGCTGCCGCATTTCTTCGCCCTCGGCGGTGAACCAGGCGATGTCGGACAGGTCGTCGTGGGTGCCCTCCATGGGGCGGCCGTGGAAGAAACGCCGCCGGCGGAAGACCGGGTGGTCGCGCCGCAGCCACACCATCTGCCGGACGAAGGCCAGCATCTCCCGGTCCTCCTCGCGGACGGCCGCCTGCTCCTGGTCGTCCGTGTCCGGTACGTCCGCATTCCAGCCGCCGGCGTCCGACTCCGCTGTCGCGCCCGGTCCGTCCGCGTCCGGTGTTTCCTCGGAGGTGACCGACGGCTCGTTCACGTCTGCCTCAGCTGTCGCCCCCGCCCCAGCCGCCCCCGGCCACCGCACCCACGCCAGCTCATTGTCCTGGCAGTACGCGTTGTTGTTGCCGTGCTGGGTGCGCCCGAACTCGTCGCCGTGGCTGAGCATCGGCACGCCCTGCGACAGCAGCAGCGTGGCGATGAAGTTGCGCATCTGGCGGGCCCGCAGCTCCTGGACCTCAAGGTCGTCGGTCGGGCCCTCGGCGCCGCAGTTCCAGGACCGGTTGAAGCTCTCGCCGTCCTGGTTGTCCTCGCCGTTGTCCTCGTTGTGCTTGTTGTCGTAGCTGACCAGGTCGCGCAGGGTGAAGCCGTCGTGGCAGGTGACGAAGTTGACGGAGGCCAGCGGGCGCCGCCCGTCGCCCTGGTAGAGGTCGGAGGAGCCGGTCAGCCGGGAGCCGAACTCGGCGAGGGTGCGCGGTTCACCGCGCCACAGGTCCCGTACGGTGTCGCGGAACTTGCCGTTCCACTCGGTCCACAGCGGCGGGAAGTTCCCCACCTGGTAGCCGCCCTCGCCCACGTCCCACGGTTCGGCGATCAGCTTGACCTGGCTGACCACCGGGTCCTGCTGCACCAGGTCGAAGAACGAGGACAGCCGGTCCACCTCGTGGAACTGCCGGGCCAGGGTCGCCGCCAGGTCGAAGCGGAACCCGTCCACCCGCATCTCCGTCACCCAGTAGCGCAGCGAGTCCATGATGAGCTGGAGGACGTGCGGGCTGCGCATCAGCAGGGAGTTGCCGGTGCCGGTGGTGTCCATGTAGTAGCGGGGGTCGTCGGCCAGCCGGTAGTACGAGGCGTTGTCCAGGCCGCGGAAGGACAGCGTCGGGCCCAGGTGGTTGCCCTCCGCCGTGTGGTTGTAGACGACATCGAGGATGACCTCGATACCGGCCTCGTGCAGCGCCCGTACCGCCGACTTGAATTCCAGCACCTGCTGCCCGCGGTCGCCCCAGGACGCGTACGCGTTGTGCGGGGCGAAGAAGCCGATGGTGTTGTAGCCCCAGTAGTTCGCGAGTCCGGCGTCCACCAGCCGATGGTCGTGCACGAACTGGTGGACCGGCATCAGCTCCAGGGCGGTGACCCCCAATTCGGTCAGGTGCTCGATGATCGCGGGATGCGCCAGCGCCGCGTAGCTGCCGCGCAGATCGTCCGGCAGGTCGGGGTGGAGCATGGTCAGGCCCTTGACGTGCGCCTCGTAGAGCACCGTCTCGTGGTAGTCGGTGCGGGGCGGGCGGTCGTCGCCCCAGTCGAAGTACGGGTTGACCACGACCGACGTCATGGTGTGCGGCGCCGAGTCGAGGTCGTTGCGGCTGTCCGGCTTGCCGAAGTGGTAGCCGTACACCGCCTCGTCCCAGTCGATGCTGCCGCTGACCGCCTTGGCGTACGGGTCCAGCAGCAGCTTGGCGGAGTTGTGCCGGTCACCGCGCTCCGGCTTGTACGGGCCGTGCACCCGGAAGCCGTACCGCTGTCCCGGCATGATCCCGGGGAGGTAGGCGTGCCGTACGAACGCGTCGGTCTCCCGCAGTTCGACGGCGGTCTCCGAGCCGTCGTCGTGCAGCAGTGACAGCTCGATGCGTTCCGCCGTCTCGGAGTACACCGCGAAGTTGGTGCCCGCACCGTCGTACGTGGCACCCAGGGGATACATCTGTCCCGGCCAGACCTGCATACGTCGACTCTTCCACTTCCTCGATGGGTGCCGCGAAGCCTTGAGGCATCACGGCGGTCATGCGTCGCCGTGTTCGTGTGCTGCGTACGGTGCTGCGATCGTCTCGTGTTCCAACCTGCCCAATACGGCTGGTTTTTCGCGCGATCTGCGCCGAAAGGTGGGCAACCCGCGGCGAAGTCGGATCGTCGTACAGGACGACCGATATGTGCTGAGCACCATGAGGCAGCTGGGGGGAACAGTGCGCAAGATGATGCACCGCCACCTGGGCAAGCTGGTGGCGGGAGCGGCCGTGGCGCTGGCGGGTACTGCCGCCCTGGCCGCGGTGACCCTGCCAGGGGACGCGGGGGCGACCGGCGGGGGGAGCCGGGCCGCCGCGGCCGAAGGACCGGAGGCGGGAACCGGACAGGCGTCGCAGGTACGGCCGGGAGCGGTGGAGCGCGCGCCCGCGGAGGGCAGCACGGGCGTCGGCCGGGACCCGCTGACGGACGACGAGGTCGCGCGGGCCCAGGCCCTCGCCACGCCCCGTACGTTCCGCAGCGCGACCGAGGACGTCAAGGGCAGAACGGGGCCGGAACGGCTGACCACCGGTCTGGCCGAGCTGGGCCCGGACGAGACCGGCCTCGCCGCCCCGCCGCGCCGGGCGAACGTGTCGTTCTACGACTACCGGTCCGACGCGTACGTGACCAAGACCGTCAACCTCACGACCGGGAAGGTGGAGAAGAGCGACAGCCGGCACGGTGTGCAGCCGCCGCCCAACCGGGCCGAGAGCGAGGCCGCGGCCGGGCTGCTGATCGCCGCACCCGAGGGGGCCGGGCTGCGGGAGGACTACGAACACGCCACCGGCAAGGAGCTGACCGGCCCCGGCCAGCTGGCCGTGCGGGGCTTCGTCTACCGGGGGGAGGCGGAGGGACCGGCTCCGGCAAGGCTGCGCGCCTGCGGGGAGCACCGCTGCGTCCGGCTCTTCACCAAGGTGCGCGACGGCCAGTGGATCGACACCAGGCGCTATGTGGTCGACCTGAGCGCCCGCACGGTCGGCCGGCTGGACTGAGCCGCCCGCGCGTGCCCCGGCACGGCGTCCCGGCCCGCCACGGGCCGGCCGCCGCCCGGCAGGAACCGTGCAGCACCACGCACCCGCGTACTCCGAAGCTCGCGTCCCACTGACGTACAGGAGCGTTTCCATGCACGAAAGACCCTTCCGCCGCGCCCGCGTCGGCCACGGCCGCGCCCGTGTCCCTGCCCGTACCCACGTCCGTACCCACCGTGCACGGGTCCGGCGCGCCGCACTGCTCGCCGCGCCGCTGCTGCTCGGTACGGCCGCCCTGATGACCGGACCGTCCGCCGCCCAGGCCGCGCCTCCACCCGCGTCCACCGCCGCAGGGTGCAGTACCCCGTACAGCATCACGCAGACCCTCGAAGCCGGCACCACTTGGCGCATGTGCTGGCACTACGACGAGTACGCCGGACTGGTTCTGGACAACGTCTCGTACCAGCCCAAGAGCGAGCCCCGCCCGATCCAGGTGCTGACCAGCGCGAAACTGGCGCAGATCCACGTCCCTTACGACGACGGCGGCAACGAGTACGACGACCTCACCGGGCAGGCCTTCGCCCAGGGACTCCAGACGCTGGATCCGGGCGAGTGTCCCGGCGGCACCATCAAATCGGTCAAGGTGCCGGGCGCCTGGGACCCGGAGCACGAGAACGTCAACGGACTGTGCGTCACCACCCGGGCCCGCGGCCACGCCTACCGGCTGGGCCGCTACCCCGGCGAGACCACCAAGATCCAGCAGCTCCAGGGCAAGGACCTGCTCGTCTACACGGTCAACAAGACCGGGTGGTACGAATACATCGTCGAGTGGCGCTTCTCCGCGGACGGCACGATGAACATGCAGGTCGGAGCGACCGGCACGCTCTCGCCCGCGGACTACGACGCGGGCGACGGACGCGGCTGGCCGATCGGCAAGGGCGCCAAGGACTACGCCACCAGCCACAGCCACAACGTCTTCTGGCGGCTGAACTTCGGGCTGGACGGCTCGTCGGCCAACCGGGTCGAGCAGTTCGACTCGACGACCACCGCGCAGAGCGGCGGGCTGACCCCCAAGACCACGACGGTCCGCACCCCGGTGACCAAGGAACTGGCGGGGGACGCCGGGCCGACCCGCTGGTGGCGGGTGGTCAGCAACATCGGAAAGAACAAGGACGGTCATCCGCGGTCGTACGAGATCGTCCCCGGTCGGTCCAGCAAGTACACCGGACGCGCCTTCACCCGGCACGACGTGTTCTTCACCGAATACGACAAGTGTGAGCAGTTCGCCAGCAACAACCTGGCGAACTGTGGAGCCGGCGCGGGCACCAGCGTGGACCGGTGGGTCAACGGACAGCCGCTCCGCCACCCCATCGCGTGGGTCAACATCGGATACCACCACATCGCCCGGGACGAGGACCA
Organism: Streptomyces monomycini; assembly: GCF_022271435.1. Lineage (GTDB taxonomy): Bacteria > Actinomycetota > Actinomycetes > Streptomycetales > Streptomycetaceae > Streptomyces > Streptomyces monomycini. Next base: position 137,939 of record NZ_JAFIQY010000004.1, on the reverse strand, counting down.
GGAGCCCATGCCGGTGCACTGGCAGGGCTTCCAGCTCGCCCCCCGGGACGTCACCGCTATGAATCCGCTCACTCCGCCCGAGCTTTCCGGACACAACGGTCACGTCCAATAAGGGCAGTTGGCCGGAGACTCGATCCATCCTGCTGCACCGCCTCCCGGACCCGCAGTAGTCTGCCTTGATCGTTGGCACGGGGGTTCGGAAGGCGGTGCGCAGGTGAGCTCGGGCGGGCTGGAGTTGCCCCCTGGTGACGACGGCCATGACGGCCAGGACAGTCATGAGGGACACGAGGGCGGCTCCGTCGACGCCCCGCCCGGGGCGGTGTCCCTGGCCCGGCCGATGGAGATCGGCGCGGAGCTGGACTGGGGCGCCGAGGCCTGGAGCGAGGTGCGCACCCGCGCCCGGCGGGCCGGGCGCGCCTACATCTGGCTGAACCTCGTCGAACAGCGGCTGCGGGCCGTCGTGGCGGCCGTGCTGCTGCCCGTCTACGAACCGGTGCACGGCGACGAATGGGTCATCGCCGCGGCCGGCCCCACCGGCCAGGAATGGGTCCAGCGGGCGGTCGCGGTCCGCGAGGTCAGCCGCCGCAAGGGCTACCTGCTCGACCCCGCCGACGACAACATCCTCAGCTTCCTGACCCTGCCGCAGCTGCGCGAGCTGATGGTGCAGCACTGGCCGTGCTTCGAGCCGTACTTCGACGACCGGCGGGAGGTGGAGCTGGCCCTCGACGAGCTGGAGGTGGCCCGCAACATCGTCTCCCGCAACCGCGCCCTGACCGGCACCGTCCTGGCCCAGGCGGAGAGGGCCTCCGCCCGGCTGCTGGAGATACTCGGCTCCGGTATCGGCACCCGCACCGCCGGACGGCTGCCCATCGACGCGGTGGAGGACCTGGTCGGCGACCGGTACGCGGACGTCGTCGGCGTCCACACCGACCGGGTGCGCCTCCAGCGGCAGCTGCCCGCCGAGGACCTCTTCGGGGGCGCCCGGCGCTTGGACGCCATCGGCATCGGCCTCAACCTCCTCGTACAGAACTACTCCGGACGCCGCATGGTCCGCCTCGCGGAGTCCGGCTGCCGGGTCCGGCTCCTCTTCCTCAACCCCGCCAGCAGCGCGGTCCGCCGCCGCGAACGGGAACTGGGCCTCAAGAAGGGCGAGATGAGCCGCTCCATCGAGATGAACATCCTGCACATGCGGCGGGTACGGGCCCGGCTGCACGACCCCGGCGCCTTCGAGATCCAGGTCTTCGACGAGACGCCCCGCTTCACCGCCTACCTGGTGGACGGGGACGGCCCGGACGGCGTGGCCGTCGTCCAGCCGTACCTGCGGCGGAGCCGGGGCATGGAGTCGCCGGTCCTCGTCCTGCGCGGCGGCGGCCGCGAGGTGCTGCGCCAGGATCCGGACCGGGACGACGACCACGGCCTCTTCGAGACGTACCGGGAGGAGTTCGAGAACGTGTGGGCGGATTCGCGGCCGGTGTCGTGAGGGCGGCCCGCCGGGGCGTCCGGCCGCCGGGAAGCGGGCGAGGGCCGGGAAGCGGGCGGAAGCCGGGGCGTTGTCAGTGTCGCGTGGGAGAGTAGGGGAACACGGGGGAAGCACCACCGAAGGAGGCCGTCATGGGCTGGCATCAAGGGCTGCTCGTCAGTTTCGACTTGGAGACCACCGGTACGGACGTCGAGCGGGACCGTATCGTCACCGCCGCGCTGATAAGGCTGGGCGCGGACGGCCGGGAGGCCCTGCGGAGCACCTGGCTGCTCGACCCCGGCGTGCCGGTGCCCGAGGAAGCGGCGGCCATACACGGGATGACGACCGCTCATGTGCGGGCGCACGGCCGGGCGGCGGCCGAGGGGGTCGAGCAGATCGCCACCGCGCTCGCCGCGGCGCTGGAGGCGGGCCTTCCGCTCGTGGTGATGAACGCGCGCTACGACCTCTCGCTGCTGGACCGCGAATGCCGACGGTACGGCCTGCCGACCCTGGCCGAGCGGCTCGGCCGGCAGCCTGCCCCGGTCATCGACCCGCTGGTGCTGGACAAGTACGTGGACCGCTACCGCAAGGGCAAGCGGACCCTCCAGGCCCTCTGCCGGCACTACGGCGTCCCGTTGGAGGCGGCGCACGAAGCGGGCGCGGACGCGGTGGCCGCGGCCGGTGTGGCGCGCCGGATCGGCGAGCGGTATCCGGCGGTGGCCGGGACGGCGCTCGCCGCGCTGCACGCCCTTCAGGAGGAGGCGGCTGCCGAGCAGGCCGCGTCGTTCCAGAAGTATCTGCGCCGCTCCGGTGACCCGGAGGCGATAGTCGAGGCGGCCTGGCCGCTCATTCCGTACCAGCGGGCGCGGGAGCGCTCCGAGGAGCTGGAGCTGGATCTGGGGCTGCCCGGGCAGGGGCAGGCATCGGCCGCGCGCGGTAGCGCGTAAGGGGGCATAAGGGGAGGGAAAGGACGGGGGGAGGAGGGGAGCGCGGCAGGAGAGGACGCGTCAGAAGGGGTACCAGCGGACGGTGGTGTCGCCCTCGCGCAGGGAGGCGATGCGGCGGCGGAACTCCTTGAGGGCGGCGGGGTTGCCGGGAGCGTGCTGTGAGACCCAGGCGCAGCTGGCCGTCTCCCGCGAGCCGCGCAGTACCGCGCAGCCCTCCCAGTCCCGGACGTCCCAGCCGTAGATCCGCACGAAGGTGTCGTACGCCGCGGCGGGCAGGCCGTAGCGGTCGCGGCTGAGCGCCATCACGACGAGGTCGTGTTCCCGCAGATCGGAGGAGAAGGTTTCGAGGTCGACGAGCACCGGGCCGTCGGGTCCCACATGGACATTACGGGTCAGCGCGTCACCGTGGACCGGGCCGCGCGGCAGATGCGGTTCCAGCGCGGTGGCGGCAGCGGCGAACGCGTCGCGGCGGCCCCGCAGGTACTCGGCGTCCCGCGCCGAGACCGCGTCGCCGGCCAGGCGCAGCCAGCGTTCCACCCCTCCCAGCAGTTCACGCCGGGGGAGGGTGAACGGCGGTTCCGGCAGCGCGTGCACCAGCCGCAGCAGGGCGGCCAGGTCGGCCGGTTCGGCGGGGCGTACGGGGTCGGGCAGCCGCTCCCAGAAGGTGACCGGGTGCCCGTTCACCAGACGGGCCGCCGGCTCGGCCGCGCGCACGGCCGGCACGCCCTGATCCGCCAGCCACACGGCGACGCGCAGCTCCCGCTCGGCGCGCTCCAGCAGTTCGGCGCTGCGTCCGACCCGTACGACCGGGCCGTCGCCGTCGGTGGCGAAGACCGCGTTCTCGCCGAGCGAGAGCAGCCGGGCGTCGGCGGCGACGTCGGGCCGGCCGGCCGCGGCCAGGACGTCCCGGGCGTGCGCCTCCGTGAACGGAGTGGTGCTCGGTGCGGTCATCGGGGCGCCTCCTGCGGTGCGTGATCGGTATCAGTCTCGCAGGTCCCGGTGGGGAGGGACCGGGAGGACCGGTTCGGGGAAGAGGTAGGGGTGGGGCAGGAGGGTCGGGGAGGGGGCGGGGGAGGGATAGGAGAGGCGGGAGGGGAAGGGAGAGGAGAAGTGGGGGGGAGGGGAAGGGGGGAGAAGGGATAGGGACGAAGGGGGCTGGGGAGGCGGAGTTCTGGTGGGGTGCTTGACTGCGCCGGGTGGTGTCACGACGATGACGGCGGCCGTCCGGCCCGTTCCGGCCGGGGACGCGCGGCCTGTTCGTGGTGGTCACAGCCGTTCCGGGTGTGCGGATGCGGGGAGTCGCGTTGGGTCGAGACGGTCCCGTACGGGGGCAGGGGCGTACGAGAGGGACGGGTGCGGGGCCGGTGTCGCGGGCCGGGGGCGGGCACGGGACGTGGTTCCTGATCCTGCCCGCGCTGATCCCGATCCTGGTGCTGAGCGTGGGCCCGCTGCTGTACGGCATCGGGCTGGCGTTCACCGACGCGCAGTCGGGGCGTACCCAGGCCACCCGGTGGGTCGGCCTGCTCAATTTCTCCGACCTGCTCCAGGACACCCTGTTCTGGGACTCGTTCCGGGTCGGGCTGGTGTGGGCGCTGGGCGTCACGGTCCCGCAGTTCTTCCTCGCCCTCGGACTGGCGCTGCTGCTCGGCCAGGAGCTGCGGCTGCGCTGGCTGGCCCGCGCGCTGGCGATCATTCCGTGGGCGATGCCCGAGGTCGTGGTGGGCATCATGTGGCGGCTGGTCTACCACCCGGACGCGGGTGTACTGAACGAGACGCTGCGCAGCTTCGGGCTGGGCCCGGACGAGGGCCGGGACTGGCTGAGCGGTACGGCCACCGCCCTGCTCGCCGTGATCGTCGTGGGCGTCTGGGCGGGGATGCCGCAGACCACTGTCACCCTCCTCGCCGGACTCCAGAACGTCCCCCGTGAGCTGCACGAGGCCGCCGCGATGGACGGCGCCGGAGCCTGGCGGCGGTTCCGTACGGTCACCTGGCCCGCGATCAAGCCGGTCGCGCTGGCCGTCTCGGCGCTCAACTTCATCTGGAACTTCAACTCCTTCGCGCTGGTCTTCGTGCTGACCGACGGCGGCCCGGGCGGCCGCACCCGGCTGCCGATGCTGTTCGCGTACGAGGAGGCGTTCCGGTACGGGCAGTTCGGTTACGCCGCCGCGATGGGGCTGGCGATGGTCGCGCTCATCGCGGTCCTGCTGGCCGTCTACCTGTCACGGCGGCTGAGGGGGGAGGACGAACAGTGATGCGGAAGTTCTCGTCGGCCGAGCGCCCCCTGGCCACCCGGCGCGGCGTCGGCCGGGCCGGGCAGTACCTCGCCCTCCTCTGCTACCTCGCCTTCCTCGCGTTCCCCTTCCTCTGGCTGGTCTCCACCGCCTTCAAACCGCCCCGCGAACTGGGCAGCATCCACCCCACCTGGATCCCCCGGGCGCCGACGCTCGACAACTTCCGTACCGCCTTCGACGAGCAGCCGCTGCTCCAGGCCGCCGGCAACAGCCTGCTCGCCGCCGCGGTCTCGGCGCTGGTCGCGATCGCCCTGGCGACGCCCATGGCGTACGTCCTCGCGCGCCGCCGCACCCGCTTCGCGCGGGCGGCGACCGGCTGGGTCGTGGTCAGCCAGGCGTTCCCGCTGGTCCTGGTGATCATCCCGCTCTTCCTCGTGCTGAAGAACCTCCACCTGGTCGACTCCCGGACCGGGCTCGTCCTGGTGTACGTGGTGTGGTCGCTGCCGTTCGCGCTGTGGATGCTGACCGGCTACGTCCGGGCCGTGCCGCCGGAGCTGGAGGAGGCCGCGGCGGTGGACGGCGCGGGCCGGCTGCGCATCCTGGTCTCGGTCACCGGGCCGCTGCTGATGCCCGGCATCGTCGCCACCGGCCTGTTCGCCTTCATCACCGCGTGGAACGAGTTCTTCTTCGCACTCGTCCTGCTCAAATCGCCGGAGAAGCAGACGATGCCGGTCGTCCTGACCCACTTCCTCGGGGCCGAGGGCGTCGCCGACCTCGGCCCGCTCGCCGCGGCGGCCCTGCTCGCCACGCTGCCCGGCCTGGTGCTCTTCGCCGTGATCCAGCGCCGGATCACCGGCGGCATGCTGGCCGGGGCGGTGAAGCACTGATGGCCGCCGCTCCCGGCAGCCCGTGCCGCCGTACCGTGCTGGCCGCCGCCGCGGCCGTGCCCGCCGCTGCCCTGCTGCCGGGCTGTTCGGGCGGCGGCGGAGGCCGCGGCGGCGACCGTGGCGTACTCCGTTTCCAGTCGCTGGCCTGGCAGAAGGAGTCCGTCGACGCCAACAAGCAACTGGTCGCGGAGTGGAACCGCCGGCATCCGGACATCCCCGTCCAGTACGTCCAGGGGGCCTGGCCCACCGTCCACGACCAGCTGCTCACCTCCTTCGAGGGCGGCGAGGCGCCGGACATCATCCACGACGCGTCCGACGACCTCGCCGACTTCGCCTACGGCGGCCATCTCGCCGACCTGACCGGCCTGCTGCCCCCGCGCCTGCGGGACGACATCCCGCGGCGGAGCTGGGAGTCGGGCACCTTCGGCGGCCGGGTGTACGGCATCCCCTTCCTCCAGGAGCCCCGCGTCCTGATCGCCGACCAGGTGCGGCTGCGGCGTTCCGGGGTGCGGGTGCCGACCGTGCGCGAGCCGTGGACGTGGGAGGAGTTCGGGGAGGTGGCGAAGGAGCTGACGGGCGGCGGCGGGTACGGCGTCGCCTGGCCGCTGAAGGAGCCGGTGTCCGTCACGCTCAACCTGGCCCTGTCCACCGGCGGCCGGATCTTCCGGCGCCGTCCGGACGGCCGGGCCGAGGTACGGTTCGACGCCGCCGACCAGGTGGTGCCGCGCGCCATCCACGACCAGGTCAACGTCGCGCGCAGCGCCGCCCGTACGACGCTGGGCATGGGCGGCGCCGACACGCTCCCCGGCTTCTTCGCCGGCCGGTACGCGGTCCTGCCGCTCGGCTTCTCCTACCGGCAGCAGATCGTGCAGCAGGCCCCGAAGGAGTTCGAGTGGACGGTGCTGCCCGCGCCCGGCGGCACCGGCGGCGGGGACCAGGGCGTCAGCCCGCAGACCCTGTCGATCGCGGCGGACTGTCCCCGTAAGGAGGAGGCGATGGCCTTTGTCGACTTCCTGCTGAGACCGCCCAACATGGTGCGGCTCGCGCTCGGCGACTGGATGCTGCCGACGGGCCGGGAGGCGCTGAAGGCCCCTGAACTCCACACGGACCGCTACGGCTGGTCGACGGGCACCGCCCTGGCCGGCACGCTGCGCGCCGCCCCCGCGCAGTCCGTGCGGGGTTACCCGGAGTGGAAGGACAAGATCGCTACGCCGGCCTTCCAGGAGTACTACAGCGGCGCCGTCGACCTGGACGAGCTGCGCGAACGTCTGGTCCACGACGGGAATCTGGTGCTGGCGCGGTATCAGCGCTGAAGCGGCCTGCGGGTGTTTCGTGCCGGAATATCGGCGCATTCCCAATAAGGGGGCGGAGAGCGGACGTAGCGCGAGGTTGTGCTGTCGCCCGCTGTGCCGGGGGAAATGCGTTGCGTATAAAACGCGTTCGGCCGAAGAGGCGCCGAGAGTGAGCGATGCCACGCCTCGGAAGTGTTATGTCGAGGATTGAGGCCGCGTCGACCGGGGATTGTTGATCTGTGAAGAAGCGGGAGGGCGGCGGGGTGATTGCCCGGCTGTTCCCTGTAGCGGCTGGTTTTCCCGCATGGTGGGCGCCACGCCCGTACCGTGGGTAACTTCGGCATCCGTACCGTGGCCGGCCTGCGGCATATTGCGGCCACGTAAACGGAGTTGACGTACCGTCGAGCAGTCGTGATGCGTATTTGCCCCCTTCTGCGGGCGTTTGCAATTACGCAGGCTTGTTGCCTATCTCACAACGCCCGGGCGGCCTTGAATTGACCCCGTCAATCCGACAGGGTTTCGAGCCAGCCCGGCGGAGATCTTCTTGTCCGTCCGGGCTGTTGCGCAACGCTTTCCCCCCACACGTTCCGAACGAGGAGAACCCTCGAATGGCTCACGCTCACAAGCGTTCCAGCAAGAAGCGGCTCGTCACCGCGATAACCGCCGTGGTCGCCGCGACCGGTATCGCCACGGTCACCGCGGTCACCGCGGGCGCTTCGCCCGCCGAGGGCAAGATCTACGGCGCCGAGGCCAAGGGCGCCGTCAGCGGCAGCTACATCGTCATGCTGAAGAACTCTGAGAAGACGGTCCGTAGCGCCGGAGTGCAGGCCGAACGGACCGCCGAGCAGAGTAAGGATCTGGCCAGCAAGTACGGCGGTGAGGTCAAGCGGACCTACTCGGCCGCGCTGAACGGTTTCTCCGCCACCGGCCTCAGCACCGAGGAGGCCCGTCGTCTGGCCGCCGACCCGGCTGTCGACAAGGTCGTGCAGAACAAGAAGTTCCACATCGACGGCGCGCAGGACAACCCGCCGTCGTGGGGCCTGGACCGTATCGACCAGGCCGACACCCAGGGCGACAAGAAGTACACCTACCCCGACAGCGCGGGTGAGGGCGTCACCGCGTACGTCATCGACACCGGTGTGCGCACCACGCACCAGGACTTCGAGGGCCGCGCCTCCTCCGGCTTCGACGCGATCGACGGCGACAACGACGCCACCGACGGCAACGGCCACGGCACCCACGTCGCGGGCACCATCGCCGGCAAGGCGCACGGTGTCGCCAAGAAGGCGAAGATCGTGGCCGTCCGGGTGCTGGACGACCAGGGCTCCGGTTCCACCGAGCAGGTCGTCGCGGGCATCGACTGGGTGACCAAGAACCACAAGGGCCCCTCGGTGGCGAACATGTCGCTGGGCGGCGGCGCCGACGAGGCGCTGGACACGGCGGTCCAGAAGGCGGTCGCCTCCGGTGTCACCTTCGCCGTGGCGGCGGGCAACGAGTCCACCGACGCGGGCCAGGGCTCCCCGGCGCGGGTCAAGGAGGCCATCACGGTCGCCTCCAGCACCAACACCGACGAGCAGTCCGACTTCTCCAACTTCGGCAGCGCGGTGGACCTCTACGCGCCCGGTTCGGACATCACCTCGGCCTGGAACGACAGCGACCAGGGCACGAAGACCATCTCCGGTACGTCCATGGCCACCCCGCACGTCGCGGGCGCCGCCGCGGTCTACCTGAGCGGTCACCAGGACGCCAAGCCGGACGCGGTCGCCACCGCGCTGACCGACGGCGCCACCCCCGACAAGATCAAGAACCCGAGCGAGGGCACGCCCAACAAGCTGCTGAAGGTCGGCGAGAAGTAACCTCACCGTCCGTTCGGCTCCGGACGCCGGCCGTCGCGCTCGCCCCCACGGGGCACGACGGCCGGCGTCGTGCCGTCCCCGGCCGGAAACGTTTCAGCCGCAGTACCGGTGCAGGCGCGCGCACCGTCTCACCCGCAGTACCGCCGCGCCGTCGACTCCCGCTGCGGCGCCTCCAGCAGGCGCAGCCGGCTCTCCACCTCCCGCGGCAGCGGGCGCCGTTCCCGCAGCACCCACGGCAGACCGCCGGCGGCCTCGGCGAACGCCCGTACGGACACCGCGTCCCGCGGCACCGTCGATGCCAGTACGCGCGTCCGGCGCACGGCGGCGGGCAGCGGCCTGCGCAGCCAGGTGAACCACAGGGTGTTGCGGATGCCCTGGCGTCGGCGCAGGGTCGCGTCGCGGTGCGGCGACGCCCGGTGGTGGACGGTGAGCCGGTCGGCGTACGCCAGCCACCAGCCGTCGGCCGCGAGGTCGGCGGCGAGCAGCTCCTCCTCGCCGCCCAGCACCAGCCGGGGCGAGAAGCCGCCCGCCGCCCGGAAGGCGTCGGCGCGCAGCACCGTGGCCGCCGCGAGGAACGAGCCGAGCGCCGGGCCCGGCAGCCAGGAAGGGGCGGGCAGCGGGGAGTGCCGCAGCTCCTGGACGATCGGGTCCTCGACGGGCTCGCCGGGGCCGGCCCCGGGCGAGACGCCCGCCTCCGGGGCGTCCGGATGCGGGTGGACCATGATGCGCGCGGTCACCGCGCCGAGCCGCCCGTACGTGTCCAGCAGATCGGCGGCCCCGGCCAGGGCGCCGGGCTCCCACCACGAGTCGTCGTCGCAGAACGCGAGGTACGGCGTGGTCGCCACCCGCGCGGCCAGATTGCGGCCCACCGCCCCGGCGTTGTGCTCCAGCGGGATGAGCCGCGGTGCGAGGGGGTGGCGGCGGACGGCGGAGGCGCTGCCGTCCGTGGAACCGTTGTCCACCACGACGACGGGCGGCTTCTCCGGCAGTTCGGCGAGCCGGTCGAGGGTGTGCAGCAGGTCGTCGCTGCGGTTGCGGGTGATGACGATGACGGTGGTGCGCGGATCGGTCACGGGAGGTTTCCTCGGGTCGGTGCGGTCAGGCCCGGCACCGGCGTTGCGGTGCGGGGGCGCGGAGCGTTCGTCCGGCGGAGCGGCGTGTGACGGGTACGGCTGGGCGGCCCCGAACGCGGCTCGCGCCCCCGAACGCGGCCCCGCTCACGACGTCATCTCCAGCGTCCGCACCCGGCGTTCCACCAGCCCCGGCAGCAGCCGCCGCCGTGCCAGCGCGGCCGGCAGGCGGCGTACCGCTTCGTTCAGGGCCAGGCGCGCCTCCGGATCCGTACGGCCGTCCAGCGCCAGCCGCAGCGTGTGCGCGAGGGCGTGCCGGAGCGGGCGGCGCAGCCAGGCGGTGAGCAGGGCGTTGCGGCGGACGCGGGCGGTGCGGCCGGGGCGGGGAGCGCCGCCCGCGCCGTCGGGTTCGTGCCGGGCGACGAGGGCGGGGCAGTAGGCGACGCCCCAGCCGCGCGCTTCGAGGTCCATGGCCAGCAGGGTTTCCTCGGCGCCGAAGTGGAGTACGGGGTGGTAGCCGCCGGCTTCCAGGAAGGCGTCCCGGCGGGCGACGGCGGCGCAGCCCAGGAAGCCGAGGACGGACGGTCCGGGCAGGTCGGGTTCGCGGCCGAGCGGGGAGGCGGCGAGGACCGCGTTGAGCGGGTCGGCGGCGGCGTCCGTACCGACGAGGGTGCTGGCGGCGGCCAGTCCCAGCCGGGGGTGCGCCGCGAACACCTCTGCGGCGCGGGCGAGCGCGCCGGGTTCCCACCAGGAGTCGTCGTCGCTGAACGCGACGAGCGGGGTGTCGAGGGCGGCGGCGCCGTACGTACGGCCGACCGCGCCGAGGTTGCGGCCGGGGGTGAGGACCCGTACGGCCGGGAAGCGCGCGCGGACGGCGTCCGCGGTGCCGTCCGACGAGCCGTTGTCCACGACCACGACGGGCGGTTCCTCGGGCAGCCGCGTCACCCGCTCCAGCGTGCCGAGCAGGCGCTCGCGGCGGTTCCGGGTGATCACGACGATGCCCACGCGCGGGACCTCGGGGGCGCGTCGGCCGTCCGGCACGGCGCGGGTGTCCGGCAGTCCTGCCGCGGGGGCGGTCACGACCGGTACCCCGGACCCGGCGCGGCGGCGCGGGCCGCCCGCCGGGCCAGCGCGGTCGTCGACCTGCCGTCCAGGTAGGGCAGGACGAGCGCCTGGCCGCCCCACTCGCGCAGGGTGGCCGCCTCCGGCAGCGCGTCCACGGAGTAGTCGCCGCCCTTGACCCACACGTCGGGCCGCAGCCGCCGCAGCAGTTCGACGGGGGAGTCCTCCCCGAAGACGGCGACGGCGTCGACGCTGCCCAGGCCGGCCAGCACGCGGGTGCGGTCCGCCGCCCGGGTCAGCGGCCGCCCCGGGCCCTTGAGGCGGGTCACGGACGCGTCGGAGTTGACGCAGACGATGAGGCAGTCACCGATCCGCCGGGCGCTCTCCAGCAGGCCGACGTGACCGGCGTGCAGCAGGTCGAAACAGCCGCCGGTGGCGACCACCGTGCCGCCCCTGGCCTGCACGGACCGGGCCAGCTCGAACGGGTCGGCGGGCCGCTCCGGCGCCCGCCGGTCCGGCGGGGGAGCCGTACGCCACAGGGCGCGGTTGCCCGCGCCGCCCGCCGCCACGAAGGCGGCGGCCTCGGCGACGGCCCGCTGGACGGCCTCCTCGGGCAGCGCGCCGTCGGCCAGCGCGGCGGCCGCCGTGGCGGCGAAGCAGTCGCCCGCCCCGCAGGGGTCGCCGTCGGCCCGGTACGGCGCAGGCACCAGCATCGGCGAGTCGCTGCCCGCCCTGGCCAGCAGCGCGCCGCGCACGCCGAGCGTCACCGCCACGGCCGCCGCCTGCCACTCGGCGGCCAGTTGGGCACCCCGTACGGCGCAGGCGCGCAGCGACCGGTCCTCGCCGGAGGTCAGGGCCCGGGCCTCGGACGCGTTGGGCGTGACCAGCCGCGCACCCGGTACGGGCGTACCGCCCTTGGGGTGCGGGTCCCACAGCAGCGGGACCCGGCGCGCCACCTCGGCGAGCAGGCCGTGGACCGCCGCCGCGGTGCCGCGCCCGTAGTCGGCGACGAGGACGGCGCGGGCCCCGGCGAGCGTCTCGCGCACCGCGGGGCCGGGCTCGCCCGGGTGGCCGCCCCCGCGGTCGAACCGCACCAGGGGGCGGCCGGAGGCCATCACCCGTGTCTTCTCGGGGAGCCGTCCTTCGAGGGGGATCTCCACCAGGCGTACGGTCCCGCGCAGCGCGCGCCGTACCGCCTCGCTCGCCGGATCCGGTCCCAACGTGGTCACCAGGACCACTTCGCGCCCGGACCGCGCGGCGAGCGCGGCGGCGAGGCCGGCGCCGCCCGGCCGGCTGCGGTCGTCGGTGACGTCCACGACGGGGGCGGGCGCGTCCGGCGCCAGGCGCGAGGCGTCACCGTCGATGTCCCGGTCCAGGAGGACGTCGCCCACGACCACCAAGGGCTGACGGCCTGTCATGACCGCCTCCCGGGGGCGTCGCCACGGCGGGCGTTCACAGCGCGCCGTCCCGGTCCGCCACCGCGACTTCCAGCGGAACGCCCGCCGTGGCCTGCGCGGTCCGGGGCGCTCCACCGACGGCGTCGAAGTGTTCGCACAGGATGTGCACCGCGATCAGGTGCGCCTCCTGGACCGTCGCGCTGCTGGGGGAGTCCACACACACCGCTTCGTCGGCGGCGTCGGCCAGCGGGTTGGGCCTGGGGCCGGTCAGCGCCCAGACCCGCAGTTCGGCGTCCCGCGCGGTCTCGGCGGCGGCCAGCAGGTTGTCGCTGCGGCCAGAGGTGGACAGCAGCAGGAGTACGTCGCCGGGGCGGCCGTGTGCGGCGACCTGCCGGGCGAAGACCTGGTCGAAGCCGTAGTCGTTGCCGATGGCGGTGACACTGGAGGTCTCGGCGTGCAGTGAGATGGCGGAGTAGGCGGGGCGGTCCTGCTGGTAGCGGCCGACGAGTTCGGCCGTCAGGTGCTGGGCCTGGGCGGCGCTGCCGCCGTTGCCGGCGGCGAGCAGCCGGCCGCCGACGGGCAGTACGGTGCCGAGGTGGGTGCCCCACTCGGCCAGCCGGCGCAGGCTGTTCCGGCGCAGGGTGTGCACCGCGTCCTGGAGCGACTGGCAGTGGCGGTGTGCGGCGTCAAGGGGTTGGCTCATGGTCGTCGGGCTCCCGGGGCGCCGGTGGCGCTGGGGCCCGCACCTCCTTCGTACGTCTGCGGCGGGGGCAGGGCGTTGGACGGTGACGAGGGACAGTTCGGGGGCGGGTACGGGGACGGGGCGGCCGCGGTGTCGGGCCGGCCGGCGGCGGCCGGGGGCGCGGCCGGTGGTCACACCACCTCGGTGACGGCGACGGGCCGCGGACTCAGGACGCCGAGGTAGACGGCTTCGGTACCGGCCGCCACCTGGTCCCAGCCGTACCTGGCCAGTACCCGGCGGCGGCCCGCGGCGCCGCAGGCGGCCCGCACCGCGCCGTCCAGGAGCAGTTCGCCGACGGCGCGGGCCAGCGCCGCCGGGTCGCGGGGCGGTACCAGCCGCCCGCAGTCCGGGTCGGACACGGTGTCCAGCTGCCCGCCGACGGCGGTGGCCACGACGGGTGTGCCGCAGGCCATGGCCTCCAGCGGCACGATGCCGAACGGCTCGTAGTCCGCCGGGCACAGCACCACGTCGGCGGCGCGCAGCAACTGCGGTACGTCCTCGCACCGCACGCCACCGGTGAAGCTCACCCGGTCCGCGACCCCGGCGGCGCGGGCCAGTTCGCGCAGTCGCCGTACCTCGGGGTCCTGGTCCATCCGGTCCGCAGGCGGTCCCCCGGCGATGACGAGCCGGGCCTCCGGCAGCCGGGCCAGCGCGGCGATGGACACCTCGGCGCCCTTGCGCGGGACGAGCCGGCCGAGCTGGAGGAGCAGCGGGCGCCGCGCGCCGTGGTCGGCGGCCGGCCCGTCGGGCGTGAAGCGCGCCGTGTCGACCCCGCACGGCACCACGTCGATCTTGCTCTCCGTGATGCCCATCCGGCCCAGTTCGGTGACCTCGTCCCGGCAGGTGGCGATCACCCGGTGGCAGCCTTCGCCGACCGCCGTCTCGTCGGTGACGCGGGAGCGCGGACTGGTGTCGGAATCCTGTTGATGGCGCCGCTTGACGGTGCCCAGGGCGTGGTACGTGTGGGCCAGCGGCAGCCCCAGCGCGCGGGTCGCCCGCAGCGCGGCGAGGCCGGACATCCAGAAGTGGGAGTGGACCACGTCCGGCGCCCGTTCCCGCCACTGTGCGGCGAGGTGGTCGCCGAAGGCCGGCATGTACGGCAGCAGCGCGTCCTTGGGCACGTGCCGCGGCGGTCCGGCAGGGACGTGCCGGACCCGTACGCCGGGCCGCAGTACGACCTCGTCCGGCGGTTCGGGGGAGTCGCGCCGGGTGTACACGGTCACCCGGTGCCCCCGGTCGGCCAGCGCGCCGGCCAGGCGCGCGACATGGACGTTCTGGCCGCCCGCGTCGATGCCGCCGAGGACCGCCAGCGGACTGGCGTGCTCGGAGACGAGCGCGACGGACAGGCGCGGGACCGTGCCGGGCGAGGTCATGCGGACACCTCCGTAAGGACGCGCTCCCAGTCGTGCAGGAAGCGCTTGAGCCCGTACCGCTCCAGCGCCGCCTGGCGGGCCCGCGCGCCGTCCTCGGCCGCCGCGTCGGGGTCCTCCAGGTACGTCCGGGCGGCCTGGGCCAGGGTCTCGGGCCGGTTGGAGAGCGTGCCGGTGCCGGGCAGCACCGCTTCGGCGGCCTCGGTGGTGGCCAGGGCGACCACCGGCATCCCCAGATGCATGGCCTCCAGGAGCGACAGGCCGAGTGAGGTCCAGCGCACCGGGTGCAGGTAGAAGCGGCGCTGCGCCATCGCCTCGTGCAGTTCGGCCTGCGGGAGGTCGGCCGTGCGGCAGCGGTCCGGGGGCAGGCCCAGGTGCGCGGCGAGCCCGTCGGTGCGCATGCCGAAGACGTCCAGCGGGGCGGCTTCGGCCAGTGCGGGCAGCAGGTCGGTGCCGACCGTACGGCCGCGGCGGACCGGCTCGTTGGTGACGACGGCGGCGCGCGCGAGTCGGCCGGTGTACTGATGGCCGGGGTCGACGATGCCGTGCTCGATCACTTCCGTACGGGTGCCGCCGCTGTCCCAGAACAGCCGGTTGAAGTGGGTGACGTGCACCAGGACCAGGTCGTCGCGGTCGGCGCACGGATGACGGGTGTGCGGTACGTCGCCGTCCGGCGCGTTGTGCTCCAGGTAGACGGCGGGCACGTCCCGGCCGGGGCGGCGCCCGCCCAGCCAGCGTTCGGCCAGTTCGGCCTCGTGCGGCCGTTGCAGCACGACGAGGTCGACGGGGGCGTGCCGCAGCTCCGCGGGGGTCTTCTCGATCACCGAGTCGGGCCAGGGGAAGGTACGGGCCCGGCCCAGCCCGTCGGGTCCGCGGTCCGGGGTGACCGGCACCAGGTAGGTGTGCGGTCCCTGGACGAACGCGGTCGTCCAGGACCCGTGGACATGCCAGAGCAGGATGTTCATACAGTCGCACCTCGTTCGGTGTCGGTCGCGGTCCGGGAGGCCCGTGCGGCGGGCCGGGCGCCGTCCTTCGGCGGCTCCGGTGGCCGGCCGGGGCCGGTCAGCCGGGACACGGCCGCGAGCAGCGCGGTGTCGCTGACCGTGTCGAGACAGGGGTGGCCGGGCACCGGGCACCGCCGGGCACGGCTGCCCGCGCACGGCGCCTCCTGGTCGCCGAGCAGGACGTGCGGCACCCCGTACGGCGCCCACAGCAGCGCGGGGACCACCGGCGCGAACAGGCAGACGACCGGCGTCCCCACGGCCGCGGCCAGGTGCGCGGGCCCGGTGTTGCCGACGACCACCGCCCGTGCGCGGGCCAGCACCCCGGCGAGCTGGTGGGCGTCGGTGCGCCCGCCGAGGTCCAGTGCGTGGCCGCCCGCGACGGCGGCGGTGAGCTCCCGTTCGCCGGGGCCGCCGGTGACGATCACCCGGTGCCCCGCCGCGCTCAGCGCGCCCGCCGCCCGGGTCGCCCGCGCCGCGCTCCAGGCGCGGGCCGGCACGGCGGCGCCCGGGTGCAGCACCACGTACGGGTCGCCGCCGGTCAGCGGCGTGGTGTCGGGCGGCGGGAGGACGCCCAGGGCGCCGTCGTCGTCCGGCGGCAGGGCGAATCCGGCGTCCCGCGCGAGGTCCAGCGCGGCTTCGGCCTCGTGCCGTTCCGGTCTGCGGTGGTGCCGCAGGTCCAGCAGGGCGCCGGGGTAGTCCACGCTGTCCGCCGCGATCCAGCCGATCCCGGCCAGCTTGAGCAGCAGTGCGGCGGGCAGCGGGCTCTGGTGGTACGACACGAGCACCAGCGCCCGGTCGAACCGGCCCGCCGCGAGGGTGTCCACCAGCGCCTCCGTGACCTGCCGGTCCACCGGCGCGGGCCGCAGGCCCACCCACGGCGCGTCGTGCACGATCACTTCGTCCACGCCGGGCAGCAGCCGCGCCGCGCGCTCACCCAACGGGCCGCACAGCAGCGCCGTGTACGAGGAGCCTGCCGCCACGGCGCGTACCGCCGGACCGGCCAGCAGCACGTCGCCCGCGCTGTCCAGCCGCACGACGAGGGTGCGCGGAGCCGTGCTCATACGGCGGCCTCCCTGCCACCCGGGCCGTACAACAACAGGCGTACGGCGCCGGGCAGATCACGGGCATACTCCGGCGCCGCCGCGATCTCCTCCGCGCGCGTCACCGGCGTCGGTACGAGCACCCCGCGCGCGCCGGCGGACCGCGCCGCGTCCACGTCCGCGCCGATGTCGCCGACCACGGCGGTACGCGCGGGGGAGACGCCGAGGAACGCGCAGGCCGCGAGGACCAGTCCGGGAGCGGGCTTGCGGCAGCCGCAGCCGTCCCCGGGCCCGTGCGGACACACCGCCCAGACGCCGAACGGCCCGAGCACCTCCTCGACTTTCTGCCGTACGGCCGCGACCTGCGCGCCACTCAGCAGGCCGCGCGCGACGCCGGACTGGTTGCTCACCACGCCCACCGCGAGACCGCGAGCCCGTACGGCGTCCACTGCCGCGCGCGCTCCCGGCATCGGTTCCACCAGCGCCGGGTCGCTGTTGTACGGCACGTCAGCCACCAGCGTCCCGTCCCGGTCGAAGAGCACCGCTTCCAACGGGCCTGTGGCGCCGGTCGGCGGCGGCCCAGCGGCCGCCGGTACCGGCATCCGCGCCGGGACACTCCGCCCCGGCGCGTACAGCCACAGACGCCCGCGCTCCTCGTGGTCCGCCGCCTGAGCAGCCACAGCTGTGGCCCCTTGGCCCCTGGCCGCGCCCACGGGTTACACCCGCTCCGGAACCGGCCGCGGCTCGGCCACCGGCACGGCGGGCGCGGGCCGGACACTCACCGGCGCCACCCGGCGGTGCCGCACCAGCCCGCGCAGCCAGTGCCCGGCGGCGGCCGACGGGATGAGCGCGCTGGTCACCGCCATCGTCACCACCTCGTCCCGGGTACGGGGCCCCGGCGCGATCCGCGCCCACGCGAACTCCGCCGTCCCGGCCAGCCACAGCCCGGCCAGCGCCAGCGCCGCCCGGCGCCGCCCGGCCGCGGCGCAGCCCAGCGAGGCCCCGGCCGCCGCCGTCACCACCAGGTGCCACGGCAGCCGGCCGCGCGGCGCGTCCGCGTGGTGCCACCAGTCCCGGCCGTGCTTACGGGTCATCAGGACGTCGTCGGCGTTGCCCGCCTGGAGCCGTACGGAGACCCAGCGGCCGGCCGGCCGCACCGGATGCGTGGTGCGGCGGGTGCCGGCCGCCAGCGACCAGCCGGCCGCCAGGACCCGCAGCGCCAGGTCGGCGTCCTCCCGGAAGGCGCGCCGGAACCGCTCGTCGAAGCCGTCCACGGACTCCAGCGCGTCCCGCCGGTACGCCATGTCCGCGGTGATCCACTTGGCGGTGGCCAGCCCGGCCGTGTTGCGCTCCCAGTCCGTGGACCGGCGATCGGCGGGCACCGGTACGGCGATGCGCGCGGTGATCCCGGCCGTACGCGGTGACGCGGCGGCGAGATCGGCCGCCAGGTCCGTACCCCAGGTGGGGCCGGGCACCACGTCGTCGTCGAGGAAGACCACCCACGGCGTGGCGTCCGCCGCCCGCCAGCCGGTGTTGCGGGCCGCCGCCGGCCCGCGTGCGCAGCCCGGCACGGTCTTCGTCCGGTCCCGCAGTCCTTCGGGGATCTCGACCGGCAGCGGCGTGCAGTCGTCCAGCGGCCGGTCGTCCACCAGCACCACCTGGAGCGGCGGCGGACCCTCGGCCTCGGCCAGCGCCCGCAGGCACGCCGTCAGGCTGGGCCGCCCGAGGGTGGGGATCACCACCGTGTGGTCGGCGGCGGTCGGCGAGGTCATCGGACCGCCCCCTCACCGCTGCCCGCGACCGGTGCCTGCACGGGCCGCGCCAGCCGGTCGTACGAGGCGGGCGCCACCTCCTCCTCGATCCCGGCCGGGAAGGACAGCACCTCGGCGCGGTGCGCCGACCGGTTCCCGGCGGCGAAGAACGCGTCCCGCCGTACCGCGAACGGCCCGATGGCCAGCAGGTCGACGGGCGTGGAACCGAAGCACTCCAGCGCGTCCCGCGGGTCGTCGACCATCGGACGGCCCGCGGTGTTCAGGCTCGTGTTGACGACGACGGGCAGCCCGGTCAGCCGCTCGAACTCGGCCAGCATCCGGGCCACCAGCGGCTCGTCCTCCCGGTCCACGGTCTGGATGCGGGCGGTGCCGTCCACGTGCACCACGGCCGGGATGCGCTCCCGCCACTCCTTGGCCACGTCGTGCACGAACAGCATGTACGGGCTGGGCAGCTGCCCGTCGAAGATCCGGCCCGCCCGGTCGGCCAGCACCATCGGCGCGACCGGCCGGAACTGCTCACGGCCCTTGACGTCGTTCAGCCGCTCCAGGTTGGCCGAGTGACCGGGGTGCGCCATCAGGGAGCGGTGGCCGAGTGCCCGCGGCCCGTACTCCGAACGCCCCTGGAACCAGGCCACGACGGCGTTCTCCGCCAGCGCCTCGGCGACGGTCGCGGCGATGTCCGCCGGCCGCTCGAAGGGCACGGCGGCGGTCCGCAGCCACGCCTCCAGCTCGGTGTCGGACCAGCCGCGGCCGAGGTCGGCGCCGGGCATCGGCGCGGGCTCCTCACCGCCCTGGGCGCTCAGCAGCAGCGCGCCGCCGAGCGCGGTCCCGGCGTCACCGGCGGCGGGCTGCACCCACACCCGGTCGAACGGCCCCTCGCGCGCGATCCGGGCGTTGGCCACGCAGTTCAGCGCCACCCCGCCGGCCAGCGTCAGCACACTGTCGTGCGTGCGGCCGTGCAGCCAGCGGGCCAGGTCCAGCAGCGTCTCCTCCAGGACGAGCTGGGCGCTGGCCGCGAGGTCGGCGTGCGCCTGGCTCCACGGCTCGTCCGGGCTGCGCGGCACACACAGGTCGCTCCACGGCACGTGCGCGGCGTGGAAGCCGCCGTCACCGGTGGGATACACGTAGCGGCGCAGCTCGGGCAGCATCCGCGGGGTGCCGTACGAGGCGAGTGCCATCACCTTGAACTCGTCGCAGGAGCGCAGGAAGCCGAGGTGCGCGGTCAGCTCCTCGTAGACCAGGCCGAGCGAGTGCGGCAACTCCTGCCCGTACAGCGGCTCCAGCTTGCCCTGGACGCGCTGCGCGGCCAGGTGCGAGGTCGCCTCGCCACGGCCGTCGAGCACGAGCACCGAGGAGTTGTCGGCGTCCGGCGCGCCGAACGCGGCGGAGGCGGCGTGTGCCATGTGGTGCGGGACGTAGCGGACGCGTTGCGGGTCGAGGCCCGGCAGCGCGGCCTTGAGGAACCCGGGGGCCTCGCGCGCATACGTCAGGCGCAGGTGGTCCCAGGGGTCGTCCAGGCCCATCTGGTCGGCGGGCCGGGCCAGTCGGGGGTCGAAGGAGTACGCCACCGCGTCCAGGTCCTCGGGGCGCAGGCCGGCCGTGGCCAGGCACCAGGCGGCGGCCTGGTCGGGTGTCTCCCAGGCGGAAAAGGGCACCGGCCGCTTGCCGTGTTTTCTTCGGGAGAAGCGTTCCTCTTCGGCGGCGGCCACGGTCTGCCCGTCGACGACGAGGGCGGCGGCGGGGTCGTGGAAGAGCGCGTTGATGCCGAGAATGCGCATGGGGTTTCGCTGGCCTTTCGTCGGGATGGACGGCGTCCGGCCCGCCGCCCGGTCTCGGCCGGGACGGCCGCACGCCGCGGGCTCCGGTCCCGGGGCGGCCGGAACCGGAGGCGGTGTCAGTCCCCTTGCCGCTTGCGGAACCACGCGACGGTGCGCGCCAGGCCGTCCCGTGGCGCCACCTCGGGCTCCCACTGGAGCTTGCCGCGGGCCATCGTGATGTCGGGGCAGCGGACCGCGGGGTCGTCGGTGGGCCGCTCGATGTACCGGACCGGGGAGCGGGAGCCGGTCAGTTCGGTGATCAGGTGGGCGAGTTCGAGCATGGTGATCTCGACCGGGTTGCCCAGGTTGACCGGTCCGCGCAGGTCGGAGGCGGCCGCCGCGAGGATGCCGCGGACGGTGTCGTCCACATGGCACAGGGAGCGGGTCTGCAGGCCGTCGCCGGTGACGGTGAGCGGCTCCCCGGCCAGCGCCTGCCGGATGAACGTCGGCACGGCGCGGCCGTCGTGGCCCCGCATCCGCGGCCCGTAGGTGTTGAACAGCCGCACGATGCCGGTGTCGGTGCCGTGGGTGTTCGCCTCGGCCGTGGTCAGCGCTTCCCCGAAACGTTTCGCCTCGTCGTACACGCTCCGCGGGCCGACCGGGTTGACGTTGCCCCAGTAGGTCTCGCTCTGCGGATGCTGCTGCGGGTCGCCGTAGACCTCGGAGGTCGAGGCGAGGACGAAGCGCGCCCCGTGCGTCCGCGCCACGGCGAGGGCGTTGCGCGTGCCGAGGCTGCCGGTGTCCAGCGTGTGCAGGGGCAGCCGCAGGTAGTCGGCGGGGGAGGCCGGGGAGGCGAAGTGCAGGACGAGATCCACTTCGTGCCCGATCCGGAACGGCTCGGTGACATCGGCCTCCACGAACGTGAACCCGGGTATCCCCCGCAACGGGGCGATGTTCTCCGGTGTTCCGGTGCTCAGGTCGTCGACGCAGGTGACGCGGGCGCCCTGGGCCAGCAGTGCGGTGCACAGGTGGGAACCGACGAAACCCGCGCCGCCGGTCACCACGGCGTGTTTCCAGTTCCGGGAAAGAGCGGCGTTCATGGGACTCCCTCGACTAGGGGTTTGCCCCGAATCGGGTGCCTCGCCTGCTTCAGGAGAAACGTCACGCTAGGCGACACTGCGGGCTGTCCTGCCATGTCTTATGGTGAAAAGTCACTCTATCGCCACCCCCTGTCTCCCACCGGCCGCCTCCGGGCCGCGAGCCCACCGCCGCCCCGGCGGCACCGCGTACGGAGCCGGGCACTTCTCCCGCACACCCCGGCAGCAACTACCGCCCCACAGTCACCCGTACGGCCGGGCCAGGCACCGCAGCAGCCCGTCGAGCAGCCCGCCACCGTCCGGCCGGACCGTGTGCCGCGCCGCCCGGGCCCGGCCCCGCTCCGACAGGCACCAGGCCAGCAGCCGGTCCAACTCGGCCGCGCCCGCCTGCTCGCAGCGCAGTACCGCGGGCCAGCCCAGCGCCGCCGCCTGGGCGCTCACCTTCGCGCCGCCCTCGACGGGATCCACGGCGAGCGCCGGGGTGCCCGCCCGCAGCGCCAGGACCAGGCCGTGCAGCCGGGTGGTCACCACCACGTCCAGCCGGGCCAGTACGGCGTGCAGTTCGTCCGGCGTCGCGGGCAGCCGCCAGTCGCGCGAGTCCAGGCGGGTGTCCATCGGCAGACGCGCCGCCTCGACCGTGCCCAGCCAGTCCGTCAGTACGTCGCCGACCTCGGTGTGCCGGCGGCGGACACCGTACTCGTGCTGCCCGTCGGTCAGGACGACGCCGACGAGCGGCAGACCGGACGCCGCCGGAGCCCGCAGGCTCAGATCCCGTGCCCCGGCCGGCTGCCCGGCGGCGTCACGGGCCAGCACGTCGTCGAAGCGGGTCACCGCCGGATCGTCCGGATCGGGTACGGACACGCCGACGGCGACCCGGCGGCACCCCGCGAACCGGTCGTGCAGCGCGAGCAGCGGACTCGGCCCGCCGTCCGGCGGGGGACGGGAGTGCACCGGGCCGCAGGCGAAGACGAGATCGGTGTACCGGGCGGGATCGGCGCGGTCCAGATGCAGCGCGTCCGGCCGGAACACCGGCGACCAGGCAGTGTCGTACGCGATCCCGGCACCGTCCAGCGCGGCCTCCACCGCCTCGGCCGCGAGCATGTCGCCGGCCGTCACCTCGCCGTGCAGAAAGCTGAACCAGCCGGTGAGCAGGACCCGCGGGGGGCGGCCCCCGGTCACAGCGCCGCCCGCACGGAAGCCCCGGCGGCACCGCGCGCTCCGCGCCCCCTCACAGCACCGGCGCCGCGACCGGCCGCTCCGGTACGCGTACGGGCCCGGGCAGCCGCGCCACGGCCGTCAGCACCTCCGCCGCGGTGATCCGCAGCAGCCGCCCGTCCGGCTGGTCGCCGTGCGCGTCCCCGGGGCGGGCCCGGTCCAGGTGGTCCGGGTGCCACAGCACCTGGTGCCGGGGCACCCGGGGCGGGCCCCACAGCCGCGGCGCCACCGGGCCGAAGAGCACCACGGACGGCGTGCCGAGGGCGCTGGCCAGATGCGCGAGTCCGGTGTCGCCCACGATCACCGCACGGGCTCCGGCGACCAGCGCCGCCAGCTCCCCGAACGGCACGTCCGCCGCGCCCCCCAGTACAGCCGACGACGGCAGCCCCGCCTGCGCAGCGACCTGCCGGGCGAGCGGCCCCTCGCCGGCGCCCGCGGTGACGACGACCCGGCGCCCCGCCCGGTGCAGCGCGTGCGCCACCGCGGCGAACCGTTCCGGCGGCCAGCGGCGCGCCCCGGCGTCCGCCCCCGGGTGCACCACGACCGCGCCCGGCGCGGGGGAGGGCTCCGAGGGCGCCCCGACGCGCAGGTCCTCCGGGTCCGCCGGAATGCCGTACCAGGTCAGCAGACGGCACCAGCGGCTGCGCTCGTGCTCGTCCTCGCGCCAGACCGGGCCCGCGATCCGCGGGGTGGCCGGATGCGCGTACGCGAGCAACCGCGCCGGGCGCAGCGCTTGCAGCGGCAGGTGGCTGGCGGGCCCATTGCCGTGCAGGTCCACGGCGACGGCAGGCGGCGGACCGGTCCACCCGATGGCCTGCGGCACCTCACGGGCGGGCGCCGACGCGGGGAGTAGCCGGTCGACCACGCCCGTGGCCAGGGCGGCCTCCTCAAGACGGCGGGGCGCCGCCAGCACCAGTTCATGCAGCGGATGGGCGGTGCGCAGGGCCCGCAGGGCGGGCACCGCCGTCAGCAGATCCCCGAGGCCGAGCGCCCTGAGCACCAGGATGCGAGGCCGGTCGGGCGAACGGAGCGGATCACGGGGGCGGGTGCGGGCCGGGGCCATACGGGTGCCTCCTCGGGGCTGTACGGGTGCCTCCTCGGCATCCCTGCGTGCCCCATCGACGCCGGGCCCCCGGCGCGGGGCGGTACGGGGCAGCGCGGGCCCACCTCCAGGGCACGCATCGCTGCATCCCAATGTGCGGGCGGCGGGGGCGGGGCGCGACCGGGGGAGCCTTCCGTCGGTTGCGGGACATTCGGAGCCGCTGGATGTCCGTCCTCCGATAAGGCGACGGGTACGGGTACGTACCCGTAAACTACTCAAGGGAAAGGAGCACGACGATGTCTGACGCCAACGTCCGGATGCCGGAAGAAGCCAAGGAGCGGCTGGCCGCCATAGCTGCTGGCGAAGGGTTGTCGCTGCGGGCTTACCTGGCCCGTCTCGCCGACACCCTGAAGACTCCGCAGGAGCGGGCCGAACAGGCTGAACAGGCCCGGGCGGCATTGCAGCAGTGGACGGGGTACGCCCCGAGCCGGGACGAACAGCAGGGCTTGGACGCTGAACTCGACCGACGTCTGGCCCGTGCGGTCGGCCGGTGAGCGAGCCGATGCACATCATCCTCGACGACACGGCGATGGCCGCAGCCGGCCAGGGCAACGTCCTCGCCTCGCGGCTGATCCACCGGGCTCACGCCGAGGCGGACTGGTTCCTCTACGCCCCAGCGTGCGCGCTGGTCGAAGCTGACCGGGCCCGCCCCGGAACGGCGGAACACCTTGCTGCCCTGCCCGGCATCACCGTCCTGGACCTGGACCTTCCGGCGGTCTTGGCCGTGGCGCGGGAGAAGGCGTGGGCAACGGCTCATGTCCAGCACGCCGCTCAACCCACCCCTGACCGCCCCGGCGGAGCGGTTGTTGCCACGGCCCTGCCCAAGCAGTGGCACGGTCGCCCAGTCCGCGTCCTCGATCTCGCCCCCTGATCCGGGCGCCGCTCTGGTCTCGGCTGTTCGGTCCCGGCTCGGTCCCGGCTCGGTCCCGGCTCGGTCCCGGCTCGGTCCCGGCTCGGTTCGGTCCCGGCTCGGTTCAGGGGTGCGGGCTTCGATCCGGCTACGTCTGGGTAAGCCCCCGGTGGGGGAATGCGAGCGCTCGCCCCGTAGGGCGGGCGGCTCGGCCCTGCTCGGCCCCGGCTGGGTTCGAGCGCGCGGGCTTCGGCGTGGCTACGTCTGGGTAGGCCCCCGGTGGGGGAATGCGAGCGCTCGCCCCGTAGGGCGGGCGGCCCGGCCCTGCTCGGCCCCGGCTGGGTTCGAGCGCGCGGGCTTCGGCGTGGCTACGTCTGGGTAGGCCCCCGGTGGGGGAATGTGAGCGCTTGCCCCGTAGGGCGAGCGGCTCAGCCCCGGCCCCGGTCGGGTCCCGGCTCGGTTCGGGCGCGCGAGTCCCGGTCCCGGCCCGGCCAACATCCGGGCGCGACGCCCTCCGCCCCGGCTTCGCCGGCCTCCCCGGCTCCGGTCTCGCCGACCCGTAGGCCCCGACCTCCCCGTCTCTCCGGTCTCCCGCCGACCCGTCGGCCCAGACCACCCCCGCCCCGACCTCCCCTGTGAGCAACCCCACCCACCCCCTGGACCCCTTGCGGCACACGGGATCCAGGGGTCTCGCGCGCGTCCACGGCGCGACTGCTTCCCGGCCGGGTGTTCCCCCGGTCGGGAAGCGTCTGTGAAGATGGCACATTGCTGCGCCTGAGAGGGTCCGTCGCCACGGACCGGGAGAGGCCGGCATTCCGACCGAATCGGTGCCCACGCCGCACGCAGTCGTGCCCCGTGCCCGCCGAGCCGCGCTCCGAGCCTGCTGGGCTCTTCACGAAGTTTCTGCCGCTGTGTCTTCTGCGTCTTCTTCCGTCCGTTCCGCTGCCCGTGTCCCGGCGCAGGCGGACTCCCACGAAACGATTCCCGCACCGGAAACTCCCGAAACAGTCGAAACCGAAAAAAATGTGCGTCGGCGTGCCGGTGGCTTCCGGTACCTCCTGGGCCGCAAGGCCAAGGGCGACGGCGGCGACCACGCGCCGTGGCGCTCCCTGCGGTACCGCAGCATGCGCTGGTGGTCGGTGGCGAACCTGGTGTCCAACGTCGGCACCTGGATGCAGCTCACCGTGCAGAACCTGCTGGTGCTCCAGCTCACCGGCTCCGCGGCGGCCACCGGTCTGTCGCTGTCCGTGCAGGCCGGTCCCGGGCTGGTCATGGGCCTGTTCGGCGGTGCCGCCGTGGACCGCTGGCCGCGCAAGCTCACCGCCGGGCTGAGCCAGGCCGTACTGGGCCTGGTCGCCTTCACGACCGCGGCCCTGGTTGCGACCGGCCAGCTCAACTACGGACTGCTGATGGTGCTCGCCGCCGTCACCGGTCTGATCGCCACGATCGACGGACCCGCCACCGCCCTGCTCGGCAACGACCTCGTGCGCCGGGAGGACGTGCCCTCCGCCATCGCGGTCGGCTCGCTGGTGCACAGTGTCGGGCGCCTCGGCGGTACGGGCCTGGCCGGTGTCGCCGTCGGCTTCCTGGGCACCGGTGCCGCCTACGCGGCCAACGGGGTGTCCTTCCTGTTCGTCGCGGCCGTCATCCCGTTCCTGCGGCCGGTCAGCGAGGCGTTGCGGGCGCCCGCGAAGCCCTCGCAGGCCACCGAGAAGGCCGTGGAGGCCGTGGGCGCTCCGGAGGAGGAGATCGGCGACCGGGCCAGGGACGGGCTGGCGTTCTTCATGCGCCGCCCGCGCCTGGTCGCGCTGGCCGCCATCACCGGGCTGAGCGCGATCTTCGGCCGTAACTACCAGCTGACCCTGGCCGTCCTGGTCACCGGCCCGCTGGCGGCGGGCGCCGGAGCGTTCGGCACCGTCTCCTCGGTGCTGGCGGCGGGCGGCATCGTCGGCGCGATCCTCGCGGCCCGGCTGCGCAACCCGTCGGTCAAGCTCGTCGGCGCGCTGGCCGCCGCCGGTGCGCTGCTCCAGGTCTTCGCCGGGCTGTCGCCGTCGCTGATCGTCCTGCTCGTCCTGGTGCTGCCCATGTCGGTGGTCGAGTCGGTCTCCGACACGGCCGGTACGACGGTGCTCCAGACGGACCCGCCCGCGAACATGCGGGGCCGGGTGCTGGGCGTGTGGCGCAGCGCGAGCACGGTGTGGGGCCTGGTGGCGCCGCCGCTGCTCGGTCTCCTGATGGAGGTGGCCGGTGCCCGGGGCGCCCTGGTGGCCGGCGGCCTGATCATCGCCGTGGCGATCGGCGCCGGCGCCCTGCTGCGCTCCCGCCGGCAGATCGCCTGGCTGGCACCGGCGCCCGCCCCCGCCGTGGCGGCGGACTACCGGTCGGTGGCCTGAGGGACGCTCCGGGGGCCGGCGGGACGGATGCCCCGCCGGCCCCCGGAGGCTTTCACCGGTCCCGCGGGACGCCGCTCGCCGGGTCCCGGCTCACCGGCCCTTGAAGACGGCCTTCTCCACCTCGGCAGGGTTCTCGTAGCTCTTGCTGGGGATGTGGGAAATCTTGTCCTTCATCTGGCTGCCCGCGTGATTGCCCTCGGCGCAGGAGACCAGGTCGTCCTTGCTCGCCGGGTAGTGCGCGCCCTTGAGCGCCTTCTGGAGCTCGATCGGGTTGGTGTCGCTCATGGGTCCTCCGCTTGACGGGGGTGGGGTGTGCCGTCCGGCGGGCTGCCGGACGGCCGCCCCTCCAGTACCCGGGCATTAGTGGATTAATCGGACAGGTGTCCTGTGTGGGGAAACCCCGTCCCCTCGCCGCGCCACGCCGCCCACCAGCCCTCTTGCCGTCGCCCGGGCGGCTCCCCGGGGTTTGCCGTGATCCCGGCGGGTACTCGCGTGCCTCGCCGGACAGCGAGCGGCGAGGAGGATCCCCTGGTGAGTCAGAAGAACATCTTTGTGATCGGCCTGGAGGCGGCCAACCTGCCCGCCCTGCACGACGTTCCCGACGCGGACCGGTACCGCTTCCACCCGCTGCTCACCGTCAAGGAACTCCAGGTCGGCGAGGTCTCCGTACCCGGCCTCCTGGACAAGGCCCAGCAGCTGCTGGACTCCTTCGACGGCAGCATCGACGCCATCGTCGGTTACTGGGACTTCCCGGTCAGCACCCTCGTACCGATCCTGAGCGAGCGCTACGGCACCCGCAGCACCAGCCTGGAATCGGTCGTCAAGTGCGAGCACAAGTACTGGAGCCGGCTGGAGCAGGAGAAGGCCGTCGACACCCACCCGCGCTTCGGCCGGGTCGACCTCCACGCGGACCCGCCGAACCCGCCCGAGGGCGTCGCATTCCCCATGTGGCTCAAGCCCGCCCTCGCCTACTCCTCGGAACTGGCCTACGGCGTCCGGGACGAGACGGAGTTCCACGCGGCCGTCGAGAAGATCCGCAAGGGCATCGGCCGCGTCGGCCAGCCCTTCGAGTACATCCTCGACCGCCTCGACCTCCCCTCGGAGATGGCGGGCGTCGGCGGGCAGGTCTGCCTGGCGGAGGAGGCGCTGTCCGGCATCCAGGTCGCGGTCGAGGGCTACGTGCACGACGGCGAGGTCACGGTCTACGGCGTCCTGGACTCCATCGACTACCCCGGCAGTTCGTCCTTCCTGCGCCACCAGTACCCCTCGACGCTGCCCGAGACCGTGCTGCACCGGCTGCGCGACGCCTCCACCCGCGTGATGCGGCAGATCGGGATGCAGGAGGCCACGTTCAGCATCGAGTACTTCTACGACCCGCACACCGACGACATCAACGTGCTGGAGGTCAACCCCCGGCACTCCCAGTCGCACGCCGAACTCTTCCAGTACGTCGACGGCGCCCCCAACCACCACGCCATGCTGCGCCTCGCCCTCGGCGAGGACCCGTCGATGCCGCACCGCGAGGGCCGCTACCGGACGGCCGCCAAGTGGTACTACCGCTGGTTCGCCGACGGCGTCGCCTGCGCGGTGCCCTCCCAGGAGGAGATCGAGCGCATCGAGCGCGAGATCCCGGGCACGCGCATCCACGTGATTCCCGAGCCGGGCCAGCACCTGTCGGACATGGAGCAGCAGGACAGCTACAGCTTCGAACTGGCCCATGTCTTCACCGGGGGCGACAGTGAAGAGGAGCTGCGCGAGAAGTACGACCACTGCGTGGCGGCCCTGAACCTGGCCTTCGAGAAGGCCGGGCCCGCCGACGGGGACGGCTGAACCGGTCCGCCCGGCCGCACGACAGCGCCGACCGCACGACAGCGAGGAGAAGGTCGCCCCATGCGTTTCGTCAGCAATCTGCCCTGCGCGACGACGGAGGAGGACCATGTCACGATCCCCGTCTCCGACGGCACCCGCCTGTCGGCGCGCATCTGGCGTCCCACGGCGTCCGACGAGGAACCGGTGCCGGCGGTGCTGGAGTACATCCCGTACCGCAAAGGCGACCTGACCGCCGTACGCGACTCCATCCACCACCCCTACATCGCCGGCCACGGCTACGCCTGCGTCCGCGTCGACCTGCGCGGCACCGGCGAGTCGGAGGGCGTCCTGAAGGACGAGTACCTGGAGCAGGAACAGGCCGACGCCGAGGACGTCCTCGCCTGGCTGGCCGACCAGCCCTGGTGCGACGGGAACACCGGCATGATGGGCCTGTCCTGGGGCGCCTTCGCCGCCCTCCAGGTCGCCGCCCGGCAGCCCGAGAGCCTGCGCGCCATCGTCATCGCGTCCTTCACCGACGACCGGTACGCCGACGACATGCACTACATGGGCGGCCAGCTGCTCTCCGACAACCTCGCCGAGGCGGGCACCATGTTCGCCTACGCCACCTGCCCGCCCGACCCGGCCGTGGTCGGCGGCCGCTGGCGCGGGATGTGGCGCGAACGCCTGGAGCACACCGAACCGTGGGCCCTGAACTGGCTGCGCCACCAGCGCCGCGACGACTACTGGCGGCACGCCTCGGTCTGCGAGGACTACCGCTCCGTACGCTGCCCGGTCCTCGCCTCCAGCGGCTGGGCCGACGGCTACTCCAACGCCGTGACCCGGCTGCTGGGCAACCTCGACGTACCGCGCAAGGGCCTGATCGGCCCCTGGTCGCACAAGTTCCCCCATCTGGGTGAGCCCGGGCCCGCGATCGGCTACCTCCAGGAAGTCGTGCGCTGGTGGGACCACTGGCTCAAGGGCGCCGACAACGGCGTCATGGACGGCCCGATGCTCAGCGCCTGGATGCAGGACAGCGTGCCGCCGTCCACGTCCTACGAGACCCGGCCGGGCCGCTGGGTCGGCGAGCCGGACTGGCCTTCCCCGCACGTCCGCTCCGTATCCCGCCCGCTCTTCCGGCACCGCATCGGCGCCGACGGCGAGGAGTGCGGCGACCGGAACTGCGGCACGCTGACCGTCCAGTCACCGCTGTCCGTCGGCCAGTTCGCCGGCAAGTGGGCCTCCTACAACGCGCCGCCGGACCTGCCGTACGACCAGCGCGAGGAGGACGGCGGCTCGCTGGTCTTCGACAGCGACCGGCTCACCGAGCGCGTCGAGATCCTCGGCTCGCCCACCGTCGAACTCGACCTGTCGGTCAGCGAACCGGTCGCCATGGTCGCCGCCCGCCTGACCGACGTGGCCCCCGACGGCCGGGCCACCCGCGTCACCTACGGCGTGCTCAACCTCGCCCACCACGAGACGGTCGGCGAGCCCGAGCCCCTGGAGCCCGGCCGGCGCTACCGCGCCACCGTCCAGCTCAACGGCGTCGCCCAGGCGTTCCCGCCCGGCCACCGCATCCGGCTGTCGCTGTCCACCTCGTACTGGCCGCTGGCCTGGCCGCCGCCCCGGCCCGCCACGCTCAGCGTCCACGAGGGCAGCAGCACCCTGACCCTGCCGGTCCGGCCCACCACCGAACCGGACCGGCTGCCGCCGCGCCCGTTCGGCGAGCCGGAGGGCGCCCGGCCGCTCACTGTCACCCAGCTGACCCCGCCGGAGGAGCGCTGGGACGTCAAGCGGGACCTGGTCGGCTACACCTCCGAGCTTGAGATCGTCAAGGACCGGGGGCTGGCGCGCCTGGAGGACACCGGCATGGAGGTCGGGCGGCGCGCCTACGAGCGCTACACCACCGTCGCCGACGACTTCACCTCCGCCACCGGCGAGACCCTGTGGACCATGCGCTTCCGGCGCGGCGACTGGGACGTCCGGGTCGTCACCCACCAGAAACTGCGCTGCTCCGAGAAGGAGTTCCACATCGACGCCACCCTGGACGGCTACGAGAACGACCACCGCGTCTTCTCCCGCACCTGGAACGAGACGCTGCCGCGCGACTGCCTGTGAGGACACGGACGGCAGCGCGGCGCGACTGCCCGCGCGGACACGCACGCGGCCGTGCGACGCGACTGCCACGGAGAGGAGCTACGGTCGGCCCGTGCGCCTGCTGCTGACGTCCGACACCCACCTGCCCAAACGCGCCAAGGCCCTGCCACCGGAGCTGCTGGAGCAGGTGGCGCGCGCCGACGTGGTCGTACACGCCGGGGACTGGGTGGACACCGCCACCCTGGACCTGCTGGAGGAACGCTCCCGCAGACTCCTCGGCGTGTACGGCAACAACGACGGCCCGGACCTGCGCGCCCGCCTGCCGGAGGTGGCGTACGCCGAACTCGGCGGGCTCCGCTGGGGCGTGGTGCACGAAACCGGCCAGAAGCAGGGCCGTGAACGCCGCTGCGCCCAGCAGTACCCGGACCTCGACGTGCTCGTCTTCGGCCACAGCCACATCCCCTGGGACACCACGACGGAGGACGGCCGCCTGCGCCTGCTCAACCCGGGCTCACCGACCGATCGCCGACGGCAGCCGTACTGCACGTACATGACGGCGTGGGCGGCGGAGGGGCGGCTCAGCGAGGTGGAGCTGCATCGGCTGCCGTTGCGTCGCGCGACGTCATT
Organism: Streptomyces monomycini; assembly: GCF_022271435.1. Classification (GTDB taxonomy): domain Bacteria; phylum Actinomycetota; class Actinomycetes; order Streptomycetales; family Streptomycetaceae; genus Streptomyces; species Streptomyces monomycini. The sequence goes on along the minus strand of NZ_JAFIQY010000004.1, from coordinate 106,866 downwards.
TTCCCAGGGAGACCCAGCACGCCGTTGATTCCTGGGACCGCAAAACCGTCATCAGTGTCTCCACGGTAGGAGAGCTCTTCGGCTCGAAGGCGCTGGTCATGATGAGCAGCAGGCCGCCGTGCCGTTGCACCAGCGTGACATGTTCCTTGAGGGCAGGAGCCCACCAGGCCTCGAATACAACCGATACCGCCACTTCGCCTTCTCTGACGAAAGCCCGTGCAGGGGAATCTGGTGTGCGAGCCGGAAAGCCGGCTTGAAGAGGTCGAAGGCGAAGAGGGGCGCACAGGGGTGACTGCGGGCCGTACCTGGCGGTCGGCGTCCAGACCTGATCCTCCAGGATCAGATGAGCCGCCTCCAAAGCGGGGTTCACAACTAGGGCTGGAACCAGCTGTCCATCCGCCGGTACCGCGGCGGTGAACGCCTCCCAACTCACTCCTGCTTCCTTCGCGACGGTCACGAGGGCGGATTCATTCCACCGCGGGTACCTGCACAGTCCGAAGTGGAACAGCCTTGCGTCTGCAGTTGTGTACTGGTCGTCCACGTACAGCGCGGGCACACCGTCCTGCAGGGGGTATCCGCAGTCCAGACAGTCTCCGGCCCATAGGATCCGCATTAGGTGGTGAATGCCCTCGTCGCCGAGCTTGTTTCGAGTATCCAGACTCATGGCGAGATGCCGCAGACCGGGGTGACCGGCCGGAGCGTCGGCGACGTGCCAGTCCACCGAGCAGCCTTTGGAACGGGCCTGGTTCCACCACTCCTCGCCTGCCTGGACGTCACCGAAAGAGTAAGCGGTCACTCCGGCCATCAGATAGCCGACTGGCTCCCCCAGTCGGCCTTGCGTGACCGCCGCGTTGTACGCCTTGGACACGTAGGCATTCGCCGCTTCGTGGTTCTCCTTGCGCAAAAGGACGCCGGCGTACGACAACGCCGCGTAGGGAACCGCCGCGCCGTCGGCCGCGATACGCAAGGCCGCCACCGCTTCTTCCGACTGCCACTGCGAGGACAGCCAGTCGGAATACAGCAGTGCGCTCCCGGGGTCACCGGCCTCGGTTCCGCGTTTCCACAGGTTCGTCGCTTCCTCTCGGTTCCCCAGCTTTTCATGGACCAGGCCGAGGGCGCCAATAGACGACAGTTCACCGCGCTCGATGGCCAGTGTGTACCAGTCGCGTGCACTCGCCAGATCACCCCGCATGACATACAGCGCACCCATGTTGTGCGCTCCAGTCGGATCACCGAGTTCCGAGGCGCGGCGGAAGTACGTCGCAGCTTTCTCGTGGTCGTTCTCCGCGGTCAGGAGAGCCCCGAGGTTGACCAGGGCCTCACGGTCGTCTACGGCCACGAGCGGACGCAGCACGTCCTTCGCGGTGTTCGGATGTCCGGCGACCCTAGCCACCGTCGACACCACTACGCGACGTGCGTCCTCCACGATGCGTAGGGCCTCGGCCCACACTTCCGCTGGCAGATCGTTCGGCCGGGACCGGCGTGCGACATGGGACACCAGGTAGTCGCACGGCTTCCACGTCCCGCCCCGGCCGGGTACCAGCGGACTGGTCACGCCCAGCACGACCCGCCCCGCCCAGCGCCACGCCTCGTCCAGTCCTTCCGGCCGCAGCGCGGGACCGCCCGCCTGGTCGAGGTAATGCTCGTGCAGACGCTCCACAGCGTCGGGCGGCAGGGCGGAGTCAACGCCGGTGCGTACGAGGTCGATCGCGGCGGCGACGAGCGCGGCTCCTCGCGGGTTGCCTCTCACCCGGGAAGCGGAGCGCCACAGCGTGAGCACCTGTGGGCCTGCCGCGAGATATTCGGCCACTCCATAGGCCCTGTCGGACCTCAACGCCTCTACGATACGCGGATCAGTGCTGTGGGAAGCGCTCCGCCGTTCGCTGTCGCACCAGATGCGTTCAAGGGGGAGGCGCTGTGCCCTGCGGAGTATCCGGGCCGGAGAAGAGGGAAGCCGGGGGTCGGTGCCCCGGGTCAGGAGTGGTGTGTCCTTGTCATCGGTGTAGTGCTCGTAGAACTCCGTACGCAGTGTGGCGAGGACCAAGACCCGGCGGCGGACCAGCCTGTCGAGCAGCGACAGGGTCAGTCCGTCGGAGCGCAGGTAGTCCTGCAGGTCGTCGAGCCATACGATCCTGTCTTCGCCGCCGGTGAAGGAGGGGAGCGCGGACAACCCCGCATCGGGGTCGGGCATGCAGACCAGCCGTTCCCCCAGCTTTCGGCACATACTCTCGAAAAGGGAGCGGGTCTTCCCCGCCGCCGAATCGCCCGTCAGCAGGAGCATGCCGCCGGAGTCGGCCAGTGCGTCGAGATGCGCGTCCAACTGGGCGTCGACGGCGCGGCCTACGTACTCGACCACTTGCGAATGGCCTGGAGCCTCTGGTGCAGGGTGAATTCCAAATCCCATCGGATCGGCTTCCCGGACCGGCTGCCAGATGAATTCGAAAGAGTCAGGCGGTGGTTGAGCAGCTTCCGCTACCGGTCTGACGGCATCCACCAACTCCGGCCGCGCCCCGACCGCTTCCCACACCGCCCGCTCGAACGAGGGATCGCCGACCAGGACGGAGACCGGTACCGCTTCGACGCGGGCGTGCCCCCACTGCACAGGGTCGCCGCACACCACGCCGATCAGGTGCTCCCCGGCGAAGAGGCCGGCTCCCGACATCCCTTGCCACGGCGACGAAGAGGAGCCATCCACGCTGGGCGGAGGGGAATGGGCGCTGTCCAAGACGTAACGGCCACGCAAGAGCGAGGAGCCGGGCTTCAAAGTTCCGACGATCTGCTCGGTGTCCGGCCGCTTTCCCTCCCCGAGGGAAATCCGGGGGTAGCCGATCGCCTCACAGTTCTCCCAAGAAGCCAGGCCCGCAACCCTGCCCCACATGACACCGGATATCGGGCATGTCGCCGGGTCAGCCACCAGGTCGTCGGCGGTTTCCAGTAACGCGGCGTCACACGACGCGTCCCGACGGCGCCACAAAAGCCGGCCGTGCTGGACGCCCGTACCGCCCGGAACGGCGACGCGGGCGTCCTCCGTCCCGTCGAAAAGATGGGCCGAGGTCAGAACCAGCCGCGAGGTGAGCAGGAATCCGCTGCCCTGCCGGGCCGCCTGCACCATGGCGACACGCTCGGCGGACCGGGCGCTCATGCACGGTGCCCTTCGAGCGGGGCGCTGAAAACCTCCATGCTCACGTCGTCCTGATGACCGATCTCCACCGGTCTGCCGTCCCGGGAGTCCTTCGGTTTCAGTTTCACGGCCACCTTGTGGGTGGAGGTGCGGGCCGCTCCCGCCTGCACGTCACCGGACACGACCCAAGCCTTGAACCCGGCCTTGGCATGCGCGTCGCGGCGCAGTTCGACGGCGAACTCCAGGTCAATTTCCTCGACCTCGAACCTGATGGGCTGCCCGTCCGACGCATCCACGGCGGACATGAGCTGATCCCTCAGCCCTTGCACAGCCGCGGTGAGTTCCACGTTCTCCAGAGGGCCCTTTGTGCCCATACCTTCCCCCGCTCCGACAGCCCGGGCGGCCGTCGCCATCACAAGTCCGTGGCAGCGAACGTAGCATTCGGAGCCGCCAGGCGCGGCCAGTACGGGAGGTCATGCTGCCAGGGCCCGCAACTCCCCTCCCAGCGCCTCGTCGTACCGCCGCACCAACAGCCCCGCCACCTCCGGCGCCGGACCCAGGACCCCGGCGAGGATGTCGGCCCCCGCCTCCTCGGCGCCGTCCGCGATGCGGTCCGGGAGGCGGCCGGGGGCGATCACGTACGGGGCCACCGCCACCCGTTCGGCGCCCTCGGCGCGCAGGGCCCGTACGGCGTCGGCCGTGCGGGGGAGGGAGGCGGAGGCGAACGCAGGCCGCACGGCGTACCAACCGGTGGTACACCGCCACTCCCGCGCGATTTCAGCGATCACTGCGATCGCCTCCGGGTCGGAGGAGCCCGCCGAGGCCAGCACGACCCCGGTCGAGCGCCGGTCGCCGGGCCGCAGCCCGGCTTCGTACAGCCGTCGTTCCAGGGCGGCTGTGAGGAGGGGGGAGGGGCCGAGGACATCGGCCTGGTGGACGGCGAGTCCGGGCAGCCGCGCGCCGGCCTCCCGCAGCACCGCCGGGATGTCCGTCTTGGCGTGGAAGGCGCGGGTGAGCAGCAGCGGCAGGGCCACCACCTCCCGTACGCCGTCCGACGCCAGCCGCTCCAGTGCTCGCGGCACGCCCGGCGCGTTGAAGTCGAGGAAGGCCACCTCGACGCGGAGGCCGGGCCGCTGGGCCTGGACCCGCGTGCGGAGCGCGGTGACGGTCGCGGCATGCCGCGGGTCGCGGCTTCCGTGGGCGACTACGAGAAGGGCGGGGCGGGCGGGGCGGTTGTCCACGGGTCAGCTCTTCACCAGCAGGCCGCGGCTGCGCAGCACCCGGCGTTCGAGCGGCGCGAAGATCAGCAGTTCGATGCCGATGCCGACGATGAGGATGAGCAGGATCGCGGAGAGCACCCAGGACATGTCCTGGAGCTCGCGGCCCTGTTCCAGGAGCTGGCCGAGGCCGGTGCCCAGGTCGGCGGCGTTGACGATGAGTTCGGCGGCCATCAGGGAGCGCCAGGAGAACGCCCAGCCCTGCTTGAGCCCGGCGAGGTAGCCGGGCAGCGCGGCGGGCAGCAGGATGTGCCGTACGCCGGTCAGGCCGCGCGCGCCGATGGTGCGGCCCGCGCGGAGGTAGAGCGGGGAGATCTGGTCGACGCCGGCGACCAGGCCGTTGGCGATGGAGGGGACCGCGCCGAGCAGGACGACCGCGTAGATCGTGGCGTCGCTCAGGCCGAACCAGATGATCGCGGCGGGCACCCAGGCCACCGACGGCAGCGACTGGAGGCCGCTGAGGATCGGGCCGATCGCGGCCCGTACCGGCTTGACGCGGGCGACCAGCAGGCCGAGCGGCGTACCGATCGCCACCGAGGCCAGGAAGCCGAGGGCGCCGCGCGACACACTCGTCCACACGTAGTCGAGCAGGGTGCCTTCGAGCCACTTGTCCTGGAGCGAGCGGGCCACGTCGACCGGGCTGGGCAGCAGGTAGTGGTCCTTCAGCTCGAAGTGGTACGCGAGCTGCCACAGGCCGAGGACGAGGGCGACGGCGACGAGCGGCGGTACGGCCTTGGCGGTCAGGGCCCGCAGCCAGGGCTGGCGGTCGGAGACCTTGGTGTCCAGGGCGTCCAGGCCCGCTTCCAGGCCGGCGAGGTCGCCGCCGGAGCGGTCCGGCTGCGCGCCGTCCGGCTTCGTGGTGGCGGGAGCTTTCCCGGCGGGAGCTTCCCCGGCGAGGGCGGACTCGGCGGCGGGTGCCCCCGTGGCCGCGTCGGCCGCGGGGCCGTCGGCGGGATCGTCGGTGGTGCCGGCGGCCTCGGCGCCCGTACCGGTCTCAGTGCTGGCCATGGCGGCGGATCTCCCCACGGAGCTGTTCGGTGATCTCTACGGAAAGGTCGGCGACCGCCGCGTCCTCGATGCGCCGCGGATGCGGGATGTCCACGGTCCACTCGCGGGCGATCCGGCCGGGCCGGGAGGACAGCAGCACCACCCGCTCGGCGAGCCGCACCGCCTCCCGGACGTTGTGGGTGACGAACAGGACGGACAGGCCGCCGCTGCCGGAGGCGCTGCCGTTGGCGTCCCGCCAGATGCGGGTCAGCTCGTCGTGCAGCACGTCGCGCGTGATGGCGTCCAGCGCCGCGAACGGCTCGTCCATCAACAGGAGTTGACTGTCCTGGGCCAGCGCGCGGGCCATCGCGACGCGCTGCCGCATCCCTCCGGACAGCTCGTGCACCCGCTTGCCGTACGCGCCCTTGAGCCGTACGAGTTCCAGCAGCCGCTCGGCCTCTCCCCGGCGCTCCGCGCGCGGCACCCCGCGCAGCCGCAGCGCCAGTTCGATGTTGCGGCCCGCGGTCAGCCACGGGAACAGCGCGTGCTCCTGGAACATCAGGGCCGGCCGGCCGCCGGGCGTCTCGATGCGGCCCGCCGAGGGCCCGTCGAGCCCGGCGACCAGGTTGAGCAGCGTCGACTTGCCGCAGCCCGACGCCCCCAGCAGACAGACGAATTCGCCCGGCGCGACATCGATGCTGATGTCGTCCAGCACGTGCTGCTGCGCGCCGGGGCGCCCGAACGACTTCGAGACATGGTCGATGCGAGCGGCGTACGGAGCGGCCGCGCCGCCCGCGTCCGCCGGGGCGGACGGCCGGCTGCCGGGCTTGCTGAGCGTGGTGGTCGTCATCGGTGTCACCTCCTGGGATGCGTGCGCGGGCTATTCGCTGCCGAGACCGGCGTCGTCGACCGCCGGCTTGCCCTCGGCCTTGAGCACCTTGTTGAGCAGCGTGAGGTCGTAGATGCCCTGGAGCGCGGGCTTCTTCAGCAGGCCGGCCCGGACCGCGTGGTCCGCCTCCAGCTGGAGGGTGACGGCCAGCGGGTCGTCGGTGACGTCGGTGTTGCGGAACGCCGGGTCGATGACGTCGGGCGGCAGCGCCTTGCCGGCCGCGGCGGCCAGCTTGTCGTTGAGGGCCTGCTTGGCCTCGCCCGGGTGGGTCCGGATGTAGGTGTTGGTCTTCACCGAGCCGCGCAGCACCGCCTCGACGGCTTTGGGGTGCTCCTTGAGGAACTTCTGCGAGACGATCACGTTCGTGATGACGAACTTGCCGTCCTTCCACAGCTTCTTCTCGTCCAGCAGCACCTTGCCGCCCTCGGCGACCAGCTTGGAGGCGGTCGGCTCGGGCACCCACGCGGCGTCGATGCTGCCCTGCCGGAAGGCGACCGGGGCGACCTTGTTCTCGGTGCGCTGGACGGTCACGTCGCCCTTGCCGGTGGTGGCGTCGACCTTGTAGCCCTTCTCGGCCAGGTAGTTGAGCAGCGCCACGTCCTGGGTGTTGCCCAGCTGCGGGGTGGCGATCGTCTTGCCCTTGAGGTCGTCCAGGGACTTGATCTTCTCGGGGTCGACCACCAGCGAGACACCGCCGGACGCCGAACCGGAGATGATCTTCAGGCTCTTGCCCTGGGAGGTGGTCCAGCCGTTGATCGCGGGGGACGGGCCGATCCAGCCGATGTCGATGGCGCCGGAGTTCAGCGCCTCGATCTCCGCCGGGCCCGCGTTGAACACCGACGGCGCGAACTTCGTACCGCCCAGCTCCTTCTGGAAGAAGCCCTTCTGGTCGCCGACCAGCGCGGTGGCATGCGTGGTGTTGGCGAAGTAGCCGACCTTCACCCGGTCCAGGCCGTCGATCCTGGGGCCCTTGGCCGCGACCGCCCCCTGCCCGTCCTGCTTGGCGCGGGAGCCGTACCCGCACGCGCCCAGAGCGCCGGTCAGCAGGGGGACGACGGCGAGGGCGGCCAGCAGGCGGTGGCGTACGGCAGGCACGGGAGGGGGTCCTCTCGGAGGGCCGGGCGGCGAGCGCCTACGGCGGGCCCGGCAGAGCGGTGGATCTTCGGAAGGGGGGCGTGGGGGATACGCGGCGGTACGTCATCGGCGCACACATCGCCCGACGCCGCCCTGGCCGCTGCCCAGGGCTCCGCTGCCGATCCGGCCGCCCTCCTTCGCGAACGTCGAGAACGCGTCCGCGAAGGTCACCAGGGTGTCCGGGGCCAGGGCATCGCTCATGTCAGAAGTCCCATTCCCCGTCGTCGTCCGCGTCCGCGACCGCCGCCGCGGCCTCGGCCGCCTCGGCGAACGCGGACCCGGCCATCCCCGCGGTCAGCGTGGTGCCGTCCGCCGGGTCGATGAGCAGGAACGATCCCGTACGCCGGGAGTCGGCGTAGGCGTCCAGCGCCAGGGGCTCGGCGGTGCGCAGCACGACGCGGCCGATGTCGTTGGCGGCCAGCTCGCCGGGCGCCGGGTGCTGGGAGAGGTCGTCGAGCGTCAGCCGGGACGGGATGTCCTTGACGATCGCCTTGACCGTACGGGTGGTGTGCTTGAGCAGTACCCGCTGGCCGGCCTTCAGCGGCCGGTCGGCGACGTGGCAGACGGTCGCCTCGACGTCCTGGGTGACGGCGGGCGGCGCGGCGGCCGGGGCGATCAGGTCGCCGCGCGAGATGTCCAGGTCGTCGGCGAGCCGTACGGTCACCGACTGCGGCGCCCACGCCACGTCCACCGCCTCGCCCAGCACGTCCAGCGCCTCGACGGTGCTGGTACGGCCCGACGGCAGCACCGTCACCGCGTCGCCGACGCGCAGCACACCCGAGGCGATCTGCCCCGCGTAGCCGCGGTAGTCGGGCAGTTCGGGGGTCTGCGGGCGGATGACGTACTGCACCGGGAAGCGCGCCGGGTCCTCGGACGGGTCGGCGACGACCGGCACGGTCTCCAGGTGCTCCAGGACGGTCGGGCCGCCGTACCAGTCCATGTTCGTGGACGGCGTCACGACGTTGTCACCGGCCAGCGCCGAGATCGGGATGGCGGTGATCTCCGGTACGCCCAGCGAGGCGGCGTACGTGGTGAACTCCGCGGCGATCGCCGCGAAGACCGGCTCCGTGTAGTCCACCAGGTCCATCTTGTTGACGGCCAGGACGACGTGCGGGACGCGCAGCAGCGCGGCGACGGCGGCGTGCCGGCGGGTCTGCTCGACCACACCGTTGCGGGCGTCGACCAGCACCACGGCCAGCTCGGCGGTGGACGCGCCGGTGACCATGTTGCGGGTGTACTGCACATGGCCCGGGGTGTCGGCGAGGATGAACCGCCGCCGGGGCGTGGCGAAGTAGCGGTAGGCGACATCGATGGTGATGCCCTGCTCCCGCTCGGCCCGCAGCCCGTCCGTCAGCAGGGCCAGGTCCGGCGCCTCCTGGCCGCGGCCCAGCGAGGCCCGCTCGACCGCTTCGAGCTGGTCGGCCAGTACCGACTTCGAATCGTGCAGCAGCCGTCCGACCAGGGTGGACTTGCCGTCGTCCACCGAACCGGCGGTGGCGAAGCGCAGCAGCGAGGTGGCGGCCGTACCGGTCGCATCGACCGGGTCCACCGGATCGACAATCGTGCTCATTAGAAATACCCCTCGCGCTTGCGGTCCTCCATGGCGGCCTCGGACAGTTTGTCGTCGGCCCGGGTGGCGCCCCGCTCGGTGAGCCGGGAGGCGGCGATCTCCGCGATGACGGCCTCGATGGTGGCCGCGTCGGAGTCGACGGCGCCGGTGCAGGACATGTCGCCGACGGTGCGGTAGCGCACCCGCCGCGTCTCGACGGTCTCGCCGTCCTTGGGACCGCCCCACTCGCCGGGCGCCAGCCACATGCCGCTGCGGGCGAAGACCTCGCGCTCGTGCGCGTAGTAGATGGCGGGCAGCTCGATCTTCTCGCGGGCGATGTACTGCCACACGTCCAGCTCGGTCCAGTTCGACAGCGGGAAGACGCGGACGTGCTCGCCGGGGGAGTGGCGGCCGTTGTAGAGCTGCCACAGCTCGGGGCGCTGGCGGCGCGGGTCCCAGCCGCCGAACTCGTCACGCAGCGAGAACACCCGCTCCTTGGCGCGTGCCTTCTCCTCGTCCCGGCGCCCGCCGCCGAACACCGCGTCGAAGCGGTTCGACTCGATGGCGTGCAGCAGCGGCACGGTCTGGAGCGGATTGCGGGTGCCGTCCGGGCGCTCGCGCAGTTCGCCGCGGTCGATGAAGTCCTGTACGGAGGCGACGTGCAGCCGCAGTCCGTGCCGGGCCACCGTGCGGTCGCGGTAGTCGAGCACCTCGGGGAAGTTGTGGCCGGTGTCCACGTGCAGCAGCGCGAAGGGCACCGGCGCCGGCGCGAACGCCTTCAGCGCCAGGTGCAGCATGAGGATCGAGTCCTTGCCGCCGGAGAAGAGGATCACCGGCCGCTCGAACTCGCCCGCCACCTCGCGGAAGATGTGCACCGCCTCGGACTCCAGCGCGTCCAGGTGGCTCAGCGCGTACGGGGTGTCGGCGTCCCCGGCCTTCCCGGCCCCGCCGGAGTTCCCGGCGTCCGTGCTCACGGCAGCGGCGGTCGTCATGCCAGTCCCCTCTCGGTGAGCAGCGCGTACAGCGCCGCCGCGGACTCCTGCACGGTCTGGGTGTGCGACGCGATGCGCAGATCGGGCGACTCGGGCTGCTCGTACGGGTCGTCGACGCCGGTCAGCCCGGATATCTCGCCCGCCGCCTGCTTCGCGTACAGGCCCTTCACGTCCCGCTCGGAGCACACCTCCACCGGCGTGGCCACGTGGATCTCCAGGTACGGCGTGCCCTCGCGCTGGTGGCGCTTGCGCACCGCCTCCCGCGAGTCCGCGTACGGAGCGATCACCGGCACCAGTGCCGTCACGCCGTTGCTGGCCAGCAGCTCGGCGACGAAACCGATGCGCTGCACGTTGGTGTCCCGGTCCGCCCGGCTGAAGCCGAGTCCCGCCGAGAGGAACTCGCGGATCTCGTCGCCGTCCAGCACCTCGACGCGGTGGCCCTCGCCCCGCAGCCGCTCCGCCAGCGCGTACGCGATCGTGGTCTTGCCGGCGCTGGGCAGTCCGGTCAGCCACACCGTGGCGCCCGTCATCTTTCGCTCCCGAGAATCCTGGATGTCCTGGTGGTCCGGCTCCTGCTGGCCGGACTCCCCGGGGCCGCTCATCAGTGCAGCCCGCATTCGGTCTTGTTGCTGTCGGCCCAGCGGCCGGCCCGTGCGTCCTCGCCCGCCGCCACCCGGCGGGTGCAGGGCGCGCAGCCCACCGAGGCGTAGCCGTCCAGCAGCAGCGGGTTGGTGAGCACGCCGTGCTCGGCGACGTAGGTGTCCACGTCCTGCTGCGTCCAGCGGGCGATCGGCGAGACCTTCACCTTGTGGCGCCGCGCGTCCCAGCCCACGACCGGGGTGCCGGCGCGGGTCGGCGACTCGTCGCGGCGCAGCCCGGTCGCCCAGGCGTCGTACCCGGCCAGGCCCTCTTCCAGCGGTGCGACCTTGCGCAGCGCGCAGCACCGGTCCGGGTCGCGGTCGTGCAGCTTCGGCCCGTACTCGGCGTCCTGCTCGGCCACCGTCCGCCGCGGCGTGAGGGTGATGACGTTGACGTCCATCACCGCGGCCACCGCGTCCCGGGTGCCGAGGGTCTCCGGGAAGTGGTAGCCGGTGTCGAGGAAGACCACGTCGACGCCGGGGAAGGCGCGCGCGGCCAGGTGCGCGACGACCGCGTCCTCCATGGAGGAGGTGACGCAGAAGCGCTCGCCGAAGACCCCCGCGGCCCAGGTGAGGATCTCCAGCGGGGAGGCGTCCTCCAGGTCGCGGCCCGCCCGCTCGGCGAGCGCCGCCAGCTCGGCTTCCGTACGTTCCTGAGTTGCCGTCATGTGCTGCTGCCCCCTTGGCGGTTGTCGTGCTGCCGGGCCGGGGCGGTGACGCCCTTGGCCAGCAGTCCGAGGAACGAGAGCCGGAACGCCCGGTTGCACGCCCCGCATTCCCAAGTCCCTCTTTCACCCGCGGCGGTCCCTTCCTCGGACGGGCGCAGGTCCTCGTCCCCGCAGTACGGGCAGTAGAACGGCGCGGCCCGCCCGCTCACTTCAGCGCACCCTCTTCCGCGCGGGCGGCCCAGGTGGCGAACCGCTCGCCCTCCTCGCGCTGCTCCTGGAACCGGGTCAGCACCCGCTCGACGTAGTCGGGCAGCTCGTCGGCCGTGACCTTCAGACCACGGACCTTGCGGCCGAAACCCGCCTGGAGGCCGAGCGCGCCGCCCAGGTGCACCTGGTAGCCCTCGACCTGGTTGCCGTCGGCGTCCAGCACCAGCTGGCCCTTGAGACCGATGTCCGCGGTCTGGATGCGGGCGCAGGCGTTCGGGCAGCCGTTGATGTTGATGCTGAGCGGCTCCTCGAAGTCCGGCATCCGGCGCTCCAGCTCGTCGATGAGCGAGGCGCCGCGCGCCTTGGTCTCGACGATCGCCAGCTTGCAGAACTCGATGCCGGTGCAGGCCATCGTGCCGCGCCTGAAGGGCGAGGGCCGGACCTGGAAGTCCAGCGCCTCCAGCCCCGCGACCAGCGGCTCGACCTGGTCCTCGGTCACATCGAGAATGATCATCTTCTGCTCGACGGTGGTGTTCAGCCGGTCCGAGCCGTGCGCCGCCGCCAGTTCGGCGACCTTGACGAGGGTGGCGCCGTCCACCCGGCCGACGCGCGGCGCGAAGCCCACGTAGAACCGGCCGTCCTGCTGGCGGTGCACGCCCACGTGGTCGCGCCAGCGCGAGCTGGGCTCGGCGGGCGCCGGGCCGTCGGCCAGCTTCCGCTTCAGGTACTCGTTCTCCAGTACCTCGCGGAACTTCTCCGGGCCCCAGTCCGCCATCAGGAACTTCAGCCGGGCGCGGTTGCGCAGCCGCCGGTAGCCGTAGTCACGGAAGATCCCCACGACACCGGCCCATGTCTCGGGCACGTCGTCCAACGGCACCCACGCGCCCAGCCGTTCGCCGAGCCGCGGGTTGGTGGACAGACCGCCGCCCACCCACAGGTCGAAGCCGGGGCCGTGCTCGGGGTGCTCGACGCCCACGAACGCGACGTCGTTGATCTCGTGCACCACGTCCTGCACGGGCGAGCCGGAGATCGCGGTCTTGAACTTCCGCGGCAGGTTGGAGAATTCCTTGCTGCCGATGTAGCGCCGTTCGATCTCCGCGATCGCGGGCGAGCCGTCGATGATCTCGTCGGCCGCGATGCCGGCGACCGGCGAGCCGATGATGACACGGGGGCAGTCGCCGCACGCCTCGGTCGTCGACAGGCCGACGGACTCCAGCTTCTCCCAGATCGCCGGGACGTCCTCGATACGGATCCAGTGCAGCTGGATGTTCTGCCGGTCGGTGATGTCCGCGGTGCCGCGCGCGTACTCCTGGGAGACCTCGCCGATGGCCCGCAGCTGCGCGACGCTCAGCCGTCCGCCGTCGACCCGGACCCGCAGCATGAAGTGGGTGTCGTCCAGCTCCTCCGGCTCCAGGACCGCGGTCTTGCCGCCGTCGATCCCGGGCTTGCGCTGGGTGTACAGGCCCCACCAGCGCATCCGGCCGCGCAGGTCGCTGGGGTCGATCGAGTCGAAACCGCGCTTGGCGTAGATCGTCTCAATGCGTGTCCGCACATTGAGACCGTCGTCGTCCTTCTTGAACTGCTCGTTGCCGTTCAGCGGAGTGAAGTGACCTACGGCCCACTGGCCCTCACCGCGATGGCGTCCGGCCTTGCGGCGGGTCGTGGCGGAACCGGTGCGTTCGGGGGTGGCGGCCATGGCGGTATGTCCTTCTGGGCGGCTCGGTGAGGGCGGGAGCGGGCAGCGGCAACCCCGCCGTGACCTGCCAAGACGCGCCTCGGCGCGGAGTGGCGCGAGGTGCTGGGTACAGGGATGCCCGGGGCAGATCGGATCAGGGTGCCCGCGCGTCCGCGACGATGGGGACGGCGAAAAGGCGACGTGACTGCGATGTTGCTGAGACTGTCAGCCCGCCGGACAGATGGCGCTGGACAGGCGGCCGAGGTCGACGTGCCGCCGACTCACCAAGGCAATTCCAGCTGTAGACATGACGGAAGCGTGTCATGGCGCTCTTGGGCCAGTCCACCGTCTTCCAGAATATGGACAAGAGTGTCCCGCATACCGAGAAGCCGTGGTGCCGGTCACGCCACGGAAGGGCGGGTTCCGTGGCCCCCGCCCTCCCGTTTTACGGCATATCGACAGAAATGACCGCCCGTCCTCGGCTGCCCACGGTCAGGCGCCCGGCCACGGCCCCGGAGTGGGCACCTCCGCCTCTTCGGTCTCCTCGGTCGCGTACACCCGGAACCCGCGGCGCCGGTAGTTGTCCAGCGCGTACGGCCCGTCCTTGCTGCACGTGTGCACCCACACCCGGCGCGTCTTCTCCCGCTCCGGCCACCGCCGGTCCAGGTCCCAGGCCCGCGCCGTCCCGTACGTCAGCAGGTGCCCGCCGATCCGCCGCCCCCGGAACGCCGGCAGCAGCCCGAAGTAGCTGATCTCGACGGCCCCTTCGGCCTGTGCGTCCAGCTCCACGAACCCGGCCGGCGTGTCCCGCTCGTACGCCACCCACGTCTCCACGCCGGGCCGCCCGAGGAACTCCTCCCACTGCCCGTACGACCAGCCCAGCCGGTCGGTCCAGGTGATGTCCCCGCCGACGGACGTGTAGAGGAACCGGCTGAACTCCGGCGAGGCCACCTCCGCACGGGCAATCCGTATCCGCTGCTCCGCCGGGGGAGCGGTGGCGGGGGTGAGGTCGTCGGGCGCGGTCTGTTCGAGGTGCCAGGTGGTCACGGTGAGCGTCATGGGGGCAGCACATCACAGGGCCGCGGCCGTACGGCTGCCGCGTTCCGTGGTGAGCAGCCGGTTACGACGTGATCGGCGTACTCGAACGGGCCGTAGTACGCACGTGCCTCGCGCCAGGCTTCGTCGAGTCGGAGAGCACGTCGAGGGCGGCAGCCTGCTTGGCGAGCAGCGCGGTGCGGTGCAGCGGCGCGAGCAGCACCTCGGTCCGCAGCCGTACGCGGGTGGTGGCGCCGGCCAGGGTGATCAGGGGTTCCGGGGTGTCGTACGCCAGCCGGTCGAGCAGCGCGATGCTGCGGAACGGGACGGCGTCGGCACGCCGGGCCCCGGTCGGCAGGGATGCGGGGTCGCCGACAGGCAGGCCGAGGCCGGTGGACACGACAGGTCCTCCAGGAGGGCGGGTTCGGGCACGAGAGGTCGTGTCGCCCGCTCGCCTGGCCGCACGCGCGCTGTGGCGTGGGCTGCTCCCGTTCTGCGACGTTCTTCTGGGGAGCTGAGGTTCGAAGCGGTGCCAGGGTACCTGCGGGGTGAGTGGGACCGCGCCGCATTCACGAAGCGTACGGAGCGGGCGTGGTGAGCGCCCGCGCCCTGGCACGTCACGCGTGCCGTGCCGCCATCACCGCCGGAGCCGTCGAGTGCGGCAGCAGGTCCACCGGGCTCGGCGGCAGCCGCAGCTCCACGTCCACCCCGTCGGCGAACCGGTACGGACGGTGCGCCAGCACACTCGCGAGGTGACGGCGCAACCGGGACAGCTCGGCCCGTACCGTCACCGTCCGGGCGCGGTCTCCGAAGAGATCCTGCGCCAGGTCGGCCGCACTGCGCCCCTCCGGCCGGTGCGCCAGCACGAACAGCACCTCCGCGTGGCGCGGACTCAGCTCGTGCGTCCAGCTGCCCGCCGGGCCGGTGACCGTCACCGCCGGCCGGGTGCGGCTGCCGAGGTCCAGCAGCACCCGGCTGGTCCGTGGCTCCTCGCCCTGCGGCGCGCCGACGCGGATCAGCCAGCCGCCGGGCAGCGGCTCCAGCGTGCACATCCCGTAGCGCGGCAGCCACAGCGGCCCGGCCTCCGGGGACTTGGGCAGGGCGACCCGGTCCGGTGGCGCCAGCCCGGTGACCGCCGCGGTCCAGCCGTCCTTGTCGACGGCCAGCGCCTGTCCGCCGAGCCGGGCCAGTACGGGCGCGGCGCTCGCCCGCAGCCGGTCCAGCGCCCCGTGGTGCCGTTCGCGCAGCTCACTCTCCGCGAGCTGGGCCACCGCGGAGACCAGCGACAGCGTGCTGGGGTGGAAGGTGTACGCCGGGCCGCTCACGTCCACGATGCCCAGCAGCCGCCCGTCGCGCGGATCGCGCAGCGGCGCCGCCGCGCAGGTCCACGTGTGGTGGGTACGGACGAAGTGCTCGGCGGAGTGCACCAGGACCGGGCGGCGGGCCACCAGCGCGGTGCCTATGGCGTTGGTGCCGACGACCTCCTCGGTCCAGTCCGCGCCCTTGTCGAAGCCGTGCCGGTCGGCCATCCGCCGGACCGGCGCGCAGCCCTCCCGCCACAGCACCCGGCCCTCGGCGTCCGTGACGACCATGATCTGCTGGGCGGCCTCGACGGCCGGCAGCAGACCGCTGTTGAACAGCGGCAGCAGCGACGCGAGCCGGGAGCTGTGCCGCCGGTGCTCCAGCTCCTCGACGGTCAGCGGCCGTTCGCGCCGGTCCCGGTCCGGGTCGACGCCGCGGTCCAGCGCCCGGCGCCAGGACTCGCAGATCACGGCACGGGGCGCGGCGGCCGTCCGGCCGCCGCAGAGCGCGGCCTCACGGAGCGAGGCGAGCCGCCGCGTCGTCTCGCGCACCTCCTGGGCCGACCAGATGCCCATGTCGCTCGGTCTGTCGCTCACGCTCTTCTCTCCGTCGTGCACTGTCCGTGGGTTGCCGCCCATGGTGCCGTCACCGGGCCGCTCCGAACGCGGTATTGCGTCAATTGGTTGCAACCGGCTGCAACTGTTGTGGCCTATGACGGCGGCGAGCAGGGTGACCGGCAGGGCGAGAGGGGGCAGCGTCATGGTGAGCGGAACTCCTCGTGCCGCCGCGGCCGCCGCTCCCGGCGCCCGCGCCGCCGGCAGCCGCCGCGCCGCGGCCGCCCCGTACGGGCCGCCGCGGCGACGGGCGGCGACAGACCTCGCGGGCCGGTCCTGAGGACCGGTCCGAGACCGGGGAGCGGCGCCGGGTCGGCGCGGCACCGCTCCCCGCCCACACGGTGGCGGGCCCCGGACCCCGACCCCCCTCCTGAGGGATCCGGGCCCGCCACCGCGTACCTCACCGCGCCCGCCCCGGACACCTCACCGCTCCACCACCGGCCGCGCCCGCTCCACGATCGCGCCCAGCGCGAGGGTGTGCGGCAGGGTGCCGAAGGACGTGCCGTGGTCGGTGCCCAGACGTGAGGCGCAGAACGCGTCGGCGACCTCGGGCGGCGCGTACCGTACGAGCAGGGAGCCTTGGAGGACCAGCGCCAGCCGCTCCGCCAGCCGCCGGGCGCGGGCCTCGATGCCCTCCAGGTCGGCCAGTTCGGTCAGCAGTCCCTTGATCGCGCCGTCCAGCCGGTGGTCGGCGCCCCGGGCCGTCCCGATCTCCGTCAGGAACGCGTGCAGCGCCGCCGGTTCGCGGCGCAGCGCCCGCAGCAGGTCCAGGGCCTGGACGTTGCCCGATCCCTCCCAGACGGAGTTCAGCGGCGACTCGCGCAGCAGCCGCGGCATGCCGGACTCCTCCACGTAACCGTTGCCGCCCAGGCACTCCAGCGCCTCGGCGGCCACCGGAGTGCAGCGCTTGGTCACCCAGAACTTGGCCGCGGGCACCGCCAGCCGCAGGAAATGCCGCTCCTGGTCGGTGTCCGCGTCGTACGCCGCGGCGAGCCGCAGCGCCAGCGCCGTCGCCGCCTCCGACTCCAGCGCCAGGTCCGCGAGGACGTTGCGCATCAGCGGCTGCCCGGCGAGCGGCTTGCCGAACGCCTCCCGGTACGTGGTGTGGTGCAGCGCCTGGGCCACCGCCTGCCGCATCACCGCCGCCGAGCCCGTCACGCAGTCCAGCCGGGTCGCCGCGACCATCTCGATGATCGTCGCGACACCGCGCCCCTCTTCGCCGACCCGCCGCGCCCAGGTCGTGCCGTCGAACTCGACCTCGGCCGACGCGTTCGCGCGGTTGCCGAGCTTGTCCTTGAGCCGCTGGATGCGGAAGGAGTTGCGGCTGCCGTCCGGCAGCACCCGCGGCAGCAGGAAACAGGAGAGCCCGTCCCCGTCCGCCCGCCGCGCCGCGTCCCCCGACGTCCGCGCCAGCACCAGGAACGCGTCCGACATCGGCGCCGAGCAGAACCACTTGTGCCCCGTCAGCACGTACTCCCCGTCGCCGGACAGGGGCTCCGCGACCGTCGTGGTCGCCCGCACATCACTACCCCCCTGCTTCTCCGTCATCGCCATCCCGGCCAGCGCGCCCGGCTTCTCCGCCACCGGCCGCAGCCCCGCCTCGTACACCCGCGAGGTCAGCAGCGGCTCCCACTCCGCCGCCAGCGCCGGGTCGGCCCGCAGCGCCGGCACCGCCGCGTGGGTCATCGACAGCGGACAGCCGTGGCCCGACTCGGCCTGCGTCCACACCAGGAACCCCGCCGTACGCCGGACGTGCCCGGCCGGCCGTGACCAGGCGTCGGTGAGCCCGGAGGAGACGGCGTGCCCCAGCAGCCGGTGCCACGCCGGGTGGAATTCCACCTCGTCCACCCGGTGGCCGTAACGGTCGTGGGTACGCAGGACGGGTGGATTGCCGTCGGCCTGCGCGCCCCAGCGCTGCGCGTGGGCGGAACCCGCCGCGCGGCCCAGCTCGCCCAGTTCCTCTCGCACCTCGTCCCGGAGAGCGGCCGGGACGTGCCGCGCGACGCCCTCGGTGAGCGCCGCGTCCGCCGTGAAGACGTCGTACCCGACCAGCGGCGGAGGCTGGTTCGTGACCGTATGAGTGGTGACTGCCATGGCAGATACGGTAAGGAGGTGCAGCCAGTGAAAGAAGCAGCGCAGCGGCCGTCCGGCCGTCTGCACAGGGCCCGGGTCCTGTACCGGAACGTCTCCAAACGCCGCCTCGCCTGGCTGCTGCTGAAGGACACCGTCAACTCCTGCATGGAGTACCGCGTCACCGGGCTCGCCGCCGAGGCGGCGTTCTTCTGCCTGCTGTCGCTGCCGCCGCTGCTCCTCGGCTTCATCGGCCTGCTGGGCTACATGGAGCCGTGGATCGGCCAGGAGACCATCGACCACATCCGCGAGAACATCCTCAGCGCGTCCGACACGCTGCTGTCCAGCAAGGGCGTCAACGAGATCGCCCGGCCGCTGCTCGACGACATCTTCACCGGCCGCCGCCCGGACGTCATCTCCCTCGGCTTCGCCATCGCCCTGTGGTCCGGCTCCCGCGCGGTCAACGTCTTCGTCGACACCATCACGATCATGTACGGGCTGGACGGGCGGCGCGGCATCGTCCGCACCCGGCTGCTGGCCTTCGTCCTCTACCTGGCCGCACTGGTCGTCGGCGCGGTCGCGCTGCCGCTGATGGTGGTCGGCCCGGACACCGTCGTCAGCTGGATGCCGGCGAGCGAGACCGCCATCCGCGTCCTGTACTGGCCGGTCGTCCTCATCCTCTCCGTCGCCTTCCTCACGACCCTTTACCACGTGTCCGTCCCCGTACGCTCACCCTGGCGCGAGGACATCCCCGGCGCGGTCGTCGCCCTCGCCATGTGGGTCCTGGGCAGCCTCCTGCTGCGCGTCTACCTCACCCAGACCGTCGAGGGCCCCACCATCTACGGCTCCCTGGCCGCACCCGTCGCCGTCCTCCTCTGGATCGGCGTCTCCGCCTTCGCGGTCCTGGTCGGCGCGGCCATGAACGCCGCCCTCGACCGGGTGTGGCCCTCGGTCGCCACCGCCGCCGGCCGCGCCGAGAAGGAGCGCCGGGCCCGCGAGGTGGCCGCGGCCCAGCGCTCCGCCCTGGCCGCCGTCGGCCTCGGCGCCACGGCCGCCTCCGGGGAGGCCGCCCTCACCGGCGACCCACAGCCGGACGACGAGGAGGACGACGACGGCGACGAGGACGACGACCCGGGAATGCCGCCCCCGGCCGAATACCCCGAACGATGGGCCCACTTCCTGCCCCCGGCCGACATCCGGGCACGCCTGAACACGTACACGAAGCGCCACTGGCGCCACTGAGGGGCGAGCACCGGCCCTGTGGGGCCGCACCCGACGCTGCCTCGCCCTACAGGGTGCACAACCCGTAGACGCCGGCAGCCCCGGTCCCCACCGCGACGAAGGCAGCGCCCAGCCCCCACCACGCGGCCGTCCGCCCCACGCCGGTGCGCCGGGCCTCCCGGAAACCGACCACCGCGGTCACCACGGAGGCCGCCGCCACCACCGGGGCGAGCAGCCACGTCAGGACGATGAACCAGAACAGCAGCGACAGGCCGCACAACGGCCAGGACAGGTAGACGAAGGGATTGGTCGCGCCGGCCTTGCGCAGGGCTGTATCCGGGACGGCCGGGACGTACGAGGCGGCCGGTGTCGACGGATGCCGGGGCCATGAGGCGGACATGGGCCCGCTCCGGTCGTCAGACACGGGTCAGCCGCCCTTCGATCAGGGCCCGCAGCCGCTCGGCGTCGGCGGGATGGGACGCGCCGCGCTTGGGCAGGATCGTCATGTCCGTGATGTTCCGGTCCCCGCTCAGCAGCACGAACGCGCGCGGCGTCTCGGCGTAACGATTCACCGCCCGCCAGGTGAGGGTGCTGGTCCGCTGCCGGTTCGTGACCGTGACCCCGCTCTCGTCCACCACCGCCCGGAACTCACCCATCGCCTCGGTCCGCCGGTGGAACTGCCGGGCCAGCATCCGGGGCGACACGAACATCATCACGAGCAGCGCCACCGGTATCACCACCAGAGGCACGTCCACGGTCCCCTGGGCCGCCCAGGTCCACACCATGACCCCGAGCAGCAGCACCGCCCCCACGATCACCAGCACCCTGTAGCGCCGCGCGGCCACCGAGACCCGCGCCCGGGCCCGCAGCCCGTCACGAAAGTCCTCTACGGCCATCCGGTACGCGAACTCGATCCGCGTCCCGGCCCCGGCCCCGCTATGTGGCTCAGCGGACATGTGCCCCCCTTGTGCATGGAAATTCAGGATGAAAGCTTATCGTCCGGATATGGGCGCATCATGTGCCGGGTGGTCGGTCCTGGGCGGGGGCGAGAGCGGGAAACGGATGGTCAGCCGTCCCGGGTGACCCGGGCATGGTCGGACACCACACGCCGGAATAGGCCGTGGCCGGCCAGACCCCTGTGGCGCAGAGCCCACCGCTGAACAAGGTCCTGGTCCTCCCGGGGCCGGACTCGGCGTCGCCCTCGGCGGCGGTGCGGAAGGCTTCGTAGGAGATGCCGCGTCGGGGACAGTGGGGCGTCGGGGCGCTACGTTCGCGCGATCAAGGACCGCGTCAAGAGTGGGTACGACCGGGAAGTGGTGCACAGCTGTCCGTACCGGTCCGCCTGCCCTTCCGATGTATGGGGCGAGCTGATCCGGGGTGCGGGCAGGGAGCTGTTCTTCGCGGGATACACGAACTACTTCTTGTGGTCGCAAATGCCGGCATTCTCCGAGACGCTGCGGCGGAAGGCCGGCGCGGGGTGCCGGTTGCGGTTCCTGATCGCTGAGCCGGAGGGGCACGTCACTCGGGACCGCGAGCGCGCGGAAAAGGTGACGCTGACGGTCACCGGCGGCAAGTTCGACAGGTTCGCCGAACACGCCGAGGAATTGTGGGGGCAGGGGAGGCACGTGCCCGCGTAGGGCGTGCGCAGGGCCCGGTGTGCTGAATTCGGGTGACAGGGCGCGCGGGGTGGCGGTGGTGAGGGGCGGGACGGCAGGCGGGTGCCGCATGGTGTTTTCCGGGGCTCGGGAATTCCGCCGTCTTTCACCGCCTGTCCCTTGGGAGACCCGTGTATCCGATGTATCCGATGCTGACCTCTTCGGCCGCGCTGGTGGCGGTGGTGTTCGTCGTGGGGGCGGTCGTGCTGGCCGTGGCGCGGGATCTGGAAAATGCCCGGCGGAGGCGGGCGCGGCGGGCGGGGCGTGGTGATCATGGATCGGCTGCCGCGGGGCAGGAGGTGGAAGAGCATCCGTAACCGTCCCGCGGAAGTGAAGGAGCAGCGCCGGTGGCCGCACCCATGGAAGTTGACGGGGCATCACCAGAGCCCCGGGGCCGTACGTACCCGATGCGGCGGACGATGTTCGTCCTGGCCGTGATCGGCGTCCTCCTGTGCGGCGGCTTCCTCGCCGTCCGCGAAGCGGCCCGGTGGGCGGCGGAGCACCCGGGCCCGGCCACCGTGGTGAGCGTCGTCGCCCTCCCGTTCGTCGTGGCTCTGGTCGTCGTGGCGATCCGGGGCATGCCGCGCCTGCGCGAACTGCGGCGGGCCGCGCGGGCGGGGAAGGCGGAGGCCGAGGCGGAGGTGGCCCTGGCGGCAGTGGCGGAGGAAACCGCCCCGGCTGCCCCGGCTGTCGTGGCTCCCGTGGCCGAGCCCGAGCCCGCGGCCACCCGGTGGGGCAGTGTCGAGGACTTCCTCGCCATGGACGCGTACGCCTTCGAGCAGGCGATAGCCCACCTCTGCGAACGCGACGGCTGCCGGAACGTCGAGGTGGTCGGCGGCGCGGGGGACCTGGGCGCGGACGTCCTGGCCACCACGGCCGACGGCCGGCGGATCATCATCCAGTGCAAGCGCTACTGTGCGGACAACAAGGTCGGCTCCCAGGACATGCAGCGCTTCGGCGGCACCTGCTACACGGTGCACGAGGCCGATGTCGCGGCCGTCGTCACCACCAGCGCTTTCACCGAACCGGCCGCCGACTACGCCGACACCTGCGGCATCCGCTGCTTCGACGGCGACCAGTTGGTGGCGTGGTCGAACGGCGCCGGGCGGACGCCCTGGGGGTGACGGCGCGCGCCTCTTGCTTTCGCCGCGTCGTGTTCGATCGCGAGGGCGACGGCGCTCCGGATCGAGCAGCGGGCCGGGCCCAACTGGCCGAGGAGTCCTACCAGCCGCACGCGGCCGGCCCCCAGGCCACGACGCCTTGTCCGTTCGCCACTACCACACCCTTCGCTCTCCCCTCGGTCCCCCGGCGCTCTTCGAGAAGGCGCTGACGGACTCTTCCATGAGCTTCACGAACTTCGTGTGCCCCTTCTCGTCCGCATGGGCGCGGATCCATGCGTTCGCCGGCATGGGGCTGTCCCAGTCGGCGGAGCGGGCGTCGCACATCTCGCCGTCGTCCTGTTCGGTGACGCACTCGGCGAAGTGCTTCCGGATGCCGGTGATCTGGATTTCCATGCGGGTGGGCACGGGGGCTGGGGTTGCCGTGGCCGTACCTTCGGGCCGGGAGAGGCTGAGGGCGGCGTCACCGCCGCCACTGGTGCGCATGAGGAGCATGCCGTCGTGCCCGCTTGAGCGCATGAGCCGGGCGAGGGTTTCCCGGTTCGGGCCGGGGCTGGGGTTCGGGTTGGTCACTGGTGGTCACCGTTCCTGGGCCGTGTCTTCGGCGGTCTCCGGACGTTTGGCAGTACGGATGTATGGCCGGACCAGTACGCCGTCCAGCCCCGGCAGTTCCGGCAGCCGGGTCACGTGTCGCTCCGGTGGGGGTGCTGCCGCATGATCCGATTCGCGTCGGCGACCGCCCCCGTGCGACCGTCGCGCCGGGCGCGCGTCCGGATCCGTTCCGCCGCAGTGCAGACGCAGCAGCCGGGGCGCACGATCGGTTCGAGTTCGACCATGGGCCGGCCACTGTCGGGAGCCGTGCGCAGGTCGGCATCACTGCGGAGCGGCGGGGGCGGACGCGTGTGGTCCTGGGACAACTGTGCTCCTCTTCGTAGCGGTTGCACTACCGGGAAGAGTCAGCGTGGCCCAGTGTCGGGCACCCTTCAACCTGTCGATTCGGCATGAAAGGTCGGTGATTCCCCCTTGAACCGCAAGGAGTTGGAGCCGGACAGTAGCCCCCGAGCCGCCTTCGGGGCGCGTTTACGCGGGTTGCGGGAGGGGCGCGGCTGGACACAGGACGAGCTGGCCGGGCGCATGGGCTACTCCAGCGTGCATATTTCGGCGGTCGAAACTGGTCGCAAACCTCCGACCCTCCCGTTCTCGCGTAGTGCAGACAGGGCGCTCGGGCTCGAAGACAACATGGACACATTCGAACGCGAGTTCCGCGAGATCAGACACGGCAGTTTGCTGGAAGGGTTTCCGGAGTACGTCGGGCTTGAAGGCCGAGCAGTGGAGATCCGGCTGTACAACATCGGGATCATCCCGGGTTTGTTGCAGACACCGGAGTACGCACGTGTGCTGGCGGACAGCGCCGTGCGGAGGGGCGCCATCACGCCCGAACAGGCGGATGAGCGAGTCGCGTTTCTGGCCGGGCGCCAGGCCATGCTGGAGCGACCTCGGCCGCCCATGGTGTTTGTGACCATGGACGAAAGCTGTATCCGTCGTCAGGTCGGCGGCTCCCCTGTCATGGACGCGCAGTTGGCTCGACTGGTCGAGTTCGCCGACCTGCCGAACACGCTGTTGCAGGTCGCGCCGTACGAGATAGGGGAGCGCCGCACGTTTGACCTGCCCGTCAACATCCTGACGCTGCCGGACCGGTCCTTGATCTGCTACGCCGAGTCTCAGGCCCAGGGAAACCTGGACCGGGAGAGTACCTCCGTGGTGCCCGTGCTGACGGCCTACCATCAGTTGCAGGCCGAAGCGCTGTCGCAGGCGGCATCTGTGGCCATGATCAAGCAGGTACGAAAGGGCGCCCCGTGACCACCGAATCCCCCCGTTGGGCCAAATCCTCATACAGCAACAACGGCGGCGACTGCATAGAGGTCGCCCCCAACCTCGTCCCCTCGCGCGGCGTGGTTCCCGTTCGTGACAGCAAGGATCCGGACGGTCCGGTCCTGATGCTGCATCCCGCTGCCTTCGCCGGGTTGGTCGAGTTCGCTCGGCGGGCTGCCGTCTGAATCAACTGGCTGATCGGACCGCGAGCCCCGCGCAGTACGTCTAGGCGCCGCTGTCCTTCTTGTGCCCGCGGTCGTCGCACGGCAAGGCGGCTCCGGGAGCGTCCGCGTGGAAGTCGCGGGTGGCTTGCTGTTCGACGTCGGTGATGGCGGTGGCATCGACGGAGATGGCTCCGCCGAACGGCCGCTCGGCGTCGTGGACGAGCAGCAGGGTGGCGGTGAGCAGGGCGGTCGCCATGGCCAGGGTGGCCAGTTGGGGCTGGTTGCGGCGTCTGGGGATGCACAGGCACAGGGAGATGACGGTGATGGAGAGCAGGACGAGCATGAACCAGTAGATCGCCGCGGGAACCGCCGCGGTCGACTCCGTCAGCCGGGCCTGGCGGGCCTTGGCCCGGTTGTCGTCCGCCCCCACGAGCATGCCGAAGGCTCCTTGGTCCGTGCCGATGTCCTTGAACGCGCTGCGCAGGTCGGCGGTCCAGACACTGGGCTCGGCGGCGGGGTGCCCGTCGTTCATGGCCGGCCATTCGTAGTGGTGCACCGCGCGGGTGTAGCAGACGACATCGGCCTGTACCCGGTGGCGCTGGGCGGCGTCGGGGAGGAACTCCGCCGTCTCCGCGAGGTGGTCGGCCGCGTTGGCCTCGCTGTGCACGGCCTCCTCCGCCCTGTTGTAGGAACCGGCGGCCGTGGCCAGGACGAAGGCGAGGATCAGTACGGTCAGGGTCTGCACCGGGCTGATCAGTTCCTTGACCGACAGCCCCACGTCGTCGGCCTCGGAGTCGTGGCGGCGCAGGAAGTGGTGGGCGATCAGGCCGAGGATCAGGGCGACGACGGCCACCACGATGGTGACGAGCATGGGGGAGTCTCCGGGAGCGGGGTCAGGGCTCGATGCCGGTGGTCTTTGTCCCCGGTGCCTTTGCCTGGCGGGGACGACGGGCATACGGGCTCGCCCGGGCGGTCACTCTTACGAGTGCCCGCTCCTGGGCCCGTCGGCGGTAGTGGGCCGGCACCTTTGGCCCGCTCAGGCGAGCGGAACCCGCAGATACCGTCCCGCCGTGTGCAGGTCCGTCTCGATGCGGGCGGCGGCCGTGCGGAGTGGAGGCAGGAAGGCGTCGCGGTCCTCGGCGGGGGAGCGGCGGCCCGCGTGGGTGGAGATGTTGACGGCGGCGACGACGCGGCCGTGCCGGTCGCGTACGGGGACGGCGATCGAGCGCAGGCCCTCTTCCAACTCCTCGTCCACCAAGGCGTACCCGTCGTCGTGCACCTGGTCGAGGAGGGCGGCGAGGCGCTCGGGGGAGGTGACGGTGTGCCGGGTGAGGGGGGCGAGGTCGGCGTGGGCGAGGTGGGCCGCGCGTGCCACGGGGGCGAGGCCCGCGAGCAGGACGCGGCCCATGGAGGTCGGATACGCGGAAAAGCGGGTGCCCACGGTGATGTTGATGCTCATGATCCGTACGGTGGGGACCCGGGCGACGTACTGGATGTCCGTACCGGACAGCACCGCCATCGACGCGGAGTCGTGCACCTGCTCCACCAGCCGGGCGAGGTGGGGCCGGGCGATGTCGGAGAGGGCCAGCCCGGAGAGCGGGGCGAAACCCAGTTCGAGGAGTTTCGGTGTGGGGCGGAAGAGGCGGCCGTCCGTGGCGAGGTAGCCGAGGTGTTCGAGGGTGAGCAGGGCGCGCCGCGCGGTGGCACGGGCCAGACCGGTGGCCTCCGCTACGGCGGTCAGGGGCAGAGCGGCCCGGCCGGTGCCGAACGCGGAGAGGGCGAGCAGGCCGCGGGCCAGGGACTCGACGAACTCGGGGCCCAGTTCCTGCTTGGAGGCGCGCGTCCAGGAGGCGTGCCGGGTGGCGGCGGCGGACGGTCCGGGCGGGGAGGCGGTGGCGGACGGGGCCGGGGCGGCCAGCGAGCGTTCCATCTCGGCGACGGTTTCGCGCAGTCGGGGCAGGACGGCGGCGGGGAGGTCGCCGGCGGTCAGCCGGCTGGTGTGGCTGACGACGCTCACCACGCACGCCGGGCGGCCCCGGGGGTCGCGTACGGGCATGGCGACGGCGACCAGGCCCGGTTCGATGAGCTGGTCGTCCAGTGACCATCCGGCGGCCCGCGCCGCTTCGACGCGGGAGGTGAAGTCCGCGGCGACGTCCGCCGGTCCGGTGCCGTCACCCTCGTACCGGCGCGGCGGTACGGCCGGGAACCCGGCGTCCGTCGGGTCCGCCGCGCGCCGCTGCCGCCAGCGCAGCCAGGCGTCCTCGTCCCAGTCGACGGCGAACAGCGCGCCGACGGCGCCCCGTTCGGCGGGCAGCAGGTCGCCGATGCGGAACGCGAGCGACATCGCCCGCCGCCGCGTCGCCTGGTGCACGAAGCGCACCCCGTCACCGTCCGGTACGGCGAGCGAGACCGACTCGTCGAGCGCGTCGGCGAGCCGGTCGGCGGCCGGGGCGAGCCGGTCGGGCAGTTCGGAGGCGGCCAGGTAGGCGTTGCCGAGCTCCAGCAGGCCGGGGGCGAGCACCGCGTCCCGGCCTTCGAGGCGTACGTGGCCCAGGCGGGCGAGGGTGCTCAGGACGCGGTCGACGGTGGAGCGCGCCAGCCCGGTCGCGCGGACCAGGTCGCCGACGGCCTGCCGCCCGCCGCTGTCGGCGGAGAGCGCGCGCAGCACGGACAGGCCGCGCATCAGCGGACCCACCGCCGCCTGGGGCGGCGCTGGCGGCGGCGGTGGCGTGTCGGTGGCGGGGTGCGTCATGGGGCTCTCCACGGTGCGGACGTCTCGCCGGAACCGTACTCGCAGCCCCGTTGACAGGGCTGGGGGCGGGGATCACACTCGGGGCACGCCGATTATGAACGGAAGTTCACGTGGCGAACAAGGGGGGTGCGGCGAGGCGGTGGGGAGGCCCGCCGGGCGCCGGCACCCGGGACGACGCGAGGGCGAGGACATGGCCGACATCCGTTCCCTGCACGACGCCGTGCGGGACCTGGTCCACGACGGGGACACCGTCGCGCTGGAAGGCTTCACCCACCTGATCCCCTTCGCCGCGGCGCACGAGATCATCCGGCAGGGCGTCACCGGCCTGACCCTGGCCCGTATGACGCCGGACGTGGTCCACGACCAGCTGATCGGCGCGGGCGCGGCGCGCAAACTGGTCTTCTCCTGGGGCGGCAACCCGGGTGTCGGCTCGCTGCACCGCTTCCGCGACGCGGTCGAGAACGGCTGGCCGCACCCGCTGGAGCTGGACGAACACAGCCACGCGGGAATGGCCAACCGCTATGTCGCAGGCGCCTCGAAGCTGCCGTTCGCGGTCCTGCGCGGCTACCGCGGCAGCGGCATCCCCGGCCGTACGGACACGGTCGCCACCGTCACCTGCCCCTTCACCGGCGAGCAACTGGCCGCCGTGGCCGCCCTCAACCCGGACGTCACGGTCGTCCACGCCCAGCAGGCCGACCGGCACGGCAACGTGCAGTTCTGGGGCCTGACCGGGGTGCAGAAGGAAGCGGTGCTGGCCGCCGGGCGGGTGCTGGTCACCGTCGAGGAGATCGTCGAGGGCGCCCTGGAGCCCCGGCCCGGCTCGGTGGTGCTGCCCGGCTGGGTGATCGACGCCGTCGCGCTCGTGCCCGGCGGCGCCCACCCCTCGTACGCGGCCGGGTACTCGGTCCGGGACAACGACTTCTACCAGCGGTGGGACGCCGTCTCCCGCGACCGGGACACGTTCCTGCGGTGGCTCGACGAGAACGTGTGGAACGTGCGGAACGTACGGGAGGGGTCCTGATGAGCGGTACGGACGGCGCCGCGCGCTGCGGCCGCGACGAGCTGATGGAGGTCAACGCGGCCCGCGCGCTGGCCGGCGCGCGGAACTGCTTCGTCGGCATCGGGCTGCCCAGCACGGCCGCCAACCTGGCGCGCCGCACCGTCAATCCGGACCTGGTCCTGGTGTACGAGTCGGGCACCATCGGCTCCCGGCCGACCCGGCTGCCGCTGTCGATCGGCGACGGCGAACTGGCCGACACCGCCGACGCGGTGGTGTCGGTGCCGGAGATGTTCAACTACTGGCTCCAGGGCGGCCGGATCGACGTGGGCTTCCTCGGCGCCGCCCAGCTCGACCGGTTCGCCAACATCAACACCACCGTCGTGGACCGCGGCCCGGACCGGCCCGAAGGCCGGCTGCCCGGCGCGGGCGGCGCCCCCGAGATCGCCGCGAACTGCGGTGCGGTGCTCATCGTGCTGCGGCACACCCGCCGCAACCTGGTGCCCGCACTCGACTTCGTCACCACCGTCGGGCACGGCGCCGGACCGGGCGACCGCGCCGCCCTCGGCATGCGCGGCGCCGGGCCCACCGCCGTCATCACCGACCTCGGCGTCCTGCGCCCCGACCCGGACACCGCCGAACTCGTCCTGAGCGCGCTGCACCCCGGGGTGACGACGGAGCAGGCGCGGGAGGCGACCGGCTGGGACCTGCGCGTCGCACCGGACCTGACGGTCACCCAGGCGCCCACCGACGCCGAACTGTCCGCCCTGCGCGCCCTCAAAGCAGCCGGCGGGCGGGCATCATGACCCACTGGGCGCCTCCGGTGCCCGGATCGCCGGTACGCAGCCACCACAGGCTCTACCCCTGGAGAACACGCGATGACTCCACCCAGCGCATCCGTCGCCCCGGCACCCCCGGCCGCCACCGCCCACGCGGACCCGGCCGCAGCACCGGCGACATCACCTCCCGGCCCTGAACCGCAGTCCGCCATCGACCGTGAGATCGCCGCACTGCACACGGCCGCCGCCCACGCCCGCACGGCGGGCGGCCCCGTACCCGCACACCCCGGCCGCGACTTCGCCCCGTACCGCAGCACCCGGCTGCGCCACCCCGTCCAGCCCCTGGCGACGATCGAAGCGCTGCGCGACCCGGAGGCCGTCGAACTGGCCGGGCCCGTCTTCGGCGGCACCGACGTCACCGCCCTGGACGCCGACCTCACCCGGCAGCACGCCGGCGAGCCGCTCGGCGAGCGGATCACCGTCACCGGCCGGGTACGGGACCGCGCCGGACGCCCGGTGCGCGGCCAGCTCGTCGAGATCTGGCAGGCCAACGCCGCCGGCCGGTACGCCCACCGGAGCGACCGGCACCCGGCGCCGCTCGACCCGAACTTCACCGGCGTCGGCCGCTGCCTGACGGACGACGCGGGCCGGTACACGTTCACCACCGTCCGGCCCGGCGCCTACCCGTGGCGCAACCACCACAACGCCTGGCGCCCGGCCCATATCCACTTCTCGCTCTTCGGCACCGCCTTCACCCAGCGGCTGGTCACCCAGATGTACTTCCCCGGCGACCCGCTGTTCCCGTACGACCCGATCCTCGCCTCGTGCACCGACCCGCGGGCCCGCGCGCGGCTGGTCTGCGCGTACGACCCGGAGCTCGCCCGCGCGGAGTGGTCCCTCGGTTACCGCTGGGACATCGTGCTGGACGGACCGGCCGTCACCTGGACCGAGGAGGACCGCTGATGTCCGCGAGCCCGCACGAGGCCACGCCGCACGGGTCCACGCCCTGCCGCGAAGGCGTACCGCAGCAGCCCGGCGCCGTCCAGGACCAGCCGGAGAATCCGGAAGCGCCCGGGCAGCTCGCCCCCACCCCCTCCCAGACCATCGGCCCCTTCTACGGCTACGCGCTGCCGTTCCCTGGCGGCGGCGACATGGCCCCTGCCGGGCACCCCGACACCGTCACCCTGTACGGCCGGGTCGTGGACGGCGCGGGGGAGCCGGTGCCGGACGCGCTGCTGGAGTTCTGGCAGGCGGGCCCGGACGGGAGCCTGCGCGGCGCGCCCGGCTCACTGCGCCGCGACCCGGCGACCGGCGCGGTCGTCGGCCGTGACGGCGTGGACTTCACCGGCTTCGGCCGGGTGCCCACCGGCGTGGACGGCCGCTACGTCCTGCGCACCCTGCCCGCCACGGCTCCCGCGAGCCGCCCGGACGCGGCGCCGTACATCGCGGTGTGCGTCTTCGCCCGCGGCCTGCTGCACCATCTGTTCACCCGGATCTACTTCCCCGAGGACGCGGCGGCCCACGCGACCGACCCGTTGCTCTCCCGGCTGCCCGCGCACCGGGCGCGCACGCTGGTCGCGCGGGCCGACGGGGAGCGCCGGTACCGCTTCGACATCCGCCTCCAGGCGGCCGACGCCGGAAACGGTGCAGCGGCAGGCGGCGAGGAGTGCGAGGAGACGGTTTTTCTTGAGTTCCGCTGACTACGGTCTGCTGGCGCCGGGCCGGGCGGACTCCGCCGTCGAGGCCGCCACCGGCGACGCCGCGTACGTACGGGCCCTGCTGGACGCGGAAGCGGCCCTGGCCCGGGCGCAGGCGACGGTCGGTCTGGCACCGCCCGCGGCGGCCGAGGCCGTCACCGCCGCGGCAGGCGAAGCCGACCGTTACGATCCCCGCGACCTCGCGGTACGGGCACGCTCCGGCGGCAACCCGGTCATCCCGCTCGTCGCCGCGCTCACCACCGCCGTGGCCGCGCGTGACGCCGGGGCCGCCGCGTACGTCCACCGCGGCGCCACCAGCCAGGACATCCTCGACACCGCCACGATGCTGGTCTGTTCGCGCGCGCTGGAAGCCGTGCTCGCGGATCTGGACGAGACCGCCGCGGCCCTGGGACGGCTGGCGGCCGAACACCGCGACACTCCGATGGCGGGCCGTACGCTCACTCAGCACGCGGTACCGGTCACCTTCGGCCTCAAGGCGGCGGGCTGGCGCGGGCTGGTCCTGGACGCCCGGGACCGGCTCACCGCCGTACGGTCCGCGCTGCCCGCCCAGTTGGGCGGCGCAGCGGGCACCCTCGCGGCATTCCACGCGTTCGCGGAGGCCGACGGCTTGCAGCCGGACTCCGGCCCCGGCACGGACCTCGGGCTGCGGCTGCTCACCGCGTACGCGGCCGAGACCGGCCTCGCCGAGCCCGACCTGCCCTGGCACACGCTGCGCACCCCCGTAGCCGACCTCGCGGGCGCACTGGCCCACACCGCCGGCGCCCTCGGCAAGGTCGCCGCCGATGTGCTGGCACTGTCCCGCACGGAGACCGCGGAACTGGCCGAAGGCAGCGGCGGCGGCTCGTCCGCCATGCCGCACAAGTCCAACCCGGTACGGGCCACCCTGATCGCCGCCGCTGCCCGGCAGGTCCCGGCCCTGGCCGGGGTGCTGTACGGGTCGCTGGCCGCCGAGGACGAACGGTCGGCCGGGGCCTGGCACGCGGAGTGGCAGCCGCTGCGCGACGCCCTGCGCCTGGTGGGCGGCGCGGCCCGGGACGCCGCCGAACTGACCGCGGGCCTACGGGTGCGCCCCGAGAGGATGCGCGCGAACCTCGCCGCGACCGGCGGACTGGTCGTCGCCGAGCGCCTGGCGGCCGTACTCGGCGCCCGCCTCGGGCGGGACACCGCGAAACGGCTGCTCACCGACGTGGCGCGCCGGACGGCCGAGGAGGGCACCGGCCTGGCCGAGGAACTGGACCGCGCCCTGCGCGCCCGGCATCCCGCAGTCTCCGAGGCCTTTCCCGCGGCGCGGCTGCGCGAACTGGCCGACCCGGCCGCGTACACGGGGTCGGCGGGCGCGCTCGTGGACCGTGCCCTGCGCCGCTCCGGCACCCGCCGCGCCGCACCGACCGCTCAGGAGAACGTATGACATCCCCCGTTCCCCCCTACCACCGTGAGGACGGACCCGCCGACGCGCCTCCGCTCTTCCTGGGGCCGTCCCTCGGCACCTCGCTCCAGGTGTGGGAGCCCCAGGTGGAGGCGCTGGCACGCCGGTTCCGCGTGGTGCGGTGGGACCTGCCGGGGCACGGCGGGACACCGTACGACGTCCTCACGAACACGGGCGCAGGCACGGGCGCGGGCACAGGCACAGGCACCAGCCGTACGGACGCGTCCTGCACGGTCGCCGACCTCGGCGGCCTCGTCCTCGCCCTCGCCGACTCCCTCGGCATCGACCGGTTCGCGTACGCGGGCATCTCCCTGGGCGGCGCGGTCGGCGCCTGGCTCGCCGTGCACCACCCCGACCGGATCGCGTCCCTCGCCCTGGTCTGCTCCGCCGCCCGCTTCGGCGAGCCCGCGGCGTGGCACGAACGGGCCGCTCTCGTACGGGAACAGGGCCTCGCGCCGGTCGCCGCCACGGCCGCCGGCCGCTGGTTCACCCCGGCCTTCGCCGGATCACGGGCAGCGGACGCACTCCTGGCCGGGCTACGGACCGTGGTCCCCGAGGGATACGCGGCCTGCTGCGACGCGCTCGCCACCTACGACCTGCGCGGCGACCTGGCCCGGATCGGCGCGCCCACCCTCGTCGTCGCGGGCCGAAACGATCCCGCGACGCCACCCGCCGACGCCCGCCAACTCGCCGACGGCATGCCCGCCGCGAGCCTGACCGAGATCGCCGGGGCCGCCCACCTGGCCAACGCCGAGCAGCCCGTACCCGTCCTCGCCGCCCTCCTCGGACACCTCACGGCCTCCCCGTCGCCGGAACACCCCACCGACGACCGCGCCCGGCACGCCGCCGGTACCGCCGTCCGCCGCGCGGTCCTGGGGGACGACCACGTCGACCGCGCGGCCGCCCGCACCACCGCCTTCACCGCCGTCTTCCAGGACTTCATCACCCGCTACGCCTGGGGCGAGATCTGGACCCGCCCCGGACTGTCCCGGCACACCCGAAGCTGCGTCACGATCACCGCCCTGGTGGCACGCGGCCACCACGACGAACTGGCCCTGCACCTGCGCGCGGCCCTGCGCAACGGGCTGACCCCCGAGGACATCCGCGAAGTACTGCTCCAGTCGGCCGTCTACTGCGGCGTCCCGGCAGCGAACTCCGCGTTCGCGCTGGCCGACCGCGTCCTCGCCGAGCACCGCGAAGTCCTCGCCGAGCACCGCGAAGAGAGCTGATCCCGATGCACCCCACGCCCCCGATGCACCCCACGCCCCCGAGGGCCACCCCCACGTCCGCCACACCCCGCCCACGTACCGCCGCTCCCGCCCCGGCCACGACCACGGTCGGAATCGTCGGCGGCGGCCCGGCGGGACTGCTCCTGGCGCGGCTGCTGCACCGCTCCGGCATCGACAGTGTTGTCCTGGAGAGCCGCGACCGCGCCTACGTCGAACGCCGTCAGCGCGCCGGAGTCCTGGAACAGGGCACCGTCGACACGCTGCGCGCCTGCGGCGCGGGGGAGCGCCTGGACCGGTACGGACTCGTCCACCACGGCATCCGGCTGCGCTACGACGGGCGCTCGCACCGTATCGACCTCCCGGCCCTGACCGGCGGCCGCAACGTCGTCGTCTACGCACAGACCGAGGTGGTCAAGGACCTCATCGGTCTCCAACTCGCCGACGGTGGACCGCTGGTCTTCGGGGCCCGGGCGCTCGCCGTGACCGGCGCGGCCACCGCACGACCCGTGATCCACTATGCGCACGCAGGCCGCGAACACACCCTGACCTGCGATTACGTTGTGGGCTGCGACGGCTTCCACGGCGTGACCCGGGACGCGGTGCCGACCGGCGCGCGCCGTACGTACGAGCGCGCGTACCCGTACTCCTGGCTCGGCGTCCTCGCCGACGTGCCACCGTCCTGCGACGAGCTGGTCTACGCCCACTCCGAGCGCGGCTTCGCCCTGTTCAGCATGCGCTCACCCACCGTCAGCCGCCTCTACCTCCAGGTGCCCAACGGCACCGACCCGGCCGACTGGCCCGACGAGCGGATCTGGGACGAACTCGACGCCCGCTCCGCCACCGACGGCCTCTGGGAACTGGCGCGCGGCCCGATCAGCGCCAAGTCCGTCCTGCCGATGCGCAGCGTGGTCACCGAGCCCCTGCGGTACGGGCGGGTGCTGCTCGCCGGGGACGCGGCACACATCGTCCCGCCGGCCGGCGCGAAGGGGCTCAACCTCGCCGTCTCCGACGTCGGGGAACTGGCCCGCGCCTTCGCGCACCTGAAGGACACCGGTTCGTCCGAGCTGCTGGACGGCTGGTCCGACGCCTGCCTGCGCCGCGTCTGGCGGGCCGAGCACTTCTCGTACTTCATGACGACGCTGCTGCACACGACCCCGGGCCAGAGCGCGTTCGACACGCGCCTCCAGCTCTCCCAGCTCGACCGCATCGCCACGTCCCCGCACGCCGCCGCCGAACTGGCCGAGAACTACACGGGCATCCCGCAGGTGCCCGTGCCTGTCGCCTAGCCGTCCTGGCCGTCCTCGCCGGACTCCGCCGCCACGTCCTCGGCCACCTGCTTGAGCGTGTGCCCGCTCAGCGCCGAGCGCGCCCGGCGGGGGTCGGGCGTGCCCTGTCCGTCCGCGTGGGCGTCGTCGGACTTCACCAGCAGCCACGATTCCCGCTCGTCGCTGCCGGGGCCGCCGCGGAACCGGGTGAGGGCATAACCGCCGTGCAGTTTCTTCCCCTCCATCCAGAACGTCGCATGGCCCTTTTCCAGCGACTCGGCGAAGGGGACCGCGCGGCCCTTCTTGTCGTGCGACATCGGACGATAACGGCCCTGGTCCCACACGATGACCGTGCCGCCCCCGTATTCGCCCTTCGGGATGACGCCCTCGAAATCGCGGTAGTCCAACGGGTGGTCCTCGGTCGGCATCGCCAGCCGTTTGTCCTTCGGATCGGTGGACGGCCCTTTCGGTACGGACCACGACTTGAGCACCCCGTCGACCTCCAGCCGGAAATCGAAGTGCATGGTGCTCGCGTCATGGATCTGCACCACGAAACGCGGCTCCTCGGCGGAATCCGAAGAGTCCGCCGCATCGCCGCCCCGCGGTTCCGACGTCCGGTCGAAATGCCGTTTGGACTGGTAGGTCCGCAGCGGTTCCTTGCCCATGGCCGGTCCGCCGGCTCAGCGGCCCAGGGCCTTGGCCAGCTGGTCCTTGTTCATGTTCGACCGGCCTTCCACGCCGCGCTGCCTGGCCTCGTTGTAGAGCTGGTCGCGCGTGGGGCCCTTGGAGCCGGTGCGGTTGCCGGAGCGCTGGCCGCCGCGCTCGGGAGCCGACTTGCTGTCCTTGGTCGAGGACTTGCTGGCGGTCTTGGACTCGCCGGAGCGGGCGCGTTCCTTGTTGACGGTACGGGCCGCGATCTCCTTGGCCCGGCCCTTGGACGTACCGCGCTTCTCGGCGCCTTCCTTGATGTGCTCGTACTGGCGCTCACGCTTGGAGTTCGATCCTGCGGGCATGGTGATCCTCCTTCGTCTCACACACCGATTCCCGACACCTACGGTTACCCGTGAAGGGAAGCCTCTAACGAACGGCCCCCGCGACTGCCCCGACGGGCCGAACGCGGGGAACACCTCCGCCCGGCATTCACGCGCCGGACTTGCGGGCCCGGACGCACCGGGTGAATTCCTCCGCGTACGGCAGGGCGACGCAGGCGCCCACCCCGGCCGCGATGCCGGCCAGGTACTTCTTGGGCAGCGGCCGCTCCTTGGGCAGCAGTTTCCAGGCGTCCGGCCGCTTTCCGCCGCGCGCGAGGTCCCGTACGGACTCCCAGTGCAGGCAGGACGTGATGACCACGGCGGCCAGCGGCAGCACCTCCAGGAAACTGTGGATGTGCTGCTCCACCGGGCGTACCTCGCGGTCCTCGGTGGCCACCGTCACGTCCCAAATGGCGGTCGCGCTGTGCACGGCGGCGGCTCCGCCCATCATCGACAGCACCAGCGGGTTGACGCGCGCGACCAGCCCGGCCAGCACCGGCACGCCGGCCTCCGCCATCATCAGCGCGTGGATCGCCGACTCCTTGACGCCGGTAGTCTTCTCGATGTTCGTACGCCGGTGCATCACCCAGTCGGCGACGGCGGGCACGAACCACATGGGCAGTACGCCGTACATCAGCACGCGCTGGGTCGCGTTCTCCACATCGTCCGCGCCGGGGGCGGGGCGCAGAGCCCGCCCCCGCCGCCAGTGCCGCCAGTCCTTCAACGCCGTCAACCTGGCCACGGGTCCTCCTTGTGATGCACATCGTTCGGTCCGGCCGCGGCCCGGGCCCGGCGGTGGCGCCGGGCCCGGACCGGCCGGTCACTTGTCGCTGTCCCCGTGGCCCTTGCCCGGCAGGAACTCCTGGATCTTCGCCTTGACGCCCTGCTTGAGCACCCCGGCCGTCTCCGGGTCGCCCTTGAGGATCGCGCTCGCCGCCGCCTCGATCTGGTCCAGCGTGGCGTGCGGCGGGATCGGCGGCACGTTGGGGTCGGTACGGAAGTCGATGACGAACGGCCGGTCGGCGGCGAGCGCCTGCCGCCAGGCGCCCTCCACCTCCTCGGGCCGTTCGACCCGGACGCCCCCGAGCCCGATGGAGCGCGCGAAGTCGGCGTACGGCACGTCCGGGATGCGCTGCGACTCCTCGAACTGCGGGGCCCCGGACATGGCCCGCATCTCCCACGTCACCTGGTTGAGGTCCTCGTTGTTCAGGACGGCCACGATCAGCCGCGGATCGCTCCACTCCCGCCAGTACTTGGACGCGGTGATCAGCTCCGCCATGCCGTTCATCTGCATCGCCCCGTCACCGACGATGGCCAGCGCGGGCCGCTCCGGGTGGGCGAACTTGGCGCCGATGACGTACGGCACGCCCGGCCCCATGGTGGCCAGCGTCCCGGACAGCGAGCCGCGCATCGAGCCGCGCAGCCGCAGGTGGCGCGCGTACCAGTTGGCGGCCGAGCCGGAGTCCGCGGCCAGGATCACGTCGTCGGGCAGCAGCGCGTCGAGCGCGTGCACCACGTACTCCGGGTTGACCGGGTCGGCCTGCACGGCGGCGCGCCGCTCCATGACCTTCCACCAGCGCTCGACGTTCGACTCGATCTGCTCCCGCCACTTGCGCGCCTTCTTGCGCTTGAGCAGCGGCGTCAGCCGTTCCAGCGTCCTGGACGCGTCGCCGACGAGGTTGACCTCGAAGGGGTAGCGCAGGCCGACCATGAACGGGTCGATGTCGATCTGCACGGCGCGGGCCTGCCCGTACTCGGGCAGGAACTGCGAGTACGGGAAGCTGGAGCCGATGACCAGCAGCGTGTCGCAGTCCTGCATCAGCTCGTAACTGGGCCGGGTGCCCAGCAGCCCGATGGCGCCGGTCACGTACGGCAGCTCGTCGGACAGCGCGTCCTTGCCGAGCAGCGCCTTGGCCACGCCCGCGCCCAGCAGCTCGGCGATCTCCTCGACCCGCTCGCGGGCGCCCCGGGCCCCCTGCCCGACCAGGATCGCCACCTTCTCGCCCGCGTTCAGCACCTCGGCGGCGCGCCGCAGCTCCTCGTCGGCCGGCACCGGCGCGTACTGCGAGACGCCCAGGCTGGACGGCACCATCTTGAACTCGTGCGTCGGCGCGCTGTACTCCAGCTCCTGCACGTCACCGGGGATGATGACCGCGGTGACGGTCCGCTTGGCGTACGCGGTCCGCATCGCCCGGTCGATGACGTTCGGCAACTGCTCGGGGACGGTCACCATCTCGCAGAATTCCGACGCGACGTCCTTGTACAGGGCCATCAGGTCGACTTCCTGCTGGTAGGAGCCGCCCATCGCGCTGCGCGCGGTCTGGCCCACGATGGCGACCACGGGGACGTGGTCCAGCTTCGCGTCGTAGAGCCCGTTCAGCAGGTGGATCGCACCGGGGCCCGAGGTCGCCGCGCACACGCCCACCTTGCCGGAGAACTTGGCGTACCCGACGGCCTCGAACGCGGCCATCTCCTCGTGCCGGGCCTGCACGAACTTCGGCTGGTTGTCCGCCCGCCCCCAGGCCGCGAGGAGGCCGTTGATGCCGTCTCCCGCGTAGGAGAAGACATGGTCGACGTCCCATTCGCGCAGGCGCTGGAGGATGTGGTCGGAAACTTTGGTGGTCATGCGGTTCTTTCCTCTCACAAATCGCGACGGCGGGTGCCGGCCCGGTGTTCCGTGTGCCCGCCCCGGCTCCACGGATGCACGGCTGACCGGACCGTTCTCAAACGGACGTACCTGCCTCAAACGGTTGCACGATTCCCGGCCCGGGGATCAGCGGCGCAGCCTGCGCACCAGCAAACGGGTGACGGCGGCCAGCGCGCTGCCGGTGGCCGCGGCCGCGGCGGCGGTCAGCAGGCGGCCGGTGCCGGCCGCGGGCGGCACCGGGCGGTCGGCGGTCCGCTCCGGACGGTCGGCGGGCAGCCGCCGGTCGAGCGCCAGGGCCAGCGCCTCGGCCAGGTGCACGGGCTGCCGCCCGGTGCCGCCCTGTTCGATCTGCGTACGGCAGCTGAAGCCGTCGGCCAGTACGAGCGAGCCGGGCGGCGTGTCCCGTACGGCAGGCAGCACACCCTGCTCCGCGATGGCCGTCGACAGCCCGTGGTGCCCGCGCTCGAAACCGAAGTTCCCGGCGAGCCCGCAGCACCCGGCGTCCAGCACGTCGGCGGCCACCCCGGCCCTGCGCATCAGCTCCCGGTCGGCGTCGAACGCCAGCACCGCGTGCTGGTGACAGTGCGTCTGCACGGTCGCCGACCGGCCCAGCGACGGTGGCCGCCAGCCCTCGGGGGCATGGTTGACCAGCTGCTCGGAGAAGGTACGGAACTGCCGCGCCAGCCGCTGTACGTCCTCGTCGTCCGGCATCAGCTCGGGCGCGTCGGCGCGGAAGACGGCGGTGCAGGACGGCTCCAG
Source organism: Streptomyces monomycini (assembly GCF_022271435.1). Lineage (GTDB taxonomy): Bacteria > Actinomycetota > Actinomycetes > Streptomycetales > Streptomycetaceae > Streptomyces > Streptomyces monomycini. The sequence goes on along the minus strand of NZ_JAFIQY010000004.1, from coordinate 68,075 downwards.
CCCGATGACGGGGGTGCCGGCCTCGATCCACGGCCGCAGCACGTCCAGGGTCCGCCGCAGCACCCGTCCGGCGGTGTCCAGCTGGCCGGTGGAGATCCATGTCAGCCCGCAGCACACCGCCCGCTCCGGCACGGCGACCCGGAACCCGGCGTCCTCCAGCACCCGCACCGCCGCCTTCGCGACGCCCGGATGGAAGTACGTACTGAACGTGTCGGGCCACAGCACGACCGTCCGCGGGTCCGCCGGGTCCGGCTCGGGGGTGCCGCGCGCCCGCCACCACTGCACAAACGATTCGCTCGCGAAGACCGGCGCGTCCCGCTCGGCGGCCACCCCGGCCAGGCGCTTGCCGAGCCGGGCCAGTCCCGGCGCGTTCAGCGCGGCGTTGACCAGCCCGGGAGCGAGCCGGGAGAGCCGGGCCCACAGCGGCAGCCAGCCCATCGAGTAGTGCGCGGCGGGCCGCAGCCGCCCCGCGTAGTGGTGGGAGAGGAACTCCGCCTTGTACGTCGCCATGTCGACACCGACCGGGCAGTCCGACTTGCAGCCCTTGCACGCCAGACAGAGGTCCAGCGCGTCCCGTACCTCCGTGGAGCGCCAGCCGTCGGTGACCGGGGAGTCCGCGTGCCCGCCCAGCATCTCGAACAGCAGCCGGGCCCGGCCGCGCGTGGAGTGCTCCTCCTCGCCCGTCGCCCGGTACGAGGGGCACATCACGCCGCCCTCGTGCGTACGGCAGTTGCCGACGCCGACACAGCGCATCACGGCCTGGGTGAAGCTGTGGTCGTCATCCGGGTAGGCGAAGCGGGTGTCCGGGCTCCGCGGCCGCCACCCGGCGCCCAGGCGCAGGTGCTCGTCGACTCCGGCCGGGTGCACGACCTTGTCGGGGTTCATCCGGTCGTCCGGGTCGAACAGCCCCTTGAGCTCCGCGAACGCCGTCATCAGCCGCTCGCCGAACATCCGCGGCAGCAGCTCCCCGCGGGCCTGCCCGTCACCGTGCTCGCCGGACAGCGACCCGCCGTACGAGGCGACCAGGTCGGCGGCGCGGAAGAGGAACGCGCGGAAGTCCGCGACGCCCTCGGCGCTCTTGAGGTCGAACGGGATGCGGGTGTGCACACAGCCCTGCCCGAAGTGCCCGTACAGCGCCGCGTGGTCGTAGCCGAACTCGTGGAACAGGTCACCCAGGTCCCGCAGGTAGTCGCCGAGCCGGTCCGGCGGCACCGCGGAGTCCTCCCAGCCTTCCCAGGTCTCCCGGTCGTCCGGCGGCCTGGCGGTCACGCCGAGCCCTGCCTCCCGCGCCTTGAGCATCTTCTGCTCCCGCCCCGGATCGTCGGAGAAGGCCACCGACGCGTCGTCCTGGGACCGGCTGATACCGTCGAGCAGTGCCTGGCACTGGGAGTCCACCTCCTCCCGGCTGTCACCGCTGAACTGCAACAGCAGCCAGCTGTCGCCCTCAGGGAAGTTCTCCAGCGAGTCCAGGTAGGCGCCTTCCTCCCGCATCAGCTGCGCCATCCGGCCGTCTATGGCCTCCAGCTGTGTCGGGTCGCCGTGCTGGAGGAGGTGCGGTACGTCGTCGGCGGCCGTGCAGATGTCCGGGTAGCCGAGGACCAGCATCGCCTCGTAAGGCAGTACGGGGACCAGCTCCAGCTCCGCGCGCAACACGGTGACCAGCGTGCCTTCGCTGCCCACCAGCGCGCGGGCCAAGTTGAAGCCGTGCTCCGGCAGCAGCGCGTCCAGGTTGTAGCCGGAGACCCGCCGGGGGATGTCCGGGAAGTCGCGGCGGACGTCGGCCATGTAGCGCGTGGCGATGCTCCGCAGCCCCTCGTAGAGCTGCCCCTTGCGACCGCCCCCGGCGACCGCCTCCTTGTATGCGTCCTCGGACGTCGGACCCACCCAGCAGCGCAGCCCGTCGTACGTCAGGATCTCCAGCCGCCGTACGTTGTCCGCCGTCTTGCCGTACGCCTGCGCGGACGCGCCGCACGAGTTGTTGCCGATCATGCCGCCCAGCGCACAGTGGCTGTGCGTCGACGGCTTGGGCCCGAACTTCAGCCCGTGCGGCGCCAGCTGCCGGTTCAGCTCGTCCAGCACGATGCCGGGCTCCACCACGCACGTACGGGCGCCGGGGTCCACGGACAGCAGCGCGTCGCAGTACTTGGTCCAGTCGATGATCACGGCGGTGTTGGTGCACTGGCCGCCCAGGCTCGTACCCCCGCCCCGCGACAGCACCGGCGCGCCGAACTCCGCGCACACCGCGACGGCTTCCGCGCCCGCGCCGGTCGTCCGCGGCACCACCACGCCGATCGGCACCTGCCGGTAGTTCGACCCGTCGGTGGCGTACGCGCCCCGGCTGCCCGCGTCGAACCGCACCTCGCCGTCCACGCGGGCGCGGAGCGCCGCCTCCAGCGCGGCGGTGCGCTCCTCCGGCCACGGTGCGGGGCGGTCCCCGTCGCGGACCGGCCCCGCCGTCATCGCCTTCCCGGCGCCACGAGCAGGCTGCTGTCCAGCCGCTCGACCAGGTCCGTCGGACCCTCGTACACCTCGTGCGCGCCCGCCTCCCGCAGGTCACGCTCCGGAAAGCCGCCGCTGAGCACCGCCAGACACGGCACACCGGCGCGGCGGCTGGCCTGTACGTCCCAGACGGTGTCACCGATGAACACGGCGGAGTCCGCGGCCACGCCGCTCTGTTCCAGGGCGCTCTGCACCAGGTCGGGGGCCGGTTTGCTCGCCGACACGTCGTCGGAGCCGGTGACCGCGGTGATGGCGTCCTCCGCGTCCAGCGCCCGGCGCATCGCCTCCAGCTCGGGGCCGTGCGCCGAACTGGCCAGCACCACCGTCCAGCCGCGCTTCGCGCACGCCCGCAGCAGCTCGGCGGCGCCGTCGAGCGGGGCCAGCCGCTCCCAGTACTGGGCGAAGAGCGTGCCGTGCGCCGTCCGGATCGTCTCGTCCTCGTCGCTGTCCCGGTCCTCGCCGAGCAGCCGGCCGATCAGGTGGTCGGACCCCATGCCGATGGTCCGGTGGATCTCCGCCATGGGCACCCGGTGCCCGGACTGCCGGAACGCCTCCCACCAGGTGACGGCGTGCAGATAGGTGCTGTCGACCAGCGTTCCGTCGACGTCGAAGAGTGCGGCTCCGCGTGGGCTCACCCGTGTCCATCCTTCCGCGTGGGCCGGTCACGTACGGATCCGGCCGTGGTGCCTTGTCGCCGGGGCCCGGCCCCCGGTGCGCCGGGCCGGACCGCCGGTCAGCGGGCGGGCGGCGCCGCCCGCCCGTACTGGTTCAACCGCCCGGCGGCCCGGTCGTTGAGGGCGCTGAACACCTTGCGCAGCCGCGAGGCGGGGGCCTGGCCGCCGTTCTCCACCGCGATGCCCTCGGTCACGCCCGGTGCGCCCACCGCGTCCCGCGGCAGGACTCTCGCCAGGACCGACGACAGGCGGGTGGTGGTGACGGGCGCCAGGCCGTGCGCCTTCGCGGCCAGGTGGGCGGCCGGGGTCAGGACCACACGGGGGCGGCGGCGCTGTACGCCGGAGACGATGCGCTCGGCGGCGCGCGCGGCGTTCATCGACAGGACGGGCGTGCCCGCCAGCGCCGAGAACCAGGCGTACTCCCGAGGGGCGTCGCCCCCGAACTGCGCGTGCAGATGCGAACCGGTCCGCATCAGCCCCGGATGCACCGCCGTCACCGACACCCCGTACCCGCTCTCCTCCGCGTGCAGCCCCTCGGCCAGCGCGGCGACCGCGAACTTGGCGCAGGAGTACGGCAGCAGATGCGGTACGGCCAGCAGGCCACCGACCGAACCGATCAGCGCCAGCCGCCCGCCGGCCGGACTGCGGCGCAGATGGGGGAGGGCGGCCAGGGACGTGTTGAGCGCCCCGTCGAAGATCGTCTGCATGGCGTCGTGGAACGCCTCGTGGCCCACGGACGCGGACGGCCCCACCTGGATGACCCCGGCGTTGCCGATGACGATGTCCAGCCCGCCCTCCCGCGCCGCCACGTCCTCGACGACGGCCTCGACCGCCGCCCGGTCGCGGACGTCGCAGACCGCCGTACCGACCGGCGGCCCGCCGGGACGGGACAGCGACCGGGCGGCCTCCGCCAGCTCCTTCCCGTCGCGCGCCAGGATCGTCACCCGGCAGCCACGCGCCACGAGCCGACGCGCCATCAGCAGGCCCAGGCCGCGCGATCCGCCCGTCACCAGGGCCGTCAGCCCCGCGATCGGCGGTGCGGCAGCGAAATGCGGCATGACCGGTCCTTTCACCTCGCCCCGTGAGTACGCGGACGTGTCAGGTGCCGCCCCGTCACGGGGTGAACAGCACCTTGATCGCGCCGTCCGTCTTCTTCTGGAACATCTCGTACGCCTCGGGCGCACGGTCCAGCGGCAGCCGGTGCGTGGCGAAGTCGTCCACGCCGAGCGGGTCCTCGTCGGTCAGCAGCGGAAGGATGTCGTCCGCCCAGCGCCGCACGTTGGCCTGGCCCATCCGGAACGTGAGCTGCTTGTCGAACATGACCAGCATGGGCATCGGGTCGCTCATCCCGCCGTACACACCGCTGATCGAGATCGTGCCGCCGCGCCGCGCCATCGAGATCGCCAGGTGCAGGGCGCCCAGCCGGTCCACCCCCGCCTTGCTCATCAGCTTCTCGGCCCAGCGGGACGGCATCAGCCCGGCGGCCTGCTGCGCCAGCTTTCCGGCGGGGCTGCCGTGCGCCTCGGTGCCCACCGCGTCGACCACGGCGTCCGGGCCGCGGCCGTCGGTGACGTCCTTGACGGCCTCCAGCAGCCCGTCCTCGCCGTCGAAGGCGTCCAGGTCGAAGACGGTCACCCCGTCGCGGCGCGCCCGCGCCAGCCGTTCCGGCACATGGTCGACTCCGATCACCTGCTCGGCCCCGAGGTGCCGGGCGATCCGGCAGGCCATCGCGCCGATCGGCCCCAGCCCGAGGACGGCGACGCTGCTGCCCTTGGCGACGCCGGCGTACCGCACCGCCTGCCAGGCGGTGGGCAGTACGTCCGACAGGTAGACGAAGCGGTCGTCGGCGGGGCCGTGCGGCACCTTGATCGGCCCGTACTGGGCCTGCGGCACCCGCAGGAACTCGGCCTGCGCGCCCGGCACCGAACCGTAAAGCTTGGTGTACCCGAACAACGCGGCGCCCGAGCCGTGCTCGCGTACCTGCGTGGTCTCGCACTGCGTCTGCAGGCCGTCGGCGCACATCCGGCAGGAGCCGCAGGCGATCTGGAAGGGGATCACCACCCGGTCGCCGGGACTGAGGTTCGTGACCTCCGGGCCGACCTCCTCCACGATGCCCATCGGCTCGTGCCCCAGGATGTCGCCGGGTGTCATGAACGGCGTGAGGACCTCGTACAGATGCAGGTCCGATCCGCACAGGCCGCTGGACGTGACCTTGATGACCGCGTCGGTCGGCTTCTTGATCTGCGGGTCGGGGACGTTCTCCACGCGGACGTCACGCTTGCCGTGCCAGACGTTCGCTCGCATCGCGGATCTCCTAGTTCTGGCGGCCGGAAGCACCGTTCCCATCCACCCAAAAGCCGCTTTCAAGTCTAAAGCGGTGTTCCTTGTCGTGGCAGCTCCAGTACCCGGATCACCCGAGCCGAATCGTTTCCGTACGCGGGCGGTACGCCGATGCACCACCGGCGTACCGCCCGCGTACGGCAGCGCTACGGCACTGGCACGTCCCCGGCGGCCCCGGCGCGGGTTTTCCCGGCCGCGAAAGGGTTACCCGGCGCAGCACCCACGGGGGCGATCCACCAGCCACCCACCCCGGCCCTCCGCGGGCCGTCGAGACCGCACGGAGCCCCGATGACCGACTACGGATACTTCCTCTCCTGCGAGGAGCACAGCCCGGCGGAACTGGTCGAACAGGCCCGCATGGCGGAGCAGGCCGGCTTCACCAGACTGTGGATCTCCGACCACTTCCACCCGTGGAACGACGCCCAGGGCCAGAGCCCCTTCGTCTGGTCGGTGATCGGGGCACTGTCCCAGGTCACCTCGCTGCCCGTGGAGACCGCGGTGACCTGCCCCGTCATGCGGCTGCACCCCGTGGTCACGGCGCAGGCGGCGGCCACCAGCGGAGTGCTCCTCGACGGCCGTTTCCGGCTCGGCGTGGGCAGCGGCGAGGCCCTCAACGAGCATATCCTCGGCGATCACTGGCCGCAGGCCTCGGTGCGCCTGGAGATGCTGGAGGAGGCCGTCCAGGTGATGCGGCAGCTCTTCGAGGGCGGCGAGGTCAGCCACCACGGCAAGCACTACACCGTGGAGAACGCCCGGCTCTACACCGTGCCCGACGAACCGGTGCCCATCGACGTCTCCGCGTTCGGCCCCAACGCCACCGAACTGGCCGCCCGCGTCGGCGACGGCTTCGTGACCATGACTCCCGACGCGGACGCCGTCGAACGCTTCCGGCGCGGTGGCGGCGGCAACAAACCCGTACTGGGCGGCGTGAAGGTCTGCTGGAACCCGGACCGCGACGAGGCCGTGCGCACCGCGCACCGCCTGTGGGCCAACGAACAGCTCCCCGGCGAACTGCCGCAGATCCTCCCCACACCCCGCCACTTCGAGCAGGCGTCCCAACTGGTCACCCCCGAACGCGTCGCGGAGGCGGTCACCTGCGGCGACGACGTGGACGCGCACGTGTCCGCGCTGCACGCGTACGCCGAGGCCGGGTTCGACACCGTCTATGTCAACCAGATCGGCCCGGAACAGCGGGGATTCTTCGACTTCTACCGTACGAAGGTGCTGCCGCAACTGGCGGACTGAGCACCGGGACCGGCACGGCGGCTGCCCACGCACCACGCACCACACGCCACGCACCACTCACCAGGCACACCCGCAACGGCAGCCCGCCGGCCACCCGCCTACCCGTCACCCACTCGTACGCCGGGCGGCCCGGTGCCGTTCCACCGCGGCCTGCAACTGCGCCCGCACCGGCCCCGGCGCGACGGCCCCCGTGGCACTCGCGACCACCTCGCCGGCGACCTCGTACACCTTGGTGTTCGTGCGCTGGGACGTCTGCCGCAGGATGTCCCACGCCTGCTCGGCGGTGCAGGACGCGTGGGCCATGAGGATGCCGCGGGCCTGGTCGATCACCGGCCGGCTGTCGAGCGCCTGCCGCAACTGCGCGTTCTCCGCCCGCAGCTGCTCCACCACCGCCTCGTCGCCGCCGCGCGCGGCGCCGTCCGGACCGCCGGACGCCGCCTCCGTCTTCGTGCGCCGCGCCCCCGGATAGGTGGCGAGCCGCAGGGCCGCCAGGGTGCGCCGTCTCACTGCGGCTCCTGGACCGTCGGCACCCCGGTCGGGGCCGCACGGCCGGGGACGGTGCCCAGTCGCGGCGTGCCGGGCCACTTGCGGGCCAGTTCCATCACCCGCTGTGGCTGACGGCGCAGGTTGAGCGCACGCACCGGAATGCCCCGCCGCTGCCCGTAGGCGTCCAGGCGCCGCAGGAAGTGCAGTCCGGCCGCATCCATGAACGTGACTCCGGTCATCTCCAGGACCACGCTCTTCAGGCCGCACGGCAACGCTTCGACGACCTCGTCCAGAACCGGCACGGTGCCGTAGTCGATCTCGCCCCGTACGGTCAGCACGGCACAGGAGCCGAACAGCCGGGTACGGACCCCCAGGGCATCCGGACCGGCCAGAGAAGACCGGTCTGTCTGTAGGGACATGGCCCCATCGTGGCAGGAGTCAAACCGGTCTGTCCACGCCCGCACCGGAGCCGCCCCGACGGCCGAGAGCACGCCGCCGGAAGTGCCACCGGTACCGCACGCCGGGGCTGCCCGGGGGCCTGCGGAACGGGCCGGGGCGCACCGGGAGTTCCCGAGGGGGAACAGAAGGCTCCGGCCCCGGTCTGGGAGCATCTCCGAATGATCAAAAACGGCCACCGGACGGTGCGGCGGAGCAGCACGTCCGAAGCTCCGGCCTTCCACGGGGAATTCGAGACGCACCTGACCGTACGGGACACGGGGACGGAACCGGGGCCCGGCACCGGGACGGACCCGGGGCCCGGCACGGGTGCGGGCGCGGGCATGGCGCCGGGTGCGGCCGCCGGCCTGGAGGAGTACGCGGCGGCGCGCGGCCTGAAATGGGTGCACATCGTCCTGGAGCGCGGCACGACGCCCTCCCAGCCCATGCTCACCCTGCGCGACAGCGGGCCGGTGCGGCGGGTTCGCGCGCGGGCGGCGGCCGAGGCCGCGCAACTGCGGGCCGCCGGCTTCGAGGTGGTCCGTACGAAGATCGAGGCGACGCCGTGGACGGACGGCGTACCGGTCACCGACGGAGCCGCGGCGGCCCTCGGCCCGGGTTACTACTTCGAGCATCACGTCAAACTCCTGCTGGACCGCGCCGGCGGGGCCGCCGCGCACCCCTGCCCGGCTCTCACAGATCTCACGGACCTCACGGACCTCTCGCGTCGGCATGCCGCCCATCTCTCCCGCAACGCGCGGCGGACCCGCGCCGACGGGCGCGAGGAACGTTTCGTGACCCAGCGCTGCCGCTCGGTCGGCCGGGTCACCGCGGAACGGCGTCTCGCCGCCCTGCTGGCCGGACTCCGTGACGCCGGGTACGACATAGCCTCGACCGAACGGGAGTTCGTCGTCCTGGACAGTGACGAGTCGCTGGACGACGGCTGGATCGACGAGAAGCACGGGGTGTGAGCGGACACATGACGTCACCAGACCGACGGAACACCGGCTGGCGGGCCTTCGGACACGGGCCCTGGCCCGGGTCGGCCGCCGTCCCCACGACACCCCCCGACGAGGCGACCCGCTCCGCGATGGACCTCCCGGCCACCCTGCTGCCCGTCCAGGGCGACGGGGTCGTCCAGCCGCCGGTGTTCGACCCTTCGGTCCGGCACTACAGCCGTGCCATGCGGCTCGGTGATCCACACTTCGCCGACGCGGCGACCGGTGACCGGTGGTACGCCGCTCGCCGGCACGCCCTGCACCACGCCCTGACGGCCGTCGCCCGGTCGCCGTGGGCCGACCACCTCGTCCTGCGCGGCAGCGTCCTGCTCAAGGCATGGTTCGGCGCCGAGGCCCGGGAGCCCGGAGACCTGGATTTCGTCGTCGTGCCGCCGACCTGGAACCAGGGGGACGGCCGGACGCCCCGCATGCTCGACGACATCACCCGCACGGCCGAGGAACTGTCCCTGCGCGGCGGCCCGGTGCGGCTGGACGCGAGCGGCGCGTCCGGCGACGAGATCTGGACGTACGACCGGGTTCCCGGGCAGCGGCTGGTCATCCCGTGGACGGCGCACGACGACGGCGTGCCGCCCGGCACCGTCCAGCTCGACTTCGTCTTCAACGAGGAGCTGCCCGCCCCGGCCGCCCTCACCGAAGTGCCCGGCCCCGACGGCACGGAACCCGTCCGGATCGGTGCCGCCACCCCGGCGCTCTCCCTCGCCTGGAAAATCCTGTGGCTGGTCACCGACCGGTACCCGGAGGGCAAGGACCTGTACGACGCGGTCCTGCTCGCCGAGTCGGCCGAGTTGCCCTTCGACCTGCTCAGGACCGTCTTCCGGGACGTGGAGGGCGGCTATCACGACCGTTACCCGGTGCTCCTGGAGAATCTCGCGTGGACCGAGCAGGACTGGGACGAGTTCCGCAAGGACCACCCGCAGCACGACGCGCTCGCCGAGCACGCGTACGTCGACCGCCTCGTCACCGCCCTCGCACCGACCTTCGCCTTCGACGACGGCAGCGGCGCCTCCCCTGCCTACCAGCAGCGGGCCGCCTGGCTGGCGTCCTTGACACACGAGTGCCGCGGCATCCTGGTGCGGCAGGGCATGGACGCGGTGCAGGAACACCTGGCGAAGCCGTACACCCCCGACGTCAGCGCCATGGTCGTCACGGCCGAACTGTTCAACGGCCCGCTGGACAGCCGGCTCGCGACGGCGGCCCACGCCGTCATGTCGTACCGGTTGGCCGAAGCGAAACCCGGGGAGGCGGAGCGCGTGCTGGACCGCCTGCACGAGGCGTTGAACGTGCTCACCCCCACCGAGGAGGATTAGCCGGACGCGGTGTGCCCGGACGGCCCGACGGCCGTCCTTCGCCGGGTGTCAGGCCAGCAGCCGCGCGAACTCGGCCATTTCGTTCTCCGGGTCCACGACGGGCTGGATCACCAGCTCGTCGACCCCCGCCTTCTCCAGCGCGTCGATCCGCTCGACGACCTCGCCCCTGGTGCCGACCAGACCGAATCTGTCCACCAGGGAAGGCACGACGAGCTCGCGGTCCTCGGGGGACAGTCGGCCCAGGTAGTTGCGGTAGAGCGTCTGGTGACGCTTGGGGTCGGTGGGGGTGGTGCCGCGCAGCCGGAGCAGGCGGCCGACAGCGGCGGCCTCCTCCGGAGGGAGGGCCGCGCGGAAGGCGGGGTTCTCCGCGCCGAGGATCAGTGCGCTCAGTGCGATGTGCCCCATCGAGTCCTTGACCCGGTCGCCGTAGCGGTCCTCGCCGTCGGCCAGGACATGGAGGGAGGACATGAGGTACGAGCGGGTCCGCCCGGCGTCGCCCGCGTCCCGCGCCGCTGTCCGCCGGGCCTGGCCGAGGGCGGTCCAGGCCGCGGGGTCGTGCATCCCGAAGGAGATCACTCCCGCGCCGAGCCGGCCGGCGACCGCGGCGGCCTTCAGGCCGAACGCGGCCACGACGAACTCCACGGGAGCCTCGGTGTCGACGTACGGTCCGGCGTGCAGGAAGCGCACTCTGCTGGACCGGGTTCCCTCGCGGTAGTCCGCCTCGCGGCCTGCGGTCAGATCTTGAAGGGCGGCCGTGAAGGATTCCAGCTCCGCCAGCTTCGTCGGCCGCATGCCGAGCGTACGGCGCGCCGTGTTGCCGGTGCCGACCCCGCAGACGATGCGGCCGGGAGCGAGGGCGTTGAGGCTGCCGACGGCCGCCGCCGCGGCGGGCGCGGAACGCAGTGCCGGGGAGGTGACACCGATGCCGAGCCTGATCCGGTGGGTGGCCTTGGCGCAGAGGGCGAGGCTCACGAACGGATCGCCGTGGAGCATCGGCGTGTCGTACACCCAGAAACTGTCGAAGCCGAGTTCCTCCGCGCGGGCGGCCAGGTGTTCCGCACCCGGCCCTGCTGTCGTGACGATGCCGGTCCGCATGGCGACTCTCCTCGCCGTCCAGTGAGATGGCTGAACCGTTCCCGTTGCCGTTCGGTGCCGCTCAGCTTCGTGCACATCGGGTGCCCGCGCAGCGAACCGGTGAAAAAACCGTTGGCGTCGCAACGCGTGCACCTCTACGGTGATGGTGTTCGCCGCGGCTGCGCGCGGCCGCCATGTCTGGCTGAGTGAGAAAGGGAGGTGTGACCGATGGCTGTCTCTGTGACGGGCCCTGTCCGCAACCAGAAGATCATCCACTCCACCTCCGTGGTCTCCGGCTGACCCTTCCTCACTTTCCGCCGCGCGCCGCGCGCGTGGAGCCGGGGCCACCCTTGTGAAGGGTTTCCCTTGCAATCGTCTTCCGTTTCATCCTCCGCTTCGCCGCGCCCGCTGACCGATTTCGGCTGGGACGACGGCTTCGCGGACAGTTTCGCTCCCTTCGCCGGGCAGGGGTACGTGCCCGGCCGTGTCGTCCGCGTCGACCGCGGACGCGTGGACGCCGTGGTGCCCGACGGCGACGGCGTACGGACCGTACTGGCGGACACCGCGCTGGTGGCGACCGGCGACCCCATGCGGGTGCCGTGCACCGGTGACTGGGCGGTGATCGACCTCGGCGAGGTCGGCGCGGGCCGGGACGGTGCGGTGCGGGCGCTGCTGCCGCGGCGTACCGCGTTCGTGCGGTCCACCTCCTCCAAGCGGTCCGAAGGACAGGTGCTGGCGGCGAACGTGGACCACGCCGTGGTCGCGGTCTCGCTCGCCGTCGAGCTGGACCTCGGGCGCATCGAACGCTTCGTCTCCCTGGCCTGGGAGAGCGGGGCGCAGCCGCTGGTCGTCCTGACCAAGGCCGACCTGGCCGGCGCCCCGGACGTGCTGGCCCACCTGATCGCGGACGCGGAGACCGCCGCGCCCGGGGTGCGGGTGCTGGCGGTCAGTTCGGCCGCCGGCGAAGGGCTCGACGTACTCGCCGCCGTACTGGCCGGAGGCACGTCCGTCCTGCTCGGGCAGTCCGGCGCGGGCAAGTCCACGCTCGCCAACGCCCTGCTGGGCGAGGACGTCCAGGACGTACGGGCCGCCCGCGACCGGGACGGCAAGGGCCGGCACACCACGACCACCCGGGATCTGCTGGTGCTGCCCGGCGGCGGCGTGCTCATCGACACCCCGGGGCTGCGCGGCGTCGGCATGTGGGACGCCGACGCGGGCCTCGCGCGCGCTTTCTCGGACGTCGAGGCACTGGCCGCGCGCTGCCGCTTCCACGACTGCGCGCACGCTACGGAACCAGGCTGCGAGGTGCTGTCGGCCGTCGACAGCGGAGCACTGCCGGAGCGGCGGCTGGACAGTTACCGCAAGCTCCTGCGCGAGAACGAACGCATCGTGGCCAAGACGGACGCCCGGCTGCGCGCGGAGATGCGCAGGGACTGGAAGCAGAAGCAGGCGTTGGGCCGCCACCTGGGGGAGAGGAAGCGGGGTGGCGCGCGGAGGTGAGGCACCCAGCAGCGCCCCGCCATCAACTAGCCGATGGTGGGGCGCTGTTGTGGCGTGCGTTCGCCCCATGAGGAGTACTATCAGCGGCAGTGGGCCGTCGGCCCCGCGGGTCTGCACGCCCCGGTGACATGGGAGGGCAGGCAACGTCAGCCTGAATGACTGGGCGCGGTGTGGTCATGGGGCAGCCGTACCCGATCGGTGCGAGTCAGGGTCTCCTGGCTGACAGGCAGGGCACCACCACAAAACTGCAACACCCGGGCCGGAAGTGACGTATCGGCCCACCCGAGATCATCGACGTCCCGCATCGGCGTAGGTGTCTCGGTCCCGACCGAAAGGGACGGATCGAGGCTGCCTATGCCACCGATCCCGCCCATGACAGGGAAGGTAAGGATCGGTGGACGGCACCGTCATCATCATCGTTCTCGCCATCGCTGGCGTGGCATCCGTGCTGCTCTTCGCGCTGAAGGGGCTTCTGGACCAGATCCCCGAGGTGATCGCGTCGGCCGCCAGGGCCCGCGACGCCTGGGCCGGCTTCCGGCGTGTGTCTTCGCCTCCGGTGCGGGAGGGCCGGGAGCCGCCTGCTGAGGAATAGGTTTCCCGGGTCTTGGCGGGGGAACCGGACCGGGGCTCTGCCCAGCGTGGTGTCCGTTTTCCGCCAGAGGCTGTGCGGGGTGTGGCGCACACTGGATCGTGTGATGGATGACGAGACCAGGTACGAGGCGGTGTCCAGCCGGGACGCGCGCTTCGACGGGGAGTTCTTCTTCGCCGTCGTGACGACCGGGATCTACTGCCGCCCGAGCTGCCCGGCCGTCACTCCCAAGCGCGCCAACGTGCGGTTCTACCCGTCCGCGGCGGCCGCGCAGGGTGCCGGGTTCCGGGCCTGTCGCCGGTGTCGGCCGGATGCCGTGCCGGGGTCGGCGGAGTGGAACGTCCGGGCGGACCTGGTCGGCCGTGCCGTGCGCTTCATCGGTGACGGGGTGGTCGACCGGGAGGGCGTCGGCGGGCTCGCGCGGCGGCTGGGGTACAGCGCGCGGCAGGTGCAGCGGCAGCTCACCGCCGAGCTGGGTGCCGGGCCGGTGGCCCTGGCGCGGGCCCGGCGTGCGCACACCGCCCGCCTGCTGCTCCAGACCACCGGCCTGCCGGTCACCGACCTGGCCTTCGCCGCCGGATTCGCCAGCATCCGGCAGTTCAACGACACCATGCGGGAGATTTATGCCAGTACGCCGAGCGAGCTGCGTGCGGCGGCGGGGACCCGCGTCAGCAGGGGTAGGGGCGGTTCCGATGCCGGGCGGCAGGCGCAGCCGACCGGGGTGCCGCTGCGGCTCGCCCACCGAGGGCCGTACGCGGCCGCCGAGATCTTCGACTTCCTCCAGGCGCGCGCGGTGCCCGGCGTGGAGGAAGTACGCGGCGGCCGGGGCGCCCGTACGTACCGCCGTACGCTGCGCCTGGCGCACGGCAGTGGTGTCGCCGAGGTCGACGAGCACACCGGGGCCCGGCAACCGCGCCGGCCGCGCGCCGGACTGGTGTGCCCGGCCGCCCGGGGCGCGGACGGCGGCTGGCTGGAATGCCGGCTGCACCTGACCGATCTGCGGGACCTGTCCACCGCCGTCCAGCGGATGCGCCGCCTGTTCGATCTGGACGCCGACCCGTTCGCCGTCGCCGAGCGGCTGGGTGCCGATCCGCTGCTCGGCCCGCTCGTCGCGGCCCGCCCCGGCCTGCGGTCGCCGGGCGCCGCCGACCCGGAGGAACTGGCCGTACGGACCGTCCTCGGCGGGGCGCCCGAGCGCGCCACCGAGCTGGTACGGGCGTACGGGAAGCCGCTGGACGCGGCGGACGGCGGGCTGACCCACCTCTTCCCGGAGCCTGCCGCGCTGACCGGTGGCGGAGTGCCGGAGGCGGTGCGCGCGCTGTGCGTCGCCCTCGCGGACGGCACGGTCACGCTGGACGCGGGCGCGGACCGGGAAGCCGCTGAGCGGGCGCTGCGCGATCTGCCCGGGGTGAGCCCGGCGGCCGCCGCGTACATCAGGATGCGGGCGCTGGGCGATCCGGACGTGGGGCCGGTGAACGGCGACAGCGACGGGGCGGCCCGGGAGGCGTGGCGGCCGTGGCGGTCGTACGCCCTGCACCACCTGTGGCAGGAGACGGGCACCGGCCCCCGGGCGGATCAGCTCGCGATGACCGCGCCCGTCCAGGCGCCCACCACCAGCAGGCAGGCGAGGAGCTCGGTCAGCACGGCGAGCCCGATGGACCGCATGGCCGTACGGGTGGCGGCCCACGCGTCACCGTGACTGCCCAGCCGTTGCCGCTCCAGCAGGTACAGCACACCGACCGAGCCCAGCACGGCCCCCACCACGGGCACGAGGAAGAATCCGGCGATCCCCGCGACGCCCGCCAGGAACAGCGTGCGGTACGGCGCGCCCGCGGCCTTCGGGTCACGCGGCGGCAGCAGCCACTTCAGGACCTGGTCGACCAGCAGCACGGCGCTCGCGCCGAACAGGACGTACCAGGCCAGGGCGGACTGCTCGGTCATCGCCCACCACAGCACGCCCGCCCAGACGATCGGCGGTCCCGGCACCCCGGGGACCAGCACGCCGAGCAGGCCGAGCAGGAAGACGAGACCGACCGCGAGCAACTGCCACACGCCCATGGCCCCAGCGTGCCGGAAGCGGGCCCGGCGCGCTCCTCGGCCGGGGCCGGGAGCCGGGGCCGAGACCCGGGGCCGAGAGCTGGGGCCGGGAGCCGGGACCGGGCGTCCGGTCAGGGGTATCCGTGGCCGGACCGCCGGCACCGGGCGCTGTGATCGCGCCGCCGGGGCCGGGACGCGCTGACCGCCGTGGCCCGAACCGGTCGGGCGCCCTCCGTGGCGCGTACCCGCCGGGCAGCCCGCCGGGTGCCTTCCGCGCCCCTGTCTCCGGGCCGCCGGCCGGTGGACAATACGCCGCATGAACCCACAGGGGGATCGGCGCCACCACGAGAACTCCTGGTGGCGGGAGTTGTACGAGGACCACGGCGAAGCGGCGCGGGACACCGGCCCCGCGACGGCCCCGGACACGCTCGACGACCGTGTGGACTCCGCCTTCCGCGCGGTGAGCCGGGCACCCGGGGCCGGGACGGCCACCGAGGACACCACAGGGGCGGGCCCGGCCCGGGAGACGGAGTCCGGGCCCGCCCCCGGACCGCCCGCAGCCCCTGCCCCCGGCCCCGAGCCGATGGCCCTGCCCACCGCGGACCCGGCCGCGCTCGACGACCTCGTGCCCGACACGGAACTGGACGGCGCCGGATACGGCCCGCTCACCCTGCGCGCCGCCTCGCTGCGCGGCGAAGCGGCCCGCCGCCGGGCCGAGCCACGCGGGGACGCCCTGCTCACCGCCCGGTTCGGCGCCGGGCAGCACGCCCTGATCCTGGTCGCGGTGGCCACCGCGGCCGGCGGCGACGGCGGTGCGTACGCGTACGCGGCGGGTGCCCACCGCGCCGCCCGCGACGTCTGCCGCTGGATCGGCGGCGCCGTCGGCCGCAGCTGTCCCCGGCTGGCCGAGGACATCCGTACGGGAGACCGCTGCGCCCTGAAGTCCGGCCTGCACCGCCTCACCGACCGCAGTTACGGCAGGCTCCGCGCGTACGCGGGCGAGCACGGCATGGACCCCGAGCAGTACACGGCGGCGCTGCGCTGCCTGCTGCTGCCCGCCGATCCGGCCTGCCGCACCCGGGTGTTCTTCGGCGTCGGCGCGGGCGGGTTCCTCCGGCTGCGCAACGGCGCCTGGCAGGACCTGGAGCCCGCGCCGCCCCGGGACGACGAGGCGGCCGCCGGGGCCGATGCGGCGGCTGCCGGGCAACCGGACGACGGCTCCGCGGGCGGCGAGCCTCGCGCGCCGGAGGCGTCGGGCGACACGCCGCCCTGGCCGGTTCCCGGCGACCCCGCCACGGACGCGTTCCACCGGGGCGTCCAGCGGCCTTCCGACATCCGGCCCGACCTGCGCCTGCCGTCCGACGCCGGTTCCGACGCGCGCCTGCCGTCCGACGCGGGGGCCGACCTCCGCCTGCCGTCCGACACCCGCCCTGACCTGCGCCTGCTGTCCGAAGGGCCGGGGCCGGGCCCCGGCCCCACTCCGTCCAGCCCAGTCCCGGGCGGCACCCTCCCCGGCCTGCCGCGCGCGCCGTCCGGGCAGCACTGGCGTCCGCCGTACGAGTCCGTGCCGCAGACATGGCCGGAGCCGTTCCGCTTCCGGGCCTGTGTGACCCGGCCCGGCGACGCCCTGCTGCTGTGCAGCGCCGGGTTCGCCGGCCCGCTGACCGAGGCGGCCGGTTTCGCGGGCCGGCTGGCGGCCCGCTGGTCGGGCGGCGGGGCACCGGACCTCGCGTCCTTCCTGGCCGACGTCCGGCTGCACGCGGAGGGGTACGGCCAGGACCGTACGGCCGTGGCGGTCTGGGAAGGGCGCGACGGAGCGGGCGCGGAGGAGCCGGAGTGATGTGACGGGCGCGGCGCGGCGGTGGTGGTGACGCGCCCGTCACGGCGGCACCGGAGTGACGCGGCAGGCGTGGCGGCGCCCGAGTGACGCGGCAGGCGTAGTCCGGCCGGACACGGCCCGGGGGGAGTGGTAGAACCGAGAGGAATGCCGCAAAAGGGCCATGGTCGGGCGCGCGTCTGCCCCTCGGTCCAGCACCGGAGGAGCGAGGCGACATGGCGAAACAGACCGTGGCCGGGCAGTTCGTCGACATTCTGGTGCGCGCCGGCGTGCGGCGGCTCTACGGGGTCGTCGGCGACAGCCTCAACCCCGTCGTCGACGCGATCCGCCGCAACGCCGCGATCGACTGGGTGCAGGTCCGCCACGAAGAGGTCGCCGCCTTCGCGGCGGGCGCCGAGGCGCAGATCACCGGGCGGCTGGCGGCCTGCGCGGGCTCCTGCGGCCCCGGCAACCTGCACCTGATCAACGGCCTCTTCGACGCCCACCGCTCGATGGCCCCGGTGCTCGCGCTCGCCTCGCACATCCCCTCCAGCGAGATCGGCACCGGCTTCTTCCAGGAGACCCACCCCGACCGGCTGTTCACCGAATGCAGCCACTACAGCGAGATGATCTCCACCCGCGATCAGATGCCGCGGGTGCTGCAGACCGCCGTGCAGAACGCCATCGGGCTCAGTGGCGTCGCGGTCGTCTCGCTGCCCGGCGACATCGCCGACGAGGAGGCGCCCGAGCGCTCCATCGAGACCGCACTGGTCACCTCGCGCCCCTCCGTACGCCCCGGTGACGCGGAGATCGACCAATTGGTCCGGATGATCGAGGACGCCGGCAAGGTCACCCTCTTCTGCGGCAGCGGCACCGCGGGGGCGCACGCCGAGGTGATGGAGTTCGCCGAGCGCCTCAAGGCCCCGGTGGGGCACGCGCTGCGCGGCAAGGAGTGGATCCAGTACGACAATCCGTACGACGTCGGTATGAGCGGCCTGCTCGGCTACGGCGCGGCCTACGAGGCCACGCACGAGTGCGACCTGCTGATCCTGCTCGGCACGGACTTCCCGTACAACGCCTTCCTGCCGGACGACGTGAAGATCGTGCAGGTCGATGTGCGCCCGGAGCGGCTGGGCCGGCGCTCCAAGCTGGACCTCGCCGTCTGGGGTGACGTACGCGAGACGCTGCGCTGCCTCAACCCGCGCGTCACGCCCAAGAAGAGCCGCAAGTTCCTCGACCGGATGCTCAAGAAGCACGCCGACGCCCTGGAAGGCGTCGTCAAGGCCTACACCCGCAAGGTCGACAAGCACACGCCGATCCACCCCGAGTACGTCGCGTCCGTGCTGGACGAGGAGGCGGCGGCGGATGCGATCTTCACGGTCGACACGGGGATGTGCAATGTCTGGGCGGCGCGCTACATCAGTCCCAACGGCCGCCGCCGTGTGATCGGTTCCTTCACCCACGGATCGATGGCCAACGCCCTGCCACAGGCGATCGGCGCGCAGTTCACCGACCGGCGCCGCCAGGTCGTCTCGATGTCCGGCGACGGCGGCTTCTCCATGCTGATGGGCGACTTCCTGACCCTCGTCCAGCACGACCTGCCGGTGAAGGTGATCCTCTTCAACAACTCCTCGCTCGGCATGGTCGAGCTGGAGATGATGGTCGCCGGCCTGCCCGCCTACGGGACCGACAACCACAACCCGGACTTCGCCGCCATCGCGCGGGCCGCCGGGGCGCACGGCGTACGGGTGGAGAAGCCCAAGGAGCTGCGCGGCGCGCTGCGCGACGCCTTCAAGCACAAGGGCCCGGCCCTGGTCGACATCGTCACCGACCCCAACGCGCTCTCCATGCCGCCGAAGATCAGCAAGGACATGGTCCAGGGCTTCGCGCTCTCGGCCGGCAAGATCGTGCTGGACGGCGGGGTCGGCCGGATGCTCCAGATGGCCCGTTCCAACCTCCGCAACATTCCGCGCCCTTGAGCGGGCGGGCCCGGCCCCCGGCGGAGATCGAGTACGGCCGCTGACCGGACGTTCCCCGAGGTGAGCCGCGGGCACATGCCTGCGGTCTGCTGTCGCGCCGTCCGGCGGGCCGAAGCATGGCGACGGGCCGGGTGGGAATGCATGACCGTGAAGCTGTTCGAGACCACGGCACGGAAATGCGTACGGAGCGGGGAGGATGAAGCGTCAGTCTGTGCGGCGTGAGGACAGAGCCGGACCGGTGGACGGACGCGCCGGCGTCCGCAACGGTACCCGGCTGCCGGGGACGATGGAACGCACACTGCGGCGTGCGGACCTGACGGCGGTGGCGGGCGTACGCGCCGAGCTGCGTCAGCTGCTGCGCCAGTGGGGGGAGTGCGGGGACGCCGACATAGCGGAACTGCTCATCAGCGAGCTGGTCACCAACGCTCTCGTGCACACGAACGGGGGCGCCGTCGTGACCGCCACGGTCACCGACCGGCTGCGGGTGGAGGTACGGGACTTCGTCGGGCGGCGGCCCAGGCTGCGCCCGCCGACGACGGACGGCACCTCGGGGAGGGGGCTGATGCTGGTGCACTCCCTCGCGGACGCGTGGGGGGTCAAGGCCCACGGCGTGGGCAAGTGCGTCTGGTTCGAGCTGGGCGGCGGACCGGCCTGACGGGTCGAGTCCGGCGGCGGAGCGGCCTGGCGGGTCGAGTCGAGCGGCGGAGCGCTCTGGCGGGCTGAGCTGGGCGGCGGACCGGCCTGACAAAAGGCCGGGGGTGCGGGCACGGTCCGCCGCGGGTCAGCCGAACTGCTTCTCGATCTGGGCCAGTTTCTCCTCCAGGGAGTCCAGCCGGGGCAGTGCCTGGGTGTCGTCCTCGGCGGTCAGGTCCACGGTCCGCCGGTACGGGCCCGCCGGGTCGCCGCCGGGGCCGTGCACGGCCTTCAGCGCCGGGCGGGAACCGGCCGGATGCAGTGGGTCGGACCCCGTGGACAACGCTCCGGGCGGCAGGGTTTCCGGGTCGCCGGCTATCGCAGGTTCCGCGCCGGCCTGCTGCGCGGCGGCGGGGGAGCCGTGGGCCGTCGGGACGCCCGCCGTCAGCGGGACCTGCCGGCCGCCGCGGCCGCGGCTCCAGTGCCGGTGCTGGCGGTTGATCGCCTTGATGCG
The DNA here is from genome assembly GCF_022271435.1 of Streptomyces monomycini. Lineage (GTDB taxonomy): Bacteria > Actinomycetota > Actinomycetes > Streptomycetales > Streptomycetaceae > Streptomyces > Streptomyces monomycini. The sequence goes on along the minus strand of NZ_JAFIQY010000004.1, from coordinate 47,928 downwards.
GGCGCGGTCCAGCTTGTCCCGCTCCCGCCTGCGGTGACGGTTCTGCTCCTTCTGCCGCCGGTCCTCGCGTACCTCTTCGACCGCCTCGTCCAGCGTCCGTACGCCTTCCAGCAGCATCAGCGACCAGGCGCCGAAGGTCTCCCGGGGGGCCCGCAGCCACCGTACGACGCGGATCTGCGGCAGCGGTCGCGGTACCAGGCCCTGTTCGCGCAGCGCGGCCCGCCGGGTCTGCTTGAGCGCCCGGTCGAAGAGGACCGCCGCCGACAGGGACATCCCGGCGAAGAACTGGGGCGCGCCGTCGTGGCCGAAGCCGCGGGGCGCGTGCACCCAGTTGAACCAGGCGGCGGCCCCGGCGAACAGCCAGACGAGCAGGCGCGAGCCGAGCGCCGCGTCACCGTGGCTGGCCTCGCGCACGGCGAGCACAGAGCAGAACATCGCCGCGCCGTCGAGCCCGAACGGCACCAGGTACTCCCAGCCTCCGGAGAGGTTGAGGTTGGTCACGCCGAAGCCGACCAGCCCGTGGAAGGAGAGGGCCGCCGCCACCGCGGCGCAGCAGAACAGCAGCAGGTACGAGGCGGTGCCGTAGACCGCCTCCTTGCGGCGCTTGCGTTCCTCGCTGCGCTCCCAGGAGTCCTCGCCCCCGGCCGCCGTTTCGGACGAGCGCTTGCCGCGCAGGACCACGAACACGGCGGAGAGGATGCCGACGAGCAGCAGCACCCCCGGAGCCAGCCAATTAAGCGATATATCGGTCATTCTCATCCAGGGGCCCCTTGCCTCGGCGTACGCGGTTTCGCGCGACATCCTGGCGGAATCCGTCCGTCGCTCCGAAGGGTTTCGGGGCAAGAGCACCGCAAGGGAGTGCGGGGACCTACGGATGGGTGTGTCCGGCTCGAACTCCCTTGGAAGAAGACAGGGTTGAGTTCGAATTCGACGACTCGATCGGGTGGTGTGGGTGTCAGGTGGTTGCGATGAGGCGGCTGATGCGATCCGCGTCGCACGTACGCGGGCAGGTCACACAGGTGTCCTCGGGGCGCAGCGTGTAGAACATGCAGCAGCTCGCCCGGTCCCGGGTGGGCAGCGCCGCGCCGTCCGGGCCGGTCAGCTCGCGGAAGGCGGCGCCGCCCGGGTACGGGGCCGTGCCGCCCGGCAGCAGCCGCTTCAGCTCGGCCACCGCCCGCGGCTCCTCGCCCAGCAGGTGCCCCAAGTACCACAGGCCCTCGGCGATCTCGTCGGACACCATGCCCCACAGGGCCCGGGGGCCGCGCCGCATCCGGGGCCGGAAGGCCTCCAGGACCGGCCCGAGGTGCTCGGCGACCGCTTCCCGCACCTCGGCGCGCAGGGCCTCCTCGTCCGGGACGACCCGGGCGCCGGGCAGCTCCGCGGCCGGGTCGCCGGGCAGGCACGCGAACGAGCGCACCTGTACGGCCATCCGGCCCTGCTCGCGGTGGTGGGCGACGGCCCCGACGGGCAGCCGCGGCACCCGCCGGTGCAGGAACCAGGGGATGGTGATCAGCAGGCAGGCGGGCCAGGCGTAACGGTGCAGCGCGAAGGTCGCGACGACGTCCGGGCGGGCCCGCTGTCCGTAGTCCGCCACCACCTGCGCGTCGTCCCAGGCCAGGAAGGCGTCCAGGGTCGCGGGGTCGGTGGCCAGCCCGGCGGCCGTCACCCAGCCCTCGCCGTGCGGTGCCGCCGTCTCCCAGTCGGTCACCTTCAGTGTGGGGAACACCTCGGTCAGCCGGGCGTACGCCCCGGCGAAGGGCTCGATGCGCGGCCGGGCGGCGAGCAGAGAGGCCATGCGGGACACCACCGATATCACGTCCGTTGGCAGGTAAGGCTTACCTTACCCGATCTTCAGCGGTTTTGAGCCGGGTTTGAACTGTCACAGGGGGCGCCTATGGTGCTGGAGGACGTGAGGAGGAACCCGTATGGAGCAGGGCAGAGCGGAACCGGCGCCGCGGCTGCGCGCCCAGGTGCCCGCGCAGGGCGGCTCGCTGCCCGCGCGGGGCGAGCACACCGGACGCGCCGCGCCCGCCGGCCCCTGCGCGCCGGACACCGCGTACGAGCACGACCCCGGCGTGCCCGACCCCGCCACGGCGTTCGTGCCCGTGCCGCTGTCCCCTCTTACCGCTCCCTCCAGGGCGGCCCACGGCGGCGTACGGGGAGGCGCGGCGGTCCCGGCCCCCGCTTCCACCGCCGATGCCGTACCGCGCAAGCAGCCGCAACGGCACTCCGTGCGCGGCCAGGTGCTCGCCGCCCTCCGCGAAGCCCTGATGTCCGGCGAACTGCGCCCCGGCGAGGTCTATTCGGCCCCCGCGCTCGCCGTCCGCTACGGCGTCTCCGCCACGCCCGTCCGGGAGGCCATGCAGACGCTGGCCGGGGAGGGCGCGGTCGAAGTCGCCCCGAACCGCGGCTTCCGCATCGCCGAACGCACCCACCGCGACCTCGCGGAGCTGGCGGAGGTGCGCGCCATGCTGGAGATACCGGCGCTGCTGCGGCTGGCGCGGGCGCTGCCCGCCGAACGCTGGGAGGAGCTGCGCCCGCTGGCCGCCGCCGGTGTCGCGGCCGCCGCCCGCGGCGACCGCGCCGGTTACGCGGAGGCCGACCACGCCTTCCACCACGCGCTGCTCGCGCTCACCGGCAACCGCCAGCTCCTCCTGGTCGCCGACGACCTGCACCGCCGTACGCAGTGGCCGGCGCCCGGGGGCGCTCCGCCCCGCACGGCCGACCTGCTCGCCGCCGCGTCCGAGCACACGGCGCTGCTCGACGCCCTGATGGCCAGGGAGTACGCGATCGTCGAGCGGATCGCCCGCGAACACCTGGCGTCCGCCCGCCGCGCGCACTGAGCGGCGGGGCGGGTCCGGGCGGAGGCGCGCGTCCGGGCGGCCGCACGCCACGGACCGGCGGCGCGCCTCAGGGGATCAGCCGCTCCAGCGGCAGCGCCGCCACGTCCGCCGCGGGCCGGGAGAGATAGAGGTCCGCGTGGTAGAAGCCGTCCGACTCCTTGCCGGCGGTGTCCAGGTCCCGGTCCTGGAGCGCGCCGAAGGCGGCCCGGCGCTCCGCGAGGTCGGCGAACCGGCGCTGGCGGAAGGTGCGTACGGGCAGCTGCTCGGTCACCAGGCCCGCGTCCGCGAGCAGCGCGGCGACCGGCGCGTACGACACCGTCCGCAGGACGAACGCGGCTACCCAGGGCGGGGCGGGCGTACAGGCGAGCAGCCGGCCGAAGGTGGTGGCGGAGATGTAGCCCACGCCGCCCGTCACGGTGATCAGGTCGGTACCGGCCATGGCGGCGCGCAGCCGCGCGGTGGGCTCGGCGGCCTCCAGGTTCTCGGCGAACCCGGCGTCCAGCAGGCCCACCCGCTCGGCGTAGCCGACCGCGTGCCGGGCCGCGTCGATGCCGAGGATCCGTACCGCTTCCGGACGGCGCAGCTCGTCGAAGAACGTCCGGTCCTCGGCGGCCAGCCGGCCCGGCGCCAGACCGCCGGTCTCCTGGGCGTCGGTGTACCGGTCGTACAGGTCGGCGAGGCTCAGCTTGTGGTTCAGCAGCGCGGCGTTGACGCCGTAGGAACAGCACAGGTCGACGACCTGGAGCGACGGGCGGCCGGGGCGGCGCCGTTGCAGGGACTCGGCCAGGGCGCGGAAGACGCCCTGGCCGTGGTGCGGGATCTGATAGTCGAGCGGACGCAGCGTCCGGAAGTACGTACGCGGGTCGGGACGGTCGTAGATGGCCTCGAAATCCGCCTTTCCCCAGTCCGGGCCGGCCGATGGGTGCGGTGCTCCTGCTGCCAAGGTGTGGCCTCCTGAAAGGCGCTGCCGAAGGTCGGGAGTCGACCGCACCAGCATCCAGTGCCAAGTCCCCTACGGACAGTGCGACTTGAGGCCAAATTCGGGGTCCGTGGGACGCGCGGAGTGACATATGCCCCTGTCGCGCCTCCGACAGCGTGGCATGCCGTGCCCTACGACGGCGCGGGCGCCGCCGGCACGTCGGCGAGGTGCTCGGCGAGCCAGGTCGGTACGCCGCCCATGAGCCGGAACAGGCGGGCGGCCTCGGCACGCAGCCCCGCCGCCTCCTCCGGCGGGGCCGCGTCGGCGAGGGCGACCAGCGCCGGCGCCGTACCGACCAGGAAGCCCAGCTCCTCGCGGATGCGCAGCGATTCGCCGAAGCCGTGCCGGGCCTCCGCCAGCTCGCCGTCGCGCAGGGCCAGCCCGGCGAGGTGGCGCCAGGTGAAGGACAGCAGCAGGGTGTCGCCGTGCGCGGTGGCGCCCGCGTGGGCGCGGCGGTAGGCGGCGCGGGCGGACTCCGGGCTGTCGGCGACGTGTTCGGCCATCAGGCCGCGCCGGAAGTCCAGCATCGGGCGGCCGGGCGCCGCCGGTGCCAGCAGCGCCGCGGCGCGGCCGAGCGCGGAGCGGGCCTCGTCGGCGCGGTCGCGCACGCCGAGGACCGTGGCGGCGTACGCCAGCTGGCCGCGCTCGCAGGCCGCGGCGCCGCGCTCGTCGTTGTCGCCGGCCAGCGCCTCGGCGGCGCGCAGCGCGTCCTCGGCCGCCGCCCACCCGGTGGCGGTGAACATGCAGCGCTCCACGAGGAGCGCGGCGCGGCGGATCGCGTACGGGGGGAATCCCGCCGCGTGGGGCTCCAGCAGCGCCGCCGCGTCGTCCCAGCAGCCCCGTGACCGCAGCCGCCACACGGCACGGTCCAGGGCGTCCGCCCCGGCCGCCGACCTGGCTGCCGGAATCCCCGGCTCCGGTCCCGCGGTCGCCGCGGTTTCCGCGGATCTCGCCGGTTCCGCGGTTCCCGCCGTTTCCGCGGATCCTGCGGCTCCTGACATGGCGGTGTCCGCCACATTGCCCTCCCCGAGCGCACCGTTGAGCTGGACCTGAGAAGCAGTGGGCGCATCTCAGCACGGATTCCGCCGCCCGGCCAAGGGGGAAGGTGAATGATTTCACAATCTCTTGGACGCTCTACGGGGTTGACGGCCCGCGCGGGAAGCGGGCGGGGCCCGGCGCCCCATGGGCCGGTGCGCGCAGGACGTGCTGTTCAGCCGGGCTGCGGCGATACCCCCGAACGGGTGACGCCGCGCCGGTACGGTTCACCGCTGCTGACACGGAGTCAACTAACGGCGCGCGGCGATCAGTTGCGTATCGGCCGCCGGAGCGGCGCATACGGGCCATTCCGTTATGGCCGGATGTGCGCCCTGCCCTCGGACGCCGACGAGCCGGTGCCGGAGGGGAGACGCGCAGGCGGTGGGCCGGACGTCCGCAGACGCGTCGCGCCCCACCCGCGTACGTACCCGCCTCAGCTCATCCGCAGCGCCAGGAAGAAGTCCAGCTTGTCCTCCAGGCGCGCCAGATCGCGTCCCGTCAGCTGCTCGATGCGGCCGACCCGGTAGCGGAGGGTGTTGACGTGCAGGTGGAGGCGGGTGGCGCAGCGGGTCCAGGAGCCGTCGCAGTCGAGGAACGCCTCCAGGGTGGGGATCAGTTCGGCGCGGTGGCGGCGGTCGTAGTCGCGCAGCGGGTCCAGGAGGCGGGCCGTGAAGGCGCGGCGTACGTCGTCGGGGACGAAGGGCAGCAGCAGGACGTGCGAGGCCAGCTCCTCGTGGCCCGCCGCGCAGACCCGGCCGGGGCGGGCGGCGGCGACCCGGCGGGCGTGCCGGGCCTCCTCCAGGGCGCCGCGCAGGCCCTCCGCCGAGTGGACGGAGGCGCTGACGCCGATGGTCAGCCGCCCGTCGTCCGCCAGCCCGCGGGTCAGCGGCTCCTGGACGACGGACAGCAGGGTGCCGGCCTGGAGACCGGCGGTGGACGCGTCCCGGCCGTCCCGTGCGTCCCCGTCGTCCGGTACGGCCGGCAGCGGTACCAGCGCCACCGCCTCGTCGCCGAGGTGCGCGACGGCGATCCGGTCGGACGGGTCGGGCCCGAACGTGCCGGGGTCGACCAGCACCTCTTCCAGGAGCGTCTGGGCGACCGGCCCGCCGGGCACGTCCCCGCCCTCCCACTCGACGCGGGCGACGACGACCTGCCAGTGCGGGGCGGCGCCCAGGCCGGGCAGCAACACCGGGGCGGCCACCCGCAGCCGGGCGGCGATCTCGGCGGGCGCGGCGCCCGTCTGGACCAGTTCGAGGACCTCCTGGGCGAGGCGTCTGCGGACCGTACGGGCCGCGTCGCGGCGGTCGCGTTCGACGGCGATCAGCTGGGTGACGCCGTTCAGCAGGTCCAGACGCTCCTCGGCCCAGTCGCCCGCGTCCGCCTCGACGGCCAGCAGCCAGTCGGACAGCACCGTCTCGCGCAGGTCCCGGCCGGTGCCGCGGATGGGGAAGAGGGAGTACGTGGTGCCGCCGAGCGGGAGGCGGCAGGGGCCGCGGCGGCCGGTGCGGGACGCGGCCAGGTGCTCGCCGGCCAGCCGTGCGCCCACCTCGGCGGGCAGCTCGGGGCCGGATCCGGCCAGGGTGGACCCGGCGATCTGCCGGCCGGTGGGGGACAGTACCCAGGCACGCAGGTCCAGGTCGGAGCCGAGCAGGTCCAGGACGACCTCGGGCCCGCCGCCGGCGGGCCCGGACGTCATCAGCCGGCGGTGCCGGTCCACCACGGCGGCCAGGTCGCCCGCCCGCTCGCCGGAGACCTGCCGTACGACGTACTCGGTGATCGACGCGAACGAGACGGCCTCGACGACGGAGAACAGCGGCAGGCGGTGCCGGGCGCAGGCCGCCACCAGGTCGTCGGGGACCGAACCCAGCTCGGCCTCGCCCGCGGCCAGCCCGGCGACCCCGGCCGCGGCCAGGATGCGTACGAACCGCTCGGAGTCGGCCGGCTCGCGGCGCCAGGCCAGCCCGGTGAGCACCAGTTCGCCGCCGGACAGGTAGCGGCTGGGGTCGCGCAGGTCGGTGGTCATCACGCCGCGCACGGTCCGGTCCAGTTCCTCCTCGCCGCCCAGCAGCCGCAGGCCGAGGGTGCCGGTGTCCAGGAGTGCGCGGAGCCGCATGGTCTCTCGCCCGCCGTTCTTTTCTGTCCGGTGTTGCCGGTGGAATGCCGCGAGGTTTCTGCGCCTCGCCTTTCGTTCGAATCTACAAGACATGCGCCGTGGCCAGCCAACCGCTTCATGGTTTCGGTGACTGCACCCGGCGGGTGCCCGGCGCGTTCACTGGGCCCCACCGCGTGAACACGACATGAACAGCCCGGCGGACGCGAGGGCCGAACGTCCTCGCCCCGGGCAGCGGACGACCTGATTTGCGAGCGGAGCCGGTGCCTGGACGGCCCGGCGCCCCGCCGCACCGAAGTTTCGTGGAAGAGAGCCCCGTATGGACTTCCTTCGGCCCGCCAGCTGGGAGGAGGCGCTCGCCGCCAAGGCCGAGCACCCCACCGCTGTGCCGATCGCGGGCGGCACCGACGTGATGGTCGAGATCAACTTCGACCACCGCCGCCCGGAGTACCTGCTCGACCTGAACCGCGTGGACGACCTGCGGGAGTGGGAGGTGGGCGAGGAGACCGTACGGCTGGGCGCGTCCGTGCCGTACACGCAGATCATGGAGCACCTGCGCACCGAGCTGCCCGGCCTGGCGCTCGCCTCGCACACCGTGGCCTCCCCGCAGATCCGCAACCGCGGCGGCGTCGGCGGCAACCTGGGCACCGCCTCACCGGCGGGCGACGCGCACCCGGCGCTGCTCGCCTCCGGCGGCGAGGTCGAGGCCGAGTCGGTCCGCGGCCGCCGCATGATCCCCATCGACGCCTTCTACCTCGGCGTCAAGCGCAACGCGCTGGAGCCGGACGAGCTGATCCGCGCGGTGCACCTGCCGAAGGCGGACGGCCCGCAGCAGTTCTCCAAGGTCGGCACGCGCAACGCGATGGTCATCGCGGTGTGCGCCTTCGGCCTCGCGCTGCACCCGCGCACCCGGACGGTACGGACCGGCATCGGCTCGGCCGCGCCCACCCCCGTACGTGCCAGGGCCGCCGAGGAGTTCCTGGCGGCGGCGCTGGAGGAGGGCGGCTGCTGGGAGTCGGGACGGCCCGTACCGCCGTCCGTGGCGAAACAGTTCGCCGAGCTGGCGGCCGGCGCCTGCAATCCGATCGACGACGTGCGCGGCAGCGCGAAATACCGGCGCCACGCGGTGGGGATCATGGCGCGCCGCACCCTCGGCTGGACCTGGGAGTCCTACCGCGGCAACGAGAGGAGCGCCCAGTGCGCGTGAAGTTCACCGTCAACGGCCGCGAGCAGCAGGCCGACGACGTATGGGAGGGCGAGAGCCTGCTGTACGTGCTGCGCGAGCGGATGGGCCTGCCCGGCTCGAAGAACGCCTGTGAGCAGGGCGAATGCGGCTCCTGCACGGTCCGTCTGGACGGCGTGCCGGTGTGCTCCTGCCTGGTCGCGGCCGGTCAGGCCGAGGGCCGCGAGGTCGTCACCGTCGAAGGGCTGGCGGACTTCGCCGAGCAGCGCGTGCGGCACGGCGGATGCGCCACCGGCGCCTGCGGCACGGCGGCCGGTTCGGCGGCAGCTACGGCGGCGTCCGGCACGGCGGCCGGTACGAGCCTGGACGCGGCGCGGCGCTGGCAGGCCAAGCCGCCCGGCGCCGGCGGCCGGACGGGGGAGCAGGCCGGGCTCGCGCCGATCCAGCAGGCGTTCATCGACGCGGGCGCCGTGCAGTGCGGCTTCTGCACACCCGGCCTGCTGGTCGCCGCCGACGAACTGCTGGAGCGCAACGCCCAGCCGTCCGACGCGGACATCCGCGAGGCGCTGTCCGGCAACCTGTGCCGCTGCACGGGCTACGAGAAGATCCTCGACGCGGTCCGGCTCGCCGCCGCCCGCGGCGACGCGCGGACCACCGGAACGAGGGCCTGACCATGAGCGGAGTCACCCGCACACCCACCCACCTCACCCAGGGCGGCACGACCGACGCGGGCATCGGCGCCTCCACGCTCCGCCCGGACGGCACCCTCAAGGTGACCGGCGAGTTCGCGTACTCCTCGGACATGTGGCACGAGGACATGCTGTGGGGCTTCACCCTGCGCTCCACCGTCGCGCACGCCGAGATCGTCTCCATCGACACCTCCGAGGCGCTCGCCCAGTCCGGCGTCTACGCGGTCCTCACCTACGACGACCTGCCCACGGACGTGAAGAACTACGGCCTGGAGATCCAGGACACGCCCGTCCTGGCGCACGGCAAGGTCCGCCACCACGGCGAGCCGGTCGCGCTGGTCGCGGCCGACCACCCGGAGACCGCCCGCCGCGCCGCCGCCAAGATCCGGATCGAGTACGCCGAGCTGCCGCTGGTCACCGACGAGGAGTCGGCGACCCGCGAGGGCGCCCCACTGGTCCACGAGCACCGCGACGATCACCACGTCGAACACGTACCGCACCCGAACATCGTGCACCGCCAGCCGATCGTGCGCGGCGACGCGGAGGCCGCGGCCCGCCGCGCCGACGTGATCGTCACCGGCGAGTACGTCTTCGGCATGCAGGACCAGGCGTTCCTCGGCCCGGAGTCCGGCCTCGCGGTGCCCGGCGAGGACGGCGGCGTCGACCTGTACGTGGCCACCCAGTGGCTCCACTCCGACCTGCGCCAGATCGCGCCGGTCCTCGGCCTGCCCGAGGACAAGGTCCGGATGACGCTCTCCGGCGTCGGCGGCGCGTTCGGCGGCCGCGAGGACCTGTCGATGCAGATCCACGCCTGCCTGCTCGCGCTGCGCACCGGCAAGCCCGTGAAGATCGTCTACAACCGGTTCGAGTCGTTCTTCGGGCACGTCCACCGGCACCCCGCCAAGCTCTGGTACGAGCACGGCGCCACCAAGGACGGCAAGCTCACCCACCTCAAGTGCCGCATCGTGCTGGACGGCGGCGCCTACGCGTCCGCCTCCCCGGCCGTCGTCGGCAACGCCTCCTCCCTCGCCGTCGGCCCGTACGTCGTCGAGGACGTGGACATCGAGGCCATCGCCCTGTACTCGAACAACCCGCCCTGCGGCGCCATGCGCGGCTTCGGCGCCGTCCAGGCGTGCTTCGCGTACGAGGCGCAGATGGACAAGCTCGCCGCGAAGCTGGGCCTGGACCCGGTCGAGTTCCGGCAGCTCAACGCCATGGAACAGGGCAGCCTGCTGCCGACGGGCCAGGAGGTCGACTCCCCGGCGCCGGTCGCCGAGCTGCTCCGCCGCGTCAAGGCGATGCCGCTGCCGCCGGAGCACCAGTGGGAGACCACCGAGGGCGCCGACGTCCGCGCGCTGCCCGGCGGACTGTCCAACACCACGCACGGCGAGGACGTCGTACGCGGCGTCGGCTACGCCGTCGGCATCAAGAACGTCGGCTTCTCCGAGGGCTTCGACGACTACTCCACCGCCCGCGTCCGGATGGAGGTCGTCGGCGGCGAACCGGTCGCGACCGTGCACACCGCGATGGCGGAGGTCGGCCAGGGCGGCATCACCGTCCACGCGCAGATCGCCCGTACCGAGCTGGGCGTCGAGCAGGTCACCATCCATCCGGCGGACACCCAGGTCGGCTCGGCGGGCTCCACCTCCGCCTCCCGGCAGACCTATGTCACCGGCGGCGCGGTGAAGAACACCTGCGAGAACGTGCGCGAGCAGGTCCTGGAGCTGGGCCGCCGCAAGTTCGGCACCCACCACCCGGCGTGGGCCACCGCCGAACTCGTCCTGGAGGGCGGCAAGGTCGTCACCGACGGCGGCGAGGTGCTCGCCGACCTCGTGGACGTCCTGGAGGACGAGGCCATCGACCTCGAACGCGAATGGCGGCACCGCCCCACCGAGCCGTTCGACCTGCGCACCGGCCAGGGCAACGGCCACGTCCAGTACTCCTTCGCCGCGCACCGCGCGGTCGTCGAGGTGGACACCGGACTCGGCCTGGTCAAGGTCATCGAACTGGCCTGCGCCCAGGACGTCGGCAAGGCGCTCAACCCGCTCTCCGTCGTCGGCCAGATCCAGGGCGGTACGACGCAGGGCCTCGGCGTGGCGGTGATGGAGGAGATCATCGTCGACCCGAAGACTGCCAAGGTGCGCAACCCCTCCTTCACGGACTATCTGATCCCCACCATCCTCGACACGCCGACCATCCCGGTCGACGTGCTCGAACTCGCCGACGAGCACGCCCCGTACGGGCTGCGCGGCATCGGCGAGGCCCCCACCCTGTCGTCCACCCCGGCCGTCCTCGCGGCGATCCGGAACGCGACCGGGCTCGAACTGAACAGGACTCCGGTCCGTCCGGAGCACCTCACCGGTACATAGCCGCTCCGGCGGGACAGCCGTACGCGGTGCCGGTCACCGCCGTACGGCTGCCCCGCCGCAGGCGCCTGGGCCGTCCCCCGGGTCGTGCAGCCGATGTTCCATCCCAAATCTCGCGGCGCGGTGCGCGCGTGACGCGAGGGCCCCTATGAACCTTGGGAGTAAGGCACCATGACCCAGCAGTTCCTGGAGCCACCGACCACGGCGGAAGACGCGGGCGCCGGCTCGCGGCAGCCCGCCGGCCGGTCCTGGCTCGACCGTTACTTCCACATATCCGACAGAGGGTCGACGGTCGCGCGCGAGGTGCGCGGCGGCATCACCACCTTCATGGCGATGTGTTACATCCTCCTGCTCAACCCCCTCATCCTGGCGACGCCGGACGTCGAGAAGACCACCCTGTCCGGCGCCGGGGTGGTCACCGCCACGGCGCTCGCCGCGGCGGCCTGCACCCTGCTGATGGGCTTCGTCGGCAAGGTGCCGCTGGCCCTCGCTGCCGGGCTGAACGTTTCCGCGGCGCTGACCTCGCAGGTCGTCCCGTACATGACGTGGCCGCAGGCCATGGGCATGTGTGTGCTGTACGGCGTCGTGATCATGCTCCTGGTGGTCACCGGCCTCCGCGAGATGATCATGAACGCCATCCCGCTGGCCCTCAAGCACGCCATCACCATGGGCATCGGGATGTTCGTGGCCCTGCTCGGCCTGGTGAAGGCCGGCTTCGTCGGCAAGGGCACCGGCGGCCCCGTACAGCTCGGCCTGACCGGCGAACTCTCCGGCTGGCCGGTCCTCTTCTTCGCCGTCACGCTGCTGCTGATCTTCATGCTCCAGGCCCGCCACGTCCCCGGCGCCATCCTCATCGGCATCGTCGTCGGCACGATCCTGTCCGTGCTCGCCACCAGCCTCGGCGGCCTGACCGACAAGGACTGGGGCGGCACCTCGCCCGAGCTGCACGGCAGCGCGGTGGCCGCGCCCGACTTCGGGCTCTTCGGGCACGTCGAGTTCGGCGGCTGGGACCAGATCGGCGCGATCACCGTCGGCATGATCGTCTTCACCCTGGTGCTGGCCGGCTTCTTCGACGCCATGGCCACCATCATCGGCGTCGGTACGGAGGCCCGGCTCGCCGACGACAAGGGCCGGATGCCGGGCCTGTCCAAGGCGCTGTTCGTCGACGGCGCGGGCGGCGCGATCGGCGGTGTCGCGGGCGCGTCCGGCCAGACCGTGTTCATCGAGTCGGCCAGCGGCGTCGGCGAAGGCGCCCGTACCGGCCTGTCCTCGGTCGTCACCGGCCTGTTCTTCGCGGCCTGCCTCTTCTTCACCCCGCTCACCCAGCTCGTGCCCGCCCAGGTCGCCGCGGCCGCCCTGGTCGTCATCGGCTCGATGATGATGGGCGCCGCCAAGCACGTGGACTGGAGCGACCGATCGGTGGCCGTCCCGGTGTTCCTCACCGTGGCGCTGATGCCCTTCACGTACAACATCACCGCGGGCGTCGGCGCGGGCGTCGTCGCCTACACCGCCATCAAGACCGCGCAGGGCAAGTGGCGGGAGGTCGGCGCCTTCATGTGGGTACTCGCTGTGATCTTCCTCGTCTACTTCTCGCTGCACCCGATCGAGAACTGGCTGGGCGTCAAGTAACGCCTGCTCAGCACCCACCCGTAAGGAGACCGACATGCTGGACATCGCCGACGAGCTGCACCGGTGGGCCCGGCAGGGACGCCCCTTCGCCGTGGCCACCGTCGTGGCCACCAGCGGCAGCGCACCCCGCCAGCCCGGCGCCGCACTGGCCGTCGACCGCGACGGCACGGCGATCGGGTCGGTCTCCGGCGGATGTGTGGAGGGGGCGGTCTACGCGTTGTGCCAGGAAGCGCTGCGCACCGGGGAAACGGTGGTGGAGCGCTTCGGCTACAGCGACGAGGACGCCTTCGCGGTCGGCCTGACCTGCGGCGGCGTCCTCGACATCCTCGTCACTCCGGTACGGCCGTACGACGCGGAGGCACCGGGTGCACCGGGTGTACTGGGCGCGCCGGGTGCACCGGGCGCACCGGGCGCACCGGGTGCACCGGGCGCGCCGGAGGACGGCGGTCCGGCCCGTACGGAGGACGGTACGGGCCGGACCGCCACCCTCACCGCAGCCCTGGCCGCCGCGGCCGCGGGCGAAGCGGCGGCGGTGGCCCGGGTTGCCGGCGGCCCGACCCGCCTCCTGGGCGGCGCCCTGCTCGTACGCCCCGACGGCAGCGTGACCGGCACCCTTGGCGGCCACCCGGACCTGGACCGCACCGCCGCCCACGAGACCCGCGCCCTGCTGGACGCGGGCCGCACCGCCACCGTCGAGATCGGCGCCGACGGCTCCCGCTGCGGCGAACCCGTCCGCCTCCTCGTGGAGGCCTCCGTCCCCGCCCCCCGCATGATCGTCTTCGGCGCCATCGACTTCGCCGCCGCCCTCGTACGGGCCGGGAAGTTCCTCGGACACCACGTGACCGTCTGCGACGCCCGCCCCGTCTTCGCCACCCGCGCCCGCTTCCCCGACGCGGACGAGATCGTCGTCGACTGGCCGCACCGCTACCTCGAAACCCAGGAACTCGACGCCCGCGCGGCCCTGTGCGTCCTCACCCACGACGCCAAGTTCGACGTCCCCCTCCTGGAACGCGCCCTGCGCCTGCCCGTCGCCTACGTCGGCGCCATGGGCTCCCGCCGCACCCACCTGGACCGCCTCGCCCGCCTCCGCGCCATCGGCCTGACCGAACTCGAACTCAACCGCCTGCGCTCACCCATCGGCCTCGACCTGGGCGCCCGCACCCCCGAGGAGACGGCGCTGTCCATCGCCGCCGAGATCGTCGCCAACCGCCGCGGCGGCACCGGCACCCCTCTGACGGGCGCCCACACGCCTATCCATCACGACCACCCCGCGCCCCTGGACCGCATAGGGCCGGCTTCGGTGGCGTGAGGGGGCGGAGCGGACGACGGCGCGCACGGCACGGTTCCCGGAGCCGAGTGCGACTATGACGCCCGGCAGTGGGACGTGGTGGAGGGCTGAGGGGGAGAGACCTCAGCGCGTCGCGTGCAGCTCCAGGTCCACCACCAGCGCCCGGTGGTCCGTGTCCGGCAGGTCCAGGAAGCGGGCCGCGCGGGGGCACAGGGCTTCGCTGACCAGGACGTGGTCGATCTGGGCGCCCAGTACGGGAGTGGTGCGGGCGGGCCAGGACGGGGTGCGGGGGCGGCCGGCCCGCCGGGCGCTGTCGTGCAGGCCGGTGTCCAGGACGGCCCGGAAGGCGGCGTGGTCCTGGGAGGAGTTGAAGTCGCCCGCGATGAGGAGAGGTTCGGGGCCGCGGGCGGACGCCAGGTCGCGGAGACGGCCGAGTTCGGTGCGCCAGGTAGCCAGGGAAGCGGGCAGCGGAGGCATGGGGTGGGCCACCTGGAAGCGCAGGCGGTGGCCGGAGACGGTGACGGCCGCGCGGGGCATGGCGAGTTCGCCCGCCACCGCGCCGTCCGGTCGCAACGGGAACCGGCTCAGTACGGCGGAACCCTCGGACGCGCCGTACCCGGCGAGCAGGCGGAAAGGGTAGGCCGCGCGGACGGCGGGGGAGTCCAGGGCCGTGGTGCAGCGCTCCGGATCGCACTCCTGGACCGCTACGAGGTCGGGGCGCTCCCGCCGCAGCGCGGCCAGCAGCCCGTCCGTGGCGCGGCCGAATTCGAGGTTCGCGGTGAGGACGCGGAGGCGGGTGAGGGGCGCACCGTGTGACGCGTGGGCGTCGTCGCCGTACGGCCGGACGAACGCCGTCAGGCCGATCAGCACGGCGGCGGCCCAGAACAGGCCCGGCCGCCAGCGCGCCGCGAAGGACAGCGCCAGGGCGAGCCCGGCGGGCACCAGCAGCCAGGGCAGGAAGGCGAGCAGCTGCGGTACGGGCGTCACGCCGTCCGAACCGGCGGCGCGGAAGACGAGGGGGACGGTGGCGACGAGGAGGAGGGCGCCCGCGACGACCGTGGCCGCCCGCCGCCGTCGCGGTGCCGTGCCGGTCGCAGCGGCCGTGGCATTTCCCGTCGCCATAGGACGATGATGCCGTACCGGAGGGCGGGTGCGAGGTGAATCACACCGGCGCTTGAAGAATTCTTGGCCGAAAGGGGGAGAGGCCGGCGGGCCGGGTATGGCATTATGCGGTGGTGAGGGTGCCGGAACGCACGGCGCCCGGGTTTGTGTCCGCGCGAGCAAGGAGGTGATCGGGATGAGTCCCGAAGGAAGTCCTTGCCGCAGCGTTGCAGTGTGCTGACTGCTGATTTCGCCTGACTTCCCGTGAGCTGACACCGGCGCCCCGCAGGGGCCCGGTGCGCCGCCACGCTGTGTGCCCCTACCGCTGAGAACTGCCGGGCGCCCGCCCCGGAACCGCCGTGCGCGGCGATGACGGCGGCTGCCGGCGTGCGTTGCCCCCCGGCCGTTTCTTCTCCGCTTCCCGCATTTCCGTGCCCTTTTCCGTGTGCCGCACGCAACGCGCCATGCGGAAATGCGGACGACTGCGCCGAGGTGCTTTTCAGCGTGCGTTCTTTTCCCTTTCCCGTGATGTCACTTCACCGATAACCGAAATTCCCTGTGCCGGGGCCCCGCGCCACCGGGTCATGCCGTCATGCCTTCATGCCGTCCTGACCCGATGCCGCCGCGCCCCTGTACGGAGGGAGGTTCTGCCATGACCGACCTGCTCACCCCCGAGAAGCTCGCTCCGCCGGGCCACCGCCCGCGCCGCCGGGAGCGGAAGGCCGCCGAGCTGGCGGCCCGTACCCGCGCCGTCGGCGAGAACCTGGCCGCGATCAGCACGCGCCCGGCGTCCCGGGTCCTCCAGGACCTGCGCGCCGGACGCGACGGTCTGCTCCAGGAGAACGCCGAGGCCCGCCTGGAGCGCGACGGCCCCAACGTCGTCGCGCACGAGCGTCCGCCGCGCTGGTACGTGCAGCTGGCGAAGGCGTTCTGGAACCCGTTCATCCTCGTGCTCACGGGCCTGGCCGCCGTCATGTACGTGCAGTGGCTCCAGGCCGCCGACGAGGAGCCCTTCGACCCCAAGATCCCGATCCTCGGCGCGATGGTGCTGATCAGTGCACTGCTGCGGTTCTGGCAGGAGTACCGCTCGGGCAGCGAGGCCGCCGCGCTGCGCGCCCTGGTCACCACGACCACCGCCGTACAGCGCAGGGCCGCCCGTACGCAGGCTCCGGCCACCGTGGAGGTACCGGTGGCGGACGTCGTGCGCGGCGATGTCGTCGTGCTGGCCGCCGGTGACCTCGTACCGGCCGACCTGCGGCTGCTGTCGGCCAAGGACCTCATGGTCGCCCAGGCCGCGCTCACCGGCGAGTCGCTGCCCGTCGCCAAGGCCGACACCCGGGCCGAGGACCGTGGTCAGCATGCGACCGCCGACCCGGTGGAGGCGGACAACCTGGCGCTGGCGGGCACCTCCGTCACCTCCGGCACCGCGACCGGCGTGGTTGTCGCCACCGGGCGGGACACCTACTTCGGGTCGATGGCCGGTTCGCTGGCGGGCGAGCGCCCGGAGACCAGCTTCGACGCCGGGGTGAAGAAGGTCAGCTTCCTGCTGATCCGTTTCATGCTGGTGATGGTGCCGCTGGTGTTCGCCGTCAATGGCCTCACCAAGGGCGACTGGGCCGAGGCGGTCACCTTCGCGGTGGCGGTCGCGGTGGGCCTGACGCCCGAGATGCTGCCGATGGTGGTCACCACCAACCTGGCGCGCGGCGCGGTCGCCATGGCGAAGCGCAAGGTCGTCGTCAAGCGCCTGAACGCCATCCAGAACCTCGGCGCGATGGACGTGCTGTGCACGGACAAGACCGGCACGCTGACCGAGGACCGTGTCGTCCTGGACCGCTACCTCGACGTACACGGCCACGAGGACGGCGAGGTGCTGGAGTACGCCTACCTCAACAGCCACTTCCAGACGGGGCTGCGCAATCTCATGGACCAGGCCGTTGTCGACCGGATGCACGAGGCCGAGGAGGTGGTCGTCGACGCGCGGTTCACGCTGGTCGACGAGGTCCCCTTCGACTTCGCGCGGCGCCGGATGTCGGTGGTGCTGCGGCGCGACGGCCTCGACGGGCCGGCCACCGAACACCTCCTCGTCACCAAGGGCGCCGTGGAGGAGGTCCTGGCGCTGTGCACCCATCTCGGCGACGGCGGCCGGCGGGTGGAGCTGACGGACGTACTGCGCCGGCAGGTCGCCCTGACCGCCGAGAACCACAACCGGCAGGGCCTGCGGGTCCTGGCGGTGGCGACCCGCACGCTGCCCGCCACCCGCGAGACGTACGGCGTCGCCGATGAGAAAGGGCTGACCCTGCGCGGCTTCCTCGCCTTCCTCGACCCGCCGAAGCGGGACGCCGCCGAGGCCCTGCGGGCCCTGGCCGGCAGCGGTATCGCCGTCAAGGTCGTCACCGGCGACAACGAGCTGGTCGCGGCGCGGGTGTGCGCCGACGTCGGTATCGAGGCGGGCACCGTCGTCACCGGCCCCTACCTCGATCTGCTCGACGAGCCGGAGCTGGCCGCCCTGGTCCGCACGACGACCGTGTTCGCCAAGGTCAACCCCGTACAGAAGGCCCGGATCGTCCGCGCGCTCCAGGGCGCCGGGCACACCGTCGGCTTCCTCGGCGACGGCATCAACGACGCCGCGGCGCTGCGCGAGGCGGACGTCGGCGTCTCGGTGGACACCGCCGTGGACATCGCCAAGGAGTCCGCCGACATCATCCTGCTGGAGAAGGACCTGACCGTCCTCGGACAGGGCGTCCTCCAGGGCCGCCGGACCTTCGGCAACACCATCAAGTACATCAAGATGACGGCTTCCTCCAACTTCGGGAACGTCTTCTCGGTACTGGCCGCCTCCGCCTTCCTGCCGTTCCAGCCGATGCTCGCCACCCAGCTGCTCGTACAGAACCTCTGCTACGACATCTCGCAGCTCGCCACGCCCTGGGACCGGATGGACGAGGAGTACGTGCGCAAGCCGCGGACCTGGGACGCCCGGGGCATCGGGCGGTTCATGCTCGTCCTCGGCCCGACCAGCTCGGTCTTCGACATCACCACCTTCCTGCTGATGTGGCACGTCTTCGGGGCGGACAGCGCGGCGCACCAGGCGCTGTTCCAGTCCGGGTGGTTCGTCGAGGGGCTGCTGACGCAGACGCTCGTGGTGCACATGCTGCGCACCCGCAAGATCCCGTTCGTGCGGTCCCGGGCCACCTGGCCGGTGCTGATGATGACGGCCCTGGTCATGGCGTTCGGCATCGGCCTGCCGTTCTCGCCGCTGGCCCCGGCGCTCGGCCTGACGGCGCTGCCGCTGGGCTACTTCCCGTGGCTGGCCGGGACGCTGCTGGCGTACTGCCTGCTGACCCAGGGCGTGAAGGCCTGGTACATCCGCCGGTTCAACACCTGGCTGTGAGCCGCCGATGGAGAAAGGGGGCCGTCTCCGGGCGGCCCCGCACCGGCGCATCGAGGAGGAGCGCGGATCATGGTGAACGAGTGGCAGCTGGCCGGCAACATCGCCGCCGGCCTGGGGTTCGGCGCGGTCATCGGCCTGGAACGGCAGTGGCGCGCCCGGATGGCGGGGCTGCGCACCAACGCGCTGGTCGCCGCCGGTGCCGCGCTGTTCGTCCTGCTGTCCCAGTACGGCTTCGCGGCCGCGACCAGCACCACCGGCTACGACGGATCGCGGGTCGCCGCGCAGATCGTCTCCGGCATCGGCTTCCTCGGCGCCGGTGTCATCATGCGCGACGGACTGAACGTACGCGGCCTGAACACCGCGGCCACGCTGTGGTGCTCGGCCGCGGTCGGCGCTCTGGCGGGCACCGGCCTGTACGTGGTCGCGGCGCTCGGCACGGCCGGGGTGGTCGGCGCGAACCTGGTGCTGCGGCCGCTCGGCCGGCGGATGGACCGGGAGCCGGGCGGCGGCGCGGAGGTCGCGACCGACTACTACTTCGAGGCGGTGTGCCTGGAAACCGAGGAGGCGCACATCAGGACGCTGGTCGTGCAGGCCGTCACCCGGTCCGGCTTCCGGCTGCGGGCGGTGCACAGCCGCGACGACGGCGCCGCCCGGCCGGACGACGGGACGCCGCCGAAGGTCACCGTCGCCGCCGAGCTGACCACCGAGCGGCGCGACGACAGCCTCCTCGAAGAGGCGGTCAGCCGGCTGTCGCTGGAGCCCGCGGTGTCGGCCGTGAGCTGGACCGTGCTGAACAACCCGGACGGCGGCGAGGGCGACTACGGCGAGCCGTACGGTGCGGACTACGGCGACCGCGGGCAGCACGGGCGCCGCCACCGGGTGCGGGACTTCTTCTCGGGGCCGGGCGGACCGGCCGGGCCCGGCGGCCCGTCGCGTAAAAGCGGGTGACGGCGCGCGGGGCCCGGCGTTACCGTCCCTCAGGTGACCACGGACATACGGGACATCCCTGAAGCTCACGTCGACCGGGCACTCGACCTCGCGCACCTCGCCTTCCATGTGACGGCCGGCGACGCCACCCGCAAGCGCCAGCGTGAACTGCTGCTGAACTGCGAGCGGGTGGGCGCCTACGACCACGAGGAGATCGTCGGCTTCGCCGCGGCGCACCGCCTGGGCCTCTCCGTGCCGGGCGGCGAACTGCCCGTGGCCGAGCTGGACTTCGTCTCGGTCGCGCCCACCCACCGGCGGCGCGGTGTGCTGACAGCCATGATGGGGGAGCTGCTGGGCCGCTGCGCCGCCGGCCACCGGCCGCTGGCCTGCCTGTGGGCGTCGGAGGAGGCGATTTACGGCCGCTTCGGCTTCGGCCCCGCCACCGAGGCGTACGCCGTCGAGATCAACACCACCCGGCCCCTGGCCCTGCGCGTCACGCCCGACCCGCGCCCGCTGCGGCTGATCGCCCCGGCGGACACCTTCACCGTCCTCGCGCCGCTGTACGAGACGGGCCGGGCGCGGCGCGGCGGACGGCTCTCCCGCGACGAGGCGTGGTGGCGGCGCGCGGCGCGCACCGACGACGAGGCCGGTGACGACGCGAAGGACGGTCCGCCGCGCGTCGTCGTCCTCGGCGACAAGGACGCTCCCGCCGCCGGATACGTCGTCTACCGGGTGGGGGAGAAGGGCACCGTCACCGTGGACGAACTGGAGGCGGACGACGCGCCGGCGGCCGCCGCCCTCTGGTCCTACCTCGCCTCCATCGACCTGACGCGCAAGGTGCAGGCCTGGGCGGTCGCCCCCGACGATCCGCTGCTGCACTTCGCCGCCGACCGCGACCAGGTGCGCGTCACCGGCCAGTGGCCCGCGATGTGGCTCCGGCTGGTGGACGCGGAACGGGCGCTGACCGCCCGCTCCTGGGCCGCGCCCGTCGATCTCGTACTGGACGTGCGCGACGCCACCCTGCCCGCCAACGCCGGCCGCTTCCGGCTGACGGCGGGCCCGTCCGGCGCCGCCTACGGGCCCACCGGCGACCCGGCCGACCTGGCCCTGGACGTACGGGACCTGTCGGCCTGCTACCTCGGCGGCGTCCTGGTGCGGCGATTGGTCCAGGCCGGGCTGGCCGAGGAGCACACGCCCGGCGCGGCCCGGATGCTGGACGCCGCGCTGGAGACGGAGCACCTGCCGCTCGCCGGGGAAGGCACCTGAGGGGCGAGGACGGCTGAGGACCGCTGAGGACCGCTGGGGGCGCGCGGTGGCCGGAAGCGGAGCACCGTGCCGCACTCCGCCGTTTGGGTGCCGCGCGGCCGGGCACCCGGCGCCGTGTTCCGAGTCCCGATCGTGCGAAGGAGCGTTCCATGACCGACATCTGGGGCTACCCGGCCGGCGCCGGCCACACGGCCGGCACGGACCTCGCGGGCTACAAGGTCGAGGCCACGGACGGCGGTATCGGCAAGGTCGACAAGCACTCCGACGAGGTGGGCTCCGCCTGGATCGTGGTCGACACCGGAGTCTGGATCTTCGGCAAGCACGTCCTGCTGCCGGCCGGCGTCATCGCGTCCGTGGACACCGCCGAGCGCAAGATCTACGTCTCCCGCACCAAGGAAGAGATCAAGAACTCGCCGGAGTTCGACAAGGAGAAGCACCTGAACAACCCGGACTACCACCAGCAGCTCGGCTCGTACTACCAGCCGCACCACAAGTAGACCGGCGCGGCCTGACCTTCCGCGGCCGAGGACGGGGCTCCCGGGCCCGTCCTCGGCCGTGTCGTGCCCTGCCCCCTTCCCGCCTGCCGTGACACGCTCAAGCGGCCGGCAGATGTGCCTCGGCGAAGGCCACGGCATCGGCGACGGCCCGGTCCGCGGCGGGCAGGTGACCGGCGAGCAGATGCCACACGTGTCCCATCCCCGGCGCGACGTCCAGACGGACGGCCACCGCGTCCTCGGCCAGCTTGGCGGCCAGCCGGACGGCATCGCTGAGCATGACCTCGTGACCGCCGACCTGGATCAGGACCGGCGGCAGCCCGCGGGTGTCGGCGAAGACGGGGGAGGCCAGCGGGCTGCTCGGCGGGGCGCTGCCCAGGAAGACGTCCGCGGCACGGCGCAGCCCCGCGCGGCTGACGGACGGATCGACGCCGTCGAGGGTGAACATCGTCGCCCCCGTGTGTTCGAGGTTGGCCCAGGGCGAGACGGCGATCGAGGCGGCCGGGAGGGGAAGCCCCTGGTCGCGGGCCGCGACCAGGACGCTGACCGCCATCGCACCGCCGGCCGAGTCGCCGGCGAACACCACGTTCTCGGGCGCGGCACCCTGTTCCAGCAGCCAGCGGTAGGCCGTGACGGCGTCGTCGACGGCGGCGGGGAAGACCGCCTCGGGCGCCGGCCGGTAGTCCGGCACCAGGACGCGGGCGCGCAGCCGCCGGGCGAGTTCGCCGGTCAGGCCACGGTAGCCCCGCGGGTCGCCGACGAGGTAGGCACCGCCGTGTAGGTAGACCAGGTGCCGTCCGGGGACGGCGGCCGCGGGGACCGCCGACTCGGCGGCCACCCCGTCGGCGTCCACCGGGGTGAACGTCACTCCGTCCGGCGCCGGAAAGCAGTCCTGGAAGAACCGCCGGTAGGCGAGCCGGGCGTCGTCCAGGCTGTCGGGCCCCCGCCCGGCGGCGGCGTCGATGACGTCGCCGCTGCGAGCCGCCCAATCCCGGTAGAAGGCGGGAACATCGATCGTGACCATGACTGGTCCTCCTCCTGCGCAGTCGCACCGCGGCCGCGTCCCGGCCGCCCCGCGAGTCTCCGGCCTTCACATTGATGGGAAGGTCAAGCGGAGGGGCCGGAAGCGGAGTCGTAGGCTCAAGCGCATGCGGATCGGAGAGTTGGCAGAGCGCACCGGCACCTCCCGGCGTCTGCTGCGCTACTACGAGGAACAGCGGCTGCTCACGCCCGGACGGTGCGGCAACGGCTACCGTGCGTACGAGGAGGCGCACGTGGGCCGCGTGCTACAGATCAAGGGACTGCTCGACGCCGGGCTGCCGACCCGGATCATCCGGCAGATCCTGCCCTGCCTGGACGGGCCCCCAAGCATCCACTTCGACGATCTGACGCCGGAGATGACGGACGTTCTGGAACATGAGCACGATCAGCTGACCCGGCGCATCGACTGCCTGACCCGCAACCGGGACGCGATCGCCGGCTATCTGGAGACGGTACGGGGCATGCGGGTCCGCCGGTCCGAGGCCGCGCGGGGGCGAGGCTGAACGGCCCGGCCCACCCGGCTCACGGCAGCAGCCCCGCCCGCCGTGCCGCCACCACCGCCTGGAGCCGCGAGTGCACGCCCAGCTTGCGCATCGCGGACCGGAGGTAGCTCTTGACCGTCTCCGGGCGCAGGCCCAGGCGTTCCGCCGTCATCGCGTTGGTCGCGCCGGAAGCCACGCACGCCAGGACGTCCACCTCGCGCGGAGCCAGCACCGTGCCGTCCGCCCGGCCGCGCCCGTCGTCCGTCCGGCCGTGTCCGTCGTCCGTCCGGCCCCGCCCGGGAGCGGACGCCGCCGCCAGCCGACCGCACGCCGCCAGCATCTCGTGCCGCAGCACCGGGTCCGCGACGCGCTGCGCCAGGGCCCGCAGGTCGCCGTGTGCCTCCCGGACCTCCTCCCAGGCCGCCGGGTCGGCCGCCGCGGGCTGCCGGGCGACCGACAGCAGCCGCTGCGCCTCGTCCTGGAGCAGCAGGGCCTGTTCCAGTTCGCGGGCGGCTTCCATCGCGGCGGACAGCGAGCGGTCGCCGAGCTGTACGGGACGGCGCAGCGCCCCGTACAGCACCCCGCGCACCCGCCGCCGTACGACGACCGGCACCGCGAGCACGGAACACAGCCCCTCGGCCGCCACGGCGGCGTCGTACTCGTGGCTGATGACGGCGGACGCGTGGTAGTCGGTCACCGCGAAGGGGCGGGTGAGCACGGCCGCCTTGCCGCCGAGGCCGTTGCCGTGCCGGACGGCCAGGCCGTGCAGTGCGGCGGTCCTGGCGCCCGTCAGCTCGCTGATGCGGTAGCGGCCGGTGCCGTACCGCAGTCCGCCGAACGCCACCGGCAGCCCGCTCGTCCGCCGCAGCCGCGACAGCGCCGCCCGTACGTCGGCGGACCCGCCGCACTCCGATTCGACCCGCACGCCGAAACCTCCGCTTCCCCCCGTTCGGGGGTGGTGAGACCTGCGTCACTGATTACACGATGGCGGTAGGCGGTGCGGCAATGAGGAGGACACATGGCGGACACGGGAACGACAGGTGCGACGGGTGGTACGGACGGTATGGGGGAGGTTGCTCCTGATACGGAAGTGACGAAAGCGGTGGATGCGGCGAGCCGCACGGGCGCCGGCGCCCCCACCCCCGGCCCCGGCGGCGCCCCCGACCCCACCGCGGAGTTCCGCGCGGCGCGGGACTTCCTCCTCCGCCACCGCGAGGACTACGACGCCGCCCGCGGGGGCTTCACCTGGCCCCGCCCCGCGCACTTCAACTGGGCGCTGGACTGGTTCGACCGGATCGCCGACGGCAACGGCCGTACCGCCCTGCACCTCGTCGAGGAGGACGGCACCCACACCCGCCGCACCTTCGACGAGCTGCGCCGCGTCTCCAACCGGGCCGCCAACTGGCTGGCCGCACAGGGCGTACGCGCCGGCGACCGGATCGTGGTCATGCTCGGCAACCAGGCCGAGCTGTGGGAGACCGCCCTCGCCGCGATGAAGCTGCGGGCCGTCGTCATCCCCGCCACCCCGCTGCTCGGCCCGCTCGACCTGGCCGACCGCGTCGGACGCGGCCGGGCCCGGCACGTTCTCGTACGGGCGGCGGACACCGGCAAGTTCGCGGCCGTACCCGGCGACTACACCCGCATCGCGGTCGGCGGGGACGCCGCGACGGCCGCCGCGGGCTGGCTCGCCTACGAGGACGCGTACAGCGCCCCCGAGACGTACGAGCCCACAGGGCCCACCCGCGCCGACGACCCCCTGATGCTCTACTTCACCTCCGGCACCACGGCCCGCCCCAAGCTCGTCGAGCACACCCACACGTCCTACCCCGTCGGCCACTTGGCGACGATGTACTGGATCGGCCTGAAGCCCGGCGACGTCCACCTGAACATCTCCTCACCCGGTTGGGCCAAGCACGCCTGGTCCAATCTCTTCGCCCCCTGGAACGCCGAAGCCACCGTCTTCCTGCACAACTACACCCGCTTCGACGCGGCCCGGCTGATGGCCGAGATGGACCGGGCCGGCGTCACCAGCTTCTGCGCACCGCCGACCGTGTGGCGGATGCTCATCCAGGCCGACCTGACGGCGCTGAAGAACCCGCCGCGCGAGATCGTCGCGGCCGGCGAACCGCTCAATCCGGAGATCATCGAACGGGTACGGGAGGCCTGGGGCGTCACCATCCGCGACGGCTTCGGACAGACCGAGACCGCCGTCCAGGTCGCCAACACCCCGGGCC
Organism: Streptomyces monomycini; assembly: GCF_022271435.1. Taxonomy (GTDB): domain Bacteria; phylum Actinomycetota; class Actinomycetes; order Streptomycetales; family Streptomycetaceae; genus Streptomyces; species Streptomyces monomycini. The sequence goes on along the minus strand of NZ_JAFIQY010000004.1, from coordinate 22,873 downwards.
AGCCCCTCAAACCGGGCTCCATGGGCCGCCCCACCCCCGGTTTCGAGGTCGTCCTGCTGGACCCGGTCACCGGCCGGCCCGCCGACGAGGGCGAGATCGCCCTGGACCTGTCGGCCCGGCCGGTCGGCCTGACCACCGGCTACCACGGCGACCCGGAGCGCACCGCCGAGGCGATGGCCGGCGGCTACTACCGCACCGGCGACATCGGTTCGCGCGACGCCGACGGTTATGTCACTTATGTCGGCCGGCGGGACGACGTCTTCAAATGCAGTGACTACAAGGTCTCACCCTTCGAGCTGGAGAGCGCACTGCTGGAGCACGAAGCGGTCGCCGAGGCCGCCGTGGTGCCCGCGCCCGACCCCGTACGGCTGGCCGTGCCCAAGGCGTACGTGGTGCTGGCGGCCGGCTGGGAGCCTGGCCCGGAGACCGCGGCGGAGCTCTTCGCGCACTCCCGCGCGGTGCTCGCCCCGTACAAGCGGGTGCGGCGGCTGGAGTTCGCCGACCTGCCCAAGACGGTCTCGGGCAAGATCCGCCGTGTGGAACTGCGCGAGCGCACCGCCGAAGAGGGCGGCGGCGCCGCCGAGTACCGAGAGGAAGACCACCGATGACCGACATGAGCAGGCCGCCGAGCCACCCGCCGGGACCACGGGAGAGCGGCGCGGAGCACCGCCGGGAGGCGTACACACGGGGCGAGACCGGCCGGCCGCTGCTCGACCGCACCATCGGCGCCGACCTGGACCGCGCGATCGGCCGGTTCGGCGACCGCGAGGCGCTGGTCGACGTGGCGGGCGGGCGCCGCTGGACCTACGCGGAGCTGGGCCGGGCGGTGGACGAGGTCGCGCTCGGACTGCTGGCCAAGGGCGTCCGCAAGGGCGACCGGGTCGGCATCTGGGCACCCAACTGTCCCGAGTGGGTGCTGGTGCAGTACGCCACCGCCCGCATCGGCGCCGTCATGGTCAACATCAATCCCGCCTACCGTGTGCACGAACTGGCGTATGTGCTCAAGCAGGCCGGGATGAGCGTGCTGGTCTCCGCCGTCGCCCACAAGAGCAGCGACTACCGGCGGATGATCGAGCAGGTACGGGCCGAGAGCCGGGCCCTGCGCGACGTGGTCTACATCGACGACCCTACCTGGGACGGCCTGCTGGCGGCCGGCGCCGCGGTGCCGCAGGCGAAGCTGGCCGCCTGCGCCAAGGAGCTGTCGCCGCACGACCCGGTCAACATCCAGTACACCTCCGGCACGACCGGCTTCCCCAAGGGCGCCACCCTCTCCCACCACAACATCCTCAACAACGGCTTCTGGGTGGGTGAGACGGTCGGCTACACCGAGCACGACCGGGTCTGCCTGCCGGTGCCCTTCTACCACTGCTTCGGCATGGTCATGGGCAACCTCGGCGCCACCACGCACGGCGCCTGCATCGTCATCCCGGCCCCCGCCTTCGACGCGGCGGCCACCCTGCGGGCCGTCCAGGAGGAACGCTGCACCTCCCTGTACGGCGTACCGACGATGTTCATCGCCGAGCTGGACCACCCGGACTTCGCCACGTACGACCTGTCGTCGCTGCGCACCGGCATCATGGCGGGCTCGCCGTGCCCCGAGGAGGTGATGCGGCGGGTCGTCTCCGAGATGCACATGGCCGAGGTCTCCATCTGCTACGGCATGACCGAGACCTCCCCGGTCTCCACCCAGACCCGGCGCGACGACGACCTGGCGCACCGGACCGGCACGGTGGGGCGGGTGCTGCCGCACATCGAGGTCAAGGTGGTGGACCCGGCGACCGGCGCGACCGTACGGCGCGGTGAGCCGGGCGAACTGTGCACCCGCGGCTACAGCGTGATGCTGGGCTACTGGGAGGAGCCGGAGCGCACCGACGAGGCGATCGACGCGGAGCGCTGGATGCACACCGGCGATCTCGCGGTGATGAACGACGACGGGTACCTGCGGATCGTCGGCCGGATCAAGGACATGATCATCCGGGGCGGGGAGAACGTCTACCCGCGCGAGATCGAGGAGTTCCTCTACACCCACCCCAAGATCGCGGACGTACAGGTGGTCGGCGTCCCGGACGCCAAGTACGGCGAGGAGATCGCCGCCTGCGTCATCCTGCGCGACACCGCGGACGGGCTCACCCGTGACGAGCTGGCCCGCTTCTGCCGCTCCCGCCTGGCGCACTACAAGGTGCCGCGGTACGTGCACGTCCTCGACGCCTTCCCGATGACCGTCAGCGGCAAGGTCAGGAAGGTCGAACTGCGGGAGCGGCTGGCGGCGCGGCTGACGCCGGAACCGGAAGGCGCGGCCGGACGGGCCGCCGCTCCGGAACCGTCCGGTCCCGTCGAAGCGGCTCAGACGTAGCGGTCAGACGCAGCGCTCAGACGCTGCGGTCAGACGCAGCGATGGGCACGGCCGGGCCGCGCGCCCCGGGATCAGGCGCGGCCCGGCCAGTCCAGTACGAGCTGCTGCGCACGCGGCAGCCGCGAGACGACGAGGTCGTACGAGTCCTCGACCATGTCCAGGACCAGCCGGTCCTCCAGCGCACCCGTCAGCGAGACGGTGTTCCAGTGCCGCTTGTTGAGGTGGTAGCCCGGCACGATCTCGGGGTGCGCGGCCCGCAGTCGCTCCGCCAGGTCCGGGTCGCACTTCAGGCTCACACTCAGCGGCCCGGCGTCCAGGCTGCTCAACGCGAAGATCTTCCCGCCGACCTTGAAGGTGCACACCTCCTGGTTCCCGGGGAACGGAAACTCCTCGACCGCCCCGTTGAAGCCCAGGCAGACGGCCCGTAGCCGCTTCGCATCGAACATGCGGCCATTATCGCGCGTGAGGGGCACGGCGGTTCCGGTGCGGTGCCGACACGGCCTCACGGCGCGGGCGGCAGCGGTACGGCGGTCAGAACGGCGGAAACCAGCACCACCGCGGCCAGCGCCGCCACCTCCGCGCGGGCCGGTCCGGTCGCCGCCCCCGGCAGCGCCACCTCCCGCCGCAACCGCCTGCGGGCGACCAGCGCCAGCCCGCTCACCACCAGGACGAGCACGAGTTTGGCCAGCAGGACACGCCCGTACGCCGTGCTGAACGTCTCCGCGAGCGGCAGCCGGCGCAGGGTGCTGCACACGCCGGTCACCGTGATCGCGGCGAACAGCAGCGCCGCCGGCCGGGCATACCGCAGCAGCAGCTCCCGCCCCGCCGCCGCGTCGTGCCGCCAGCGCCACCGGGTCCGCAGTACGTGCAGCAGGCCGCCCGCCCACAGCGCCGTCGACGTCAGGTGGACGAGGGTGAGCGCGACGCCGATCTCCGGCGTGTCCGTCTCGGGGTGGGCCCGCAGCGCCTCGCCGAAGACGACGGCGGCCAGCGGAACGCCGGCCCACCCCGGGCGGCTGGAAGCGGCACACAGGGCGGCGAGCAGAAAGGCGTTGGCCTCCAGGAGGGCCAGCAGGCCGGGACGCGTGGCGTACGCGTCGACCAGAGCCGGCCCCGACAACCCCGCCAAAGGCGACCCGCTCCCCGCGACCAGCAGCAACTGCCCCACGGCCGCCGCCACTCCCACCCACGCGGCCCGCTTCGACCAGCCCCGCGGCAACCCGGCCGGCACGCCCCGCACACCCCGCGCGAGCCGCGCCCCGGCCAGCTCGCCGACCTGCACGCACAGCGCGGCCAGCAGCACCGCCCGCAGCAGGGCGGTGGCCCCGTCCCCGGGTAATCGGATCTCGTACGACTCGTCGACCACGAGTCCCGTACCGAGCAGCGGCACGAGAACGACGACGCAGCCGGCCGCGGCGAGGGCACAGACCCGCCGCGCGGGGGAGAGGTGCGTGACCGTCCGGTCCGCGCTGGACGCATCGCCGTTGCCGACGCCCGTCGCGACGGGCTCGGGGGTGGGCGGAGAGGCCGGTTGACGTGGATGCATCCCGCGATGGTCCCCGGCGGCCGAAGCGCCGGGCAACAGGAGGGCGCCGGCGGGTCACGCAACCAGGCCACCGGCGCTTCCCCGGCAGTGCGGGGCCCGCGCGGGCCGTCCGTGCCAGCTGTTACGCCGCCCCCCGCCGTCCGTCCCGCCGTCCCCCGCAGTCCGTCCCCCTCCGCCGTCCGCCCCGCCGTCCGCGTCAGCCGTCCCGCCGCATACAGACCCGCTCCCACCGGTCCAGTCCCAGCTCCGCCTCCCGGCGACGGATCTCGCGCAGGCCCCGGGTGAGGTCGGCGTCGTCCAGGACGCGGAAGCCGAGCCGGGCGTAGTACGGGGCGTTCCACGGCACGTCCGCGAAGGTGGTCAGGGTGACCGGCAGCCCGCTGTCCTGCTGGGCGCGCTCGATGAGCGCCCGGCCGAGCCCGCGACGCGCGCCGTCCGGGTGGACCGACACCTGCTCGATGTGCGCGCAGCCGTCGACCGGCTCCCAGAGCAGATACGCGAGCGGCGCGTCGCCCGGTGCAGCCCCGGCACAGGCGACCAGCGCCCGCCCCGCCTCCTGGTAGCGCGCCAACTCCGGCAGCGACGGCGGCTCGTCGTCGGCGATCGGGCCCATGCCCACGGCACGGAACGCCTCCCCGGCCGCACGCTCGACGTCCCGCAGCCCGGGAAGATCGCGGGGTAGGGCCGCGCGGATGACGGGGCGGGTCTCGATGACGTTCATGGGAGTACCGTCGCAGATGCCTTGGCGCAGGGCAGCCCAATTCCGGGTGCTCGGCCGCTCAGTAACGCCCTGGGGCTTCCCTAGGCGAGCCAGAGCGAACTCCGCCGATGGCGCGCCGGCAGCACGTCCACCGTGTCCGCGAGGTCGAGCGCGCTTTCCTCGCCGGCGGAGTTCACCCGGCGCAGCAGCATTCCGGTCTGAGCCCGCAGACGCTGACGCGCCCGGCGTTCCTCCACGGCGGACCACCGGGCCACGGAACGGTCCCGCTGATGCCGGGGGAACGCATAGACGTCCACCTGGCGGCGCACGGCGAACGGCCGAGGTTTCCCGGGCTCGCGCGCCGATGCGACCAAGCTGCGGGCGCTGTACCGGAGATCGCGGACGACCACGGAATGCCAGGCGCCGTCCGGCAGGCGGGCGTCCGTATGACGGCTTCGGGTACGGGGAAAGTGATGAGCGGTACGTGCCACGGGACTCCGTCGGTAACGACCGCCAGGTGTTTCCTGGCGGGCTACTTGAAGCCCGCCGGCCCGGTCGCGCGTTCGCTGCTCACGTACGCGACTCTACCGTCCGCGTCGGCTCCGAGAAACGGACTCGGGGCTCGCCGTGCACGCGATGATCCCGGCGGCGTGGGCGGTGGCGGGCGCGGCCGTCCGGAAGGTGCACGACGCGCCGTTGCCGCCCTGGGCCGGCTGGGCCGGCCGGGACCTCCACGCGTTGGCGGCGGAACTCGACGGCGAGTGTGTGTGGCTCGTGACGCAGGGCGTCCTGCCCGCCGGCCTGGTCGAACGCAACCGCCAGGTCGCCGAGGCCGCGCTCCGGCCGCGGACTCCGGTGTTCCCACACGGCGATCTGCAGATCACCCGCGTCTTCACCGACGGCGACGAGATCACGGGCATCATCGACCGGTCCGAGGAGGGCCGGGGAGATGCCCTGTTCGCCCCCGCCACCCTGACGCTCGGACGCGGGGAGCACCTCGGTGACGTCGTCGTCGGTTACCGAAGCCGGTGGAACCAGTAGGCCCGGTGGAGCCAGTGGGCCAGTGCGGCCAGCGAGGCGCCGGAATCAGCCGAGCCCGCCGAGTCAGCGAGCCCGCCGGGTCAGCCGAGCCCGCCGGGTCGCTGTCTCCCGCCGGGTCAGTGTCTGACGAGGCGGTCCGCCGAGCGGGTCACGAAGAACAGCAGACCGGCCGTGAGCAGGGCGGCCACGGCGGCCACGGAGGTCACGGCCCGTGCGTCGAGGCCATGGCCGAGGGCCGCGTTCAGTACGAGGACGAGTCCGGTGACCGACACCAGCGGTCCGGCGGCGTACCACGCGGCGAACACGAACGGCCCCGGCCCGCCCATCGGAGTGGCGCCACCGACGAACAGCAGGTCGGTACGGGCCGGTCCGCGGCACGCGCCGAAGACCGCCGCCGCCGCGAACGGCACCGCGCACAGCGGCATGAGCAGGAGCGTCCACGCCGCGCCGGCCAGCGCGTACGGTACGGCCGCGAGCAGGCCCAGCAGCGCGCCGAGCACCGCGGGCACGATCGTGTGATGCAGCATCAGCGTCCGCAGCCGGAACGGCGACCAGGCCGCCCGCCGTATGTTGTCGGTCTCCAGGCGGGCCGGTTCGGCGAGGGCGCCGACCGCCGCGTACCCGCACAACAGCCCCACGGCCAGGCCGAGGACGCGCTTCTCGCCCGCCGTCGCCGCCCCGAGTCCCGCCGACGCGGCGGCAGCGGCCGTCCAGGCGACGGCGCGGCCCAGCCGGCCGGGCGCGCGCAGCAGGGCCAGCGCATCGCGCCACACGACGATCAGGTGCCGGTTCGGCGGGGACGGCAGTCGGACCCAGCGCTTCGGTTCGTCGCCGCCGGCCTCCAGGACCGCCAGTTTCGCGGCCCGCAGTTCCAGGGCGAACACCCCGGACGTGACGGCCGTGGCCGTCGCCGCGCGGCTGCGCAGCTGGGTGTTGGGTACGTGCGCGGCGTCCCGGTGGGCGTACAGGGCGGCGGCAGCGGTGACGGCAACGAGGAGTACGGTCGCAACCGGCCATCCGTGCGCCGGCCCGCCCGTCACGGACACGACCGGCTGCGCTGCCCAGCCCCATGGGCCGGACCACAGTTCGACCAGCTCCAGGGGCGCCCAGCGGTGACCGGCACCCGCCAGGGCTGCCTGGCCCGCGCCGAGGGCGAGCAGCAGGGCCGCGGGCGCGGTCGCACGCCGTACGTACCGTGCCAGGTGTGGCCTGCGCTCCACCGCCATGCCGAGTGAGACGGCCAGCAGCGGCAGACAGACCGCCGCCGGGAGCAGAGCCGGGAACCCGCCGCCCAACGAGGCCTGACCGGTGACCTGGAGGACCACGGCCACGGCCGCCGCCACCAGCAGCCCCGCCGCCACGGCCAGCCCGGCGGAACGGAGGAAGGCCGGGCGCAGCACCGCTCCGCGCCGTACGGGCTGGGCGAGGAGCCACCCGACGGAAGGCCCGGGCACCACGACCGGCCCGCGCCACAGCGCGTCGCGCGCGGCGAGCACGGCCAGCCCGAGGGTGACGGCGACGAAGGCGGCCGGCAGGGTGCGCTGGAGGTCGGCGCCGAGGCTGCCGTGGTCCGCGCCGAGCTTCAGTTCGCGCAGGAAGCGGTGGGCGTAGCCGCTGCCGTATCCCAGGGCCGCCAGGACGACGCAGTAGACGAGGACGGCCCGGTCGCGGCGGCGCTGCCGGTGGTGGGCGCGGCGCTTGGCGCGCAGCCAGTGCAGCGTCTCGGCGGTGCGGTCGTCGTCGGCCTCGCTCCAGGCGGCCTGTTCCCCGGCCTCCTCCTCGACATCGCGCGCGGTCATGAGCGGACGCCCAGCTTCGCCAGTACCGCGGCCGGGCTGCCGGTCTCGACGACCTCGCCGTCCTCCAGCGCGATCATGCGGTCGGCGACCTCCAGGGCCAGCTCCGCCTGGTGCGTGGCGAGCAGCACGGCCACGCCGTCCGCCTTCTCGGCGACCAGCAGGTCGGCCAGGCGCGCGCGGGCATCGGGGTCCAGCCGCTGCTCGGGTTCGTCGAGGACCAGCAGGTCACGCGGTCGTACCAGCGCGGCGGCCAGCAACAGCGACTGCAACTGGCCGGAGGAGAGGGAACCCGGCAGCGCGTGGGCGTGCCCGGCCAGCCGGCGGTCGGCGAGCACCTGGTCGATCCAGGCCTCGGCGTCGTCCACGGCGTGGGCGACGGTGACGAGCTCCAGGTGCTCGCGGACGGTCAGGTCCGGGTAGCAGGCGACGCTGTCGCCGACCACCGCGACCCGCGCCCGTACCTCCGGGTCGTCCTCGGCGACCTTGCGGCCCGCGAACCGTGCCGTGCCGGTGGTCGGCGCGTCCCGGCCGCACGCGATGCGCAGCAGGGTGGACTTGCCGGACCCGTTGTGGCCGAACAGGGCCGTGCAACTGCCGGCGGCCAGGTCGAGGTCGATCGGGTGCAGCGCCTGCCGGTCGCCGTAGCGACGGCTGACACCGCGCAGTTGCAGCAGCGCGTTCGCGCCGGTCCTGGCCTTCATGGGAGTGCTTTCCGTCCGCAGGATGGGTCGGGTCCGACCTTAGAGCCCGCGTCCGGTCCTCCGGCGGGCGCCTGCCGGAGGACCGGTGTACGCGGTCGGGACCGGCCGCCATCACGGTTGCGCAAGCTTCGAGGAGGAGAGCCTGCTGCCGACGCGGGCGGGGCCCGGACCGGACGCAAGATGCTGGGGCCGCGCCGATGCACGACGATGAGAACAGGCAGCCTCTTCGAGGCCTGGCACCCGGAGCCGGGGCCGTCCGCCGGACAGAGCGCGTGGCTGGGCCGGCAGCGCATCAGCGCACAGAGGCGCTCGCGCCGCGAGCGCCGGGAGTGCGCTGCCCGTACGTGTCGCTCGTGTTCCCGGGTGCGGTCCTGGCCGCCACCGGAGCCGTCGGCGTGGTGCCGGTCAAGCTCAGCACCTGCTCGTGAAGGGAGCAGACGATGGCCACGGACCGTACGCAATCATCAGGGGAGGCCAAAGAGGTACTGCAACTGTACGGGGCGCCGTATGTGCCGTACTGGCATCCCGGCCACAGTGAGCTGCCCTCCGGAGGCCGCCCCCTGCTGGACTGGGACCCGGCCAAGGACCAGGACCGGGACGGCGTCTTCCACCGGTCGCGCGTTCCGCTGCGAAAGCGGCAGCAGAACGATCGCCTGAAGTCCCATCCGCAGGCGCGGGCCGATCAGGGTCAGGTGATGTCGTGCGCCGAGTTCTGGGGCACCGGGGACAATCCGCCTCAGGGCCTGGCCTCCTCGCGTTACTACGCCTTCGGGTACTGGCAGTACGTGCAGATCCTCGTCTTCTGGGCCGGGGTGGCCGGCACCGGTCTGATCTGCCCGCCCAACGGGCACGTGACCGACGCCGCGCACCGCAACGGCGTCAAGGTGTACGGCAGCGTCTTCTTTCCCCCCACGGGCTGGGGCGGCCGAGAGGCCTGGGTGCGCGACTTCACCACCAAGAAGGGCACCACCTACCCGGTCGTGGACAAGCTGGTCAGCGTCGCCCGGTACTTCGGCTTCGACGGCTGGTTCATCAACTACGAGACGATCCGCGAAGGGGACGCGGCCGTCCGTGCCGCCCTGGCCCACGGCCGCTCGCTCTCCGTACCCGGCGAGCCGGGCTCTGTCGACTTCACCTGGTACGAGATGCAGCAACGGAGTCTGAACGACCACAACGCTCAGTTTCTGCAACACGACAACCAGCGTGTGTGCGACTCGCTCTTCGTGGACTACTACTGGGACGACTCCGGTCTGACCAACTCCAAGACCAAGGCCGACCAGATCAAACGCCCGGTCCACGACCTGTACTTCGGACTGGAACTGGTCCTGGAGGAGAACTGGAAAGAGCGTCTGGACCTTCTGTTCCTCAAGGAGGACGCCCACCGCGGCTCCCTGGCCCTGTACAAGGCCCACACCGTCTCCACCCCGCCCAAGGGAGTCGACGACACCACCTGGACCGATCACCTCTACGTCAAGGAAGCGGCCTTCTGGACCGGTCCCGCTCCCGACCACGTCTCCACCGGTCCAGTCGATGAATTCCCCGGCATCGCCCACTACGTCGCCGAAGCCTGCCCCCAAGGCACCCTGCCGTTCGTCACCCACTTCAACACCGGCCACGGGCACGCCTACCACCACGCCGGAACCGTGGTACGCCGCGGCGGGTGGGCCAACCTCTCCTTGCAGGACGTCCTGCCGACCTACCGGTGGCTCACCGGCGCCGACCCGGGCTGCGCCGTGAAGGCCGGCCTGTCCTTCCGCGACGCCTGGGAAGGGGGCTCCTGCCTGATGCTGGACACCCGCCTGCTGCCGGGCGGCTCGGCGTGGGTACGGCTGTACCAGCTCGACCTGCCGGTCACACCCGGTACCCAGATCACCGTGCGCGCCAAGACGCCCTACCAGGACAACAGTGACTGCACGGTGCAGATGCTGATCGCCGACGCCCACGACCCCGAGACACTCGGCGCCGTCGCCCTGACCCGGGGCAGCCAGTCCCCGGCCGGCTGGGTCACCTACACCGCCTACCTGCCCGACCACGTCCGCACGCTGGCGCAGCTCGGGCTGCGCCTGACCGCCGGCGACCTGCCGGTGCGCGGCCCGCTCGCCGTCGGACAGATCACCGTGCACGACGCGGTCTTCGGCACGCCGCCGGCCCCCACAGGTCTGGCATTCCAGGCACCCGAGCGCACCATCACCGGCGGGTTCTCCGTACGCCTGGCCTGGCAGCCTCCGAGTGATGAGTCCGCCGTGCACCACTACGAGATCTACGAGACGACCGCCGGCACGGACGAGACCTTCCTGGGAGCCGGCCTCAACCCTGTCTTCTACCTCCCCCAGCTGGCCCCGCGCGACCGGGCCGCCGCCCGCATCGCCGTCACTGCCGTCGGCCACGACGGTGCCCATTCCCCCACGGCCACTGCCGACATCACCTGGTGACCTCGCCGACCGCTGCCCCGCCGTCGGGATGTCGGGGTGGCGCCATGGTGGCGCTTCCGTGGTGCGTAGTCGTGGCGCGCTGCCGTATCCCCCTCTGCCCAAGTGGTGTCACTGCGCCATCGCTGTGGCGCCACCGCTTGCCGCACTCCTCCGGCGCGGCGTCATGGCGTAGCGATTTTACGGGTGAACCTGCTGGTGAAGGGCCTGCGCGAAGAAGGAATGCCAATCTGGCTCGCCGTGGCGCCATTGATGTGCCATGATGACGCCATGGATCTGACGCCCTACGTCGAAAACCTCCGGCAGGAGCTGGCAGTCGCCGCGGAAACCGGTGACGACGATGCCCGTGCTCTCGCCGAGCGGCTCGCCGCGCCCCTGGAGTCCGCTGCCCGTCTGACCCTCCTCGACGCGCTGTCCGCAGCCATGGGCGAGGTCACGCGGGAACTGGCGCCGGGCTCGGTCGACGTACGGCTGCGCGGGATCGACCCGGAGTTCGTGGTGACGGCGCCACCCGTCGCCGAGCCGTTCCGGGCGGCGGGGGAGCCGGTCGCGGGTCCCGGCGCGGGGGCCGTACCGGCACCGCCGTCCGCGGACGGCGACGACGGCACCGTGGCGCGGATCAACTTCCGTCTCCCCGCCCACCTCAAGGCCCGCGCCGAGGGCGCCGCGACCGCGGAGGGGCTGTCGGTCAATGCCTGGCTGGTGCGGGCCGTGTCCGCCGCTCTCGACGGCGGTGAGCGCGCCGGTCCGCCGGTCCGCGACCCGGACCCGGGCGGCCGGGGCCTCGTCGGATGGGTCCGCTAGCCCGCCCCACCCCACTTCCACCGGCGGGCCACCGGCCCCGCCGACCCTGCTCACCACCCGCCTCACCAGCGGGAACAACCACCCACGCCAAGAGGACAGGACAGCCATGCCTACGTTCGAGACCCCGGACCCGATCATCGCCACCCTGGAGCTGGAGTGCGGCACCGCCCGCATCACCGCGGGCAAGCGCACCGACACGGTCGTGGAGGTGCTGCCGCGCAACGGCGCCGACGACAACGACATGCGCGCCGTGCAGCAGACCCAGGTCACCTGCTCGGGAGGCCGCCTCTCGGTCAAGACGCCCAAGAAGCGGTCCCTGTTCGGAAAGCCGGGCGCCGTCGAGGTGAGCGTCGAACTGCCCGCGGGGTCGGACGTCCGGGGCTCCACGGGTCTGGGCCACTTCCAGTGCGAAGGCCGCTTCGGGAACGTCACGCTCAAGACCTCGCTCGGCGACCTCCAGATCGGCGAGATGGCCGGCGGCGACCTCAAGACCGACCTCGGCGACATCCGCCTGGACCGCTCGGCCGGGGACGTCGAGATCACCGGCGCGGGCCGGATCGAGGTCGGAGCCGTCGCCGGTACGGCGACCGTGAAGAACGGCAACGGCGCGACCCGGATCGCCGAGGTCGCCGGAGACCTGAAGGCCGGCGCGGCCAACGGCGACATCTCCGTCGGCACCGCGCGCGGCAGCGTCGGCGCCAAGTGCGCCAACGGCCGCATCGACATCGACGTCGCCCTGGCCGGGGTCGACGCCGCCTCCTCCAACGGCGGCATCCGCATCGGTGACGTCGTCCGCGGCCGGATCGACCTGCGCACCTCCGTCGGCGACCTCGACGTGGGCATCCACGAGGGCACCGCGGCCTGGCTCGACCTGAACACCAAGTACGGCGTGGTGCGCAACGAACTCGGCGCGGCCGCCGGCCCCGAGGACTCCGACGAGACCGTCGAGGTGCACGCCCGCACCGCGACCGGCGATGTCGTCGTCCGCCGTGCCTGACCGGCCGTACCCCCACCGCACCGCACCCGAAGGGACAGCGGCATGACCGTCACCCGGACCGCCCCGCCGAGCGCCGTGGACACCACGGCGCCGGCGATCGCCGCCACCGGACTGCGCAAGTCCTACGGCGACAAGCTCGTGCTCGACGGCATCGACCTGAACATCGCCGAAGGCACCGTCTTCGCCCTGCTCGGGCCCAACGGCGCCGGCAAGACCACCACCGTGGAGATCCTCTCCACGCTCATCGACGCCGACGCGGGCGACGCCTGGGTCGCGGGCCGCCACCTGACCCGGGCCGCCGACGCGGTGCGTTCCGCGATCGGTGTGACCGGCCAGTTCTCGGCCGTCGACAACCTGCTGACCGCCGAGGAGAACCTCCTGCTCATGGCGGACCTGCACCACCTCGACCGGCGCGAGGGCAAACGGCGGGCCAGGGACCTGCTGCGCCGTTTCGACCTGTCCGAGGTGGCGGGCAAGACTGCCGCCACCTTCTCCGGCGGCATGCGGCGCAAGCTGGACCTGGCGATGACCCTGGTCGGCGATCCGCGGATCATCTTCCTCGACGAGCCCACCACCGGGCTCGACCCGCGCAGCCGCCGCACCATGTGGGAGATCATCCGCAACCTGGTCGCCGACGACGGCGTGACCATCTTCCTCACCACCCAGTACCTGGAGGAGGCCGATCAGCTCGCGGACCGCATCGCCGTACTGGACCACGGCAGACTGATCGCCGAGGGCACCGCCGACGAGCTGAAGCAGCGCATCCCCGGCGGCCACATCCGGCTGCGGTTCGCCGACGCCCGGGACCTGGACACCGCCGCGGGCCTCTTCGGCCTCGCCACGCGGGACGAGGAAGCCCTCACTCTGCAAATCCCCGGCGACAGCTCCGTCAGCACCCTGCGAGCCGTCCTGGACACCCTGGAGACCACTGCCGTACGGGCCGAGTCGCTCACCGTGCACACCCCCGACCTGGACGACGTCTTCCTGACCCTCACCGGTCAGCCCCGCCCCGCCGGCACCGCCGCACCGACCGAGGAGAACGTCTGATGGCCACCCTGTCCTACGCGGCCCGGGACTCCAGGACGATGCTGCGGCGCAACCTCAAGAAGGCGCTGCGCTACCCGTCCCTGACCCTCACCGTCGTCATCATGCCCGTCATGATGCTGCTGCTGTTCAACTACGCCTTCGGCACCGCCCTGGGCAGCGGCATCGGGGCGTCGGCCGCCGGGGGCGGCGCGTACATCGACTACCTCGCGCCAGGCATCATCCTGATGGCCGCCACGTCCGGCGCCCTGACCACCGCGATCAGCGTCTGCATGGACAAGACCGAAGGCATCGTCAACCGCTTCCGTACGATGCCGGTCTCCCGCGCCTCCTTCCTGACCGGCCATGTCGTCGGCAGCCTGATCCAGACGATGGCCAGCATCGCCCTCGTCGTCGCCGTCGCGCTCCTGGTGGGCTTCCGCCCCGACGCCACCCTTGTCGAATGGCTCGCCGCCGTCGGCCTGCTCGCCCTGCTCACCCTGGCCCTGACCTGGCTCGCCGCCGGTATCGGCCTGGTCGCCAAGAACCCCGAGACGGCCAGCAACATCCCGATGCCGCTGACGTTCCTGCCGTTCCTCGGCAGCGCCATCGTGCCGACCGAGTCGATGCCGACCGCCCTGCGCTGGTTCGCCGAGTACCAGCCGTTCACGCCGATCATCGACACGCTGCGCGGCCTGTGGCTCGGTACGGAGATCGGCAGCAGCGCGGTCGTCGGCCTCGCCTGGTGCGTCGGCCTCACCCTGGTCGGTTACGTCTGGGCGCGCCGCACCTTCAAGACCGGGGCCAAGCGGTGACGCGGCCCCCGCACCACCGGAACTGAGCGGTGACCTGCCGCAGCCATCAGCACGTTCACCAGAACCGACCATGACTGGAGAACTCCATGCCGCACGACCCGACGACCGCCGGAACCCTGTCCGACGGCACCGCCGAAACAACCGCCGAAACAACCACCGAAACCACCATCACCACCGCCGCCGAAGAGCTGCCCACCCTGCCCACCGACCGCCGCACCGGCTGCCCCTTCGACCCGCCCGCCGAACTCACCGCGCTGAGCGACGAGCCGCTGCGCCGCCTGCGCTACGTCGACGGGCACACCGGCCGGCTGGTCACCGGACACGCCGCGGCCCGCGCGGTCCTGTCCGACCCGCGCTTCAGCGCCCGTTACGAACATCTGCACCTGCCGATGCCACTGGCCGGGCTGGAGGGGGTGACGGAGATGTCACCGGCACCGGTCGGCGACTTCCTCGGCCTCGACGCCCCCGAGCACACCCGCTTCCGGCGGCTGCTCACCGGCAAGTTCACGGTCCGCCGGATGCGGCAACTCGCCGAGCGCGTCGAACAGTTCACGGGCGAGTGCCTGGACGCCATGGAGCAGGCCGGACCCACCGTCGACCTGGTGGAGGCGTTCGCGCGGCCGATACCCGCGCTCATGATCTGCGAACTGCTCGGCGTGCCCTACACCGACCGGGACCGCTTCCAGGAGCATGTGGCGACCCTCTTCGACCAGGCCGCGGACGTGGCGGCGAAGGGCGAGGCGTTCGAGGCCGTCGGCCGGCTCATGGCGGAACTCGTGGCCGCCAAGCGCGCCGCGCCCACCGACGACCTGCTCAGCGACCTGACCACCTCCGACCTCACGGAGGAGGAGCTGATCGGGGTCGGCGGGGTGCTCCTGGCCGCGGGACTCGACACCACCGCGAACATGCTCGGCCTCGGTACCTTCGCCCTGCTCCAAAACCCCGGCCAACTGGCCGCCCTGCGCGCCGATCCGGGCCTCGCGGAGCAGACCGTCGAGGAGCTGCTGCGCTACCTCAGCGTGGCCGACCCCATCCTGCGCTCCGCCCTCGAAGACGTCGAGATCGAAGGCCAGTTGATCAAGGCCGGCGAAACGGTGACGGTCTCCGTCCAGGCGGCCAACCGCGACCCGCGCAAGTTCCCCGGCCCCGACCGGCTCGACATCCACCGCAAGGCCACCGGGCACCTCGCCTTCGGCCACGGCGCCCACCAGTGCCTCGGCCAGCAGCTCGCCCGCGTCGAGATGACCGTCGCGTTCCCGGCGCTCCTCGCCCGCTTCCCCACCCTGCGTCTCGCGGTGCCGCCGCACGAGGTCCCGCTGCGCGACCGCGCCAACATCTACGGCGTGGTCAGCCTGCCCGTCACCTGGGACAAGGAGTAGCCCGATGAGCGACCCCCGCGAACCGCTGCGCCTGAGCGCCGACCGTGACCGCTGCGTGGGCGCCGGCATGTGCGCCCTGACGGCGCCCGGAGTCTTCGACCAGGACGACGACGAGGGCCTGGTGGTCGTCCTGGACGCCGCACCGGCCGCCGAGCACCGAGCCGCCGCCCGGATGGCCGTCGGCCTCTGCCCCGCCGGAGCCGTCGCCCTCACCTCGGCGGAGGGCACGGGCGCGTAGTGACCGGGGCGCGTCCCGGACCGAGAACCCCGCACCGCGCGCCGGTGGGGGGCTCTCGTGTGTGCGACGGCCGTCGCCACGGACACCGGGCCGGCGGCCGCCCTATCGCCCCGTACCGTCCCTGATCAGCTCGTCGGCCGGGTCGTTGACCGGCTGCGGGGTGCCCGTGAGGTCCATGACGAACAGCGGTATGTGCAGGGCGTCGGCGCGGGCGCGGGCGTCGCGGGAGTAGCCCGCCAGGGAGAAGCAGACGGCGACCGCGGAGTCGTTGAGCGCGTTGAGCCACAGGCACTCGATCTCCCGCAGCTTGGTCGCGCGGGTCGTCGGGTCGACCTGGGCCACCACCCCGGAGCCGCGCAGGTCCACGCCCGACGCGGTGCGTTCCGGCACCCGCGCGATGTCGGTGAAGCCCAGCCACTTCAGGTACTGGGCGGCGGCGGTGACGCAGTCGCCGGCCGTACGGATGGTGACCGGCCGGAAGGCGGGACGCAGCACCGGCGGCCGGCGGGGCGGCCCGTTGGGCGGTGCCGCCGCCGTGCTGCCGGGGGCCGGGAGGTTGGGCGGCGGCGGGGTCGGTACCGGTACGACGGGGACGCGTACCACCGTCCCGCACGCGCAGCCGGACTCCGGCGCGGGCCACTCGTCGAGCCGGCCGCAGGTCTCGCAGCGCACTTCCACCCAGGAGCTCTGCCAGGTGCGGTGCAGGATCTCCACGGGTATGCCGCCGCGCAGCACCGGCAGGGTCAGCGGGGCGCCGCACGCGCACGGGAAGGTGGGCGGGGTGAACGCGTTCTCGCGGCGGCACGTCGGGCAGCGCACCGGCACGCTGTCGGCCATGGCGGCTCCTGGCAGGTAGGTCGGCAGGTGGTTTCCCCCGCCGTCCATGGTCCCTCCAGCGGCTTCACGCCGGGGGATTTCCCCATACGAGGCTGACTTTACCGTGGACATATGCGCGCGGGCCCGGGTTTCCCGAAATGCCGTCGACCAGCTTCTCCAGAAGATCGTCGGAGGCCGGGGGTTGGCCGGAGCCTGTCTTGTCGATCTCGTGACGACCGTGTTGAGGTGGGCGGTCGGATCCGAAGGGAAGGGGCTGAGCCGCGGTGGGGCGCCGTGAGAAACCGATCGATCCCATGGCAGGGCCGGCGCAGCGCTTCGCCCTTGAGTTGCGCAAGCTGCGCCAGGAGGCGGGCAGCCCCACGTACCGGGTGATGGCGCAAGGAGCGGGCTATTCGAGTGTCGCTCTGTCCCGGGCGGCAGCCGGGGAAACGCTGCCGTCCCTGAATCTGACACTCGCCTACGTGAGAGCCTGCGGCGCGGACCCTGCGGAGTGGGAACGGCGTTGGAACGCGGTCCACGAGGAAGACGCGGTACACCAGCAGCAGGCTCTGGACGCGGAGGCGACGGACCCGCCCTACCGTGGCCTGGCCCGTTTCGAACCCGGCGACCACGCCCGGTTCTTCGGTCGCGCCCGCCTCACGGACACCCTCACCGCGCTGGCCTCGTCCCACCGGTGCGTCATGGTGCTCGGTCCCTCCGGCAGCGGGAAGTCCTCCCTCCTGCGCGCCGGCCTCGTCCCCCGGCTGCGGGACACCGCGGATCCGGCCCTGCGTCCGGCGGCGATCCGGATCCTCACCCCCGGTCCCCGGCCGGCGCACGAGCATCGGGAGCGCTTCACCCCGGCCGAGGGGAGGGGCGACACCTGGCTGATCGTCGATCAGTTCGAGGAGGTGTTCACCCTCTGCCAGGACCCGGGGGAGCGGCGGGCGTTCATCGGCCTGCTGCTCTCGGCCCAGGACCCGGACAGCGGACTGCGGGTGGTGGTGGGCCTGCGCGCCGACTTCTACGCCCGCTGTCTCGAACACGCCGGCCTGGCGGCGGTTCTCGGGGAGGCGAGCCTGCCGGTCGGGCCGATGACACCGGACGAACTGCGGGAGGCGATCGTCAAGCCCGCGGCCGCCGAAGGGCTCATCGTGGAACGGGCGCTGACCGCCCGCCTCATCGAAGCGGCCGGTCAGGAGCCGGGCGGGCTGCCCCTGGTCTCGCACACGCTGCTGGAGACCTGGCGCCGACGCCGCGGCCGGACCCTCACCCTGGAAGGCTACGAAGCCACCGGCGGCATCCACGGCGCCATCGCCCAGACGGCCGAGCACTTCTACTCCCGGCTCGCACCGCCCCATGCCGAAGCGGCCCGCCGCATCCTGCTGCGCCTGATCACCCCGGGCGAGGGCACCACCCCCGACACCCGCCGCCCGGTCGACCGGGCCGAACTTGCCACCACCGGCGCCGGCCCGAGGGCCGCCGCTGACCCGGACACCGTGCTGTACCGGCTGGCCGACGCCCGACTGGTCACGTTGGACGGCGACACCGCCGAGCTGGCCCACGAAGCCCTGATCACCGCGTGGCCCCGCCTGCTCGGGTGGATCGAGGGCGACCGCGAGCGCTTACGCCGTCACCGGCGCCTGACCGACGCCGCGCGCAACTGGCACGACCGCGCCCGCGACACCGGCGCGCTGCTGCGCGGCGTCGAACTCATCGAAGCCCGCGAGTCCTTCCACGCCCCCGGCCAACCAGGCGAACTCACCGCACTGGAGGAAGAGTTCCTCCAGCAGTCCGTACGTGCCGAGGCGCGGCGGTCCCGTCGCAGGCGTCAGTTCATGGCGGCTCTCGGTGTGCTGCTGGTGCTGGCTCTGACCGCGACGGCCATCGCTGTCCGGAAGACGACCGCTGCCGAGACGCAGCAACGCCTGGCCGTGTCCCGTGAACAGGCAGTGCGCGCCGACCAGATGACCGAGCGGCGACCCGAGGCAGCCATGGTTCTCGCGCTGCGGGCGTACCGGCAGGCACCCACCGCGGAAGCGCGCAGCAGCCTGCTGAACGCCTACTCCCGCTTCTACGCCAATCAGCTCACCGGCCACAGCAGCCCGGTCTCAAGCCTGGCCTTCGCACCGGACGGCCAGACGCTGGCCACGGCCAGCGCGGACCACAGCGTGAAGCTGTGGGACGTCCGCTCCCACGGTCTCCTGGCGACCCTGACCGGGCACACCGAGATGGTCAACACGGTGGCGTTCTCCCCCGACGGCCACACCCTGGCCACCGCGAGCAACGACCGCAGCGTGAAGCTGTGGGACGCCCGCTCCCACCGTCTGCTGGCGACCCTGACCGGCCACACCGACATGGCGGAAGGAGTCGCCTTCTCTCCCGACGGCCGTACCCTGGCCAGCTCCTCCGGTGATCGCACGGTGCGGCTGTGGGACGTACGCACATACCGGGGACGCGCGGTCCTGACCGGGCACACCGATAGGGTGGCGCGCCTGGCGTTCTCGCCGGACGGCCGCATGCTGGCCAGCGCGGACACCGGTCGCACGACCCGCCTGTGGGACGTGTCCTCCCACCAGCCCATTGCCGTCCTGACCGACCGCACCGGCGCCGTCCGGACCGTGGCGTTCTCTCCGGACGGCCGCACCCTGGCCACCACGGGTAACCTCAACGGCGTGAGGCTGTGGGACGTACGCTCCCACCGTCTGCTCGCGACCCTGAGCGGCCACACCGACGTGGTGCAGCAGGTGACGTTCTCACCGGACGGCGGCATGCTGGCCAGCGCGAGCTTCGACGGCACCGTCCGTCTGTGGCAGCCGCGGAACCGAGTGCTTCTGACCACGCTGAGCGCGGGAAAGCCTGCCTATGCCGTGGCGTTCTCTCCCGACGGCCGCACCCTTGCCTCCACGGGCAAGGACTCCACCGTCTGTCTGTGGGACGTGGCCTCGCGCCGCCTGGTCGCCACACTGAGCGGGCGTTCCGGCACCGTCACCGAGCAGACGTCCTTCGCCGACCGCCGTGCCGTCCTGACCGTCGACCACGACAACGCGGTGGCCCGCTGGTCCCCTGTCGTGCCACGCACCCGCCCGGCCCCCCTCCACCTGCCGCGACCCGTCACCGCGTCGGTGACCAGCAGCGACGGTCGCGTGCTGGCCACGGCCGGTCCCGACGACCGTGCCGTACGCGTGTGGAACCTGGCGACCGGCAGACTCACCGCCACCCTCTCCGGAGCCACCGGCACGGTTCAGCGTCTGTCCATCACCGCGGACGGGCAGACCCTGGCCGCCGCCGACAGCGACCGCACCATCCGCGTGTGGGACGTCGCCACCCGCCGTACCACCACCGTCGTGCGCGGATCCCGCGCGGTGAACGCTCTGGCCCTGCGACCCGACGGCCGCGCACTGGCGTCCACCAGTGCCGACGGCATCACCCGTGTGCGGAGCACCGGATCCGGACGGGCCGTCACCTCCCTGTCCGGCCCGCAGAACCCCTGGGGGTCCCTCACCTTCAGCCCCGACGGCCGTACCATCGCCGTCAGCGGCAACGACGGCGCCGTGCAGCTGTGGGACGTCGCCGCCCGCCGTGTCACCGCCGTCCTCACCGGTCACACCCGCGTCGTCAGCGGGATGATGTTCAGCCCTGACGGCTCCACCCTGGCCACGGCCAGCAACGACCAGAGCGTACGACTGTGGGACTCCCGTGACGGCAGCGTGCGCGCCATTCTCAAAATGTCCCACGAGGTGGACACGCAGACCCTTCGTTTCTCCCCCGACGGTCAGGCCCTGACCCTCTTCGGCCCCCGAGCAGCCCTGAACGTCTGGAGTACCGACAGCGACCACATCACCACGCGTCTCTGCCGCCTCGTCGCGGAGCACCACTGGGCACAACTCCTCCTGGACCAGCCGGTGCGGGGCCTGTGCCCGGCGTAGGCAGCCGGTCCGTTCCACTGGAGGCCAGGCAGGGGTACCGCCCGGCGGCACGGGAGTTGGGCGCGACAGGACAATCGCACCGCCGGGCGGAGTTCAGGTAGGGCCGGAGGGGGCGGGACGCGGGCTCCGAGGCGTTGTCGGGGAGACGGCCTGTCCTTCCTTCGGACGGGCACGACCACCGCACCGGTGTCTCCCGGGAACCGGGCCGTGCGGGCTGTCGGTCCCCTGACTCCGCGCCGCGGAGCTCCGCGCCGCCGTTCCGTACCGGCCGGCCACCCCTCAGCGGACCGGCCGGTACGGACGCGCGAGGGGCAGACCTCCCGTCGGCCCCTCGCGCTGACCTGGGGTCAGTCCTCGCGCAGCTCGTGCAGCCGGGCCTCGACGCGCTTGCCGTACTCCGGGTCGGCCGCGTGGAAGTGGGCGAGGTTCTTCTCGATCACGTCGTCGCGGGAGACCTGCGCGAGGCCCCCGGCGATGTTGGCCACCAGACGGTTCTTCTCGTCCTCGGACATCAGCCGGTACAGCTCGCCGGCCTGGAAGAAGTCGTCGTCCTTGGTGTGCGCCGGGGCCGCGTGGGTGCCGGTGTGGCCGGTGAGGGCGAACGGCGCGGACAGCGGCTGGTCCGACTGCGCGGGACCGGAGTAGGAGTTGGGCTCGTAGTTCTTGGCGTGCCGGTCGTAGGCGTTGGACGCCATCAGGCCGTCCCGGCCGTAGTTGTCCACGACGGTCGCCTTCGGCGCGTTGACCGGCAGCTGGGTGTGGTTGACGCCCAGGCGGTAGCGGTGCGCGTCGGCGTAGGCGAAGAGCCGGCCCTGGAGCATCTTGTCCGGGGACGGGCCGATGCCGGGGACGAAGTTGTTGGGCGAGAACGCGGACTGCTCGACCTCGGCGAAGACGTTGTCGGGGTTGCGGTCCAGGACGAGGCGGCCGACCCGCTGGAGCGGGTAGTCGGCGTGCGGCCACACCTTGGTCAGGTCGAACGGGTTGAAGCGGTAGTCCGCCGCCTCGGCCGCCGGCATGATCTGCACGTACAGCGTCCAGGAGGGGTACACGCCGCGCTCGATGGACTGGAGCAGGTCGGTCTGGTGGCTGTTGGGGTCCTTGCCCGACAGCTCGGCGCCCTGGGCGGCGTCCAGGCAGCGGATGCCCTGGTTGGTCTTGAAGTGGTACTTGACGAAGAAGGCCTCACCGGCGGCGTTCGTCCACTGGTAGGTGTGCGAGCCGTAGCCGTTCATGTGCCGGTAGGAGGCCGGGATGCCGCGGTCGCCCATCAGCCAGGTGATCTGGTGGGTGGCCTCGGGGGAGTGGGCCCAGAAGTCCCAGACGTTGTCCGGCTCCTGCTTGCCGGTGAACGGGTCGCGCTTCTGCGAGTGGATGAAGTCCGGGAACTTCAGCGGGTCCTTGATGAAGAAGACCGGGGTGTTGTTGCCGACGAGGTCGTAATTGCCCTCCTCGGTGTAGAACTTGACGGCGAAGCCACGCGGGTCGCGGGCGGCGTCCGGGCCGCCGAGGTTGTCGGCCACGGTCGAGAAGCGGATGAACAGGTCGGTACGCCGGCCGACCGCGCCCAGGAAGTCGGCGCGGGTGAACCCGGTGACGTCGTCGGTCACTTCGAAGTGTCCGTACGCGCCGGAGCCGCGGGCGTGCACGACGCGCTCCGGGATGCGCTCGCGGTTGAACCGGGCGAGCTTCTCCAGGAGGTGCTGGTCCTGGAGGAGCAGCGGGCCGCCGACGCCGGCGGTGGCGGAGTTCTGGTTGTCGGCGATCGGAGCGCCGGCTTCCGTGGTGAGGCGGCGCGTCGTCGTGGGCTTCGGCATGGTGACCTTCCGTACGAGAGCGCGGAAGTCGGCTTCCGCAGGTTGGAGCGTAGGGAGCACCCCCACCTCCGTCAACACTTTGTTGAAAAGTTGCCGGGCGGTGCTCGGAGGGGGCGCGGGAGCGGCTTTTGGGCGCGCTCGGGTGGTGTTCCCGGCGGTGGCGCCTGGGCGCGACAGGACAGGTGTCGGCGCCGCCGCCGGGAAGTCTCGGGGAGGCTTACGCCTCGGGTGGGACGCGCGATTGCGGGGCGTGCGTGAGGAGTGCCTGCGTAGGTGCAGCGGCGCCGGGGGCGCCGAAGCACCGTGGAGGGGCGCGGTGTCAGCCGGTGGTGTGGCCGGAGAGGCGTTCGACGCCGCGCAGGAGGGCGGAGTGGTCGAGGGCGCCGTCGCCCTGGGCGCGCAGGGCGGCGACCAGGGAGGCGACGAGGGTGCCGGTGGGCAGGGCGGCGCCGACGGTGCGGGCGGCGTCGGTGACGATGCCCATGT
>NZ_JAFIQY010000039.1 GCF_022271435.1 Streptomyces monomycini | reverse complement strand
GCTGCCGGTGGACGGGGTATCAACATATCTGGCGTTGACTTTTGGCACGCTGTTGAGTTCTCAAGGAACGGACGCTTCCTTTGTGCCTGTTTCACCAGGCTCTCCGGGCGCTTCCCTTCGGTCTTGCGTTTCCGACTCTATCAGATCCTCGCGGTCCTGATTTTCGCCGGTGCGTTTCGGCCTTTCGGCTTCTTCGCGGTTCCAACCTTACCAGATCCGTTCGGCGTTTCCGCTTTCCGTTTCCGGCCCCTGTTGGAGCGGGGCGACCGTCCGGCTTTCGCTTTCCGGCCCTTCCGACGTTATCAGACCCGGTTCCCGGTCCGTTGCCGGACCGAATTCGTTTCCGATGCCCCGTCGGCGGGGCGTGTTACGCCTTTCGGCGTGATCACTACTTTAGGCGAATTCCCGTGCGGCACATAATCGTGCCGTGGCGGGTTCGAATTTCGGCAAGCGAAACAAGACCCCGCCAGGGGTGATCGTTCGTAGGTAGTGGGTTTGCGTCGCTCGGCGGCCCGCGCAGACAGCGCTGCCCGTGTCAAGCGGCTCGGGCCACGTTAGGCGGTCCGGAGCGCAGAGTCAAGCAGCCCTGCTCCGGCGCTTGCGCGGCACGTGGGCGCGGTACGGGCTGACGGTGGGATCGCCGTCGATCCAGAAGCGCCACGGGTGCGCGGCGCCCTCGCCGCTGATGCCCGTACGCGGTCCGTTGAGCACCTCCGCGGCATCCGCCGGGTGCCCGTGCAGGACGGTGAGCGGCTGGTCCGGGTCGGTGGAGCAGATGTCCGTACCGTCCAGGGAGCGGTCGATGTCGAGGGCGGTGGCGAGCCGGGCCGGGCCCTTGGCCAGTTCGCGGGCGTTGCGTGCCTTCGGGCGGCGCTCGGCCGCCTGCTGCGTTCCGGTGAGCACTTCGCCGGCCCGCAGCAGCACACCGCTGGCGGTGTCCTCCTTGTTGCAGACCAGGTTGAGGCTGAACCACATGCCGTAGATGAAATACACGTACGCGTGACCGGGAGGTCCGAACATCGAGGCGTTGCGCGCGGTGCGTCCCCGGTAGGCATGGGAGCCCGGGTCCGAGGAGCCGTTGTAGGCCTCTACCTCCGTGATGCGCAGTTCGATCGGCCCCTGCGGCGTGCGGCGTACGAGAGTGCGGCCGAGCAGCTCAGGCGCGACGTCCAGGACGGGACGGTCGAAGAAGTCCCGCGTGAGCGGTCGGCGGTCCGGTGCGACGATCATGCGGATCAAGGGTAACGGAGAGCGACGCGAAGCACCGGGTGGGCGACTGGCCACCGGGGCGTTCCGTTGGGAGGGTGTCGCCCACGGAACCGGTCCGCGCCGTCCGGCGTGGGTAGCTGACGACCGGCGGCCGCGATCACGGCGCATCACACGAGGTACAGGCGTCTGCCTGGGGAGGAACGAGCATGGGGTTCAAGAAGCTGCTGGCCAGCTTGGGGGCCGGAGGCGCGTCGGTGGAGACGGTGCTCTTCGAGGAGAACGTCGTGCCGGGCGGTGTCGTGCAGGGCGAGGTGCGGATCGAGGGCGGTTCGGTCGCCCAGCAGATCGAGAAGCTGTCGGTGGGCCTCCAGGCGCGGGTGGAGGTCGAGGGCGGCGAGCAGGAGTACAAGCGGGACGTCGAGTTCACCAAGCTCCAGCTCGGCGGGGCCTTCGAGGTGCAGGCCGGTGCGGTGCACACGGTGCCGTTCGGGCTGGAGATCCCGTGGGAGACGCCGGTGACGACGTTCCTCGGGCAGCAGCTGCACGGGATGCACGTAGGGGTGACGACGGAGCTGGCGATCGCCCGTGCGGTGGACTCCGGCGACCTCGATCCGGTCAACGTGCACCCGCTGCCCGCGCAGCAGGCCCTGCTGGACGCGTTCGGCCGGCTCGGGTTCCGGTTCAAGAGCGCGGACCTGGAGCAGGGGCACATCCGCGGCACCCGGCAGCGGCTGCCCTTCTACCAGGAGATCGAGTTCCACGCGCCGCAGCAGTACCGCGGTCTGAACCAGGTCGAGCTGTCCTTCGTGGCGGACGACCGGGAGATGGACGTGGTGCTGGAGATGGACAAGAAGCCGGGGCTGTTCAGCGAGGGCAGCGACGCGTACCGCTCGTTCGTGGTGCCGCTGGACGGTTATCAGGCGACCGACTGGGCGGCGTACCTCAATCAGTGGCTGGCCGAGGTCGGCGGCAAGCGCAACTGGCTCTGACGGGCTCGTGCCGTAGGCCCGGCCGGGGCCGCGTGTCGCACCCCCGGCCGGGCGTCGGGGGTCGCGGCGCAGGATCTAACCTGGCCGGACAGGTGTCCATTCGCGACTCAGGAGGTGCCCAGGTGTCCGAGCTCAAGCGCCGGCCGCTCCCGCACGATTTCCATCCGCCGGTGGCCGGGTTCACCGTGGTGAGCGACGAGGTGACCGACGGCGGCAGGCTCCCGTCGGCGCAGGTGCAGGCGGAGGGCAACACCTCGCCGCACCTGCGGTGGGAGGGCGCGCCGGAGGGGACCCGCAGCTACGCGGTCACCTGCTTCGACCCGGACGCGCCGACCGGCAGCGGTTTCTGGCACTGGACGGTCTTCGACATCCCCGCTTCGGTCACCGAGCTGCCCGCGGGGGCCGGCAGCGGTGCCATGAAGGGGCTGCCGGAGGGGGCCGTCCACGTGCGCAACGACGCGGGGTCGTCGGACTTCACGGGTGCGGCACCGCCGCCCGGTGACGGGCCGCACCGCTACGTCTTCACCGTGTACGCGGTGGACCAGGAGAAGCTGGGGCCGGACGCGGACGCCACGCCGGCCGTGGTCGGCTTCAACCTGCGGTTCCACACGATCGGGCGGGCGCAGCTGATCGGCGAGTACGAGGTGCCGGCCGGCGGCTGAGCAGAGGGCCGGTGTCCGCCCGGAGGCGGAAACCGGCCCTAATTCCGTTGCGCCCCGGCGCTTCCGCTCGCACAGTGGTGCATGGCTGGCAAACGGCGCGCAGGACGGCCGTCGGGCAGCCGGTACCGCAGCGGCGGGGACGGCGGGGCGCAGGTGTGTCGCCGGCCGTCTGCCGGAGTCCGCTCTCGTGTCGGACGGCCGCGTCGGCTGCCATACGCTCCGGGGTCCCGGCGAACGCACGGGGGTGGGGCCCCGGGGCGTGCCGCCCGCTGTGCGCCGTGGCGTGCTCCCTTCCGCCCCCCTTGCGCGCACCCGTACCTTCACCTCCCCGTCATCTCCCATCTCCCTTGTGGCGTGCGGAAATTGCGTTGTCCAGGGGATCACTGGAGCTGCACAGTGGAGCCACTTCGCCGAGCGGCGAACGGGGACCGGGAGGTGGACGGGATGCGCGAGACACTGGTGCTCAACGCGAGCTTCGAGCCGCTGGCGACGGTGTCGCTGCGGCGCGCGGTGGTGCTGGTCATGCAGGACAAGGCCGTGGTCGAGCAGGCGCATCCGGGACTGCGGATCCGGGCCGCGGCGGTGGAGATGCCGGTGCCGCGGGTGATCCGGCTGAGCCGGTACGTACGGGTGCCGTTCCGAAGACAGGCGGCGTGGTCGCGGCGGGGTGTGCTGGTGCGGGACCAGCACCGGTGCGCGTACTGCGGGCGGCGGGCGACGACCGTGGACCACATCGTGCCGCGGTCGCGCGGCGGCGGGGACAGCTGGCTGAACACGGTCGCGTCCTGCGTCGAGGACAATCACCGTAAGGCGGACCGGACGCCGGAGCAGGCGGGGATGCGGCTGCTGACCCGGCCGTTCGAGCCGACGCCCGCGGACGCGCTGGTGGCGGCGCTGGCCGGTGCCGTACGGGAGGAGCTTCCGGAGTGGCTGGGGCTGCCGGCGTAGCGTCCGGACGGGTCACCTCAGCAGCAGCTGGGTGATCGCGGCGATGCCGACGGCGACGATCACGCCGCGCAGTACGGCGGGTGGCAGCCGCCGGCCGATTTTGGCGCCGACCAGGCCGCCGAGGGCCGAGCCGGCGGCGATGAGGACGACGGCGAGCCAGTCGATCTGCGCGGCGAAGAGGAAGAAGAGCGCGGCGACACCGTTGACGAACAGGGCCAGCACGTTCTTGACGGCGTTGAGGCGTTGCAGGTCTTCGCTGAGCAGCAGGCCCATCAGGGAGAGGTAGATGACTCCCTGGGCGGCGCCGAAGTAGCCGCCGTACATGCTCGCGAAGAAGAGGCCGGTCAGCAGCAGGGCACCACCGTCCGCACGGACGGTGGTGCCGTTGCGTTCGCGGCGGGCGCGCAGGGCGGCGGCGAGCCGGGGCTGGAGGACGACGAGGACGAGTGCCACGGCGATCAGGGCGGGCACGATCGCGTCGAAGGCGTCGGAGGGCAGCACCAGGAGGAGGGCCGCGCCGATCAGCCCGCCGGCCAGGGCCGCGGCGCCGAAGCGCCGTATGCGGCGTCCCTGGCCGGCCAGTTCGCGGCGGTAGCCGAAGGCGCCGCTGAGCGAACCGGGCACCAGGCCGAGGGTGTTGGAGACGTTGGCGGTGACCGGCGGCAGACCGATGGCCAGCAGGACCGGAAAGGTGATCAGGGTTCCGGAGCCGACGACGACGTTGATCGCGCCGGCCGCGCCGCCCGCGCCGAGGACGGCGAGCGCTTCCCAGACGGTCATACGGGCTCCCTCGTACATGATCGGCACGGTCCGGCCTGATCATGCACCAGGGCCCGCCCCCGGGGACAGCACTACGGGCGTGCTGCCGGGGGCGGGCCCTGGGAGGAACCGGGCGGCGCCGGGAGGAATCGGGTCACAGGAACCGGACCGTGCCGGGAGGAACCGGGTCAGTCGATGGTCGGCTGTTCGCGGTGGGGGGCGGACTTGGTCATGCCGGGGCCGCCGGCCGGGGCGCCGCCGCCCGCGGGGTTGAAGCTGTTGATGGCGCCGCCGAGGCCCTTGAGGGCGTCGCCGATCTCGCTGGGCACGATCCAGAGCTTGTTGGCGTCGCCCTCGGCGATCTTCGGCAGCATCTGGAGGTACTGGTAGGACAGCAGCTTCTGGTCCGGGTCGCCGGCGTGGATGGACTCGAAGACCACCCGGATCGCCTGGGCCTCGCCCTCGGCGCGCAGCGCGGCGGCCTTGGCCTCACCTTCGGCGCGCAGGATCGAGGACTGCTTCTCGCCTTCGGCGGTGAGGATCTGGGACTGCCGGACACCTTCGGCCTGGAGGATCGCGGCGCGCTTGTCACGGTCGGCGCGCATCTGCTTCTCCATCGAGTCCTGGATGGAGGTCGGCGGCTCGATGGCCTTGAGCTCGACGCGGTTGACGCGGATGCCCCACTTGCCGGTGGCCTCGTCCAGGACGCCGCGCAGCGCCGCGTTGATCTCCTCGCGGGAGGTCAGGGTCCGTTCCAGGTCCATGCCGCCGATGATGTTGCGCAGGGTCGTGACGGTGAGCTGCTCGATCGCCTGGATGTAGCTGGCGACCTCGTACGTCGCGGCGCGCGCGTCGGTCACCTGGTAGTAGATGACGGTGTCGATGTTCACGACCAGGTTGTCCTGGGTGATCACCGGCTGCGGCGGGAAGGGGACGACCTGTTCGCGCAGGTCGATGCGGTTGCGGATGGAGTCGATGAACGGGACGACGATGTTCAGGCCCGCGTTCAGGGTGCGGGTGTAGCGGCCGAACCGCTCGACGATGGCGGCGCTGGCCTGCGGGATGACCTGGATCGTTTTGATGAGTGCGATGAATACGAGCACCACCAGGATGATCAGGACGATGATGATCGGTTGCACTGCGGCTCCCCGGTACCCCTCGGTTGCTGACTGCGGCGGCCGGTGCCGGCCTGGTCTTGATCGAGTCTTTCAGAGCGACCGGCCGTCACGCAGGCGCTTCGCCTCATCCGTGCGCTCGTACGACGACTGGCTTGAACGCTCACATGACGACCGCGGTGGCGCCTTCGATCTCCACCACGTCCACCTTCTGGCCCGGTTCGTAGACCTGGTCCCCGTCCAGCGCGCGGGCGGACCAGACCTCGCCGCCGAGCTTGACCCGGCCGCCGGAGGCGTCGACCCGCTCCAGGACCGTGGCGGAGCGGCCCTTGAGGGCGTCGATCCCCGAGGCCAGTTGCGGGCGTTGGTTCCGGTGGCGGTTGGCGATGGGGCGTACCACCGCGATGAGCGCGACCGAGACGGCGGCGAAGACGACGAACTGCATGACCGTGCCTCCGCCGAGCCCCGCGGTGACGGCGCCGGCGACGGCACCGACCGCGAGCATGCCGAACTCGGGCATCGCGGTCACGACGAGCGGAATGCCCAGTCCTACGGCGGCGATGAGCCACCACACCCATGGATCCACGCCTTCATGGTAGATCCGCCGGACGGCCCGGGACAGGGGCCGTCCGGTCAGGAAGAGCGGGGCGTCGGCGGGCCCTTCAGGAGAGCGGCAGGCCCTGGGCGGTCCAGCGGTCGCCGTTGCGCTCGACGACCAGGGGCAGGCCGAAGCAGTGCGAGAGGTTGCTGGAGGTCAGCTCCAGGTCGAGCGGTCCGGCGGACAGCACCTTGCCCTGGCGGATCATCAGGACGTGGGTGAAGCCCGGCGGGATCTCCTCGACGTGGTGGGTGACCATGATCATGGAGGGGGCGTACGGGTCGCGGGCGAGCCGGCCGAGGCGGCGTACGAGGTCCTCGCGGCCGCCGAGGTCGAGGCCGGCCGCGGGCTCGTCCAGGAGGAGCAGCTCGGGGTCGGTCATCATCG
Organism: Streptomyces monomycini; assembly: GCF_022271435.1. GTDB lineage: Bacteria > Actinomycetota > Actinomycetes > Streptomycetales > Streptomycetaceae > Streptomyces > Streptomyces monomycini. The sequence continues at coordinate 79,255 of NZ_JAFIQY010000039.1, read as the reverse complement.
CGCGGGCGATGAGGGTGCGCTTGCGCTCGCCCTCGGAGAGGGTGCCGAACTTCCGGTCGAGGTACTCGTTCATGCCGAGCCGGTCGAGGAAGGCGCGGGCGCGCTGCTCGTCGATGTCCTCGTACTGCTCGCGCCAGCCGGCGGTCATGCCGTAGGCGGCGGTGAGCACGGTCTGCAGGACGGTCTGGCTGCGCGGCAGCTTGTCGGCGAGGGCGATGCCGGCCACGCCGATGCGCGGGCGCAGGTCGAAGACGTCGACCTTGCCGAGGGTCTCGCCGAGGATCGAGGCGGTGCCGGTGCTCGGGAAGACATAGCTGGAGGCGACGTTGAGCAGGGTGGTCTTGCCAGCGCCGTTGGGGCCGAGGATCACCCAGCGCTCGCCCTCCTTGACCGACCAGGAGACCTGGTCCACCAGAGCCCGTCCTTCGCGGACCACGGATACGTCCACCAGCTCCAGCACATCGCTCATGAGCGCGTTGTCTCCCATTGCATATCGGTCGGTCTCGTGCGCCTGTGGGCGCATCCCCCCTGCAAACCTACGCCACTCGATGTCAGTGCCTGTCCTTAGGCTGGGGACATGCTCGATGAACCTCGTTCGGGACGGCTGGCCGCGTGGGGAAATGCCCTGTTGGCCGGGCTTGTCTCACCTGATGAAGCCGCGCAGCGGATCGCGGACGACGACGCGGTGCACCGCGTGCTGGACCTGCCCGGGGAGCCGGGCCCTGTCGGGCTGACGCTCGCCCTGGGGCGGCTGCGGGCGCTGGGGGCGACCGGCCTGCGGGTGGCGCTGCCGGTGCCGGGTCATCCGCTGGGGCTGAGCGGTCCCCCGGAGTTCAACGCGCGGGCGCTGGAGGCCGAGGAGGCGGTGCTGGCGTCCGGGGCGGGGCTCGGGCTCGTCCCGGAGGTGTGGGAGTCCGGCCCGGAGGGCGCCGGGGTGCCGCGCGAGGACGTGCATGTCGAGGTGGTCTGGCACTGCCTGCCCGTACGGGACGCGCCCCCGGCGGACGTGCCCTCGCTCGGCGAGGCGGAGCGGGAGCTGGCGGAGGCGCTGCGGGAGGCGACCGAGGTGCTCTCCCGGCTGGACGTGGCGGGCTCCGGGCCGGTCGCGCAGGCGGCGCTGGAGGCGTACCGCGCGCGGGCCGAGGCCGGACGGCAGGTGCTGGCGCCCGGCTATCCGCCGCGGGCGGTGCGGGTGCTGGAGCTGGCGCAGCGGGTCGGCGCGCTCATCGGCATCGCGCGGAGCGCCGGCGGGGACGGGCGGGAGCACGGCGGTGCGGTGAGCGCGTCCGAGATGGCGGCGCGGGCCGAGGCGCTGCGTCCGGTGGAGCGCACGGCCCGGCGGGCGCAGGTGGCGGCGTACAACGCGTACGTGGAGGAGGCGGAGCGGGGCCGGGGGTGAGCGGCGGCGGGCGGGGCCGGGGGTGAGCGGTGCCGGGCCGGGCCGCTTCCGTACGGGAAAGCCCCGCCGGCCGGGGTGCGGTCGGGCGGGGCCTCCGGGTGGACGCGGGTGGTCACGCGGTCCGGGGTGCGCGGCGGGGTGTGCCGTGGATCAGCGGTTCGCGGAGGCGTTGCCGTGGGCCGGGTTGAGAATGCCGACGACGCTGACGGTGTTGCCGGTGACGTTGACCGGCACGCTCACGGGGACCTGTACGAGGTTGCCCGAGAGGACACCGGGGGACTTGGTGACCGCGCCGTTGGCGTGCGCGTGACCGGTCGCGGCGGCGGACCCGGCGGCGGCACCGGCGGCCAGTCCGGCGGTGGCGAGGACGAGGGCGGCCTTCTTGGCGGTGTTCATGGAAGTGTTCCTCACGTGTCGGCGCGGGGCCGTGGGGTGGTGGTCATCGGGTGCTCGGCGGGGCCGGCCCGTCGGGGGTGGGTGGCCGGGCCGGCCCGTCGCGCGGAGGCGGTCAGGAGTTGTGGCTGCGGTTCCCGAAGGCCGGGTTCAGGACGCCGACGACCGAGATGCTGTTGCCGGTGACGTTGACCGGGACGTGCACCGGGACCTGGAGCAGGTTGCCGGAGACGACGCCGGGCGAGTTCACGGCGTGGCCCTGCGCGACACCCTGGGCGGAGGCGATACCGGCACCGGCGACGGCGAGTCCGCCGGTCGCGATCGTGACGGCCACGGCCCTCTTGATGTTCTTCACTTCTCTGACCTCTCCTCACAACGGCCGCGGTCGACTTCCGCGGCACGCCATGGAGAACGGCCGGACGCCTGACGGGTTGCGCCACACGGGTGACGTCCACCCGACGGTATGAATCTCGGATGGGATGACGGCGGACCGGCGCACGCCCTGATAGTCGGGCCGGGGCCGCACCGGCACCGGCCGGCCGGTGCCGGTGCGGCCCCGGCCGCCGCCCCTCAGGCGCCGATGCCGTGCCGGACCGCCCAGAGGGCGGCCTGGGTGCGGTCGGCCAGGTCGAGCTTCATCAGGATGTTGGAGACGTGGGTCTTGACGGTCTTCTCGGACAGCACCAGCGCGCGGGCGATCTCGCGGTTGGAGCGTCCGTCCGCTATCAGGGCGAGGACCTCGCGCTCCCGCTCGGTCAGCGACGTACCGCGCCCCTGCCCGTGGTTGCCGTCCTCCTGGGAGAGCAGCGCGCCGGCCACCTCGGGCTGGAGGAGGACGTGTCCGGCGTGCACGGAACGGATGGCGCCGGCCAGTGCGTCCGGATCGACGTCCTTGTAGACGTAGCCCGCGGCGCCCGCGCGGAGGGCCGGGACGACGGTGCGCTGCTCGGTGAAGCTGGTGACGACCAGCACGCGGGCCGGGTTGTCCAGTTCGCGCAGCTTGCGGAGGGCTTCGATGCCGTCCATGCCCGGCATCTTGACGTCCATCAGGACGACGTCCGGGCGCAGTTGCTCGGCGGCGGCGATGCCCTCGGCGCCGTCGGACGCCTCCCCCACCACCTCGATGTCGTCCTGGACCTCCAGGAACGTGCGCAGTCCGCGGCGGACGACCTGGTGGTCGTCGACCAACAGCACCCGAATAGCTCCGGTGTCAGCCACCAGGCACCTCCATCTCCACAGCAGTGCCCTTGCCGGGCTCCGATTCCACGGTGAGCCGGCCGCCGACGCCGCTCGCCCGGTCGCGCATCGACACCAGCCCCAGGTGACGGCCGGCGCGGCGGACCGCGCCGGTGTCGAAGCCACGGCCGTCGTCGGCGACGCGCAGCAGGGCGCCTTGGCCGTGCCGTACGAGGGTGACTTCGACGCGGTCGGCGCCGGAATGCCGCAGGGCGTTGTGCAGGGCTTCCTGGGCGACCCGCAGCAGTGCTTCCTCTTGGGAGGCGGGCAGGGCGCGTATGCCCTGGGCCTCGAAGGTGACGTGTGCGTGGTGGGCGCGGTCCAGGACCTGGGTCTGGGAGCGCAGGGTGGCGACGAGGCCGTCCTCGTCCAGGGCGGCGGGCCGCAATTCGACGACGGCGGCGCGCAGTTCGTCGGCGGCTTCCGCGGCGAGGGCGGCGACCTGCTGCAACTCGCCCTTGGCGCGCGCCGGGTCGCGGTCCACCAGGGCGGTGGCGGCCTGGGCGGTCAGCCGGAGCGAGAAGAGCTTCTGGGCGACGGCGTCGTGGAGTTCGTGGGCGAGCCGGGCGCGCTCCCCCGCGATGGTCAGCTCGCGGCTGCGCTCGTACAGGCGGGCGTTGGTCAGGGCGATGGCGGCGTGCTGGGCGAGTATGCCGAGCAGCCGTTCGTCCTCGGCGGTGAAGCCGCAGCCGCCCGCGGGCTTGGGGCACTTCTTGTTGGCGAGGAAGAGCGCGCCGAGGATCTCGTCGCCGTCGGCGACCGGCAGGCCGATGAAGTCGGACATGTCCGGGTGGGCGGCGGGCCAGCCGCCGAAGCGGGGGTCGGTGCGGACGTCGGCGAGCCGCTCGGGGGTGGCGTTGTGCAGCATCGCGGCGAGGATGCCGTGCTGGCGCGGCAGCGGGCCGATGGCCTTCCACTGCTCCTCGCTGACGCCGTCGACCACGAACTGGGCGAAGCCGCCGTGGTCGTCGGGCACGCCGAGGGCGGCGTACTCGGCGTCGAGCAGCTCGCGGGCGGAGGCGACGATCGTCTTGAGCACGTCGCGCACCTCCAGGTGCCGGCTCATGGCGAGGATCGCGCTGCTCACAGCGGGGATCCCGGCGCCCGGCCCGTCACCCGGCCCGTGTCCGTCCCCCGGTCCGTTGGTCATGGCTTCACGGTACCGGCGGGCACTGACAGCCGTATCGGACCACCGGCGGCCTTCGCCTGGGCCCACCGGACTAGGGCGAAGTGCCCTCAGGTGTCCCGCCCGCTGCCCGAGGCGGCCCGGGCCGCCCGGTTCCTAGCGTGAGCAGGGAGGACGCGGATCGGGGCGACGACGGCGCCCGTCGAGGCGAGAGGCGGTTCGGGCCATGCCGGTGGCGGTCATCACGGGGGCATCGAAGGGGCTGGGGCGTGCGCTGGGCGCGGCGCTGGCCGGGCGCGGCTGGGACCTGGTGGTGGACGCCCGGTCGGCCGGGCCGCTGAAGGAGGCGGCGCGGGGGCTGCGCCGGGCGGGTGCGCGGGTGGTGGCGCTGCCCGGGGACGTGGCGGACGCCGGGCACCGGGCGGAGCTGGTGGCCGCGGCGCGGGGGCTGGGCGGGCTGGATCTGCTGGTGAACAACGCGAGCGTGCTGGGCGCCGAGCCGCTGGTGCGGCTGGAGGCGCAGCCGCTGGACGGGCTGCGGGCGGCGCTGGAGGTCAATGCGGTGGCGCCGCTGGGGCTCGTACAGGAGGCGCTGCCGTTGTTGCGGGCCTCGGAGCTCTTCGGGGAGCCCGTCGCTTCTCCTTATATAGGGGACGGCAAGCACCCTTCTCCTCATACAGGGACAGAAGCCCACAAAGGCCCCGCCCCCGGTGGCGCCGTGCTCAACATCAGCTCCGACGCGGCGGCCGAGGCGTACGCGACCTGGGGCGGCTACGGCGCGGCGAAGGCGGCGCTCGACCAGCTCTCGGCGGTGCTGGCGGTCGAGGAACCGGGGCTGCGGGTGTGGTGGGTGGACCCGGGCGACATGCGGACGGAGCTGTACGCGGCGGCCGTGCCGGACGACGACGGCACCGGGCGCCCGCTGCCCGAGACGGTCGTACCGGCGCTGCTGCGGCTGCTGGACGCCGGGGCGGCCAGTGGGCGGTACGCGGCGCCGGGCCTGCTGGACGGTGACCGGTGACCGCCGAGGTGCTGCGGGTGCCGGCGGAGCTGTCGGCGCGGGAGCCGGCCGAGCAGCGCGCGCCCGGCCTGGGGCGGGACGCGGTACGTCTCCTGGTCAGCCGGGGTACGGCGGAGCCGGCACACCACGCGTTCCGGGAGCTGCCGGAGCTGCTGTCGGCCGGGGACGTGCTGGTGGTGAACACCTCGCGGACCCTGCCGGCGGCGCTGGACGGCCGGATCGGGGACGGGCGGGGCCGCGGCGAGCCGGTGGTGGTGCACTTCTCGACGCGGGCGGACCGGCGGTATCCGCGGCCGGGGGTGGCGGCCGGGGACTGGGCGGTGGAGCTGCGGACGCCGGACGGCTGCGGCAGTACCCGGCAGCGGGCGGGCGGCCCGGCGGGCGCGGTGGTGCGGCTGCCGGGCGGCGCGCGGCTGACGCTGCGGGCGCCGGTGGACCCCGGGAGCGTACGGCTGTGGTGGGCGCGGGTGTCGGGGGCGCCGGCCCTGGACGTGATGCGCCGGTACGGGCGGCCGGTCCGGTACGGCTACACGGACCGGGACCAGCCACTGGCCGCGTATCAGACGGTGTTCGCGGTGGGCTCGCCGGACGGCGGAGGCAGCGCGGAGATGCCGAGTGCGGCGCGGCCGTTCACCGCGTCCCTGGTGGCGCGGCTGGTGAGCAGGGGCGTGCAGATCGCGCCGGTGACGCTGCACACGGGGGTGGCGTCGGCGGAGGCGTACGAACCGCCGTACCCGGAGCGCTTCGCGGTGCCGCCGTCCACGGCGTGGCAGATCAACGCGGGGCGGGCGGGTGGCGGCCGCACGCTGGCGGTGGGGACGACGGCCGTGCGGGCCCTGGAGTCCGCCGCCGACGCGGCCGGGCGGATCCGGGCGGCCTCCGGGTGGACGGATCTGGTCGTCACCCCGGAGCGCGGGGTGCGGGCGGTGGACGGGCTGCTGACCGGGCTGCACGAGCCGGAGGCGTCGCACCTGCTGATGCTGGAGGCGGTGGGGCGGGCGGCCGCGGGCGGCGCGGCCTTCGGCGACGCGCTGTGCCGGGCGTACGCGGAGGCCGTACGGCAGCGGTACCTGTGGCACGAGTTCGGGGATCTCCACCTCGTCCTGCCGTCCTGAGCTCCAGACTCGGAGCATGTCGACACCAACGAGGAACTGGACACCGACCCACGGCGATCCCTACCGGTCGGTGCCGTACCACCCGGAGCGGATGCCGGCCGGCGAATCGCTGGCCCGCGCCGCCGAGCTGCGGGAGCGGATGGACCGGCGGCGGACCGTCCGGCAGTTCTCCGCCGATCCGGTGCCGGAGCAGGCGGTGAAGGACGCCATCGCCTGCGCGGCCACCGCGCCCTCCGGGGCGCACCAGCAGCCCTGGACGTTCGTCCTGGTCAAGGACCCGGAGGTGCGGCGGCGCATCCGGGAGGCCGCGGAGGAGGAGGAACGTGTCTCCTACGCGGGGCGGCTGGGCGAGGAGTGGCTGGCGGCGCTGCGGCCGCTGGGCACCGACGAGATCAAACCGCATCTGACCGACGCGCCGCACCTGGTCGTCGTCTTCCAGCAGCGGTACTGGCTGGGCCCGGACGGCAGCAAGCACAAGCACTACTACGTGGACGAGTCGGTGGGCATCGCGGTCGGGATGCTGCTGTCCGCGCTGCACCTGTCGGGCCTGTCGGCGCTGGTGCACACCCCGAGCCCGATGCGCTTCCTCCAGGAGGTGCTGGGGCGGCCGGCGAACGAGAAGGCGTTCGCCGTGATTCCGGTCGGGTATCCGGCCGAGGACTGTCGCGTACCGGATCTGGTCCGAAAGACTCTGGACCAGGTGCTGGTGGAGATCTAATTCACTGACGCACTGTGCGAATGCAATCACACCGGGCAACTAAACCTTGTGCCCGGTGTGACGCCGCACATAGGACCCAGGTCACTTACGAACGACATTAGTGGCTTTCCGGCATGCGTACGACTTTTGGATGATGCGGGCTGTACCTGGGGTGGACCCGGCAAGGAGACCGGGAGAACCCGGCCGTGACGCGATATCCGCGCCCCGGGTTCCACTAAGCGGCATCGTAAATCGGCTCTTTGCTCGTCGAATTTTCGGCCGCTAACAATGACTCCCGTCGCTCGGCGCCGTGGACAGAACTCGGCGTTCACCGCCTTTCCCGGCCACAGCGGCGCACCCCCGTCGGATAGAGGTCAGTCCCCCCATGCCCAAGCACGCCATTCCCGGCTACGCCCGCCTGAACCGGACGCACAAGCTCTCGGCCGCCGGCGTCGCCGCGGCAGGTGCCGCCGCCCTGGTCTTCGCCGTCGTACCGGGCTCGGCCGACGCCAAGCAGGGCCACGACCAGGCAGCCGTCCAGAACGTCAAGCCGGTCGCCTTCAGCGCGGTCGACACCGCGGCCAAGACCCAGCAGGACACCATCGGCAAGCAGGCGGACGCCTCCGCGCAGCAGGCCGAGAAGGACGCCGCCGAGGCCAAGAAGAAGGCCGAGGACGACGAGAAGGCGGCCAAGGCCAAGGAAGAGGCCGACGCCAAGGCCAAGGCCGACCAGGAGCGCAAGGACCAGGAGGCCGCGAGCCGGTCCGCCGACCGTGCCGCCCCGGCCCCGGAGCCGGCCAAGACGTACGGCAACGACCTGGACGGCTGGATCCGCGAGTCGCTGGACATCATGCAGAAGCAGGGCATCCCCGGCTCCTACGACGGCATCTACCGCAACATCATGCGCGAGTCGACCGGCAACCCGCAGGCCGTCAACGGCTACGACTCCAACGCGCAGCAGGGCACCCCGTCCAAGGGCCTGCTCCAGGTCATCGACCCGACCTTCCAGGCGTACCACGTCGACGGCACGTCCTGGGACATCTTCGACCCGGTCGCCAACATCACCGCCGCGTGCAAGTACGCCGCCGCGACCTACGGCTCGATGGACAACGTGAACTCCGCGTACTGAGCCGGACGCGCACACGCCGCGGGGCGGCACCCACTGTGGGTGCCGCCCCGCGGCGTTCGTCGTGCCGTGCGCTGCTACTTGCGCATGACCTCCGGCTCGTGGCGGCGCAGCAGCCGGGCCACCACGAAGGCGAGGGCCACGCCGAGCGCGAGCAGGATGACCAGGTCCATCGCGTAGACGCTCGCCTCGTGCTTCCACAGCGGGTCGGGGTTGCCCGCCTCCCACGGCAGCAGCGTGTTCATGTCGGCGGTCGCGCCCATCGCGGCCACCGCCCAGCGCGACGGCATCAGCCACGCCACCTGGGCGACGCCGACCGTGTCGAACAGCTGGAAGAGCACGCCGGTGAAGACCACCTGCACGATGGCGAACATGACCAGCAGCGGCATGGTCTTCTCGGCGGTCTTGACCAGCGCCGAGATGATCAGGCCGAACATCATCGAGGTGAAGCCGAGCGCGATGACGGCGATCCCCATCTCGACGGCCGGCAGGCTCTTGAACAGCACGCCCTCGGTGGGCATCTTGCGCGGGGTGAAGCCGATCGCCGCGATGATCACGCCCTGGAAGGCGGTGACCACGCCGAGCACGATCACCTTGGACATCAGGTACGCGGAACGCGACAGGCCGGTGGCCCGTTCGCGCTCGTAGATGACCCGCTCCTTGATCAGCTCGCGGACCGAGTTGGCGGCGCCCGAGAAGCACATGCCGACCGCCAGGATCAGCATGATCGTGCTGGCGTCGCGGTTGGGGCCCTTGGGGCCGTAGCCGAGGCCGTGCTGGCTGGGGATGAGGATGGAGACCACGCCGAGCACCGCCGGCAGGATCAGCATCAGGCCGAGGAAGCCGCGGTCGGAGGCGAGCACGGAGACGTAGCGCCGCATCAGGGTCCACAGCTGCGAGCCCCAGCTCTGCGACTTCTGCATCCGGGCCGGGGGCGCCTGGACCGACACCGACTGCGGGGCCACGGCGTCGATGTCCGCGGCGTACATCTGGTAGTGCGGGGAGCCGCGCCAGCGGCCCATCCAGTCGTAGTCGCGGTAGTTCTCGAAGGCGGAGAAGACGTCCGCCCAGGAGTCGTACTGGAAGAAGTTCAGCGCCTCCTCGGGCGGGCCGAAGTAGGCCACGCCGCCGCCCGGCGCCATCACCAGCAGCTTGTCGCACAGGGCCAGCTCGGCGACGGAGTGGGTGACCACCAGGACCGTACGGCCGTCGTCGGCCAGGCCGCGCAGCAGCTGCATGACGTCGCGGTCCATGCCCGGGTCGAGGCCGGAGGTCGGCTCGTCCAGGAATATCAGGGACGGCTTGGTCAGCAGCTCCAGGGCGACCGAGACGCGCTTGCGCTGGCCGCCGGAGAGGGAGGTGACCTTCTTGTCCTTGTGGATGTCGAGCTTGAGCTCGCGCAGCACCTCGTCGATCCGGGCCGTGCGCTCGGCCTCGGCGGTGTCGCCGGGGAAGCGCAGCTTGGCCGCGTACTTGAGGGCCTTCTGGACGGTCAGTTCCTTGTGGAGGATGTCGTCCTGCGGGACCAGGCCGATGCGCTGGCGCAGCTCGGCGAACTGCTTGTAGAGGTTGCGGTTGTCGTACAGGACGTCGCCCTGGTCGGCGGGCCGGTAGCCGGTCAGCGCCTTGAGCAGGGTGGACTTGCCGGAACCGGACGGGCCGATCACCGCGACCAGCGACTTCTCCGGGACGCCGAAGGAGACGTCCTTGAGGATCTGCTTGCCGCCGTCGACGGTGACGGTCAGGTGGCGGGCGGAGAAGGACACCTCGCCGGTGTCGACGAACTCCTCCAGCCGGTCGCCGACCAGCCGGAACGTGGAGTGGCCGACACCGATGATGTCGTTCGGGCCGACCGGCGCCTTGCCGGACTTGGGGACCGGCTGGCCGTTGATGTACGTACCGTTGTGGCTGCCGAGGTCGTGGATCTCGAAGCGGCCGTCGGGCGTGGCCCGGAACTCGGCGTGGTGCCGGGAGACCTGGAGGTCGGAGACGACCAGCTCGTTCTCCAGCGCGCGGCCGATGCGCATGACGCGGCCGAGGTCGAGGCGGTGGAACGTGGTCGGGCTGCGGTCGCCGTAGACCGGCGGGGCGGCGGCGCCGGGCCGGTCCCCGAAAGGCTGCTGGGACGCGGGGGGCTGCTGGGCCACGGCGGGTCCGCCGTGCGGGGGCTGCTGGACGTACGAGGCCTGCGGCGGCTGGTTCCAGCCCTGCTGCGGCACCTGGTGGGCCGGGGACTGGTGGGGTGCCTGACGGGCCGGGGCCTGATGAGCCGGTGCCTGGTGGCCAGGTGCCTGGTGGGCGGGTGCCTGATGGGCGGGTGCCTGGTGGGCGGGTGCCTGATGGACCGGCGGCTGCTGGGCCTGCGGCGGCGCGGCCCAGCCCGGCGCGCCCTGCTGCTGGGGCGCGGGCCTGGCGGCCTGCGGCGGAGCCATCGCACTCGGCGCGCCGTGCACACCGGCCGGCGCGGCACTGCCGGACAGGGTCAGCCGCGGGCCGTCCGTGGCGTTGCCGAGATGCACCGCGGAGCCGGGGCCGATCTCCAGCTGGTGGATCCGCTGTCCCTGGACGTACGTGCCGTTGGTGCTGCCCTGGTCTTCGATGACCCAACTGCGCCCGCTCCAGCGCACGGTGGCGTGCCGCCAGGAGACCCTGGCGTCGTCCAGGACCATGTCGCCCTGCGGATCTCTGCCCAGGCTGTAGGACCGGGACGGGTCGAGCGTCCAGGTCCGTCCGTTCAATTCGAGTACGAGTTCAGGCACTCCATGCCCCATTACATAGTCCCCCGAGTGACGCCCTGTATGGGAAGTCTAGGGATGGCGAACATCGTGAGGAACTATTTCAGGCGCGGTGCCCGGAGCCAAAAAACCGGTCGCGCAAGGTCATCAGCCGCCTGCGTTGACGGCGGCGAAAGGCCCACGGAGAGTGGTAAGCGCCCACGGATGCCCATGGATGCGTACGGATCATGGCATCGCGCGCGTTCGGGGCGAGCCGTCTGGGATCGGGGGCTGCCGATGACCGCCGCGAGGACCGCGGGAATCCGTTGGGGCGACGTGGTGCTGTCCGCCGTCGCCGCGGTCAGCTGGGCGTTCCTGGCGATGGCGGGGGTGGCCGCGCTGGGGCTGCATCTGCTCGGCGCCGACTCGGCGGCGTCGCTCGGACCGCTGACGGCCGCGGCGGTGGTACTGGCCGTGGGCGGCTCGGTGACACCGTCGGGCGATGTGAGCGCCTTCGGGCTGGAGGGGCAGGCCGCCCGGTCCGCCGTCGACCTCGCTCCGTTGGGCGTGGGGCTGGTGGGCGCCCTGGTGCTGGGGTGGGTGTTCGCCCGCTCGCTGCGCCGGGCCGGCGCGACGCTCGGGTGGGGCGAACTGGCCGCCAGGGCCGGGGCGTCGGCGGGACTGTTCGTCGCGCTGCTGGCCTTCCTGGCCTGGGCCGGACACGACACCGTGACGATCGACGGCAAGACGCTGGCCGGGCTGGGCGGGCTGATCGGCGGCGGAGGGGGCGGCTCGGGAGGCGGCGGATCGGGAGGCGGCGACGGCGGACTGCTGGACCGGCTGCGCGACGGCCTGGGCGACCTCGGGATCGGCGACGGCGGCGGGCTGCCCGGACAGATCGCCGACCTGATCGGCGCCGAGGCGTCCGTCGGCTTCGCGGTGGACACCGGTGCCTCGCTCGCCGGTGGCGCGGTGTGGGTCCTGGGGGTCCTGCTCATCACGGTGCTGGCGGCCCGGCGGGCACCGCTGCCCCGTGCGCTGGAGGCGGCCCACCGATACGTGCGGCCCGCGGCGTCGGCGCTGGTCACGGTGGCCCTGGTCGCGGTGGCCGCCGGTCTGGCGGCAGCCGGGTACGCGGCCGTCGGCGACGACCATCCGCGGCGGGTGCTGGGCGCGGCGCTGCTCGCCGCCCCGAACGGCGTCTGGCTGGGCATCCCGCTCGGTCTGTCCGTCCCCTGGCACGGCAGCGCGTCCGGCGTGCTCACCCGGTTCCTGCCCGACCCCGTGGACCGGCTGCTCGACGGGCGGAACGACATCCGGCTGACCGTCGGACGGCTGGCCGAGCTGGACGGCCGGGTGTGGCTGCTGCCGGTGGCCGCCGCGCTGTTGATGCTGCTCGCGGGCGTGCTCACGGCGGTCCGTACGCCACGGGAGGGCACCCGGACGCTGCCGTTCGCCCTGCGGTGCGCGGCCGGCCTGGGCGGGCTGACGGCGCTGACGCTGCCGCTGTGGGTCCACCTGACCGGGGTCTCGGCCAACGCGAGCCTGTCCGTCTTCGGGTTCGACGCCTTCGGCGCGGGTCTGGAGCTGCGCGGGAGCGTGCCTGCGGCGTTCGCGCTGGGGGCGGTGTGGGGAGCGGCGGCGGGCCTGCTGGGCGGGCTGCTGGCGTGCGCCACCGGGGCTGCCGGGCGGCGGGCGGTACGGCTGCCCGGTGGCGTGGAGCGGTTGGCGGAGGGCGGGCGGCAGGACGACGGGGGGCATGGGACCCGTACGCGGGAGTCCCGTACCCAGGGCTTACGGGAGCAGGACCCCCGTAGGCAGGACGCTCGTACGCGGGGATACGGGCGTCCCGGCGCCCAGGACTACCCCGACGCCGCTTACCGGCCCGGCCCGTACACCCCCTCCCCCGCCTACCGGCCGCCGCACGCCGACACCAACCCGTACCTGCGCCCGCCTCAGGATGCGGAGCCGCCCGGGGCCTCCCCCGAGCCGTCCTCCGGCGGGCCGCCGCGCAGGCAGAGCTGGCCGACGCCACCGCCGGGGCCCCTGCCGGAGACCCAGACCTGGCCGCCACCGCCGGAGCAGCCCCCGCACACCCGGGACTGGGGCCCGCCGCCCGCCGGGCACGCGGCACCGACGGCCCGGCGCCCCGGGAGCAGGCCGCCGGAGGCCCCTGCGCAGCCGCCCGAGTCCCATCCCACGGTGGACGGCGGGCACCGGCCGCCGCCTCCCCCACGTCCCCCGGTGCCGCCGAAGCCGCACGGCAGGCCGCGGCAGCGGCGCGAGGACCCGGCGGAGGAGCCGCCCGAGGGGCCGCCACCGCCCGGGCGGCCGGGAGAAGGGCGCTGAGCAGGGCGTCGGGGCAAGGTGTCGGGACACGGTGCCGGGGCGGGGCGTCGGGGCGGGGCGTCGGGGCGGGGTGCCGTCCGTACCACGGACACCTGTACGGCAGCCGGCGCGGGCCGGTTACCGTAAGAGCACCATGAGCGCATCGCAGATCCCGCCTGCCACCGCCGTACCGGGCGACGACGTACCGACCCTTCTCGTCAAGATCTTCGGCAAGGACCGGCCCGGCATCACCGCCGGGCTCTTCGACACTCTCGCCGCCTACTCCGTCGACGTCGTCGACATCGAGCAGGTGGTCACCCGGGGCCGCATCGTGCTGTGCGTCCTGGTCACCTCCCCCGTCCCGGCCGACGGCTCGTCCGGCGTCACCGAGGGCGACCTGCGCGCCACCGTGCACAGCTGGGCCGAGTCGCTGAACCTCCAGGCCGAGATCATCTCCGGCATCGGCGACAACCGGCCGCGCGGCACCGGCCGCTCGCACGTCACCGTCCTCGGCCACCCGCTCACCGCGGAGTCCACCGCCGCCATCGCCGCCGCGATCACCGGCACCGGCGGCAACATCGACCGTATCTTCCGGCTCGCCAAGTACCCCGTGACCGCCGTGGAGTTCGCCGTCTCCGGCACCCCGACCGAGCCGCTGCGCACCGCGCTGGCCACCGAGGCGGCCGCGCTCGGCGTGGACGTCGCGGTGGTCGCCTCCGGGCTGCAGCGCCGGGCGCAGCGGCTGGTCGTCATGGACGTCGACTCCACCCTCATCCAGGACGAGGTCATCGAGCTGTTCGCGGCGCACGCGGGCTGCGAGCGGGAGGTCGCCGAGGTGACCGCGGCGGCGATGCGCGGCGAGCTGGACTTCGAGGAGTCGCTGCACGCCCGCGTCGCGCTCCTGGAGGGGCTGGACGCGGGGGTGGTGGAGCTGGTGCGCAAGGAGGTACGGCTGACTCCCGGCGCGCGGACGCTGGTGCGCACCCTGAAGCACCTGGGTTACCAAGTCGGCGTCGTGTCCGGTGGGTTCACCCAGGTCACCGACGCGCTCCAGGAGGAGCTGGGGCTGGACTTCGCGTCCGCCAACACACTGGAGATAGTGGACGGCAGGCTCACCGGCAAGGTGACGGGCGAGATCGTGGACCGGGCGGGCAAGGCGCGGCTGCTGCGCCGCTTCGCGCACGAGGCCGGTGTGCCGCTCGCGCAGACCGTCGCGATCGGCGACGGCGCCAACGACCTGGACATGCTGAACGCCGCGGGCCTGGGTGTCGCCTTCAACGCCAAGCCGCTGGTGCGCCAGGCCGCGCACACGGCGGTGAATGTGCCGTTCCTGGACACCGTGTTGTACCTGCTGGGCATCACCCGCGAAGAGGTCGAGGCCGCCGACACGCACGACGACTGAGGGCTGCACTCTCCCTCCGGACCCACCCGACGGCTGAGAGCCGTCTCTTCCTCCGGACCCACCCGACGGACCGAGGGCCGTCTCTTCCTCCGGACCCACCCGACGGCTGAGAGCCCGCCTCCCGCTCCCTGCCCCGGACACGGACGAGGGCTCCGGCGCACACAGCGCCGGAGCCCTCGTCCGTTCGGTGCTGCCGGGTCACCGGGTCAGGCGTGCGGCGCCCAGAAGGCGTCCAGGCGGCCGACGCCGTGCTCGACCGCCTTCCAGGAGCCGGTGAAGGTCAGCACGGCGATCGAGGACGTCGGGAAGCCGCTGCGGTTCATCCGGGCCAGCAGGTCGCCCTCGGCCTCGCCCGCCAGCGCGTCGGCGAGCCCGTGCATGCCGGGGTTGTGGCCGACCAGCATCAGGTCGTGCACGTCTTCGGAGGTCTCGTTCAGCACGGCGATCAGTTCGCCGAGGGAGGCTTCGTACAGCCGCTCCTCGTAGACGGTCTTCGGGCGCTGCGGCAGCTCGCCCACGACGAGCTTCCAGGTCTCGCGCGTCCGCGCGGCGGTCGAGCACAGGGTCAGGTCGGGGGTGATCCCGGCTCCGGCCAGCCAGTGACCGGCGACCGGGGCGTCCTTACGGCCTCGCTCCGCGAGGGGGCGCTCGTGGTCGCTCTCCTGCGACCAGTCGGCCTTGGCATGGCGAAGAAGGACAATCCGGCGAGGTGTTTCGGCGCTCATGTGTCCAGCTTCGCACGAAACGCAGCGCGGGGCGCGAGGTGTTGAGGCGCTCCCTCCGCAGGGTGAACGCTCCTCCGGCGCGCCGCCGTCACCGGGCTCAGACCCCGATGCCGACGAGGCGGGCGAGGAATTCGAGTACGGGTGCCAGGCCCTGGGACGCGCTCACCGCGTGCGCCGTGGACGGCGCCGTCATGACGACGAGCAGCGCGACGAAGGAGACGACGGCGAGGGCCACGGCCCACCACGGCAGGCCCGTGCGCGCGCCCGGGCTGCGGGGGACGGACGGCCTGCTGGAGACGGCGGACATCGGTGGCCTCCGGGGGGCATCGGCGGGGACGACGCGGCCGCGTGGTGCGGCCGCGTCCACCGCAGCGGCACGGTGTGCCTCGAACCTATGGTGCCGCGGGGGCCGTTCCCATCCGGTACGCCACCCACTTGCCCCTGAGCCTGGCCCCCTAGGGGACGGTGGGGCTGTCCCCACCCCCGCACGGCGCGTCAGGCGCGTCGAGGCACGTCAGGGTGAGGCGAGGCTCGCGATGACGGCGATGACGGCGGTCACGGCGAGCATCGCCCCCAGGACGATGAGCAGCTTCTTCTGTCCGCCCGGCGGATTCGGTTCGAGCACTGGCATGGCTTCAGTGTCGCACCTCGGCCTCGTCCTCCATCCGGCGGTCCCGGCCCGCAAGCATCCCGACCGCCATCTGGGGCACCATCAGCCCGGCCATCAGCGCGATGGGCAGGCCCCAGCCGCCGCTGTGCTGGTAGAGCGTGGCCACCAGGAGCGGTCCGGGGATGGAGATCAGGTAGCCGACGCTCTGGGCGAAGGCGGACAGCCGTACGACGCCCTCGGCGCTGCGCGAGCGCATCCCGATCATCGTCAGGGCCAGCGGGAAGGAGCAGTTGGAGATGCCCAGGAGCAGCGCCCAGGCCCAGGCTCCGGAGGCCGGGGCCAGCCACAGTCCGGCGTAGCCGGCCAGGCCGCAGATGCCGAGCCCGACGGCCAGCGGCCCCTGGTTGCGCATCCGGGCGGCCACCCGGGGCAGTACGAAGGACAGCGGTACGCCCATCGCCATGGTGACGGCGAGCAGGACGCCCGCGGTGCCCGCCGGGACCCCGGCGTCGCGGAAGATCTGCGGCATCCAGCCCATGGTGATGTACGCGGCGGTGGCCTGGAGGCCGAAGAAGACGGCCAGCGCCCAGGCGGTCGGCGACGTGCTGACCCGCAGCGCCGCGGCCGGTGCGGCGGGCTGCCGGGCGGCGGGCCCGCGCTCTCCCGCGCGGCCGCGGACGGCCGTCAGCCAGGGCAGGACGGCGAGGACGGCGAGCAGCGCCCACACCACGAGGCCGGACTGCCAGCTGCCGCCGAGCGCGGACGTGATGGGAACGGTCAGTGCCGCGGCCAGCGAGGTGCCCAGGGCGAGGGCCATCGAGTACAGGCCGGTGAGCGGCCCGACGCGGTCCGGGAACCAGGTCTTGATGACCACCGGCAGCAGGACGTTGCTGACCGCGATGCCCGCGAGGGCCAGCGCGGTGGCGGCGAGGAAGCCGGCGGTGCTGCCGGTGTAGGGCCGTACGGCGACGCCCGCGGCGATGGCGGCCATACCGGCGCAGACGACCGCGCCGGGGCCCCAGCGCCGGGCCAGCCGCGGGGCGGCGGTGCCGAAGACCGCGAAGCACAGGGCCGGTACGGAGGTGAGCAGCCCGGCCACGGTGGCGCTCATGCCCAGGCCGGACCGGACCTCTTCCATGAGCGGGCCGAGGCTGGTGATGGCGGGGCGGAGGTTGAGGGCGGCCAGGACCAGGCCGGCGACCATGAGGAACGGCAGCCCTCGCCGGGCGGCCGGAGCGCGGGCCGGCTCCGGCGTCGCGGCGGGCCCGGGCCGTCCGGCCGGGTGCCGCTCCGGCGGGGTGTCCGGGGCTCCGGCACCGGGGCCGAGGGTCGCGAGGGAGTCGTCTGTCATGGACAGCATCATAGAATCATGGGATGAATGCCTGTCCAACGATTTCGCTTCCCGGTTCCCGGTCCCCGGGCTCCGGCGCTCGGCGTCCTCTCGCGGTGCCCCCCGCCGGGCCTTTCGCGATGCCCCCCTGCCAGGCTTCTCGCGGTGCCCCCCGCCGGGCTTCCGTCTCCCGTCTTCTGGAGCGCTGACATGCCACTGACCTCCCCCCGGCGCTCCGCGCTGGCGGACCAGGTGATCACCCAGCTGCGGGCGCAGATCACGTCCGGTGAATGGCCGGTGGGCTCCCGTATCCCGACCGAGCCCGAACTGGTCGAACAGCTCGGGGTGGCCCGCAACACCGTCCGCGAGGCCGTACGGGCCCTGGCGCACAACGGTCTGCTGGACATCCGGCAGGGGTCGGGCACGTACGTGGCCGCGACCAGCGAACTGGCCGGGGTGATGAACCGCCGCTTCGCGGACGCCGACCCCGGGCACGTGGCGGAGCTGCGCAGCGCGCTGGAGGCGACGGCGGCCCGGCTGGCCGCCCGGCGCCGCACCGACCAGGACCTGCGGCAGCTCGACGCCGCGCTGGAGCGGCGCGAGCGGGCCTGGGAGTCCGGCGCGGCGACGGCGTTCGTGGAGGCCGACGCGACGCTGCACATGGCGGTCGTCGCGGCCTCGCACAACGAGGTCCTGGCCGAGCTGTACGCCGACCTCGGGGGCGTACTGCGGGAGTTTCTGCGCGCCGACGTGGGCGACGTGCTGCGGCCCGAGGCGTATGTGGACCACGCGCGGCTGGTCGCGGCGATCCACGCGGGCGACGACGAGCGCGCCGCGGCCGAGGCGGGCGCGCACCCCTTCGGCTGCCGGGCCGGCGGCTGAACCCCGTACCACGCACGCTGCCCGCCCCGGCGGACCGGGACGGGCAGCGTTGCGGCGTTTCAGGCGCCGAGGGGCGTCAGGCACCCATCATGTGCACGCCACCGTCGACGTGGACGATCTCGCCGGTGGTCTTCGGGAACCAGTCCGAGAGCAGCGCCACGACGCCGCGGCCGGCCGGCTCGGGGTCGGTGAGGTCCCAGCCGATCGGGGCGCGGGTGGACCACACGTCCGTCAGCTCCTCGAAGCCGGGGATCGAGCGGGCGGCCATCGACTTGATCGGACCCGCCGAGACCAGGTTGCAGCGGATGTTCTTCGGGCCCAGGTCACGGGCCAGGTAGCGGGAGGTGGCCTCCAGCGCCGCCTTGGAGACGCCCATCCAGTCGTACTTCGGCCAGGCCATCTGCGCGTCGAAGTCCATGCCGACGACCGAGCCGCCGCGCTTCTCCAGCAGCGGGAGCAGGGCCATGGTCAGGGCCTTGAGGGAGTACGCCGAGACCTCGACGGCCGTGGCGACCGACTCCCACTCGGTGTTCAGGAAGTTGCCGCCCAGCGCGTCCTGCGGGGCGAACCCGATGGAGTGCACGACACCGTCGAGCTGGTCGTCGCCGAAGTGCTCGGTGACCTTGGCGGCCAGGCCGTCCAGGTGCTCCTTGTTCTGCACGTCCAGCTCGATGACCGGGGCGGGCTTCGGCAGCCGCTTGGCGATGCGCTCGACGAGGGAGAGCCGGCCGAACCCGGTCAGCACGACCTCGGCACCCTCCTCCTGCGCCAGCTTGGCGACGTGGAAGGCGATCGAGGCGTCCGTGAGGACCCCGGTGACCAGAATGCGCTTGCCTGCGAGGATTCCACTCATGCTGATCAGTGACCCATGCCCAATCCGCCGTCGACGGGAATGACGGCTCCGGTGATGTACGCGGCCTCGTCGGAGGCCAGGAAGCGGACCGAGGCGGCGATCTCCTCGGGCTGCGCGTAGCGCGCCAGCGGCACCTGCTTCACGATGCCCTCCCGCTGCTCGTCGCTGAGCGCGCGGGTCATGTCGGTGTCGACGAAACCGGGCGCGACCACGTTGACGGTGATGTTACGGCTGCCCAGCTCACGGGCGAGCGAGCGGGCGAAGCCCACCAGCCCGGCCTTGGAGGCGGCGTAGTTCGCCTGGCCCGCGGAGCCCAGCAGGCCCACGACGGACGAGATCAGCACGACCCGGCCCTTGCGCGCCCGCAGCATCCCGCGGTTGGCGCGCTTGACCACCCGGAAGGTGCCGGTGAGGTTGGTGTCCAGGACCGAGGTGAAGTCCTCCTCGGACATCCGCATGAGCAGCTGGTCGCGGGTGACGCCGGCGTTGGCCACCAGCACCTCGACCGCGCCGTGCTTCTCCTCGATCTCCTTGTAGGCCTGCTCGACCTGCTCGGCGTCCGTGATGTCGCACTTCACGGCCAAAAATCCCTCGGGCGGCTCTCCCGAGCGGTAGGTGATGGCGACCTTGTCGCCTGCCTCGGCGAAGGCCCGGGCGATGGCGAGGCCAATGCCGCGGTTGCCTCCGGTGACCAGAACCGAGCGGCTCAAGAGATCACCCTTTCCGTGTCCTGTCCGACCTGCGTTCGCTACGAAACTATCGGTCACCGGCCTCGTACGGAGAATCGAGCCCGGACAGGCGCGCACGCCGGTCACTGTCGGGTCCCTACAGAAGGCGCCGCGGCGGGGTCGCCCCGCGGGCTGGGCCGGGGGCCCCGCGCAGGGCATGATTCATGGCGCCGACCACGGGAGGACGCCTTGCCTGTCACACCTCGTTCGATCGACGAGACCTTCCTCGCGCTGCCGCTGCACGCGCTGGCCGACGCCGCGCTGGCGCGGGCCCGCGCGCTGGGCGCCGCCCACGCGGACTTCCGCCTGGAGCGGGTACGCAGCGCTTCCTGGCGGCTGCGGGACGCGCGGCCCTCGGAGGCCTCCGACACCACGGACCTGGGCTATGCGGTGCGCGTGGTGCACAACGGGGCCTGGGGGTTCGCGTCCGGCGTCGACCTGACGATGGATGCCGCCGCCCGGGTGGCCGGACAGGCCGTGGCGATGGCGAAACTCTCCGCCAAGGTGACCGAAGCGGCAGGCTCCACGGAACGGGTCGAGCTGGCGGACGAACCCGCCTACCCGGACCGCACCTGGATCTCCTCCTACGAGATCAACCCGTTCGACGTACCGGACGCGGACAAGACCGGCCTGCTGGCCGAGTGGAGCGCCCGGCTGCTGGCCGCGCCGGGCGTGGCGCACGCCGACGCCTCGCTGATGACCGTCCAGGAGAACAAGTTCTACGCGGACACCGCCGGCACCGGCACCACGCAGCAGCGCATCCGGCTGCACCCTCAGCTGACGGCGGTCGCGGTGGACCCGGCGACCGGCGAGTTCGACTCGATGCGCACCCTCGCCCCACCGGTGGGCCGCGGCTGGGAGTACCTGACCGGCGGCCACTACGACTGGCACGCCGAGCTGGACCGCATGCCGTCCCACCTGACCGAGAAACTGCACGCCCCCGGCGTCGAACCCGGCCGCTACGACCTGGTCGTCGACCCGTCCAACCTGTGGCTGACCATCCACGAGTCGATCGGCCACGCCACCGAGCTGGACCGCGCGCTGGGTTACGAAGCGGCGTACGCGGGCACCTCCTTCGCCACCTTCGACCAGCTCGGCACGCTGGCATACGGCTCCGAGGTGATGAACGTGACCGGCGACCGCACCGCCGAACACGGCCTGGCCACCATCGGCTACGACGACGAGGGCGTAGCGGCCCAGTCCTGGGACCTGATCAGAAACGGCACCCTCGTCGGCTACCAGCTCGACCGCCGCACCGCGAAACTCACCGGCTCCCCCCGCTCCAACGGCTGCGCGTTCGCCGACTCCCCCGCCCACGTCCCCGTCCAGCGGATGGCGAACGTCTCCCTGCGACCCGCCCCGAAGGGCCCGTCCACCCGGGACCTGATCTCCGGGGTGGAGCACGGCATTTACGTCGTCGGGGACCGGTCCTGGTCGATCGACATGCAGCGGTACAACTTCCAGTTCACCCAGCAGAGGGCCTACCTCATCCGGGACGGCCAGCTTTGCGGGCAGCTCCGGGATGTTGCCTATCAGGGAAGCACCCCGCAGTTCTGGGGCTCCATGGCTGCCATCGGAGGCCCGCAGACGTACGTCCTGGGAGGGGCTTTCAACTGCGGGAAGGCGCAGCCGGGGCAGATCGCGGCGGTGTCGCACGGGTGTCCGTCGGCGCTGTTCACCGGGGTCAGTATTTTGAACACGGCGCGGGAGGCGGGCCGATGAGGAGTCGTATGCCGCGGGCGAACGCGCCCCACGAGATCGTCGAGCGGGCCCTGGAGCTGTCCCGGGCCGACGGGTGTGTGGTCATCGCCGAGGAGCGGTCCAGCGCCCATCTGCGCTGGGCCGGTAACGCGCTGACCACCAACGGGGTCACCCGCGGGCGGTCGCTGACCGTCGTCGCCACCGTCGACGGCGGGCAGGGCACCGCGTCCGGCGTGGTGTCGCGGGCCGCGGTGACCGCCGCCGATCTGGAGCCGCTGGTGCGGGAGGCGGAGGCGGCCGCCCGGGCGGCCGGGCCGGCCGAGGATGCCGCGCCGCCGGTATCCGGTGCGGCGCCGGCGCCGGACTTCACCGAGGCCCCCGCCGAGACCTCCTCCGCGGTCTTCGACACCTTCGCGCCAGCGCTGGGCGAGGCGTTCAAGCGGGCCGGGGAGGGGGACCGGGAGCTGTACGGGTTTGCGTTCCACGAGGTCGTGTCGTCGTATCTCGGGTCGTCCACGGGGCTGCGGCTGCGGCACGACCAGCCCACCGGGACGCTGGAGCTGAACGCCAAGTCCCCGGACCGCACCCGGTCCGCCTGGGCGGGCCGGTCGACGCGTGACTTCCGTGACGCGGACCCGCTGGCCATGGACGCGGAGCTGGCCACCCGGCTCGGCTGGGCGGCGCGGCGCGTCGAGCTGCCGGCCGGGCGGTACGAGACCCTGCTGCCGCCGTCCGCCGTCGCCGACCTGCTCGTCTACCAGCAGTGGTCGGCGACCGGCCGGGACGCGGCGGAGGGCCGTTCGGTCTTCTCGCGGCCCGGGGGCAGCACCCTCGTCGGGTCGAGGCTCGCGGAGCTGCCGCTGACGCTGCGCAGCGATCCGGGCGCCCCTGGCCTGGAGTGCGCCCCCTTCGTCCTGGCCCACTCCTCCGGCGACGACGCCTCCGTCTTCGACAACGGGCTGCCCCTGGAGCCGACCGACTGGGTCCGCGACGGCGAGCTGCGGCGGCTGGTGACCACCCGGCACAGCGCCGGGCTGACCGGGCTGCCGGTGGCGCCCGGCATCGACAACCTGATCCTGGAGGGCGGCGGCAGCCGGTCGCTGGCGGAGATGGTGGCGGGCACCGAACGGGGTCTGCTGCTGACCTGCCTCTGGTACATCCGCGAGGTGGATCCGGCGACGCTGCTGCTCACCGGCCTGACCCGGGACGGTGTCTACCTGGTCGAGAACGGCGAGGTGACCGGCGAGGTGAACAACTTCCGCTTCAACGAGTCGCCGGTGGACCTGCTGGGACGGGCGGTGGAGGCGGGCCGTACGGAGCGCACGCTGCCCCGGGAGTGGAGCGACTACTTCACCCGCGCGGCGATGCCGGCCCTGCGCGTCCCGGACTTCAACATGAGTTCGGTCAGTCCGGGGGTGTGAGGCCGGTGGGGCCCGTGGCCGGCCGGGCGGACGCCCGGCGGTTCCGGCCGCGGGCTCCACCGGGGCCGGCCTGCGGCTCTAATAGACTCTCCCTCTGTCCTCCCGTACGGGAACACCGACCGATCAGGAACGCCATGACACGCCTCGGCGAATCCGTCGCCCGCGCCAGCTCGCTGCTCTCCGCAGACCTCTCCGCCGACGCCACCGTCGCGGAGCTGCTCAAGGAGACGGGCGAGCGGCGCTATCTCGACCTGACGGACCTGCCCGCCAAGGAGCAGGCCGAGCTGATCGCCTCCCGTACCGTCGAGGTGCTGCCGGGCGTGGACCGGCTCGCCGAGCGGATCGAGGAGCGCCGCGCCGCCGGCAAGGGTCTGCACATCAAGCTGGGCATCGACCCGACCGCCACCGACGTGCACCTCGGGCACGCGGTGCCGCTGATCATCCTGAGCCGGTTCCAGCGGCTCGGGCACGATGTGACGCTGATCATCGGTGACTTCACCGCCAAGATCGGCGACCCGTCGGGCCGTACCGCCGAGCGCCCGCCGCTGACCGACGAGGACATCGCCGCCAACCTGGCCAGCTACCGCGACCAGGTCCGGCCGTTCTTCGACTTCGAGAAGGTCAGCTTCCGGCAGAACAGCGAGTGGCTGGCGCCGTACACCTTCCCCGAGCTGCTCGGTCTGCTCGCCCAGGTGCCGGTCTCGCAGCTGCTCCAGCGTGAGGACTTCCGCAACCGCCTGGCGGCCGGGTCCGGGCTGACGATGACGGAGCTGCTCTACCCGGTCGCGCAGGGCCTGGACTCGGTGGCGCTGGAGTGCGATGTGGAGCTGGGCGGCGCCGACCAGCTGCTCAACCTCCAGATGGGCCGCAAGCTCATGGAGCTGCGCGGCCAGCGGCCGCAGCTGGTCGTCACGATGCCGCTGATCGAGGGCACCGACGGCACCGGCGCCAAGATGTCCAAGTCCAAGGGCAACTACGTCGGGCTGAGCGCACCCGCCGACGACGTCTTCGGCAAGATCATGTCGGTGCCGGACCGGCTGATGGAGCCGTACCTGAAGGCGTGGACGGAGTGGACGGACGGGGAGATCGCCGTCGCGCTGGGCCGGGTGGCGGACAAGACGCTGCACCCGATGGACCTGAAGAAGGTTCTGGCGGGCGAGGTCGTGGCGGCGCTGTACGGCCTGGAGGCGGCGATGGCCGCGCGCGCCGGGTTCGTGGCGCAGTTCTCCAAGAAGTCCTTCGCCGACGTCGGCGCCCTGCCGGCGGTGGACGTCGCCGAGCACGGCGCGGAGACGGTGGCCGCGGTCCTGACCAAGGTCCTGGAGTTCGCGCCGAGCGCCTCGGCGGCCCGCCGGCTGGCCAAGCAGAACGCGCTGCGCCTGGTCGTGGAGGCCCCGGAGGGCCAGCAGACGGTGACGCTCGCCGAGGCCGAGGTGATCCGGCCGCTGGGCGAGGTCCTGGCCGAGCGGCTCGGCGGTCTCTCCGGCGCGGCCTACCTGAAGGCCGGCCGCAAGCTGGCACAGCTCGAAGGACGGTAGTCGTACGGGCCGGGGCGCGCGGACGAACGTTCCGCCCCCGGGTACGGCGACGGCCGGTGCGCACGCGGTGCGCACCGGCCGTTCCGCGTTCGGGGCCGGTCAGGTCGTTTCTCTCCCGTGGCCGCGGATGGCCGTCCAGAGCCGGTCGCCGATGGCGACGATCACCACCGCTCCGACCAGTTGCAGCAGGTGCCGCGTCCAGTCGACGCCCTTGGTGTCGTTCACCCCGATGCCGGTGGCCAGCCAGTTGCCCAGGACGCTGCCGAGCATGCCGAAGACCACGGTCAGCCACAGCGGGATCTGCTGCTTGCCCGGGAGGATCGCCTTGGCGATCAGGCCCAGGACCAGGCCGACGATGATTGCCCACAACCAGGTCATGTCGCCTCCTAATGCGGCGCGCGCACGTGAGCGTGCCCAGCCAGTTTCGCCCCGGACCGGCTACGCCGCACGCCGGAGCGGACCGTACGCGGCTCGGCGGGGCGGACCCGGCCCCGGCGTATCGCGCCCCGGTCTCGAAGGCGGCGCAGACGCGGCGTAACGTGGGAGCGGTGCGGAACCGGGGAGAATCCGGCACGACAAGCAGGTGGTGGAACGTGATGCGGAAGCAGACCGGCGCCCAGTCCTTCCGGATCACGGGAGCACGGCAGGGGCTGACCGAGGATGTGCGCGGCCGGCAGCGGCGCTATGTGATCTCGATGTCGCTGCGGACGGTGGCCGTCGTACTCACCGCCGTGCTCTGGAACATCGAGCGTCACGTGGCCATCGCCACACTGGCGCTGGGCATCCTGCTGCCGTACGTCGCGGTCGTCATCGCCAACGCGGGGCGGGAGAACGTACGTTCACTGCCGTCCACCTTCATACCGGCTCCCACCCGGCCGATGCTGGGCCCCGGGGGCACCGCCGGTCCGGCGGAACCGGTCCCGGAAGCGGCCGGGCCGGAAGCGGACGGGCCGCGGCGGGAGCCGAGTTGAGCCGGGCGTGATCCGCAAAGCTCAAGAAAAGCTCAGATCAATCATGCGGTTCCGGTGCACCGAGCCCACTCCCGCGTGACATACTGCGTACGCGCTCCGCATCCCCCGTCGGAGCGACGGACCGACGCCGGGCGGCTCCCCCCGTGGCTGCCCGGCGTCGCCATGTCCGCTCCGGCGGCGACGTAGGGCGACGTATGGCGACGTAGGGTTGAGGCCGTGAACTCCCCTGACGCCCCGAATTCCGGCTCCTCCGGCGATGCCGCACCACCGCACTTCCCGGGTCTGCCGGGCTTTCCCGGTCTCCCCGGTACGGCCGGCGGAGCGCCGCAAGCCGCGGCGGACACCCCGGTCTGCTCGGCCAAGGGCTGCCGCGCCGACGCGGTGTGGGTGCTGGCCTGGAACAACCCGAAGCTGCACACGCCGGAGCGCCGCAAGACCTGGCTCGCCTGCGAGGAGCACCGCGAGCATCTGTCCAACTTCCTCGGTCTGCGCGGTTTCCTGAAGGACGTCGTGACGCTGGAGGAATGGGAGAAGGGCGCCGCCGGGCGCCCGGCCGACGGCTGAGGAGTCCGGCTGACGGCCGAGGAACCCGCTGTCTGCCCCCTGGCCTGCGGCCGGCCGCCGTCATTGGTCCGGCCTCTGGCGGCCGGTGCCCCGGCCGCGCCGAGGGGAGCGGCCGCGGTGCGGCCGCGGTCAGCCTCCGATCGCCGACATCGGGCGCGCGGGCTGGAGGAACGACGGGTCGTCCAGACCCGACCCGGCCTTCTTGCCCCACATCGCCTGCTTCCATATGCGCGCGATCTCCGCGTCCGGGGCGTCGGAGCGCAGGGCCGAGCGCAGGTCCGTCTCCTCGGTGGCGAACAGGCACGTACGGACCTGGCCGTCGGCGGTCAGCCGCGTACGGTCGCAGGCGCGGCAGAACGGGCGGGTGACGGAGGCGATGACGCCGACGCGGTGCGGGCCGCCGTCCACGGTCCAGCGCTCGGCGGGCGCCGAACCGCGCTCCTCCTGGCCCTCGGGGGTCAGGGTGAAGCGGGTGCGCAGCGAGGCGAGGATGTCACCGGCGGTGATCATGCCCTCGCGCTTCCAGCCGTGCTGGGCGTCGAGCGGCATCTGCTCGATGAAGCGCAGTTCGTAGTCGTGGGCGATCGCCCAGGCCAGCAGGTCGGGCGCCTCGTCGTCGTTGAAGCCCGGCATCAGGACGCTGTTGACCTTGACCGGGGTGAGGCCGGCGGCGCGGGCCGCCTCCAGGCCGCGCAGCACGTCCTCGTGGCGCTTGCGGCGGGTCAGGGCGCGGAAGACGTCCGGGCGCAGCGTGTCGAGGGAGACGTTGACGCGGTCCAGTCCGGCGGCGCGCAGGGCGGTGGCCGTGCGCTCCAGGCCGATGCCGTTGGTGGTCAGCGACATCCGGGGGCGGTTCTCCAGGGCGGCGACGCGCTCCACGATGCCGACGAGCCCGGGGCGCAGCAGCGGCTCGCCGCCGGTGAAGCGGACCTCTTCGACGCCCAGGTCGGTGACGGCGATGCGGATCAGGCGGACGATCTCGTCGTCGGTGAGCAGGTCGGGCTTGGCGAGCCACTGCAGGCCCTCTTCCGGCATGCAGTACGTGCAGCGCAGATTGCACCGGTCGGTCAGCGAGACGCGCAGGTCGGTGGCCACGCGCCCGAATGTGTCGATGAGCACTGAAGCCCCCAGCCCGAGTCCGATCAGTTCGCTTTCGAGCCTACGCGATGGGTCTGACAGCGAGCACGGGTGAGATGTCACGAGGCGGGCGGGGCGACGTCGTAGGGATCTACGACGTCGCCCCGCCCGCCGTCGGTACGGACGTACGGAGCGCCGCGGTCAGTGCGCCCCGGTGCCGGTCAGGGAGCGGACCTCCAGTTCGGCGTACTTCTTCACGTCCGGCTCCTCCTTGGACAGCAGCGAGCCCAGCCAGCCCAGCAGGAAGCCCAGCGGGATGGAGATCAGGCCCGGGTTCTCCAGGGGGAAGAAGTGGAAGTCCGCGCCGGGGAACATCGAGGTCGGCTTGCCGGAGACGACCGGCGAGAAGAGCACCAGCAGCACGGAGGAGGCCAGGCCGCCGTAGATGGACCACAGCGCGCCCTGGGTGGTGAACCGTTTCCAGAACAGGCTGTAGAGGATCGTCGGCAGGTTGGCGGAGGCCGCGACGGCGAAGGCGAGGGCCACCAGGCCGGCGACGTTCAGGCCGCGGGCGAAGACGCCGAGGACGATGGCGACGGCACCGATGCCGACGGTCGCCCAGCGGGCCGCCCGCACCTCCTCCTTCTCGGTGGCCTGTCCCTTGCGGATGACGTTGACGTAGAGGTCGTGCGCGAAGGACGAGGACGAGGCCAGGGTGAGTCCGGCGACGACGGCGAGGATGGTCGCGAAGGCCACCGCGGAGATCACCGCGAGCAGGATCGCGCCCCCGGTGGAGTCGGCGCCGCCGCCGATCTCCTGGGCGAGCAGCGGGGCGGCCGTGTTGCCCGCCTTGTTGGACGCCATGATCGTCTCGGGCTTGATCAGGGCGGCGGCGCCGAAGCCCAGCGCGATGGTCATCAGGTAGAAGACGCCGATGATGCCGATCGCCCAGTTCACGGACTTCCGGGCGGCCTTGGCGGTGGGCACGGTGTAGAAGCGGATGAGGATGTGCGGCAGGCCGGCCGTGCCCAGGACCAGCGCGATGCCCAGCGAGATGAAGTCGATCTTCGAGGTGGCGGTCACGCCGTACTTCAGGCCGGGCTCCAGGAAGGCGGCGCCCTTGCCGCTCTCCTCGGCGGCCTTGCCCAGCAGCGTGGAGATGTTGAAGTTGAACTTGAGCATCACCAGGAACGTGATGAGCAGGGTGCCCGCGATCAGCAGGACGGCCTTGACCATCTGGACCCAGGTGGTCCCCTTCATGCCGCCGATGGACACGTAGAGGATCATCACGATGCCGACCAGGACGACGACCAGGATCTTGCCGGCCTCGCTGGTGATGCCGAGCAGCAGCGTCACCAGGGCGCCCGCGCCCGCCATCTGGGCGAGCAGGTAGAAGATCGAGACGACGATGGTGGAGACGCCGGCGGCGGTCCGCACCGGGCGCTGGCGCATCCGGTACGCGAGCACGTCGCCCATGGTGAACCGGCCGGAGTTGCGCAGCGGTTCGGCCACCAGCAGCAGCGCCACCAGCCAGGCGACGAGGAAGCCGATGGAGTACAGGAATCCGTCGTAACCGAAGAGGGCGATGGCCCCGGCGATGCCGAGGAAGGACGCGGCGGACATGTAGTCGCCGGAGATCGCCAGGCCGTTCTGGAAGCCGCTGAACTGGCGGCCGCCCGCGTAGAAGTCCTCGGCGCCCTTGGTCTGCCGCCCGGCCCAGACGGTGATGCCCAGCGTCGCGGCGACGAAGACCGCGAACAGCGTGATGATCAGCGTCCGGTGCTCGCCCGCGCCGCCCGCGGCGAGCTGGGCGGCGCCGTCGGCGAGCCGTCCCGTACCGGTGGTGATCCGTCCCGTACCGATGACGATCAGCTCGGCCGCGCTCATGCGTCACCCTCCACACGGGACTTGATCGCCTCGGCCTTGGGGTCCAGCTTCGCGGCGGCGTGCCGGGCGTACCACCAGGCGATGAGGAAGGTGGTCACGAACTGCGCGATGCCGAGCACGAAGGCGACGTTGACGTTGCCGAAGACCTTGGTGCCCATGAAGCCGCCCGCGTAGCTGGAGAGCAGCACGTACAGCAGGTACCAGAGGATGAAGGCGACGGTGAGCGGAAAGGCGAACGAACGGTACGAACGACGCAGTTCGCCGAACTCCTGGCTCGCCTGGACCTCGGCGAAGTCCGGCGGCCGGTGCGGCCCCGGGCCGGTGGGCGGTGGTGCGGTGCTCACGGAATCTCCTGGTGGCGTAGGGCGGACGGCGGAGCCCGGCGATAAAGGGTGCGTAAGTGATCCGGATCACGCATCGTAGAGGGGCGGCATCCGAAGTGACAGTGGTTGGTTGGTTGAATTCCGCAGGAAGCACGGGTGCCGGCCGCCACCGCGGCCGGGCCCGTTCGTCGGGCGGAGTGTGATGTCCACACCGCACACCGAGCCCCCGGGGCCGGGCCGCCGCCCGTACGGAACCGTGCGGCTGCCCGCTCCCGTCGCCGCCGCCGCGGTCCCGCGGCGGCCCGTACGGACGGCACCGGGCCGCCGGTACGGCCGCCGGCCGGTGCTGCCGCCGCTGAGCCTGGCGGCGCTGCGGCGCGCTTCCCGGGGCCACGTGACCCGTCCGTGACACCAGGGTCTGACGGGACATCAATCCGCGGCTTGTGACAGGTTTTCTCCCTGATCCATTGATGTTCCGTGGTCGACACGGATAACTTCACGGGGACTTGCCGCACGCAGGGGCCATTCCCCCGGACGGCGGTATGCACCTGCCCGTACGCAATCGGCGTTCGGGCGGTCTTACGGATGATGTGGAGTACCCATGGCGCATCCCCGATCCAGACGGGTGCGGGCGCTTGCCGTGCCGCTCGGTCTGGCTCTGACGGCATCCCTCGGCTTCCTGCCGGCCGCGGCCACCGCCGCGTCCCAGGACGCGGCCCCGGCCGCCGCCACCGCTGCCGGACCGCAGCTCTCGTACGTCGTGAACGCCACGCCGGGCCACGCCTCGGTCGGCAAGGTCACGAAGGCGATCAAGGCGGCCGGCGGCAAGGTGGTCGTCGCCCACGAGAAGATAGGCGTGATCGTCGTCCACTCGGCGAACCCGCTCTTCGCGGCCACCATACGCAAGGCGCCGGGCGTACAGTCCGCCGGCGCCACCCGTACGTCCCCGCTGAAGGCGTCCGCCACCACGGACGTCGGCAAGCCCCAGAAGGTCGAGCGCCTGACCGCCGACAAGGCGGCCAAGGCGGCCCGCGTGGCCAACGCCGCGGGCGACGACAAGGAGCCGCTGGAGCCGCTCCAGTGGGACATCCCCGCGATCAAGGCCGACAAGGCCGCGAAGATCGACGAGGGCAGCAAGAAGGTCACCGTCGCGGTCATCGACACCGGTGTGGACGACACCCACCCGGACCTGAAGGCCAACTTCGCCCCCAAGCAGTCCGCGAACTGCGTGGGCGGCGTGGCGGACACCTCCCCCGGCGCCTGGCGTCCGTACGACCCGGCCGAGGACTACCACGGCACACACGTCGCGGGCACCATCGCCGCCGCCCGTAACGGCGTGGGCGTGGCCGGTGTGGCGCCGGGCGTGAAGCTCTCCGCCATCAAGGTCAGCGAGCCGCAGACGAGCCTGTTCTACGCCGAGAGCGTGGTGTGCGCCTTCGTCTTCGCGGCCGACCACGGCGCCAAGGTGACGAACAACAGCTACTACGTCGACCCGTGGATGTTCAACTGCAAGGACGACCTGGACCAGGGCGCCATCGTGGACGCCGTCGGCCGGGCCGCCAAGTACGCCGAGAACAAGGGCGTGGTGAACGTCGCCGCGGCGGGCAACTCCAACCTGGACCTGGCGGCGGCGAAGCTGACCGACACCTCCAGCCCGAACGACTCCACGCCGGCCTCGCGGACGATCGACCCGAAGAAGTGCTGGGACGTCCCGAGCCAGCTGCCGGGCACCATCTCGGTGGCCTCGACGGGCGTGAAGGGCCTGAAGTCGTACTTCTCGAACTACGGCAACGGCGTGATCGACGTGGCGGCGCCGGGCGGCGACTCCCGCCAGGTTCCGGAGCTGCCCGCCAAGCACGGCGGCATCCTGTCGACCATGCCCGGCGGTGACTACGGCTACCTCCAGGGCACCTCGATGGCCAGCCCGCACGTGGCCGGCGTCGTGGCGCTGCTGAAGAGCACTCACCCCAAGTCCAGCCCGCAGGAGATCCAGTGGCTCCTGAAGATGCAGGCTGACAACCCGGGCTGCCCGACCGCCGACAAGACGTGCACCGGTACGCAGCACGTCAACGGCCACTACGGCTACGGCATCGTGGACGCGCTGGACGCGGTCCAGGACTGACGCGGCCGACGGACCGGTGAACGGTCCCGAGGCACGGGGCCGGGCGGCACTCCGCCCGGCCCCACCCCTGTTTCCCCTTCACCTGCCCAGGTAGGCGGCCAGCCGGTCCGCTCCGCCCGCTCCACCGGGCGCGGGCCGCTCCGGGGCGAACGATCCGCCCTCCGTACGCGGCGCCGCCCCGTAGATGCCGCGGGCCGCCGCCAGCACCTCGTCGGCGACCTCCGGCGCCAGGCCGGTCGGCGCGCCGAGCGCGCGGGCCAGGTCCCAGCCGTGCGCGAGGAGTTCGACCGCTGCCTGCTGCGCGAAGAGCGCGCCGGGCGCCTCGTAGGGGCCGTACGTACGCTCCGGCATCCCGCTGCCGGTGAAGGCGGCGCGCAGCCCGGCCACCGATTCCCGGAAGGCCGCGGCGTGGTCGGCGTCCTGGTCGGTGCGCGGCGCGTCCCGGGCAATCGCGGTGATCATGAGGTTTTCCCACGTCATGTGGTCGATGAGCTGCCGTACGGTCCATCCGTCGCACGGTGTGGGCCGCTCCAGCGCTTCCCTCGGTACGGCGTCGACCAGCGCGGTGACGTGTTCGGCCACCCGCTCGTACACGTACAGCGCGCGCTGCGCGTCCGGTGCGGGCGGCAGGACAAGGCCGGGACCGGGCTCGGGATGGGCACGCAGCGCGGCGGCCGTCCAGGCGCCCGCCGGGCCCCAACGCGGTGGCTGTGGGCGGCCGGTGGCGGTGCACATCAGCTGCCAGTACCGCTCGATGTGCGGCTCGGCGGCGGCTTCCAGTTGCTCCAGCAGTGCGCGGCGCGCGCGGGCGTCGTCCCGCTCGGGCGGGCCTGCCGTGCCGGCGCTGCCGGCCTGGGTCGGCAGCCAGGCGGCGACCAGCTCGGCCACGACGGGCTCCGCCGCCGGTGAGTCGGCGGCGAGACCGGCGGCGAGGGCCGCCTCGCCGCGCTCGCGCATCAGGCGGGCGACGCGCGCCGCGTCCGCGACGGCCGTCGCGGACGGTACGGCGGGGCTGGTGCGGCCGCTGTACTCGGCCAGCCGCCGCAGCGCGGCCCGCACCTCGGGACGCTGGACGTGTCCGGCCAGGTCGATCCAGGCGCCGAGCTGTTCGGGCGCCGGGTCCTCGGGCAGGTCGGGGGCGGCGGCCAGCAGGCCGGCGCGGTAGGCGGGGGCGTCCACACCGTCGAGGGCGTCCGTGACGAACTCCTCGATGATACGGCGCCGTTCGGCGGCGGTCAGGCGGGCCAGTCGGTGCACGTCCGGCAGCTCCTCGGCAGCGGTCCCCCGCGCGGCCACCGCCAGCAGTACGGCGCGCCGCAGCCGCAGCATGCGGATCTGCGCGTCCAGCGCGTCCGCCCAGTGCCGGGCGGTGTCGGCGACGGTGCGCCGGCTGTGCAGGACGGCGCGGATCTCCGCGGTGCCGATGCCGAGTTCGCGCAGGGTGCGCACGGTCTCCAGGCGGGCGGGCGCGTCGGGGCCGTACAGCCGGTAGCCCGCGGGGGTACGGGCGGCGGGCGGCAGCAGGCCCTCGTCGGACCAGCGCCGGACCGTCTTCACCGTGACTCCGGTGAGCCGGGCCAGCGCGCCGATCGTCAGCAGGCCGCCGTCGTCCTCGTTCATGCCGTCCACTGTCGGGGCTCCCCCGGCGGGAGACTCAAGTCCGCAGCCGTCGTCGCAGGTCAGGCCGGTGGCCTACGACGGCCGGACCGGCTCAGGCAGGGGTACTGCGTACCTCACCGTACGCCCGTGCGGCCTCCGCGTCCCCGGCCCGCTCCCCTGCCGTGTACGTCCGCCGTACGCCGTCGGCCAGCGCGTACTGAGCCGCCGCGTAGGTCAGCATCACCCAGAACTGGGCGGCGGGCGGTTGCTGCCAATGGGCCAGACCGGTGGCGAGCAGCGCGTCGGAGAGCAGGAAGAGCAGCCCGCCGAGCGCGGCCCGCGGCCCGAGCCGCAGGGCGCTGAACGCCGTCGCGGTGAGCAGCAGGCTGTACGCGGCGACCGGCAGCCGCAGGTCCGCCGCCAGGTCCGGCCACAGCAGGGCGACGAAGCCCAGCCAGAGGGCGGTGTAGCAGGCGGCGAGCGGTCCGGAGAGCCGGAGCCCGCCCGGGAAGGCGCCGCGCCGGGCGAGGAGGACCAGGTAGCAGACGTGTCCGGCGGCGAAGGAGCCCATGCCGACGAGGAACAGCGCGTCGTCGCCGGTCTGGAGGAGGATGTCGCCGCCGCAGCCGAAGAGCAGCGCGACGGCGAGCAGCCGGGGCGCTCCGGCGGCCAGCACGTACCCGGCCAGGACCGGCATCAGGGCCGGTTTGGTCAGATGGACGACGGTGGTGGTCCCGGCGAGCAGCGCGCCGAGGTGGACGGCGGTCAGCACGGCGAAGGCGCCGAGCAGGACCCGCGCGGTGCGCGCGGCGGTCGTCACGCGACGGGCTCCTTCGTGGCGCCGGTGGAGTTGGCGGATTTGGCGGGTTTGGCGGATGCGACGGGTTTGGAGCCCTCGGGCGCCCCGCCCTTCCCGGGCGCCCCGCTCCTCTCTGGTGCCTTGTTGTCCACGAACCCCGCCGGCTGCCACCCCGGCCCCCGGAACACCCGTCCTGCCCGTTCGCTCCAGCTGCCCGCCGCCCGGACGTCGCGCGCGATGGCCGCGTACTCGTGAGTGGCGACGCGCAGCGGGTTGAAGGTGTGGATGTTCTTGGTGAGGCCGTACACGGGGCGTTCCGTCTCCGGGACGAACGAGCCGAACATCCGGTCCCAGATGATGAGGATGCCGCCGAAGTTGCGGTCCAGGTAGCCGCCCTGCGAAGCGTGGTGCACCCGGTGGTGCGAGGGCGTGTTCAGGACGTACTCGAAAGGCCGGGGCAGCTTGCCGACGCGCTCGGTGTGCACCCAGAACTGGTAGACGAGGTTGGCGCCCGAGCAGAACGCGACCGCGGCCGGGTGCACGCCGAGCGCGATCATCGGCAGGTAGAACGGCCAGACCGTCCAGGTCGTCCAGGGCTGGCGCAGGGCGGTGGTGAAGTTGAACTTCTCGCTGGAGTGGTGCACGACGTGGCACGCCCACAGGACGCGGATGACGTGGTGCCCGCGGTGCGACCAGTAGTAGAAGAAGTCCTGGGCGAGCAGCATCAGCGGCAGCGTCCACCACAGGACGGGCACACGCAGCGGCGTCAGTGTGTAGACGGCCGAGTAGACGGCGACGATCGGGATCTTCCACAGCGCGTCGAAGACCAGGCTGCCCAGCCCCATGCCGACGCTGGTCGCCGCGTCCTTGGCCTCGTACCCGGCGGCGTCCTCGTCGGGATGGAGGCGGTAGCTCACCATCTCCACCACGGTGAGGACGACGAAAGCGGGCACGGACCACAGCACGACATCGGGCAGGTGCGGCATGTCGGCACCATAAAGGCGCCGACGGGGCCCCCGCTAGGGGTTGTTACCGAGAAGTATGTAAGAAGGAGTGTCAGGGAGGGGGAATGGTCAGGCCCGTACCCCTCTACCACCCCGAACCGGACCTTTACGACGTAACGCCACAGGAGGGGTGCGACGTAGCGCCACAGAAGGGGAGCAGCCGGCAGCACCGCACGGAGGACCACCCGCCACCGTGTCGCCGCGTCCCCCGATCGGGGCCCAACCGGTGGCCGCGCGCGCGGCGTTCGCGCACGTCCGCGCCTGCCCGCACCGTCACGGGCGGCGCCGGAGCGCCGGACGGTACGGGGAGGGCGGTGGCGCTGTCAGTGGGGGCCCGTATCCTCAGTGACCATGCTCGAAGACCGTATGGCAGCAGCCCGCCCGATCACCCCGGCGATCGGGCAGCAGCCGTCCCCTCCGGAGGCGGCCGCCTCCTGGCCGGCCGCGTATCCGAAGGGGTACGCGGTCGTCGACGTGGAGACCACCGGCCTGGCCCGCGACGACCGGATAGTCTCCGCCGCCGTGTACCGCCTCGACATCCACGGCGAGGTCGAGGACCACTGGTACACCCTGGTGAACCCGGAGCGGGACCCGGGCCCGGTGTGGATCCACGGTCTGACGAGCGACATGCTCTCCGCCGCGCCGCTCTTCCCGGAGATCGTCCCCGAGCTGTCGAAGCGGCTGGAGGGGCGCGTCCTGGTCGCCCACAACGCGATGTTCGACTGGTCGATGATCGCCCGCGAGTACGCCCGTGCCGAGACCGAGGCGCCCGTACGGCAGCGGCTGTGCACCATCGCGCTCTCCAAGGAGCTGCGGCTGCCGCTGCCCAACCACAAGCTGGAGTCCCTCGCCGCGCACTACGGCGTCACCCAGCAGCACGCCCACCACGCGCTCGACGACGCCCGGGTGCTGGCGGAGGCGTTCCGGCCCAGTCTGCGGCTGGCCGCCCAGGCCAACCTGCGCCTGCCGCTGCTGGCCTGCCAGCCGCTCACCGAGTGGGCGGACGGCCCGGCGGCGCCCCGGCAGCGGCCGGCCGCGGCCGCCTACCGGCCCACCAGCTGGCGCCCGTCGCGCAAGCGGCCCGCCTGCCCGTACCCGAACCCGGGGCGGTACGAGCCGGGTGCCCGGCTGGTGCAGGGGATGCGGGTGGCGTTCTCCGGCGACACCTCCGTCGACCGCGAACTGCTGGAGGACCGCGCGATCGAGGCCGGACTGCACGTGGCCACCAGTGTTTCGCGGCTGACCAGCCTGCTGGTCACCAACGACCCGGAAGCCCGCACTTCCAAGACCGCCAAGGCCGCCTCCTTCGGCACGCCGGTGATCGACGAGGCGGCCTTCATGCAGCTCCTCCAGGACGTGGCCCCGGCGCCTGCGTCCGGGTGAAGCCCCACAACACGCCTGCCGCAGGCTCGCCCCGCCACCCGCCGCACCCGCACGCTGTGGCGCATGGCACGTTGTGAGGTCTGCGGAAACGAGTACGGCATGACGTTCGAGGTGCACGCACAGGGCGCGGTGCACGTCTTCGACTGCTTCTCCTGCGCCATCCACCGCATGGCGCCGATCTGCGAGCACTGCCGGTGCCAGATCATCGGCCAGGGCGTGGAGGCCGCCGGGCGCTGGTTCTGCGGCGCCCACTGCGCCCGCGCCGAGGGGCAGGCGGGCATCGTCGACCGGGTCTGAGGCGGACCCCGGCGGCGGGGTGCCGGATGCCCCGGTCGTACCCTCGTGGGGTGTACCGCTTCCTGTTGTCCCGGCAGTGGGTGATCCTCACCCTCGTGGGCCTCGTCCTGATCCCCGTCATGATCAAGCTGGGGTTCTGGCAGTACCACCGCCATGAGCACCGGGTCGCGCAGAACCAGCTCATCGCGGACAACCTGCACGCCGCCCCGGTGCCGGTCACCGACCTGACCGCCCCCGGCCGGACGCTGCCCCGCGACGACATGTGGCGCCGGGTCACCGCCTCCGGCACGTACGACACCCGGCACGAGGTCGTGGTCCGCCAGCGCACCGCCGCCGACGAGAAGACCATCGGCTACTACGTGCTGACGCCGCTCGTCCTGGACCAGGGTCCGCGCAAGGGCGCCACCGTCCTGGTCAACCGCGGCTGGATCGCCGCGGGCAACGACCTCACCCGCTTCCCCGACGTGCCCGCCGCGCCCAAGGGCAGGGTCACCGTCACGGGCCGGATGATGGCGGACGAGACCACCGAAGGCAGCGGCATCAAGGACAAGCGCGGCCTGCCCGACCGCCAGGTCATGCTCATCAACAGCGAGCGGCAGGCCGAGGCCCTGCACCGGCCGGTCCTCGGCGGCTACATCGAGCAGACCGCGCCGGAGCCGCCCGGCGGCACGCCCGAGCTGGTGCCCGAGCCGGACCACGACAGCATCGGCCCGCACATGGCCTACGCGGTGCAGTGGTGGCTGTTCGCCGCGGCCGTGCCCGTCGGCTGGTTCGTCCTGGTCCGCCGGGAGCGCAAGGACCGGCTCGCCGCCGCGGAGGGCGACGGCACCGCCGAATCCGCCCCTGCCGAGCCCTTGAGCCGTACAGTCGCCAGCACGGAGTAGCCGCCGGTCGCCGACGGAAGGGACGCCGCGTGCACGCACCCATCGAGGACCACGCGCTCATCGGCGACCTGCAGACCGCCGCCCTGGTCGGCCGGAACGGCTCCGTCGACTGGCTGTGCCTGCCGCGCTTCGACTCCGCCGCCTGCTTCGCGGCGCTCCTCGGCGACCAGGAGAACGGGCACTGGCTGCTCGCCCCCGCCGACCCCGACGCCCGGCCCGAACGCTCCTACCGCGGCGACTCCCTCGTCCTGGACACCGTCTGGCACACCCCCACCGGCTCGGTGAAGGTCACCGACTTCATGCCGCAGCGCGACCGCGCGCCCGACCTCGTACGCATCGTGGAGGGCCTGGAGGGTGACGTCCCCATGCAGGGGGTGCTGCGGCTGCGCTTCGACTACGGGCTGGTCGTGCCCTGGGTGCGGCACGTCGGCCGGTGCCGGGTGGCGGTGGCCGGGCCGGACTCCGCGTGGCTGCGTACCGAGCCGGAGGTCAAGACGTACGGGCAGGGGCTCAGCACCCGCTCGGACTTCGGCGTCGCGGCCGGCGAGCGGGTGGCGTTCGTCCTCACCTGGCACCCCTCGCACGAGCCGCGCCCCGCCGAGATCGACCCGTACGAGGCGCTGGAGCACACCCTGGAGGACTGGCGGGCGTGGGCGGCGCACTGCCGTTATGACGGTCCGTACCGGGCCGAGGTGCTGCGCTCCCTGATCACGCTCAAGGCCCTGACTTTCGCGCCCACCGGCGGCATCGTCGCGGCCCCCACCACCTCGCTGCCCGAGGAACTGGGCGGCGTACGCAACTGGGACTACCGCTTCTGCTGGCTGCGCGACGCCACCTTGACCCTCAACTCGCTGGTCACCGCCGGATACACCGACGAGGCGTCGGCCTGGCGGGACTGGCTGCTGCGCGCGGTGGCCGGCAACCCGGCCGACCTCCAGATCATGTACGGCCTGGGCGGCGAGCGGCGGCTCCCGGAGGCCGAGCTGCCCTGGCTCGGCGGCTACGCCGGCTCCACCCCCGTACGCATCGGCAACGCCGCCGTCGAACAGCGGCAGCTCGACGTGTACGGCGGCGTGCTGGACTCCTTCCACATCGCGCGCGTCGCCGGACTGCCGTCCAAGCCGCACGCCTGGAACATCCAGCGCTCGCTGCTGGACTTCCTGGAGTCCCACTGGCACGAGCCGGACGAGGGGCTGTGGGAGGTCCGCGGGCCCCGCCGGCACTTCGTGCACTCCAAGATCATGGCGTGGGTCGCCGCCGACCGCGCCATCAAGGCCGTCGAGTCCGACCCGGAGCTGGAGGGGGACGTCGCCCGCTGGCGCGCGATGCGCGACGAGGTGCACCGCGAGGTGTGCGAGAAGGGGTACGACGCCGAGCGCAACACCTTCACCCAGTCCTACGGCTCAGATCTGCTGGACGCCGCGACGCTGCTGATCCCGCGCCTCGGCTTCCTGCCCGCCGACGACCCGCGGGTCGTCGGCACGGTCGACGCGGTCCGCGCGGAGCTGGCGCACGGCGGCCTGATACGGCGCTACAGCACCGACGCCACCACCGTGGACGGACTCCCGGGCGACGAGGGCACCTTCCTGGTCTGCTCGTTCTGGCTGGCCGAGGCCCTGCACCTGACCGGACGGCGGAAGGAGGCCCGGGAGCTGTTCGACCGGCTGCTGCGGCTGCCCAACGACCTGGGACTGCTGGCCGAGGAGTACGACCCGGTCGCCGGGCGCCAGCTGGGCAACTTCCCCCAGGCGTTCAGCCACATCGGCCTCATCAGCACCGCCTTCACCATGTTCGGGTGCGACGGGGCAGACTGACCCCCATGGATCTAGGACTCACCGACCGGACCTACATCGTCACCGGCGCCACCCGCGGCCTCGGCTTCGCCACCGCGCGGGAACTGGTCGCCGACGGCGCGAACGTCGTCCTCAGCGGCCGCAGCGCGGACAGCGCCCAGGCCGCCGCGGCCTCGCTCGGCGACCGCGCGCACGGTGTCGCCGCCGACAACGCCGACCCGGACGCCGCCGCGCGCCTGGTCGACACCGCCCGCGAGCGCTTCGGCCGCCTCGACGGCATCCTCGTCAGCGTCGGCGGCCCGCCCCCGGGCACGCCCACCGGCACCACCGACGACCAGTGGCAGGCGGCGTTCGAGTCGGTCTTCCTCGGCGCGGTACGGCTCGCCCGCACGGCGTCCGCCGCACTCGGCGACGGCGGCGCGATCGGCTTCGTCCTGTCCGGCTCGGTCCACGAGCCCATCGACGGCCTGGCCGTCTCCAACGGCCTGCGCCCCGGCCTCGCGGGCTACGCCAAGGCCCTCGCCGACGAACTGGGCCCGCGCGGCATCCGCGTCTTCGGCGTCCTGCCGGGCCGTATCGCCACGGACCGGATGACCCAGCTGGACGCGCTGTCCGCAGACCCGGAGGAGTCCCGCGCCCGCAACAGCGCCTCCATCCCCCTGCGCCGCTACGGCGAACCGGAGGAATTCGGCCGGACGGCCGCGTTCCTGCTGTCGCCCGCGGCGTCGTACGTCACCGGGGTGATGGTGCCGGTGGACGGGGGGAAGCGGCGGGGGTTCTGAGGGCGGGGCTCGGACTGAGCACCGTTCTCATCGTGGACGTCCGCTGCTCAGGGCCGGGAAGGGCGAGGCCGAGGACTCGTCGAAGGCCCGCCCGGACTACCGGGAGCCCGCCACAGGCTGCGGCTTGTAGAAGGACTCCTCCAGGTAGGCGGCCTCGTGCGGCTGGTAGGGCTCCTCCAGGTAGGCGGCCTCGTCCTCGTCGAGTTCGACGTCCACCGCGGCGACCGCGTCGGCCAGCTGGGCCGGCTTGGTGACCCCGACGACGGGCGAGGTCACCACCGGGTGGCGCATGACCCAGGCCAGGGCGACCTGGGCCGGGGACAGACCGCGCTCGCCCGCGATCTCGTGGACGCGCTCGGCCACTGCCTGGTCCTCGTCGCGGTAGAGGATCTTGCCGCCCTCGTCGGTCCCGGCACGCGCCGTGGCGGTGTCCCGGGCCCGCGTCAGCCTGCCCCGCGCCAGCGGGCTCCACGGGATCACGCCGATGCCCTGGTCGGCGCAGAGCGGGAGCATCTCCCGCTCCGCTTCTCGGTGGATGAGGTTGTAGTGGTCCTGCATGGACACGAACCGGGTCCAGCCGTTCAGGTCGGCCAGGTACAGGGCCTTGGCGAACTGCCAGGCGTACATGGAAGAGGCTCCGATGTAGCGGACCTTCCCGGACTTGACCACGTCGTGCAGCGCTTCGAGGGTTTCCTCGATCGGGGTGTCGTAGTCCCAGCGGTGGATCTGGTACAGGTCGATGTAGTCGGTCCCCAGCCGCTTCAGGGAGGCGTCGAGCTCGGCGAAGATCGCCTTGCGGGACAGCCCGGCACCGTTCGGGCCGGGGCGCATCCGCATCCAGACCTTGGTGGAGAGAACGACCTCCTCGCGCCGGGTGAAGTCCCTGACCGCCTGGCCGATGATCTCCTCGCTGCTTCCGGCGCTGTACCCGTTGGCCGTGTCGAGGAAGTTGACGCCGCCCTCCAGGGCCTGCTTGATGATCTCCCGGCTGGCGTCCGCACCCAGCGACCAGGGTTCGCCGCCCCGGTCCGGCTCACCGAAGCTCATGCAGCCGAGGGCGATGGCGGAGACTTCCAGCCCGGTTGTTCCGAGTTTGCTGTATCGCATGCTGCCGAACCTAGGAGTTGGAGCGCACTCCAACGCAACATGTCCCGGTCCGGAAGTCGGAGGCGTGGGGCATGTGCGCCCTGTCAGGGAGTCCGCCCATCCGGATCAGGGCTGCGGAGGGAGCGCGGTGTCACCGCGTCCCGTTCCGTGAGGTGGTTGTCCATGGCGGTGTTCAGGTCAGCCATGAACGCTTCGACCTGTGCCAGGAACTGGGGCGGATAGTGCGACATCGCGGCGTCGAGGCGGTGGGCGAGCGGGCCGAAGAACTCGTCCGCCCGCTCCTGGATGTGCCCGCCGCCGCGCAGTGTGACGATGCGCCGGTCGGAGTGCTCGCGGGCCCGCGTGATGTGCCCCGCCGCTTCGAGACGGTTCAGCAGCGCGGTGGTGGCGCCCGTGGACAGGGAGATCCGCTCGCTCAGCCGCGCCGGTGACAGGGGCGTGCCGCGCTCCTCGGCGGCGGCGATCTCCAAGACGGCGGTCGCGTCCGTGGAGTGCAGGCCCAGCCAGGCGGCGAAGCGCCGGCTGAGTTCGGCGTAGTGGCCGCCGTGGATCCTCAGCGACTCCATCAGCCGCTCACGCTGCTCCGCGACACCGTCGCGCACTGCTTCCTCCATGCTTCCGGCCTTCTCTCCTGTCCCGCGGTCCGCACGGTCGTCCCGCTTTGACAACCTACCGCCACCACTTTACCTTCATGATGGAATTACTTCACCATGGAGGTACCTGGCGTGCACGACCCGTCCCCCGCCCCTGTCGAGACGGCCGAGCCCTACCGGTGGCGGTGGCTGATCCTGGCGGTGATGATCGTCGCGGAGATCATGGATCTCCTGGACGCCTCGATCGTCAACGTCGCCGGACCGGACCTGGAGACGTCCCTCGGCGCCGGTTCCGTCGGACTGCAGTGGGTGATCGGCGGCTACGCCCTCACCCTGGGCGCCGGGCTCGTGCTCGGCGGCCGGCTCGGCGACCGCTACGGGCGACGCCGGATGTTCCTGATCGGGCTGGCGGCCTTCACCGTGAGCTCGCTGCTGTGCGCGACGGCGCCGAACATCGAGTCGCTGATCGCTTTCCGGCTGCTGCAGGGCATCGCCGGAGCGATGCTGCTGCCCCAGGGTCTGGGCCTGCTGCGGGAGAACTTCTCCGGCCCCGAACTCACCAAGGCCTTCGCGATCTTCGGACCCGTGCTCGGCCTGGGCGGCATCATCGGCCCGGTCCTGGGCGGCTTCCTCATCGAGGGCGACTTCTTCGGCCTCGGCTGGCGGTCGGTGTTTTTGATCAACCTGCCCATCGGCATCGCGGCACTGATCGTCGCCGCGACGTTCGTGCCCAAGAAGGCGGGCGACCGTACCGTACGGGTCGACATGACCGGCGCCGCCCTGGTCGTGGCGTCCTGCGCCCTGCTGGTGCTGCCGCTCAACCAGGGGCAGGAGAACGGCTGGCCGCTGTGGACGTGGCTGTCCATGGCCGCCTCGGTGCTCGGTTTCGCCCTCTTCGCCCTCCGGCAGCGCCGCACGGCCGCCGCGGGCCGCGAGCCGCTGGTGACCCCGGCCCTGCTGCGCAAGCCGGCCTTCACCGTCGGGCTCGGCGGTATCGCCCTGTTCTTCGGCGGGCTCATCGGCACCCAGCTCGTGCTGACCCTGTTCCTGCAGATCGGCCGGCACTTCACTGCCGGTGACGCGGGGCTGGGCAATCTGCCCCTCGCCGTGGGGACCGCGATCGGCGGCGCCGTCAGCGGCGCGTTCCTCGCCGACAAGATCGGCCGCAAGGTGCTCCAGATCGGACCGCTCGTCCAACTGGCCGGCGCGGCCGTGCTGTGGTGCGAGCTCGACGGCCTCGACGCCGCCTCGTTCTCGATCTGGGACATCGTTCCCGGCGTGGCGGTGGCGGGCGTCGGCGCCGGCATGGTGATCGCTGCCCTGTTCAGCTTCATCCTGGCCGCGGTCGACGACGACGAGATCGGTTCCGCCTCCGGTGTCCTGTCGGCGGTCCAGGCAGTCGGCGGCTCCCTCGGCGTCGCGGTCTTCGGCTCGGTGTTCTTCGCCCGGGCCGAGGCCGGTGACTTCACCGGCGGCTTCCACCGCGCGCTGCTCGTCCAGGCGTGCCTGCTGGTGGCCTTCTTCGCGATCACCTTCCTGCTGCCCGAGAAGGGCCGCCCCGAAGAAGAGCAGCACGGCATCGCCCCCGAGACGACGGCCAACGGCTCCGGCACCGAGCAGCACCTCACCGTCTGAGCCTTGGCTGGGGACCGTGCGCGAAGCGGCGAACCGCACCGAAAGGCGCACGCCTCGCGATGTGCCCCGCTAAGTCACCCGCTCCGCCCGGTGCTTGACCGCCCGCAGCCGTACCTCGGCAGGCAGCCGTTCCAGGCCGGCCGAGGTGCGGGCGTGGGTGATGGACTCCGAGGAGAGGCGGGCGATCACGGCGCAGGGGTTCGCGTGCGGGGCGAGTGCCAGGCCGGCTCGTACGCGGGGTTCGGTGCGGCGGCCGGTGAGGTGGACGCGGGCCCGGTCGACCCCGTCCAGCGACTCGGACTCGGCCGTCAGGACGTTCTCCAGCGCGCGGCCGCGCAGCTGGGCGCCCTCGCCGTCGCCGCTGTCCACGAGGATCTCGCGCAGCCGGTGCCGCCGGAACTGGCACAGCAGCCACCACAGCGCCAGCAGGACGA
Organism: Streptomyces monomycini; assembly: GCF_022271435.1. Lineage (GTDB taxonomy): Bacteria > Actinomycetota > Actinomycetes > Streptomycetales > Streptomycetaceae > Streptomyces > Streptomyces monomycini. Next base: position 35,656 of record NZ_JAFIQY010000039.1, on the reverse strand, counting down.
GGACGGCCAGGACCGCGATGACCACCGGCCACCACCAGCCGCTGTCCGTCCAGCGGGTGCGGTCCGCGTCGCGCAGCAGCACGTCGTCGGGCCGGGACCAGCGTCCGCCGGTCGGCAGGTCGAAGCCCCACTTGCCCGGCAGGTCGAAGCCGCCGAGCAGCACCGTGGCGCCGACAACGATCAGGACCAGGCCCGTCAGGGCCAGCAGTACCCGGTTGACCGTTCGCAGGACCTTGCGCATCGTCGTGCTCACCTCTTCGCCGACCGGCGCACCCGTACGGACAGCGCCGGACGCCGGGCGAGGCCCAGCTGCCGCAGCCCGTCGCCGAGCGCCGTGTTCAGGTCGCTCCGTACCTCGTCCAGTTCGCGGAAGTGCGAGACCGCGCGTGCCTTGGCCCGGCGGCGGCCGACGGCGACCCGTACGGACTGCACGCCCGGCACCTCCATGGCCCGGTCGCGCAGCACCAGGGCGGCCGCGGCGCGGTCCAGGCCGCCGCGTACGTCCGGTGTCGTGCGCCGCATCGGCAGCACGCCGCGCAGGCCGGGGGTCAGCGCCAGCACCAGCAGCCAGATGCCGAGGGCCACGGCCACCGCGGCGCCCGCGAGGACCCAGACGTCGTCCAGGTGGCGGGACGCCAGCTCGGTGGCGAGGCGTTTGCGCCAGGCCATCGCGGGGCGGTCGGCGCGTACGGCGGCCACGTCGTACAGCAGCAGTCCGGCGGCGCCGAGCACGACGAGCGCGACCAGTGTGGACGGTACGCGCCGGGCCGCCCAGAAGCGCCGGGCCCGGCCGCCGCCGTCCGTCTCCTCGCGGGGGGACTGCCCGGTGTCCGCCGGGCCGGTCTGCCCGGGGCCGCCGCCCGGAGGGCCGGAATCGCCCCGGGGGTCCGGGTTGTCCGGGCCGTCCGAAGGACCGGAGCCGCCCTGACCGGAAGGAGTGCCGGGGCCGCCCTCGCCGGGCGGGACCGCCGTGGCGCCCGCCGACTTGTCGAGGGTGGGCAGCCGCTGGGTGTGCCGCAGATCGGGATCGTCGTCGTTCATCGCACCCTCCCCCGGCCGGACCGCTCCATCTGGGGCGCGTGCAGCCGCTCGACCTGGACGGACACCTCGGGCACCGACATGCCGGCCAGTTCGCGGACCCGCTGGGTGACCTGCCGTCGTACGGCGCCGCACTGGGCGCCGATGTCGGAGGGGTAGCCCAGTTCGACGGCGACCCGTACCCGGGCCTCGCCGAAGTCCCGCCGTCCGTCGCGCCGGCGCACCGTCACCGACGCGTGGGCATCGGCGGGTTCCGTGGACGCGTCGCGCAGGGCCTCGCGGGCGGCCTGCGCGGCGATCTTGGCCACGACCCGGTCCGCGATCCTCGTGGCGCCCCGTTCACCGGCCGGTACGGCCGGCTGGGCGGCGCCGGGTGCCGCGGCCGCGGGGGACACGGTCGCCACCGGGCGTCACCTCCGCCGGTCGTCGCGGTCGCCCGTACGGGTCCGGAAGAACTCCCCGGCCTCCAAGTCGCCGTCCACGAACTTCCCGACGATGAATCCGATGGCGCCCAGCGCCGCCACCAGCACAAAGGCCCCGAAACCGCCGAAGTATCCGGCGAAGCCCAGCGCCATTCCGGCCAACAGACCGACCACGGCCATGCTCATCTACGCGCTTCCCTTCGCTACCACCCCGGCCGGGTCCTGCGGAGCGGAGCCCCGGCGCCTGTCGTCTGGAGGACCGGCCCGCCTACTGGAGGCGCGGCTCCTCGTCGTCCTCGTCCTCCTCGTCGTCGGGCAGTTTCACGTCGCTCACCGCGATGTTGACCTCGACGACCTCCAGGCCCGTCATCCGCTCCACGGCGGAGATGACGTTCTCCCGTACGGCCCGGGCGAGGTCCGCGATGGAGACGCCGTACTCGACGACGATCTCCAGGTCCAGCGCGGTCTGCACCTCGCCGACCTCGGCCTTGACGCCGCGGGTCACCGACTTGCTGCCGCCGGGCACCCGGTCGCGCACCGCGCCGAGCGTGCGGGCGAAGCCGCTGCCCATCGCGTGCACGCCCATGACGTCGCGGGCCGCCATGCCGGCGATCTTCTCCACGACACCGTCGGCGATGGTGGTACGCCCACGGGTCGCGGGGTCGCCGCCGCCCCGCTTGGTCCCCAGCGTCTTGCCCTGCGAGTCTCCGGTCCGCGGCTCGGGCCGGTTACCTTGTGCGCTCTCGGTCATCGCCGATCGTCCCTTTCCGAGGGGTCGGAGCTGCCAGCCGCTCCGTTTTCCACAGTAAGGCGGCTTCCCCGGGCCCGCTGCGGGGATGCGGCAGCGGAGTGGTCGGGTTGCCGCCATTCGGGTATGCGACCCTGCCGCCCGGCCGGGTGTGCGGCAAGGTGGAAGGACTGTTCGGGAAAGAGGTGACGGCCGGTGGCCGGTGACCAGTTGGTGACGGCGGTACGACGGCAGCTCGGACTCGGCCGGCTGCTGCCGCTGGGCGGCCCGTCGGACGGGGCGTGGATCGCCGAGCGGGCGGCCGCCGGGGTGCTGCGGGAGGCGGGCGACGCGCTGCCGGGGCTGCGGATCGGTACGCTCCGGCTGTCCGTGGCGGACGCGGACGCCGCGCCGGAAGCGGCGGTCCCGTCACCGCCGAGCGCGCTGCCGCCGGGACCGCTGCTGATCGAGACGGAAGTCGCCGCCACGGCCGGGCGCCCGGTTCCGGCTTCCGCGGGCCTGCTGCGGGAAGCGCTGCTGGCGTGTGCGGCGGAGCGGCTGGGCCTGGAGGTGTCCGTCGTCGATGTGCGGGTCACGGACCTGCTCGACGAGGGGGAAGAGGCAGCGGGCGGAGGCCGGGACGACGACGCTCCTCCCGGTGGCGCGCCGGGCGGGAGCGGGGCCACGGCCGACGCCGGCTCTCTGGAGACGGCCGCGCTGCGGGTCCCGGGAGTCGTTCGTCTCGTACCGGCCCTGGGTGCGCTGTCCCGGCCGGTCCGCGTGGAGGACGGGCACGTACTCGTCCAACTGGCCGTCGCGCCGGACCGGCGGACGCTGGACGTGGCGCGGGACGTACGCGACGCGGTCGGGACAGCGGCGGACGCCGGGCAGCCGGCGGACGGTGAGCGCTCCACCGTCGCGGTGCTCGTCGCCGCCCTCGAACCGCCCGACGCCTCCTGAGCCGCGCGGCGCGCGGCTACTCGCCCAGGCCCGCCAGGTCGCGCAGCCGTCGTGCCTGCGCGGCGCGTTCGGCGGCGCGCTGCTCCTCGTACGTACGGGAGGCGGCGCCCATGAGCAGGGCCTTGGTCTCGATGACGGCGTCCCGCGGCGCGGCGACGAGGGCTCCCGCCAGGTCGGCGACGGCACCGTCCAGGTCGGCGGCGGGCACCACGAGGTTGGCCAGGCCGATGCGTTCGGCCTCGTCGGCGTGGACGAAGCGGCCGGTGGCGCAGATCTCCAGCGCGCGGGCGTAGCCGACCAGGGCGACCAGGGGGTGGGTGCCGGTCAGGTCCGGCACCAGTCCGAGGCTGGTCTCCCGCATGGCGAACTGCGCGTCGTCGGCGCACACCCGCAGGTCGCAGGCGAGTGCGAGCTGGAAGCCGGCGCCGATCGCGTGGCCCTGGACAGCGGCGATGGACACCACGTCGTTCCGCCGCCACCAGGTGAACGCTTCCTGGTACTCGGCGATGATGGCGTCCAATTCACTGTCCGGGCCGCGTGCCATGTCGAGGAACGACGGCTCGCCGTCGAAGCCTTCGGGCGTGAACGCCTGCCGGTCCAGGCCGGCGGAGAAGGACTTGCCCTCGCCGCGCAGCACCACGATCCGGACGTCTCCCGGCACCAGTGATCCGGCCTCGGCCAGCGCCCGCCACATGGCGGGCGACTGCGCGTTGCGTTTGGCCGGTCCGGCGAGGGTCACCGTGGCGATCACGTCGTCCACGGTGAGCCGCACACCGTCCTTGTCGAGCAGGGTCATGGAGCGCCTCCGAGTCAGTCAGCCGACCGCACGTGTGCGTGCTTAAGTGACTGAACAGTAACCACCCGGTCGCCTGCTCGACCGACCGGGTGGCACCGTAGCTCCCGGAGCGGAACGCCTCGGTCAGGCCGAGGCGGCCTTCTTGCCCCTGGTGGCTCCGCCACGACCACGCAGGGTCACACCGGATTCGCTGAGCATCCGGTGCACGAACCCGTAGGAGCGGCCGGTCTCTTCGGCCAGCGCCCGGATGCTCGCTCCGGAGTCGTACTTCTTCTTCAGGTCTGCCGCGAGCTTCTCGCGCGCGGCGCCGGTAACCCGGCTGCCCTTCTTCAGAGTCTCGGCCACCCGTGCCTCCTCGTGGGAAGTGCGCTCTGGACTCTCATGATCACCCCTTCCCGCGTTCCTGGCCACCCATTCAGCAAGGTCCGTGGGACATCGTTTGGCGTCGCGGGCGCCGTATTGACTCTTGGAATTAGGGGTTCCGTTAGGAATTTCACCGCTCCGACCACGGGTTTCGCCGCGAATGAGCAGGTCAGAGGGGGCTGGTACGAAATGATGACGGCCGGGCCCCTGGGGCCCGGCCGTCACAGGGAGGCTCGCCGATGTACGAGCCGCTCTCACTCAGATGATGGATCACCCGTCGGCCGAATGATCCATACGCCCTTGATCCCTCCCGGCCCTCGGGCGGCCCTCAGGCCAGCGCGACGAGGTCCGCGTAGTCCTGGCCCCACAGGTCCTCGACACCGTCGGGCAGCAGGATGATGCGCTCCGGCTGGAGGGCGTCCACCGCGCCCTCGTCGTGGGAGACCAGCACCACGGCGCCGGTGAAGGTGTGCAGCGCGCCGAGGATCTCCTCGCGGCTGGCCGGGTCGAGGTTGTTGGTCGGCTCGTCCAGCAGCAGCACGTTGGCGGAGGAGACGACCAGGGTGGCCAGCGCCAGCCGGGTCTTCTCGCCGCCGGAGAGCACACCCGCCGGCTTGTCGACGTCGTCGCCGGAGAACAGGAAGGAGCCGAGCGTCTTGCGGATCTCGACCAGGTCCATGTCCGGCGCGGCCGAGCGCATGTTCTCCAGGACCGTGCGGTCCGGGTCCAGCGTCTCGTGCTCCTGGGCGTAGTAGCCCAGCTTCAGGCCGTGCCCGGGGCGCACCTCGCCGGTGTCCGGCTTCTCCACCCCCGCCAGCAGCCGCAGCAGCGTCGTCTTGCCCGCGCCGTTCAGGCCGAGGATGACGACCCGTGAGCCCTTGTCGATGGCCAGGTCGACGTCGGTGAAGATCTCCAGCGAGCCGTACGACTTCGACAGGCCCTCGGCGGTCAGCGGGGTCTTGCCGCAGGGCGCGGGGTCCGGGAAGCGCAGCTTGGCGACCTTGTCGGAGGCGCGCTTGGCGTCCAGCCCGGCGAGCAGCTTGTCGGCGCGCTTGGCCATGTTCTGCGCGGCGACGGTCTTGGTGGCCTTGGCGCGCATCTTGTCGGCCTGCGAGTGCAGCTGCGCGGCCTTCTTCTCGGCGTTGGCGCGCTCGCGCTTGCGGCGCTTCTCGTCGGCCTCGCGCTGCTGCTGGTAGAGCTTCCAGCCCATGTTGTAGATGTCGATCTCGGAGCGGTTGGCGTCCAGGTAGAACACCTTGTTCACCACGGTCTCGACCAGGTCGACGTCGTGGGAGATCACGATGAAGCCGCCGCGGTAGTTCTTCAGGTAGTCGCGCAGCCAGACGATCGAGTCGGCGTCGAGGTGGTTGGTCGGCTCGTCCAGGAGCAGCGTGTCGGAGTCCGAGAAGAGGATCCGGGCCAGCTCGACGCGGCGCCGCTGGCCGCCGGAGAGGGTGTGCAGGGGCTGGCCGAGGATGCGGTCCGGCAGACCCAGGCTGGCGGCGATGGTCGCGGCCTCCGCCTCGGCCGCGTAGCCGCCCTTGGTCAGGAACTCCGTCTCCAGGCGCTCGTACTTCTTCATCGCCTTTTCGCGGGTGGCGCCCTTGCCGTTGGACATCCGGTCCTCGTTCTCGCGCATCTTGCGCAGGACCTCGTCCAGACCGCGGGCGGACAGGATGCGGTCGCGGGCGAGGACGTCGAGGTCGCCGGTGCGCGGGTCCTGCGGCAGGTAGCCGACGTCGCCGGAGCGGGTGACCGTGCCGGCGGCGGGGATGCCCTCGCCCGCCAGGACCTTGGTGAGGGTCGTCTTGCCCGCTCCGTTGCGGCCGACCAGGCCGATCCGGTCGCCCTTGGCGATACGGAAGGAGGCGGACTCGATGAGGACGCGGGCGCCGGCGCGCAGCTCCAGGCCGGAGGCGGTGATCAAGGGAAGACTCCAGGGCAGATGAGGACAGCGGAAAGGACGGGGGTGATCACAGCCGCGCGGCGCGCCCCGTACACGGCACAAGTCTGTGCGGACGGGCGGCGGTGGGCGGCGTGCCGGCGCCGTCTAATGCACGAGGAGAATTGCCATACGGACCAGTCTAGCGGTGACGTGCAAGCAGTTTTCCCGGGCTGCCGGAGGGCCGGGATCCGGTCGTGGTAGGGCCGTGGGGCGGTCGGGGTGAGGCCGTGAGGCCGGGAGGCCGGGAGGCCGGGAGGCCGGGAGGCCGGGAGGCCGGGAGGCGGTCGGGGTGGGGCGGTCGGGGTGGGGTGGTGATCCGGTTGCGGTGCGGTCGTGGTCCGGCCGTACGGGCCCGCTGTGAGCCGGCCCTCGGGGCGCACCTCCCCCCGGCCCCGCCTGACTGCCGTCCCCCTCCCCCTCGTCCGTTCGGACGCCCGGGGTCGCGGCCCGGCGGTGGGCGCGGCTGGATGGGGCGAGGCGGTGTGCGCCGCCGGGAGGGCATGGCGGAGGGCGGTGCGGCCATGCGGTTCGACGACGACGCCGGACTGGACACCTCGCAGGTCCAGGACCGGCGCGGCAGCCGGCTGCCCGGCGGGCGGGCCACGGTCGGGGGCGGACTGGCGGGGCTGATCGCGCTCGTCGCCGGCCTGTTCTTCGGCATCGGCCCCGACGAACTGGGACTGACGGAGTCGGACCATCCCCCGCAAGCCACCGCTTCCTCGTCGGAACGGGTGCAGGAGCAATGCCGGACCGGGCAGGACGCCAACAGCAGGGAGGACTGCCGGATCGTGGCGGTCGTCAACAGCGCCCAGTCCTTCTGGCAGCGGGAGTTCCGGCGGCGGGGCGCCTCGTACGGACGGGCGCCGACAGTGTTCTTCACCGGCCGGACGGACACCGCGTGCGGGGCCGCGACCTCGGCCGTCGGGCCGTTCTACTGTCCCGGGGACCGCAAGGTCTACCTGGACCTGGACTTCTTCCGCGAGCTGCGGACGAAGTTCGGCGCCGAGGGCGGGCCGTTCGCGCAGGCGTACGTGGTGGCGCACGAGTACGGGCACCACGTGCAGAACTTGGCGGGCACGCTGCGCCGGTCCCAGGGCGGGCGGCCCGGCGCGGACAGCGACGCCGTCAAGGTGGAGCTCCAGGCCGACTGCTACGCGGGCGTGTGGGCCCGGCACGCCACCGGCACGCCCGAGGAGACCACCGGGCGGCCGCTGATCACCGATCTCACCGAGGCGGACGTACGGGACGGGCTCGACGCGGCGGCCGCGGTCGGCGACGACCGGATCCAGGAGCGGTTCCAGGGCCGGGTCACCCCGGAGAGCTGGACGCACGGGTCGGCTGCGCAGCGGCAGCGGTGGTTCTCGGCCGGGCTCCGCACGGGGGACGCCGGGCGCTGCGACACGTTCCGCTGAGTCCGCCGGAGCGGCGGGCGGGCGGGTGAGCGGTTCGGTGCGCTTCGGTGCGGTTCGGTGCTTCTCGGAGCAGCGTGGTGCGGTGCGGCGCTGGTCAGAGGCTGTTCGGGGGGCGTTGTCAGACCCTGGTGCCAGACTGTGATGTGGGTCTCATGGCGGGGCTCGGAACGACCTGATCGCAGGATGGGAAAGGTGATCGTCATGACCGACGTGGCGGCAGGCGCGGCAGGGACTGCGGGCTCTCCCACGTTCTGCCCGACGTTGCAGTACCGCGACGCGAAGGCGGCGGTCAAGCAGCTCACGGAAGCCTTCGGCTTCACGCGGAGCGCGCTGTACGAGAGCGAGGACGGCACCGTGCTGCACGCCGAGCTGTCCTTCGGCAACGGTGTGGTGATGCTGGGCTCGAAGAGCGTCGGCGGGGCGTACCAGGAGGCACTGGGCGACGGCGGCCCGGTCGGTGTGTACGTGACCGTCGCGGACCCGGACGCGCATCACCGCCGGGCCGAGCAGGCCGGGGTGGAGATAGCGCTGCCGCTCACGGACCAGGACTACGGCTCCCGGGACTACACGGCCCGCGACCTGGAGGGCAATCTCTGGACGTTCGGCACGTACGCACCGGCGGTGCCGAAGGCCTGAAGGGCGGCTGAGGATTCGGGACACCGGGGAGGCGCTGAGGGAGGTGCTGGGGAGGTGCTGAGGGAGCGTTGAGGAGGAGCTGATAGGGCACTGAAGGGGTGCTGGCGCGCGCTCGCCTGGGATCGCGCGTCGGCGAAAGGGGCGGAGCCGTCGGGTGCCGTTCCGGGGGCGGGCGCCCGCCCCCGGGAGACGTCACGCGCCGCCGGTGTGCACCTGGAAGGCGGCGCGGCGGACGGCCTTGGCGAGGGCCGGGTCCGGGTGGGCGGCGGCCAGGGCGACCAGTACCTGCACGGTGCGCGGGTGGCCGACGGCCCGTACCTCCTCCAGCAGGCGCGGGACCGAGCCCTGGACGGCCGAGTCGAGGTGCCGGATCAGCAGCTGGCTCTCGCCGTGGTCGGCGACGGCCGCGGCGGTGTCCACCCACAGCCAGGTGGACTCTTCGCGGGTGAGCACGTCCGGCGCGGTCTCCGGGTCACCGCCCTCGTGCTCGACCAGCCAGAGCAGGGCGTACGGGCGCAGCGCGGCCTCGTCGGCGGCGGCGCGTACGGCCGGTTCGGCGGGCGCGCCGACGGCGCGCAGGGCCTCGAAGGCGAGGCCGCGCAGCAGCGCGTCCTCGCCGCGGGCGACGTCGAGGAGTTCCTCGACGGCGCTGCCCGCCGACCGGGCGGCGAGCCAGGCGCGGTATTCGGCGCGCGCCGGGCCCGGGGTCAGCCGGGCGCAGCCGCGCAGCATCGCCTCGGCGGACTGCTCGATGTTGCCCGCCGGGCTCTGGGCGGCGACGCAGATCTGCTCCAGCTTGACCCAGACCGACCAGTTGCCGAGGGGGGTGAGCAGGGCTTCGCGTTCGGCGGGCACACCGGTCTTGGCGCCGTCGCGCACGACGAGTGCCCCGACGGCGGCGAGGCCTTCCAGCGACCAGTCCAGGAGCTCCGCGAGTGACACCCCCGCGGTGTCACCCGCCGCTCCGCCGCGCGCCGCTCCCGAGGCTGTGCCCGGGGCCGTGCCCTGGCCTGTGCCCGGGTCCGGGGTCACCCCCGGGTCCGGGGTCACCCCCGGGTCCGGGTCCGCCCCCGGGTCCGTACCCGCGGCGGTGCCCGGGGCCGGTCCCGCGTCCGGGGCGCGGTCCGGGCCGTACGGCACCTCGCAGCGTTCGGTACGGAGTTCGGCGACGCGCTGTTCCAGCATGTCCAGCAGGACCGGGAGCCGCACCGGGCCGGCCGACAGGTGCAGCAGGGACAGCAACTGCGGCACGGCCTCGACGACCTCGGCGACGGCGGTCGGCCCGGCGCCGGGGGGCGCGGGGCGCGCCAGCGACCAGGCGTCGAAGAGCGCGACCCAGCCGCGCAGCGCGGCGGTGTCGTCGCGCTCCCAGGCACGCAGCCGCCAGCCCGGGCGGGCCACGCCGCCGTGCAGTTCGACGAGTCCGGCCAGCCGGGCCAGGTCCCAGTCCGTACGGACCTGGTCCGGGGTCAGCCGCAGGTCGTCCGCCGCCTGTTCGGCGACGTCCGCCGGGAGGGCACCGTCCGTGCCGGCCCGCAGCCCGGCGCCCGCGCCGTGCTCGCCGTCGGCCCAGCGGGCGAGACGTACGGCACCGGCCAGACCGGCACGGGCCTGCCGGGCCAGTTCCGCGGGCGGCGGTGTGCCCTGGGGCGGCCGGGGCGCCGGCCGGGCGGCCCGGGTGCTCACCGCTCGGCGGGCGGCGGCAATCGGTTGACGGGGGACGAGTCGGAGCCGGGAGTCGCGCGGAGTACGGGACGTCACAGGTGCAGTCTTCCCGCTGACGGCCCGAAAGCCCAATCGGAACGGTCGGTACGTTCCGGCGGCCCGACGCACGAGGGGCGCACGGGGCGGCCGGCACGGACCGTACGAGTGGGCCACCAGGGCCTGTACGGGGAGTGGCCGCAGGCCGTACGAAGGGGCGGCCCCGGGGCGCGCGCGGGGTGGCCACCGTCCGTAGGGCCGGGTCACCACGGGCCGCCCGGGTGCCGCGGACCGTGCCGACAGGCCATCACGACACGGGCAAGTCGCCGTCGGGGGCGGGGGCGCGATGGCACGGGCGGCGATGCCACAGGAACGGGCCGCGCTGAGGAAGGCGTGTGAACACGTGAAGGCCCGAGGGCCCGAGGGCGCGCGGGCTCGGAACGGCCGGAGGAGGCGGAAACGGAACGGCACCGAGGGCTGCGGGAAAGACCGTCCCGAGGCACGCAGGGACGGTCCAGCCGGAGGACGCCCGGAAGCGGAACGCCCGGAGGGCTACGGGGAGGCCGCCCCGAGGCCCCGAGGCACGCGGAAAGGGAACGGCCTGGAGGGCTGCGGGGAAGGCCACGCCAGAGGCCTGCGGGAATGGATCAGTCAGGGGACGTGCGGAAACGGAACGGCCCGCAGGCTGAGGGCAAGGCGGTCCCGGACGAGACGCGGAGACGGGCCGGCCGGAGTACGCGCGGAAGCGGCCCACCCCGCCGCTCGGAAACGGTCCGCCCAGAGAGCGCGCGAAAACGATCCGCCCAGAGAGCACGCCAGAACGTCCGCCCCAGCGGGCGCACGCGAACGACCACACGCGAACGACCAGGCGCAGGCCGCAGGAGGCAGGCCGCAAGCCGCAGGCCGCAAGCCGCAAGCCGCGCAGGAACGGTCGTCCCGAAGGCCGAGGCCGCACAGGGACAACCGGCACCGCCCCGAAGGCCGCACAGGCCCCACCAGAGGCCACGCAGAACCGATTGCCCCGAAGGCCACACAGCCCGACCCCACCGGAGGCCACGCAGGATCAATCGCCCCGGAGGCCGGACAGGAGCGACCGTCCCGAAGGCCGAACGGCGGCAGTCGCCCACGAGGGCACACGGAAGCGACCGCCCGAAGGCCGCACGGGCACGACGCCGCACGGGCACGACACGGCCCCCGGGAGCCGCGCCGCCGGCTCACATGAGGGGTGTGAGGAAGCGGCGGAGCGTTTCTTCGTACGTGGCCGGGTCGGCGTTCCACATGGCGGCGTGCGGGGCGTGCGGTACCGGGTGCAGCGTGATCAGGTCGGGGCGGCGGGAGGCCAGTTCGCGGGAGGCCGACCAGGGGGCCAGGGAGTCGTCGGGCCCGTGGATCAGCAGGGTCGGCACGGTGAGCAGGTCGGCGGTCCAGGCTTCGGCCAGCCGTCCGGCGTGCAGCCCGGTGCTGCCCTCGGCGGCGCGTACGGCCAGCGGGAGCAGCGGGCGGGGGACGCGGCGGGCGGCGGCCAGGGCGCGGACGGTGGCCTGCCAGTCCAGGACCGGCGAGTCCAGGACGAGGCCGGCGATGCGGTCGCGGACCGCGGAGTTGGCGGCGGCGTGCAGGGCCATGGAGGCGCCGGTGGACCAGCCGTGCAGGACGACGCGTTCGGCGCCGTACTGGACGGCGTAGCGGATCGCGGCGTCCAGGTCGCGCCATTCGGAATCGCCGAGGTGGCTGATGCCGTCGGCGGTGTGCGGAGCGCCGACGTCGTTGCGGTAGGCGAGGTCCAGGACGGGCAGCCGCTGGTCGCTGAGGAACGGCATGACCACCATGGGGTGCTCCCGGGTGGTGCCCAGGCCGTGCACGGTGATCACCCAGGTCTCCCGGTCGCCCGGCACGAACCAGGCGGGCAGCGCGCCCAGTTCTCCGGGGATGTCGACGTCGGCGGCGTCGAGGCCCAGCGCGTCGCGCGGGTTGCCGATGTGCACCTGAGGCGTCAGGCGCATCCTCGCGCCCGGTTGGAGGGTGCCGTGGGTGACCCGCTCCAGGCGGCGGACGACGGTGTCCGCCGGGTGCGGCACGTCGTCCAGGAGGGGGCCGACGATGGCATGGCCGCCCGCGCCGGTGAGGCCGTAGGTGCCGGGGCGCAGCGAGGCGAGGCTGCGGGTGAGGGTGATCCGCCCGGGGCCGGTGGCGTGCACCGTGAGCCGGGGATCGCCCGGCAGCGGCCGGTCGGGCGCGGGTTTGAAGACCATGTCGCTGGCGTACCGGCCGGCCGCCACTGCGGCCGCGCCGGTACCGATCACCGTGGTGGCGGCTGCTGCCGCGGTACCCAGACGCATCCTCCCCAGTGTGGGCGGGCGTCGCCGCCGCGGCCAGTGGGCGGGCGCGCCCGGGTGACGGCGGGCGGGCCCGCGGACGGTCGGGCGGGCCCGCGGGCGGTCGGGCGGGGCCCAGGTGCCCGCAGGCAAGGCCCGGCCGCCGTCGCCCGGCGCCGTACGTCAGCGGCCCTGCCCGTAGCCGCGCAGCTGCTCGCCGGCCGCGTCGAGCTGTTCCGGTGTGAGCAGGGTGGGTGTGCGACCGGGCAGCGAGCCGGCGGCGAGCCAGACGCGGCACATCCACTCCAGCTGGGCAGTGCGGTCGTACGCCTCGTCAAGGGTGTCGCCGTGGACGATGGTGCCGTGGTTCTGGAGGAGGCAGCCGGTGCGGTCGCGCAGGGCGGCGAGCATGTTCCCGGCCAACTCCTCGGTGCCGTAGAGGGCGTACGGCGCGACGCGGACGGGCCCGCCGAGGGCCGCGGTCATGTAGTGCACCGGCGGGAGTTCGGTGACGAGGGTGGAGACGGCGGTGGCGTGGGCCGCGTGGGTGTGCACGACCGCGGTGGCGTCGGTGGCGCGGTAGACGGCCAGATGCATGGGGAGTTCGCTGGTGGGCCGCAGCGTGCCGCGGGTCTGACGGCCTTCGAGGTCCACCGCGGTGAGGTCGCCCGGCCCGAGCCGGTCGTAGCGGACGCCGCTGGGGGTGACCAGCACGAGGTCGCCGACGCGCACGGAGACGTTGCCGGAGGTGCCGACGACCAGGCCGTCGGCGACCGTGCGGCGGGCGGTGGCGACCAGTTCGTCCCAGGCGTGGTCGAGGGCTTCCGGGTCCGTCATGCGTGTGCCTCCGGTGTGCGGTGCGGGCGGGGTCCGGTGCGGGGCGCGCGGGCGTGGTGCGCGCGGGGCCGTCGACACCGTACGGGGCTGGTGGGGAGCCGTGGGGCGGATCCCGGTCCTCCGGTATCCGCCATGTCGGACCGGCCGTACCTCGGGCGGACTTGACCGGGCGACGACCGTCTTGTGTGGATCTCTCGGTACGCTTCCGGAGCTTTGTCATGCACGTCGCCGTCTGTCATGCACGTCGCTGTCTGTCATGCAGCAGCCACCTGTCATGCACGTAGCCATCCGGGGGAATTCCTGGGGGGAACCATGGCCCGTGACCGCGATCGCCCGTCCGGTACGCAGCAGCCGTCCCACCACCCGCCCGACGCGCAGCAGCCGCCCGCTGCGCAGCACCCGCCCCACCGCCCCTCCGGCCGCCCGCGCAGCCGACGGCACCGGCTGGCCGCCGGGGCCCTGGCGCTCGGCACGCTCACCGGCGTCCTGTCCACCGCCCTGCCCACGCCCCCCGCCGCCGAGGCCGCCGGCAAGCCCGCCGGGCACGACGTCTCCTCGCACCAGGGGAGCGTCGACTGGAAGTCCGTACGGGCGAAGGGCGGCCGTTTCGTGTACGTGAAGGCCACCGAGTCGACCTGGTACCGCAATCCGCACTTCCCACGGCAGTACCGCGGCGCGCGCAAGGCGGGCCTGCTGCACGGCGCGTACCACTTCGGCGTCCCGAACGCGTCCTCCGGCCGCGCGCAGGCCCGGCACTTCCTGCGGCACGGCGGCCGCTGGAAGGCGGACGGCTGGACGCTGCCGCCGGCGCTCGACCTGGAGCACAACCCGTACGACCGGGAGCACGCCTGCTACGGGATGAGCGGCACCGCGCTGGTCCGGTGGGTCCGCGGCTTCAGCAACGAGGTGCTGCGGCAGACCGGGCGGCGGCCGGTGATCTACACGACGGCCCGGTGGTGGAACGGCTGCACCGGCGGCAGCCGGGCGTTCGCCGCCACCCACCCCCTGTGGCTGGCCCACTGGCACAGCACCCCGGGCAAGCTGCCCGCCGGCTGGCCGTACCCGAGCATCTGGCAGCACGCCGGAGCCGGCGCGCTGCCCGGCGACCAGAACAAGTGGAACGGCACGGTCACCGGGCTACGGCGCTTCGCACGGGGCTGACACGCCGGCCGGGCACCCCGACACGCCGCCCCCAACGCACCCGCCCCCGGTACGCCTGCGCCGCACGAGGCCTCCGTGCTGATACGCATGGGCCCCGGGAGACGGTCTGGACGCCTCCGCACCACCCCTGCGGGGGCGTCACTGTGGCGCCCGCCCCAGTTCACCTTCCGTTCACCCGTCGTCCGTACGGTCCCGAGCGTCACTGCCCAACGAACTGATTGCCTGGGTGAATGGAACACATCACGCTTCTCATCGGGATCGTGATCGTCACGGCCTTGGTGTTCGACTTTACGAACGGCTTCCACGACACGGCCAACGCCATGGCCACCACCATTTCCACCGGGGCACTCAAGCCCAAGATCGCGGTGGCGATGTCGGCGGTCCTCAACCTGGTCGGCGCGTTCCTGTCGGTGGAGGTCGCCAAGACCATCTCCGGCGGGATCATCGACGAGACCGCCGGCATCAGACCAGAAGTGATCTTCGCCGGGCTGGTCGGCGCCATCGTCTGGAACCTGGTCACCTGGCTGGCAGGGCTCCCCTCCAGCTCCTCGCACGCCCTCTTCGGCGGTCTGATCGGCGCGACCCTGGTGGCCGTCGGCCCGAGCGGCGTGCACGGCGGCGCGGTGGTCATGAAGGTCCTCATCCCGGCCGTCGCCGCCCCGATCGTGGCCGGTCTGGCCGCGACGGCCGCGACCCGGCTGACCTACCGGCTGGCCCGCAACCGCGCCGAGGAGGACACCGCCAAGGGCTACCGCGCCGGGCAGATCGCCTCGGCCGCCCTGGTCTCCCTCGCGCACGGCACCAACGACGCCCAGAAGACGATGGGTGTGATCACCCTCGCGCTGATCACCGGCGGTGTGGTCGCCCCGCACGCCGACCCGCCGCTGTGGGTCATCACCTCGGCCGGCCTGGCCATCGCGCTCGGCACGTACCTGGGCGGCTGGCGGATCATCCGCACGATGGGCAAGGGCATCACCGACATCCAGCCGCCGCAGGGCTTCGCGGCCCAGACCGGCGCCGCGGCCACCATCCTGGCCTCCTCCCACCTCGGCTTCGCGCTCTCCACCACCCAGGTTTGCTCCGGTTCGGTCATGGGCTCCGGCCTGGGCCGCAAGGGCGGCGTGGTGCACTGGTCCACGGCGGGCCGGATGGCCGCCGCCTGGGGGCTGACGCTGCCGGCCGCCGGTGCGGTCGCCGCGGGCGCCGCGCTCCTGGCGGACCAGGGCGACTGGGGCATCGCGACCGTCGCCGTGCTGGCGCTCGCCGTCTGCGGCGCGATCTGGATGGCCTCCCGGCGCAAGCCGGTGGACCACACCAACGTCAACGAGGGCCCGGCCGCCGAGCCCGCCGGTGTCGTCACCACCGCCTTGCAGGCCGTCTCGCCGCCGCCCGCGGGCCCGGTCGCGGCGGGTGCGTCCGCCATCCCGTCCCCCGCCGTGGCCGAGGCCCGGATCACGGACCCGGTCGGTGCCGCCCCGGTGATCGCCGCCCCGGTGGCCGCCCACCCGCACGAGAAGCGCGCCGAGCGCCGCGCCAAGGCCGGCTCGGCCGCCGGCTGACCCGGCCGCACGGCTCCCACGAAGGAACGAGAACGCAATGAGCATCGACTGGGCAGCTCTCGGCCAGGTCTTCGGCGTCACGCTGTTCGTGACGGTCGGGATCGTGGGCCTGTTCACCCTCGGCATCGTCGGCACGTCCCGCAAGCCGCAGCAGGAGGGCGCACCGGTGACCGCCGACGGGCCCGCCGGCTCCGGCGGGGCGGCGCGGGCCGGGGCGTACGCCTGCTTCGCGCTGTGCGCCGCGGCCGTGGCGTACGGGATCTACCTGATCGTCGCCGCCTGAGCCGCGGCACGACACGACACCACCGGCGTCCGGTGGCCGCGGCATCCCCGCCACGGCCACCGGACGTCTGTGTTCTGGGACACAGGCGCCGCCATCGCCCCGCACCGCAGGTCAAGCGTGAGTTGACGGGCTTGGCGGAGCGTGGTGGACTGCCGGAGCCAATCGGCGACAGATGAGGAAGTCCGGTGAGAATCCGGCGCGGTCCCGCCACTGTCACCGGGGAGCGCCCCTCCACCAAGGGCCACGGTCCGCGTCCCGCGACGCAGGTTCCCGTACGGACTGGAAGGCCGGGGGAAGCGCCGATCCGGGGAGCCAGGAGACTCTTGTCGCCGTACCCGTCGAGCCAGGGCGCGGACCCTGAGTGAGGACCTACCGCCATGCCCGGCCGCAGTGCGCAATCTGCTGGACGTACTCCCACGCCATCCCTCCGAGGCGCGACGGCGGTCTGATCCGATGCGTGCCGAACACGCCGGCTACGCGTGCGGCGCGGCCCTCGGTTTCCTCGGCGACCTGGTCGTGGGCGATCCCCGGCGCGGCCACCCCGTGGCCGCTTTCGGGCGGGCCGCGGCCGCCGTGGAACGCCGTCTGTGGCGCGACCACCGCGGGACCGGCGCCCTGCACACCGCGCTGCTCGCGGGCGGTACCGCCGCCGGTGCCGCGCTGCTCGACCGCGCCGTACGCCGCTCCCCCGCCGCCTTCCCCGCCTCCGTCGCGCTGACCGCCGCCGCCACCTGGGCCGTCCTGGGCGGCACCTCGCTGGGCCGCGAGGCGCGGGCCGTCGGCGGCGCGCTCGCGGCGGGGGACCTGGGCGTGGCGCGCGAGCGGCTGCCGCATCTGTGCGGGCGCGACCCGCAGGCCCTGGACGGGCAGCAGATGGCGCGCGCGGTGGTCGAGTCCGTCGCCGAGAACACCTCGGACGCGGTGGTCGGTGCCCTGGTCTGGGGCGCGGCCGCCGGCGTGCCGGGGCTGCTGGCCTTCCGGGCCGTGAACACGCTGGACGCGATGGTGGGGCACAAGTCGCCGCGCCACCGCCGTTTCGGCTGGGCTTCGGCCCGCCTCGACGACGTGGCCGGTTACCCCGGCTCCCGGCTGACCGCCGCGCTGGCGGTGCTGGCCGGGCCGGACCGGCGGGGCGCGCTGCGCGCCTGGCGGCAGGACGGTCCGTCCCACCCCAGCCCCAACGCGGGCCCGGTGGAGGCGGCGTTCGCCGGGGCGCTGGGCGTACGGCTGGGCGGCACCCTGGCGTACGGCGGCCGGGTCGAGCACCGGCCGGTGCTCAACGGCGGCACCGGGCGCCCCGTCGCGGTGCCGGACATCGAGCGGGCCGTACGGCTGTCGCGCCGGGTGAGCGCGCTGGCCTTGGCGGCCACGGTCGCGGGCCGGCTGGCGGCAGGGGCGGTACGACGGCCCCGTACGGCCGGAGCGGTACGGCGATCCCGTACGGCCGGAGCGGTACGGCGATCCCGTACGGCCGGAGCGGTACGGCGATCCCGCACAGCCGGGAAGGCGGCCAAGTGAGCGGCGAAGTACGGACGGCGAGGAGTGCCAGGTGAACGGTTCGGGTGGGGCGCCGCTGGGCGGCGGGCTGCTGGTGGCGGGCACCACGTCCGACGCGGGCAAGAGTGTGGTGACGGCGGGCATCTGCCGCTGGCTGGCCCGCAAGGGCGTCAAGGTGGCGCCCTTCAAGGCGCAGAACATGTCGCTGAACTCGTTCGTGACGCGCGAGGGCGCGGAGATCGGGCGGGCGCAGGCCATGCAGGCCGCGGCGGCGCGCGTCGAGCCGAGCGCGCTGATGAACCCGGTGCTGCTGAAGCCGGGCAGTGACCGCAGCAGCCAGGTCGTGCTGATGGGCAAGCCGGTGGGCGAGCTGAGCGCGCGCGGCTACCACGCGGGCCGTCAGGAGCAGTTGCTCGGTACGGTCACGGACTGCCTCCAGGAGCTGCGCCGTACGCATGACGCGGTGATCTGCGAGGGCGCGGGCAGCCCGGCCGAGATCAACCTGCGGCGCACCGACATCGTGAACATGGGCATCGCGCGGGCCGCCCGCATCCCTGCCGTGGTGGTCGGCGACATCGACCGGGGCGGGGTGTTCGCCTCGTTCTTCGGCACCACGGCACTGCTGTCCCGGGAGGACCAGGCGCTGGTCGCGGGCTATCTCGTCAACAAGTTCCGGGGCGATGTGACGCTGCTGGAGCCGGGCCTGGACATGCTGAAGGAGCTGACCGGGCGGCCCACCCTCGGGGTGCTGCCGTTCGCGCACGGACTCGGCATCGACGAGGAGGACGGCCTCCGGGTGTCGCTGCGCGGCGCGGTCCGCGAGAGCGTCGTCGCGCCGCCGCACGGCGCCGACGTGCTGCGGGTCGCGGTGGCCGCCGTGCCGCTGATGTCGAACTTCACGGACGTGGACGCGCTCGCCGCCGAACCGGGCGTCGTGGTGCGGTTCGTGGACCGCCCCGAGGAACTGGCCGACGCCGACCTCGTCGTGCTGCCCGGCACCCGCGGCACCGTCCGCGCGCTCCAGTGGCTGCGCGAGCGCGGCATCGCGGACGCGGTGCGGCGGCGGGCCGCGGAAGGGCGTCCGGTGCTGGGCATCTGCGGCGGCTTCCAGATGCTGGGCGAGCGGATCGAGGACGAGGTCGAGTCGAAGGCCGGGACGGTGGACGGGCTGGGCCTGCTGCCCGTACGCGTCCGGTTCGCGGCGGACAAGACCCTGGCCCGGCCGTCCGGCGAGGCACTGGGCGAGCCGGTCGAGGGGTACGAGATCCACCATGGCGTGGCGGAGATCGACGGCGGTGAGCCCTTCCTGGCGGGCTGCCGGTCCGGCGCGGTCTGGGGCACCCACTGGCACGGCTCCCTGGAGAGCGACGGCTTCCGGCGGGCGTTCCTGCGCCGGGTGGCCGCCGACGCGGGCCGCGCGTTCGTCCCGGCGCCGGACACCAGCTTCGCCGCGCTGCGCGAGGAGCAGCTCGACCGGCTCGGCGACCTCATCGAGGAGCACGCGGACACCGAGGCGCTGCTGCGGCTCATCGAGGACGGCGTACCGGCGGGACTGCCGTTCGTACCACCGGGGGCGCCGCCGATACCGCCACCCCGCACCCCGGCCGCACCCGGCGCGGCCTCTGCCCCACCCGCACATCGCACGTCCCTCGAAGGGGGTACTCCTTAATGGCAACGGTCCCTTACCCGTTCACCGCGGTCGTCGGCATGTCCGACATGCGGCTGAGCCTGCTGCTCAACGCCATCTCGCCGGCCATCGGCGGGGTGCTCGTCCGCGGCGAGAAGGGCACCGCGAAGTCGACGATCGTACGGGGCCTGACGGCGCTGATGCCGGACGTCCCCGTCGTCACCGGCTGCCGCTTCTCCTGCGACCCGGCCGCGCCGGACCCGGCCTGCCCGGACGGCCCGCACGAGGCGGCCGGCGCGGAGGACCGCCCGGCCCGCATGGTCGAGCTCCCCGTCGGCGCCTCCGAGGACCGTCTCGTCGGCGCGCTGGACATCGAGCGGGCACTGTCGGAGGGCGTGAAGGCGTTCGAGCCGGGCCTGCTGGCGGACGCGCACCGCGGCATCCTGTACGTCGACGAGGTCAACCTCCTCCACGACCACCTCGTGGACCTGCTGCTGGACGCCGCCGCCATGGGCGCCTCGTACGTGGAGCGCGAGGGCGTCTCCGTACGGCACGCCGCGCGCTTCCTGCTCGTCGGCACGATGAATCCCGAAGAGGGCGAGCTGCGGCCGCAGTTGCTGGACCGCTTCGGACTGACCGTGGAGGTCGCCGCGTCCCGCGAGCCGGACCAGCGGGTGGAGGTCGTCCGGCGGCGGCTGGCGTACGACGCGGACCCGGAGGGTTTCGGGGCGCGCTGGGCGGTCGAGGAGGGCGAGCTGCGGGAGCGGATCGCCGCCGCGCGGGCACTGCTGCCGGACGTGGCCCTCGGGGACGCGGTGCTGCGGCAGATCGCCGCGGTGTGCGCCGCGTTCGAGGTGGACGGCATGCGCGCCGACATCGTGATGGCACGTACCGCCTGCGCGCTGGCCGCCTGGGCGGGCCGTACGGAGGTCCGCGAGGAGGACGTCCGGCAGGCCGCCCTGCTGGCGCTCCCCCACCGGCGCCGCCGCAACCCGTTCGACGCCCCCGGCCTGGACGAGGACAAGCTCGACCAGACGCTGGAGGAGTTCGCCGCCGACGAGGACGACGACCCGGAACCCGACCCGGACGGCGGCCCCGACGGCGGCCCCGACGGCCCCGGCGGCGGACAGCCGCCGCAGGACGGTGACGGCGGCGCGGACGGCCCGCAGGGCGAGGACGCCCAGGCCCCGCACGACCAGCCGCAGGCGCACGACCAGCCTCAGCTGCCCGAGCAGGCGCAAGGCCCGGAGTCCGACCCGGCTCCGGCCGACCCGAAGGCACAGTCCGAGGGTGACAGGGACAACACCCCTGGCGAGGGCGGCGAAACGGCCGCCGTCGGCGCGGGCGAGCCCTTCCGTACCCGGCGGCTCGACGTCCCGGGGCTCGGCGAGGGCGCGGACGGCCGCCGCTCCCGCGCCCGTACGGCGCACGGCCGGACCACCGGCGCGCGGCGCCCGCAGGGCACCCTGACCAAGCTGCACCTGGCCGCGACCGTGCAGGCCGCCGCGCCGCACCAGGTGGCGCGCGGCCGCCGGGGCCCGGGCCTGGTGGTGCGCCGGGACGACCTGCGCGAGGCGGTGCGCGAGGGCCGGGAGGGCAACCTCGTCCTCTTCGTCGTGGACGCGTCCGGCTCGATGGCGGCACGCAAGCGGATGAGCGCGGTCAAGGGCGCGGTGCTCTCGCTGCTCCTCGACGCCTACCAGCGGCGCGACAAGATCGGCATGATCACTTTCCGCGGCGCGGACGCCGAACTGGCGCTGCCGCCCACCTCGTCGGTGGAGGCGGGCGCGACCCGGCTGGAGTCGCTGCCCACCGGCGGCCGGACGCCGCTGTCCGCGGGCCTGCTCAAGGCCCACGAGGTGCTGCGGGTGGAACGGCTGCGGGACGCCTCGCGGCGGCCGCTGCTGGTCGTCGTCACCGACGGGCGGTCCACCGGCGGCCCCGAGCCGCTGGTGCGCACCTCGCGCGCCGCACGGCTGCTCGGCGCCGAGGGCGTCGCCTCGGTGGTCGTCGACTGCGAGGCCGGGCCGGTACGGCTGGGCCTGGCGGGCGAACTGGCCCGCGACCTCCAGGGCACCGCCGTCACCCTCGACGAACTGCGCGCGGACAGCGTCTCCGCGCTCGTCCGCGACGTCCGCGGACAGGGCCATCACCACACCACTCGGAGGGCCGCTTAATGCCTCAGGGACAGCCGTCCGTCGTCCCGGACGACGGACTCACCACCCGCCAGCGCCGCAACCGCCCGCTGGTCCTCGTCCACACCGGCCCCGGCAAGGGCAAGTCCACCGCCGCCTTCGGGCTGGCGCTGCGGGCGTGGAACCAGGGCTGGCCGGTCGGGGTGTTCCAGTTCGTGAAGTCGGCGAAGTGGAAGGTGGGCGAGGAGCGGGCGCTGCGGGTGCTCGGCGAGACCGGCGAGGGCGGCACGGTCGCCTGGCACAAGATGGGCGAGGGCTGGTCGTGGGTCCAGCGCGACTCCCAGTTCAGCAACGAGGAGGCGGCCCGCGAGGGCTGGGAGCAGGTCAAGCGGGACCTGGCCGCCGAGACGTACAAGCTGTACGTGCTCGACGAGTTCGCCTACCCGATGCACTGGGGATGGGTGGACCCCGCCGAGGTCGTCTCCGTCCTGCGCGACCGGCCGGGCCACCAGCACGTCGTGATCACCGGCCGCAACGCGCCGCAGGAGCTGTGCGACGTCGCGGACCTGGTGACCGAGATGACCAAGGTCAAGCACCCGATGGACGCGGGCCAGAAGGGCCAGCGGGGCATCGAGTGGTGACGGAGCGGCCGGACACCTCGGCGACGCCGGCGGCAGGACCAGGACCAGGAGCAGTCAGACCGTGAGTACGATCCCCCGGCTCGTCATCGCCGCGCCCGCCTCGGGCAGCGGCAAGACGACCGTCGCCACCGGCCTGATGGCGGCCTTCACCGAGGCCGGACTCACGGTCTCCGCGCACAAGGTGGGCCCGGACTACATCGACCCGGGCTACCACGCGCTGGCCACCGGCCGGCCGGGCCGCAACCTGGACGCGTACCTGTGCGGCCCCGACCAGATCGCGCCGTTGCTCCTGCACGGGTCGGCCGACGCCGACCTGGCGGTGGTCGAGGGCGTGATGGGGCTCTACGACGGTGCCTCCGGGCTCGGCGAACTGGCTTCCACCGCGCAGGTCGCCAAGCTGCTGCGGGCACCGGTGGTGCTGGTCGTGGACGCCTCGGCGCAGTCCCGGTCGGTGGCCGCGCTGGTGCACGGCTTCGCGTCCTGGGACCCGGAGGTACGGCTGGCCGGGGTGATCCTGAACAAGGTCGGCTCGGACCGGCACGAGGAGCTGCTGCGCGCGGCACTGGACGAGGCGGGCGTGCCGGTGCTGGGCGCGCTGCGCCGGGCGCCGCAGGTCCAGACGCCGTCGCGGCACCTGGGCCTGATCCCGGTCGCCGAACGGCAGGCCGACGCGCTGGAGTCCGTACGGGCGCAGGCCGCCCAGGTACGGGAGGGCTGCGACCTCAAGGCGCTGCTGGCGCTGGCGCACAGCGCGCCGGAGCTGCCCGGCACGGCCTGGGACCCGGCGCTCGCCGTCGCGCAGAGCACCCAGGGGGCGGCCGCGGTCCCCGGCAAGCCCGTGGTGGCCGTCGCGGGCGGCGCCGCGTTCACGTTCTCGTACGCCGAGCACGCCGAACTGCTGACGGCCGCCGGTGCCGAGGTGGCCGTCTTCGACCCGCTGCGCGACGAGCGGCTGCCCGCCGGGACGCAGGCCCTGGTGATCGGCGGCGGCTTCCCCGAGATGTACGCGGCCGAGCTGTCGGCCAATGAGCCGCTGCGCCGGGCCGTCGTGGCTCTGGCGGCCTCCGGCGCACCGGTCGTCGCCGAGTGCGCCGGGCTGCTCTACCTGTCCCGAACCCTCGACGGCAAGCCGATGTGCGGGGTGCTGCCCGCCGACGCGCGGATGTCGGAACGGCTCACGCTGGGCTACCGGGAGGCGGTGGCGCTGGCCGACAACGCCCTGGCCGTGGCCGGTACGCGGGTGCGGGGCCACGAGTTCCACCGTACGGTGCTGGAACCGGGCGCGGGCGCGTCCCCCGCCTGGGGCATGACCCATCCCGCGCGCCGGGTGGAGGGCCACGTACAGGACGGGGTGCACGCCTCGTACCTGCACGTCCACTGGGCGGCCGAGCCGTCGCTGGCCCACCGCCTGGCCGCCCGTGCCGCCGACCGCCCGCCGCTGGAGGCCCGCTGTGGCTGACGCCGTTCTGGACCATCTGGTCCTCGCCACGCCCGACCTGGAGGGCACTGCCGCCGAGGTCGCCGCGCTGACCGGTGTCCGGCCGGTGCCGGGCGGCGGCCACCCGGGACGGGGCACCCGCAATGCCCTGCTGGGCCTGGGCGACGGCGCCTACCTGGAGATCATCGGCCCGGACCCCGCGCAGCCAGCCCCCGAGGCGCCGCGCTGGTTCGGCATCGACGCGCTGCGCGGCCCGCGGCTGGCTCACTGGGCGGTCCGGGTGCGGGGGATCGCCCGGCACGTGGCACAGGCCCGCGCGCTGGGGTACGACCCGGGCGAGCCGGTGGTGATGTCCCGCCGCACACCGGACGGCGGCACCCTCTCCTGGACGCTGACGCCGCCGCGTACCGGCGGTGGCCTGGTCCCGTTCCTGCTGGACTGGGGCGACACGCCGCACCCGGCGGCCGCGCAGGGCCTGCCGGTCGTACCGCTGCGCTCGCTCTCCGGTACGCACCCCGACCCGTCGACGATCCGCGCCGAGCTGGCCGCCCTCGGCGCCACGCTCAGCGTCGACGCCGGCGACGAACCGGGCCTGTCGGCCGTACTGGAGGGCCGCAACGGACCGGTCTCGGTCGGCCTGGGAGCCGGCGCGCCGTGACGTTCCTTCCCGGTGGCGCTCACTCCCGGCGCACCGGATCAGCCCGCGAGGCCGACCACCAGCCAGATGAATCCCACGCCCGCCACCGTGCACAGCAAAGTGGACAGCGCCGGATGGTCGTGGTGCGCCTCCGGGAGGATGTCGGAGGTCGCCAGATAGAGCAGGACTCCGCCGAAGAAGCCCAGGTAAATCCCGAGCCATTGCTCCGGAAGGGTGAACAGCAGCGTCGAGGCGGCACCGGCCAGCGGGGCCACCGCGTCCGCGCCGAGCATGGTCAGCGCCCGGTTGCGGGCGTTCCCGTACAGGCTGGTGATGGTGTACGTGTTGAAGCCGTCCGCGAAGTCGTGGGCGATGACGGCGATCGCCACGGCCACCGCCATCTCCCGCCCCACCTGGTACGCCAGGCCGATCGCAAAGCCGTCCATGAAGCTGTGCACCACCATGGCCGCCGCGGCCGTCAGGCCGACCTGCGGCACCCGTTCCTCCGGGTCCATGCCGTGCGCCGCCTTGCGGACCGCCAGCAGCCGTTCCACCGCGTGCGCGGCGAGGAAACCCAGGACGAAACAGAGCAGCGCGGCCGGCACTCCGTGAATCTCCTCGCCCGCCGCCTCCAGCGCCTCGGGCAGCAGGTCGAGGCCGACCACGCCCAGCATCAGGCCGCCCGCCAGCCCCAGGACCAGATGGCGGCGGTCGGTGACCCGGTGGGCGACCCAGCCGCCGACCAGGGTCATCAGGAACGCGCCCAGCGCGATGACCACCGGCACGGTCTCACCCCTTCCCCGGGGTTCCGGCACCCCTCACTCCTGCTTACTGACCGGCCGGGCATCCCGCATGTCCGGGGCGCGGACGTCCGGGGCCCGGCTGCCCGGATCCCGGACGTACGGAACCCAGCTGTCCGCGGCGCGGGACGGACGCGATGAGCGCGGCACCGGTCATCGTCGTCGGCGTCGGCGCCCGCCGGGGCGTCCCGGCCACCGAGGTGCTGGCACTCGTCAGGGACACTCTCGCGGCCGCGGGCACGACACCCGGAGCGATCACCGCGCTCGCGACCGTGGACACCAAGGCGGCGGAGCCGGGGCTGACCGAGGCGGCCGAGCGGCTCGGCGTACCGCTGCTGGCGTACCCGGCCGCGGTACTGGCCGCCGTACCCGTACCGCATCCGTCCGCCGCGGCGCTGGCCGCCACCGGCACGCCGAGCGTCGCGGAGGCCGCGGCGCTGACCGGCGCGGATGCCCTCACCATGGATGCCCTCACCACGAGTGCCTCCGGCACGGCCCGGCTCCTCGTCGGCAAACGCACGTCGCGGCCCGGGGCCCGGGCCACCTGCGCCGTGGCACACGGACGCACACCTCACCACCTCTGCACCAAGGAGACGTCGTGACCACCCCGCCGTCCGCCGCCCCCGGCGGCATACCCGGCCCGCACCCGTACGAACCGGACCTGCGCCACCACGGGGACGCGGAAGTGCGCGGCGCCGACGCCGGGCTGACCGATCTCGCGGTCAACGTGCGCGCCGATACGCCGCCGGCCTGGCTCAAGGCACGCATCGCGGCCTCGCTGGACGGGCTCGCCGCGTACCCGGACGGCGTTCCGGCGCGCCGGGCGGTGGCGGCCCGGCACGGCCTCCCACCGGAGCGGGTGCTGCTGACGGCGGGGGCGGCGGAGGCGTTCGTCCTGATCGCCCGCGCCGTACGGGCCGGGCGGCCGCTCGTCGTGCACCCGCAGTTCACCGAGCCGGAGTCGGCGCTGCGCGACGCCGGGCACCCGGTCGAACGGCTGCTGCTCACCGAGCGGAACGGCTTCCGGCTGGCCGCGGACGCGGTCCCCGACGAGGCCGACCTCGTCGTCGTCGGCAACCCGACCAACCCCACCTCCGTCCTGCACCCCGCCGAGGAGATCGTCCGGCTGGCGCGGCCCGGCCGCACCCTGGTCGTGGACGAGGCGTTCATGGACGCGGTGCCGGGCGAGCACGCGTCGCTGGCGTCGCGTACGGACGTACCCGGACTCGTCGTCCTGCGCAGCCTGACCAAGACGTGGGGCCTGGCGGGCCTGCGGATCGGTTACGTCCTGGCCGCCCCGGAGATCATCGCGGACCTGGAGCGGGCCCAGCCCCTGTGGCCCGTCTCGGCACCGGCCCTCGCCGCGGCCGAGGCGTGCTGCGAACCGGCGGCGCTGGCGGAGGCGGCGGACGCGGCCCGGCGGATCGCGGCGGACCGGAACCACCTGCTGGCCCGGCTGGCACAGGTACGCGGGCCCGACGGCCAGCGGGTGCGGACCATGGCACCGGCCGAGGGCCCGTTCGTCCTGGTCCGGCTGCCGGACGCGGCGGCCGTCCGCACCCGGCTGCGGACGCTCGGCTTCGCGGTACGGCGCGGCGACACGTTTCCGGGGCTGGGCCCGGAGTGGCTGCGGCTGGCGGTACGGGACCGGGCGACGACGGACCGCTTCACGGAGGCACTCGAAAAGGCCCTGACCGGCTGACCTCCCCCGGTTCCCTCAGCGCATCAACGCGCCACCGTTGACGTCGTACGTGGCGCCGGTGACGAACGTTTCCTCCGACGCCAGGAAGACGGCGACGCGGGCCACCTCCTCCGGAGTGGCGATCCGCCCGAGCGGCACCTGCGCGGTCAGCCCGGCCAGCGCCGCGGGCGACACGGAGCGGACCATCGGCGTGTCGATCATCGCGGGCGCGACGGTGTTGACGGTGATGCCGTCGCCGGCCAGCTCGGCGGCGAAGACCCGGCTCAACGCGATCAGCCCGGCCTTGGAGGTCCCGTACGCGGCGCCGGTGGGCCGGGGCGTCTGCCCGGCGATCGAGGCCATGTTCACCATGCGCCCGTAGCCGCGTTCGCGCAGGTCCGCGGCGACGGCCCGGGTGAGGAAGAAGACGGCGCGCAGGTTGACCGCGAAGACCTCGTCCCACTCCTCCGGGGTGATCTCCCACAGGGAGGCGGCCGGCGGCCGGGCCGCGTTGTTGACCAGGACGTCCACGGGACGCCAGGCGCGGACCGTACGGTAGGCCTCCTCGGCGGCGGCGAGGTCGCGCAGATCGGCGTGGACGGTACGGATGCGCTCCCCGCCCGGGTCGAGGTCCGCGGCCATCGCCCGGTTGGCCGCCTCGTCGCGGTCCAGGGCCGCCACGTACGCGCCTTCGGCGTGGAAGGCGCGGACGAGGGCGGCGCCGAGACCCTGGGCGCTGCCGGTGATCAGTACGGTACGGTCGGCGAGGCCGGTGTCGAGCACGGAGTGCTCCTTCCTGAGAACGGACGGCTGGAACGGAACGGTCACTCGGTGCCGAAGAACAGCGGACGCCCGGCCCGCGCCTCGATCCGCAGATAGCGCCACAGGCGTACGCCCCCGTCGCCCGCCTCGGTGTCGCGCACGATGCCGCAGATCCGGGACACGGTGTCCAGGTCGGGCACATCGGCGAGGATGTACGAGGTCCAGGGCCAGGCGGCGGACGCGCCGACCATGAGCTGGTCGTCGTCGAGGGTGCCGAGGACATGGACGCCGAAGCGCTCGGCGAGCCGGGCGAAGGCGGGCGGGATGGCGGCGGCCACGGCGGCCCGTTCCTCGTCGCCGGCGTTGAAGAACTCCTGGGTGACACCGATGCAGAAGAGGGTGCGCAGCGGGGTTTCGGGCGCGTTCGGTGCGGTGGCGGACATGGCGGAACCTCGTCTCGGACGGCGGCGGAAAGGGCACGCGACGTGAAGGAAGTGCGCGGCGGCTTGCCTCGGACCAACAGTTAGAAGACCATCGAAGCGTCGATGATCCGGACCGTATCACTCACTTAGAAGGCTCTCTAAACATGGCTCCCACGGAGACCGCCCTCAGCACGCCCCCCACGGCCTCTCCCCCGGCCGACACCGACCAGCCGGACACCGGCGCCATCCGCCTCGGCCCGCTCCTCCAGGCGTTCGGCGACCCGCTGCGGCAGCACATCGTGCGGCGGCTCGCGGCGGACGGCGAGGCGGGCTGCGGCGACATCGAACTGCCGGTGACCCGGGCCACCGGCTCGTACCACTTCCGCGTCCTGCGGCAGGCGGGCTGGACGCACACCCGCCGGATCGGCCGGGAGCGCTACATCTCACTGCGCCGGGACGATCTGGAGACACGGTTCCCCGGACTGCTGGCGGCCCTGCTCAAGGCGGCGGAGACGGAAGCCGCGAACGCCTGAACCGCGGCCTCGCCTGTCCACCATCCGAAACCCGTTGTCTCATACACGCAGCCTGGCACTAAGGTGCCGCCGTGCCCACCGAACAGCTCAGCCAGCACCCCGCCCCCACCGGTGACCTGCCCGCCTCCGACCGGGCGGCGCGGCGGGCCGTCACCGTCTTCCCGCTCCTGGTGATCGCGGCGGGCGCCGTCGGGCTGCTGTGGCCCGCCCCCTTCACCGGCTGGGCGCCCGCCGTCCCGTGGCTGCTCGGCGTGGTGATGTTCTCCATGGGGCTGACGCTGACACCGCCGGACTTCGCCGCGGTCGCCAAACGGCCCTGGGCGGTGGGCCTGGGCCTGGTCGCCCACTACGTGATCATGCCCGGCCTGGGCTGGCTGATCGCCACCGTCCTCCACCTGCCCCCGCAGCTCGCGGCCGGCGTCATCCTCGTCGGCTGCGCACCCAGCGGCACCGCCTCCAACGTCGTGACCTACCTGGCCCGCGGCGACGTCGCCCTGTCCGTCTCGGTCGCCACCGTCTCCACCGTCCTCGCCCCTCTGATCACCCCACCGCTGACCCTGCTCCTCGCCGGACAGTTCCTCGACGTGGACGCCGGGGTGATGGTGACCGACATCCTCAAGACGGTGCTGCTGCCGGTGCTCGGCGGCCTGCTGGTCCGGCTCGTCGCGGGCCGCTGGGTCGACCGCGCGCTGCGCGCGCTGCCGTGGCTGTCCGCCGTGACGATCGCGGCCATCGTGCTGGTCGTGGTCTCCGGCAGCGCCGCACGCATCAAGGACGCGGCGGCGCTGGTCGTCCTCGCGGTCGTCCTCCACAACGGCCTGGGCCTGGCCCTCGGTTACGGGGCGGGCCGCCTGGCCCGCCTGGGCAAACCGGCCGGCCGGGCGATGGCCTTCGAGGTCGGCATGCAGAACTCCGGCCTCGCGGCCTCCCTGGCCACCGCCCACTTCAGCCCGGCGGCGGCACTCCCGGCGGCCGTCTTCTCCGTATGGCACAACATCTCGGGCGCGCTGGTGGCCGCCTGGATGGCCCGAAGCGCCCGCCGCGAACGCTGACGCTGACGCCGCCGCCCCGCACCGATCACGGGACCGGCCCTCCAGTCTCCGCCCTACGGCCCGCCCCCTCCCGCCGTACGGCGACGGACGGCCGGTGCGGGCAGGCATCCCCCGCCCATACCGCGAAAGCCGAACGCGTACGGGAGGGTGCGGGGCCGTAGGACGAAGCCCGTAGGGCCCGTGCCCGCGCCACCGCAGACCGGAAAGCCGACCCGCAAGCGGGTCATCCCACCACCCGCCCCCGCAACACCACCCGCCGCGGCGCCGCCAACACCCGTACGTCCGCGCGCGGATCCCCGTCGTAGACGACGAGGTCCGCCGGAGCGCCCTCCTCCAGGCCCGGCCGCCCCAGCCACCGCCGCGCGCCCCACGTCGTCGCCGCGAGCGCGTCCACCGCGGGGATGCCCGCCTTGGTCAGTTCGGCGACCTCCTGCGCGATCAGGCCGTGCGCGAGCGAGCCGCCCGCGTCGGTGCCGGCGAAGATGGGCACCCCGGCATCGTACGCCGCGCGTACGGTGTCGTAGCGGCGCTCGTGCAGGCTCCTCATGTGGCTCGCCCAGGCGGGGAACTTCTTCTCACCCCCGGCTGCCAGGGTCGGGAAGGTCGCGATGTTCACGAGGGTGGGGACGATCGCGACGCCGCGCTCGGCGAACAGCGGGATGGTCTCCTCGGTGAGGCCGGTGGCGTGTTCGATGCAGTCGATGCCCGCCTCGACCAGCGGGGCGAGGGACTCCTCGGCGAAGCAGTGGGCCGTCACCCGGGCCCCGAGGCGGTGCGCCTCGGCGATGGCCGCCTCGACGGCGCCGCGCGGCCAGCAGGCCGACAGGTCACCGGTCTCGCGGTCGATCCAGTCGCCGACCAGCTTGACCCAGCCGTCGCCGCGCCGGGCCTCCCGCGCGACGTACGCGACCAGGTCCGCGGGCTCGACCTCGTGGGCGTAGTTGCGGATGTAGCGGCGGGTACGGGCGATGTGGCGGCCCGCCCTGATGATCCGCGGCAGGTCCTCGCGGTCGTCGATCCAGCGGGTGTCGGACGGCGAGCCGGCGTCCCTCAGCAGCAGGGTGCCCGCCTCCCGCTCGGTCAGCGCCTGTTTCTCGCTGGTCGCCTCGTCCACCGGCCCGTGGGCGTCCAGTCCGACGTGACAGTGGGCGTCGACCAGGCCGGGCAGTGCCCAGCCCTGAACGGTCGTCACCTCGCGCGCGCCTGTCGGCCGTTCGTAGGTCACCCGGCCGTCGACGACCCAGAGTTCGTCGCGCACGTCGTCCGGCCCGGTCAGGACCCTGCCCTTGATGTGCAGCACCACGCTCTCACTCATGGCCGCACTGTATGACGCGCGCCGCGGCGAGCGGCACGGGGTCCGGACCGCGGGAGCACGGAGCACCGCGGCCCCGTACGGCGATCCGTTCCACAGAAACACCGTGGACGCCCGGGCTTTTCTTGCGGTACACCTTTTACCGGCGAATTTCCAATTCTCCAGCGCGCAGCTTCCCGTATTCTTCTGCCCGCTTTTTCGCAGCTCAAACGCCAAGATTTCGCTAGTGCCGGAGCCGGTAATTCCGTCGGGTCACCAGGACGTTACGGAGCTGTGACCGACCCCACACCCTGTCCGCTTCACCCCCTATTTTCCGGGCAAACCCGTACATCGTGCAGTCGTTTCGCGCGCTCGTGCGCCCCCGCGCGATAACACAGGAGCACCTCCCCGCGTAACCCCTCCTCGCGATGCATTTTCCTTTTTCCCTGGGTAAATTGAATTCGCATGACCGCCGCACAAGCAGACCATGCAGGTGCCCGAAGCGATATCAGAGAAATGCCGGAGGGTTTCAAGCTCGACACACCGCGCGTGGAGGACGGAGCCGCGATCTGGCGCATCGCCCGCGACTCCAAGGCCCTGGACCTGAACTCCTCCTACAGCTACCTGCTGTGGTGTCGCGACTTCGCCGCCACCTCCGCCGTCGCCCGCGACGGCGAGGGCGAGCCGGCCGCCTTCATCACCGGCTACCTCCGCCCCGAGTCCCCGGACACGCTCTTCGTCTGGCAGGTCGCCGTCGACGCGACGCACCGCGGCCGCGGACTGGCCGCCGCCCTTCTGGACGGCCTGGTCACCCGCGTCGCCGAGGAACAGGGCGTGTGTCGCATCGAGACCACGATCACCGAGGACAACGCGGCGTCCAACCGTCTCTTCGCCTCGTTCGCCGAGCGCCACGGGGCGCCCCTGACGCGCGAGGTGCTCCTCGACGCCGGGCACTTCCCGGAGCAGGGGCACGACGCCGAGGTGCTCCACCGCATCGGCCCGCTCGGTCCCCCAGCCGGGCACCGCCCCTGACCGCCCCTTTCGCAGCCCCCGCAGACTTCTCCCCGCTCACGCCACTCATCTCCCAGGAGCATGCTGTGACCATCACCCAGCCCGACCTGAGCGTCTTCGAGACCGTGGAGTCCGAGGTGCGCAGCTACTGCCGCGGATGGCCCACGGTCTTCGACCGCGCGCAGGGCAGCCACATGTACGACGAGGACGGCCACACCTACCTCGACTTCTTCGCCGGCGCCGGGTCGCTCAACTACGGGCACAACAACCCCGTACTCAAACGCGCCCTGATCGACTACATCGAGCGGGACGGCGTCACCCACGGCCTGGACATGTCCACCACGGCCAAGCGTGCGTTCCTGGAGACCTTCCAGAACACCATCCTGCGCCCCCGCGACCTGCCCTACAAGGTCATGTTCCCCGGCCCGACGGGCGCCAACTCCGTGGAGGCCGCGCTCAAGCTGGCCCGCAAGGTCAAGGGGCGCGAGTCGATCGTCTCCTTCACCAACGCCTTCCACGGCATGTCGCTGGGCGCCCTCGCGGTGACCGGCAACGCCTTCAAGCGGGCCGGTGCCGGCATCCCGCTCGTGCACGGCACCCCCATGCCGTTCGACAACTACCTCGACGGCACCTACCCGGACTTCCTCTGGTTCGAGCGGCTGCTGGAGGACAGCGGTTCCGGCCTGAACACCCCGGCCGCCGTGATCGTCGAGACGGTGCAGGGCGAGGGCGGCATCAACGTCGCCAGTGCCGACTGGCTGCGGGCCCTGTCCGAGCTGTGCAAGCGCCGCGACATGCTGCTGATCGTCGACGACATCCAGATGGGCTGCGGCCGCACCGGCGCGTTCTTCTCCTTCGAGGAGGCGGGCATCGTGCCGGACATCGTCACCGTCTCGAAGTCCATCAGCGGCTACGGCCTGCCGCTCGCGCTCACCCTGTTCAAGCCGGAGCTGGACGTCTGGGAGCCGGGCGAGCACAACGGCACCTTCCGCGGCAACAACCCGGCCTTCGTCACCGCCGCGGCGGCCCTGGACACGTACTGGGCCGACGGCCAGATGGAGAAGCAGACGCTGGCCCGCGGCGAGATCATCGAGTCGCACCTGCGCGCCATCGTCGAGGACCACCCCGCCTCCATCGCCGAGTACCGCGGCCGCGGCATGGTCTGGGGCCTGGAGTGCTCCGACAAGCCGCTCGCCAACAAGATCGCCAAGCGCGCCTTCGAGCTGGGTCTGCTCATCGAGACCTCCGGCCCGGAGAGTGAGGTCGTCAAGCTGCTGCCGGCGCTGACGACCACCCCCGAGGAGCTGGACGAGGGGCTTCGCATCCTCGCCCGCGCGGTCCGCGACTGCGCCTGAGCGCGCCCGTAACCGCACCACTCCTTGTCCGCACCACAGAAAGGTACGAGAACACCGTGATCGTCCGATCCTTCAAGGACATCGAAGGCACCGACCGCCACGTCAAGGCCAAGTCGGGCACGTGGGAGAGCAAGCGCATCGTGCTCGCCAAGGAGCGCGTCGGCTTCTCGCTGCACGAGACCACGCTGTACGCCGGCACCGAGACGTCGATGTGGTACGCCAACCACATCGAGGCCGTGCTGTGCGTGGAGGGCGAGGCCGAGCTCACCAACGACGAGACCGGTGAGAAGCACACCATCACCCCGGGCACCATGTACCTGCTCGACGGGCACGAGAAGCACACCATGCGCATCAAGGAGGACTTCCGCTGCGTGTGTGTCTTCAACCCGCCGGTGACGGGCCGCGAGGACCACGACGAGAACGGCGTGTACCCGCTGCTCACCGAGCCCGAGCCCGAGCCCGCCGCCCAGAACGGCTGACGCGCTCGGCGCACCCCCCTGCCCCGTCCGGCAGCTGAGGAAGGCGCGAGAAGGAAAGCACGTACGAGAGGAGAGGAAGGCAACACCATGACCACCGCACCCGAGCGCACCGCCGACCTGTACCCGACCCGGGGGACCACCGAGGTGATGACCCCGCGGCAGGACCCGGTGGTGTGGTCGCAGCCCGGCACGGAGGGACCCTTCCAGCCGGCCGAGCTGAGCGACTTCGAACGCGACGGTTTCTTCGCCATCGGGGAACTGCTGACGGCGGAAGAGGTCGCGGTGTACCGCGCCGAACTGGACCGGCTGGTCAACGACCCGGCGATGCGGGCGGACGACCGCTCCATCGTCGAGCCGAAGTCCCAGGAGATCCGGTCCGTCTTCGAGGTGCACAAGATCAGCGAGGTGTTCGCCAAGCTGGTCTCCGACCCGCGCGTGGTGGGACGCGCCCGGCAGATCCTGGGCTCGGACGTGTACGTCCACCAGTCCAGGATCAACGTCAAGCCGGGCTTCGGTGCCTCCGGGTTCTACTGGCACTCCGACTTCGAGACCTGGCACGCCGAGGACGGCCTGCCGAACATGCGGACCGTGTCGGTCTCGATCGCGCTGACGGAGAACCACGACACCAACGGCGGCCTGATGATCATGCCGGGTTCGCACCGGCACTTCCTCGGGTGCTCCGGCGAGACGCCGCGGGACAACTACAAGAAGTCGCTGCAGATGCAGGACGCGGGCACGCCCTCGGACGAGGCGCTGACCCAGCTGGCCGACGCGCACGGCATCAAGCTGTTCACCGGCAAGCCCGGCTCGGCCACCTGGTTCGACTGCAACTGCATGCACGGTTCCGGCGACAACATCACGCCGTACCCGCGCAGCAACGTCTTCATCGTGTTCAACAGCGTGGAGAACACCGCGGTGGAGCCCTTCGCGGCGCCGGTCCCGCGCCCGGAGTACATCGGCGCACGTGACTTCACGCCGGTGAGGTGACTTCACCCCGGTGAGGTGGCTTCCGCGCCGTACGGTGCCGGCGGGGCACCACGGCACGGCGTCGGAGCGCGGGTACGGCCCCGGTCGGGCGACCGGGGCCGTACCCGCGCCCTCAGCTCAGAGCCAGGCCAGCGACGTGGCCGTCTCCAGCAGCCGCTGCGAGGCGGCCGCGTCACCCGCCTGGCCGCGCGCGATCTCGTCCGGATCCTGCCGGCCGCCGACGAGCAGCAGGAATTCGGTGGCTTCCAGGACCAGTTCGGCGGCGATCGGCTCGGCGTCCGAGCCGAGCACCCAGTCGCCGCCCGCCTCGCCCTCCACCGACAGCAGCACCGGCTGCGCGTCCGGGCCCATCGCCAGGTCCAGGATGCGCACCGCCAGCCCCAGGAAGCGCTGGAGGTGCACCGGCAGCGGCGGCGGTACGGTACGGCCCAGCGCGCGCCCGATGTCCCGGGTGTGCACCCAGGTCTCGAAAGCGCGGATCACGTAGTGGTCGGCGACCGGCAGCCGCAGCCCCATCAGCGTGGTGGCCATGGCGGCCAGTTGCTCGTCGCCCGCCTCGGGCAGCGCGAGCAGCCCGTGTGCCTGGGTGCGCCACGCCTCCCGGGTCTCGGCGGGCGGCCGGGTGTGTTCGTACGTCACCACCTCGTGCGTACGGGCCGCCCAGCGCAGCTCCCAGGGGGCGCTCGCGTCGGCCGGCCGTCCCGCGGCCGGCGCGTCCGGGTCCGGGTCCGCGCCGGTCTCCGGCCCGTACCCCTCCGGCCCGTACCCCTCTGACCTGTACCCCTCTGACCTGTACCTCTCCGGCAGGTACCCCTCAGGCGGCCGCGTCCCGGGCGCCGGACCCAGGCCCGTACCCGCCTCCGTCACCGGCGCCAGGCCCAGCCGCTCGGCCAGTACTTCGTCTGCCGCGACCAGGTGGGCGACGGTGCCCTGGACGTCCCAGTCGTGCACGACCGGGGTACCCCAGCGGGCCGGGGCGTGGTCCAGCTCCCGCAGCAGCGCGTCCAGGCAGGCCACCGCACCCGCGTACGGAGCGGCGTGCGCGGCCGGCGTGACCTGGCCGGGGCGCGCGGCACGGGCCGCGGCCATCAGCCGCCCGCGCGCCAGGCCCGCGTTCGCCTTGCGCCCGGCGCCGCGGCCCGTGCCGCCGGGC
>NZ_JAFIQY010000038.1 GCF_022271435.1 Streptomyces monomycini | reverse complement strand
TCTCCAACGGAGCCTCCCAGGCCCGGTGACACCACCCCCCAGGTCATCCGTTCGACAGCGGGGACCAGTCATGCCGGGCCCGGAGGCCAGCAGCCCTCTTGCAGGACCGCGAAGAACATAACGGGGGGAAGAGAAACCCCTCGCGCTCAGTTGGCGATGCCGACCGGGTGAACCTTGATCTTCTCGTCGTACGGGCCGGCCAGCTTCGGCGCGTCAGCGGGCCACTTCAGGGACACGCTGTGGGTCTCGTTCGGCGGCGTCACGATGAGGTGGGTCGGGGTGGCGAGGTTGCCACCACTGTTGTCGACCGAGTACGAGACGCTGAAGGTGGCGGTGTCGCCGGGCCGCAGGTCGGTGATGCGGGGCTGCTCACCACCGCGGTGGACCGGGGCGGAGGTGCCGTCGGCGTCCTTCAGGTCGACACCCGCGAAGCCCGTCACCGAGCAGTTCCGCCCACTCTTGTTCGTCATCTGAACGGTGACATCGCCCGTCTGCTGGTCGGGCGAGCTGTCCACGGCCTCCATGTTCAGCTCGCTCGTACGGCAGAACTTGCCCTTGCCCCCGCCCTTGGCCACTCCGCCCCCGGACCCGGCCCGCGACGAGGCGCCACCACCGGAGCCGGCACGAGGCGCGGTACCGTCACCGGCACCCGGCTTGGCACTGTCCGGCTGGGCACCGCCCCCCTGCGCCCCGCCATCCGAACCCGCGCCACCGGCCCCGGCAGCAGCACCCGACCCCGACTGCCCCCCGGCCTTGGGGGCGGCGGCGTCCGAGCCGGAGCAGGCGGTCAGGGACAGCGCGGCGGCTGCGGTCAGCGCCGCGGCGGCAACGCGCAGGGTGCGGCGACGAGTGATGCGGTCAGAGGTGCTGGCGCTCATTTGGGGTCCCCCCGGGAAGTCGGTGTCGGTCTCTCCTCCGTACGACACTCACTCTGCTCGGCCCCACTACCGCCCGGCTGGCGCCCCGCTAACTTCCGGCTGATACGGGTCTGACCAGGGGAAAGACAGTCCTCCGCCCCACCTGCGGTCCCTCAGGACCCCTCAGCGGCCGACCGAGACGAAACCCGATCCGGAACGCGACGAAGGCCCCCACCGCGAACGATAGGGGCCTTCGACGTAGTGCCCGGTGAGGCACTGGCGGAGGATACGAGATGTGGACTCGTAAGGAGTTGCTCTAAGGGGTCCTTTCAGAATGATCTTGTGTGGCACGGTGGAGGGGTAGGTGATCGCGTTCGTTGGGGGGTCAGCGATGAGCTGTGGGCGGTGATCGAGCCGCTGTTGCCGCAGCATCCGCGCCGGTCCCGGGTATCCGGGACGCAAGCGCATCGATGACCGCAGGACACTGCAGGGGGTCCTGTTCGTCCTCTATACGGGTATCCAGTGGGAGTTCCTGCCGCAGGAGCTGGGGTT
Source organism: Streptomyces monomycini (assembly GCF_022271435.1). Lineage (GTDB taxonomy): Bacteria > Actinomycetota > Actinomycetes > Streptomycetales > Streptomycetaceae > Streptomyces > Streptomyces monomycini. The sequence continues at coordinate 84,899 of NZ_JAFIQY010000038.1, read as the reverse complement.
CGGCTCGGGCCCTACCTGCTGGCGGCGCCTGGCCGAGTGGCAGGCGGCCGGCGTCTGGGGCGACCTTCAGCAGGTGCTGCTGGACCGGTTGCGGGCGGCGGACCGGCTGGATTTCTCCCGAGCCACCGTCGATGCCTCGCATGTGCAGGCCAAGCGGGGGCGAAGCCGCCCAAAAGTCGGACCGAGTCCGGTTGACCGGGGACGGCCGGGCTCGAAGCGCCATGTCCTCACCGACGCGCACGGCACACCGCTGCGGGTCTCGCTGACCGGTGGCAACCGCAACGACGTCACCCAGCTGCCGCCCCTGCTCGACGCGGCCCCGGCGGTGCGGGGCAAGCGGGGCCGTCCACGGCGCAAGCCCCGGCGGGTGCATGCCGACCGCGCCTGCGACCACGACCTCTACCGCCAACGACTCCGCGAGCGGGGCATCGCTCCCGTGATCGCCCGCCGCGGCACGGAGCACGGCTCCGGCCTGGGCCGCACCCGCTGGGTCGCCGAAGCCGCCCTCTTCTGGCTGCACGGCCCCCGACGCCTACGCATCCGCTGGGAGACCCGCGACGACATCCACATCGGCTTCCTCCAACTCGCCCACGTCATGGCCCTCGCTCGCAAGATCCCCGCATTCTGAAAGGACCCCTAAGGGCGCGACCGCTGACCGAGTCGATCGCACACCGCGACCAATCCAGCTCGCCCAGAGCGCCGAACTCGTCCAGGACCAGCCGGTACAGCTTCGCCTGCGACCATGCGGTGGAACTGGCGGAAGGCCGTCACACTCGACGGTCCGAACCTCTGCGGCAACTGGCCCCACGTGCAGCCCGACGTAGCCACGAAGATAATCGCAGCCACGACCTTCCGATCCCCATGCCGCCTGCGGCCACGGCCCTGCGGACGGAGGGGAGCTGGCGGCCCAACCCGCTGGGACAGCTCCCACAAGCCATTAGGTGTCATCCGCTCCACAAGCGAAGTCGTCACCACCTCAGCATGACGCAAGATCACGCCTAATGAAATGACTCCAAAATGCGATGTAACGACGCGGCCGAGAGCGCCAAATTTTTCCTGCACCTCCGTGTGCGGGATCGAACGAGGAAATTCTGGTTTATCGAGCGTTGCGGGAGGCAAGCTTCGCCCCGTGTGGAACAGACTGCTGATTCGATGAACGTTCTCTGAGGCTAAGGTGTGCGACCGCCGCGGCATTTGTGTATCGAGCCCGCTGACATCGATGAAGAGAGCGGCTTTCGAATCGACTAGCCGAAGGTGCTGGGGCTTTTGGCGCACCAGTTGCCAGATATGCGCTGGGATGACGGTGTGAGGAGTGAAGAGGTTCGCTTGGCAATGTGATGACAGCGAGGAGCGTGTTGCTGGCAATCGTGATCCTGCGGATCAGCGCCTCGCGGCCGTCGGACCAGGCTGCCTGCGTTGGCAGGATCACCGCCGCGATCCCGTTCGATCTCAGCCGGTTTCGTGCGATCTGGTCTGCCGAGCTGGTGGCGCTCGTCGCCTGCCTCGGAGAGCGGCGCGTTCCCTCCTAACGCGAACGCGCTGACGAGGCCCTCGCACGTTGAAGCGAACACTGGCCCGACCGCACCGCCGAGGAATGGGAATGCTGACGCTGGGAATCCAGGGCCCCGGCGGCGCGAGCGCCATCCGCGACCACATGCCTGAGCGATTCATGTCTCGACGGAGTCGTGAACTATCCCTTCAGTCGATCGACCGTGTGCCGTCATTCCCAAGCCACTTGTCGCTGATATTGATGGCCGGCTGAATGACTTCCGGATAACGATCCGGAGGGTATTCCTGCTGGATTTCCTTTCCGGTTCGCCGGTCCTTAATGATCTTTACGCCAGCAGCCTTCATTTTTTTTAGAGTGCCAATAGAGTCACCCGACACGAGGGCGTTGAATGCTTTGATGGCCTGAGCCGACTGCTGAATGCTGTCCCTACTTACGACTCCGCGGTTCACATTGATCATGGTGTTCGTGTACAAGGCTCTGGGGTCTCGCCCGACAAATTCTCGGCTGGTCTCGCCGATGCCATCAAAGAATAGGTCGGCGATTTTCTCTGGCCACACTTCTGCAATGATCGTGCGTGCCACAATCAATCCCGTTGCGCTGGAATGACATTGCTTTCCCTTGCTGACCAGGCGGACGATGTGTTCCTCGTCGAATGGCCACCGTGGGACCAAGATCTGTACTTGTTCGGCGGTCAGCCGCCCGCTGGTCCACCTCATCCAGTGCAGACCCGCAGCGCGGTTTGCGAGGATCTTGAGCGCAGCTGCATAGACGTTTGAGTTGCTCTGCCTCATCTCTGTGATCTGTGCGACGAAGTCGCCGGCTGCACGGACGCGACCACCGTCAATCGCAGCAAAGGTGTCCGGGCTGAGGTTGTACGTGACCTGTGCGGTCACTGGAACGCCGGTCTCGATAATGGCTGCGGCTCGATGCTGTCCGTCGATGAGACAGCCGTGCCAGTCCAGAGCGAAGCCTTGGTGGGTAGTGCGAAACTTTTTATTTCGCAGAATGCTTTTGAACTTGTCTACATTTGACCGTTTCAAGGGGACGCGGTTGCATGACCTTTGTTCCATCCAGATCGAACATTTGTCGGGCGTCACCTCGGTGATCTCGGTGTATGTGCGCGGATTCTCATCGTCTTCCCCGGTCACGTCCTGCCCTTTCCTCGCCTCGTGTCGATGTCTTGGGTCGCGAGTGGGGCGCGCCCCGGTCGCTTGCTAGAGATGCTAGGGGGTGGTTCCTCGAGTTGCATCTCATTGTCATATTGCAGGCGCGATTGGCCAATTAATCGTTAATTAGGATCGATGTTGACATTTTTTGACTATTTTTTCTCGATGGCTCGAGCCCTAGGAGGGGTGTGTTGTCTCCCAGCTCGCATGTGAAAATGAAGCTGACTCCTCTGCGTCGTTCGCTCCGCCTGAGAGTGCGTTTCCGTGTTCACTGCTGACGACCTGCGTCAGCAGCTCCTGACGACGACTAGGGTCGCGCAAATCGCCGTATGCCTGACGGATGCTGAACTCTTCACTCAAGCCAGTGGCCGGGCGTCCGAGGTGGCATATCCAGACGTGCATGGCCTGGGCGTCAGCACTTGCCTCACATCGTCATGACCAGCCCCGGGCTGATACTCAACGCCTATCTAGATGGCGCGGCGGCCGAGCGGCTGCGCATTTCCTCCGTCCTGCAGCGAGGTGTACCCAGCCTGCGCCGACCGCGGCTTTCACGAGTGGCTGGCAGATGTGCTTCACCCGCTCCAGCACGGCCTGTTCTGGGTGAAGCGGCGTGACGCTGCTCGATCCGCGTTCGCGGTGTACGACTCGGTCTACGTGCGGAAGGAGAGATTCGCGGCGGCGAAGCGGGAGTACGGGCAGGGCACAACAGGTTCTTCACAGCTGGTGCTGATACCAGTCAGGAGTAGGCTGGGCATTCACATCCGCCCGCGCGGCTGAGCGGTCGGGCGTTCTCATCCGGCTCCGCATTCTCCGTCCCGACGCCAGGGCCGCTGGTCAAGATTCGGCCGCGAACCAGCTCGACAGCGGTCACACCTGGCGTGCTGCAAGACGATCAGCGAGGCTGCCGTGACAACCGCAACCACGGACGGCGCCGAGAATGGCGACGTTGGCGCTCGGACTCCGGCAGGGCGAGACTCTAAGACTGCGTTGGTCTGATGTCGACCTTGGCAACGAGTACCTGAACCTGCGTCGGAACCGCCTGGGCCCAAGATGTAAGCATGGGTGCCCGGATGCTTCACCGTGCGGCCAGGCGAAAGCGGAGTGCTACCCGGACAAGGTGCGGGGTGGGCACAAGATCAGGGGCACAGAGTCCCGAGCTGGCCGACGCGCCGTGCCCCTGCCTGGTCCGCTGGTGGCCATGCTCCGGGCTCATGCCAAGACTCAGGGCAGAAGCGCAAGACGGCCGGTGATCTGTGGATCGAGTCGGAGTACGTGTTCACCAGCCGTTGGGTGGGCCCCTGAGCTCAAACGCGGACCACCACGACTGGAAGCGACTGCTGGTAGACGCCGGCGTCCGTGACGCCCCGCCTGCATGACGGCCAGGACCGTGCTGATGTTGCCCGCTGACCCGGGTCGCGTCATCAACCAGATCATGGGACGGGAACCGGGCGGTGCCGCTCGGATGCAGGTCAGGTACCTGCATGTGACTGACCCCACGCTGAAGGAAGCAACCCGGAAGATCGAGAAAACCATCCTAGGCCCCCATGAGGCACCCCCTGTGGACAAAAACCAGGACAACGAGGGGTGAGAACGCGACGAAGGCCCCCACCGCGAACGGTAGGGGCCTTCGACGTAGTGCCCGGTGAGGCACTGGCGGAGGATACGAGATTCGAACTCGTGAGGGGTTGCCCCCAACACGCTTTCCAAGCGTGCGCCCTAGGCCACTAGGCGAATCCTCCGCCGCAAACAATACAAGACGTTGAGGGGTGCTCGCGAACATGATCCGCCGGAGGGGGGTGGGAGTGATCGTCGAGGGGGGTGGAAGTGATCTCGGGGTGGGGTGGGGTCGTGCGTGGGGCGGGGGATCCGCTAGGGTTGGGCGCAGCCCCTCACGTGGCGCTATCTCACCGAACTCCCCCAGGGCCGGAAGGCAGCAAGGGTAAGTGAGCTCTGGCGGGTGCGTGGGGGGCGTTTGCGTTCCGGGGATCGGGGGCGGCCCGGTTGTCGGTGCGGGCCGATATCGTCGTATGCGTGTCGTCCCTCGCGCTGTACCGCCGCTACCGCCCCGAGACCTTTGCTCAGGTCATCGGGCAAGAGCACGTGACCGATCCGCTCCAGCAGGCCCTGCGGAACAACAGGGTCAACCACGCGTATCTGTTCAGTGGCCCGCGCGGCTGCGGCAAGACGACCAGTGCGCGCATCCTGGCGCGCTGTCTGAACTGTGAGAAAGGTCCCACGCCTGATCCGTGCGGGGAGTGCCAGTCGTGTGTGGACCTCGCCAGGAACGGGCGGGGGAGCATCGACGTCATCGAGATCGACGCCGCTTCGCACGGTGGTGTCGACGATGCGCGTGAACTGCGGGAGAAGGCGTTCTTCGGGCCGGCCGGCAGCCGGTACAAGATCTACATCATCGACGAGGCCCACATGGTCACGTCGGCGGGCTTCAACGCGCTGCTCAAGGTGGTCGAGGAGCCGCCGGAGCATCTGAAGTTCATCTTCGCGACCACCGAGCCCGAGAAGGTCATCGGGACGATCCGGTCGCGTACGCATCACTATCCGTTCCGGCTGGTGCCGCCGGGGACCTTGCGCGACTACCTGGGTGAGGTGTGCGGGCAGGAGGACATCCCCGTCGAGGAGGGTGTGCTGCCGCTCGTGGTGCGGGCCGGGGCCGGGTCCGTGCGTGACTCGATGTCGGTGATGGACCAGCTGCTCGCCGGCGCGGGCGACGCGGGTGTGACGTATGCCATGGCCACGTCGCTGCTCGGGTACACCGACGGGTCGCTGCTGGACTCGATCGTGGAGGCGTTCGCCGCGGGGGACGGGGCGGCGGCCTTCGAGGTCGTGGACCGGGTCATCGAGGGCGGGAACGACCCGCGGCGGTTCGTGGCCGACCTGCTGGAGCGGCTGCGTGACCTGGTGATCCTGGCGGCGGTGCCGGACGCGGCGGAGAAGGGGCTGATCGATTCGCCGGCCGATGTGGTCGAGCGGATGCAGGCCCAGGCGTCGGTGTTCGGGGGAGCGGAGCTGGCGCGGGCCGCGGATCTGGTCAATGCCGGGTTGACGGAGATGCGGGGGGCGACCTCCCCGCGGCTCCAGCTGGAGCTGATCTGTGCGCGGGTGCTGCTGCCCGCGGCGTACGACGACGAGCGCTCGGTGCAGGCGCGCCTGGATCGCCTGGAGCGTGGGGCGAGCACGGCCGGGCTGAGCGTCGGTGGGCCGGTGACGACGGGGATCGGCGGGCCCGAGGTCGAGTATGTGCCGGGGCCGGGGGGGCATGCGGGTATGCCGCCGGCCGGAGTGCCGACCGGGTCGCCTGTTGGGCCGCCTGCTGGGCCGGCTGGGCCTGCTGGGCCTGCTGGTCCGGCCGCCGCTCGCGCCGCGGTGCGGGGGATGAATGGGGGAGGCGCCGGGGGTGCTGGGGCCGGAGCTGGTGTCGGGGCTGGTGCTGGTGCGGGTGTCGGTTCTGGGGCGGATGTGTCGGGGGTGTCCGCTGGCGGTGCGCCTGCTGGTGGGGTGCAGGCGGAATCCGCGGGGGCGGAGGCCGCGGCTGCTGCCACGCCGGGCGCTTGGCCGGGGGCCGGGAATCCGAACGCGGCTGGGGTTGGAGCAGGAGCAGGAGCAGGAGCAGGAGCTGGAGCAGGTGCTGGCGCGGGTGCCGGTACGGGGGGTGAGCAGGCGGCGCAGCCTGGGACCTGGCCTGGTCAGGGCGGGGGCCAGGGTGGTGCCGGACAGCGGCAGCCCGGTGCGTGGCCCGGGCAGCAGGCGGCCGGGGGTGTGGCCGGAGGTGCGGCCGGGCGGCAGCCCGGTGGGTGGCCCACGGCGACGGCGCCGGGGCAGGGCGGTGGCCCGGGAGGTGCCGGTGGGGCCGGCGGTTCTGCCGGTGGTCCTGGTGGCGGTGTGCAGGCCGGTGCAGGGCAGGCCGGGCAGCCTGGGCAGTCCGTACCCGTACAGCAGCCGCAGCAGCCGCAGCAGCCGCAGCAGCCGCAGCAGCCGCAGCAGGCCGCTCAGGGCGGCGGGAGCATGGCGCAGGGAGCCGCGCAGGTGCGGCAGCTGTGGCCGGAGATCCTGGAGGCGGTGAAGGGCCGCCGGCGCTTCACCTGGATCCTGCTCAGCCAGAACGCGCAGGTGGCCGGTTTCGACGGCACGACGCTGCAGATCGGCTTCCCGAACGCCGGTGCCCGGGACAGCTTCGCCAACGGCGGCAGCGAGGACGTGCTGCGGCAGGCGCTGGCCGACAAGTTCAACGTGCAGTGGAGGGTCGAGGCGATCGTCGACCCGTCCGGAGGCACCAATCCGCCTGGCGGGCCCGGTGGAGGCGCGCCGCAGGGCGGTGGCTTCGGCGGCGGCAATTTCGGCGGCGGTGGCGGCGGCTTCGGTGGCCCCTCCGGCGCTCCGGCGCAGGGCGGCGGGCCTGGTGGCCCCTCCGGTGGTGCGCAGGGCGGCTCCGGGTCCGGGTATGACGCGGGCGGCGGCCAGGGCGCGCAGATGGCACGGCAGGCGGTGGCCCCGACGGGCGCCCCGTCCGGTGGCGGCGGCTACGGGACCGGCGGCGGTCATGCCGGTGGCGGCAACGGTGACAGCGGCGGCAACGGGGAGAACGGCGGGCCGGGTGGTCCGTCCGGTGGCGCGCAGGGCGGGGCCGGAAGCGGGCCTGCCGGTGGCGCCGCCGCGTACCGCGAGCCGGAGCCCGCGCCGGTGTCGATCGAGGACGACATGCCCGCCGAGGACGACCCCGACCTCGTCGACTCCGCGCTGAGCGGACACGACCTGATCGTCCGCGAGCTGGGCGCGACGGTGGTCGAGGAGTTCAACAACGAGTACTGAGCGGTCGGGCGACCGTCCGCCGCGGCCGTACCGGGCGTTCGCTCCGGGCGTGCTGATCAGGTGCGGGCGCGCGCCGGACGGCTGTCGGCCGGGCGTACGGCTGTGCTCCTCCGTACGGCGTAGGGCGTCGCGCCGTTCGAGCACGTAGGCTCGGGCTACCGCACCAATCGTTGTCGTACGGCAGGAGTCACGTAGTGATCCCCGGTGGTCAGCCCAACATGCAGCAGCTGCTCCAGCAGGCCCAGAAGATGCAGCAGGATCTCGCGGCGGCCCAGCAGGAGCTGGCCGAGACGCCCGTGGAGGGTTCGGCGGGAGGCGGCCTGGTCAAGGCGACCGTGAACGGCTCCGGCGAGCTCCAGGGCCTGGTCATCGACCCCAAGGCGGTGGACCCGGAGGCGGGCACCGCCGAGGAGAACGCCGAAACGCTCGCGGACCTCGTCCTGGCCGCCGTACGGGACGCCAACGCCAGCGCTCAGCAGCTCCAGCAGGAGAAGCTCGGCCCGCTCGCCCAGGGGCTGGGCGGCGGCGGCATTCCCGGCCTTCCCTTCTGAGCCGTCGGCCGACGGACGACGGACGACGACACGGGCTCCGGCTCCGGCTCCGGAACCACCGTTCCGGATCTCCGGGGCCGAAGTCGTCGGAAGATGGGTCTCCCTTTCCGGGGAGGAGACAACTAGCGTACGCAGCACGGCAGAAGAGAGAGAAGACGTTCCGTGTATGAAGGCGTGGTCCAGGATCTGATCGACGAGCTGGGCAGGCTGCCCGGCGTCGGTCCCAAGAGCGCGCAGCGGATCGCCTTCCACATTCTTCAGGCCGAGCCGACCGACGTCCGCCGGCTCGCGAACGCGCTGATGGAGGTCAAGGCGAAGGTCCGGTTCTGCAGCGTGTGCGGCAACGTCGCACAGGACGAGCAGTGCCGGGTCTGCCTGGACCCGCGCCGCGACCCGGCGGTCATCTGCGTCGTGGAGGAGCCCAAGGACGTCGTGGCGATCGAGCGGACGCGGGAGTTCCGCGGCCGCTACCACGTGCTTGGCGGGGCGATCAGCCCGATCGAGGGCGTGGGCCCCGACGATCTGCGGATACGGGAACTCCTGGCCAGGCTCGCGGACGGCACGATCACCGAGCTGATCCTGGCCACCGACCCGAACCTGGAGGGCGAGGCCACGGCCACGTACCTCGCGCGCATGGTCAAGCCGATGGGCCTGCGGGTGACGCGGCTGGCCAGCGGACTGCCCGTCGGGGGCGATCTGGAGTATGCCGACGAGGTCACGCTCGGGCGGGCCTTCGAAGGGAGGAGACTTCTCGATGTCTGACGCCACGCTGCACGACGCCACGCGGAATCCGGACGATTTCGCCGTACAGATCTCCGACTCGATCGAGAGCTTCATCGTCGCGGTCACCGAGGTGGCCAAGGGCGACGAGCCGGACAGCGCCGTGCCGTTCCTGCTGCTGGAGGTCTCCCAGCTGCTGCTGACCGGCGGCCGTCTGGGGGCGCACGAGGACATCGTGCCGGACGAGCGGTACGAGCCCGACGTGGGCCCGGAACCGGACGTCGACGAGCTGCGGGAGCGGTTCGCGCGGCTGCTGGACCCGGTGGACGTGTACTCCGAGGTCTTCGACCCGTACGTACCGCGCAGCGCGCCCGTCGCCTGCCGGATCTCCGACGACCTCGCGGACCTCATCACGGATCTGCGGCACGGCCTGGCGCACTACCGGGCGGGCCGGGTCAGCGAAGCGCTGTGGTGGTGGCAGTTCTCGTACCTGTCGAACTGGGGGCCGACGGCGAGCGCGGCGCTCCGCGCGTTGCAGTCGCTGGTCGCCCACGTACGGCTGGACCAGCCGCTGGACGAGCTGGACGGCCTGGACACGGACAGCGACGCGGCGGACGGCGACGAGGAGCGGCTCGCCGAGGAGGCCGGCAAGGTCATGGCGGCGGAGATCGCCGGGCCGCTGGGGCTGCGCGGGGTGTGAGGGCGGGTCGGGGCCGTCCGCCCGTCCGGATGTGAACCGGGCCGTCGGACGGGTACGCGTCGGACGGGTACGCGTACCAGGGCTGCCGGTACGCGGTACGGACCCGGGCCTTTGGTGTGACCTGGGTTACCTTTCCGTGTGCCCTTGTGAGAAGCGGGCATGTGCTGGCCGAGCGGGCGCAACGGCGCGCCCACGCCGGTCCACGGACGTTCGTGACGTGAGCGCTGTGTCTCACCATGTGGTATTGGCGAGGCGGATTCCGCCTGCTCGTTAGACTGAGCCGACCGCAGTACCCCCTTTTCCGGGGGTCCGGGAGGAAACTCCCGAAGAGACAGTTGCGAGGAGCGCACGTGGGCCTTGTCGTGCAGAAGTACGGCGGCTCATCCGTTGCGGATGCCGAGGGCATCAAGCGCGTCGCCAAGCGAATCGTCGAGGCCAAGAAGAACGGCAACCAGGTGGTTGTGGTGGTCTCCGCGATGGGCGACACGACGGACGAGCTGATCGATCTCGCGCAGGAAGTGTCCCCGATCCCGTCGGGGCGCGAGTTCGACATGCTGCTGACCGCCGGAGAGCGGATCTCCATGGCCTTGCTGGCGATGGCGATCAAAAACCTCGGTCACGAGGCGCAGTCCTTCACCGGGAGCCAGGCCGGTGTCATCACCGACTCCGTGCACAACAAGGCACGGATCATCGATGTCACGCCGGGCCGCATCAAGACGTCCGTGGACGAGGGCAACATCGCCATCGTCGCCGGCTTCCAGGGTGTGTCCCAGGACAAGAAGGACATCACCACGCTGGGGCGGGGCGGCTCGGACACCACCGCCGTCGCGCTGGCCGCGGCGCTGGACGCGGACGTCTGCGAGATCTACACCGATGTGGACGGCGTCTTCACCGCCGACCCCCGGGTCGTGAAGAAGGCCCGGAAGATCGACTGGATCTCGTTCGAGGACATGCTGGAGCTGGCCAGCTCCGGTTCCAAGGTGCTGCTGCACCGCTGCGTCGAGTACGCCCGCCGTTACAACATCCCGATCCACGTCCGCTCGTCCTTCTCCGGACTGCGCGGCACCTGGGTCAGCAACGAACCGCAAGGGGACCAGCCCATGGAGCAGGCGATCATCTCGGGCGTCGCGCACGACACCTCCGAGGCGAAGGTCACGGTCGTCGGCGTCCCGGACAAGCCGGGCGAGGCCGCGACGATCTTCCGGGCCATCGCGGACTCCGAGGTCAACATCGACATGGTCGTGCAGAATGTGTCGGCCGCCTCGACGGGTCTGACCGACATCTCCTTCACGCTGCCGAAGGACGAGGGCCGCAAGGCCGTCACGGCGCTGGAGCGGACCAAGGCGTCGGTCGGCTTCGACTCGCTGCGCTACGACGACCAGATCGCCAAGATCTCGCTGGTCGGCGCGGGGATGAAGACCAACCCCGGCGTGACCGCGACCTTCTTCGAGGCGCTGTCCAACGCGGGCGTGAACATCGAGCTGATCTCGACCTCCGAGATCCGTATCTCGGTCGTCACCCGTGCGGACGACGTCAAGGAGGCCGTGCAGGCCGTGCACAGCGCCTTCGGCCTCGACAGTGAGAGCGACGAGGCCGTCGTCTACGGCGGCACCGGTCGATGACCACACCCTTCCCGGGTACGGCTACGGGCCGCGCGGTTGACCGCGCGGCCCGTAAGCCGCATCTGGCGGTCGTCGGCGCCACCGGCGCGGTCGGCTCGGTGCTGCTCGGCATCCTCTCCGAGCGGGCCGACATCTGGGGCGAGATCCGTCTCGTCGCCTCTCCCCCGAGCTCTCAGCTGCGTCCGGGCAGGGGGGACCCTCACCGTTCGGCCGGCCGCAAGCTGACCGTACGGGGTGAGCAGGTCGAGGTCCTCGCGCTGAGCGAGGAAGTCTTCGACGGCATCGACGTCGCGATGTTCGACGTACCGGACGAGGTCGCCGCGCAGTGGGCGCCGATCGCCGCCGCCAAGGGCGCGGTGGTCGTGGACAACTCCGCGGCGTTCCGGATGGACCCGGAAGTGCCGCTGGTGGTCCCCGAGGTCAACGCGCACGCGGCGCGGGTGCGCCCGCGCGGCATCGTCGCCAACCCGAACTGCACCACCCTGTCGATGATCGTCGCGCTGGGCGCCCTGCACGCCGAGTACGGGCTGAGCGAGCTGATCGTCTCCTCGTACCAGGCCGTCTCCGGCGCGGGCGAGGACGGCGTCGCCACGCTCCGCTCCCAGCTCGCCGCCGTCTCCGGTACGGACCTGGGCACCACGCCCGGCGACGTACGGCGGGCCATGGGCGACACGCTCGGCCCGTTCCCGGCGCCGGTCGCGCTGAACGTCGTGCCGTGGGCCGGGTCGCCGCGGGAGGACGGCTGGTCCTCGGAGGAGCTCAAGATCCGTGACGAGTCGCGGAAGATCCTCGGGCTGCCCGGCCTGCGGGTCGCCGCGACCTGCGTACGGGTCCCGGTGATCACCACGCACTCGCTGACCGTGCACGCGCGCTTCGAGAACGAGGTCACGGTCGCCGGGGCGCACGAGATCCTGGCGTCCGCGCCGGGCGTGGTGGTCTGCGACGACCCGGAGGCCGGCGAGTTCCCCACGCCCGCCGACGTGGTCGGCACCGACCCGACCTGGGTCGGGCGGGTACGGCGGTCACTGGACGACCCCCGGGCGCTGGAGCTCTTCGTGTGCGGGGACAACCTGCGCAAGGGCGCGGCGCTGAACACCGCGCAGATCGCCGAGGTGGTCGCGGCGGAGATGACGGCGTAGGGCCGGAGGGCGGGGTACGGAGCGCGGGGCGCGGAGCGCGGGGCGCGAAGGTACGGGACCGGCCTGCGGACCCGGCGCGTGGCGTCCGGACCCGGCGCACGGCGTCCGGGACCGGTGTGCGACGCTCGGTGGCCGGGAAGCGTCGACCGTGGCCGAGGAGCACCTTTTTGGAGAGCTACTGACTCGATTGGTGCTGTCACTGATCCGCTCAGGAGATACCTTGAGAGTTGTGTGAAGGTCCTGTGAGCGACTCGTTGGTCCAAACCACTTGAACTGGCCCGACGCCGTGTTCGACTATTCGCTCCCCCCTTACTGCAACCGGTAGTTGGGCGGGGAGCGTCTTTGTGGCCGCCCCTCAAGGGTGTCCATGGACCCGTGGGACAAATGGGGTATTGGGGAAGAGCTGGTACGCATGAGGGCATTTGACCCGCCGTCAAAGACGGTGTCGTGCGCGTACAACCCTGATGGGGGGAAACGTGTCCAACAGGCGTGGCAGAGGTATTCGGCATCGCGATCGCCCCAGGGGGCTCCGGCGGCACAGCAGTGCGGCCGTTGCGGCCCCGCATGCCCGGGGGTATGCCGGTGATCGCCCCGTGGCCCGCCGCGCAGCCCGCCCAGATCTCCCCTCAGCGTGGGGACACTGACGACGCGATGGCTGCGGGCACGACTGTCGACCATCTCACCGAGACCTACCGCGCGCACTACCGATCACTGCTGGGCCTGGCCGCGCTGCTGCTGGACGACACCGCCTCGTGCGAGGACGTCGTCCAGGAAGCCTTCATCCGGGTGCACTCCGCCCGGGGCCGGGTGCGCGATCCCGAGAAGACCCTCGCCTATCTGCGCCAGACAGTCGTCAATCTCTCCCGTTCGGCGCTGCGCCGCCGCATCCTCGGGCTGAAGCTGCTCTCCAAGCCGATGCCCGACATGGCGAGCGCCGAGGAAGGCGCGTACGACCTCCTGGAGCGCGACCAATTGATCAAGGCGATGCGGGGGTTGCAGCGCCGCCAGCGCGAGGTCCTGGTCCTGCGGTACTTCGCGGACATGACCGAGGCCCAGGTCGCCGAGACGTTGGGGATATCGCTCGGTTCGGTGAAGGCGTACGGCTCACGGGGTATCGCGGCGCTGCGCGTCGCCATGGAGGCTCCCGCATGAGTGGCAAGCAGTTCGGCCCGTACGACCCGCAGGACAGGCAAGGCCCGCGGAACTCCCGTAACCAGGGGCACCCGCAGCACCAGCAGGACGCGCAGGACCAGCACGACGCACAGTCCCCGCAGGCCACACCGGCCTCGCAGGATGCACAGACCCCGCAGGCTCCGAAGGACGTGCCGGACCCGAAGGACGAGCCGCAGGAACGCCAGGAGACCGGACAGCGCGGCCAGGGCACCGGCCACGGCACCAGCCAGGACACCGGCCACGGCACCAGCCAGGACAGCGACCAGGACACCGGCCGCGGCGTCGGCGAGGACGAGCTGCGGCGGCTGCTGCACTCCGCCGTCGGCGACCTGGAGCCCGCCCCCGACTCGCTCGAACAGCTGCGCCGCGCGGTCCCGGCCCGGCGCCGGCGCCGCCGCCACGCCGTGGTCGGCGCCGCCGCGGCCATCCTGCTCGGCGGCACGTCCATCCCCGCGATGGTGCACGTCGCCGACTTCGCCGACGGTCCCGAGGACCGCCCCGCCAACGCCGCCAGTACGCAGCGCACCCCGGGCAGCACCGAAGGCACGCACGGCGAGGGCACCGAGCACAGCGGCAAGCCGCCGGCCGGGCACGGCGGGAAGAAGACCGACCCCGGCAAGTCCGCCGGACCGGGCAAGAGCCCGGACTCGGCGGACAAGCAGCCCAGCGCCGGCACCGGTACGCCGTACCCGTCCGGGACGATGGGCGTCACCTCGCCCGCCTGTTCGCGCGCGCAGCTCGGCAACGGTGTCAGCTCGGTCGGCCCCGCCGACGCGAGCGGCCGCGTCTACGGCTCGTTCCGGGTGGTGAACACCTCCGACGCCGCGTGCTCGGTCGAGGGCGGCGGCGAGATCGGTGTGCTCCCGCAGGGCGGTACGGACACCTCGCGCGTCAGCGTCGTCGACCACACGGCGGGCGACGCGGCGCCCGCCCTGCCCGACCCGATCACCACCCCGGACCAGCTGGTGCTCAAGCCGGGTGAGGCGTACGAGGTCAAGTTCGCGTGGGTCCCGGCCGAGGGCGGCGGCACGACCGGCTGCGCCGCGCCGCCCCCGTCGCCGACCCCGGTACCGTCCAAGGCACCCGGTGAGAAGTCGCCGGACTCCTCCTCGTCGGCGTCCGGCGAGGGCGGCGGGAGCACCACCGGCAGCAACCAGGCCGGCGGCAACGAGGGCACCCCGGGCGGCGGCTCCAACCCGCCGGGCGGCATCGTGCTCAACCACACGCCGGAGGCCGGGGAGCCGGCCGCGGCGGACGCCAAGCTCCCGGACGCCTGCGCCGGGACGGTCTACCGCACCGAGCCCCTGCCGGCGCGGTAACGGCCCCCGGCCCCGCCGGTCCGGGCGAAAGCCCAGGTCCGGGCTCGGGCCCTTAACCGGGCCATACGGGGCGGCGTGGAGACGGCCCCGCCGTCCGGTCCGGGCGGCGCTCCCCGTACCGTTGGCCTTGTGTACCGGTTCCTGCTGACCCCGCGGTGGTGGGGAATCAACGTCTTCGCCGTACTGGCGATTCCTTTCTGCATCTTCATGGGCAGCTGGCAGCTGAGCCGCTTCGAGGACCGCGTCGACACGCACCACCAGCAGGAGGACCGGTCCGCCGAGGCGAAGACCGCGGCCGCCCGCCCGCTGGACGAGCTGCTGCCGGTGGACAAGGTCACCTCGGGCCGGCAGGCCACCGCCACCGGCCGCTACGACACCGGACACCAGCTGCTCGTCCCGAACCGCCGTCTCGACGAGCGGACCGGCTTCTACGTACTGACGCTGCTGCGTACGGACGGCGGCAAGGCACTCCCGGTCGTACGGGGCTGGCTGCCCGGCGACGCGAACGCGCCCGAGGCCAGGGCGAAGGTGCCCGCCCCGCCGAGCGGCGCGGTGACGGTCACCGGGGCCCTTCAGGCGTCGGAGAACCAGGGCACCGACGGGGTGCACGCGGGCGGCGGGCTGCCGGCCGGGCAGCTCGGCATGATCAGCGCGGCGTCGCTGGTCAACATCGTCCCGTACGACGTCTACGACGCCTGGATCACCGTGACCGAGGCCGACGCGCCGCTGGTCGCCGTGCCGCCCACGGCGGCGGAGGGCAGCGGGCTGGACCTGAAGGCGTTCCAGAACCTGGGATACACCGGGGAATGGTTCGTGTTCGCCGGATTCGTGATCTTCATGTGGTTCCGGCTCTTCCGCCGGGAGGCGGAGGCGGCCAGGGACGTGGCGCTGGGGCTGGTCCCGGCGGAGGAGGGAGCGGCGGCCGGGGCCTCCGGGCAGGACGCCGACGCCGTGGATGACGGGAACGCCGCGGACGGTCCGAAGGATGCGAACGCCGCGACCGACGCGCCTTCCGCACCGCGGCCCTGAGAAGCGCGGCCCTGAGGGGCACGGCCTGAGGGGCACGGCCTGAGGGGGCGGCGAACCTACTTCCAGTGCGCCGGGCGGCTGAGCGCCTCGGGCAGCTTGGTCGACGCGTCGCCCTTGGCCGCGTTGAGCTGGGCCTGAGTGAGGAAGATGCTGCCGGTCAGGTCGGCGCCGCTCAGGTTCGCGTCACGGAAGTCCACGCCGATCAGGTCGGCGGTCCGCAGATCGGCGCCCTGAAGGTCGGCGGCGATGAGGTAGGCACCGCGCAGGTTCGCGCCCCGCAGGTCGGCTCCCCTGAGGCGGGCGCCGATCAGGTCGGCTCCCCGGTGGTTCTTCTTACGGCCGGGAACGGTGGCCCGCACCAGTTCGCTCGTGCGCAGCAGCAGGGCGTTGACGTCCTGCCGTACGGCCGCGACGTCCACCTCCGCGAGCGCGTCGGCGCTGCCGCGGGTGAGCCGGTCGGTCTCCCGCAGAGCGCGGCGGAGGTCCTTGTGGACGGGGCGGGCGGCCGGCAGTTCCAGCGCCTCGGTCAGGTACCAGAGCAGTTCGTGGAGCTGGCGCATGACGGGGAACACGTCGAACATCTGCCGCGCGGTGCCCGGCGCGCCGCGCCAGTCCGTACCGCCGAAGGTCACCTGGGAGACCTTCTGGCCCGCGCCGAAGCAGTCGAAGACCGTACAGCCGGAGAAGCCCTTGTCGCGGAGGCGGGCGTGGATGCCGCAGCTGAAGTCCGCCTGGAGGTTCGTGCACGGCTTGCCGGCGGGTTTGTCGACCGCGAAGTCGGCGGAGGCGGCGAAGGGCAGTGCGACGCAGCACAGGCCGAAGCAGCTGCCGCAGTCGGCCTGGAGGTCGAGACGGTCGCCGCCGGCCGAGGGGGCTTCATGCTTCTGGGACACCGCGAGTGATCTCCTGCCACAAGACGAGCGGGAGTGCGCCCCCGCTCCGTTCCGCATACGAACCTCCATTGTCCCGGACGGGGAGAGTGACGGGGGACACGGGGCGGGCGGTGGGGAGACGGGCGGGGCGATGGGGGCGCGGGGCGGGGTGGAGGGGGCTGGGAGCCCCGGGGGCTCGGGGGCCGGGGCGGGCCCACGTGTCGCTCTGGTGGCTTCCCCCCCGCCCCGCCCGCCCCCACCCCGCCCCTCGGCACCTACTGCTTCAGTTCACCGCTGCCGCTGCCGCTGCCGCGGCTCTCCGCCCCCATCCCCAGGTACCGACGCGTGAAGTCCAGCTCCAGCCGGACCTGCTTGATGCGCTCCTCGACGACCAGCGAGCCGTGGCCGGCGTCGTAGCGGTACACCTCGTGCGGGTGGCCGCGGTCCTTCAGGCGGTCGACGTAGTTCTCCACCTGGCGGATGGGGCAGCGCGGGTCGTTGACCCCGGCGGAGATGTAGACCGGTGCGCGCACCGCGTCCACGTACGTCAGCGGCGACGACGCCTCGAAGCGCTCCGGCACCTCCTCCGGCGTGCCGCCCAGTAGTGTGCGGTCCATCGCCTTCAGGGCCTCCATCTCGTCGTGGTACGCCGTGACGTAGTCCGCCACCGGGACCGCCGCCAGGCCCAGCGCCCACGCCTCGGGCTGGGTGCCCAGCCCGAGCAGCGTCAGATAGCCGCCCCACGAGCCGCCGGACAGCACCAGCCGCTCCGGGTCGGCCAGCCCGGAGGAGACGGCCCACTCCCGTACCGCCGCGATGTCCTCCAGCTCGATCAGCCCGACGCGGTGCTTGAGGGCGTCCGTCCACTCCCGGCCGTAACCCGTCGAGCCGCGGTAGTTCACCCGCACCACGGCGAAGCCGTGGTCCACCCACGCCGCGGGCGCGGACGCGAAAGCATCGCTGTCGTGCCACGTCGGGCCGCCGTGGATCTCGAAGACCGTCGGGAACGGGCCATCGCCGGCCGGCTGCTGCACCAGCGCGTGGACCGTGCCGCCCGGGCCCTCCACCCACGCGTCGGTCACCGGCACCGAGCCCGGCGCCTTCGCCCCGGGCGGGTCGAGGACGACCCGCCCGCTCGTCGAGCGCACCTCCGGCGGCTGCGCGGCCGACGACCACAGGTACTCCACCGAGCCGTCCGGCCGCGCCGTCGCCCCGGCGACCGTCCCGGCGGGCGTCTCGACGCGGGTCAGCTGCCGGGTCAGCGGCTCGTAACGCCACAGCTCGGCGCGGGCCCGGAACTCGTGCTCCACCAGCAGGGCCGCGCCGTCCGGGTACCAGTCGGCGGCCACGTCGCCCGGCAGGTCGATGTCCAGGGCGCTCTCCTCGCCCGACAGCGGGTCCCAGATCATCGGCTCCCAGCGGCCGCGCCGCTGGTGCCCGACGAGCAGCCGGGAGTCGCCGTCCACCGGCGCGAAGCCCATCACCGCCAGGCCCAGTTCCTCGGTGCCGCCCTTGGTGTCGTCCAGTTCGGCGACGGTCGAGCCGTCCGGCCGCACCACCCGGATCGCGGAGTGCATCGCGTCACCGTGCTCGGTGTGCTCGACGGCGATCAGCGAACCGTCGTGCGACAGGGCGCCCACGCCCGCCGACTCGCGGTGCCGGTAGATCTCCACGGGCGGCTGCCCGGGCCGTACGACGTGCAGGGTGGTGCCGTCCTCGTCCGTGGAGCGGCCGATCACCGCCGTGCCGTCCCGGCCGAGCGCCAGGCCCGCCGGGTACGAGGGCTCCAGGCCGGGCGCGGCCGGCTCGTCCGCGCCGCCGCCGAACGGCTGCCGCTTCCAGATGCCGAACTCGTCCCCGTCGGTGTCCGAGAACCACCAGATCCACTCGCCGTCGGGCGTCAGCGTGCCGTCCGTCGTGCCGTTCGGCCGGTCGGTGGCCTGCCGCTGCTCGCCGCTCGCCCGGTCCCAGGCGTACAGCTCGAAGGTGCCGGTGGCGTTGGAGACGAACAGCGAGCGGTCCGGGGCGTCCTCGGCCCACTCGGGCAGGCCGACCCGCGGCGCCCGGAAGCGCTTCTCCCAGTCCGGCGCGGTCGCGGGGGAACCGGCCGCCCCCGGGGCGCCCGCCCCGGAAGCTTCGGTGTTGGCGTTGGTGGTCTCGTCAGTCATGGCCCCATTCTGCGCAGGCCCGGAAAAATTCCGCTGACACGGCCCCCAGCCTGTGGATAACTTCGCCGGATGCAGACACACACGGGACCCGAGGACTGGCGTGCGGCCAACCGTGCCATGTGGGACGAGCGGGTCCCCATCCACCTCGCGAGCGACTACTACGACCAGGACGGATTCCGCCGGGACCGGGACGTCATCCGTGACTTCGAGGCGGCGGAGGTCGGCGACGTCACCGGCACGACGCTGCTGCACCTCCAGTGCCACATCGGCCAGGACACCCTGTCCTGGGCCCACCGCGGCGCCGCCCACGTCGTCGGCCTGGACTTCTCCGAGCCCGCGATCGAGGCCGCCCGCGAGCTGGCCGCCGAGGTCGGCATCGGCCCCGACCGTGCCACCTTCCTCGCCGCCGACGTGTACGACGCGGCCGAGGCCGTCGCCGCCACCGGGGCCCCGGCGGCGTACGACATCGTCTACACCGGCCTCGGGGCGCTGTGCTGGCTGCCGGACATCCGCCGCTGGGCCGAGACGGCCGCTTCCCTCGTCGCCCCCGGCGGCTTCCTGTACCTCGCGGAGTTCCACCCGCTCACCGACGCCCTCGACGACGAGAGCGCCGCACGCGTCGCGCACGACTACTTCAGCCGTGACGCCTGGGTGGACGAGAGCCCGGGGACGTACACGGACTTCGCGGCCCCCACGGTCCACAACCGCCGCGTCGAGTGGCAGCACACCCTCGGCGACGTCGTCTCGGCGCTGGCCGCGGCCGGCCTGCGCCTGGAGTTCCTGCACGAGCACGACATGACGATGTTCCAGCGCTTCGGCTCGCTGCGACGCGGGGACGACGGCTACTTCCGGCTGCCTGCCGACCGCCCCCGCGTGCCGCTCATGTACTCGCTCAAGGCCACGCGCCCGTAAGGCTCAGACGAACACGGGGCTCATACGGACGCGAGGCTCACGCGAACGCGAGGCCCGCACGAAAGGACTCGCACGAACGGACTCGCACGAACGCGGACTCACACGAACTTCTGCGGCCGGTGCCACAGCGCCTCGTCGGTGCCGCGGAAGAACAGCTCCAGGCGGCCGTCCCGGTTGGTGCCGACCACCGGGTCGCCGCCGACGTTGCGTACCAGCTCGAAGTGGCCGCTCCAGTCCACACCGTTGATCTTCGATTCCTCGGCCGCGTACATGTGGCCGTTGGTGCTGTGGTGGAAGACCACCAGCCGCCCGTCGGCCGCGCGCGCCAGCGCCGGCGTGCCCTGGACGCCGCCCCCCAGGCTGGAGGCGGAGGACCAGGAGTCGTACCCGGCCTTCTGCTGGATGTGCCACAGCTGGGTGTCCGTGCCGCGGAAGAACACCTGGATGCGCTGGTCCGAGTCGAGCCCGGCCTCGACGCCGCCGCCGATGTTGCGTACGAGCTCGAAGTGGCCGCTCCAGGAGTCGCTGGAGTCGGGGACCTTCTGCTGGTTGTCGTAGAGGTTGCCGTTGGTGCTGTGGTGGAAGACCTCCAGCTTGCCGTCACCGGCCCGCGCCACCGCCGGGTTGCCCTGCACGCCGCCGGCCAGGCTGGACGGCGCCACCCAGTTCTCGTAGTCGACGTTCTGCTGGTACACGTGCCACAGCTGGGTGTCCGTGCCGCGGAAGAAGACGTCGAGACGCCCGTCGGCGTTGACGGCCGGGACCGGGTCGCCGCCGATGTTGCGCACGATGATGTCGTCGGGGCTGAAGCCGACGTTGATCGCGCCCTGCCGTACGTGGTGCAGGTGCCCGTCCGAGCCCTTGTAGAAGACCGAGATGCGGCCGTCCAGACTACGGATGGCGTTGGGTTCACTGCCCAGCGAACCGCCCAGGTTCTCCCAGTCGCTCCAGCCGCCGTCGCGCTTCTGCCAGATGGTCCACAGTGCCTGCTCGTTCTTCCCGCGGGCGAACACCTGGAGCCGGCCGTCGGCGTTCGGGGCCACGGAGGGGTTGCCGACGATCTGCCCGTGCAGGGACGCGGCCTCGTCCCAGGCCATACCGGGTGTGGTGGGGATGTCGACCATGATCGCTCTCCTTCGTGCGTACGAGTGGAGCAGGTCGGCGCACAGGCTAGCCACGGGAACGGCGCCCGAGAACACGGCCCGTCCGATTGACCGGAACCGCCCGTCATACCCGGCCATGAGCGACATCGGCGGATCACCGGCGAACCATCGGCCGGGCATCGCCGGGCCACAGGTCAGGCCACGCCTCAGTCCAGCCCGCGGGCCTGCTTGAACCGTGCCAGGCCGTCCGCCAGGTCGATCACCGGTTCCGGATAGTCCAGCGCCGCCCGCGCCGCGGCGGGCCTCAGCTTCCACGGCCGGTGGACGGCGCCCTTCTCCAGCCCCGGTACGTCGGCCAGTTCCGGCACCCAGCGCCGTACGTACGCGCCGTCCGCGTCGAAGCGCTTCGCCTGCGCCAGGGGGTTCAGGACGCGGTTGGGGCGGGTGTCGGTGCCGGTGCCCGCCGCCCACTGCCAGTTCAGCTGATTGTTGGCCAGGTCACCGTCGACCAGCAGCGACAGGAAGTGGGCCGCGCCCAGCCGCCAGTCCAGATACAGCGTCTTGGTCAGGAAACTGGCCGTCAGCAGCCGCGCCCGGTTGTGCATCCACCCCTCGTGGGCGAGCTGCCGCATCGCCGCGTCCACGATCGGATAGCCGGTGCGGCCGGTGCGCCACGCCTCGGCCTCCTGCTCGTCGCGGCGCCAGCGGTCGTGCCGCGCCCGGTAGTCGGCGTGCGCGGCGGCCGGGCGGGCCGCGAGGACCTGGTGGTGGAAGTCCCGCCAGGCCAGCTGCCGTACGAACGCCTCGGCGCCGTCCCCGTCCCCGCCCGCCTTACGGGCGCGCTGGACCAGTTCGACGGCGGACAGCGTGCCGAAGTGCAGATGCGGGGAGAGGCGGGACGTCGCGTCCCCGGCAAGGTCGTCCTGCCCCTGTGCGTAGCGACGCAGCGGACTGCCCATCCAGGCCGTCGCCCGGCGGCGGCCCTCCACTTCGCCGCCCGCCGCCAGCCCGGGGGACACCCCGGACACGTCACGCCGCCGCGGTACGGGCCCGGAGCCGACCGCCTCGGGCACCCGCACCCGCCGGGGCGCCCGCAGCACGTCACGGTGGCGTTCGGCCTGCCAGCGCCGGAAGTACGGCGTGAAGACCGCGAAATGGTCCTTGCCGGCCGGGGTGACCTCGCCCGGCGCGAGGGCGGTGACCACCGCGTCGTGCACGTGCAGCCGCCGCCCGTCGGCCTCCAGGGTGCGCCGCAGCCGCTCCTCCCGGCGGTGCGCGTATCCGCTGACGCCGCCCGCCACATGCACGTCGCGCGCGTCCGCTTCGGCAGCGGCCCGCGCGGTCTCCTCGACCACGTCTCCCGTACGGACGACGAGCCGGCCCCCGCGGGCGCGCAGTGCCTCGTCCAGGTCCGCCAGGCAATCGGCCAGGAAGGCGCGCCGGTTGGGCACGTCGAAGCCCACGGCCCGTACGCCGTCATCAAGGACGAACAGCGGTACGACACTGCCCGTGCCCTTCGTCGCGGCGTGCAGGACGGGATGGTCGTGGACCCGCAGATCGGAGGTGAACAGGGCGATCGAGGCAGCACTCATGCGGGTCGCTCCGGGCGTTGTGGGGGAGGGGTGACGGAGGAGCCAGGGGGAGAGGGAGAGGAGGCGATGGAGCCGGGGAGAGGGGGAGGGCGCGTACGGGTTACGCCCGCGCGCGCTGGTCACACCGGCCGGACGCCGGCCACAGCACCCCTGCGACCGACAGCGCCCCCCACCCCAGGGAGACGGCCACCGCGGCCCGCCGCCGGGCCCGTCCAGGCAGGGTCACGCCGAGCAGCGCCGCATCGCCGAAGTCCGCCGCGATCCGCAGGCAGGCGGCGGCGCGCAGGGCCGGGCCCGCCGGTGCCAGAACCAGTGCCAGGCCGCAGGCCGCGTCGCGCCAGGCCAGGGGGCGCAAGGAGGTACGGGTGGCGGGGGCCGTCCGGCCGTCCGCTTCCGCGAGGCCGGAGGGCTTGGCCAGCAGGCCGGGCCAGGCGGTGACCGCCAGGCCGTACACCGTCGTCGTGGCACCCACCGTGCGCAGCAGTCCCACGTGCATCGTCCGCCTCCTCCTGTCGGCCGCCGCGGCAGGCCCGGGGCGTGCGCCTGCGCGTACCCACTCTTCCCCGTCCGTCGCCTCCCGGCGGCACAACGCGCCCGGCGGACCGTTCCGGCAGCACGTCGGGTGACGCAGGTGACACGGGTGACACAGGCGCTCAGACGTCCAGCTCCGCCCCGGCCTTGCGCAGGCTCTCCCGCGCGGCCTCCAGATCGCCGCTGGCCCGGTCCAGCACGAGGTAGACGAAGATGCCCTGGCAAGCGCGCCGCGTGAGGGGGCGGATGAGATGGAACGCGTCGTCGAGGGTGACGACGATGTCCTCGATGCGTTCGGGGCGGTAGCCGATCAGCTCCAGGGTGGAGAGTTTGGCGCGCACCACGTCGGTGTCGCCGCGGGCCGCCGCTTCGAGGTCGGGCCCGGCCGGGTCGCCGACCGCGCCGAGCGTCAGGCGGCTGAAGTAGTCGACGATCGAGGCACCGAGGACGCCTTCCAGCCCCACCAGGTCCCGCAGCGTCTCATCGATGCCTGCCATGGCCACCTGCCCCGGGCACCCGGCCCCGTCGCACGTCGAACCGACCGCCGACCAGACTTCCCGGCACACCAGGGGCGCGTCGTGGCGACCCCATGCGTTCATCTTGGCACGGGGTGCAGCTTCGTGACGGCGTATCAGGCGGTGCGTTTGGGGCGGCAGGGGCGTCGGCTCGCGGCGCGCCCCGGCCGTACGCGAGCGTGTTCCGTAATGCGGGCGCCGGGGGCGCGTACCCACGCGCCTCAGTGTGCGCGTACGCGCCCCAGGCACCCCCGGGCCGTCAGGCCGCCTCCGCCGCGATGATCTCGTCGGCCGCGCGCTGCCCGCTCGCCACGCAGTCGGCGACGCCCACGCCGTCGTACGCCGCGCCGCACAGCCGCAGCCCCGGCAGCGCGGACAGCCCGTTGCGTACGCGGGTCACGCGCGCGGGATGCCCGACCGCGTAGTGCGGCAGCCCGCCGATCCACCGGGTCACGTCGGTCGCCACCGGGCGCGCGGTCAGGCCGGTGGCCTCACCCAGGTCGCGCAGCGCGGCGCTCACCAGGTCGGCGTCGTCCAGGTAGAGGATCTCCTCCTGGCCGTACCGGCCGATGGACGTCCGCAGCAGGAACAGGTCCTTGGCCCGCTCCGACAGCCAGTCCCACTTACGGGTCAGGAACGTGGACGCCTTGATGGTGTGCCCGTCGCCCGGCGGCACGAGGAAGCCGCACCGGCCGTCGAACGCCGTCAGCCCCTCCAGGTGCGAGCGCCGGAACGCCATCGTGACCAGGGCCATCGACGCGTAGGCGACCTCGGACAGCTCGGCCGCCGCGAGCGGTGCCTCGGCGGCGAGCAGGGTGGCCGCCGTCCAGGCCGGAGTGGCGAGGACCAGGCCGTCGCACAGCAGGGTGCGGGCGGCGGTGCGTACCTCCCAGCCGTACGGGCCACGGGTCAGCGCCAGGGCCGGGGTGTTGCGCAGGATCTCGCCGCCGGCAGCGCGTACGGCATCGGCCACGGCGCTCGCCAGAGTGCCCGCGCCCCCGTCCAGCCCGAGGTAGTCGGGGCCGCCGCGGGAGAGGTCCGGGATGGTGTGGGCGCCCCGGGGCTCGCCGGGGAAGCCTCCTCCGGGCTCGCCGGGGAGGCCGGCCGCGGATCCGCCGGGGAGGCCGGTCCCAGGGGTACTGGAGAAGCCGGTGCCGAGTTCTCCGGCGAGGCCGTCCGGGGACGCGGGCCCGGTGCAGCCCGCGCCCGTGCCCGCCTCCGGTCCTGTACCCGTACCCGTACCCGCCCCCGGTCCCGTCCCCGGCCGGATGAACCCGGGACGGGGCCGGGGAATGAGCGGCCCGGAGCGCGGCCGGCCCGGAAGGCCCGGCTGTCCGGCGGTTCCCGGCCGGTCGGCGAGGCGTCGCTGCTCGGCGATCCGCCGTTCCTCCGCGATCCGCCGCCGCTCGGCCGTCTGCCGCTCCTCGGCGAGGCGCCGCTGCTGCTCGGCCGTCCGCCGGCGTACCGCCCGTACGCCGGTGAGCAACGCGCCGTCGTGCCGCGCCGCCTCGAAGAGCTGCGGTACGGCGGCCCGCAAGGACACCTCGTACGTGTCGACGGTACGGGCCCTGCCCAGGACGTCCCGCCCGCGGCAGCTGGGGATCGGCCGCAGCGCGCCCCGCGTCCACAGCGCGGCGTCCGTCGCGGCCGGGACGCGCAGCCGGTCGCCGAGGCCGACCGCCCGCGCCAGGTCGACCGCTTCCGGCCGGGGCACCCGCAGGGCCTCGGCACCCAGGTCGACCGGCGTTCCGGCGAGCTCGCCCGAGCGCAGCTTGCCGCCGATCCGGCCGGTGGACTCCAGCAGCGTCACCCGCAGGCCCGCGCCGGTCAGCCGGTGGGCGGCGGCGAGCCCGGCGATGCCGCCGCCGATGACGACGATGTGCCGCGCGAGTGCCGGGCCGGCCGCGTCGGGCCGCCCGGACGTGGCGGCCTGCCCCGGCCGGGCCGCCGGTCCTGCCGTGCTTTCCTGTCCGGGGGGACCGGCGGGTCGTACGGCGGACACGGTCGTCGGCACGCTCATGAGTCGGCTCCTTCGAACGTGGTGCTCGCGGGCGCCCGCCGGCCGGCCGCGGCGCCCCGGGACCGGGACACCACGGCGGGCCCGCCCGGCGCCGGATCGCCGGCGGCCTCCTCGGGGCGGGACGACGGGCGCAGGATGTCGGAGAGCGGGTCGTGGCGGATGTGCTGCGGCGGCACCCCGGCGGCGGTCAGCCGGGCCACGGTCGTGTCGACCACCGCGGCCGGCCCGCTGACGTACGCGAGATGCCCCGACCAGTCGCCGTGCCGCGTCACCGCGTCGGCCACCGTCTCGGCCAGCGCGTCGTAGCCGTACCCGTCCGGGCCGAAGGCGCCGCCGGTCTCCGGCCGCCGCCCGATGACGGGCGTCACCCGCAGCCAGGGCCGTCCCCGCTCCAGCTCCGAGGGGGCTCCCGCGTCGTACAGGTCGGCGAAGCTGTGCGCCCCGAGGAACAGCCGTACGCTGCGGTGGCCGCGGCGCGCGGACAGCTCCTCCAGGAGCGCCTTCACGGGCGCCCAGCCGGTGTCCGCCGCGACCAGGACCAGGTCGCTCGCCAGCTCGTCGTCCAGCGTCATCGACCCGCGCGGCGGGCCGACCCGCAGCGTGTCACCGACCTGGGTCCGCGCCACCAGCGCCTCGCTCACACCGCCCGTGCAGGTCTGCCGTACGTGGAACTCCAGCTCGGCGTCGGACCGGGGCGCGCAGGCGATCGAGTACTGCCGCCACGCCTGCGGCAGCCGCGGCGACTCCAGCGCCGCGAACTGCCCGGCCCGGTACGGGTACGGCTCGTGCGGCCGCACCCGCAGGACGGCGAGGTCCGGACGGCGCCGCTCGTGCGCGGTCACCGTGGCCTGCCAGTACGGCGGTTCGGCGAGCGCGGCCTCGGCGCCGCTGACCATGGCGGCGACGGCGAACCGCAGCATCCGCACCCACGCCTGCTCCACCGCCTCGGCCCAGCGCGGGCCCGCCGTACGGCGCAGCGCCTCGCACAGCGCCGCCTCGAACGCCTCGAAGTGCACCGGACGCACCCCGAGTTTGCGGTGGTCGCGGCCGAGCCGGCCGAAGACCTCCGCGATGTCGTCGGGCCGGTGCAGATTCTCGATCAGGTACCAGAACGCGCGCGCCAGATGGGCGCGCTGGAACTCCATCGACTCCGGGAACAGCGACCGCAGGTAGGGCCACCGCCGGAACATCGCTTCGTAGAGGTGGGTGATCAGCTCGCCGAAGGGCGTCACCAGTTCCAGGTACTCGGTGATCACCCGCTGGTCGGCGGCGCCGTCGTAGGAGTCGGCGCAGGCATCGGCGTACGCGTCGGAGGGGTAACGTCCGGCGGCCCCGGAGACGTTCCCGGAGTGGATCGCGGGCCGGCCGAGCGCGCGGGGGCTGCCGGACGGGCCGTTCGGGCCGGCCGGCTGGCCGCCGTACGTCGGGCGCTCCTGGGCCGCGTCCTCGCGCTCCGGACGCGGCGAAAGGATACGGCGGCGCAGCCGCATGGCCTCGTGCCGGGCGAGCAGGGCGTGGTAATCGTCGTTGACCGTACTCATGGCCGTACGACCTGGTTCGAGGCGGTGACGGCGACAGCGGTGACGGCGACAGCGGTGACGGCGGCGATGGCGGCCCGCGGGGACGTACGGGCCGGGTCGGACACGGAGACCGGGCCGGACACGGCGACCGGGGCGGCCGCGGCGACCGGGCAGGGTGGTGCGAGGGGGGAGACCGGGAGGGCCGGAACGGCTCGGAGCGCTCTGACCGTGAGGGCGTACGGCGCGAGGGCGTACGACGCGAGGCGTGGCATGAGCGGACCTCCTGAAGGGGATGGGGCGCGTCAGTATGGCACCAGGCAAAGGTGCCCGAACGGCCCTATTCCCGCGGGACTTTCGGCCCTCGCCGCGTGCTGGTGCACGGGTGTGTGATGCCCTCGCACCCCTTTGCGCGCGGGCGGAGCACCTCCCCCGGCTACCGCTGGCAGCCGCTCCCGACGCGCGCGTACGGAACGGGTGTTACGGCGGCGGCGGGCCACCGGTCCGGGCGGCCGCCGATCGGCCCGCCCCGCCGGACCGCCGCCCCGCCGCACCATGGACCGGTACCCCGCACGCCCGGCCGACAGATCGAGAGCCGCATGAACCAGCACACCGGACCCACCGGCCCTACCGGACGCACCGGAACCACCGGACCCATCGGCCCCGCCGCGCCGGGCACCCCGCCCCTGCGCGTCTTCATCCTGGACGACCACGAGGTGGTCCGCCGGGGCGTCCGCGACCTCCTCGACGCGGAGGACGGCATCGAGGTCGTGGGGGAGGCGTCCAGCGGTCCCGAGGCGCTGGCCCGGGTGCCCGCCGTGCGCCCGCAGGTGGCCGTGCTCGACGTACGGCTGGGCGAGCGGGGCGAGCCGTCGGGCGGCGACCACGAGGGCATCGAGGTGTGCCGCGAACTGCGCGCCCGTATGCCGGACCTGGCGTGCCTGATGCTGACGTCCTTCGACGACGACGAGGCCCTCTTCGACGCCATCATGGCGGGCGCGGCCGGGTACGTCCTCAAACAGATCAACGGGTCCGACCTGGTGAACGCCGTACGGACGGTGGCGGCCGGCAAATCGATGCTGGACCCGCGCACCGCCTCCCGCGTCATGGCGCGGCTGCGCGCGCCGCAGCAGGCCGAGACGTCCCCGCAGTCCGAACTGGACCGGCTCGCACCCCGTGAGCGCGAGATCCTGGAACTGATCGGCGAGGGCCTGACCAACCGGGAGATCGCGGACCAGCTGTTCCTCGCGGAGAAGACGGTGAAGAACCGCATCTCCACGATTCTGTCCAAGCTGGGGGTGGGGCGGCGGGTGCAGGCCGCGGTGATCGCCGGGCGGATACGGGGGCAGCAGGAGCGGCAGGGGGAGCAGCGCGGGGGGTGGTAGGGGGCGTCTTCCGGCGTCGTCACCTGAACCCGTCGTCATCCGGGCCCGTAGTCCCCCGGGCTCGTAGTCCCCCGGAACCGTCGTCACCTGGCCCCGCCGTCGCCCGGGCCCGCTGACCCTCGCCGGGCCCGCTGTCCCCCGCCCGGACCCGCCGACCCCCGCCCGGATCCGCCGCCCCCTCGACCGGGCCTGACGGCCGCTCAGGTGAGGGACCCTCGGCAGCCGTCCCGGCCCGCCCGGCCCTATGGCGGCGGATGCGCCGCGACGGACCCTGATGGGGCCGGGAAGAGCCGGTCTCTCCCCCGTGCTGAGGCTCTTCCCGGCCAGAGTCGGAGTCAGGCGCCAGCGGTGCGCCAGAGGTGAAGGACACAGCCCGGTGGACGGATCGGATACGCGTACGCAGTCAGACCCCGGAGCGCAGGCACCCCCTGGCGCTCCGGCGGGGCCCGCCACCGGGCCGGACACCCACCGGGACGACCCGGCGTCCGCGGCTTCCGGCCCACCACGCGTCGCACTCGGCCCCCGCCCCGTGCGCCGCCGCATCCCGGTGGAGTGGCTGACCACCACCGACCACAAGAAGATCGGGACGCTCTACCTCGTCACCGCCTTCGTGTTCTTCCTGGTGGGCGGCCTGATGGCCCTCCTGATGCGGGCCGAACTCGCCCGCCCGGGCACCCAGATCATGTCGAACGAGCAGTTCAACCAGGCGTTCACGATGCACGGCTCGGTGATGCTGCTGCTGTTCGCGATGCCGCTGTTCACCGGCTTCGCGAACTGGCTGATGCCGCTCCAGATCGGCGCGCCCGACGTCGCCTTCCCGCGACTGAACATGCTCGCCTACTGGTTCTTCCTGTTCGGTTCGCTGATCGCGGCGGCCGGCTTCCTGACCCCGCAGGGCGCCGCGGACTTCGGCTGGTTCGCGTACGCGCCGCTCTCGGACGCGGTGCACTCGCCCGGTGTGGGCGCCGACATGTGGATCATGGGCGTGGCGTTCTCCGGGTTCGGGTCCATCCTGGGCGCGGTCAACTTCATCACCACCATCATCTGTATGCGCGCCCCCGGCATGACGATGTTCCGGATGCCGATCTTCACGTGGAACGTACTGCTGACCGCGCTGCTGATCCTGATGGTCTTCCCGGTACTGGCCGCCGCGCTGTTCGCCCTCGAAATGGACCGAAAATTCGGTTCGCACATCTTCGACGCGGCCAACGGCGGCGCGCTGCTGTGGCAGCACCTGTTCTGGTTCTTCGGCCACCCCGAGGTCTATGTCCTCGCGCTGCCGTTCTTCGGCATCATCTCCGAGGTCATCCCGGTCTTCTCCCGGAAGCCGATGTTCGGTTACATCGGCCTGATCGCCGCCACGATCTCCATCGCGGGCCTGTCCATCACCGTATGGGCCCACCACATGTACGTCACCGGCGGCGTACTCCTACCGTTCTTCGCCTTCATGACCTTCCTGATCGCCGTGCCGACCGGAGTGAAGTTCTTCAACTGGATCGGCACCATGTGGAAGGGCTCACTGTCCTTCGAAGCGCCGATGCTCTGGGCCACCGGCTTCCTCGTCACCTTCGTCTTCGGCGGCCTGACCGGCGTCATCCTGGCCTCGCCGCCCATGGACTTCCACGTCTCGGACACCTACTTCGTCGTCGCGCACTTCCACTACACGCTCTTCGGTACGGTCGTGTACGCGATGTTCGCCGGATTCCACTTCTGGTGGCCCAAGTTCACCGGCAAGATGCTCGACGAACGGCTCGGAAAAATCACCTTCTGGACCCTCACCGTCGGCTTCAACCTCACCTTCCTCGTCCAGCACTGGCTCGGCGCGGCAGGAATGCCCAGGCGGTACGCGGACTATCTCGCGGCCGACGGTTTCACCACCCTCAACACCCTCTCCACCATCGGCTCCTTCCTGCTCGGCCTGTCCTTCCTGCCCTTCTTCTACAACGTCTGGAAGACCGCCAAGTACGGAAAGAAAGTCACCGTCGACGACCCCTGGGGCTACAGCCGCTCCCTGGAATGGGCCACCTCCTGCCCGCCGCCCCGCCACAACTTCACCTCGCTGCCGCGCATCCGCAGCGAATCCCCGGCCTTCGATCTGCACCACCCGGAGATCGTCGCTCTGGAATCGTCCCGCACCTGACGTCCCCGGCCCACGGCTGCGGAAGCCCGCCGACGCTTCCTCAGCCGTGGGCCCGCCCGCCGGGGCCTGGCCATGCCTCGCCCCGAGACGCCGGCTGCCGGCATCCGCTCACCCCGCCCCTCACCCACCCTCACCCACAACCCTCACCCACGACCCCCACCCGCCCCTCCCCGAGGGAGGAACCCACCATGTCCCACGCCACCCTCGCCCTCGGCGCCACCGCGCTCTTCGCCGCCGGCTGCGTCTGGTACCTCCCCGCGGCCGCGGCCCTGCGCGCGGGCGCCGACCGGCCGTACTCGCACCGCATCGCCGCCGCGTCCTGCGTCACCTTCTGGTGCACGCCCGCCCTGGTCGCCGTCCTCCTGCTGACCCCGGCCCCGTGGGCCGCGCTCGGCGCCGTCACGGCCGCCGGACTGCTCACGGCCGCGGCCCTGCTGGTCGTGTCCCGCCTCCAGCGGTCCCGTGAACAGCACGAGGAGTCACAGCGCTGGTCCACCCTGCGACAAGGCGGTACGGGAGCCCACGCCCCGGATTCCACGCCGCCCAGCAACCCGGCCCGCGCCCAACTCACCTTTCTGCTCTACCTTTTACCCGGCAACATCGTCGCCTCGGTGATCGCGACCACCGTCCTGCTGACGGCGGACAGCCTGACCCGGCAGAGCGCCGTCACCGCGACCATGACCGCCATCGGCATCTCCGCCGCCTCCCTGGCCATCGCCGGCACCCGTGCCCAGGCGACCCGCCGCCACTGAGGCCCGTACGGACCGCGGCCACTGCCCCCCCCGCACTACGTCCGCCACCGTTGCCCCCGTACCGCACCGCCCGCGGCCGCTGCCCCCCCCGTGCGGTCCCCCGGTAGTGCCGCCCCCGGGCCTCGCCTATTCGATCTCCACCCGTCCGCCACCCTGCTCCGGCACCCGCCCGTCAGCCGTGCTCTCCTCCGGCGCGCCCAGGTTGCGCCGTACGGAATCCAGGATCGTCAGTCCCTGGCCGACCAGCCCGGCCGCGATCTCGCCGAGCCCGTCAGCACCGTTGAGCACATTGACGTTCGCGCCGGAGAGGCCGCCGGCGGCCTCCTTGACGATCTGCGGGAGCTGGTCGATCAGCATCCGGTCCAGCGCGACCCGGTCGTACGACGCGGCAGCCTCCGCCTGGATCTTCATGCGCTCGGCCTCGGCCAGGGCGAGTACCCGGATGCGCTCGGCGTCCGCCTCGGCGGGCTTGACGACCTCGGCCACCAGCTGCTGCTGGCGCAGCTGGGCGGCCCGCTCCGCCAGTTCGGTCTGCGCGTCCAGTACCTCCTGCTGCGCATGGGCCTCGGCCAGCGGACCGGCCTGCGCGGCCTGGGCCTGCGCACGGTCCACCTCGGCGGAGTACTCGGCCTGGACGACGGCGGTCTGCCGCGCGTACTCCGCCTGCTTGCGCGCCGCCTCCTGCTCCGCCTCCGCGGCGGCCTGCGTCGCCTGCGCCTGTGCGATCTGCGCCTGCCGCTGGATCGCCGCCTTGTGCGGGGCGGACATGGCGTCGATGTAGCCGGTGTCGCCGTCGTCGATCGACTGGATCTGCAACGAGTCCACGTGCAGCCCGATCTTCGCCATCTCCGACTTCGAGGTGTCCAGCACCTCGGTGGCCAGCTTCTGCCGCTCGGTGACGATCTCCTCGACCGTCATCGAACCGATGATGGACCGCAGGTGACCGGCGAAGATCCGGCCGGTCAGCACCGACATCTGGTCCTGGTCGGAGAGGAAACGCTGGCCCGCGTTGACGATGCTCTCGGTGTCGTTGCCGACCTTGAAGGCGATCACGGCCCGCACCGTCAGCGCGATGCCCTGCCGGGTCACGCAGGTCTCGACGACCTCCGACTCGCACATGGCCAGGGTCAGGAAGCGGGTCTTGCGGAAGACGGGCAGCACGAACTTGCCGTGGCCGGTCACCACGCGGAACGGCGCACCCCCGAGGCCACGCCTGCCACCCGAGATCAGCATCGCCTCGTCGGGGGCGGGCACGCGGTAACCGAACATCTCTCGTCGTCTCCTCAACCGGCGTCGCCGGCGTCACCGGCCGACGCGTCCAATGGATCGGCCCAGCTGATCACGTCGACCTGGCGGCCGCCCCGGGACGCGATCACGAGCACGGACGTCCCGCGCGGCAGGGGATCGTCGGACCAGGCGAGAAACGTCTCCGTCCCGCCCCTGACCCGCACCAGGACCTCACCGGGCCCGGCGGCCCCACGGGTCCCGAGAACCAGCTCTCCGGCACAACCGATCACCGCCTCGTCCGGCATCATCGGCGGCCGCCCCCCTCGTCGCACTGACCTGCGTTCCGACCATAGCGTCCCGTGGCACACGGCCCCGCCCCTCGGGGCCGTGTGCCACGCACCTCTGACGTACTTACGCATGTCAGTCAGTGCTCCGGCAAGTGGCGCGCGAAGAACCTCCGCACCTGGCCGCGCACGGCAGGCACCGACCACGCCGGATCGGCCACACCCACCAGCCTGGCCCGGCCTTCGGCCGTCATCAGCCCCGCCGCCTGCAACCGCGGCGCGATGAACGCATGGTCCGTGAAGGCCCGGTGGGCCGAGCCATCGAGCCGGTCCCGGCGCGTATGCCCTCCCGGGTGGGCGACCACAGCCGCCCAGGAACGTTCCATCTCCGTCCGTCCGGCGAAACCGCCCGTCCCCACCAGGAGCAGCGGCCGGTCCACGCCCTCCCGGGCCACCGGAAGCAATTCCCCGGGGCGTCCGGAGACGTCCGGCGCCTGGTCGAGGAAGCCCTCCCAGTCAGCCGCGGCGCCGACACGGGAATCCGCATACTGGGCCTGGGCAGCCGCGGTGCCGCCCGCCGAGTGCCCGTACACACCCAACCGCCGCGGATCCAGCGCATGCCCCAGCCCCTCCGTACGAGCCACCCCAGAGCACCTGGTCCGCTCCGAGCTACGACAGATGCACGAGGGAAGCGACACCCCGCCGCCCGCACGGCTCCGCGACCTGCACCGCGTCGACAGCGATGCCTGGGGCCTCCTGCGCCGGGCTCCTGGCCGAACCCCACAGCACCACAGTCCTGGCCCGCCGCCTGGGGCTCAGCAACGTCACCGCCTCCGCCCATACCGCCGCCTTGCGTGGGGCGGGGCTGCTGACCACGGCGCGGGCCGGGCGGGCTGTGCTGCATCGACGGACGGAGCTGGGGGCGCTGCCGGCTCGGCGTGCGAAGTGAGTACGCGTAGGGGCGGTTGAGCCGGTCACCGGTACGGAAACGATCGGCGCCCGTGCTGTGGCGGATCGGCTGAATCATCCAGGCAGGCGGGTGGGGCGTGCCGGCAGGCCCTCTGCGAGGGCAGTCGGCAGCAGGCCCAGCGGTGGGGAGCCCAGGGCGAGGACAGCGCTGTGGAAGCGCAAGGGAGAGTAGGCGTCGCCCCAGCGTCGCCGGGCTTCGTCCCGCAGGTCGCGCAGGGCCAGCTTGCCCCAGGTGTAGCGGCCGTAGGTGGGGTCGAAGGTGGCCCGCTCGGCCTCCGCGCGGGCGGCCCGGCCCGACAGGTAGGTGTCCGCCTCGAAGCGCCGGGCGGCCTCCGGTACGTCCATGGCTCCGGTGTGTACACCGATCGCGCAGGCGAGCCGGGTCACCCTGATCAGTGCTTCCATGCAGACGCCGATGGTGAAGCGGGGGTCGGCCGCCCGGAAACCCTCCTCCACCATCAGCTCTTCCCCGTAGTGGGCCCAGCCCTCCATGAAGGTGAGGGACTGCAGGATCCGCCGGACAGGACTGCCGGCCCTGCGCAGGCATCGGGCGTGCGCGAAGTGCCCGGGCACCACCTCGTGTGCCGTGACGGCGGGAAGCATGGCCGGGCTGAAGACGGTCAGCCACTCGGCGGCGTCCTCGTCCTTCCAGCCGGGCCCCGGCAAGGTGATGTGGTACCAGGACGGGGCGTCGGGCTCCCCGGGGGCGGCGAAGCTCATCATGGCCCAGGTGTCCTGACGTGACGGTGGTGTGGGGCCGACGAGCACCTCACCGTCGAGGTGCGGGAGGAGCGCCCGGCCGCGGGTGAAGGCCATCAGTTCGTCGGTGACGGCTCGCGCCCGGTCCAGTACGGCGTCGGCCGGCGGGTGTTCCCGTACGAGATCGCGCACGAGGTCGTGCGGGCGGCGGCCGGGAACCAGCCGGTGGCAGGCCTCGCGCAGCAGTGCGCGCAGCCGTTCGGCCTCCTGGTCGGCCCGGTCGGCCAGCCGGGACACGCTGACTTCGAGCCCTTCGGGGGCGCCCATGAGCAGGGCGAGGTCCCGCTCGCCGAGGGCGGAGCGCGGGTCGCCGTGGTCGGCCGCGTGTTTCAGGCAGGCCATCAGCCGTCCGTGTGCGCTGCGGGCGCGTACGGCGACATCGGTGCCGGCCAGTTCGGGCGGGATGACGGCGGCGAGGCTGTCGGCCGTGTCGAGCACGGCGCGGGCCGTGGGGGCGTCGACCTGGTCGAGTGCGCGGACGGACGCGTCGATCGCGGCGGGCCAGTTGGCGAGGTGGGCGCGCTTGGCACGGTCCCGGTCGGTAGCCGGTGCGTACTCCCGGTCGTAACAGCAGACGTCGAGATTGAGCAGGTGGGGCAGCGGGTTGCGGCGGTGCATCTCCAGGTCGCCGTAGACCGTGCGCAGGGCCGCCTCGAAGATGTGGAGGTGCGCGGCGTCGTGGGAGTCGGGCGATCCGGGAGAGTCCGGCGATCCGGGAGAGTCGAGTGGTCCGGGGGAGTCGGGCGGGGTGAGGGGGGAGGGCGGTTCGCGGAGGCCGGGGGCGGGGCCGCCGAGCCCGGCGAGTCCGGAGCGGATGCCGTCCGGGGAGAGGTCCTGTACGTGGCCGTCGTATTCGTGCAGGCCGGCTTGTTCACGCACCAGCTCGACCATCAGATCACACACCGCACGCAACCGAGCATCCATGGCCGCATATTCCTTTCGGGTATTCCTTCCGGATGTCTCTCCTGGATATTCCCCGCGGATGTTCCTCACGGATGTTCCTCACGGATGTTCCTTGCAGATGTTCCTCGCGAATGTTCCTTACGGGCCCCGTAGGGCTCCGCCTCCGACTCCTGCGGCCGTGCGATCGATCCGGCCGGACAATCCGGGACAATCGCCGACGCCCATCGGGGAGCGCGAACGTTCGCGGACGATCACGGACGTTCAATGAATGGCCGTACCGGCGAGCAGCGCACCCTCCTTTCGGGCCACTTCCAGCAGAATTTCGATCATGGGTTCCGCTGCGGGCGCGTGCCGTCCTTCCGGAAGCGCAATGTACACACGGCGTGGCGGAAATTCTCCCGCCAGAGAGTGAAGGGCGATTTTTCCACTGCTGCGGACCGCGAGCAATCCCGGAACAAGTGTGACACCGGCCGATATTTCCACCAACCGGATGACGGTGCTCCAGTCCCCGACCTGGAAATGGATATGCGGTGCGAACCCCAGCGCACTCTCGAATTCCGGCTGCGGCCCGAGGCAGTCCGGATGGGCGCCCTCGATCCACGATTCCGCCGCCAGGTCCTGCAGCTCACCCCTGGAGAACCCGCCACGGCCGGCCCGGCGGTCACGGGCGACGGCGATGTACAACTCGTCCTCCAGCAGTGGCAGGACGTCCAGCCCGCAGGCCTCTTCACCGATGAGGTCCCAGCCGGTGACCAGCGCGATGTCGATCAGCCCGGACCGCAGGTCCGCGGCGTGGTGGCGCGTGGTCCAGCCGGACAGCGAGAGCCCCACCTGCGGATAGCGTTCGGCGAAGCGGGCCAGCGACTGCGGCAGCAGATACGCGTTGACGCCGGCGAAGCCGCCCACCCGCAGCCGCCCGCCACGCAGCCCGCTCATCGCCCGCAACTCCTGCTGGACGGTGACGACCTGGGACAGGATGTCGCGGGCCCGGTCGGCCAGCAGCAGGCCCGCGTCGGTCAGCCGGACACCACGGCCCAGCCGCTGTACGAGTTGCGCGCCCACCTCGTGCTCCAGCGCCTCGATCTGCCGTGAGACGGCCGGCTGGCTGAAGGACAGTGCCCTGGCCGCGGCCGACATCGACCCCCGGTCGGCCACCTCGACGAGCACCCGCAGACGATGAAGGTCACGCATGCCCGGAAGGTATAGCAGCCATCCGGAACCCGCAATTATGCTCTTGCGCCGGATTCGGCGACCTCGACGAGTACACGTGAACGATGAAGGTCACGCATGCCGGGATGGTATGGCTGCCATGCGAAACCTGCAATTGTGCTTTTTCGCCGGATCCGGAAATCTGAAGGCGGCTGCCCTGCTGGGCAGCCAGCCGGAAGCAGAGGAAGGGGATATTCCGTGAGTGTCACACCCCGAAAATCAACTGAGCGGGGAGCCGCAGATTTGGCGGTACCTTGCAGGCAGTACTCATGGACTCCAGAAGTCCACGACTTGTACGGCGATCCGGAATCCATCCTGCGCAAGGTGGACGCGCTCGACATGGAGCTCGCCGAGCGTCGCATCTTCGTCCTCCTCACCGAAAGCGAAGGCCACGCCCAGCTCCGTTTCTTCGAGCAGGTGGAAGGCAAGAAGTACGCGGTTTCCGCCTGGACCGGCGAGTCTCTCGACGGCGCCGGCGCAGCGATCGGCGACGTCATCCTGAAGAACAAGGGAATCAACTGCGTCGGCGAGCAGGTACGCGGCCTGCTGGCCAAGTTCCCCATGGTCTCGCCCACCACGGTGCCGGCGCCGGCCAACGCCCGGGCGGCATTCGCCCACACCGTCCGCGCCCACGGTGAAGGCACCTTCATGCGGGCCACGTTCGCCCTTCTGTGCTGACACCGGCGGAACAGCACCGATCCGGCCGTCCCGACCAGCGCGGGGACGGCCGGGTCTTCGCGCGACTGTGGGCCGCGACGGCATCGGCGAACCTCGGCGACGGTCTGGTGCTGGCCCTGATCCCGTTGCTCGCCGTACAGCTGACGGCGTCCTCGGGCCTGGTCGCGGGGGCGAAGCTGGCGCACACGCTGCCCTGGGCGGTGGCTCCGCTGGTGGTCGGTCTGCTCGTCGACAGCATGGACCGGCGCCACCTGATCATCTTCTTCGACCTGTTCCGCGCGGCGGCACTGGCCGCCCTCCTGGCCGCCCTCCTGCTCGACGCCACCGCCCTGTTCGTTCTCTACGTCCTCTACCTGGTCGCATGCTGTCTGGCGGTCGGCGAGGCCGTCGCCGACATCGCCACGACCGCACTCGTCCCCTCGGTGGTGCCGGGCCACCGGCTGGAGTGGGCGAACTCCTGGATCCGGGGTACGGAGTCGGTACTGAACGAGTTCGTGGGGCTGCCGCTGGGCGGGCTGCTGGTCGCCCTCGGCCCGGCATGGGCGGTCGGCGGCGCCGGCGGACTCTATGCCGTCGCGGCCTGTGCCCTGCTGATGCTGCACGGGAAGTACCGGCCGGCGGCCCAGGACGGGCCACCTGACAGGGACGTGGTCGAGCACGGCGTACGAAGCGGCGAAGGCGCGGGACAGCACGGCGACGACGGGCTCGACGGGCGCAGGCGGCACCTGCTCACCGCGGGCTTGAGAATCCTCTGGCGCAACCGGCCGTTGCGCACGCTGACGCTCATGAGCACGGTCATGGCGGGCTGCTGGAGCGCATGGCTCGCCGTACTGGTCGTGTACACCGTCCAGGGCCCGGTCGGCCTGTCCCCGGTCGGCTACGGACTGCTGCTGACGACCCTGGGCGCCGGCGCCGTGATCGGCGCCGCGCTGGCCCCGCGCCTCGCCCGCACCGTGGGCGTCCGCTGGATCCTGGTCACGGACGTGGTGGCCGGCGTCGTCATGCTGGGCGCCCCTGCCGTGAGCGCCGACGTCGCGGTGATCGCCTTCGCCACGTTCCTCGGCGGGGTGGGCAGCGGACTGTGGAACGTGGTGGTCATCTCGCTGCGCCAACGCCTGATCCCCCAGGACCGGCTGGGCCGGATCAGCGGCGCCATCCGGTGCCTCGGCTGGGGCGGTATGCCGCTGGGTGCCGCGCTGGCCGCCGGGCTCGCCGAACTGACCGGCCCACGCCCGGTATTCGCCCTGGCCGCCGTGCTCACCGCACTCACCCTGGTCCCCCTGCTCCGCATCCTGAACGAGCCGGCCCTGGACGCTCCGGCGCAGGAGACGTCCCCGGCCGCCGGAAAGCGCTGAGGCGTCCCGGCCGGTGCTGTCGGGGCGGGGCGAGCGGTGTCACTGATGCCGACGGGCCTGTGGACGGGCCCGTCGGCATGCCCGGCTGGCGATGTGTCATACATCACCCGTCGCTGTGCTCGATGGGCTTCTGCAGATGCGTCTGGCCGGATGTCGGTAGGGGAGTGCAGGAAGGCCTATCCGAAGACCTTCCCCCGGACTTCTCCCAAGGGGCCCCGGAAACGAGTCAGGGCCACCGACTCTTGCGAGTCGGTGGCCCTTGACCTGCTACTTCCCAGTCGGGGTGGCGGGATTTGAACCCACGACCTCTTCGTCCCGAACGAAGCGCGCTGCCAAGCTGCGCCACACCCCGAAGCAACGAGCTCTACTTTAGCGGACCGATCCCCGAAGGTGAAATCCGGTTCTCCGGGCGCCGGGGCTGGGGCCTGACCTGGTCGATCGCGATGAGGATCAGGGCGAGGGCGTAGAAGGCGGAACCGAAGATGAGGGTGTTCAGGGCGATGCCCGCGTAGCCGTGGAGGTCGACGTCGAGGAAGGGGTACGGGTAGCGGCCCTCGGTGCCCGGGGCGAGTAGGGCGCCGCGGACGAGGGCGAAGGGGAGGTAGAGGAAGGGGTAGGCCAGCCACTGGGCGGCGTAGCGCCAGCGGAAGCTGCGGGGGGCGGTGAGCAGGAGCCAGTCGAGGGCGGCGCCGATGGGGGTGACGGTGTGCAGGAGGTGGGTGGAGACGGTGCGGACGGTGTCGTGTTCCGGGGTGCCGGTCATGGAGAAGCTGCTGGAGTCGTTGGTGAGCACGAAGTGGTACACGAGACCGGTGATGGCTATGAAGAGGAGGACGCCGCCGCTGATGCGCGCGGAGATCGGGGGGCGGGCGGACCAGGCGCGGTAGGCGGACCAGGCGAAGAAGACGGCCACCGCGATGTTCGTCTGGACCGTGAAGTAGCTGAAGAGGCGGCCCAGGTCCGGGGTGATCGCGATGTCCAGGACGAGGCCGGTCAGTGCGGCCAGGGCGATCAGCAGGCGGAACACGGCGGCCAGCGGGCGCCGGATCGGGGGGACGACGGCGGAGGCCGGGGTGTGGGCCGAGGCGGCTGCCGCTCCCCGGGCGTACCGGGTGGAGGCATGCGAGGTGGCCTGCGGCGGACGGGAGCTCGGGACGCGTGCGCTGGTGGGGTCGATCATCCCCCCACGCTAGACGGGAGTGGGGGGTGATGCGGAGGGTGTGTGCGAATTCGGGGGAGGAGGGGTGGAGGAAGGGGAGTGGGTGGGGCTCGTGGCCTCGGCCTTGCCTGGGCCAGGCCGACCCCACCCGCCGTTCTAGTCCCGTGCCGTCAGCGTCAGCAGCGTCGCCTCCGGGGGGCAGGCGAAGCGGACCGGGGTGTAGCGGTTGGTGCCGCAGCCTGCGGAGACGTGGAGGAAGGAGGTGTGGCCGGCCGCGGTGTGGGTGGACAGGCCCTTGACCCGCTCGGTGTCGATGTCGCAGTTGGTGACCAGGGCCCCGTAGAAGGGGATGCAGAGCTGGCCGCCGTGGGTGTGGCCGGCCAGGATCAGCGGGTAGCCGTCGGCGGCGAAGGCGTCGAGGGTGCGCAGGTAGGGCGCGTGGACGACGGCCAGGGAGAGGTCGGCGCCCGGTTCCGGGCCGCCGGCGACCTGGGCGTAGCGGTCCCGCTTGATGTGCGGGTCGTCCAGGCCGGTCAGGGCGATCTCGAAGCCGCCGGCCGGGCCGTCGAGCTTCAGGCGGCCGCGGGTGTTGGTGAGGTTGACCCAGCCGGCCGTGTCGAAGGCGTCGCGCAGGTCTTCCCAGGGATTGTGGATGGCGCCGACGACGGGCGGGTTGCCGTTCAGACCGTGCCGCTTCTGAACCTTTTCGACCAGGTAGCGGGCAGGGTTGCGCGGCTTGGGACCGTAGTAGTCGTTGGAGCCGAAGACGTACGCGCCCGGGAACTCCATGAGCGGGCCGAGCGCGTCCAGCACCTCCGGGACGCCCTCGGGGTCGGAGAGGTTGTCGCCGGTGTTGATGACGAAGTCGGGGCGCAGTCCGGCCAGCGACTGGAGCCAGCGCTGTTTCTTGCGCTGGCCGCTGACCATGTGGATGTCGGAGACCTGGAGGACGCGCAACGGCCGCATCCCGGGCGGCAGTACGGGCACGGTGACCCGGCGCAGTCTGAAGGAGCGGACTTCGATTCCGGCGGCGTAGACCAGGCCCGCGGCACCGGCCGCGGCGAGGGACAGGGGGACTCCGTAACGGGCGCGCATGATTCCCATCGTGGCAGAGCGAGCGGGGGAATCGCCCATCGGTAGGTTCTGCCCCGTCCTCCGGTGTTTCACGCCCGCCGTCCGGTACCCGGCATCCGCTCTCCGGTACGTCACCTCCGTGCACCGGAACGTAATGGTGGGGCGCGGGGCGCCGCGTACGGGCATACTCGACGTCATGACCACGCTCAAGTCGAAGCTGCAGGACGACCTCACCACGGCCATCAAGGCCCGTGACGAGCTGCGCTCTTCCACCCTCCGTCTCACCCTGACCGCCGTCCAGAAGGAGGAGGTCGCGGGCACCGAGGCGCGCGAGCTGTCGGACGCCGAGGTCGAGAAGATCGTCGCACGGGAGGCGAAGAAGCGCCGGGAAGCCGCCGAGGCGTTCGACAAGGGCGGCCGCGCCGAGTCGGCGGAGCGGGAGCGCGCGGAGGGCGAGGTGCTCGCCGAGTACCTGCCGAAGCCGCTCTCGGACGAGGAGCTGGAGAACATCGTCGCCGAGGCCGTCGCGGAGGCCAAGGGGAGCGGCGCCGAGGGGCCGCGGGCCATGGGCGCCGTCATGAAGATCGTGAACCCGAAGATCGCGGGCCGGGCCGAGGGCGGCCGGGTGGCCGCGGTGGTCAAGAAGCTGCTCGCGGGCTGAGGAGAGGAAGCGGGGGGAGCGGGGGAGCGGGGGAGTGGGGCGGGGAGGCGATGCGGGGGTGCGGGTGGTCCAGGCGGTGTAGGCCGTGAGATCGCTGCTCCCTGCCAGCCGGTGTACGGAAGGGGCGCTCCCACCATCTGGTGGGAGCGCCCCTTCCGTACGTCCTGCGCTTACGTCTTTCCTGATCGCTGCCTCAGCGGTCTGACCCGCCTCAGCCCCCGAACAGCCCCGGGAACCCGGGAATGTGCCAGCCGCCGCCCGGCTTGCCGTCGCCCCGGCCCCCGCCGTGGCCGCCTCCGCCGCCGGGCCGGTCGTGGCGGCCGCCGCCACCGCCGCCCTTGCCGTCGCTCTTGTCGGAGTCGCCGAGCGGGACGGTGGGCAGGGACGGCGCGGGCTTGCCGGACAGCGC
Organism: Streptomyces monomycini; assembly: GCF_022271435.1. Taxonomy (GTDB): domain Bacteria; phylum Actinomycetota; class Actinomycetes; order Streptomycetales; family Streptomycetaceae; genus Streptomyces; species Streptomyces monomycini. Next base: position 42,952 of record NZ_JAFIQY010000038.1, on the reverse strand, counting down.
GCCCGACATCGCCTCGCGCCAGATCGGGCCCGGGGTGTCCGCGCCGTACACCTTGTCGTGGAAGGTGCCGCCGATGGTGATGTCGAACATCCGCCGCTTGTGAGCCGGGTCACCCACCCACACCGCGCCGGCCATGTTCGGGGTGTAACCGGTGAACCAGGCCGCATACCGGCTGTCGGTGGTGCCGGTCTTGCCCGCGCTGTCCCGGCCCTGGAGGCCGGCCTGCCGGCCGGTGCCGTCCTCGACGACGCCCTTGAGCAGCGCGTTGATGGTCTTGGCGGTCTGCTGGGACATCGCGCGGTGGCAGCTGGTCTTCGGTACGGTCAGCGCCTTGCCGGTCGCGTCGGTGATCGACTCGATGGCCACCGGGGAGCAGTGGACGCCCTCGTTGGCGAAGGTCGCGTAGGCGTTGGCCATGGTCAGCGGGGACACCTCGGGGGAGCCCAGCGCGATGGCGGGGCTCTGCTCCACCGGATTGCCGTTGGAGCGCTTGATGCCCATCTTGTCGGCCATCTTGGTCACCGGGCAGATCCCGATGTCGCTGATCAGCTGCACGAAGTAGGTGTTGACCGACTTCGCGGTCGCCTCCTTCATGCTGTACGGGCCGACCTCGGAGGTGTTCTCGTTCTGGACCGGGTTGTTGCCCGTCCACTGCCCGGTGCAGGTCGAGACCGGGCTCGGGTACTGCATCTTGTACGGCGAGGAGTACGACTGGTCCGGGCCCTTGCCGGCCTCCAGGGCCGCCGCCGCGATCACCGGCTTGAACGTCGAGCCGGGCTGGTAGCCCGCGCCGCCGCCCATCTTCTGGTCGACGGACAGATTCATCTGGGTCTGATTCTGACCGAATCCGTACGGACGTGACTGGCCCATGCCCAGGATCTTCCCGGTGCCGGGCTGGACGATCGTCGCCGCGGTGGCGACCGGGTCGTCGGCGTAGACCTGACTGGTGACGGCCGACTGGATCGACTTCTGGGTCTGCGGGTCGAGCGTCGTACGGATCGTCAGGCCGCCCTGGTTCCAGCGCTTGCTGCGTTCCTTGCGGGTCTTGCCGAAGGCCTGGTCGTTCAGCAGCACCTCGCGTACGTAGTCGCAGAAGAACCCGGCGCCCGAACCGGCCGTGATGCAGCCGTTCTTGGGGCGGCTGACCTTCAGCTTGATCGGCTTCTTGGCGGCGGCCTCGGCCTCGGCCTGCGTGACGGCCTTCGTGTCGGCCATCCGCTGCAGCACGGTGTTACGGCGGCGCTGCGCCTCCTTCGGGTCGTTCACCGGGTCGTACCGGCTCGGCGACTGCACGATGCCCGCCAGCAGCGCGGACTCGTCCAGGGTCAGGTCCTTGGCGTGCTTGCTGAAATACCGCTGGGAGGCGGCCTCGACGCCGTACGCCTGCTGCCCGAAGAAGGTGATGTTCAGGTAGTTCTGCAGGATCTTCTGCTTGCCCAGTTCCTCCTCGACCTGGATCGCGTACTTCAGCTCCTTGACCTTGCGGCCGATGGTCTGCTGGGTGGCCTGGGCGACCTTGTCGGGGTCGTCGCCGGCCTCCTCGATGAAGACGTTCTTCACGTACTGCTGCGTCAGCGTCGAGGCGCCCTCGGAGACGCCGCCGGACCGCGCGTTCTTGTTGACCGCGCGCAGGATGCCCTTCAGGTCGATCGCGCCGTGCTGGTAGAAACGCGCGTCCTCGATGGCGACGATCGCCTTCTGGACGTACGGCGACATGTCCTTCAGGTCGACCACGGTGCGGTCGCGCGAGTAGACCTTCGCGATCTCGCCGCCGTCCGCGTCGAGGATGGTGGTCCGCTGGCTCAGCGGTGGAGTCTTCAGATTGGCGGGGATCTCGTCGAATCCTTCGACCGATCCCTTCGCCGCGAGGCCCAGCGCGCCGGCTGCGGGGAGGGCCAGGCCCGCCAGCACCGCTCCGGCCAGGACGCTGACACCCAGGAATTTAGCGGCCTGCTGGGTCTTGGTCAGACCCCCGCCGTCGCGCTTCTTACCCATGAGGGCAGCCTAAGCCCTCGTGTACGGCGGCCCGAGGGAGCGGGGCTGGGTCGGGACGCCCGGGCACCGGGACATCCGGCTACCGGAACGTCCGGGTACCGGGATGTCCGGGTACCGGGATGTCCGTGTGCCGGGGCACGCGGGTCCCTAACGGCCCGGCGCCCGAGCCGGGCGCGGTGGCCGTGGTGGAGGCGGTGGGTGTCCGCAGTGACGCAGGTGACGACCGGCCGGTGCGACTTCACGAGGTGGCTCCGTTCTCAAACGCCGGACAGGGGTGCATCTGTTCGTTTAACCTGATCCTGTCCGGCGGCCGCAGAGGGATCACGTCGGCCCGTCAACCCCGCCTCCGCGTGCGCGTGGCGCCCCGTACGTCCGCATATGTCGCCGTGCACCCGGTGTGGCAGTGGCGAACTGCCCCATGCTGCCGGGAACGTGGCGTATGCCACCGGCTCACTCCGTTGGGTGATCTGCCGCATACACATAGTCCGTTCGGGCCATTCAAGATTGGGCCCGAAGGGGGTGTTGCGCCCTGCTCGCCTTCCGTAACGTCCTCAACTGGCAACGGTGAATATGCCGCTTGCCGCCGTGGGGGAGCCTCGATTCGGGAGAGGACGGCGCCAGCATGAGCTGGGTAACCGACTGGAGTACACAGGCAGCCTGCCGCACCACCGATCCGGACGAGCTGTTCGTTCAGGGCGCGGCCCAGAACCGGGCCAAGGCGGTCTGCACCGGATGCCCGGTGCGGACGGAGTGCCTGGCCGACGCCCTGGACAACCGCGTGGAGTTCGGAGTCTGGGGCGGCATGACCGAACGCGAGCGGAGGGCGCTGCTGCGCCGCCGCCCGACCGTCACCTCGTGGCGTCGGTTGCTGGAGACAGCGCGTACGGAATACGAGCGCAGCACCGGCATCCTGCCCGTGGACTGTGAGGACGACGAGACGTACGAGAACACCTACGACAACGCGTACGGCAACCGCTACGACGGTACGTACGACGACTACGCCGCGGTCGGCTAGACGTCGGTAGCCGTCTGCTGTGGGCCGGTTGGTCCATGGGCGTATTCGGCGTGGGCCGGAACGGTCGGCGTACGGGCGTGACAGCTGTACGGGCGTGGTTGGTGCGGCCGAGATCGCTGTGCGGTCGTGACCAGCGCGTGGTCCTGATCGGTGCACAGTCCTGATCGGTGCGCGGTCCTGACGGCGGAGGTCGTCCTGGTGCACGGGCTTGCCCGGCGCGTGGACGTAGCCGTACGGATTCGCCGGCGCGGGACGACTCGGCGCCTCGGTACCGGGAAGGCGCGAGCGCGCGTGCAAGCGGCCGGCACCGGGTGGCGCTACAGACGCTGGGATCGTTGCTCGGGCTGTCTGCGTTCGCCGCTGAGTCCGTCGTGTCCGCTGAGACCGGTGCAGTTCGCTGAGTCTGGTGCAGTCCGCTGTTTCCGCTGCTGCTGGGTGAAGTCCTTTGGCCCTGCTCCCCGGGGCCTCTTGGGGTCCGTACAGGGCGGCATCAGGGCTGTGACAGGGCGGTGGCAGGGCCGGGCTGCGGCCGGGTCTTGCCCGGTCGGCTCTTGGCCAGCCCACTGATCGGTTCTCCGACCAGCCCTCTGGCCAACCCTCTGACCAGTCATCTGATGAGTTTTCAGGCCAGTACTCCGGCCCTTTCGTTGACCGGTTCTCCGGCCGGTTCCTGGACCGGTTCTCCGGTCAGCCCTCGGTCTGCCGGGTGTCGTCGGCCGTCCGTTCCCGGGAGGCGAGGCGGTCGCCGATCGCGCGCAGCCCCGCCAGGTCGTGGACGTCGCCGGGCAGCGCGGCGATCTCCGCGACCGGGACTTCGGGATGCAGCGCGGTGAAGCGGTCGCGCGTTCGCCGTTCGCGTGCGAGTACGTGCATCCGCTCGGCGTGCAACCGCAGCAGGCCGGCAGCGAGCCGTGCTGCCGATGGGGTGTCGTCCGTCGTCCGTGGGTCCGCCGCGGCGGGGGAGTGGCCGTCGGCGGTACGAGAATCAGCCTTCCCGCCCGCTAGATCCACAATGCCGTCGCCACCAAGATTTTCGGACCGGTCGCCGGCCGGCTCCTCGGCGGCGGCCCGGTCCCGGTCCACCAGGGCCTCGGCGGCGGCCAGCGCCCGTTCCGCGCCGAGCTGGGCGGCGCCGCTGCCGTGCACCCGGTTCAGGACCAGCCCGGCCAGCGGCATCTGCTCGGCGGCCAGCCGTTCGACGAAGTACGCGGCCTCGCGCAGCGCGTCCCGCTCCGGAGCCGCCACGACGAGGAACGCGGTGCCGGGTGCCTGGAGCAGCCGGTAGGTCGCGTCCGCGCGCGTACGGAAGCCGCCGAACATGGTGTCCATCGCGGCGGCGAACGTCTGCACGTCCCGCAGCAGTTGACCGCCCATGATCTTGCTGAGGGTGCCGGTCATCATCGACATACCGACATTGAGGAACTTCATGCCGGCCCGCCCGCCGGCCTTCGCGGGCGCCATCAGCACCCGGATGAACTTGCCGTCCAGGAACGACCCGAGCCGCTTGGGCGCGTCCAGGAAGTCGAGCGCGGACCGGCTGGGCGGGGTGTCGACGATGATCAGGTCCCAGGCGTCACGGGAGCGCAGCTGGCCCAGCTTCTCCATGGCCATGTACTCCTGCGTGCCCGCGAAACCGGCCGACAGGGACTGGTAGAAGGGGTTGTCCAGGATGGCGCGGGCCCGTTCGGCGTCCGCGTGCGCCTCGACGATCTCGTCGAAGGTGCGCTTCATGTCCAGCATCATGGCGTGCAGCTCGCCGCCCGTGCTCTCGTCGATGCCCTTGACCCGGCGCGGCACGTTGTCCAGTTCCGAGATGCCCATCGACTGCGCCAGCCGGCGGGCCGGGTCGATGGTCAGCACGACGGCCTTGCGGCCGCGCTCGGCGGCGCGTACGCCGAGGGCCGCGGCGGTCGTGGTCTTGCCGACGCCGCCGGAACCGCAGCACACGACGATGCGGGTGCGCGGGTCGTCGAGCAGCGGGTCGACTTCCAGGTGGGCGGCGGGGGAGTGCAGCGCGCCGCGCCCGGAGGGGGACGGTGCGGTGTGCCGGGACGACGCGGCACCGGCGCCCGGGGGGCTGACGTCCGTAACGGCGGCATCCGCAGCGCCGGCATCCGTCGTCGCGGCGTCCGGGGTGGCGGCGTCCGGAGTGCCGTCGTCCGTGGCGCGGTCGTCCGGGAGGCTTGCGTCCGCGGTCATATCGGCCCCTGTTTCCGCAGGTCTCGCGCGAGCCGGTACAGCCCGGCGAGGTCCACTCCCTCGGGGAGCAGCTCCAACTCGTAGGTCGGCAGGTCGAGACCGGCCAGCTCGGCGTGCTCGGCCCGCTCCAGGTCGACGCGCTGCGCGTGCTCGCGGGCCTCTTCCAGGAGGGGGTCGATGAGCCCGTCGGCCCACTTCACACCGGCCGCGCCGCGGCGGCCGCCGCGCAGGCCCGCCTCGGCCAGCGCCTCGGCGATGCCCCTGCGTGCCCCGTTGGCGGCGATGTCGACCTCGCCGGTGTCCAGCACCTCGGGCCGGGTCATGTTGATCACGACGCCGCCCACGGGCAGTCCGGCGGCGCGCAGCTCGGCGATGCCGTCCACGGTCTCCTGGACGGGCATCTCCTCCAGCAGGGTCACCAGATGGACCGCCGTCTCGGGCGACTTCAGGACCCGCATCACGGCCTGCGCCTGGTTGTGGATCGGCCCTATCTTGGCCAGGCCCGCGACCTCGTCGTTGACGTTCAGGAAGCGGGTGATGCGGCCGGTGGGCGGGGCGTCCATCACGACGGCGTCGTAGACGAACCGTCCGCGCTTGTCCTTGCGGCGCACCGCCTCGCACGCCTTGCCGGTCAGCAGGACGTCCCGCAGGCCGGGGGCGATGGTCGTGGCGAAGTCGATCGCGCCGAGTTTCTTCAGCGCGCGGCCCGCGCCGCCGAGTTTGTAGAACATCTGGAGGTAGTCCAGGAGCGCCCGCTCGGCGTCGATGGCGAGGGCGTACACACCTCCTCCGTCGGGCCCGGGGGCCACCGCGATCTTGCGCTCCTCGTACGGGAGCGCCTCGGTCTCGAACACCTGGGCAATGCCCTGCCGGCCCTCGACCTCGACCAGGAGGGTACGGCGACCCTCGGTGGCCAGGGCGAGGGCGAGGGCAGCGGCGACCGTGGTCTTGCCGGTACCGCCCTTGCCGCTGACGACATGGAGCCTGCTCACGCCAAGGAGCCTAACCAGTCCGGTGGCGGGCTACGCACGGGACCGGCGTCGGGTTGTGCGCCGGGGGCGTGCGAGGGGCGCGGACCGGCCGCGCGCCCGGGCGGCGCCGCCGCGTCCGCGCGCCGTCGGTACAGGCATTACGCTCGGCCCCATGACCAAGTGGGAATACGTGACCGTGCCGCTGCTCGTGCACGCGACCAAGCAGATTCTGGACACCTGGGGCGAGGACGGCTGGGAGCTGGTCCAGGTCGTGCCGGGGCCGAACAACCCCGAGCAGCTGGTGGCCTACCTGAAGCGGGAGAAGCAGGCATGAGCGCGGTGGAGGACAGGCTCGCCGAGCTGGGCCTGAAGCTGCCGCAGGTCGTGCCGCCGCTGGCGGCGTACCAGCCCGCGGTGCGCTCGGGCGCGTACGTCCACACCTCGGGCCAGCTGCCGATGGTGGACGGCGCGCTGCCGGCCACCGGCAAGGTGGGCGCCGAGGTCAGCCCGGAGCAGGCCAAGGAGCTGGCCGCGACCTGCGCGCTGAACGCGCTGGCCGCGGTGAAGTCCGTGATCGGCGACCTCGACAAGATCGTGCGGGTCGTGAAGGTCGTCGGCTTCGTCGCCTCGGATCCCGGCTTCACCGGCCAGCCCGGAGTCATCAACGGCGCCAGCGAGCTGCTGGGCGAGGTGCTGGGCGACAAGGGCGTGCACGCCCGTTCCGCGGTCGGCGTGGCCGTACTGCCGATCGACGCGCCGGTCGAGGTCGAGATGCAGGTCGAGGTCGCGGACTGACGTCGGGCGACCGCGTACGACCGGATGTGACCGGATACGACGGGGCGGGGCCGGGGAACCGGACCCGCCCCGTTTCCGTACCCGCGACCCCGTACCCGGCACCCTGCACCGACGCTCGGCGCCCCGCGCCCGTACCCCACGACCCACCCCCGCGCGCAGCCCCCGAAGAAGCGCCCCCTCGAACATCCGCGCGCCAGCGCATAGCATCCGGCCATGTCGTCGACCCCCAATGGCCAGTGGTATCCGCCGGAATGGCCGGCCCGCATCCGGGCCCTCGCGCACGGCGAGCTGACCCCGGCGGCGCCCCGCCGGGCCGCGACCGTTCTGCTGCTGCGGGACACCGGCGCGGGCGGTCCCGCCGTCCACATGCTGCGCAGACGTACCTCCATGGCCTTCGCCGGAGGCGCGTACGCCTACCCGGGCGGGGCCGTCGACCCGCGCGACGAGCGGCCGGTGGCCTGGGCCGGGCCCCCGCTCGCCGAGTGGGCCGGGCGGCTCGGCTTCGGGGCGGGCGAGGAGGCCGCGGCGCAGGCCGTGGTCTGCGCGGCCGTCCGGGAGACCTTCGAGGAGGCGGGTGTGCTGCTCGCCGGCACCTCCGCCGGGACCGTGGTCGCCGACACCACCGGGGACGACTGGGACGCGGATCGCGCGGCGCTGGTCGCCCACGAACTGTCCTTCGCGGACTTCCTGGACCGCCGCGGCCTGGTCCTGCGCAGCGACCTCCTGGGGGCGTGGGCCCGCTGGATCACCCCGGAGTTCGAGCCCCGCCGCTACGACACCTGGTTCTTCGTGGCGGCGCTGCCCGAGGGCCAGCGCACCCGGAACGTCTCCACGGAGGCCGACCGTACGGTGTGGATCCGCCCCGCCGAGGCCGCCGCCGGCTACGACCGCGGCGAGCTGCTGATGATGCCGCCGACGATCTCGACGCTGCGCGGCCTGACGGCGTACGGGACGGCCGCCGAGGCCCTCGCGGCGGCCGGCGGCCGGGACCTGACGCCGGTCCTCGCACGGGCGGAGCTGAAGGACGGTGAGATCGTCCTGAGCTGGCCGGGGCACGAGGAGTTCACCAAGCACCTCACCCCGGTCGCGCCGCCCGCGACCGGGAGCCCGGCCACCGCACCGCCCACCACCACGGGAGAGTCCACCGCATGACGTACGCAGCCGCCCTGCCCGGCCGGCCCCGCGGAGGGGACATCGCCGGACCCGCCACCGACCGCACCCGGTGCGTGCTCGCCCCGAACCCGTCCCCGATGACCCTGGACGGCACCAACACCTGGATCGTCGCCGAGCCGGACGCCGACGTGGCGGTCGTCATCGACCCGGGTCCGCTGGACGAGGCCCACCTCAAGGCGGTCGTGGAAGCCGCCGAGCAGGCCGGGAAGCGGGTCGCCCTGACGCTGCTGACGCACGGTCACCCGGACCACGCCGAGGGCGCGGAGCGCTTCGCCGAGCTGACCGGCTCCCCGGTACGGGCCCTGGACCCGGCGCTGCGCCTGGGGGACGAGGGGCTGGCCGCCGGGGACGTGATCACCACCGGCGGCCTGGAGCTGCGGGCCGTACCGACCCCCGGGCACACCGCCGACTCACTCTCCTTCCACCTCCCGGCCGACGCCGCCGTGCTGACCGGCGACACGATCCTGGGGCGCGGGACCACCGTCGTCGCGCATCCGGACGGCCGCCTGGGCGACTACCTGGACTCGCTGCGGCGGCTGCGGTCCCTGACCGTCGACGACGGCGTCACGACCGTCCTCCCCGGCCACGGGCCCGTACTGAGCGATGCCCAGGGCGCGGTCGAGTTCTACCTGGCACACCGGGCCAACCGGCTGGCCCAGGTCGAGACGGCGGTCGAGGCGGGGTACCGCACGCCCTCGGAGGTCGTCGCGAGCGTGTACGCGGACGTGGACCGCATGCTGTGGCCCGCGGCCGAGCTGTCCGTACGGGCGCAGCTGGACTATCTCGGGGAGCACGGGCTGATCGAGGGCTGATCGTGGGGCCGGTCCGAGGGCTGATCGTGGGGCCGGTCCAAGGGCTGGCCCAGGGGTGGCCAAGGGGTGGACCCGGGGCCGGCCCAAGGGCCGAACATAGGCCCGAGGGCGCTGCCCGCCCTCAGTCCTCGTCCGCCGCCGGGCCCAGTTCGCGTGCGATGCCGCCACGCAGCAGCTCGCGGGCGCGCTCCAGGGGGACCGAGCCGCTGAGCCAGCGGGTGCTGAGCCCTTCCACGAGCGCGGTCAGCCGCTCGGCGACGTCGGCCACCGGGGCGTTCCGGTCGGCCGTACCGGCGGCCTGTGCCTCCCGTACGAGGTCGGCCACATCGTCAGTCCACTGCCGGGTCGCCTCGCGCAGCTGCTCCCGCAGCCCGGCGTCGAAGACGGCGCTGGACTGGAACTCGCCCCAGGCGGTGCTGTTCTCCACCAGCTCCGGGGTGTCCTGGAGCTCGCGCAGCAGCATCTCCTCCAACTGCGCGCGCGGGCCTGCCGTACGGACGGTCTCCGGGTCCGGCGCCGTGCAGCGTTCGGCGCGTTCGCCGATGAAGTCCAGGGTGCGGCGGAGCAGCTCGGCCCGGCCGCCGAAGTGGTAGTAGATCAGCCCGGTGGAGACACCGGCCGCGGCCGCGATCTCCTCCACCCGCAGGCCGCGTACGCCGCTCCGCGCGATGGTGCGGGTCGCGGCTTCCAGGATCTGCAGTCGGCGCTCGGACACAGTCGCCCACCGTACTCGGTACCCGGTCGCGGCCGGGCCCTCCCGGTGCTACCTTCGGGACCTACCTGACTGAATTTTCAGTCAGATACGGGAGGAGTGGTCGGGAGGAGTGGTCGAGCATGCGCATGCCTGCCGAAGGGGAGCCGCACGACGGCATGTACCTCGCGTGGCCGCCCTCGGACTCCCTCTGGGGCGACCAGGCGCCCGCCGTGCAGCGCGACATCGCGCGACTGGCCCGCACCCTCGCCGAGTACGAGCCGGTCGCCCTGCTGGCCGGCCCGGAGGAGGAGGCACGGGCCCGGAGGGCGTGCGGTACGTCGGTCGAGATCGTGCCGGTGCCGGTCGACGACCTGTGGATACGGGACACCGGGCCGGTCTTCGTGATCCGGCCGGACGCCCCGGAGGGCACCGCGGCCCGTAGGGGCGTCGACTTCCACTTCAACGGATGGGGCGGCAAGCAGCGCCACCCGAACGACGGGCTCGTCGCCCAAAACCTGCTGCGCCACGAGGGCATCGCCCGAGTCGACGCCGCCCTCACGGCCGAGGGCGGCTCCTTCGAGGTGGACGGCGATGGCACGCTGCTCGCCGCCGAGAGCTCCCTGGTCAACCCCAATCGCAACCCCGGCAGCTCACGGGCGGAGATCGAGCGCGAGCTGAAACGCGTGCTGGGCGTCTCCCGGGTGATCTGGGTGGACGGCGTACGGGGCGAAGACATCACCGACTGTCACATCGACGGCCTCGCGCGCTTCGCGGCACCCGGTGTCGTCCTGCTGAACCGACCTTGGCACGGGGACGGCCCGGACGTCTGGACCCAGGCGTACGAGCAGGCCCGCGGTGTCCTGGCGGAGGCCCGCGACGCCCGGGGCAGGCGCCTGGAGACCGTCGAGATCGCGGAGCCCGACCCGTACGCGATCGGGGAGCGCGGGCCGGAGTTCCTCACCTCGTACCTGAACCACTGCGTGGCGAACGGCGTGGTGGTCCTGCCGCGGTTCGGCGACCGCCGGGCCGACGACCGGGCCGCCGGGGTGCTGCGCGACCTGCACCCGGGCCGCGACATCCGGCAGGTCACGATCGACGCGGTCGGCGAGGGCGGGGGCGGCATCCACTGCGCCACGCAGCAGCTGCCGCGGGTGCCGTAGGGCCTGTCCGGCCGGTTTCACGCGAAAAGGTCCCGCTCCCCCGGGGAGCGGGACCTTTTCGATGCCGTCAGGGCGGCGGGCGTCAGCGCGAACGCTTCGCCAGGCGCTCCACGTCCAGCAGGATCACGGCGCGCGCCTCCAGGCGCAGCCAGCCGCGGCCCGCGAAGTCCGCGAGGGCCTTGTTGACCGTCTCGCGCGAGGCGCCGACCAGCTGGGCCAGCTCCTCCTGCGTGAGGTCGTGCACGACGTGGATGCCCTCCTCGGACTGCACGCCGAAGCGGCGCGACAGGTCCAGGAGCGCCCGGGCGACACGGCCCGGAACGTCGGAGAAGACCAGGTCGGACATCTGGTCGTTGGTCTTGCGCAGGCGGCGCGCGACGGCGCGCAGCAGCGCCGTGGCGACCTCGGGGCGGGCGTTGAGCCAGGGCTGCAGGTCGCCGTGGCCCAGGCCCAGCAGCTTGACCTCGGTCAGTGCGGTGGCGGTGGCGGTACGCGGGCCCGGGTCGAACAGGGAGAGCTCACCGATCAGCTCACCGGGGCCGAGGACGGCGAGCATGTTCTCCCGCCCGTCCGGGGAGGTGCGGTGCAGCTTCACCTTGCCCTCGGTGACCACGTACAGGCGGTCGCCCGGGTCCCCTTCGTGGAACAGGGCGTCGCCGCGGGCGAGCGTGACCTCTCCCATCGAGGCGCGCAGCTCGGCCGCCTGCTCATCGTCGAGCGCCGCGAAGAGCGGTGCGCGCCGCAGAACGTCGTCCACGAGATCTCTCCTTGTCGACATGCTCAAAGGGACCTTGGTCCCCATCATGCCGGAATGCAAAACAGTGCGATCAATCACAAGGATGCCGGACCCGTGGCGCAAGCCATACGGCAGGGGGCCGATTGGACCCACGGGTACTGGTGATCGGACCGGATGTCAGTGGGTGGCCTTAGTCTGGCCGAGTGTCCAATACGCCGGTGAGAGCACAGGACAAGGGGGCTGAGCGAGTGAGCGCGGGCCGTGATTCCGCTGTGGGCGAACAGGCGCCTGCCGAAGCCGCGAAAGCGGTGAAATCCGGGGAAAAGGTACGCAAGGCGGCGACACGGAAGAAGTCCGCCGCCACGGCCGCAACCGGGACCTCTGCCGCGAAGAAGACCACTGCGGCGAAGACCACCGCGAAGACCACTGCGAAGACCGCCGCGAAGAGGTCCGTCGCGGCGAAGAAGACCGCGGCCGAGAAGACCGCGGCCAAGAAGACCGCCGCCGCGAAGGCCCCCGCCAAGACGGCCGCCGCGAAGAAGACGACCGCCGCCAAGAAGGCGCCCTCCAAGGCTCCCGCCAAGGCCGCTCCCGTCAAAGCCGCCCCCGCCCCCGCCTTCAAGGACGAGTCCCGCACCGCCATGGTGCGCCGTGCCCGCCGGATGAACCGCGAGCTGGCCGAGGTGTATCCGTACGCCCACCCCGAGCTGGATTTCCGTAACTCCTTCGAGCTGCTCTGCGCCACGGTGCTGTCCGCGCAGACCACCGACCTGCGGGTCAACCAGACCACCCCGGCCCTGTTCGCCGCCTACCCCACCCCGGAGGACATGGCGGCCGCCGACCCGGAGCGGCTGGAGGAGCTGATCCGGCCCACCGGCTTCTTCCGTGCCAAGGCGAAGTCCCTGCTGGGCCTCTCGACGGCGCTACGGGACCGTTTCGACGGTGAGGTGCCCGGCCGTCTGGAGGACCTGGTGACGCTGCCGGGCGTCGGCCGCAAGACCGCCAACGTCGTGCTGGGCAACGCCTTCGGCGTGCCGGGCATCACGGTCGACACCCACTTCGGCCGGCTGGTCCGGCGCTTCCGCTGGACCGAGCAGCAGGATCCGGAGAAGGTCGAGGCGGAGATCGCCGAGATCTTCCCCAAGAGCGAGTGGACGATGCTCTCGCACCGCGTCGTCTTCCACGGCCGCCGTGTCTGCCACTCCCGCAAGCCCGCCTGCGGCGCCTGCCCCATCGCGCACGACTGCCCGTCGTACGGCGAGGGCGAGCTGGACCCGGAGAAGGCGAAGAAGCTGCTCAAGTACGAGATGGGCGGTCAGCCGGGCCAGCGGCTGCGGCCCCCGGCCGACTACCCGGGACAGCCCGCGCCGCCGCTGGCGGGCCGTTGAGCGCCGCCCGCGCCCGGTCCCGGCCCCCTCGCGCCCGGCGCCGGCCTTCCGGCCCCCGCTCGGCCCGTGCGGTCCGTGCCGCCCCGCGCGGGACGGAAGCGTCACATCCCGAAGGGGAACCGGACCGGCCGCTGCCGCACTCACCCCCAAGAGAACCGGCCACGGCCGCATGACCATCGATCCCACCGATCCAAGGGCCTGAGGGGGCGCGTATGACGAGCGCACGGGAGCAGTACGGGAAGACAGCGGCGTACGGGACGTACGGGGCGGACGTCAGCTCCGACGGCCTGCCGGAGTGGCTGGCGCCGGTCTCGCGTGCCGCCGCCACGATCGAACCCCACCAGCTCAGCAGATTCCTGCCGCCCAAGAGCGGCGGCCGGCAGTCCGCCGTCCTGGTCCTCTTCGGGCACGGCGACCGCGGCCCCGAGCTGCTGCTCATGGAGCGCGCGGGCACCCTGCGCTCGCACGCCGGCCAGCCCTCGTTCCCCGGCGGCGCCCTCGACCCGGAGGACGGCGATCCGGAGGGGGAGGGTCCGGTGCGCGCCGCGCTGCGCGAGGCGTGGGAGGAGACCGGACTGGACCCGTCCGGTGTCCAGGTCTTCGGCGTGCTGCCGCGGCTGTACATCCCCGTGAGCGGCTTCGTCGTCACGCCCGTCCTGGGCTGGTGGCGCGAGCCGAGCCCGGTGGGGCCGGTGGACGAGGCGGAGACCGCCCGGGTCTTCACGGTTCCCGTGGCGGATCTCACGGACCCCGCGCACCGGGTGACGGCCCGCCACCCCAGCGGCCACGTGGGCCCTGCCTTCCTCGTCGAGGACGCGCTGGTCTGGGGTTTCACGGCCGGGGTGATCGACCGGATTCTGCACTACGCGGGGTGGGAGCGGCCGTGGGACCGTACGAAGCAGGTCCCGCTCGACCGGCGCGCGTGAGACGGTGGCGGGCGTGAACGTGCTGGACATCGTGTTGCTGCTCGCGGCCGTGTGGTTCGCCGTCGTCGGCTACCGCCAAGGCTTCGTCGTCGGCATCCTGTCCGTGACCGGCTTCCTCGGGGGCGGCCTGGTCGCGGTCTACGTGCTGCCCGTGATCTGGAACCGGGTCACCGACGACGCCTCACCGGGCACCTTCGCGGTGATCGCGGCGGTGGCCGTCGTGGTGGTGTGCGCCTCGATCGGGCAGGCCGTCACCACCCACCTGGGCAACAAACTCCGCAGGTACATCACCTGGTCACCGGCGCGCGCCCTGGACGCCACCGGTGGCGCGCTGGTCAACGTCCTGGCGATGCTGCTGGTCGCCTGGCTCCTCGGTTCCATGCTGGCCCGGACCTCGATACCGACGGTCGGCAAGGAGGTCCGCAGCTCCAAGGTGCTGCTCGGCGTCACCCAGGTGATGCCCGAAGGGGCGAACAACTGGTTCGAGGACTTCCAGTCGGTCCTCAAACAGAACGGCTTCCCGCAGGTCTTCACACCGTTTTCGAACGAGCCGATCCGCGCGGTGCCGGCCCCGGACCCCAAGCTGGCCAGCAGCCCGGTGGCGGCCCAGGCGCGCAGGAGCATCGTCAAGGTCGTCGGTACGGCCCCCAGCTGCGGCAAGGTCCTCGAAGGCAGCGGCTTCGTCTTCGCGCCGCACCGGGTCATGACCAACGCGCACGTGGTGGGCGGCGTCAAGGAGCCGACCGTCCAGATAGGCGGCGAGGGCCGTACGTACGACGCGAAGGTCGTCCTGTACGACTGGGAGCGCGACATCGCGGTGCTCGACGTGCCGTCGCTGCCCGCGCCCGCGCTGCGCTTCGCCGCGGACGACGCGAGCACCGGCAAGGGCGCCATCGTCGCCGGCTTCCCGGAGAACGGCGGCTACGACGTCCGCGCGGCCCGTATCCGCAGCCGCATCCAGGCCAACGGCCCGGACATCTACCACCGCGGCACGGTCGGCCGTGACGTGTACTCGCTGTACGCCACGGTCCGGCAGGGCAACTCCGGCGGCCCGCTGCTCACACCGAACGGCGAGGTGTACGGAGTGGTGTTCGCCAAGTCCCTGGACGACGCCCACACCGGCTACGCGCTGACCGCCGACGAGATCCGCGAGGACATCACCAAGGGGCGTACCGCCGAGCGGGCGGTCGACAGCCAGGGATGCGCGATGTGACGGGACGCCGAGCCGGTCCGGCCCGGGCGGGGAGGCGGACACCGCCCCCGGCCCGGGGCTCCGGCGGGGGTCAGGTCCGTGGATGCTTGAGCCGCGCGGTCATCCAGCGCGCCCGGCGGCGCAGGATGCGCGGAATGCCCAGCGGGTGGTCGAAGCCGGGGGACTCACCGGACACAAGGTCCGAGGTTCCCCTCTCCTGAGTGCCCACGGCAGCGGCGTTGCTGCGGCGGTTGCGTGCCACGTCACGGTAGTCGTGCGTCCAGCCCATACCCACGACTCTGCCCGGGCCCCGGGCTCCGTAACCGCCCGGCGCCCCGTCAATTGGCCTATGCGGGCGGCAATTGGCTGTTCGTCATACGCGCGTTCGGATCGATGCGGCGTGTCGCCCCACGGGACCCGCGCGCCGCACCCGTAACCGGCTCCCGGCTGCCCGTGGCGGCCGGTCCTACCGGTCCGGCTCCGGGTCCTTCAGCCAGTTGATCAGCTCGGTGGAGAACGCCACCGGGTCCTCCTCGTGCGGGAAGTGCCCGAGCCCGTCGAAGAGCCGCCAGCGGTACGGGGCCTCGACGTACTCGCCGGACCCGGCCGCGCTGCGGGTGCGCATCACGGGGTCGAGCGAGCCGTGCAGATGCAGCGTCGGCACCCGTACGGGCCACTTCATGCGGCGGTTGAACTGGATGCCGTCCGGCCGGGCCATCGACCGGACCATCCAGCGGTACGGCTCGATCGCGCAGTGCGCCGTCGAGGGGATGCTCATCGCCCGCCGGTAGACCTCGACGTCCTCGTCCTCGGGCAGCCGCGGCCCGGACCAGTCCCGGATCAGGCGGCCCACCAGGGCGGCGTCGTCGGCCATCAGCTTGCGTTCGGGCAGCCACGGCCGCTGGAAGTTCCATACGTAGGAGCTCTGCCGGCTCTGCTTGAAGTCGGCCAGCATGGCCGCGCGCCAGCGCCGCGGGTGCGGCATCGAGGACACCGCCAGCCGCCGTACCAGCTTCGGCCGCATCACGGCCGCGGTCCACGCCAGGTAGCCGCCGAGGTCGTGTCCGACGATCGCGGCGTCCGGCTCGCCGAGGGACCGTACGACCCCGGTGATGTCCAGGGCCAGGTTGGCCGGATCGTAGCCGCGGGGCGTGCGGTCGCTGCCGCCCACGCCCCGCAGGTCCATCGCCACCGCACGGAAACCCGCTCCGGCGAGCGCCGGGAGCTGGTGGCGCCAGGTCCACCAGAACTGCGGGAAGCCGTGCAGCAACAGCACCAGCGGGCCGTCACCCATCTCGGTGATGTGGAAACGCGCACCGTTGGCCGCCACGTCCCGGTGGGTCCAGGGCCCCTCGGGACGGACGACCGAGTCGGAACTGTCGGTAGCCGTCATACGGAGGAGCGTGTCACAGACTCCAGGACCGGGTGGTCCTCGGGCACCGCGCGCGGATGCGGCTTGACGTTCCCCAGTACGGCCGCCGTCTCCTTGGCCGAACTGATGGTCTTCTCCGGCTTCTTGATCTTCTTGAGCTTGCTGATCGCCATCAGGACCAGCAGCAGGGCGACGATCAGGAAGGCGCCGCCCACGATCAGGAAGGACCAGGCGAGGCCGAGGCCGAGGTTGTGGATGCCGTACGCCGCGGCGAAGCTCAGGACCGGCAGCGCGAACAGCGCCAGCGCGCCGGCCACCAGGAACGCGGCGCTGCCGATGCCGGCCCGCTTGGCGTCCTGTCGCAGCTCGGCCTTGGCCAGTGCGATTTCGTCGTGCACCAGTGCGGACATCTCGGCGGTGGCCGTGGCCACCAGCTGCCCGAGGCTGCGGTCCGCGCCGTCGTCGGCTGTGCTCATCGACGTCTCCCTCTTGTCTTCTCCCGGATGCAAAGCCTCTCAGATCATGCCGGACCATCGTCCCCGGCGTTCGCGCCGGAGGCCACTTCGGCAAGGCGGCGGTGTTCCGCGGCCTTGGCTTCGAGGAGTTTCGCCATCCGCAGGTGGTACTCCGGGTTGCCCTGTTCGTACACGTCCGGGACGCCGTCCTGGTCCTCGTCGCGGTCCTCGTCCTCGCACAGCTTCTTGTACTTGCCGTTACGTATCTTCAGCAGGATTCCGGACAGCACCGCGGCGATCAGCGAGCCCGTCAGCACGGCGGCCTTGATCTCGTCGGTCAGCAGCGGGTCGTCGGTGAAGGCCAGCTCGCCGATGAGCAGCGAGACCGTGAAGCCGATGCCGGCCAGCGAGGCGACGGCGAAGAGGTCCGGCCATTTCAGGTCGGGGTTCAGCTCCGCCTTGGTGAAGCGGGCCGCGCACCACGTGCCGCCGAAGATGCCGAGGGCCTTGCCGACGACCAGGCCGAGCACGACGCCGAGCGTCTCCGGCTTGGTGAACACGTCGTGCAGCGCGCTGCCGGAGATCGACACGCCCGCCGAGAAGAGGGCGAAGAGCGGCACCGCGAGCCCGGCCGAGGCGGGCCGCACCAGGTGCTCGATGTGCTCGCCGGGGGACTGCTCCTCACCGTCGCGGCGGTGGCAGCGCAGCATCAGGCCCATGGCGACGCCCGCGATGGTGGCGTGGATGCCGCTGTTGTACATCAGGCCCCAGATGACCAGGGCGAGCGGCACGTAGATGTACCAGCCGCGTACGCCCTTGCGCAGCAGCAGATAGAAGACGGCGAGGCCGGCGACGGCGAAGCCGAGGGCCAGGAAGTTGAGCTGCGAGGTGAAGAAGACCGCGATGATCAGGATCGCGAAGAGGTCGTCGACGACGGCGAGGGTGAGCAGGAAGGCGCGCAGCGCGGACGGCAGGGACGTGCCGATGACGGCGAGCACGGCCAGCGCGAAGGCGATGTCGGTGGCGGTCGGCACCGCCCAGCCGTCCATCGAGCCGCCGCCGGCGGTGTTGACCACGAAGTAGACGAGGGCGGGCATCGCCATGCCGCACAGCGCGGCGACCACCGGGAGCGCGGCCTTCTTGGGTTCGCGCAGGTCACCCGCGACCAACTCGCGCTTGAGCTCGATACCGGCGACGAAGAAGAAGACGGCGAGCAGGCCGTCGGCGGCCCAGTGCTGGACGGAGAGGTCCAGCCCGATGGAGCCGATGCCGAGGTGGAAACCCCGTACCGACTCGTAGCTGTCTCCGAAAATGTTGGCCCAGAGGAGGGCCACGACGGCGGCGACGAGCAGCAGGACGCCGCCCACGGTCTCGGCGCGCAGGGCTTCCGCGATGAAGTTCCGCTCGGGCAGGGACATCCGCCCGAGGAATATGGATCGGCGGTTGTGGGGCGCGCTCACGCGAAGACCTCCGGTGTTTCGGCAGCTGGATACGGCTGTTGCAGTTGCCGACCAGACTTCCCGGCGCACCTTTGGTATTTGTCGCGTTCTTGACGCGATCCCTACTGTACCCGGGCTGCGAGGGGAACATTCCGGCGATCTTCACCTTACGGGCAAATCGTGCGATCGGCCGCCCGGCGAGGGGTACGGGGCGCCCGGAACAGGCGAAAGGCACCCGGCCGGCCTGCAGACGGGTGCCCCTCGGAGTGGCGGTCACGCATCGGCACACGCGTTCGAACGCGTGCTGCCGGGTGCGGCCGCCCGGTCAGTCCTCGCTCGCCGCGCCGGGCAGCTTCGCCTGGATCAGGTCCATCACGCCGGAGTCCGTGAGCGTCGAGACGTCGCCCAGGTCGCGGTTCTCGGCGACATCGCGCAGCAGCCGGCGCATGATCTTGCCGGAGCGGGTCTTCGGCAGCTCCGCCACCGGCAGGACGCGCTTGGGCTTGGCGATCGGGCCCAGCTGCTTGCCGACGTGTGCCCGCAGCTCCTCCACCAGCCCCTCGTCCTCCGCCGCGGTGCCGCGCAGGATGACGAAGGCGCAGATCGACTGGGTGGTCTGCGGGTCGGTCGCGCCGACGACGGCGGCCTCGGCGACCTTCGGGTGCGAGACCAGCGCGGACTCGACCTCGGTGGTGGAGATGTTGTGGCCGGACACCAGCATCACGTCGTCCACCCGGCCGAGCAGCCAGATGTCGCCGTCCTCGTCCTTCTTCGCGCCGTCACCGGCGAAGTACTTGCCCTCGAACCGCGACCAGTAGGTGTCCAGGTAACGCTGGTCGTCACCCCAGATCGTCCGGAGCATGGACGGCCACGGCTCGGTCAGCACCAGGTAGCCGCCGCCCCCGTCCGGCACCTCGCGGGCCTCGTCGTCCACGACGGTGGCCGCGATGCCGGGCAGCGGGCGCTGCGCCGAACCGGGCTTGGTCTCCGTGACACCGGGCAGCGGGCTGAGCATCATGCCGCCGGTCTCCGTCTGCCACCAGGTGTCGACGATGGGGGCCTGGTCGGCGCCGATGTGCTTGCGGTACCACATCCACGCCTCCGGGTTGATGGGCTCGCCCACCGAACCGAGGACCCGCAGCGAGGACAGGTCGTACTTCGCGGGGATGTCGTCGCCCCACTTCATGCAGGCGCGGATCGCGGTGGGGGCCGTGTAGAGGATCGTGACGCCGTACTTCTGCACGATCTCCCACCAGCGGCCCTGGTGCGGGGAGTCGGGCGTGCCCTCGTAGAGCACCTCGGTCGCGCCGTTGGCCAGCGGTCCGTAGGTGATGTAGGAGTGGCCGGTCACCCAGCCGACGTCGGCGGTGCACCAGTAGACGTCGGTCTCCGGCTTGAGGTCGAAGACGGCGTGGTGGGTGTACGCCACCTGGGTGAGGTAGCCGCCGGTGGTGTGCAGGATGCCCTTGGGCTTACCGGTGGTGCCGGAGGTGTAGAGGATGAACAGCGGGTGCTCGGCGTCGAACGCCTCCGGGGTGTGGGTCCCGCTCTGCCGCCCGACGATGTCGTGCCACCACACGTCGCGGCCCTCGGTCCAGGCCACGTCCGGCTGGCCGGTGCGGCGAACCACCAGCACGCTGCGCACGTTCTCCGTGCCGGGCCTGGTCAGCGCCTCGTCGACGGCGGGCTTGAGGGCGGACGGCTTGCCGCGGCGGTAGCCGCCGTCGGCGGTGATCACCACGCGGGCGTCGGCGTCGTTGATACGGGTCGCCAGCGCGTCGGCGGAGAAGCCGCCGAAGACGACCGAGTGCGGCGCGCCCAGGCGGGCGCAGGCCAGCATGGCGATGACGGCCTCGGGGATCATCGGCAGATAGATCGCGACCCGGTCGCCGGCCGTGACACCCAGCTCGGTCAGCGCGTTGGCGGCCTGGGAGACCTCGCGCTGCAGCTGCGCGTAGGTGATCGAGCGGGTGTCGCCGGGCTCGCCCTCGAAGTGGAGGGCGACGCGGTCGCCGAGGCCGTTCTCGACATGCCGGTCCACGCAGTTGTACGCGACGTTGAGCTTGCCGTCGGCGAACCACTTGGCGAACGGGGGGTTGGACCAGTCGAGGGTCTCGGTGGGCTCGGTCGCCCAGGTCAGGCGCTTGGCCTGGGTGGCCCAGAAGCCCAGCCGGTCCGCCGCGGCCCGTTCGTACGCCTCGGCGGTGACGTTGGCGTTCGCGGCCAGTTCGGCGGGCGGCGCGAACCGCCGCTCCTCCTTGAGAAGGTTGGCCAGGCTTTCGTTGCTCACGTCATCTCCCATTCAGGGCGTGCGATGTCTCTCCCGGCCCTAGCTCATCAGCCCACCACCCGCCCTGACAAGGGTTGCCGTCAAAAATTGGTGTAGACCTTTATTGATGCGCAGGTCAAGTGCTGTTTACGGGTGGGTTTACGGGGACTTGACGAGGGTGAGGAAGAGGCTCCCGGCTGACGGGACGACCACCGCCGCCGGCTACGGCGTGACCGCCGCCTCCGGCCGTACCGCGCGGAACCGGCCCGTCGTGCGGTCGAGGACGTACGCCTGGGCCTCGGCCAGGTGGAAATACATGCCGTGCAGGGTGAGCACGCCCTCGGCGACGCGGTGCGCGACGCACGGGTACGACATCAGGTGGTCGAGCTGCTGGACGACGTTGACCAGCGCGAGCCGTTCCACGTCGTCGGCCACCGGGCGGTCGGCGAGCGCGACTTCGCCCCGGCCCAGCCGGCCGATCCGCTGCATCCGCGCCAGGCTCGGGCGGCCGTGCCGCAGCCAGCGCGCGAGCGGGGTCCGCGCGCCCGGCTCGTGGTCCGCGCCGAGCAGCGCCTGCATCGCGCCGCACCCCGAATGCCCGCAGACGGTCAGCGAACCGACCTTCAGCACCTCGACCGCGTACTCGATGGCCGCGCCCACGGAGTCGCAGGCGGCGTCCGTACCGGGCGGCGGCATCAGATTGCCGACATTGCGGACGGTGAACAGGTCGCCCGGACCGCTGGACGTGATCATGCTGGTGACCAGCCGGGAGTCGGCACACGTCAGGAAGAGCTGAGTGGGCCGCTGCCCTTCGTGCGCCAGCCGGGCCAGCTCGTCCCGGACCAGCGGGGCCGTGTGGCGCTGGAACGCGCTGACCCCGCCGAGCAGTTGATCGCCGCTGGACCGCGGAGCGGCCGCGGCCTCCTCGGGCGGGCGGGTGCAGTGGTGATTGCGCCACGGGGTCCACGGGCGGCACTGGTGGGCGCTCGCGGGCTCCGCGATCGGGCCCCCGGCGCGGCCGCCCAGGGTCACCCAGCCGCCGCCCGCGCGATGCCGGCCGGACCAGGTCCGCAGGGCCTCGTACGCGGCGTGGTCCATGAACGAGCCTCCCAGCTCGACGACGGTGTCCGCGCCGGCGGGCACCTGGGCGAGCGCCCGGGTCAGCCTCGGTACCGCGAGAAAGGTCAACTGCCCGTTGACGCGCACCCGGTGGCGCCCGTCCTCGGCGCTGACCGTGACCCGGGTGTGGGTCAGCCGCCGCAGCGACAGGAAGACCGTGACCCCGATGCCCAGGGCCACCCCCTGGAGGACGCCGAACAGCACCACACCGCCCAGGGTGACCGCGTAGACCGGGAACTCCCGGTGCCGCTGCACATGTCTGATGTGCGCGAAGCTCACCATCCGTACGCCCATGACCATCACCAGCGCGGCGAGGGCGGCCAGCGGGATCAGCTCCAGCGCCGAGGCGAGCAGACCGGCGCACAGCACGACCCAGGCGCCGTGCAGCACGGTCGCGCGCCGGCTGACGGCGCCCGCCCGCACGCTCGCCGAGCCGCGCATCGCGCCCCCGGCCACCGGGAGCCCGCCCAGCAGCCCGGACACCACGTTGGCGACGCCCTGGCCCGTCAGTTCGCGGTTCAGGTCCGTACCGGACGTGGGGACGCCGCGGTCGGCGGCGAGGCGGTCCACCGCTACCGCCGACAGCAGGGACTCCATGCTGGCGACGAGGGTGACGGTCAGGACGGCGGCGGCGATCCCCAGGACCGGCCCGTCCGGGAGGGCGGGCAGGGCCTGGAGCGACCACTCGGGCAGGGCGACGCGCGGCACCGGCACGGCCGCGCTCACGGTCGTGGCGGCGGCCACGGCGGCCAGCGGGGCGGGGACCGTCCGCAGCGCCCGTCCGGCCCGCCCGGGCAGCCGCTGCCACCCGGCGAGCACCGCGACCGTGACGGCGCCGACGAGCAGGGCGGGGGCGTGCGGGTGCGCCAACTGGCCGGGCAGCGCCGCGACGTTGTCGACCGCCGAGCTGTCGGGGCTGCCGCCGAGCACCACGTGCAGCTGCCCGACGGCGATGGTGACGCCGATGCCCGCGAGCATGGCGTGCACGATCGCGGGGCTGATCGCGAGCGCGCCCCGGGCCACCCGTACGGCGCCGAGTACGAGTTGAGCCAGCCCGGCGAGGGCCGTGACGGCGCAGGTGGCCCGCCAGCCGTACCGCTGCACCAGTTCGGCCGTGACCACGAGCAGGCTCGTCGCCGCGCCGCTGACCTGGAGGGGAGCGCCGCCGAGCAGCCCGGCCACGATGCCGCCGACGGCCGCGGCGACCAGGCCTGCCTGGAGGGGCGCCCCGGTGGCAAGGGCGAGGCCCAGCGAGAGCGGTACGGCGATCAGGAAGACGACGACCGAGGCGGACAGGTCGCCGCGCCAGGACGCGGCCCGGTCGGCGGGGTGCTGGGGGCGCGGGGGCGGCGGGGACTGTGGGGCCTGCGAGGGCTGTGGGGCCTGTGGGGCCTGTGAAGGCCGGGGGGACCGCGAGGTCCGCGGGGGCCGCGTACGGCGTGTGCTCGGTGCACCGGTCGGCTCCGGCGGTCCCGGCGGCTTCTGAAGCTGCGACATTCCCGTCTCCTCCGGGGCGGCGCGGTCGCGCGGGGGCGCGATCGTGGGCGGCGGTGTACTGCGGCGGGACGCGAGCCGGCCGGCTGGTGTCACGGTTCGTGACGGCCCGGTGACTCTCAAGCATCGGTAAATGAAGCGTAATGACACGTAAAGGCACAGAGAAGTCTTTTCAGGCATTCGGGCCTGTCGTTCCGTCTTTCGAGTGAATGCAGCGTCGAGTCGCTTGTCCCTTACGGCCCATTCCATGGCTTATGCGGGCTGAGAAACGGTTAATCAGTTTTTTTGATGATTCCGTTTCGCAGTTCACAGCTCAGGGAGTGAGGTGGCTGATGGCAGCCGCATCAAGGGTCACGGCCGGACTGGTCACGACGATGGCGCTGGCGGCAGTCGCCGGCTGTGCCGGGGGGAACGGGGGCGGGCCGAGCGGCGCCCAGGGCGGCCAGGCCGCGCCGCAGCGCACCGCACAGCAGGTCAAGCTCATCGGCGACGGCTCGACCGCGTACACCGGGGCGCAGCCCATGCAGCCGAAGGCCGAGCGTCTGAGACCCGGTGAGCGGCCGCCGCAGTTCGTGGTCTTCTCCTGGGACGGCGCCGGCGAGGACAGCCAGAAGCTGTTCTCGCACTTCCGCGCGGTCGGCAAGAAGTACGACGCGCGGATGACGTACTTCCTCAGCGGTGTCTACCTGCTCCCGGGCAACAGGAAGGACGCCTACCACCCGCCCAAGCACACCCCCGGCGCCTCCGACATCGGCTTCAACGACGTCAAGGGCGTCCGGGCCACCGTGGAACAGATCCGCGGCGCCTGGATGGACGGCAACGAGATCGGTACGCACTTCAACGGCCACTTCTGCGGCGCCAACGGCGGTGTCGGCACCTGGTCGCCGGAGGAGTGGCAGAGCGAGATCCGGCAGGCCGAGGCGTTCGTCAAGTCCTGGAAGACGCACACCGGACTCAAGACCGAGAAGCCGCTGCCGTTCGACTACAGCAAGGAACTCGTCGGCGGCCGCGCCCCCTGCCTCGAAGGGCAGCGCAACCTCATCCCCGCCGCCAAGGCGATGGGCTTCCGCTACGACTCCAGCTCCGTCGGCGGCCGGCAGCTGTGGCCGCAGCAGATCGACGGCATCTGGGACTTCCCGCTCCAGCAGATCCCCGTCCCCGGCCGGGCCTTCGAGACGCTCTCGATGGACTACAACTTCCTCGCCAACCAGTCCGGTACGACCAGGGGCGACCCGGCGATGCACGCCACCTGGGGCAAGCAGATGCGGGACGGCCTGCTCGCCGCGTTCGAGCGGGCCGAGAAGGGCAACCGGGCACCGCTCGTCGTCGGCAACCACTTCGAGTCCTGGAACGGCGGCACGTACATGCGCGCCGTCGAGGATGCGATCAAGAACATCTGCCCCCGTCAGGGCGTGCGCTGCGTGACCTTCAAGCAACTGGCCGACTGGCTGGACGCGCAGGACCCGAAGGTGCTGGAGAAGCTGCGCGCGCTGCCGGTGGGCGGTGCGCCGAAGGGCGGGTGGGGGAGCTACCTGGTGTCCCCGTCCGCGAAGCCCGGCGCGCCGGGCAGGCCCGCCGGTTCGGCCGGCCCGGCCGAACCGGCGCGGCGGGACGCGGAGTAGCGGGGAGGCAGGGCCAAGGGCTCCGAGGCCGCCTGGCACCGTGCCGCTTCCGGGCCGGTGTCAGGCGGGCTGCGGGGCCCCCGCGGACTCGGCGAGGACGAAGGCGGGGTCGACTTGGGCCGCCAGGTCGGCGCCCGTCTTCGCGTTCGCCCAGCTCTCCGCGTTCTTCAGGTGGAAGTGCACCATCTGGCGGGTGTAGCGCTCCCAGTCGCGCTGCTCGTACATTTCGTCAGCGGCGGCGTGCAGCTCCTTCAGGGCCTGCCGGTGGTCGGCCTCCAGCAGGTCGAAGCGGCGCGGCCGGCCCTTCTCCATGGCCCGCACCCACGCCGAGTCCCCCACCGTCAGCAGCAGGTCCTCGCCCACCTCGTCGGCCAGAAAGGCGGCGTCGTCCGGGCCCTGGACCTTGTTGCCGACGACCTTGAGGGCGACGCCGTAGTCGCGCGCGTAGTCCTTGTACTGGCGGTAGACCGCGACGCCCTTGCGGGTGGGCTCGGCGACCAGGAAGGTCAGGTCGAAGCGGGTGAACATCCCGGAGGCGAAGGAGTCGGAGCCGGCCGTCATGTCGACGACGACGTACTCCTCGCGGCCGTCCACGAGGTGGTTCAGGCACAGTTCGACCGCGCCGGTCTTGGAGTGGTAGCAGGCCACCCCCAGGTCGGACTCGGCGAAGGGACCGGTCGTCAGCAGGCGCACCGGTTCGCCCTCCAGGAGGACGGGCCGGGCGCACGCCGCGTAGACCGGGTTGTCCTCGACGACCCGCAGCAGCCGGGAGCCCTCACCGGGCGGCGTCGTCTTGATCATGGTCTCGGCGGAGGCGATACGCGGGTTGGTGCCGCGCAGGTAGTCCTTGACCAGCGGCAGCCGGGCGCCGAGCGCCGGCAGTGCGGCGGCCTCCGCCTCGTCCATGCCGAGGGCGGTGGCCAGATGCTGATTGATGTCGGCGTCCACCGCGATCACGGGGACGCGGGCGGCGGCGAGGTGGCGGATGAACAGGGAGGACAGCGTGGTCTTCCCACTGCCGCCCTTGCCCACGAACGCGATCTTCATGGTCACGAAGCGTAAGCGCCGAGTTGCCCCGGGTGAGAGGTTCGGGTGAAGAAGACCACTCCTTCGAGCGGTTCGGTCTTGCGGCTTCCGGGGTGCGTAGGGTCGTACCCATGAGTACGACAGCCGATCCGCTCGCGACCCTGGCCTCGCTCCCGGGGGTCACCGACTCCGTGGACTCCGTGCGCACGAGCGTGGACCGGGTCTACGGGCACCGGATCATGCGGCGGCGCAGCAACGAGATCACCTCCGAGGCGGCGCTGCGCGGAGCGCGGGCCTCCGCCGCGCTGGCCGGGGCCGACTGGGCGCTGGAGGAGGTGCGGCGGCGTTCCGACTTCGGTGTCGAGGGGGAACCGCGGACGGTCGGCGCGGCACTGCGGCTCACCGCCGAGGCCAGGCAACTGCTCAGCGTGTGGCGGCAGTCGCCCCTGCGGGTGCTGGCGCGGCTGCACCTGGTGGCGGCGAGCGGCGACGCCGACCAGGACGCGGTGGGGCGGCCCCGGCTGGCGGGTGAGCCGGTCGACGAGCCGCTGGTGGAACTGGCGCTGCCGGACGCCGACGAGGTCGCCGGGCGCCTGGACGGGTTGGCGCGGCTGCTGCTGGCGGGCAGCGAGGCGCCGGCCCTGGTGGTGGCGGCCGTGGTGCACGGCGAACTGCTGGCGCTGCGGCCCTTCGGCTCGTACAACGGGCTGGTCGCCCGGGCCGCCGAGCGCATTGTGCTGGTCGGCAGCGGGCTGGACCCGAAGTCGGTCTGCCCGGCGGAGGTCGGTCACGCGGAACAGGACCGGGCCGCCTACGTGGCGGCGCTGGAAGGCTATGCGTCCGGCACCCCGGAGGGCGTGGCGGCGTGGATCGCGCACTGCGGCCGGGCGGTGGAGCTGGGGGCGCGGGAGAGCACGGCGGTGTGCGAGGCGATGCAGCGCGGGGCGGCGTGATTCCTGCGTGACCGGGGTCGGGGCGGCGGCGTGACGGGCCGCCGGGGAGGCCGTCGCGGCCCGGGCAAAGGGTTGCGGCGGTACCCAGTCGTTCCGGTACCGCCGCTGGCACGTCCACCGGGTTACCAAGCGCGCTCCGGATGTTGCCGATCAGGTCGGAGACTTGGTCCGTCACCTGGTACGGCTGGCCCGTAATCGACGGGTCGGCGTCGCGTGGGTGCCCGGTTTCCGTGCTTCGGTCCGTGGGGCCTTGCTGCGTAGAAGGTCTTCCTCTCGGATGTCCTCGGTCTCGCGGGCCGTTACGTCCTTTGTACTCCTGCCGCGGGGGAAGCGGAACCCCTCGCCACAGTTCTTTACTTTTCCCTTCAAACTCGGGTGATACGGGCAAAAACCGGGCGCCGCCGGCTCGCGTACCAGACGAGGCCCGCGGTCGCGGCGGCCGCGCCCACGGCGGCCACCGTGGCGAGCACCGGACGCGACGGCATTCCCAGGGAGGGCAGCCGCTGCTTCAGCTGGACCGGCCGGGTGAACGACAGGACCGGCCAGCCCCGGCTCGCGGCCTCGCGGCGCAGCGCGCGGTCCGGATTGACGGCGTACGGATGGCCGACCGCCTCCAGCATCGGCACGTCGGTCGCCGAATCGCTGTACGCGTAGCAGCGCGCCAGGTCGTAGCCCTCGGACGCGGCGAGGTCCCGGACCGCCTGCGCCTTGGTCGGGCCGTAGGCGTAGTACTCCACCTCGCCCGTGAAGCGGCCGTCCGCGCCGACGACCATCCGGGTGGCCACCACGCGGTCGGCGCCGAGCAGCTTGCCGATGGGCTCGACCACCTCGGCGCCCGAGGTGGAGACGATCACGACGTCGCGGCCCGCGGTGTGGTGCTCCTCGATGAGCGAGGCGGCCTCGTCGTAGATGAGCGGGTCGATCAGTTCGTGGAGGGTCTCCGCGATGATCTCCCGGACCTGGGCCACGTCCCAGCCCCGGCAGAGAGCCGACAGGTAGGCGCGCATCCGCTCCATCTGGTCGTGGTCGGCGCCGCCCGCGAGGAAGACGAACTGGGCGTAGGCGGTACGCAGTACGGCCCGGCGATTGATCAGGCCGCCTTGGTAGAACGACTTGCTGAAGGTCAGCGTGCTCGACTTAGCAATGACTGTCTTGTCCAGGTCGAAGAACGCGGCTGTGCGGGGTGTCGAGTGAGGCACGGAGTGGTTTTCCACGGGGCGAGCATAGGCGCCCACCATTCGGCGTAAGGTGTGGCGCGTGGGTTTGCCTGAGAAGGCTCTCGGGTACACCATGGAAGTCACGGATCGTTCGCGACCGTGCTAACCCGGTCCGACTCCTCCCCCCCCGAGTCGGCCGTGGGGACGACCCCCGCTCTCCCCCCCGGCGGGGGTCGTCGCATGTCCGGACGCGTTTTTGCCCGTCCGAGGCGGATCGGCCGCTTCCTCTTCACCGCTCGGCCCCGGGCCCGCCGCTGCCCACCCTCCGCCACTCTGAGTAGTCGTGACGCTGCTCTAAGGGAGCCTTCAAGGTCGCCGGTATAGGTGACTGGGATATTCACAGCCATTGAGTTGTCCACAGTTTTGGACCAAGATCCACGGGATTTTCCGGATCGCCGCACGATGAAAACTCCGCGAGTTCGCGGATGTGTGAGTTGTGTAGCGATAGGGGAACGGAACGTGGCCGGACGTATGACTCCCGATCAACCGCCCGGGCCCGCCGAAGGGCGCGGCGGACCGCTGGTCGTCACCGAGGACGAGGAACTTCTCGACGACGTCCTGAGACTCTGCGCGGCAGCCGGCGCGACACCGGAAGTGGCCCATGGCGTCGCCCGCGGCCGGAGCCCGGGCTGGGCCTCGGCGCCCCTGGTGATCGTCGGCGCCGACTGCGCGCCCCGGCTGTGCGGGGCGGGCCGCCGGGACGGGGTGGTGCTCGTCGCCCGGGGCGCGGACGACCGGCAGCTGTGGCGGCTGGCCGTCGCCCTCGGGGCCGAACGGGTGCTGGTGCTCCCTGGTGGCGAGAGCTGGCTCGTGGACCGGGTCGCCGACGCGGTGGAGGGCGTCGGGCCGGCGGCCGTGACGGTCGGGGTGATCGGCGGCAGCGGCGGCGCCGGCGCGAGCACCCTCGCCTGCGCCCTGGCCCTGGCAGCGGCCCGCGCGGGCCGCCGGACCGTCCTGGTCGACGCGGACCCGCTGGGCGGCGGACTCGATGTGCTGCTGGGCGGCGAAAAGGAAGAAGGGCTGCGCTGGCCCGCCTTCGCCGAGTCGCGCGGACGGGTGGGCGGCGGCGCCCTGGAGGAAGCGCTGCCGAGGCTGCACTCCTTACGGGTGCTGAGCTGGGACCGCGGCGACACGGTGGCGATCCCGCCGCAGGCGATGCGCGCGGTCATGGCGGCGGCCCGCCGGCGGGGCGGCGCCGTGGTGGTGGACCTGCCGCGCCGGCTGGACGAAGCGGCCGTGGAAGCGCTCGCCCAGGTCGACGTCGGCCTGCTGGTCGTCCCCACCGGGCTTCGGGCCCTGGCGGCGGCCCGGCGCGTGGCGGCCCTGGTCCGTACGGTCCTGCCGGACGTGCGGGTGGTCACGCGCGCCGGCCCAGGCCCGGACACCGGCCGCGCCGCGGAGCTGGCGCCCGAGGAGGCCGCCCGGCTGCTCGGACTTCCCCTGGCCGGAGAGCTGGGCTGGGAGACCGGCCTTCCGGGGGAACTGGCCCGGGGCGCGCCGCCCGGAGCAAACGCCCGCGGACCGCTGCGGCACTTTGGCACGGCGTTCTGGGGGCGGGTGTTGCCGGGGAGCGTGGGGGCGGAGGACGCGGGGTCGGGTGGCGCGGGACCGGGGGCTGCGGGGTCGAGGGGCGGCGGGCCTGAGGCCGGTGGGCGGCGTGTGCGGTCTGGTGAGGGCGGAAGGGGTGGTTCGAGTGAGGGTTGAGATCCCCCAGGGGGAAGAGCCGCAGGTGGCCGGGGCGCAGTCGTCCGGATCGCAGTCGTCCGGGCTACGGGGGACCGGGCCGCAGGCGTTCGGGCTGCGGGCGTCCGATGGGCAGCCTGGCATCGAGGCTTCTGCCGGAGTCCGTACGGGCATCGGTGCCGGGCTGCTGGAGGCGGTGCGCGGACGGCTGGCCCAGGCGGGTGCCGAGCCGACGCCCGCGCGGGTCGCGCTGGCGCTGCGCGCCGAGGGCCGCCTGCTCGGCGACGCGGAGGTGCTGGGCGTCGTCTCGGCGCTGCGGTCGGAGCTGGTCGGCACCGGCCCCCTCGAACCGCTCGTCGCCGCACCGGAGGTGACCGACGTCCTGGTCAGCGCGCCGGACGAGGTGTGGGTGGACCGCGGCGGCGGTCTGGAGCGCACCTCGGTGCGCTTCGCCGACGAGGCCGCGGTGCGCCGCCTCGCCCAGCGGCTGGCCTCGGTGGCCGGACGGCGGCTGGACGACGCCCACCCCTGGGTGGACGCCCGGCTGCCCGACGGCACCCGCCTGCACGCCGTACTGCCTCCGGTGGCGGTCGCGGGCACCTGCCTGTCACTGCGCGTCCTGCGCCCCCGCGCCTTCACCCTCGCGGAACTGGTCGCGGCGGGCACGGTGCCACCGGACGGCGACCGCCTGCTGCGGGCCGTGCTGGACGCCCGGCTCTCCTTCCTCATCAGCGGTGGGACCGGCTCCGGGAAGACCACTTTGCTCAGCTCGTTGCTGGGCCTGGCCGGCCCGGCCGAACGCCTCGTACTGGCCGAGGACTCCGCGGAACTGAGACCGGACCACCCCCACGTCGTACGGCTGGAGACCCGGCCCGCGAACCAGGAAGGCGTCGGCCGGGTCACCCTGCGGGACCTGGTGCGGCAGGCGCTGCGGATGCGGCCGGACCGGCTGGTGGTCGGCGAGGTGCGCGGCGCCGAGGTCACGGACCTGCTGGCGGCACTGAACACCGGTCACGAGGGCGGCTGCGGCACGGTTCACGCGAATGCCCCCGGCGACGTCCCGGCGCGCCTGGAAGCCCTCGGCTCGACGGCCGGGCTCGACCGGGCGGCTCTGCACAGCCAGGTGGCGGCCGCGCTGTCGGTGCTGCTGCATCTCGTACGGGACCGGGACGGCCGACGGCGGCTCGCCAGGGTGGACGTCCTGGAGCGGGACCGGGACGGCTTCGTGGTGACCGTACCGGCGGCGGTGTGGAGACCGGACGGCTTCCAAGAGGCGTCGGGATGGCCGCGGTTGACGGAACTGTGCGAACGGGGGAGGGGTGCGGGATGAGTGACGTCGGTATGGCGACGGTGCCGGTCTGTGCGGCCGTGCTGTGCGCGGGACTGGCGGTCTGGATGTCCGGCGGGCGGAGCGGAGACGTACGACGGGCGCGCCTGTTGTTGGTGGACGGGGAGGCGGCGAGCCCGGAGGAGCGGGGCCGCGAACTGGGCCATGACAAGGATGAGTTCACGCCTCGCCGGATGCTGCAACGGGTGACGCATTGGGTCACGTGGGCCGCGTACCGGGCCTCCAGGTTGGGTGGTGGAAGGCGGAACGCCTGCCGGGGTCCCCGGCGGAGCGACGGGGGCAGCCAGGGCGGGGCCATGCGCTTCCCGCGGGAGCTGTGGTGTCTGCCGGCCGGCGTCGCCCTCGGTGTGACGGCCGGTTCGATGGTGCCCGTGTTGGCCGCCGTGGTGGCGGCGGTCCCGGTGCGGCGATGGCTCCGGGCCCGCGAGCGGACGCGGGAGCGGGAGCGCCGGGGCGCGGCGGTGATCGAGCTGTGCGAAGCGGTGGCGGGCGAGCTGCGGGCCGGGCGGCAGCCGGGGCAGGCCCTGACGGCGGTCGGTGCCGCGGGCTTCGGCGAGGCGGGCGCGGCCGTCGAGGCGGCGGCCCGGTTCGGCGGGGACGTACCGGCGGCCCTCCGGGCGGCGGCGCGGCTGCCGGGCGCGGAGGGACTGGCCGGTGTGGCGGCGTGCTGGCAGGTCGCCGTCGACGGTGGGGCCGGGCCGGCCGCCGGGCTGGAACGGATCGCTACGGCCCTCCGGGCGGAACGCGACCGGCGCGACGACCTGCGCGCCCAGTTGGCGGGCCCGCGGGCGACCGCCCTGATGCTCGCGCTCCTTCCGGCCGGAGGGCTGGCGATGGGCAGCGCCCTCGGCGCCGACCCGCTCCGGGTGTTGCTGCACACCCCCGCCGGATGGGTGTGCCTGCTGGTCGGCGGCCTTCTGGAGTGGTGCGGCATCGCCTGGACGGCGCGGATCATCGCGGCCGCCGAAGGAGGCGGCCATGTCCGCTGATGTCGCGCAAGGAGACGCCCGAGAAGTTGTCCACACCCTGGGGATTGTTTTTCTGGTCCTGGCAACCGTGGTCGGCGCGTTGATCACGGCCGGGGAAGCGCGCGGCATACGGAGGGCCCGGCGACGGGTGGAGGCCGTCCTGGGTGACGCCGTACGGCACGGCAACGGCGCAGGGCGATGCCCGGTACCGAAGCCGAGGCGCGACCGAGGGCGTCGGTGGCCCGGGGCCGTCCGGGAACGGGCCGGACCCGCTGTGATCGCGGGTGCCGTGGCCATTCTCGTCGGCGGGGTGACCGGTGGCGTACTGGGACTCGCCGTGGCGTACGGAGTCGGGCGGTGGCGGCGCCGAACGCGGGCCCAGGCCGTACGGCGGGCGGCCGAGGACGGCCTGCGGGCGTCGCTGGCACCGGCCGCCGACCTCCTCGCGGCCTGCCTGGCGGCGGGCGCCGGGCCTCGGGAGTCCGCCGAGGCGGTGGGGCGGTCGCTCGGCGGGCCCGTCGGCGAGCAACTGTGGCGCGTGGCCGCGGAACTCCGGCTCGGCAGCGACCCCGCGACGGCATGGCGGCGATTCGGCGCGCTCCCCGGCGCCCGGGGCCTGGCCCGGTGCATGGAGCGGGCGGGCATGTCAGGGGTCCCGCCGGTGGAGGGCGTGTCCCGGATCGCGGCGGAGCTGCGAGCGCAGGAGTCCCGCTCGGCAGCCGAACGGGCCCGCCGGGCCGGAGTGCTGGTCACGATGCCGCTGGCGGCCTGCTTCCTGCCCGCCTTCCTGACGCTCGGCGTCGTACCGGTCCTGTACGGCCTGGCCGCGACGCTCACCCAGAACTCATGACAGCGCACGACCGACCCGAGCCGCACCGGCTCACGGACGACGGAAGCGATTTGCAGACCTCAAGGGGGACGAGATGTTCGTACGAAGGTGGCTGGAGCGACGCGTCGCGGCCCTACGGGAACGGGCCCGCGCCGACCGGGGCATGACCACGGCCGAGTACGCCCTGGGGACCCTGGCGGCGTGTGCGGCCGCGGCCGTGCTCTACAAGGTGCTGTCGGGCAGCGCGGTGGAGGCGGCGCTGCGCGCGGTGATCGGGAAGGCCCTCGGTGTCCAGGTCTGACGACGGTCACGGCCGTGACCGCAGCTGCGGCCTTTGTGGTGACCGGGGGTACGTGACGGCGGAAACAGCCCTGGTCATCCCGGCGTTGGTGCTGTTCACGGGGCTGCTCCTGTGGGGGCTGTCGGCTGCCTGCGCGCAGATCCAGTGCGTGGACGCGGCCCGCGCCGGGGCCCGGGCGGCAGCCCGGTCGGAACCGGCGGCGACCGTCGGCGCGGTGGCTCGCGGCGCGGCTCCGCAGGGCGCGCGGGTGGTGCTGGAGAGACGAGGCGACCAGGTGCGCGTACGGGTCGAGGCGGCGTCGCCCGGCGTCGGCCCGTTGACGCTGACGCTCCGAGGGGAGGCGACGGCACTTGCGGAGGAGACGGTGGGGCGATGAGGGATCGGCCACGGTGTGGGCGGTGTTCGCGGCGATCGCGCTGTGCACGGTGTTCGCGGTGGTGATCGCCATGGCTCAGGTGGTCGTGACACGTCATCGTGCGGGCGCGGCAGCGGATCTGTCGGCCCTGGCGGCGGCGGACACCGCACTCCGGGGCGCGTCGGCCGCCTGCCGAGCCGCCCGGGAGGTGGCCGCCGCGCAGGACGCTCACCTCGTGCGCTGCACGGTGCGGGGCGACATCGCGGACGTCACGGCCCGGGCCCGTACCGGACCGTTCGCCTCGGACATCCGCGCCCGCGCGGGCCCGCCGGCGGCAGCGGGCCGGGCCGCCGAGCCGATACCCGAACGGAGCGGCCCCGTACGGCAGTAGCGCCCGGCAGCAGCGGCCGGTGGCGACCCGGGAGGTTTTACCGAACGGTCGACCACCTGCCGCCCCGGCCCGGATAGCGTCCGGATCATCCATTGATCTTGATGACGAGCGGGCTCTTCGGGCGTGACCGGGGCGGTCCGCCGGAAGGGATGCCATGAAGGCGATCGACGTACGGGCAACGGCGGCCGCGCTGCCGGAAGCGTGGAGGTCCCGTGCCTTGGGGAAGGTGGGCGCGGCTCGCGTGAAGGTGCTGCGCATGGACGAGTTGCCGGGGGAGGAGGAAGCGCACGGGACGGCCGAGGCGCTGTTCGTGCTCGACGGGCGGCTGGAGCTGTCGGTGGGCGGCGCGGACGTCCCGGTGGGGCCGGGGGAGCTGTACCTGGTCCCGGCGGGCGCGCCCCACGCGGTCCGCGCGGGAAGCCACGGCACATTGATGATCGTCGAAGCGGAGGCGGAGGCGGAGGCGGAGGCGGAGGCCGAGGCCGAGGCGGAGTTGGAGGTGGAGACGGAGTTGGAGGCGGGGGTGGAGTTGGAAGCGTAGGCGGAGGAGGAGGCGGGGTGGGGTGGGGGTGGGGAGGGGGGAGGGGAAGCCAGACCCGGGCAACGACCTCCGCCCCCTCTACCCCCCCCCGATGGCCACCTAGTCATAGCCGTACACACGCAGCGGATCGAGATGCAGTTCGTGCGGGCCGACGCAGTCGGCCGCGAGAGTGGCGATGAGTGTCCCGCACGTACACGCCATGTTGCGGCCGCTCGTGCCCAACGGGCCGCAGCCTCCGTGGTGGCTGGCGGGGACGGCGGTCTGGCGGAGGTCGGGCGTGTCGTCCGGGTGGACGATCACCGAGTTCCGGGGGCCGGCGGAGACCATGCCGTCCATGCCGGGCGGCATGAGCAGGGCACGGTCGTCCATGACGCGTGCGCGCCGGGCCCGGGCGGCTCGAACGGGGCGCCCCACGGCTCGGGATCGGCCGCGTAGCGGCCCTGCGGCACGACGGAGGCGGCGAGTCCCGTCTTCCTGCCGCGGTCCTTGTCGTGCGTGGACACGTCGGGGACGGCAGGAAGCCGGCGCAGGCCCGGGGTGAGCGTGTGGCCGCGCTTGGCACAGAAGAAATCGGTCATCAGTCGATTTCGCGGGCGTTCAGGAGGCCGATTCGGGCGCGTTCTTCAGGAGTTCGGTCAGGAGGCGTACGGAGCCTCGCTTGTGGAGCGGGTCGTTGCCGTTGCCGCACTTGGGCGACTGGATGCAGGACGGGCAGCCGGCCTCGCACTCGCACGACGCGATGGCCTTGCGGGTGGCCGCCAGCCACTCCGGGGCGGTGTGGAAGGCGCGTTCGGCGAAGCCCGCGCCGCCCGGGTGGCCGTCGTAGACGAAGACGGTGGGAAGGAGGGTGTCGGGGTGCAGCGGGAGGGACACGCCGCCGATGTCCCAGCGGTCACAGGTGGCGAACAGCGGCAGCAGGCCGATCGAGGCGTGCTCGGCGGCGTGCAGGGCGCCGCCGAGCTGCTCGGGATTGACGCGGGCCGCGTCGAGCTGGTCCTCGGTGACGGTCCACCACACGGCCCGGGTCCGCAGCGTTCGGGGCGGCAGGTCCAGTTTCGTCTCGCCCAGCACCTCGCCCGTGATCAGCCGGCGGCGCAGGTAGGAGACGACCTGGTTGGTGACCTCCACCGAGCCGAAGCACAGGCGCGCGTCGCCCCACGGGACCTCCGTCTCGGTCTCCAGGACGGCGATGGCGGTGGTGTCGCGCGCGGTCGTCGAATACGGCGGGTTCGCCTCCTGGACGAGGGCGACGTCGTCCTCCAGGTCCAGGTGCTCGACCAGGTAGGTACGGCCCTGGTGGAGGTGGACGGCGCCGTCGTGGACGGTGGTGTGCGCGGCGGCGGCGTCCACCGTGCCCAGCAGCCGGCCGGTGCCCGCCTCCACGACCTGTACGGGCGAGCCGCCCTGCCCGCGGATGTCGGCGAGGTCGGCGGCCCGTTCGCGACGGGTCCAGTGCCACGCCTTGGCGCGGCGGCGCAGCAGCTTGCGGGCCTCCAGCGAGGGGAGGAGACCCGGGGCGGCGGGGCCGAACAGGGGGAAATCGTCCTCGGTGAGCGGGAGTTCCGCGGCGGCCGCACACAGGTGCGGGGCGAGCACGTACGGGTTGTCCGGGTCCAGCACGGTGGACTCGACGGGCTGGTCGAAGAGCGCTTCCGGATGGTGCACGAGGTAGGTGTCCAGCGGGTCGTCGCGGGCGACGAGGACGGCGAGCGCGCCCTGCCCGGCACGCCCCGCGCGACCGGCCTGCTGCCACAGGGAGGCGCGGGTGCCCGGGTAGCCGGCGATCAGTACGGCGTCCAGCCCGGAGACGTCCACGCCCAGCTCCAGGGCCGTGGTGGCGGCCAGACCGAGCAGGTCGCCGGTGTGCAGGGCGCGTTCCAGCGCCCGGCGCTCCTCGGGCAGATAGCCGCCCCGGTACGCGGCCACCCGCTGGGCCAGGGCCCGCGCGACCGTCCCCAGCCGCTCCTGTGCGATGAGGGCGATCAGCTCGGCGCCGCGCCGCGACCGTACGAAGGCCACGGTACGGACGTCCTGGAGGGCGAGGTCGGTCAGCAGGTCGGCGGTCTCGGCGGTGGCGGTACGGCGTACGGGGGCGCCCTGCTCGCCGTGCAGCTCCGTCAGTGGCGGCTCCCACAGCGCGAAGACCACCTCGCCGCGCGGCGAGGTGTCCTCCGTGACTTCGGCCACAGGAAGACCCGTCAGCCGCTCGGCTGACCGGGCCGGTTCGGCGGCGGTGGCCGAGGCCAGCAGGAAGACCGGTTCGGAGCCGTACCGGGCGCAGACACGCCGGAGGCGGCGTATGACCTGGGCCACGTGGGAGCCGAAGACGCCGCGGTAGCTGTGGCACTCGTCGATGACGACATAGCGCAGGGCGCGCAGGAAGGAGGACCAGCGGGGGTGGGCCGGGAGGATGCCCAGGTGGAGCATGTCGGGGTTGGTCAGGACGTAGTTGCCGTACTGGCGCACCCATTCGCGTTCCTCGACCGGCGTGTCGCCGTCGTACACGGCCGGCCGCACCGCGGTACCGAGCGGCGCGGCGAGTTCGCCGACGGCGCGCCGCTGATCGGCGGCGAGCGCCTTGGTGGGCGCGAGGTACAGCGCCGTGGCGCCGCGCCCGTTGGGGGCCTCGGAACCGTCCAGGAGCCCGGACAGCACCGGGACCAGGTAGGCGAGCGACTTACCGGACGCCGTACCGGTGGCGATGACCACCGATTCGCCCCGCAGGGCGTGCTCGGCGGTACGGGCCTGATGGGTCCACGGCCGGGCGATCCCGGCGGCTCGGGCGGCTTCCACCACCTCCGGACGGATCCGTGCGGGCCATTCCGCATGGCTGCCGATGCGCGGGGGCAAGTGCTCCGTATGAGTGATGCGCGTAGCGCGGGACGCCCCCTGGGTGAGACGGTCCAGGACCGTGCGCGGGGAGGGGCTGGTGCCCCCGTCCGGGGGCAGCTGATTGGAGGCCATCGGCATCGAGTGTGTCACCGGTGTGACGGACAATGCGCACAAGGCGTCGTGCACGCCTGCTGGTAAGTGATTGAATGCCATCGCGGCTGCCGATCCATGGGGGGCGACCGCTCGATAGCAAGGTGCTGGAGGATCCGTGGACCTGTCCCTGTCGACCCGGACCGTTGGCGACCGTACGGTCGTCGAGGTCGGTGGCGAGATTGATGTATACACCGCGCCCAAGCTGCGGGAGCAGCTGGTCGAGCTCGTGAACGACGGAAGCTACCACCTCGTGGTGGACATGGAGCGTGTCGACTTCCTGGACTCCACGGGGCTCGGCGTGCTGGTCGGCGGGCTCAAGCGGGTGCGTGCCCACGAGGGCTCGCTGCGCCTGGTCTGCAACCAGGAGCGCATTTTGAAGATCTTCCGTATCACCGGACTGACCAAGGTGTTCCCGATTCACACCTCGGTCGACGAAGCCGTCGCAGCGACCGACTGACGGCTCGCCGGTCCCCGCGCCGCGGCGCGGGGGTTGGAAGCAGTGGGGGGAACCGGGCTTGGCGGTCCGGCCCCCTGCGTTGCACGCCCGCATACCGAGGGGGATGGCATGGCCACCGTCGAACTCCGCTTCAGCGCCCTTCCCGAGCACGTCCGTACCGCGCGACTGGTCGCGGCTGCCGTGGCGCGGCGGGCCGGGGTGGACGAGGCCGTGCTGGACGAGGTTCGGCTCGCCGTCGGTGAGGCGTGCACCCGTGCGGTGGGGCTGCACCGCACCAACAACATCACGGCCCCGGTACGGGTCGCCCTGGTCGAGGACGAGAAGAAGTTCTCCATCGAGGTGGGCGACGAGGTCCCGGGGAGCCCGGCCGGTGCCGGGGCGGTGCCCGGCGTCCGCGGTCTGGACGGGGAGCCGCTGCCCGGCGGTCCCGTCTCGGACAACGGCGACGCGGCCGAGAGCGACGACGAGATGGGGCTCGCGGTCATCAGCGGGCTGGTCGACGACGTCGAGGTGACCTCCGGCGAGACCGGCGGCATCATCCGCATGAGCTGGCCGACGACTCCGGCGCCGGTGCTGCCGTAGGGCTGGTCCGCCATAGCGGCCGGCCTGCCGTAAGGGCTGGCTCTGCCGTCGGGTCGGCGTTCTCCCGCCGTACGGCTGCCCACGTGGCACGGTAACCCTCGCCGTAGCGCCTGCGGGCTGCTGCGGCGGACTGGCGGGCCGCTGCGACGAATCGCGGGCTCACGCCTCGCAGGCTCGGCGACCCCACCCGCACCGCAGGAAACCTGTCCCGCGCCCCCATGCGCCCTCTTTCACTCCCGCACGCCCCATTCGGCCGTACGCGCCCCGACTCTTTCGTGCGGCCGAATGAGGCTGCGTCCGCGCGGTGTGTGGCGCGCGGCGCGCCGCGGCCGGGGCCCACCATCCGGCCACTCGGGGGCCGGTCCCCCTCACCCTCCTCTTCAGGCCACATCCGCACGCTCGTGCCCAGCCGGCTCCCCGTACCCACCGGCCCCGTGCGCCCGGCTCCTCCGCCTCCCCACCCGGCCGTACCGGGCGTACGGTCCGCCGCCGTACCAGGGCCGCGTGGCCCCTACCGGAGTGCGTACTTCCGTGGCGGTACGGGCCGCCGACGCCGCCCGGCACTCACCGCCCCGGTACCGCCGCCCGGCCCCTCCGCGGTGCCACCAGCGCCCCGCAGGGCGGCCGGGCGTACCGGCGCCTCCCTGCGAGTCCCCGGGCGGAGCTCCGGACCGCCCGGAGCCCGCCACCCCGGCGGCGGTCCGGCCGGGCCGCGAGGCGCTCGTTCCCGGCGCCGTGAGCAGCGGCGTTAGGTAGGACTCTGAGATCATCATTCAGTTGTCAGCGAATTATTCACATTCATTCGTCCAGGCGAATTGTGATGACGCGGCCACGGCTCCGCTATTTTCGATCTTCGCCGCTTCTTCGCCTGATCTCTGTCCGGTCTCCGTCCGTTCTTCGAACGATCTCGGCCGCGACCGGCGAATTCCCTTTGAGGCGCCCTGTTTTGATCTGGTGCCGCTACCTACAATCCGTCCACAACTTTGCTCAGGACGCCTGAGCGTGCTTCCGCGCGCCCATGTGCCAAACGTCAAGGAGGACGAATGGCGGGGCCTTACACCCCTCAGTTGCTGGAACATCCCTCTTACCTGGCCGAGCCATCGCTGACGTCGGGCAACCGCGGCATGGTGCTGGTGATCGCCGTCGTGGCGCTCGCGGCACTGGCCGTCGCGGCGGTGCTGGTGCGGCAAGTGCTCGCCGCCGGTGAGGGAACCGACAGCATGAAGAAGATCGCCGCCGCCGTGCAGGAAGGCGCGAATGCCTATCTCGCCCGGCAGTTGCGCACCCTGGGCGTATTCGCCGTGGTGGTGTTCTTCCTGCTCATGCTGCTTCCCGCGGACAACTGGACGCAGCGCGCCGGGCGCAGCGTCTTCTTCTTGATCGGCGCCGGTTTCTCGGCCGCCACCGGCTATATCGGGATGTGGCTGGCGGTGCGCAGCAATGTGCGCGTCGCGGCCGCCGCACGGGAAGCCACGCCGGGCGAGGGCGAGGCGAAAAAGGATCTCACCGCCGTCTCGCACAAGGCCATGAAGATCGCTTTCCGTACGGGTGGCGTCGTCGGCATGTTCACCGTGGGGCTCGGCCTGCTCGGCGCGTCCTGCGTGGTGCTCGTCTACGCGGTCGACGCCCCCAAGGTCCTGGAGGGCTTCGGCCTCGGCGCCGCGCTGATCGCGATGTTCATGCGGGTCGGCGGCGGCATCTTCACCAAGGCCGCGGACGTCGGCGCCGACCTCGTCGGCAAGGTCGAGCAGGGCATCCCCGAGGACGACCCGCGCAACGCCGCGACCATCGCGGACAACGTGGGCGACAACGTCGGCGACTGCGCGGGCATGGCCGCCGACCTCTTCGAGTCGTACGCCGTGACGCTGGTCGCCGCCCTCATCCTGGGCATGGCCGCCTTCGGCGACTCGGGCCTGGCCTTCCCGCTGCTGGTCCCGGCCATCGGCGTGCTCACGGCCATGATCGGCATCTTCGTCGTGGCGCCCCGGCGCTCCGACCGCAGCGGCATGACCGCCATCAACCGCGGCTTCTTCATCTCCGCGGCCATCTCGCTGGTCCTGGTGGCGGTCGCGGTCTACACGTACCTGCCGTCCTCCTACGCCGACCTGTCCGGCGTCACGGACCCCGCGATCCTGGCCCGCGGCGGCGATCCGCGGATGCTGGCGCTGGTGGCGGTCGCCATCGGCATCGTGCTGGCCGCGCTCATCCAGCAGCTCACCGGCTACTTCACGGAGACCAGCCGGCGGCCTGTACGGGACATCGGCAAGACCTCCCTGACCGGCCCGGCGACGGTGGTGCTCTCCGGGATCTCCATCGGCCTGGAGTCCGCGGTCTACTCCGCGGTGCTGATCGGCCTGTCCGTGTACGGCGCGTTCCTGCTGGGCGGCACGTCCATCATGCTGGCGCTGTTCGCGGTGGCGCTGGCCGGCACCGGCCTGCTGACCACCGTCGGCGTCATCGTCGCGATGGACACCTTCGGCCCGGTCTCCGACAACGCCCAGGGCATCGCCGAGATGTCCGGTGACGTCACCGGCGACGGCGCGCAGGTCCTCACCGACCTGGACGCCGTCGGCAACACCACCAAGGCCATCACCAAGGGCATCGCCATCGCCACGGCCGTACTGGCCGCGGCCGCGCTGTTCGGCTCGTACCGCGACGCGATCGCCACCGCCGTACGGGATGTCGGCGACGCCGCCCGGGGCATGGGCCTGAGCCTGGACATCTCGCAGCCGAACAACCTGGTCGGCCTGGTGCTGGGCGCCTCCGTCGTCTTCCTCTTCTCGGGGCTGGCGATCAACGCGGTGTCCCGGTCGGCCGGCTCGGTCGTCTTCGAGGTGCGGCGGCAGTTCCGCGAGAAGCCCGGGATCATGGACTACACCGAGCAGCCCGAGTACGGGCGTGTCGTGGACATCTGCACCAAGGACGCGCTGCGCGAGCTGGCCACGCCCGGCCTGCTGGCGGTGCTCACCCCGATCGCCGTCGGCTTCTCGCTCGGCGTCGGCGCGCTCGGCTCGTTCCTCGCGGGCGCCATCGGTACCGGCACCCTGATGGCGGTCTTCCTCGCCAACTCGGGCGGCGCCTGGGACAACGCGAAGAAGCTGGTCGAGGACGGCCACCACGGCGGCAAGGGCAGCGAGGCGCACGCCGCGACCGTCATCGGCGACACGGTCGGCGACCCGTTCAAGGACACCGCGGGTCCCGCGATCAACCCGCTGCTGAAGGTCATGAACCTGGTCGCGCTGCTGATCGCACCGGCCGTCGTGAAGTTCAGCTACGGCGCGGACAAGAGCATCGGCGTACGGATCGTGGCCTCCGGTGTGGCCATCGCCGTCATCGTCGTCGCGGTGTACGTCTCCAAGCGCCGCGGCATCGCGGTGGGTGACGAAGACAACAACTCGGGGAAGGTGGCGCAGACCGCCGACCCGGCGGTGGTCTCCTAGCGGGCGGGGCGTTCGCGCCGCTCAACGGGCGGGCGGAGGGCGTGCTTTGAGCACGCCCTCCGCCCGCGCTGCTGTGCGCCCGGCCGCGTCACAGGGCTTGGTGCAAATGGCTGCAATGAGGGGCGCACGGACCGACCGGCTCATGGCCGGGGGCCTTCGGACGTGTATGTTCCGGGGCCGAGAGCCATGGAAGGGACCGATCCGGTGAAGAAGAAGCTTGTGGCCGCGCTGTCCGGCGGCGCGGCACTGATGCTCGCGCTGACCGGCTGCAGCGACGACGGTGACAATAAGCTCGACGCCTGGGCCAAGAAGTTCTGCGACCCCGCCCAGGCCCAGTTCAAGAAGATCCAGGACGCCAACACGTCCATGCAGACGGCCGACAGCGGCGGCACCGACTCCAAGAAGGTCCAGGAGGCCGACTCCAAGGCGTTCCAGCAGATCTCCGACGCCTACGCGTCGCTGGCGAAGTCGCTCGACCAGGCCGGCGCGCCGCCCGCCGAGGGCGGCGAGGAGTCCCAGAAGAACGCGGTCAAGGAGCTCAACGACCTCTCCAAGGGCTACGCCGACCTCAAGAAGCAGGTCGACGGCCTGGACACCGGGGACAAGGGCAAGTTCGCGGACGGTCTGCGGTCGCTGTCCGACGGCATCAACAAGCTCAACAAGAAGAGCGAGCAGGCGTTCAGCAAGCTGGAGTCCGGCGACGTCAAGAAGGCGATGGCGGGGCAGCCCGGCTGCCAGAACCAGAAGGCGACCGAGGGCGGCGGGTCGGCGGCGCCGAAGAAGTAGCCGCGGAAGCGGCCGAGGGGGCGCGGCGGGCGCCGCACGGCCACCGTCCGCGCCCACGAGCGCGCCGGGCACGTCCGACACGCCGTCAGGCGCGTCGTTCCGTGTCCGACACGCCGTCAGGCGGTCCGGCCCGGTCCGCGTCGACACGCCGTCGGTCCCGTGGGCCCGTGCCCGCCCCGCGCCGCCACACGGCCGACACGCCGTCCGCGCACACCGTCGGCCGCGCCCGCCCCGCCGCCCGCGCCCGCCGCGCCCCGGTGGCCG
>NZ_JAFIQY010000037.1 GCF_022271435.1 Streptomyces monomycini | reverse complement strand
ATCGACGGCCTGGGTGCCGATGGAGCCGGTCGAGCCGAGGATCACGATGTCGCGCGGCCCGTCGCCGCCGCCGGTGAGCGGGGCGGGGGTGAAGCGCAGATGCGGGTCAGCGAGGGTGTCCGTCATGATTCCTGCCTCGCTAGGTGAGTACCTCTGCCTGGTGCGCACCGCGGTGTGAGGTGCGCGAGTCGGCGAAGAAGTGCCGACCTGACGCGCTGTTCCTTTGACTCCGGTCCCGCGTTGCGCCTCAGGCTCCGTAAGGGGTGTCGCGCGGCGACGCCCGCGTATCCGCGGCCCTGCCACGGCAGTTGCACACCGGCAGGCCCTCAGCGTTGACAGTCGGTGTCAGCCGCACAGCGGTTTCGATGTCGGCTCCGGCCTCGTGGGCAGGGCACGGCTAAAGGCCGCTTCAGCTCGGACTGTTGTCGAGAGTTTCCCACCACCAGGCGACGGAGCTGTAGGGCAGGGGCTCGATGCTGGTGTCCGATGGGGTGTCGGTGTAGCGGATGCCGGTGTGCCCGTTTACGGCATAGCGGGGTGAGCGCCGTTGCATCTCGAGTGCGCCTGCGGGAAGGCCGGCCCAGTCGTCGAGACACCTGGCGGCGCTGGGAGATACCAGGGGGCGCACAAGCCGGTACTGGACCAGAAATCGGGCCAGCATCCTGTCCCGCATCGCCATGGCCGCGCGCAGCGCCTCGGAAAGGGGCAGGTTCTGTTCCACTGCGACAATGTCGACGAGATTGTGACCTGTCTCATTGTCTTGCACTTCCTTGGCGCGGGAAACAATGTCGTTGTCGAAGTTACCTACGGCATAAGCTATTTCCACGCAGGCCCAAAGGGGCGGCAGAGCCCACTCGTGCACCGCAATTTCTGGGCCGTTAACGATCTCATGTGTGTAGGCCACCAGGTGGGTGCCGCTGGCGACGGTGCGCAGTGCCAGGTATTCGTCGAGCGTCGGCCTGGTTTGGTTGACGTGGTGGGACAGCAACCACAGGTGTGCGGAGAAGTACGGGGCGAAACCTTCACGCCATCGCTTGTGCTGGGCGGGGGTGGCAGCGCTGCGAAACCGTTCGCTGAGTTCCACCAGTGCGGCAACGAACGGATCGTCCACTCGGAGCGGTGTCCCCGGATTTTGCAGCGCACGGACCAGGGTTCCGGTGCGGCGCGCGAGGTCGGCCAGGCGCGACGGCTCCCACTGCGGATCGTCAACGTGGCAGTCGTCGAAGCAGTGCAGCCAGCAGATTAAGTCGGCGTACAGCTGCACCCGGTCGACGGGAGCGCCCGGTGTGAGGTAGGCAGCGAGTAAACCACTGCGTGCGGCCGCCATGGTTTTGCGGCGGCCGGGTTCGCCGAAGAAGTCGAGTTGCGTCATCCATCGCAGGGAATGCTGTTCCAGCACGTCAGCGGCGGGGTGGAGGCGCGCCGGGTGAGGGGTCCAGAACGGCGGGAGCTCATAGGAATTGCTGGTGTCCATCGAACCTCCTGAACGGCTCTGTTCTTGCACCGAAGGCGGGGCGGAAGGGCTGCTGACGCTTGGGCGCTTGGGCGTGTGATGCGAAAGGGGCTCTGCAGTGACTGGCGTGCGGGCGCGGTATG
Source organism: Streptomyces monomycini (assembly GCF_022271435.1). GTDB lineage: Bacteria > Actinomycetota > Actinomycetes > Streptomycetales > Streptomycetaceae > Streptomyces > Streptomyces monomycini. The sequence continues at coordinate 87,161 of NZ_JAFIQY010000037.1, read as the reverse complement.
CATGGCAGGGCCGGGCGCGGTCCGTAGTCTCTGTATGGGCGCTGGTCCGGGTGTTGGCTGCGGTGATTCTGCGTTCGGGTTATCACACGGCACCGGGCTATCGGACATGGCCCGGAGCTTGTCGTTCTCTCGGCCCTCGCGTCCGTAGCGGCACCTCGATGCGGCTGGCGCTGTCAGTCGCCGGCGCCGTGCGTTTGGCTCCGGGGGCCCGAGGGCCTTGGGCGGACAGTTCGGGTCACCGTGAAGTTGAGGAGGTCTTCGAGGTCGGCGCGTACCGGTGCGGGCAGGGAAGTGGCGGTGAGTTGAGTCAGGGCCATCTCAAGGTGCTGCCGGCTGACGGCTTCGGCTCTCGCGCGCCCGCCGGCGTCTTCCAGCAGCCGGGCGGCTGCCTTCAGGGCGTCGCGGGTGTGCGGTGGGTCGCCGAGCAGCGTGGTGAGTTCAGGCACGACAGCCGGATCGTGCTGCGCGGCGAGGATGACCGGGAGGGTGTTCTTGCCCGCACGCAGGTCCTGGTAGCAGGGCTTGCCGACCAAGGTTTCGTCGCCCCAGATGTTCTCCAGGTCGTTGACCGCCTGCCAGGCGGTGCCCGCGTGGTGCGCGGCGCGGCGCAGCAGGTGGGCGGTATTCAGGTCGCCTTCGGTGAGCAGAGCGCTGAGGACGGCCGATACGCCCAGGAGGGCGCCTCCCTTGGCGCCGCAGACGGCCAGGTAGTCCGAGAGGGGGATCTCCTGGGCGGGGGTGCGGTCGAAGAGCACCTCCCGGCCCGCGGTGTGAATGAGAGCCGACACCGTGGTGTTGAGTTCCGTCACCGCCTGGAGAACCGCTGGGCTGCCGCTGTGCAGCACAGCATCGAAGGCCGCCGCCCACAGGGCGTCCCCGGCCACCACCGAGGTGCCGGCCCCGAAGGCGGCCAGGGCGGTGGGCCGGCCGCGGCGGATGCTGTCCTGGTCGACCACGTCGTCGTGCAGCAGTGACACGTTGTGCAGGAACTCGACCGCGACCGCGGCGGGCAGTGCGTCATGAGGGTCGGTACCGGTCGCTTCGGCGGTAAGGAGCACCATGGTCGCCTGCAGGCAGCGGCCGCCGCGGCCGGTGGTGGGGGATCCGTCGGCGTCGCACCAGCCGAAGTAGTAGCCGCATACGCGCGCCAGAGCGGCAGGAAGCGGGGCGACTGCTGCTTCCAAGGCCGGGCGTACGTAATCGCGGGCTCGTTGCGTAACCTGCGGAACGGCCGGGGCAGCGGCTGACGAAGTGCCGCTCTGTGGGGATTGCGAGGTGCGAGGCATACCAACCGCCTTGAAAGGAGTGCTTCTGCAGTCGCCTGCTGCACCAGCGCGGAACTGAGCGAAGAGCAGTGGCGTGGGCGTTACCGCCCCGGCCCGGCCGGTGGCAGACGGCCGGACCGGGGAGATACAGCAGCAACTGACGGCGTCCGCCGTCGCGATTGCCCACGCGCGGCATGAAGGATGACTACATGCGGCCTGAAGCAGGAGCAGCCAGCGACCGACATCTCTCATCGCTGAATGGGAATAGCCGCCCACAGATCTTCACATTGAAAGAGGCCCTTGAGGAGCGGAACCCGAAGGCTTAGCTGTGCAGGCGTGCACCCTCCCCCTGAATTGGATCTTTCCGGCGCGCAGAAGTATCACGGCAATCAGGTAGGAAGAAGCAAGAATGGTCGAGACGGCTCCCATGTAGCCGAGCAGCCAGCGGTCCGTCAGACGGAACTCGGGAGGGGCAAGAAAGAAGGTATTGGGCGCTATGACCGTGAGGAGCAGCCACAGGCTGGCCACCGTCACTGACTGCCCCTGCACGCTTCCGCGGTTGTAGAGCATGACCGGGTAGCACACCGAGACGACGAGAATCGCTGCCACGGCCGCATAGACTCCGTGGGTGTCATGCAGGCTGCGGCTGAGCACGGGGGCGGCTCCGGCGCCGAGTGCCATCGCAATAAGGAACATCCAGCGAAACGCTTTCGGTGTAATCCGGGGAAAGTCCTTCGGGCCGTATGCGAGCACTTGGCATATGAGGAGCACATCGGGAATTACGAACACGCTACCCAGCACCCACATGGGCACAGAAGGAAACCAGCGATCGTAACTCCCGGCAGCGACGGAAACGTCTACGGAGAAGGCAAAGCAGATTGCGCTGGCAGGCACAGCGTAGGAACGGTCTCGGAAGCCGTCCCGTACAGCGCAGGCAAACCACGAGACGGTAATGGCTACAGCGGCAAGCAGCAGGATGCTGAACAAAATACCCTCCTGTCGGTCGTGCGTGGCGAACTTGCCATGGCCCGCGAAGACGCCTCGCCGATCACGTCCGACCTGCGGCTGAGCAAGGATGGCTGGCGCCGCCTGGCCCGCCGGATAAGCCAGCGCGGGCCGGCGGGCGTAGAGGCCCTAGTGCACCGCCAGTTGCTCATCGTGCGACCAGGCACGGCATGGTCGGCCGGAGTATCCCAGCGCGGCGGCCCCCGTTGCGGCCGTGCGGCTTCGGGGCGGTGTCCAGCGCTCGGCCGGACCACGTAATGCCACGCGAGAGGACGGCAGCTCGGGCCTCAGGGCCTGCGAGGGGTCATGGCTGGGACGGGCTGAGGTAGCCGGGCTGGTCCGGAGCGGAGCAGGCGGCTTCTTCGGGACCGTATCGGGCGGTGGTGCACTGCCAGTCATAGGCTCCGCGTGCCCATGCGCGCAGGGCCTCTACGTGCCGGGTCACTGCTTGGCGTGCGGACTGCGGCAGGTGGAGGCGGTCGCAGAAGTCGTTGACGGCGGCGCTGCGTGTGTGGAGCTGCTGGATGTGCCGGTCGGCGGCTTCTTTGAGCGCTTGCAGGGCCTGTTCGCGTGTCTGGTGTCGTTCCCGCATGGCGAGGGAGACCAGGTTGGCGTCGGCGCGGGCGCTTTCTTTCTCCAGCGAGAAGATGTCGTTCGTCAAGAGCATGTGGCGCGTCACGTGATGGCGCAGCGTGCTGAGGTAGGCGGCAGGCCAGATACTCACGGGGACTTCGTAGCCACCAGTGCGTTCGGCGACGGCCGCTACCAACGTGGTGCCGATGCTCATGTCCCTGACGCGCAAGTGCTCGTGGTAGGACAAGGTCACATCGAGTCGGCGGTTCACTGTCTCGGCGAGCATGCCGGCGTAGACCTCCTGCCATATCCAGGCCATGCGCAGACGCCAGGATTCGGACATGCCCGCGCACAGGCGTCTCCACAGGTCGGCGAATGCGGACGTGAGGGGCGTGGACGGTGTGGAGGCTCGGTACAGCATGCTGGTCAGTTCGGCGGTTACGGTTTCAGCGTGGCCGGGGGCGGGGCCCGTGGGGGCGTCCATGAAGTCGTCGTAGAGGAAGAGCCATCCGCATACGTGGAACGACAGCAGCAGGTCCTCGCTGTTGGGGTCGCCGTAGGCGGCGATGTCGGCGACTGCTGAGCGCAGATAGCGCTCGGTCGACTGCTCGGTCGGGAGCAGGCCGTGCCGGTGCAGCCATTCCACGTGGGCTTCGCGGACCTGTTCCAGGCCGCTGGGGAGCGGCTGGTGGGGCAGGGGCATGGCCAGTGGGATGTTCCGGGGCATGTCAGGCCCGCCTTCCGTGTGGGCTGGGGCGGCGGGTGACGGTGAATTGCAGCAGTTCGGCCAGGTCCTCGTGGACTGCCTTGGGCAGAGAGGCTTCGTCGAGGGTGGCCAGGGCCTGGGTGAGGTGGTGTTGGGCGACCCGTTCGGTGGCGGCTTTGCCGCCGAGCTCTTCCAGCAGATCGGCTGTGGTCTGCAAGGCGTTGTCGTCGGGGGCCGGCTGTGCCAGGAGCTGCCGCAGGTGTCGGGTGTGGGGATGCTGGGACTGCATGGCGGTGATGACGGGGAGGGTGTGCTTGCGCAGCCGCAGGTCCTGGAAGCCCGGTTTGCCGACCAGGGCGGCGTTGCCCCAGATGTTTTCCAGGTCGTTGACGGCCTGCCAGGCGGTGCCGGCGTGGTGGGCGGCGCGGCGTAGTAGGTCGCCGTCCTGGGCGGGTTTACCGCACAGCACGGTGCCCAGGACTGCCCCGGTGCCCAGCAGGGCGCCGCCTTTGCCGCGGCAGCATTCCAGGTAGGCGTCGAGGCTGATATCGAGGGGGTCGGTACGGTCGAAGGCGGGTTCGCTGGCCCAGGCGTGGATCATGTGGGCGACGCCGTCGGTGAACACCCTGACCGCGGTAGTGGCCGCTTGGGTGGCAGCGAGGAGGCGCACGGCTTCGTTGAACAGCGCATCGCCGGCGACGAGGGTAGGACCGGTGCCGAAGGCGACCCAGGCGGTGGGCCGGTCACGACGGATCTCGTCGCCGTCGGCGATGTCGTCGTGCAGGAGAGAGAAGTTGTGGGTCAGCTCGACCGCGGCAGCGCCGGGGGCGGCGGCTGCCTCATCTTGCCCGGTGGCCCGGGCGGCGAGCATGACCATGGCGGCCTGGAGGGTGCGGCTGCCGCGACGGTTCGTGGCCGTCCCCTCGGCGTCGTTCCACCCGAAGTAGTACCCGCAGATACGGGCGAGGTCGGGGTGGAGGCGCGCGAGGGCCTCCTCCAGTCCTCGGCGGGCGAACTCGCGGGCGTGGAGGATGACATCGGGCAGGGGCGGAGGGGCGGCCGCATCGGGTGTGGTCATGCTCGTCGATCCTTGCCTCGTGTGAAGGGACGTGTCGGGCCGGGGGCGCGGAACGGTCTGGCTCAGTGGGCGGCGGCGCCCGCGGTGGTGGGCGTGTCGGAAGGCGGTACGGCGCCGCGGCGAGAGGCGATGCGGATGTAGTTGACGCGGTCACTGCGGTAGCCGTCGAGGTAGTGCTGCTCGATCCCTGTGGCGTAGCGGGAGTAGGAGCGCAGTTCCCAGTAGGGAGTGGCGGGTTGGGTGAGGTCGTCGACCTGGTAGGGGATCAGGCCGCTTTCGATCAGGGCCTTGAGGTAGGTGGTGCGGCGGTGGGTGTGGCAGTGATAGTGCGCGTCGATCGCGGTCGCCTCGGGCGGATGAGGGGCGAGCACGTCGTTGTTGCACCAGGTCAGCAGGACGTAGCGCCCCGCAGGCTTGAGGAGACGGGCGAACTCGGCGAACGTCTCGTACGGGTCGACGTACATGGTGGTCTCGTTGGTGACCACGTAGTCGAAGGAGGCGTCGGGGAAGCCGGTGGCGGCCATGTTGCGGTCGTGGAAGTGCACTTTCTCCGCGCAGTTGTGCTCCTGGGCCTGCCGGCGGGCGAACTCGTTCTGGTAGGCGGAGATGTTGACCCCGTCCACGCGGCAGCCGAACGCCTTGTGGAGCAGGATGGCCGTGCCGCCACGGCCCGATCCGCCGTCCAGGATGCGCGCCTGGGGTGCGACCGGCCCCAGGGCCTCGCTCAGGGCGTCGACCTGCCGGGTTTCCATCCGGTGGAGTTCGGCGTTGATGGCCTGGGCGCGTTCTTCGCCGGAGGTGAGCAGGACCTTGCGGTCGAAGTCACCGACGGCGAAGTGGTGGTGGTAGAAGCCGTCGGTCTCGCCGAGTTTGAGGTTGATGGGGTCGTCGCGTTTGTTGTCGTAGTAGTCGAACGCGGCCTGCTCCAGCGGAGTGCGCAGGGCAGCAGTTGGCTCAGAGGACATGATGTCGCCTTCCGTGACTGGTTGGACCGTGCGGTGACGGGTGCTGCCCCGCGTTGTGGGGCAGCCCGGCATATGGCGCCTGCGGCGGATGTGCAGACGTGCTGTGACGGAGTCAGGTGAGTATTTGAGACGTTGTGGCAGCTCGGCCCCGGCTCTTCGATGGCCGGCGAACCGGCGTCCGCACCGGGAGGTGTGCCGGTGACTGCTCCGCCGAATCATTGCGGCAGTTCACTTACGCTGGCAGCGCCGATACGGTAGCTTTCAACTAAGCGTCTGCTGCGGCGTTCGGCTCGGCAAAAGAACGGTGGGCCCGTGATGCCGTCGGGCGAGTGCGAGCCAGCGGCCGGTTTGACATGACATCTGCCGCCGCTGATTGCTGATCGGGCATGTCTCGTCTGCCAACCCATGACGCTAGGACGGATGTGCGGGCCGCGCCAGACACTGCGCGAATCCATCGAGACGTCTAGGGCGTACGGCGGCATACGCAGGTTTTGGTGAAGCACGGGGTGGCGCAGGACCGGTGGGCTGTGCGCCCCCGGGCGCGGTGCTAATGGGCAGGGCGTGGCCGGCGGGGCGGGCTGGCAGGGCCCCGGTGACCGCAGGGCGCGGGGTGAAGTGGCCCCGAGACGGCGGGATGCCTTGGCCTACGGGGCGGCGGGCGGATGGGGTGCGGCCGGGGCAGCGTACGCCGGAGCACTTTACGGGGCGGCGCATGGGCTGTGTGGCGGAGCGCGTGCGCGGCCCGGGCGGCGGGGAGGGATACGCCTGTGCGCCGCCTGGCGGTGGGTTGTCAGGTTCTCGGTTCTGCGGTGGGCTCGTAGGGCCTGCGGACCGCCTCGTTGGGGAGAACGGGACGGTGTCCGGGCGCCGCGTACGGCGCACACCCGGGCAGGGGGCCTAGCCTGTCGATGCCGGATGATGTCCCCGCGCAGGCGCTCAGTGAGCGGGCCGTGAAGGCCCCACAGTTTCTCGCAGTCCTCTTTGCTGAGAGGAAGTCATGCGTCCTGGTGGATTGCCTTCGACGAACGAACACGTCAACGGCCACGTGGCCAGCGAGCCGGGGCGGTGGTCGCCGCGGGTGCTGCAGGCGCTGCCGCTGGAGCAGTTGCCGGCGGTGGCCGCGCGGATCCGTGCGCTGCTGATCGAGCAGGTGTGCGCGGCTGGCGGGCATCTGGGGCCGAACCTGGGGGTGGTGGAGCTGACGATCGCGCTGCACCGGATCTTCCACTCACCCCACGACGCACTGGTGTTCGACACCGGGCATCAGGCATATGTGCACAAGATGCTCACCGGCCGCGCGGCGGGCTTTGCCCGGCTGCGCAAGCGGGGCGGGCTGTCGGGCTACCCCTCGCGCAGTGAGTCGGTGCACGACTGGGTGGAAAACTCCCACGCCTCGACCGCCCTGTCCTACGCCGACGGCCTGGCCAAAGCGTTCGCCGCGCGTGGACAGGACGGGCGCTGGGTGGTGCCGGTGGTCGGCGACGGGGCACTGACCGGGGGGCTGGCCTTCGAAGCGCTGAACAATCTCGGCCGGGCCGGCCACCGCCGCCTGGTCGTGGTCCTCAACGACAACGGCCGCTCCTACGCCCCGACCCAAGGGGCACTCGCCCGCCACCTTCAGACCCTGAGGCAAGCGGTGGCCGGCCAGGAACCGGTACCCCGGCGCAACATCTTCACCGATCTGGGCTTTGCCTATCTGGGCCCGGTTGACGGGCATGACCTGGTGGCCGTGGAGGAGGCGCTGCTTCGGGCGCGGACGGTGGGCGGACCGGTGGTGGTGCACGTGGTCACGCTCAAGGGCAAGGGGTACGCGCCCGCGGAAGGCGACGCTACCGACCACATGCACACGGTCGGCGTGCTCGACCCGGTCACCGGTACCGCCGCCGCGGACAGCACCGCTGTGACGTGGACGAACGTCTTCGGCAGCGAGCTGGCGCGCTTAGCAGCGCAGCGCGAGGATGTGGTGGCGCTGACAGCCGCGATGCAGCAGCCCACCGGCCTCCAGCTGTTCGCCGAGCGGTTTCCGCAGCGGGTCTTCGATGTGGGCATCGCCGAGCAGCACGCGGTGTGCTCGGCCGCCGGGCTGTCCATGGGCGGCCTGCACCCGGTCGTCGCCGTCTACGCGACATTCTTGAACCGGGCGTTCGACCAGCTGCTGATGGATGTCGCACTGCACCGGCTGCCGGTGACGCTGGTGCTGGACCGCGCCGGGATCACCGGCCCGGACGGAGCCTCCCACCACGGCATGTGGGATCACACCCTGCTGTCGGTGGTGCCCGGCCTTCGCCTGGCCGCACCGCGTGACGGCGCAAGCCTGCGGGAACTGCTGGCCGAGGCGCTGTCCGACCAGGACGGCCCCACCGTCCTGCGCTTTCCCAAGGGAGCCGTCCCGGCAGACCTGCCGGCCGTGAGCCGGGCGGGGCAGGTGGATCTGCTCACCGAGACCGGTTCGGATGTGCTGCTGGTCGGTTTCGGGGCGATGGCCGGGAGCTGTCTGGCCGCCCGCGACCAGCTCGCGGAACGCGACCTGTCGGTGACGGTGGCAGCGCCCCGCTGGGCTCTGCCGGTGCCGCCCGAGCTGATCACCCTGGCCGCCGGGCACCGGCTGACGGTCACGGTCGAGGACAGCTCCCGCACCGGCGGCCTGGGCACCGCCTTGGCACAGACCTGTACCGACGCCGCCATCGGCGCCCCCGTCCACACCATGGGGCTGCCGCGCACGTTCCTGACCCACGGCTCACGCGCCGAACTGCTGGCCTCCACCGGGCTGCTGCCCGACGGCATCACCACCGCCGCCCTGGCGGTCTTGGAGGCCGCCCGCCGCGCCGCCTGATCCTTCTGCACTGTTCGGAGGCTGACGATGAGCACCACCGACCTGCCCCTGCCCGCCTTACGCCCGCCCGAAGCGCCGCGGCGCCGCACCCGCCAGCTGCACGTCGGTGCTGTGCCGGTCGGAGGCGGGGCCCCGGTCTCGGTGCAGTCCATGACCACGACGCTGACCGCAGACGTGGACGCCACCTTGCAGCAGATCGCGGAGCTGACCGCGGCCGGCTGCCAGATCGTACGGGTCGCGGTGCCCTCCCAGGACGACGCCGACGCCCTGCCCGCCATCGCCAAGAAGTCGCAGATCCCGGTGATCGCCGACATCCACTTCCAGCCCAAGTACGTCTTCGCCGCCATCGACGCCGGATGCGCCGCCGTGCGCGTCAACCCCGGCAACATCAAGAGGTTCGACGACAAGGTCCACGACATCGCCCGCGCCGCCACCGACGCCCGCATCCCGATCCGGATCGGCGTCAACGCCGGGTCACTGGACAAGCGGCTGCTGGCCAAGCACGGCAAGGCCACCCCCGAGGCCCTGGTGGAATCCGCTCTGTGGGAGTGCTCGCTGTTCGAGGAGCACGGCTTCACCGACATCAAGATCTCCGTCAAGCACCACGACCCGGTCACCATGGTCCGCGCCTATGAACTGCTCGCCGACGCCTGCGACTACCCCCTGCATTTGGGCGTGACCGAAGCCGGGCCGCTGCTGCAGGGCACCATCAAGTCCGCCGTCGCCTTCGGTACCCTCCTCAACCGCGGCATCGGCGACACCATCCGCGTGTCGTTGTCCGCCCCGCCGGTCGACGAGGTCAAGGCCGGCATCGGCATCCTGGAATCCTGCGGCCTGCGCCAGCGCCGCCTGGAGATCGTCTCCTGCCCGTCCTGCGGCCGCGCCCAGGTCGACGTGCACACCCTGGCCGAGAAGGTCACCGCCGCCCTCGACGGGCTGCCGTATCCGCTGCGGGTGGCGGTGATGGGGTGTGTGGTCAACGGGCCCGGCGAGGCCCGCGAAGCCGACCTGGGTGTCTCCTGCGGCAACGGCAAAGGCCAGATCTTCCGCAAGGGCGAAGTCATCACCACCGTCCCCGAATCCAAGATCGTCGAGGCACTGGTGGAAGAGGCCCTGCGCATCGGCGAAGCCCAGGCCACCCCGGACGAGTCCGAGGCCGCTGACGGCGCGCAGGGATGGGAGGCAGCACCGTGAACGCCCCGGTGCTCACAGAGCATCTGGACCTCGACGGGCTGCGCCGACAGATCGACACCGCGCTGGAGGACTACCTCCGCGGCAAGGCCCTGGCAGCCCGGACCGAGCGGCTGCCATCGGTGCCCGTGCAGGTGTTGCACGAGTTCGTCTTCGCCGGCGGCAAACGCATCCGGCCCCTGATGTGCATCCTGGGCTGGCACGCCGGCCACGGCCACGGCGAGACCGGCCCCATCGTGCGGGCGGCGGCCTCCCTGGAACTCTTCCACGCCTTCGCCCTGATTCATGACGATGTCATGGACCACAGCGTCACCCGCCGCGGCCGGCCCACCGTCCACCGGGAGCTGGCCGCCTTCCGCCACAGCGCGGCCTTCGGCGAAAACGCCGCCATCCTCGTCGGCGATATGGCCCTGGCCTGCTCCCAGGAGATGCTCAACGACGCCGGTCTACGTCCCGGCCAGCTGATGGCCGCCCTGCCCGTCATCGACGCCATGCGGAGCGCGATCCTCTACGGGCAGTACATGGACCTGGACGCCGCAGCCCAGCCCGCCGATGACGTGTACCGGGCACTGGCCGTCATCCGCTACAAGACCGCCAAATACACCGTCGAGCACCCGCTGCACCTGGGCACTGCCCTCGCCGGCGCCCCGCCTGATCTGCGGAGCGCCCTCAGCGCCTACGCCCTGCCACTGGGCGAGGCATTCCAGCTGCGCGATGACCTGCTCGGCGTCTTCGGCGATCCCAAGACCACCGGCAAGGCGACCCAGGACGACCTGCGCGAAGGAAAACGCACCGTCCTGCTCGCCCTGGCCCTCCGCCACGCCACCTCTGCCCAGAGCTCCACCCTGCAGCGGCTGGTCGGCGACCCGCATCTGGACGAGGAACAGGCCGAGACCGTACGGGCCATCCTCACCGATACCGGAGCCCGGGACCGGATCGAGAACCTCATCGACACTCAACACCGCACCGCCCTGCGAGCCCTGGACGCCGCGCCCCTACCCGGCGCCGCCGCCGAGGCCCTGCGGGACGTGGCCCGCACCCTGACGGAGCGCACCCGATGACCGACACCGATGTGGCCGGACGCCGTGTTCTGCTGGCCGCCCCCCGCGGCTACTGTGCGGGCGTGGCCCGCGCTGTGAAGGTCGTGGAAAAGGCACTGGAGCTGTTCGGGGCGCCCGTCTACGTGCGCCACGAGATCGTCCACAACAAGTACGTCGTCAAGACGCTGGAGGCCCAGGGCGCCGTTTTCGTCGAGGAGACCGACCAGGTCCCCGAGGGCGCCACCGTCATCTTCTCCGCCCACGGCGTCGCCCCCACCGTGCATCAGGGCGCGGAGGCCCGGCGGCTGGAGACGATCGATGCGACCTGCCCCCTGGTGACCAAAGTCCACAAAGAAGCCGTGCGCTTCGCCCGCGACGGCTACACCATCCTGCTCATCGGCCACCAGGGCCACGACGAGGTCATCGGCACCAGCGGCGAGGCCCCCGACCACGTCACCATCGTCGAAGGGCCCGAACAGGCCGCCACCGTCACGGTCCGCGACCCTGACAGAGTCGTCTGGCTGTCCCAGACCACTCTGTCGGTCGACGAGACCCAGGCCACCGTCGCCGTCCTCAAAAACCGCTTCCCGAATCTGAAGTCCCCGCCGAGCGACGACATCTGCTACGCCACCCAGAACCGGCAGGCCGCCGTCAAACAGCTCGGCACCGACGCCGACCTCGTCCTGGTCATCGGCTCCACCAACTCCTGCAACTCCCTGCGCCTCGTGGAAGTCGCCCTGGAGGCCGGCGCCCGCGATGCCCGCCTGATCGACCACGCCCGCGACATTGATGACACCTGGCTGGCCGATGTGCACACCATCGGGCTGACCTCCGGTGCCTCGGCCCCCGAGATCCTGGTCGACGAGGTGCTGGACTGGCTCGCCGAGCGCGGCTACGCACAAGTCGAAGTGGTACAGGCCACCGAGGAGCACCAGCACTTCGCCCTGCCCCAAAGCCTCACCTCCCGCAAGAGCCCCCCGCACGGCACCGAGACCTGACCACGCCACGGCGCCGCCCGGTGGCATGTGCCGGCCGGCGCTGGAGACCGCTGACCCCTTACGCAAAGGAGCGCGACTTATGTCCCAGCAGCGCAGCGGCATCACCAAGTACGTCTCCAACGTACTGGACGACACCAAAACCATGATCGACGATGTGATCGACAAAGTCCGTGACTTCGAGACCGACGCCCGCGACAGCATCAGCCGCAACCTGGGCACCAAGGACACCAAGAAGGACATCGCTACTCCGCAGCAGCCCGACACGCCACCTGGCCCGGAGGCGGGGACGGTCACGCGGGCGGAGACGGCCGCCTTGTACACCCGGCTGGGGCAGATCGAAGAACTCCTGCGCCAGATGCAGACCACCGGCGCCCCGGCACAGGGCGCGAAGGGCCAGGCGCCCGGCAAGTCCTCGACGTGAACGCCACTCCTGGCGGCTTGGGCCGCCACGCGGACGGCAGCGGCAGCGCTGCCGTCCGCACTCCCTCGGGGCCGCTGCCCGAGCGGGTCCTCAGCCGTCACTTCAGCGGCCAGCTCTACGATGTCCGCCTGCAAGAGCCCGTCAGTGCTGGGCGGTTGGTCCAGGAACTGCGCGCCGGGCGCACCTTCCGGGCCCACGACCACGCCACCGGCCGCGACTGCAGCTTCCAAGTCCTGGCCGAGGTCCTCACCTGCGCGGTAGGGGCCGCTGTCCTGGGGGCAGGTGACGGCCTGCTGCGTCCGGGCACGCTGCTGGCCCAGGCCGCGGGCCAGGCCACCACGGCCTCAGCCGACCCCGGCTAACCCTCCTCCCCGCCGACCCCTGGGAGCCGTGCATGGGCGCTAACCGCACGCGCTATGTCTGTTCCACCCTGGCCGGAGTGCTCGCCCACGAAACCCGGCGCACCCTGGCCCGCCGGGTCCGGTTTCGTCCCCCGGCCGACGGGACCGGACCCACACACGCCGTGGCCCTGCGTGAGGCGCTGGAGAAGCTGGGGCCCTTCTACATCAAGGTCGGCCAGATCCTCTCCACCCGCCCGGACCTGGTCTCCCCGGAGGTCATCACGGAGCTGGAAATGCTCCACGACCGGGTCTCGGTGGCGCCGTTCACCGTCTTCGAGCCGGTGCTCATCCGGGACCTTGGGCCCCACTGGCCGACCTTCTTCCGCGACATCGACATCGAACACCCGCTGGGCGCGGCCTCCCTGGCCCAGGTCTACCGGGCGATACTGGCCGACGGCACCCCGGCCGCCCTGAAGATCCAGCGCCCGGGCATCCGGCCCGTCATCGAAGCCGACATGAAGCTGCTCAACAAGGCAGCCCGCTTTGTGGGCCGCCGCGCGCCGCGCTTCAACGCCGTCATCGACACCCACGCCATGCTCGGCGTCATCTTCGACGCCATGCGCCCCGAACTCGACTTCACCCTCGAAGCCCGCAACATGCACCACGCCCGCGAACACATCACCGACTTCAAACACCTGGCCGTGCCCGCGGTCATCTCCGCCACCCCAAGCGTGCTGGTGCAGTCCCTGGCACCAGGCTGCTCCATCGCCGACGCCCGCCGCACAGACTTCACCCTCGAAGAGCGCGAAGGCATCGGCCGCGACCTGCTGGCGTTCATGTACCGCTCCTACTTCCTGACCCGCTCCTTCCACGCCGACCCGCACCCCGGCAACATCCTCGTCCACCCCGGAGAAAAAGCCCACCTCATCGACTGGGGCATGGTCGGCCGTATCGACCGGCCGCTGAGCACCAGCATCCTGCTGGTGCTGCTCAGCCTGGCCCAGAACGACGGCGCAGCCGTCGCCAAAGCCTGGATCGAGATGGGCCACGCCACCCCCTGGGCGGAGGTCACCGACTTCATCGAGGACATGGCCGCCCTCGTGCCCCAGGTCGCCACCGCCACCCTCGAAGAGCTCAACTTCGGCGTCACCCTCACCAAGATTCTGGAGCAGTCCACGCGCCGCGGCATCAAGACCAGCCCCATGATCTCCGTGCTCGGCAAGTCCTTCGCCAACCTCGAAGGCTCCATCCGCAACCTGTGCCCCGAGCTGGCCATCATCGACGTCTTCGAGGACGAGTTCCGCCACATTACCTTCAAGCTCGCCACCGAGACCCTCTCGGAGAAACAGGCCGCCCGCACCGCCCTCGATCTGATCATCGCTGGCAACACCATTGCTCCCCAGGCCCGCGGCCTGCTGCGGGACTTGTCCAACCGCGAGTTCACCGTCCAGGTCAACCAGCTTCCCCTCAAACGGGCCCTGCAGCGCCTGCCGCTCTTCGGACACTCCACGATCCGCGATGCCGCCCTGGCCCTCGGCGTCCTGGCCTGGTGGAAGAGACACCGCCACACGCCCGACCGGTGACGGCCGCCCACCTACAGCAGCAGGCCGGGCACCGGCCGGGAAGGGACCACCGTGCTGAGCACACCCCGCGGACTGCTCTTCTGGCTCGTCCTGATCATCCTGCTGTTCTGCATCGCCATCGCCCCCGTCCAGACCGCCCACACCTTCATCAGCCTCATCCACGCCATGGGCAAATTCTTCGCCGGCCTCAAAGCCTTCCTCGAAACCCTCAGCGACCCCTGACCCCAGGCGCCCGTCAGCTACAGCGGAAAGGAAATGATCATGCGCACCGCGCTGCTCGCACTCCTGGCCTGCGCCGTCTTGGTCGCTGTGGGCTGCACCGCCATACCACCGATGAGCGCCGAGGTCCGCGTCATCCCGGCCACCCCCCCACCCTCGTCCTCCCCGGCCCCCGCCCAGCCGACCTCCACTCCGGCAGCCGCCCCGACACCCGTCCCAGCCCCCACCACCACCGTCACCCTGATACTCCACCCCTCGGCCACCCGCACAGCAACACCCGCCCCCCGGGGCAGCCGCACACCGGCGTCCGCCACTCCCACCGTCAGCGTCACCTCCTGCCCAACCCCCTCTGTCACCTCCGCCCCGCCCTCAACTCCTGCCCCGCCGCCCACCGGTGCGCCGCCGCCGTCTTGTGCTGCCTCCTCCACAGCCACGCCGCCGACGTCGTGCACCCCACCTGCCGGCACCGACACCTCGACAGCTGCGACACCGGAGGAAGAAACCGCAGCGCACCCTGCTGACACGCCCGCCCCGTCGGCTGCCTCGGCGCGCCCTGCGCAGGGAAGCCGCCGATGACGGCGCACGGCTACTTCGAACGCCAGGCCACCGCGTTGCTGACCGAGGCCGCCGCGGACGACCTCGGCCGGAGCACCCCGTCGGTCTACGAGAGCGGCCGCCTGGTCAGCGACGCGCCCTGGCTCGCCGGCCATGCCCTACGACTCCATTTCCTGTGTACGAGCCAGAACCCCGACGGCAGCTGGGGCAGCGGCGAGCACGGCCTGGTGGCCACCCTCAGCGCCGCCGAGGCCCTGCTGAGCGAGCTCACGCTCCGCAACAGCATCCACCTCCCGCGCCCCCAACTAGTCCATACCGCCGCACTGGCCGTCACCCGGCTCAACAACCTTCTCGGCGACCACCTGCACCCCCCGGCCCTGCCCGACACCATCGAAGCCGGCCTCATCACCCCCGCCCTGATCGAACAGGTCCAGCAGCGCCTGGGACACTGCGGCCACGCCAACCCGCCCTTCCTGCTGCCCTGGGCCCCCTCCCTGCTGTTCGCCCACCCCACAGGCTGCCGGCCCGCGGCCCTGGCCAGGCTGCGCTCAGCGGTCTATGAGGGCCGGGCGCTGCCGCAACACCTGTGGCGCATCTGGGAAATCCTGGCCCCCGCCACCGACCGGCCGCACCTGTGCATCCGCCCCCGCGCCGGGACCGTCGGCTGCTCACCGGCGGCCACCGCCGCCTGGCTCGGCTCGCCCGCCACCGGCAGCGCACAGCAACGCGCCGGCCTCAGCTACCTGCACCGCGTACAAGCCCGCTACCAGGGCCCGGTTCCCGCGACCGCCCCCACCACCATCACCGAACGCGCCCGCATAGCCGCCCTCTTCGCCCGCCACCGCATCCCGCACACCCCACCGCCCGCCCTCATCTCCAGCCTGCGCTCCGCCCTGGACACCAACGACGCCCCCAGCCTGCTGCTCGATGCCGACGAGACCGCCACCGTCCTCTACGTCCTGCTGCACCACAGGGAGCGCCTGCGCCCCGACCACCTGATGCTCCACTACACCGACGACCACTTCCGTCGCCTGCCCGGCGAGGCGGCCCCGTCCCCGGTCGCCAACGCCCACGCCCTGGAAACCCTGGCCCTGTACACCGTGCGCCAGGCCGGCGACCGTGGCCGCTACCGCACCGTGCTCCGCCAGGTCCTCCGATGGCTGCTGGTCCAGCAGCAACCCGACGGCTCCTGGCACGACTCCAGCCACGCCTCGCCGTACTACGCCACCGCCTGCTGCACGCAGGCCCTGGCCACCTGCGCCGGCCCCGCCGCCCGCCCGGCCCTGGCCCGGGCCGCAGCCTGGGCCCTGGCCACCGGACGGCCCAACGGGCGCTGGGGCCGGGCGCCGGCCTGCACCGCCGAGGAAACCGCCTACGCCACGTGGATCCTGCTCGCCGGGGCCCCGCAGTCACCAGCGGCCCGCCACGCACTGACAGCCGCCCGGCGAGTCCTGCACCACGCCCACGTCAGTGACCGCACCCCAGCCCTGTGGTACGGCAAGGACACCTACGCGCCCTTGAGGATCCTGCAAGCCACCCGCCTGGCAGCTCTGCACACCCTTTACCACCTGCCCAATCCGGCACCGGTGCCGTGGCAACCGGCTCGTGCAGCCCGCACCACACACAGCCCCTCAGGAACTCCCTGATGCGCCACGACCACCTCCCGCCAACACACAAAAGTCGCGGCCCTCGATCCCCCAGGGCCTTGGCACCGGCCGGAACCTGCAGGCACCAGCCGCACCCCAGAGTTTCACGCTACCCGGACACACCGCCTAAGCGCAGCGGTGCCCGCCATACCGGGCACCCGGACAGCAGCGACGGCCGCTGCGATCCGAGAACAGAAGGCAGGCCAGGGAACGGACAAAGGAGGCGGCAGCGTGCGTATGCCCCGCGGACTGCTGTTCTGGTTCGTGCTGATTATCCTGCTGTTCTGCATCGCCATCGCACCCGTCCAGACCGCCCGCACCGTCCTGGGCATCATCCACGCCACCGGCAAATTCTTCGCCGGCCTCAAAGCCTTCCTCGACACCCTCGCCAGCCCCTGACCAGCCTGCGCATCCATGAGACACGGTGGAAAAGGAAACATCATGTGCATCGCGCTGCTCACATTCCTGGCCTGCACCGTGCTCATTTCCGTCAGCCGCACCGCCATACCGTCGGCGAATGCCGCACAGCAGTCCCGGCCCAGCACCCTTCGCACCCGAACTCGCTGTCCGCGCTCGTCGAGGTGGAGTCCGAGTTCGTGAGGTACCCGTCGACGGAGGCGCAGGCTGGTCTGCTCCGCAGGGGCGCCGCGGCCTCCGCCGCGGCGGCTCCTCTCAGGACCTCGAACACCGCATAACCCCTGGAGAGCTTGGCAGCCGGGCCGACCCGGCGGTCGATCAAGACGACGGCCGACGCCACGAGCCCGGTTGATCGTCTCGCCCCAGGAATGGAAGCACTAGTGCAGTTAACACACCCCCACCACGGCCCAGGCTCAGCTGAGCGTCCACGGCTTTCATCCCACCGCCGAGCAGAGCCTGGTCCTGGCCCGCATCGACCACGAAGAACCCCACTACGCCCAGCAGGCCGCCCAGGCCCTGCGGACGGCGGGCCTCACCGTCGAGATCACCCCCACGCTCCAAGAAGACATCGACACCGAGTGGGACTGGGCCGGCCACCCCCTACACTGGCTGGACCGCGACGAAATCCGTGACGTCTCCAACCAGGCCCAGCACATCCACGACGACATCACGGCCGGGCGCCTGACCATTCACCTGCACGCCCACGACGGCTGGACCATCGTCGCCGCCAGCACCTACCGCGACGGCCGCGGCGTCCACCCGCACGGCGAAGACCACCTGCGGCAAATCGCCACGCTCTACACCGGCCCGCCCGAAGCCATCACCGACTTCGAGCGCCTGCACGGCGCCGCCATACGCCCCGGCCCCGCCCCCGCCACCGACGCCGAACAAGCCGCCTCACAGGCCCTGACTCCCGCACGTCAGACGCAGTCAGAGGCTGCCTACGACTCCCCCGTCGGCGAGCGCCTCTGGCACGCCACCGCCAGTGCCCGTACCCCCGAGGCCCTCGTCCGCATCCTGCGAGGCACGGAACATAGTTCATGCCGGGGGCCTCGGCCTTGGCCTATTGTGTGGCGCCGCGGTGCGTGGCGCTGCTGTCGGTGTCCTGAAGCGGATCCGCTGCCAGGAAGGGGGCTGCGACAGCCAGAAGATCGTCAGGGGCTTCTATCGGTAACAAGTGACCTGCCAAAGGGATCAGAGCAAGCTGGCCGTGGCGTAGAAGGGCGGCGGCCCGCCGGGCCTGGCAGGCGGGCACCATGACGTCCTGCCTGCCCCACACCACCAAGGCCGGCATGTGCAGTTCGGCCAGCCGATCCAGTACGAGGCACTCCTGGCCGCGCACGCTGACGGACTGGCGTACGGTGCTCAAAGCTGCGGCCAAGACTCCGGTTGAGGAGGCGCTCTGACGCGTTTTCATTGCCCAGCTCAGGGGAATCCGCCAGGGACGCGGGGAGTTGCCAAAGGCCAGTAACAAGACCAGAATTTCCGGGCCTCCGGGAAGCTTGGCGAGGTAGGGGATGAAGTTGCCCACCGGGGTAGTCGCCACCACGACGAAGGCAGGGTGAATGGCCCGACCCATTCCGGAAGAGCAGACCAGGACCAGGCGACGTACCCGGGAGGGCTGGGCGAAGGCCATCTCAACTGCTACGCCGCCGCCTTCGGAGTGGCCCATCAGGGCGGGCTGCTGGAGCCCGAGGGTGTCTGCGACACTCCACATGAAGTGGGCGATGCCTGCGGGGCTGCTGTCGGGGATGGGGCCGCTGGATCCGTATCCGGGCAGGTCCACGGCTACCGTCCGGTGGCGGCCAGCCAGGCGGGCCAGTACACCGCTCCAGTCCGCGCAGGTTCCACCAAGGCCATGCAGCAGCAGCACGGCGGGTCCGTCACCGGCCTCGCTGTAGGCCAGGGGAGTGCCCTGGACGTAGATCGTCCGTTTCGCTGGCTCTAAGAAATTTTTCGTTGCGTTCACACGCTCTCCGTTCAAGGCAGATGCAGCGGCAAGGCATTTCCGAAAGCCGAGGCTCGGCGTGCGGGTCAGCCTGGGGCGCAAGGAGACGTCGAAGTCGAAAAGTTACCCACTGCCCCGTTCCCACAGCTGCATCACCGCGATCGCGGTGAAGGTCTTGCTGATCGACGCGATACGGAAGACCGTGTCCTCGCCGACCGGCTCGCGCGTCTCCAGATCAGCGAGCCCGTGCACGCAGACATGCTCAAGACGACCGCCGCGCACCACGCCCAGGGTCAGCCCGCCGACGGGCCGACGAGCACCACCATGAGCTTTGCACCACCAACAGACGAAGAATCTGCGAGTAGTCTCACCCTCACGATTCTGAGCTACGTCACTCAGCGTACTCGCCAGGAACTACCAGAAGGGTTGGCCGTCCGCCGTCCGCCCCCCCCTCACGGCCAGCGCCCTCTGGGGAGAATCTGGGGAGTACGGAGACTGCTGGGGAGCGGCTGGGGAGGATCGGCTACGTAAAGCGGCGCAACACCGAAAGGCACTGAAAGACCGATCTCCGCAGGTCAAAGACACGGAAAGCTGCATAGACGCAGGTCAGGCCAGTCCGGTAGACGACTTCAAGAAAATTTCCTCCTGGGCAGCCATCCTCTTCGCCCCGACGCTGGTCGGCACCATCTACGGCATGAACTTCGACCACATGCCAGAATTGCACTGGGTGTTCGGCTACCCATTCGCCATCGTCCTCATGGCGTTCGTGTGCACCGGTTTGTACGTCATCTTCAAACGGCGGGACTGGCTGTGACCCACCATGGGGACCACCGGTCCAAAAGGGCGGCCTGACAAGGCCGGACGCGGCGCGGCCCCGCTGTTTACGCTGTCTTCAGGAGTGTCCGGTCCATGCGGGCCGGATCGCGCGACGGGCGGGCGCAGTGGTCATCGCGCCCGCCCGTCGCGGGGACTGTCGTGGTACGCCGTTCCGATGGGCGGCGGCGTGGCCACGGAGTGGGTCAGTTGCCGTTCGGCGGCACCAGCTCGCCGTAGTCCTCGCGGTTGCCGCCGCGGTCCAGGTAGAGGTCCTCCGCCATCTTGCGCTGGACGGCCGGGACGTGGCGGGCGACCCAGAAGTAGCCGCGCATGGAGGCGAGGGTGGCCCGGCCGATGACCGGCTTGTGGATGGGCTGGTCGCCGCCGGTCTGCTTCAGGGACTCCTTGACCGCCTCGAAGCCGTACTGGACCATCTTGGCCTCGTAGGTGTCGACGGCCTTCAGGAGCGGGATGTCACCGCGGACGTACTCGATCAGCAGCTTGCACAGCCGGGCCGCGTCCCGCAGGGAGGTGTTGGCGCCGACACCCTGACCGGGGGTCATGGTGTGGATGGCGTCGCCGATGAGGGTGACGTTGCCGGCGCTCCACCGCGGGATCGGCACCGAGGTGCGGATGTTGATCGGGAAGGTGGTCTGCGGGTCGCCCATGCTGAAGAGCTTGCGCAGGTTGGGGCTCCAGTCGGGCGTCATGTCCAGGACGAGCTTGATGAGCTCCTCCGGCGACTTCTTCAGGACGCCCTGCGGGAACTTGTCGGTGGAGGCCCAGAAGCCCCAGTTGATGTAGTCGCGGGTGTTGTCGAAGAGCAGCCCGGGCCACTGGTCGATGAGCGCCGCGTCGTTGCCGCCGATGCCGGACTTGACCCGGCCCTCCTGGTCCCAGCCGAACTCCATCGTGTGCAGGATGCAGCTGTATCCCTTGGGGGCGACGACCAGGCCGATGCCCTGGTGGACCTTGTAGGGCAGCAGCGCCCTGGTCTCCGGGGTGAGCGGGACCTTGGCGGTGATGGAGATGATGTTGGCGTCCTGCACCCGGGAGTGCGGCAGGTACTGCTTGCGCACGCGGGAGTTGGCGCCGTCGGCGGCGACGAGCAGGTCGCCGGTGGCGTTGGTGCCGTCGTCGAAGTACGCGGTGACGCGGCCGTCGGACTCCTTCTCGTAGTGCGTGAAGGTCTTGCCGAAGTGGACCTGGTCCTCGATGCCGGTCAGCAGCACCTGCCGGAGGGTCATCCGGCTCACGGACCGCTCGTTGTTGACGGGGTCGTCGCTCTCGACGATGTCCAGGGTGACGCTGGGGGTGAGGTCCTCCTTGAGGAAGCTGAAGTACTTCGGCGCCCGGGCGCAGGTGGCGAGGAAGGTGTCGAACAGCTGGGGCGGCAGCAGGTACTTCAGCGCCCGGCTGCCGTCGGGGTTGATGCCCACGCGGTAACCGTGCAGGCCGGAGCTGCGGGTCTCCTCGCGCTCGTAGACCGCGAAGCTGATTCCGGCCCGCTTGAGGCCGTGTGCCAGGGCCATGCCACCGGTGCCGCCACCGATGATGAGGACGTGGAACGGTGAGTCGGTCATGTCGGGTTGTTCCCCTCAGGTGTCTTGCGGGTGTATTGCGTGTGCGTTACTGATCTCTGCGGTACTGCGGGTGGTACGGGACGGGGTACGGGGCGGTTCTCCCTGGCGGGTGCGGTGCTGTCGGGTGCTGTGCGGTGCGGGCGGAGTACGGATCGGTTGCGGCGGCCTGGCCTCTGGAGTCCCCCGCGCAACGCATGCCCGATGGACGGCCGGTCACGTCCGTAACCCTGTGTTTTTAGAGGGACTTGAGCATCCCGGCGTCGATGAGCCAGTCGCCGCCGGTGGCGCCCGGGAGGCGCCGGGAGGCCAGGAGGACGACCATCGCGGCGACCTCCTCCGGGTCGATGAAGGCCCCCGTGGTCAGGCGCATCCGGCCGGGGACCGCGGCCAGCCGCTCCTCGGTGCCGGGGTCCGGACGTTCCAGGCGGTGCGGGTTGGTCCACGCGTCGGTGAGGACCGGTCCCGGCGAGACGGTGTTCACGCGTACGCCCCGCGGGCCGAACTCCTCGGAGAGCGCCTTGGCCAGGTTGGCCAGGGCGGCCTTCATCGCGCCGTACTCGGTGAGGAACGGCAGCGGCAGCTGTGCGTTGACCGAGCCGATGTTGACGATGGCGCCCCGGCTCTCCAGCAGGGCGGGCAGGGCCGTCCGCACGGCCCGTACGGTGCTCAGGAGGTTGAGGTCGAAGCTGGCCCGCCAGTCCTCGTCGGCCAGGTCCAGGAAACCGGTGGCGGGTGTGGTGCGGCCGCCGACGTTGTTGACCAGGATGTCCAGGCCGCCGAAGGTGTCGACGGCGTGGCCGACCAGGCGGGCCGGTCCGTCCGGGGTGGCGAGGTCCACCTCCATGGTGTGCGGGGTGACGTCGCGCAGGGCGGCGCTCTCGCTGCGCGTGCCTCCCATCACGTGCGCTCCTTCGGCGGTGAGCGCCCGGGCGACGGCCAGGCCGATGCCGCGTCCGGCACCCGTGACGACGGCCCGCTTGCCCTGCAGCTTCAGATCCATGACGGCTCCTCGCGGTGCTCGTGGGGATGGGCGGTGCGGGGGTTCCCGCCGGTCGATCGTTGTCACGGGCTCTCGACCGTGGCTCGAACGGGAGCGGGGGTCGCGGGTGTACGGGGCCGGGCGGGCCGGGTGCGGCCCGTGCTCCGGGACCGCCGGTTCAGGCGATGGTGAGCCGGTTGGCGCCGGAGTCGAGCGTGATGTCGTAGCAGCCGGGCGTCGACGCGACCGGCTCCGCGCTGCGCCAGTCGGCCTCGGTGCGGGTGCCGACCCATTCGCCGTCCAGCGAGAGGCCGGTGAAGCCGGTGTCGCCCCGCAGGGTGGCGCGCACCGAGGGCGGGCGCACGATCGTCGTCTTGCGGACACCGCTGCCGAAGTGCACGGCCACGGTGCGTTCGGTGTGCGGCAGCACGAAGCGTGCCTGGGTGAGCCCGCCGGTGACGGTCAGCGAGAGCAGCGGCAGACCGGTCAGGTCGGCCTCGATGTGCGCGGCCGGGCCCTGGACCTCGATGTGCCAGGCGACGAGCGGACTCAGGGTGACGTGTGCCGTGCGCCGGGCCAGGTCGAAGGGGTGGACGGGGCCGCGCCGGCGGATCGTGATCGTGCCCTTGCCGTCGTCCTCGACCAGCGAGTCCCGGCCGCCGAACTCGGTGCTGCACAGCTGCGGGGTGGCACCGGCCGAGACGTCGGCGACATCCAGCATGAGGTGCTGGACCTGAGGGACGAAGACGAGCCGGCCGGCGGGGGTGGTGTCCATCGGAGCTCCTTTCACCGCACCAGACGTCCGTCTGGGCAAAAATCGTGTAAGTCGGAGTTCTAGTAGCTAGATTTCCTAGCCACTTAGAACTCTATGGAGCGGATCGCTAGAATGTCAAGAGACCCGGGGAGAGGATCGGACGTGACAGTGGAGAAGGTTCCGGAGCAACAGCCCGAGCGGGCCCTTGCCGACGACGGGCGGGAACGGCTCATAGAGGAGTTCGGCCTGGTCATGCAGGAGTTCCAGCGTTCGGCCGACACCCTCGACCAGCAGGTCGCCGACCGGCTCGGGCTCAACCGCACCGACCTGCGCTGCCTCGACCTGCTCTTCGGGCCCACCCCCATGAGCCCCAGCGAACTCGCCACCGCCGCCGGCCTGACCACCGGCGGCGTCACCACCGCCATCGACCGGCTCGAACGCTCCGGCTACGCAACCCGCACCCGGGACACGGCCGACCGCCGCCGGGTCATCGTGACGCCCACCGAGAAGGGCTACGCGATGGTCGCCGAGATCTTCACGCCCATCGCGCGCGAAGGAGCGGAGTACCTGCGCGGGCTCGGCCCGGACACCCTGAGCGAGATGGTCGCCTTCCTCCGCTTCGCCACCCGCCAGCAACGGGACCATGCGGCGCGCCTGGCCGAGGGGGACTGAGCCACCAGCGCGCGGCACGGGCTGCCGGTGGCGGACGGCACGCCCGGCCCCGCGCCCCGTACCCCGTACCCCGTACGGGAGCTCCAGCCCGTACGGACGCCCCGCGCACATACGCCGGCCCCGGCTCCGTCCGTACCGTCGCCGCCCCCGCGGGGGTGGTGTCGGCGCGAGCGGAGCCGGGGCCGGCCGTGCGTCGCGGATCAGTCCTCTTCCAGGCCCTCCACCCGGATGGAACGCGTCGGGCAGCTCCTCCTGGCGCGGAGGAGTTCGCGGGCCAGCTCGGCGGACGGGTGCGGATCGAGGACGACGACACAGCCGTCCTCGTCCTGGCCGAACACCTCCGGGAGCCGGTTGACGCACAGATTGCTGGTCACACAGGTCTCGTTGTCCGCGACGACGGTCAGACGGGTCTCGGGGCCGTCCGGTGTGCCGGTGCCGGGCATGACGGCCTCACCACTTCACGGGGATCGCGGCGTACCCGGCGAGGAACCCGCCCACGGGCCGGACCAGGTCCTCCCCCGGCACCGCGAGGGCCAGGCTCGGGAAGCGGCGCAGCAGGCCCGCGGTGGCCTCCTGGAGCTCCATACGGGCCAGGGCCGCGCCGGCGCAGAAGTGGATGCCCGCGCCGAAGGTCAGGTGGTGGTTGTCCTCGCGCCGGATGTCGAGGGTGGTGGGGTCGGTGAAGACCTCCTCGTCCATGTTGCTCTCGACGGAGAGCAGGACGGTGCTCCCCTTGGGGACCACCGTGCCGTCCTGGAGGGTGATGTCCTCCAGGGCGTAGCGCAGCGAGCCGAGCGAGGTGCCCATGATCTGGTAGCGCAGCAGCTCCTCGACGGCCGAGGGGACGAGCGAGAGGTCGGCCTTCAGCTCGGCGGCGGCCGCGGGCCGGTGCAGCAGGACGGCCATGCCGGTGCCGATCTGGGAGGCCGTGGTGACGTATCCGGCGATGAGCAGGGTCTTGACCCAGTGCTGGAGCTGGTGGTCGGTGAGCTTGTCCGGGTCCTCGGCGTTGACCTTGATCAGGTCGCTGATCAGGTCGTCACCGGGGTCGGCCCGCTTGGCGGCGATCAGCTCGGAGAGGTAGTCCCAGTACTGCACGCGGCAGCGCTCGACCTCCTCGTCCGACAGTTTGCTCACGGACAGGTAACCGTCGATCAGGGTGCGGAACTTGTCCCGGTCCTGCGGCGGCACGCCCAGCATGTGGCAGATGACGAGGATGGGCAGCGGGAAGGCGAACGCCTCCATGAGTTCGGCCTCGTTGCTCCCGTCCGCCTCCATGGCGTCCAGCAGGTCACCGGTGATCTGCCGGACCACGGGGCGCAGCGCCTCCAGCCGGCGGTGGCTGAAGGCGCGCATGACGATGCCGCGCTCGACGAGGTAGCGCGGCGGGTCGTTGTCGATCTCGGGATCGGCGAAGAGGTCGTTGCTGGCGGAGATCCGGGAGACCGGGTGGCGGGCCCAGTTGCGGCTGAGCCGTTCGTCGGCGTACAGCCTGCGGACGTCCTTGTAACGGGTGACCAGGACCGCGGGGTCACCGCTGGGCAGCGTGATATCCAGCAGCGGGCCCTCCCGCACGGAGCGCCAGTCCGCCGGGACATCAGGCGCGGGGGCCCACGGGAAGGGGTAGCTGACCGGGCACTTGGAGCTCACCTGACACCTCTCTCGGCTGCGGGGGCTGTCGTGCGCAGTCTTGGAAAGCGCACTGGTGCCGGGCTCGACGTCCGGTGGAGCCGGGCCGGCCGGGGTCCGGCACGGGACGACCGCGGATCGAGCGGTTCTCCATCCGGCGGTGCGAGATTCCGTTGCGGACAGGTCCAGGGACAGGGCGGCGAAAGGGAGTACCGGTCATGACGGGCAGTGCTTCGGACCTCGGTACGGCGGCGGGCATCCTGCGTCTCGGCAATCGGTTCTGCGACGCGAAGGCGCTGCTCACCGCCGTACGGCTGGATCTGTTCACCGTCCTGGACGACGGGCCGGCCACGGTCGGCGAGCTGCGCGTACGGCTCGGTCTGCACGGGCGGGGCCTGGCCGACTTCCTCGCGTTGCTCGCCGCCCTGGGCCTGCTGCGGCGGGACGCCGACGGGCGCTACCGCAATTCCGACGCCGCCGCCCGCCATCTCGTCACCGGCCGCCCGGAAGCGGTCGGCGGCTTCCTGCACGGCGCCGACCTCAACCTCTACCCCGTCTACGGCAGGCTCGCGGAAGCGCTGCGCACGGGCCGGCCGCAGGCCGAGGGCGACTACCTGGGCATGCTGCGGGACCCGGTCGCCACCGGCAACTTCGTCCGCATGATGGACGGTGTCACCGCCGGGCTGGGGAAGCCGGTGCTCGCCGCGCTGGACGGCGTGGAGTTCGGTTCGGTGCTCGACGTGGGCGGCTGCCGCGGGCATCTGCTCGGCCAGGTGCTGACCGCCCGCCCGGACCTGCGGGGGCACCTGTTCGACCTGCCGCAACTGGAGCCGTTCTTCGACGCGTACCTGGCCGAGACCGGCCTCACGGGGCGGGCCGTCTTCCACGGCGGCGACTTCTTCCGTGACCCGCTGCCCCCGGCGGACGTGCTGATCTACGGCCATGTCCTGCACGACTGGGACGCGGCCCAGCGGCAGCAACTGCTGGAGGCTGCGTACGAGGCGATCCGCCCGGGCGGCGCGCTGGTGGTCTACGACCGGATGCTCGGCGAGCGGCCGGACGACACCGAGAACCTGGTCGCCTCGCTCAACATGCTGCTGCTGACGGAGGGCGGCGGGGAGTACACCCTCGCCGAACTGACCGAGCAGGCCCGCGCCGCGGGCTTCGCCGCACCGGAGCACCGGCCGCTCGCCGACTTCGACACGCTCGCCGTCTGCCGCAGACCCTGACCCGGACCGCACCTCCCCCGCGCCCTCCTTCCGGCGCCCCGGACCACCGCACCGACACCTCAAGGAGACGTACGTATGAGCCGTTCCCTCTCGGACCAGCCGACCTCGGCCGATTACCTGCCCGTCATGTTCGGTTTCGCCCTCTTCCAGATCGGCGGGGCCGTCTCCCGGCTCGGCATCCCCGACGCGCTCGGCGACTCCGCGAAGAGCGCCGCCGAACTGACCGCGCACACGGGCGCCGACCCCGACTTCCTGCACCGGCTGCTGCGCGCCGCCGTCCCGGCCGGGCTGCTGTCCCAGGACGGGCAGGGCCGCTTCGCGCTGACCCCGCTCGGCGGCATGTACCGCAGCGACTCGCCGCTGCACGGCGGCCCGCTGGACGCCATGCACGGCGCGCCCGAGGTCTGGCAGGCGTGGGGCGCGCTCGAACAGTGCGTACGGACCGGCAGGCCCGCCTTCGACCTGGTCCACGGGCACGGCCTCTTCGAGCACATGGTCCAGGCGCCCGAGCACGCGGAGGTCTTCCACGCCGCGATGGCCGCCGGCAGCGCGGTGCAGGTGCCCGCCATCGTCGAGGGGGTCGACTTCACACGCTTCCGCCGGGTGACGGACGTCGGCGGCGGGAACGGCACCCACCTCGCCGGTGTCCTGCGCGCCAACCCGGAGGTGCGCGGCACCGTCTTCGACACACCCGACGGGGTCCTCGACGCGCCCCGCGTGCTCAAGGAAGCGGCGCTGGAGGACCGTTGCGAGGTCGTCTCCGGGTCGTTCTTCGACTCGGTGCCCGCCGGGGCGGACGCGTACCTGCTCAAGAACATCCTGCACGACTGGGACGACGCCTCCTGCCGCCGCATCCTCGGCAACTGCCGGGAGGGCCTGGCGCCGGGCGGCCGGATCATCGTCTTCTCCTCGGTGCTCGCCGAGGGCCGGCACGACGAGGACCCGGGCGACGCGCTGGGCGCCGCGCTGATGGACATCGAGATGATGGCGGTCACCACCGGGCGCGAGCGCACCCGCAGGGAGTTCGAGGAGCTCTTCGCGAGCGCCGGGCTGAAGCTGGCCGGGCTCACACCGCTGAAGTGCCCGTTCCTCTACTACGCGCTGGAGGCCGTGCCGGTCTGACGTACGGCCGCGGAGGCGGACCGGCGGGCGGCCCGGGGGCCCTCCCCCGGGCCCCCGGCCGGGTACCGCGGGCGGCCCCGGCCCCCGGGCCGCGGCCGCCTCACAGCGGCACGTTGCCGTGCTTGCGCTCCGGGAGGTCGGCGTGCTTCCCGCGCAGCGCGGCCAGCGCCTCCACCAGCACCCGGCGGGTCTCGCCGGGGTCGATGACGTCGTCGACGAGGCCCCGCTCCGCCGCGTAGTAGGGGTGCATCAGTTCCGCCCGGTACTCCCCGACCAGGCGGGCCCGGGTCGCGTCCGGGTCGGCGGCGGCCGCGATCTCGCGGCGGAAGATGACGTTCGCCGCGCCCTCCGCGCCCATCACCGCGATCTCGTTCGTCGGCCAGGCGAAGGACAGGTCGGCGCCGATGGAACGGGAGTCCATCACGATGTACGCGCCGCCGTACGCCTTGCGCAGGACGACGGAGACCCGCGGGACGGTCGCGTTGCAGTACGCGTACAGCAGCTTCGCGCCGTGCCGGATGACACCGCCGTGCTCCTGGTCGAGGCCGGGCAGGAAGCCGGGGACGTCCACCAGGGTCACCAGGGGGATGTTGAACGCGTCGCAGGTGGAGACGAAGCGGGCCGCCTTCTCGGACGCTTCGATGTCCAGCACCCCCGCCAGCACGGCGGGCTGGTTGGCGACGAAGCCCACGGTCCGGCCGCCCAGCTTCGCGAGCGCGCAGACCACGTTG
Organism: Streptomyces monomycini; assembly: GCF_022271435.1. Lineage (GTDB taxonomy): Bacteria > Actinomycetota > Actinomycetes > Streptomycetales > Streptomycetaceae > Streptomyces > Streptomyces monomycini. Next base: position 58,862 of record NZ_JAFIQY010000037.1, on the reverse strand, counting down.
CGTGCCCAGCCCTCGTGCACCTCGAAGAACTCGCCGTCGTCGACGATCTCCTCGACGACCTCGCGCATGTCGTAGGACCGGGCCGGGTCGGCCGGGACGAGGGCGGTCAGCGCATCGGTGCGGCGCTCGGGCGGGTCGGTGACCGGGACCTCCGGCGGCAGTTCGCGATTGTTGGCGGGCAGCAGCGACAGCAGGAAGCGGACGTCCTCGATGCAGTCGGCCTCGTCGTCGTAGGCGAAGCCGGCGACCCCGGAGACGCCCGCGTGCACCCCGGCGCCGCCCAGCCCGTCCTGGCTGATCTCCTCACCGGTCACCGCCTTGACCACGTCCGGCCCGGTGAGGAACATCTGGGACGTGCCGCGGACCATGAACACGAAGTCGGTCAGCGCGGGGCTGTAGGCCGCGCCGCCCGCGCACGGGCCGAGCACCACACTGATCTGCGGTATGACGCCGGAGGCTCGGGCGTTGCGCCGGAAGATGCCCCCGTAGCCGGCCAGGGCGGTGACGCCTTCCTGGATACGGGCCCCGGCCCCGTCGTTGAGGCCGACCAGCGGGGCCCCGGCGGACAGCGCGAGGTCCATGATCTTGTGGATCTTCGCGGCGTGCGCCTCGCCCAGCGCGCCCCCGAAGACGCGGAAGTCGTGCGCGTAGGCGAAGACGGTCCGGCCGTGCACCCGGCCCCAGCCGGTCACCACGCCGTCCCCGTGCGGCCTGCGGTCCGCCATGCCGAAGCCGGTGCTGCGGTGCCGCCGCAACGGCTCGGTCTCCGTGAACGACTCCGGGTCGAAGAGCAGGTCCAGCCGCTCCCGCACGGTGAGTTTGCCCTTGGCGTGCTGGCGCTCGGTGGCGCCGGGGTCGGGCCCCCGGCGCACCTCCGTCTTCAGGCGGCGCAGTTCCTCGGTGGACCGGCGCAGGTCGGGCCGGGGCGCGGCGGCGAGGAGTTCGTCGAAGGTCGTCATTGCGTGACCGTAGGAGCGGTGCCTCAAAGGGTGCTGAAGACGGGCTGGAAGGTTCCTCGCCCGCCGGTCGACGCCTGTGCCGTGCCCCGGCCAGGCGGTGTGCGCCCGGCCGGGGAAGTGGCACGGGCCCTCAGTCCGCGCCCGCGGCCGCCAGGTCCGGCACCGTGCCGCCGGAGAGCACCGCCTGGTGGAGTTGCTGGAGGAACGGGGAGGGCTCCAGGCCCAGCTCCGTGACCAGGGTGCCGCGCAGCCGTTGGTACGCCTCCAGGGCACGCCACGAACCGCTCGAACGGTGCAGGGCCAGCATGAGCTGGGCGCAGAACCGCTCGTGCATGGGGTGACGGGCCGTCAGCACCAGCAACTCGGGGACGAGTTCGGCGTGGCGTCCGAGGTGCAGGTCCGCGCCGATACGGCACTCCAGGGCGGCCATCCGGCTCTCCTCCAGGCGCAGCGCTTCCAGTTCCAGGATGCTGCCGGCCCGCACGTCGACCAGCGCGGGCCCCTGCCACAGGGCAAGGGCCCGGGAGAGCTGCCGGGAGGCGGTGCGGTGGTCCGCGGCGTGGAGGGCCGCCCGTCCGGCGGCCACCAGTTGCTCGAACTCCTGGACGTCGATCCGCCCGGGACGCACCCGCAGCAGATAGCCGCCGAACCGGGTGACGAGCACGTCCTTGGCGTCGACGGCGGGGTTTCCGGCGAGCGCGGCGCCGATCTTGCGGCGGAGCTGGAGGATGTACGTCTGCAACGTGGTGGAGGCGCTGCGCGGTATGCGCTCGCCCCAGATCTCCGCCATCAGGGCCGGTACCGTGACGACATGGTCGGCCTGCAACGCCAGCATGGCCAGGATCTGCCGGGGCTTGGCCGCGCTGGGTACCACCGGGACGCCGTCCTCGTGTGCGGTCAGCGGGCCCAGTAACGTGATGTCCATTGCGCGCTCTCCCCTCCAGGTTCACCTCGCACGGTCCGGGCCCCGGGGTGTGACACCCGGCGCCTGTCGATCAGAGTGGCACCAAGGTCACCGGGCGCCCAGTGACCGAGGCACGAACCCGGACATGAGATTTTCACACTCCGCCGATGACGGCGGCCGGCGCCCGCCGCTGCGGGCCGGGCCCGCCGGACGTACCGCGCCTACGGAGCGGGGTACGGCCACGCTCCGGTGAACGGACGACGGCTTACGGATGGCCACTGAGATCCCCGCCCCTTATCCGGCTGTCCGACTTTGCACAACCAAAGCGCCATTACTGCCCATTCTTTCGGCCAAGTTCCCATCATCCGGGTAACGTGTGCGCGGGACTTCGCGTCCCGCCGCGCCATCTCACGAGGAGGCACCGCATGGTTGACCCTTTTCGACGAAAGGCCGCCGGAGCCGGCCCACTCAATACGGGGACCAGCGGAAGCAGATACCGTGCCTCGTTAGGACAGGGGGTGGACGACCAGCCGTTCCGCGCCACCCCCGGGGGTGAGATCCCGGCCCTCCACGTGGCCAGAATCATCACCGTCATTGTGCTGTGCGGCTATACAGCCGTCCCTATCCTCGATGTTCTCCGGGATGATCCGCCCCTAAACCTTCTGCTAATGTGTTGCGGTTCGGCATTCGTACTCTTCTTCTTGCAATTGCTGCACAGTACGCCACGAGCCCGCCGCTGGCCGTTGCCGCTGAAAACCTTGACCCTCACCGCCCAGTCCGTCCTGACTTTCCTCCCGTTCCTGTGTCTGGGCATCACGTGGGCCGGTATGAGCGGCATTCTCGGCGCCTCGCTGCTGCTCATGCTGCCCGCGCCGCTGTCCTGGTTCCTGTTCGCCCTGGTGACCGCGGTGGTCGACGGCTACGCGTTCGCCCTCGGGCTGCCGGCCGTCGCCGAGCTGTACACCCCGCTCACCACACTGCTCACCGGACTCGTGCTGTACGGGCTGACCCGGCTGACCGACCTCGTGTACGAGGTCCACTCGGCGCGTACGGCGCTGGCCCGCATGGCCGTCGCGCAGGAACGTATGCGCTTCTCCCGGGACGTGCACGACCTGCTGGGCTACAGCCTGTCCGCGATCACGCTCAAGTGCGAGCTCATCCACCGTCTGGTGGCGACCAGTCCGGCCCGCGCCCAGGAGGAGGTCACCACCGTCCTGGAGGTGTCCCGGCAGGCCCTCGCGGACGCCCGGCTGGTGGCGCGGAGTTACCGCGAGATGTCCCTGGCGGACGAGGCCGAGTCGGCCGCGACGGTACTGGCCGCGGCGGACATCCGGGTCACCCTGGACCTCTCCTGCGGCCGGCTCCACCCGGCCGTGGACACGGCCCTGGCGACCACCCTGCGCGAGGGGGTCACCAACATCCTCCGGCACAGCAAGGCCCAGTCGTGCAGCATCACGGCGGTCCGCAAGGACGACACCGTCTGGCTCACGCTCGTCAACGACGGGGTGGTGGGCAAGGACCGGCCCGCCGGCTCCGACGGCAGCGGCCTGAACAACCTGGGCACCCGGCTCGCCGCCATCGGGGGCCGCGTCACCTCGGGGATACGCCGCGACGGGCGTTTCCACCTGGAAGCACATAGTCCGGTCCGGCCCGGCGCGTTATGCCCGGAGCACAGATAATCTTCACCGCACGGCCGGAAGAACCGCATGTTCGATCGGGGGACATCCATGCTGTCGGTGAGGATCCTGCTTGCCGAGGACGTGCACATGATCAGGGGGGCTCTCGTCGCCCTGCTGGAGCTGGAACCGGACCTCGAAGTGGTCGCCTCTCTGGACCGCGGCGACACCATCGTGGAGACCGCGCTGCGCACCCGCCCCGACGTGGCCGTCATCGACATCGACCTGCCGGGCGCCGACGGCATCACCGCCGCGGCGGAGCTGCACCGGCGGCTGCCGAGCTGCCGGGCGCTCATCCTCACCAGTCTCGGCCGCCCCGGCACGGTCCGCCGGGCGCTCAGCGCGCACGTCGCCGGATTCCTGCTGAAGGACGCTCCCCCCAGCGACCTCGCCAGGTCCGTCCGGTCGGTGGCGGCGGGCGAGCGGGTCGTCGACCCCCAACTGGCACTGTCCGCCTGGGAGGCGCGGGACTCACCGCTGTCGCCACGGGAGACCGAGGTGCTCCGGCTCGCGGCCCGCGGCGCCGACGCGGCCGACATCGCACGTTCCCTCTTCCTGACCAGGGGGACCGTCAGCAACTACCTCACCGCGATCGTCACGAAGCTCAACGCCCGCAACCGGATCGACGCCATCCGCGCCGCCGAGGAGGCGGGCTGGATACCGTGACCGCGGCAGTGCCGGGGGCGGGCGGTCACCACCTGGCCGCTCCCTCGGCGAGCGGCCGGACGTCCAGCGCGGAGAGCACTCCCGCCAGGTCCGCCACACCGCTCCCCGGCCCGTCGCACACCGGGAAGCAGCTCGGCCCCGCCGCCCCGCCGATCCGGCGCACGTACGGGGTGAGGACGGCCTTCGGCGCGATCTCCACCACGTGGGTCGGCGCCTCCCGGCACAGCATCCGCCGTACGGCCTCGGCGAACCGTACGGGCGAGGTGAGCTGAGCGGCCCAGTAGTCGGCACCCAGCGGCTCCGCCCACCGGCAGCCGTACACCGTCGAGTAGTAGCCCGTCCGGGGCCGCTCCGAGACGATCCCGGCCGCCCGTGCGCGCAGCCGCGGGACCGCCGGTGCCATCAGCGGCGAATGGTAGGCGTGCCCGGTGGGCAGCAGCCTGCTGGCGACGCCCTCCGCCGAGAGGGCGTCGCGCGCCCGGGCCAGGGCGTCGAGCCGGCCGGAGAGCACGGTGGCCCGGGCCGCGTTGACCACCCCGACGTGCACCCCGGGCTCCGCGGCGGCCGCCAGGGCCTCGTCCGGGTCCGCGCAGACGGCCAGCATGCCGCCCCCGCCCGGCAGCCGCTGGGCACACCTGCCGGACAGCGCGGCCAGCGCCGCCGCCTCGGCCAGCGGCAGGGCCCCGGCGATCACGGCCGCCGCCAGCTCCCCCACTCCGTGGCCGACCACCGCGACCGGCCGCACCCCGGCGTCCAGCAGGGTCCGGGCCAGGGCGTAGCCGACGGCGAACGCCACCGGTGGCGACAGCGCGGCACGGTGCGGGCCCGGACCGCCGTCCCGGATCAGGGCGGCGACCGAACAGCCGACGTGCGGCCGCAGCGCCTCGTCCGCCTGGTCCAGGCAGGCGCGGTACGCGGCGGATCCGCGCAGGAGGCCGGCCGCCACGGCGGGGTGCGGACCGCCCGGGCCGCCGAGCACGAACGCCGGGCGGATCCGGCGGCCCGCGTCCCGGCGGACCCGGCGCGCGGTGAGCTGGTGCGCCAGGGCGCCCACGGAGGGGTACACCCAGAAGTCCTCGGGGTCGAGCAGCGGGCCGAAGCCCTCCTCGATCTCGCCGAACAGGCCCAGCATCGCCACCGAGTCCAGTCCGCACTCCGCGAGGAGCGTCTGGGGGCCGATCTCCCGGGACGCGTAGCCGGAGATGCGCCGGATGAGCCAGTGCAGCGGGTCCGGCTCGTACGGTCCGCCGCGTGGTGGTGCCTCCACGTAATCCCCCTTCGCTTCCCGCCCCCCGCGGGTCTCACCCGGCCAGGGCGGCGGATCCGGTGCTGAGGTCGCCGTCGAGCCGCTGGTGCAGCGGGCGGATCCGGCCGCGCAGGAACAGGTCGCGCATCGCCGAGCGCTCCACCTTGCCGCTGGTGGTGCGGCGCACCGTGCCCGGGCGGACCAGCAGCACCCCGCCGACCCGGACGTCGAACTCCTCGGTGAGGCAGCGCTCGACCTGGGTGGCGAGGGATTCGAGGTTCACGTCGAAGCCGGTGCGGGTGCGCAGTTCCTGGACGACCACGACCCGCTCCCGCTCCCCCGGTACGCCGAACGCCGTACCGGGCCCGAACAGCGCGCTGACGCGCTGCACCGTGCGCTCGACGTCCTGCGGGTAGAGGTTGCGTCCGGCCACGACGATGACGTCCTTGAGCCGCCCGGTGACGAAGAGCCGGCCGTCACGCAGCGCGCCGAGGTCCCCGGTGCGCAGGTAGCCGCCCTCGCCGTCCGCCGTGACGGCCTGGAAGGTGCGGGTGGTCTGGCCGGGGTCGCGCCAGTAGCCGCGCGCCACGCCCCCGCCGCGCACCCAGATCTCGCCGATCCGGCCTTCCGGCAGTACGGCCCGGGTGTCCGGGGCGACGATGCGGACGTCGCAGCCTGCGGCGGTCCCGCAGGACGCCAGGCGGCGCGTCGGCCGGCCCGGTACGGGGGCGCGCCACAGGTTGCGCTCCAGGGCTTCGGCGTCCACCGCGCACCCGTCATCCGGCTTCTCGTCCCGGCCGCCGGAGACCAGCAGGGTGGCCTCGGCCAGCCCGTAGCACGCCGAGAAGGCCTCGGGGCGGAATCCGGCGGGAGCGAAGCGCTCGGTGAAGTCCCGCAGCGTCGCGGGCCGTACGGGCTCGCCGCCGGAGACGGCGGTCCGCCAGCGGCTCAGGTCGAGTCCGGCCGCCTGCTCGTCGGTGACCCGGCTCACGCACAGCCCGTACGCGAAGTCGGGGGCGCCGCTGACGGTGATCCCGTACCGGTCGACGGCCTGCAGCCAGCGCACCGGGTGGCGGACGAACGTCTCGGCGGGCAGCATCACCGAGGTGCTGCCCAGCCACAGCGGGTGCAGCAACTGGCCGACCAGGCCCAGGTCGTGGTGGAGCGGGAGCCAGCCGCCCAGCCTGGTGCCCGGTTCGGTCTCCAGTGCCTCGTGCATCGCCCGCTGGTTGGCCAGCAGGTTGGCGTGGGTGACGACCACCCCGCGCGGGCGGCCGGTGGAGCCCGAGGTGTACTGGAGGTAGGCGACCGTGTCGGGGGCCAGCGCCGGGGGCCGCCAGGGGTCGGCGGCGGGCACCACGTCGGCGGGCAGACAGAGCGTGCCGCCGTGTCCGCACTCCGCCAGCATCCGCGACATCTCGGGGGCGAGCGCGGCGTCGGTGAGCGCCACGCACGGCGCGGTGTCGCGGACGATCCCGGCGATGCGCTCCATGTGGTGGGCCCGTCCGCCGCCCGGCGGGGCCGGTACGGCGACGGCGCCCGCGTACAGGCACGCCAGGAAACTGACGGCGAACCGGTGGCGGGAGCGGTGCAGGAGCAGCACCCGTTCGCCCGCGGCACCGTGGCTCTGCAGCCAGCCGGCGAGCCGGCGCGCCGAGGTGTCCAGGCTCCGGTAGGTGACCGTCTCCGGCTGCGGCCACTGCGCGCCGTCCGGCAGCAGGAGCAGGGCTTCCCGGTCCGGGTCCGTCTCGGACCGGGCCAGCATGACGTCGGTGAAGGTGCGATGTGCGGTCAATGCGTCCCCCTCGCGAGTGATGCCTCGGTGCTGTCCTCGAACGCGGGCCGGCGGTCCGGCGGCGCGCACGCCCGGGCCGCGGCGCACAGCGGTCCGTGCCGGCCGGTGGTGGCACGACGACGGATCATGGCGCGGACCAGGACACCGCGGAGCGGCGCCGGGAGGGCGTGCTGCCCCAGGAGGCGCGGCGCGGGGCACCGGGGGTCCCCGGGCGGCCGGGCGCCGCCGGGGAGAGCGGCGCCGCGGCGCTCAGCAACGTCGTCAGCACGGCGGTCAGGGCGGCGAGTTCGGCGTCGTCGGGGTGACCGCGGAGCACGGTGAAGAGGGCGTGATCCGGCATGGCGCCAGTCTGTGCCGGTCAGCTCGAACGCCGGTGGAACTCCGCCTGCGGAACGCTTGAGCCGGTCCATCGGGGTCAGCTCCGTCCGCCGACGGTCCGCACCCGCTCGAAGGCGAGTCCGGACGCCAGGTGGCGCAGGTGCCGCTCGCCTTCGAGGAAGCGGTCACCACGCGTGGCGGCTTCGCACGACGCGGCGCTGTCCCACCAGATGAGGCCGAGGTAGGCACGCGGTTCGACGGTGTACCGCAGCAGCAGGCAGCCTCCGCACCCGGGGTCGTTCAGGAACTGGCCTGCCAGAGCGCCGAATTGCGCCTCGAAGGCGGCCGCCGGGCCGGACAGCGTCACCCGTACCAGCAGCGCGTGTGCGGCTCCGGCCACGGCGGGGCCGTCGCCCAGGAGCCCGACCGCGACCGCCTGCCCGGGTTCGACGGCCGCCAGCTCACCGAGCCGGTCCAGCCGTGCGCAGACCGCGTCCGAGTGGACCGCGCCGAAAAGGTGCTCGGACGACTGCCAGAAGGCCAGGTGGACGTAGCCGCCCGGGCGGTCCAGGGATTGCAGGACCACTTGGTTCGCCAGGCCCTTCGCGAGGTTCCAGGCCCGTACCTGGCGGGCGAGTTCGTCCTCGAACTCCTGCGCGCCGCGCTCGTCGCCGAGTACGAACCGCACGACGGAGGCGACCTGCCGGCCCCGCTCCCCGCCTGAGACGGCGGGAGACGGCTCGCGTCCCTCCCCGCCTGGGACGTTCCACATCACTGCGCATCTCCCTCTCGGAAATCCGGTGATCACCAAGAACCGGAGGGCTCGCCTCCGGCATCCGGAACGGGCAGGTGCGGGGCCGGACGGCTCCGGTGGCACGGCAGCTCACGCGCGGGTGCCGCCGGGCCCCGCCGCGAGGGTTCTTCGAGGTCCGGTCGAGCACCGCTTGCCAGGCTGCCGCGCCCGAGCCGTAGCCGAAGGGACCGACACCATGCCACGTACCGACCGTTCCGCCGGACCGCGACCGGCCGGCGTGCTGCGCAGCCTGCTGCGTCCGGTGGCCCGCGCCCTCGTCATGTACGGCTGGCTGTGGCTGCCGGGCGTACCGCCCCAGGAGTGCTACGGCGCCACCTGGCCGTACGGGCGCGAGGACCCGGCACGGCCGGTGCGCGCCGGCAAGTCCAGCACGGCCGACTTGAGCGGCCCTTGACCGCGGCGCGAGGCCACGGGCACCGCGTGGGGGCGGCAGCCGCGAGACGGAAGCGGCGGACAGCGAGACAGCGAGGGGAAGGCGCAGACGATGACCGTGGCCACGAGCGCCGCCGGGCCGGGCCCGGCGGCGGGGGCCGGGGCCGCCCCGTCCGCCGAGGCCGCCGTGCGGGAGCGCGTCGCCCGGCTGGAGCGCGGCTTCGGGGACCTGGACGACCCGGGCAACCCGCTGGGTGCCGCGCAGTTCGTACGGGCGGACGCCGGACGGCGGCTGCTGCCGGCGGCCGAGGCGCTGCTGGACGGTTTCCGGTTGCAGGCCGAGATCGTGCCGGAGGAACTGGGCGGCCGGCTGGGGCGGCTCGATGTGCTGGCGCGGGTGCTGCGGGCGGTGTTCCGGCGGGACGCCGCGCTGGGGCTGGCCTGCGGGACGGGTCCGTACCTGGCCGCGGCGGCCGTGTGGGCCGGGGGCTCGGCGCGGCAGCGCCACCGCACCGCGGACCTGCTACTTGCCGGCGGCCGGATGGCCTGCGCCTATCCGCAGCCGGCCGAGGGCAACGCCTTCCTGCACAACGGTTTCACCGCTTCCCCGGACGGTGCCGGGTACCTGCTCGACGGCCGCAAGGAAGCACTCAACAACGCTGCCCGCGCGGCGTCCCTGCTGCTGTTCGCGCGCGTGGACGAGCCCGGCGGGGACGGTCACCGCGCCTTCCTGATCGACGCGCCGCAGGCGGACGCGCCCGGATTCCGGCTGCTGCCCCGGCGGTCCACCACCGGCGTCCGCGGCTGCCTCGTGCACGGCCTGGAGTTCACCCGGTACCCCGTGACGGCGGACCGGCAGCTCGGCACCGGTACCGGGGCGGAACTGGCCGCCCGTGCCTTCCCCGCCATCCGCAGCACCGGCCCCTCTATGGCGCTGGGGTGCGCCGACACCACACTGCGCACGGCGGTCGCCTTCGCTCGCGCACGCAGCCGGGCGTCGGTGCGCGCGCCCCGCACCCGTCGGACGCTCCAGGACGCGTTCAGCGACCTGCTGCTGTGTGACGCGCTCGCGCTGGTGGCCACCCGGGCGGCGCATCTGCTGCCGCGCGAGAGCGCCACCCTCAGCGCGGTGGTGAAGTACCTCCTGCCCATGTTCCTGACCGAGACGGCTTATGACCTGTCGGCGGTGCTCGGGGCGGAGTCGTACGCGCGGCAGGGCGCGTACGCGGTCTTCCAGAAGGCGCTGCGGGACCTGCCGATGATCGGTCTCGGCCCCGCGGGCAGCGAGGCGAGCCGGGCGGCCGTCGCGGACCGGCTGCTGCGGCTGCCCGGACTGCGGCCGCCACCCGAAGGGGCGGCCGGCGCGGCGCTGTTCCAGTGCCATGAGCCGGGGCTGCCCGCGCTGCGACCGCGGGAGTTCGTCCTGCCCGCGGAAGGCGACTCCCTGGTGGGCGGTCTGGAGGAGACCGTCGAGCTGGCCCGCGCGGCGGGCGGCGGCGAGCTGGACCGGGCGCTCGCCGGGTACGCCACCGCGCTCGGCCGTGAGCTGGAGCGGCTCCGGCGCGACTGCGCCCTGCTCGGCCGGTCCGGCGGCCCCGCGCGGGCCCGGGTGTACGGGCTGGTGGACCGGTACGCGCTGATCGTCGCGGGCGCCGCCTGCCTGGGGGTGTGGCGGTACCGCACCGGCCCGGACGACGGCCTGCCGACCGGGCCGGCCTGGGCGGTCATGGCGCTGGCGCGGGTCCTGCGCAGGCTCGACCCGGCGGCGCCCCGGCCTCCCGCGTCGGCCGCGGAACCGCTGCTCACCGCATTGCTGAACCGTTTCGACGACGCCCGCAGCTTCGACCTGTACGCGACCCCGCTCGGACGATGACCCCGCTCGGACGTTGCCCCCGCCCGGCCGATGACGAGGAGACGGCGATGCCCCACCCGCCCCGTACCCCTCCGCCGCGCCCCGTACGCCCCGTGACCGGGCCGCTCCCCGTCACCGACGCCTCCTGGCAGCCGGTGCGCCGGGAACTCCGCTCCACCGGCGCCTCGGTGGTCTACGGGGCCGTCGCCGACTGGCTCCCCGCCGACCTCGGCGACCCCCGGCTCGCGGCGGCGCTCGGCCAGGACCACGCGCGGCTCCGCCACCTGACCAGGCCCCAGGTCCGGCGGCGGTTCGTGGCGTCCAGACTGCTGCTGAAGACGGCGGCCGGCGCGGTCCTCGACGCCGCCCCCGAGGAGCTGGACCTGGCGTACAAACCCGGCGGACGCCCGTACCTGCGCGGCATCGACCAGCTCGACGTGAGCCTGAGCCACACCGAGGAACTCCTCGTGGTGGGGCTGACCCGGCACAGCCGCATCGGGGTGGACGTGGAACACGCCGACCGCCGGATGCTCGGCCTGGGCACCGAGCGCCAGATGTGCACCCCGTACGAACTGGAGGCGCTGCGCCGCGTCGCGGAGGACCGGCGCAACGGCGAACTGGTGCGGCTGTGGACGCTGAAGGAGGCCTACAGCAAGGCGATCGGCCAGGGGCTGCGCTTCCGGTTCACCGAGTTCGGGTTCGGTGCCCGGGGCGGACGGATCCGGCTGCTGCGGCCGGACGGCTCGCCCGGCGTCGGCGGGGAGTGGGACTTCGGCAGTTGGCGGGTGGCCGGCCGGTTCACGGTGAGCGCGGCCGTGCACGACCCCGGGTTCGGCGGCCGGCCGGGGCCCGGCGGGCGGTCGCCCTTCGACGCCGCGTCGACCGGGCCGCTGCCGCTTCCCGACCGCGGTTCCACCGCTTGTTGAGCGCCGTTCCAGCAGATGCGGTGACGCTCGTTCCGTCTCGCCTGCCGACATCGTACGGAAAGGAGATACGGTGCGTGCTCTTCACGGTTTCCTCGCTGCGCGATGGCCCGACGCCGGCTCGGCCCGCAGACTGCTGTGCTTCCACCACGCCGGCGCGGGGGCCATGTCCTTCGCCGGGTGGCAGCGGCGGGTCGGCCCGGGCGTGACGGTCCTGCCGGTCCGGCTGCCCGGCCGGGAGTCGCTGCGGCGCGAGGCCCCGGTCACCGAGGCGGCGACGCTGGTCGAGGCGCTCACCCAGGAGCTGGGGCCGCTGCTGGACGCGCCGTACGCCTTCTACGGGCACAGCCTGGGGGCCCTGGTGGCCTACCGGTTCGCCCACCACCTGATCGAGTCCGGGCACCGGGGGCCGGAGTTGCTGGCGGTCGGCGCGTGCCCGGCGCCGCAGTCGCCCTCCCGGCTGCTGACGGGCGCGGCGGGGGCCGGCCTCACCGACGAGGAACTGGTGGGCCTGCTGGTCGACGGCGCGAGCGTGCCCGAGGCGATGCTCGCCCGCGGCGGGTGGCTGCGTGCGACGCTCCGCACCCTCCGGGCCGACCTGCGGCTGGCCGCCGGTCTGCGCGAGACGGCGCCGGCCGCCCTGCCCTGCCCGCTGTGGGCGTTCGCGGGGACGGAGGACCCACTGGTCGACGTCGCGCAGGTCGGTGCCTGGCGGCACTGCACGACCGAGCGGTTCCGCCTGCGGACCGTGTCCGGCGGCCACTTCTTCGTCCGCGGCCGGGAGGCGCCGCGGGCCGTGGGAGAAGCGCTGCACACGGTCATGCCCGTGCCCCGTACCGCCTGAAAGGTTCGTATACAGATAGGGGATCCGCGGATGGACATCAGCGTACTGGGGCCGTTCAGAGCGGTTCAGTCGGGAGCGTCGGTGACACCCACCGCCGTCAAGCCCCGCAAGGTGCTCGCCCTGCTCGCCCTGCAAGCCGACCAACTGGTCTCGACCTCCTCACTGGTGGAGGAGGTCTGGGGGGAGTCGCCGCCGCGCAGCGTGCAGACCACCCTGCAGACCTACATCCTCCAACTGCGCACCCTCATCTCCGCCGCTCTCGGCGAGGACCGCGCGGGACTTCCGAACGGCGCGAAGAGTGTCCTGGTGACCGAACCCGGCGGTTACCTCCTCGACACCATGGGCGGGCTGGTCGACGTCCAGGAGTACGAGGCGCTGGCCACGGCCGGCCACCGGGCGCTGGAACAGGGGGACTGGGGCGGCGCGGCGAGCTGCCTGGGCCGGGCGCTGGCGCTGTGGCACGGCCGGGCCCTGGTCGACGTGCAGTGCGGTCCCCTGCTGGAGGTGGAGGTGACGCGCCTGGAGGAGTCGCGGATGAGCGTCCTTCACGCGCGGATCGAGGCGGACCTGAGGCTGGGCCGCCACCATGAGGTCATCGGTGAGCTGTCCGGGCTCGCCGCCCGGCATCCCTTGCACGAGGGCGTCCACGGACAGCTCATGGTGGCGCTGTACCGGGCGGGGCGCCGCGGTGACGCCCTCAACACCTACCGGCAGTTGCGTGCCGCGCTGGGCCAGCACCTCGGCCTCGACCCGTCGCCGGGCATCGAGGACCTCCAGCAGGCGGTGCTCGACTCCTCACCCCTGCTCGGCCTGGACGGCTCGCTGCCGCTCGGGCGCCTGGTCCGGGCCGGCTGACGCCCGGCCCGTGCCCGGGGCTCCGCCCCCGCCCGCTCTCCGCGTCACCGCGCACCGGGCCCCGGCCGCCATCCGGGACCGGACCCTGACCGCTACCCGAGGAAGGAACACGGACGATGAGCGACATCTCGCTGGCCGAACTCAACGAACTGCTGCTGGAGTGCGTCGGGGCACCGGAGGAGGGCATGAGCCTCGACGGTGACGACGCCCTCGACACGCCGTTCCTGGAGTTCGGCTACGACTCCCTGGCCCTGCTCCAGGTGACGGGCGTCATCGAGCGCCGCCACGGCATCGCGCTCAACGACGACGCGGTGGCCGAGGCCGTGACGCCGCGCCTGCTGCTGGACCTCGTCAAGGAGGCGCCGCGCGCCGGGGCGGCCCGGTGACCTCCCCGGCCCCCCGCTCTCCCGGCCCGCCCGCCCCGGGAGCCGGCTTCGACGGCCGCCGGGTGGTGGTCACCGGCGGCACCCGCGGCATCGGCCGGGCCGTCGCGCTGGCCTTCGCCCGGGCCGGCGCCCGCCTCGCCGTCGTGCACCGCAGCGGCGGCGAGGCGCCCCGGCAGGTCGCCGAGGAACTGACCGCCCTGGCGGGCACACCACCGGTCCTGGTGCGCGCCGACGTCACGCGGGCGGCCGGTGCCCGCGCGGTGGCGGACGCGGTGGGTGAACACCTCGGCGGCGTGGACGTGCTGGTCAACAACGTCGGGGTGGACGGTCACGCGAAGTTCGAGGACCTCACCGAGGCGGAGTGGCACCGGGTGCTGAACCACAACGCCACCTCCGTCTACCAGGTCACCCACGCGCTGGCGGGGCAGCTCGCGGAGGGCGCCTCGGTGGTCAACATCGGCGCCTCGGCGGGGCTGCGCGGGCGGCCCCTCGGCGTGCATTACAGCGCCTCCAAGGCCGCCCTGGTCGGTTTCACCCGGGCGCTCGCCAAGGAGCTGGGCAGCCGGGGCGTCCGGGTCAACACCGTGGCCCCCGGCGTGACCGCGGCCGGTCCCGGCACCGGCCCGCCGCCCCCGGTCGCCGAACGGATCGCCGCGATGACGGCGCTCGGCAGGCTGGGCCGTCCCGAGGACGTGGCGGGCGCGGTCCTGTTTCTCGCCGGTGACGCGGCCGCGTACGTCACCGGTGTCACTCTCGACGTAGACGGAGGAATCTGATGCCTTACGCCGCCATCACCTATCGCGTGAAACCGGGCCACGAGGAGGAGATCGCGGAGGTCTTCGCGGGCTTCCAGCGGGTCGACCGGCCGGAGTTCACCGGGGAGTCCGGCGAGCAGGCGGGCCGGCTGCTGGGCACGGCCGTGTTCCTCAAGGACGACGTGCTGGTACGGGTCATCCACTACGAGGGGGACTTCGCCGCCGTCGGCCGCCACATGGCCGCGCAGAAGGGCGTGCACGTCCTGGAGGAGAAGCTCGCCCCGTACCTGGCCGAGCGCCGGGACACCCGTTCCGCACAGGACTTCGCCGCCTACTTCCGCGACGCGACGATGCGCTCGATCGCACAGCTCACCGTCGACACCCACCCCACCGCGACCCGGGCGTCATGACCGGTGCGCTCGGCGTCGCGGCGCTGCTGGGCAGCGGCATCACCGCGGGGGTGCTGTTCGCCGTGGCGTTGAGCGTGCTGCCCGCGCTCTTCGCCATGGACACGGGCACGTACGTGTACGCGCACCAACTGCTCGGGCGCAACTGGGACCCCACCATGCCGGCCATCGTGCTCGGCAGCGCACTGGCCGACGGGGTGCTCGCCGCCCTGGCTGACGGTACGGCGCGGCTGCTGTTCGTGCTCGCCACCACGCTGCTGGTAGGGGTGTCGGCCGTGTCGCACCTGTGCAACGTGCCGATCAACCGGCGGGTGAAGGCCGTCACCGACCCCGCGGCACTGCCACCGGACTGGCAGGACCCGCGGCCCCTGTGGCGCCGCTGGCACCTGCTGCGTACGGGGCTCGCCGTCCTGGCCCTGGCGGTGACGGCCGCCGCGGTCACGGCCGCCTGAACTCCGGTACGGCCGTCACCGGAGCCCCGGCACGGCAACGACTCCGGCCCTCCCGCACGCCCGGTGCGGGAGGGCCGGAGGCGTGAGCGCGCGGCAGACCGCGGGGCTCACGTTCGCGGTGCCTCCTGTCCGGGCTCCTCCCGGTCGCGTACGGAGATCTCGGCGACGGTGGTCAGGAGACTGCGCCGGAACGTGGCCACGAACCCCTCCGTCGTGTCGGTGTCCCGGGGGCGGCTCAGGTACGGCTTGAGCTTGCGCTCCACCTCGCGCACCCCGGGCTGGCCCGCCATGTGCCGGGCGACGGCGTCCAGGTCGCCGGTGTACTCGATGACGCGGACCAGGGTGTCGTCGCGCAGGAAGACGGCGGTGGCCAGGATGGTGCCGGCCGCGCGGCCCCGCGCGTCGGTGACGCTGCTGCCGCGCACCCGCCGGAAGTTCCCGAAGATCTCGGCCAGTTCCTTCTCGTGACCGGGCTTGACGTCGTACGTGATCGCTGCGAACGGCATGGGGCGGCTCCTGGTGGCTCGGACGGGCTCCCAGTGCATCCGGGCCGGCTCGCGGGCAGCTCAAGGGGCCGTACAGCAGCGGCGGGCGGGCTGGACGCGTTTTCGAGCGGACCTCCAGACGCCGGTGCGACGGTCCCGACCGATGCTGTCCGTGGCACATTCCGGGAGGTACGCCGTGCACCGCACCCTGATCGTCGCCCGCCTCAAGCCCGACAAGACCGAGGACATCGCCCGGATCTTCGGCGAGTCCGACGCCACCGACCTGCCGCACCTGGTCGGCGTCTCGCGTCGCACCCTCTTCCGGTTCCACGGGCTCTACTTCCACCTCGTCGAGGCCGACCAGGACATCACGCCCAACCTGTACCGGGCCCGCAGCCACCCGCTCTACGAGGACATCAACACGCGGCTGGCCGAGTGCGTCGAGCCCTACGACCCGGGCTGGAAGGAGCCCAAGGACGCGATGGCCGACCCCTTCTACATCTGGACGAAGGACGAGGGGCGGGTCAGGTGACCCCCGGACGCCACCGGACCCGTCCCACCGTCCCCGCCGGGAGGAAACACCCATGACCACCGCCATCACCCGGACCGTCAAGGTCCCAGCGGGCGAGGTCGCGCCCAACACCAAGCGCGGCGGCGACCTCCGCGTCACCCTCAGCCCCCGCACCGTCGGCTGCACCTCGGGCTTCGGCGGCGTGCTGACCCTGGAACCCGGTGACTTCGTCACCGAGCACTACCACCCGTACTCCGAGGAGTTCCTGCACGTCGTCGAGGGCGACCTGACGATGACGCTGGACGGCGAACCGATCGGGCTCACCGCCGGCGACTCGCTGCTGGTGCCCATCGGGGTACGGCACCGGCTGGTCAACACCGGCCAGAGCGCCGCGCGGTGCGCCTTCCACCTCTCGCCGCTGGCGCCGCGGCCGGAGCTCGGGCACGTGGACACCGAGGAGGCCCAGCGCCCCGGGGAGGCCAACCCGGACGTGAGCGGGGCGTCGTGAGACGACGGGCCGTCATCACCGGTATCGGCGCCGTGGTGCCGGGCGGGGTGGGCCGGGAGGCGTTCTGGGACCTGCTGTCCGAAGGGCGCACCGCCACCCGCCGCATCACCCTGTTCGACCCGGCCGCCTTCCGCTCGCAGGTCGCCGCCGAGGTCGACTTCGATCCGGCCGCCGCGGGCCTGGAACCGCGCCGGATACGCCGGATGGACCGCGCCGCGCAGTTCGCCGTGGTCTCCGCCCGCGAGGCGGTCCAGGACAGCGGACTGGACTTCGCGGCACTGCCGCCCGAGCGGCTGGCGGTGAGCATCGGCAGCGCCGTGGGCTGCACCATGGGGCTGGAGGAGGAGTACGTCGTGCTCAGCGACCGCGGCCGCAAGTGGCTGGTCGACCACGAGTACGGTGTACCGCACCTCTACGGCTACATGGTGCCCAGCACCCTGGCCGCCGAGGTCGCCTGGGAGGTCGGCGCCGAGGGGCCGGTCGCCCTGGTCTCGACCGGCTGCACCTCCGGCCTGGACTCCGTGGCGCACGCGGTCCAGCTGATCGAGGAGGGCAGCGCGGACGTGGCGGTGGCCGGCGCCACCGACGCCCCGCTGTCCCCCATCACCTCGGCGTGCTTCGACGCGATCAAGGCGACGTCTCCGAACAACGCCGACCCCGAGCACGCCTCCCGCCCCTTCGACCGGGACCGGGACGGCTTCGTGCTCGCCGAGGGGGCGGCCGTACTGGTGCTGGAGGAGCGGACGGCCGCCGAGCGGCGGGGCGCCCGGATCTACGGCGAGATCGCCGGCTTCGCGAGCCGCAGCAACGCCTATCACATGACCGGGCTCAAACCCGACGGGCGGGAGATGGCGGAGGCCGTCACGGTCGCCCTGGACCAGGCCCGGCTCGACCCCGGCGCCGTGGACTACGTCAACGCGCACGGGTCGGGCACCAAGCAGAACGACCGGCACGAGACGGCGGCGTTCAAGCGCAGCCTGGGGGCGCACGCCCACGACATCCCGGTGAGTTCCATCAAGTCCATGGTGGGCCATTCGCTGGGCGCGATCGGTTCGATCGAGGTGGCCGCCTGTGCGCTCGCCCTCGAACGGCAGGTCGTGCCGCCGACGGCCAACCTGCACCACGCGGACCCGGAGTGCGACCTGGACTACGTGCCGCTCACCGCGCGCAAGCACGCGATGGACGTGGTGCTGAGCGTCGGCAGCGGCTTCGGCGGTTTCCAGACCGCGATGCTGCTGGCGCGTCCGGGCAGCGCGGCCGCCGCGGCCGGAAGGACCGACACATGACCCTCACCCGGCCCGCCCGGGCCCCGGTGTTCACCGGTATCGGCGTCGTCGCCCCGACGGGCCTCGGCGTCGAGGACCACTGGGCGGCGACCCTGGCCGGCCGTTCGGCGATCGGCCGGACCACCCGCTTCGACGTGTCCGGTTACCCCGTACGCCTGTCCGGCCAGGTACCGGGCTTCGACGCGCGGACCGCCGTACGGCCCGGCCGGCTGATCTCCCAGACCGACCACTGGACGCATCTGGCGCTCGCCGCCGCCGAGGAAGCGCTCGGGGACGCGGGCGTCGACCCGGCCGCGCTGCCCGAGTACGAGATGGCCGTGGTGACCTCCTCGTCCTCGGGCGGCACGGAGTTCGGCCAGCGGGAGATGACGGCGCTGTACCGGCACGACCCGTCCTGGGTCGGCGCCTACCAGTCGATCGCCTGGTTCTACGCGGCCACCACCGGCCAGCTCTCCATCCGCCACGGGATGCGCGGCCCTTGCGGCGTCCTCGCCTGCGAACAGGCCGGCGGACTCGACGCCATCGCCCAGGCCCGGCGGCTGACCGGCCGGGGCGCGCGGCTGGTGCTCACCGGCGGCACGGACGCCTCGCTGTGCCCGTACGGCCTGAGCGCGCAGCTCTCCACCGGGAAGCTGTCCACGGCCACCGATCCGGAGCGGGCCTACCTGCCGTTCGACGCCGGGGCGTGCGGCTACGTGCCCGGCGAGGGCGGTGCCGTCCTCGTCCTGGAGAGCGCCGAGGCCGCCGAGGCGCGCGGGGCCGGGACGGAGTACGGGCGGGTGCTCGGCCACGCCGCCGGATTCGACCCGCCGCCCGGCTCGGGGCGCCCCCGCGCGCTGCGCCGGGTCGTCGAACAGGCCCTGCGCGCCGCCCGGCTCGCCCCGCGCGACATCGACGTGGTGTTCGCCGACGCGGCCGGGGTGCCCGCCGACGACCGTGCCGAGGCCGAGGCCGTCGCCGCCGTCTTCGGACCGTCGGCGGTACCGGTCACGGCGCCGAAGACGCTCACCGGCCGGCTCTACGGCGGCGGCGCGCCGCTCGACGTGGCGACGGCTCTGCTGGCACTGCGCGACGGGGTCGTCCCGCCCACCGTCGGCACCCGGCGCCCCGCCCCGGGACTGGAGATAGACCTGGTGACCGGAGCGCCACGGGAAGCGCCGCTGCGGCGGGCGCTGGTCCTGGCGCGCGGTCACGGGGGGTTCACCTCGGCCCTGGTACTGGGCCGCTGACCAGCACGACGACGTGAGGAGCACGCACCATGAGCGGACACACCGACAACGAGATCGTCATCGACGCCCCGATGGACCTGGTGTGGCGGATGACCAACGACGTGCCACAGTGGCCCGGCCTGTTCAGCGAGTACGCCGCCGCCGAGGTGCTGGAGCGGGACGGCGACACCGTGCTGTTCCGCCTGACGATGCACCCGGACGAGAACGGCCAGGTCTGGAGCTGGGTGTCCCGGCGGACGTCGGACGCCGAGAGCCGAACCGTGCGGGCCGAGCGGGTGGAGACCGGCCCGTTCGCGTACATGAAGATCTACTGGGAGTACGTCCAGGAGCCCGGCGGCGTACGGATGCGCTGGGTGCAGGACTTCCACATGAAGGACGCGGCCCCGGTCACCGACGAGCAGATGACCGAACGCCTCAACCGCAACACCACGGTCCAGATGGCCCTGATCAAGGAGAAGGTCGAGGCCGCCGCGCGCGCCCTCGTCCGCTGAGGGGCCCCACGTGCTGGCCCTGTTCGCTCCGCTGACGCTGCTGCTCAACGGGCTGGCGGCCGGCGTGCTGTTCGGCACCCAGCTCGGCGGCTTCCCCTATCTGGCCTCCCTGCCCGTCGACCGGTACGTGCACGCCCACGCGTTCTTCGGCACCCGTTACGACCCGGCGATGCCGCTCTGTCTGGTCGGCACGGTCGGCTGCGACACGGCGCTGGCGTTCCTGGCGCCGGAGCCTGCCGCGCGGGCGGCGTTCGCGGTGGCCGCCGTGCTGGCCGTGGCGACGGCCGTCATCTCGGTCACGCGCAACGCCCCGGTCAACCGGTGGATGCGCACCCTGGACCCGGACCGCCTGCCGGCCGACTTCGCCGACCCGCGCCGCAGTTGGGGCGCCTGGAACCGACGGCGCAGCCTGCTGGCCGTCGCCGCCCTCCTGGCGAACTGCGCCGGCCTGGGCGTGCTCCTCTGACCCCGCCCGCCCCCACCCCTTCCCCTCTCTGCTTCGCCCCGTCCCCTACGGAGGAATCATGGAACTCGCACTGCGCGGAAAGAAAGCTCTGGTCACCGGCGGCACCCGGGGCATCGGCCGGGGCATCGTCCTCGCCCTGGCCCGGGCCGGTGTCGATGTCGTCACCTGCTACCGCTCCGACAGCGACTTCGTCGGCTCCCTGGAGGCCGAACTGAAGACGATCGGCGGTGACCACCACGTCGTACGGGCCGACCTGACCCGGCCGTCCGACGTGGCCGAGCTGCTGCGGCAGGCCGGGGAGCGGTACGGCAGGCTCGACCTGCTCGTCAACAACGCCGGCGCCATCAGCCACGTCCCCTACGCCGACCTGCCGCTGGAGGAGTGGGAACGCATCCTCCGCACCAACATCACCGGCACCCACCTCGTCGTCCAGCACGCGCTGCCGCTGCTCGGCGAAGGCTCCTCCGTCGTCAGCATCGGCTCCCGGGCCGTGGACGCGGGCGTACCGCTGCGTGCCCACTACACCGCCACCAAGGCGGCCGTCGTGGGCTTGAACCGCTCGCTGGCCCGGGAGTTCGGTCCCCAGGGCATCCGGTTCAACGTGGTCGCCTGCGGGGTCATCGAGACCGAGAACTTCCACGCGCTGCCCGAGGAGCAGCGCACCCTGATGACCCAGCGCTACGGCGGGAAGACCGCCCTGGGCCGGCTCGGCACACCCGAGGAGGTCGCGGGCGCGGTGCTCTGGCTCGCCAGCGACCTGTCCCGCTACGTGACCGGCAACGTCATCGGCGTCGACGGGGGGATCTCCTGATGACCTTCCGTGTGATGCTCCGGATGGAGATCGAGCCGGGCCGCGAGGACGACTTCGAGCGGGTGTGGCGCGAGGGCAGCGACGCGGTGACCGGGCATCCGGCCAGTCTCGGCCAGTCGCTCGCCCGGGCCACTGCCGAGGAGGGCACCTACTACATCGTCAGCGACTGGCTGGACGAGACGCGGTTCCGGGAGTTCGAGGACAGCCCCGCGCACCTGGAGCACCGGGCCAAGCTCCACCCGTTCCGGCGCAGCGGCTCCTTCCACCCCATGGAGATGGTGGAGCACATCGAAGGCAGGGCGGTGGCGGGCCGTGCCCGGTGAGGCGCGGGTCATCGTCTACCAGGCCGCGTACGACGAGGCGCAGCTCGACGCGGTCCGGGCCGCCTATCACCAGGTCAGCGAGCGGATGGCGAAGGTGCCGGGGCTGCTCGGCAACGAGCTGCTGCGCAGCCCCGCGGACCCCACCGCGCTCGCGGTGATGAGCCGCTGGGAGTCCCTGGCCGCCTTCCTGGAGTGGGAGAAGGGCGCGGACCACCGCCAGGACACCGCGCCGCTGCGCCCGTTCCGCGACACCAGGACCGCCGCCCCGTTCGCCGTGTACGAGGTCGACGCCGCGTACTGAGGTACGCGCGCGCCGCCGCGTCGAAGGAGAGGAGTGCACATGGACCACCGGCAACTGGCGTTCATCGGCCTCGGAGCCATGGGCGGCGGGATGGCGCACCGGCTGCTGGAGAGCGGGTACGGGCTGACCGTCCACAACCGGACGGCCGGCAAGGCCGACCCGCTGCTGCGGGCCGGGGCGCGGGGCGCCGGCTCCCCCGGGGCCGCCGCCGCGGGGCACCGGGTCGTCCTGCTGAGCCTGAGCGACGAACAGGCCGTCGAGGAGGTGCTGTTCGGCCAGGTGGTACCGGTCCTGGAGCCCGGGGCGCTCGTCGTCGACACCTCGACCGTCTCGCCCGGCTTCGCCCGGGAGGCGGCCGGGCGGCTGGCGGACCGGGGCCTGCGGCGCGTCGAGGCGTGCGTGGTGGGCAATCCGCCGCAGGCCCGCCGGGGTGAGCTGCGGATCTTCGTGTCCGGGGCGGAGGCGGACCTGGCCGAGGTGCGGCCGGTGCTGGACGCGCTCGGCTCCCAGGTGGTGCACCTCGGCGCGCCGGGCACCGCGACCAGTCTCAAGATCGTGCTCAATCTGCTGCTCGGCGCCCAGGTCGCGTCGATGGCCGAGGCGGTCTCCTACGGGGTCGCGGCCGGTCTGGACCGGGAGCGGGTCCTCTCCACCATCGCGGAGTCCGGGTTCAGCTCCCTGGTCATGCGGTTCCGCGCGGACCTGATGCTGCGCGGCTCGTACGAGCCGGCGTACTTCCGCGCCGACCTGATGGAGAAGGACATCGGCATCGCCGTCCGGGCCGCCCGCGAGAGCGGGCTCGGGCTGCCGGTGCTGGACACCGTGCGGGAGCGGTTCGCGTCCGTGGTCGCCGCGGGCGACGGCGCCAAGGACGCCTCCGTCATCGTCGACCATTCCGTGTAGCCCGGCCCACCGCGTACGGCCCGGTGTCTCCCCCGGTGGAGGCCGCCGGGCCGTACGCGGCGGGCCGTTTCCGGCCCTCTCCCCTGCCCGAGCGGGGCCATGTCGTCACGAAGGGACAAAGACGAGTCATGCGCGTACTGTTCACGTCCTGGGCCTGGCCCTCGCACCTGTACGCCCTCGTGCCGCTGGCCTCGGCCTTCCGGGCCGCCGGGCACGAGGTGCTGGTCGCCGGGCCGCCCGCGCTGAAGCCGGAGACGGACCGCACCGGGCTGCCAAGCGCGGTGGTCGGCACGGACACCGACGCGGCCGGCCTGGTGCGGGGCTACGTCCTGCCGTCCGCGGCCGTCGGCCCGTCGGCTCCGCCCTCCGGCGGAGAGCCCCTGCCGGGCAACAACGCTCCGCGCGCCCTGCGGATGGTCGCGGCACTCGCCGCGTCGATGACCGACGGTCTGGTGGAGCTGGCCCGCGACTGGCGCGCGGACCTGGTGGTGTACGAGCCGACCGCGCTGGCCGGCCCGGTCGCCGCCGCGGCGGCCGGGGTGCCCGCGGTCCGGGTGCTGTACGGCACGGACCTGCTGGCACGCGCCCGCGCGCTGCTGCCGCAGGCCGTGGCGCCGTTCCTGGAGCGGTACGGCATCGAGGATTTCGACGCGCTCGGCACACTGACCGTCGACCCGTGCCCGGACGCCCTCCAACTCCCCGTCGCGTACCGGCGGATGCCGGTGCGGTACGTGCCGTACAACGGGTGTGGTGAGGTCCCCCGGCCGCCGCTGCCCGACACGCCGCCGGGAGTGCGCCGGGCCCTGGTGACCTGGGGGCACACCATGGCCCGCCTCGACGGCCGGCTCTTCCTCGGCGGCCAGGCAGCCGCGGCGCTGGCGGGGCCCGGTGTCGAGGTGGTGCTCGCGGTGTCGGCCCGGCAGCGGGACCTGCTCGGCCCGGAACTGCTCGACGGGTCGGCGGGGGTACGCGTGGTGACGGACGTCCCCCTGCACGCGTTGGTGCCCTCGGCCGACCTGGTGGTGGCCCACGGCGGGGCCGGCACGGTGCTCACCTCGTTGCGGGCGGGCGTGCCGCTGCTGCTGGTCCCGCAGTTGCCGGACCACAAGGGCCACGCCGGGCGGGTGGTGGCCGTAGGGGCGGGCCGGGCGCTCACCCGTGACGAGGCCACCACCGAACGCCTTCGCTCGGAGGCGTACGAGCTGCTGGACGACGACGCCGCGCAGGCCGCCGCGCGCCGCATGAGCGCCGGCATGCTCGCCCGCCCGACGCCGGCGCAGGTCGCGGCGGAACTGTCACGCACACTGCCGGTCCGCGCGGCGGGGAGCCGCTGAGGGGCCGGGCCAGATCCCACCGGCGCCGCACACGACGAGGGCCGCCCACCGGTTCGACGGTGGGCGGCCCTCGCGCCGGCTCAGAGCACGGCTTCCGCCAGGGACTCCAGGTGCCGCGGGTCGGCGGAGCACGGCATCAGGATCAGTTCGTCGCAGCCGAGGTCCGCGTAGCTCTGGGCGAGGTCCACCAGTTCCCGCCGGTCGGTGACGGCCATGGACGCGATGCGCTGGGCGAAGGGGCCCGCGAAGGCGTAGTAGTCGCCGAGGTACGCCTGGGCCAGCTCGCGCGCGCCGGGGCCGAGCGCGGCGTAGGCGAGCGACACCAGCCGCGGCCGGCCGGCGCGGCCCTCCTCCTTCCACGCCTCGCGGGCCCGTGCGACCAGGTCGCCGTACGCCGACGCGGAGCTGCCGCCGCAGAACCAGCCGTCGCCGAGGCGGGCGGCCCGCCGCATCGCCGCCGGCGAGTGGCCGCCGACCAGCAACTGCGGCTGCCCGGTGCTCAGTTCGGGTCCGATGCCGGACACCTCGCCCTTGCCCTGCCAGATGTCGCGCAACTCGGCGAGCTGGGCGTCCAGCCGGCGTCCGCGGTCGTGGTAGGTGGCGTCCACGGCCTGGAAGTCGTCCTCACGGCCGCCCGCGGCGACGCCCAGCACCAGCCGGCCGCCGGACAGCGCCGAGACGGTGGCCGCCTGCTTGGCCAGCAGCGCCGTCTGGGTGCGGTAGGGGGCGATGAGGATGCCGGTCGTCAGGCGTACGCGTTCGGTCACCGCGGCCGCGGCGGCCAGGGCCGTCAGCGGTTCGTAGTTGTCGTAGACGAGCCGGTCGATCACGCCGAGACTGGCGAATCCGGCGTCCTCGGCCCGGCGGGCCCAGGAGGCCAGCGCGGGGCCGTCCTTGTCCGGGACCGTCGTCGGCAGGCCCAACCCGAATTCCATACCTGATCAGCTCCTTGTGTGTGCGGTGGGGCACGGTGTGCCGGGCGGGGCGGGGTGTCGGCGCAGTCCGCCGTCCGCCGAGACCGCGGGCCCCGGCGCACCGGCCGCGGGCCCGGCCGGGTCCGGTGGGACCCGGGCGTGCGGCCACCTTGCAGGCGCCGTCTCAAATGCGCGTCCAGTTCCGGTGGACGGACTTTCCAGGGATTTCCGAGCCGCCGTCCGCACAGTGGGCCGACACACCGTGCGAGAGGAGCGTGCCGATGGGCCGGAACGGAATGCGGGTCCTGGTGGTCGGAGGGGGCGTCGGCGGTCTGTGCCTCGCGCAGGGCCTGCGCGGCGCCGGGGTGGACGTCACGGTCTTCGAACGGGACGGCGGCCCGGACGAACGGCGCCAGGGGTACCGGCTGCGGATCAGCCCGGAGGGCGAGGCGTCGCTGCGCGCCTGTCTGCCGCCGCCGTTGTGCGAACTGCTCGTGGCCACCGCGCACCGGCGCGGCGAGAGCGGCCTCGACGCGTACGACGAACACCTCACCCCTCAGTGGACGCCCGGCTTCGACGATCCGCGGGGCGAGCGGCCCGACAAGATCGACGCGGTGGACCGGGACGTGCTGCGCCGGATCCTGCTGGCCGGGCTGGAGCCGGTGGTCCGGTACGGCAGGACCTTCACGCGCTGCGAACGGCTGCCGGGCGGCGGGGTGCGGGCCCACTTCGCCGACGGCAGCAGCGCCGAGGGGGACGTCCTGGTGGCGGCGGACGGGGCCAACTCGCAGGTGCGGACGCAGCTGCTGCCCGGCCGCCGGCCGGCCGACCTGGGCGTACGGACGGTGTTCTCGCGCATCACGCGCGCGGACGCGGTGCGCGCGGGGCTGCCGGAGCCGCTGCGGGACCGTTTCAGCTATGTGATCGGCACGGACGGCAGCCATCTCGGGCTGATGCCGATGTCGTTCCGGGACGGGGTGCGCGGGACGGCGGCCCGGCTCTGCCCGGGGCTGACGCTGCCGGATACCGGGGACTACTACATGGCGGTGCTGAACGTGCACCGGGCGGACCTGGGGATGCCGGACGCGGAGTTCTTCTCCCTGGACGGGCCCGGCCTGTGCCGCTTCGCGGCCGCCCGGACCGCGGCCTGGCACCCGGGGCTGCGCGGCGTCTTCCGGCACGCCCGGCCGGAGCTCACCTTCGGCGTGGCCCTGCGGGCGCACACGCCCGTGCTGCCCTGGGAGACCGGCCCGGTCGTCCCGCTGGGGGACGCGGTGCACACGATGCCGCCTTCGGGCGGGGTCGGCGCCAACACCGCGGTGCGGGACGCCGCGGCGCTGACGGAGGCGCTGACCGCGGTGGACCGGGGCGAGCGCGGCCTCGCGGACGCGGTGGCGGCCTATCAGAAGGCCATGGTGGAGTACGCGACCGAGGGCGTGGAGATGTCGTTGCGCATCGCGCGCTGGTCGATCAAGAAGGTGGACGTCGGCGGGTGAACGGCCGGGGGTCCGGGGCCGGTCACCCGGCCCCGGACCCCCGCGTGCGGGAGGCGCGGCCCGCAGGACACCGCCCCGGCCGCGGCGGCGCGCCGTCGGCTCGCCCGGCTGCCCCGGCCGGGGGAAGTCCGGGGCAGCCTGGTGGGCCGACGGCGCGGGCGGCGCGGGTCAGCGTCCGCCGGCGGTGTGGACGACCTCGCCGTTGACGTTGCCGTTGCCGTCCGAGCCCAGGAAGACGATGAGGCGCGCGACCTCCTCCGCGGTGGTCAGCCGCCCGCTGGGGGTCTCCCCGGCGCTCTTCTCGATGACCGCCGGGTCCACGCCGGCGAGCTGTTCGGTGATCGTGCCGCCGGGGGCCACCACGTTGACGAGGATGCCGTCGTGGTTCCACATCAGGCCGCGGGCGAAGCCGTGCAGCGCCGACTTGGCGGCGCTGTAGATCTCGGAGCCCGGCATGCCCGCGGTCGCGGTGACCGAGGAGAGCAGCACGACCCGCCCCCAGCCACGCTCGCGCATGCCGCGCAGCGCCTGCCGGACGGTGAGGATGTGCCCCTCGACGTTGGCGCGCATCTTGCCGAACCACTCGTCGGTCGGCAGGTCCTCCAGCGGCGGCTGCTGGTCGGGATCGACCCACACCCATGTCTGGGCGTTGGCGACGACCACGTCGATCCCGCCCCAGCGGTCCTCGGCGGCCCGGACGCCGGCGGTCACGGACTCCGGGTCGCCGAGGTCCAGGCGGACGGCGTGGGCGCGCTCGGCGCCGCCCAGCTCCTCCACCACGGCCTTCGCGGCGGACTCGCCGGTGTGGTACGTGACGATCACCCGGGCGCCCTCGGCGGCGAAGGCCTTCGCGGCGGCCCTGCCGATGCCGCGCGTCGCGCCGGTCACCAGCACCCGCTTGTCCTGCAAGCCCAGATCCATCGTTCGCCTCTCTGCCTGAATACGGTCGTGCCGACGTGGTGCGGTGCCGTGGCTGCACGGCGGGAGCCGGGCGCGTGCGGCCGCCCACCGGGCGTGACGCCTCGTCATGCGGCGTACCGCGGAGCCCGGTTCAGGGACTCGCGGGCGCCCCGGCCGATTTAGCTTGGCAGCCGAGTAGCTAGATTGTCAAGATACTTGGGCGCGGGGCCGCTGGACAGGTCCGGGGACCGTTCGTAGCCGGGTCCGGGAGACCGTTCATGCGAAGCCGGGCCCGCCCGCTCAGAGCCAGGCCGTGCTGACGTGCTCGTCCCGGATCACGTACACCTCCCGGTCCAGCACGGAGTTGAGGATCGTGGCGGCCCGCACCGCCAGCAGGCTCAGGTTGGGGTCGGCTATGCCGTGCCCGGTCCGGCTGCGGTTCTGCACGTAGAGCCGGTTGTGCTCGGCGTACTTCCACCGCACCGAGTAGTCGGCCTCCAGCACCGGCTGGCCCGCCTCGTCCAGCTCCGCCAGCGCGAGCAGTTCCGGGGCGAGCGGCAGGTCCGCCGCCTCCCGGCCGGTGGCGAGCACCACCAGGGGCGCCGCGTGCCGTTCCCGGCCGCCCCAGTCCCGTTCGCACCACAGGACGAGCTGGCCGTCACGCTCGCAGGCCCGCACCACGTCGCGCCCGGGCAGCAGCATGACCGGGTAGCGCCCCTCGCGCAGGTACATCTCGTAGTTGAGCTGGTAGATCTGCTGGATCGTGCTCAGGGAGATACCGTCGCTGGTCAGCTGCTGCTCGGCCACGTACCGCTGCCGTACCTCCGCGGGCAGGCCGTGGAAGAACCGCAGGTAGGTGGGCCGGAAGAAGTCGTTGGCCGAGGGCGAGTCGTCCATCGGCGCGAACCAGTTGCGCCGGCCGATCCACCGGATGTCCCGGAAGCCGTGCTGGATCAGTTCCAGCACGGACTCGGCACCGGTCTGCCCGCCGCCGACGACCACGGCCGGCTGGTACGGCAGTACGGCGGCGCCGCGCAGCCGGGCGTGCAGCCGCTCGGCCAGGACGAGCCCGTCGGCGGCGATGCCCTCGAAGCAGGCCGGGACGCGCGGGCGGGTGCCCAGACCGAGGACGACGTGGTCCGCGGTGGCCACCGGGCCGTCCGGGCCGTGCAGCACGAACCGCCCGGCGGTCCCGGTCCCGGTGTGGCCGATGCGCTCGACGGGGCTGCCGTACCGGACCGTGCCCAGTTCACCGGCCGCCCAGGCGAGGTAGCGGGCGAACTCCAGCCGCGGGATCTCCTCGTACTGGGCGTTGATGAAGGAGTACATGCGCCCGCCGGCCACCAGGTAGTTCAGGAACGACAGCCGGTTGGTCGGGTCGACCAGGGTCACCAGGTCCTTGAGCCAGGACGTCTGCAGGCGGGTGCCCTCGCTGAGCTGGCCGGGGTGCCAGGCCGCCGAGGACCGCCGTTCGTAGAGCCGGACCCCGCCGGGGACCTCCCGCTCGCCGAGCGCGGCGAGACTCAGGTTGGCCGGGCCGGCCCCGATGCCGGCCACCGTGTGATGGGGCAGCCGGGCGCCGGACCGGTCCCCCGGCACTGCGACGGGCTGCTGGCGCTGCTCGCTCATCATTCTCCTCCCGGCCACGGGTGCGCAGGTTTCCGACGGGCCGTCGTCGGTACGGTCCAGGGTCCGCAGCACGGATCGGGCGGCGGTCGAGAGCGGGCGGAGCGCGGGGGCCGGGCCACCGCCCGCGCCCCGCGGGAGCCGGAACGCCGGAGCCGCCGCCCCACGGCGGCCGGGCGGCGGCTCCGGCGCGCTCAGGCACCCTTGCGGCAGATCACCAGGGTGTCGTAGTCGCTCAGCGGGGTGACCTCGGTGCTCACGAAGCCGGCCTGTTCGGCGGCCGCCGTGATCTCGGAGGCCTGGTACTCCTCGCCGCCGTCGGTGACCAGCAGCATGTCCAGGCTGATGACGAGGTTCTCGATGTGGGCAGGCTCGTCCTCCAGCATCCGGTCGTAGATCAGCAGGGTGCCGCCCGGGTTGACCGCCTCGTACGCCTTGCCGACCAGGAAGGCCCGCTGCTCCCGGTCCCAGTCGTGCAGGACGTGGCCCAGCAGGACGACGTCCGCGTGCGGCAGCGGGTCCTCGAAGAAGCTGCCGCCGGTGAACGCGACCCGGCCGGTCAGGCCGCGCTCGGCCACCTTCTCGTCGAACAGCGGCGCCATCGCGGGCAGGTCGAAGACGTGCCCGGTCAGGTGCGGGTGCGCCTGGACGATCAGGGAGCACAGGTTGCCGCGGGCGCCGCCCACGTCCAGCACCGAACCGTGGCCGGACCAGTCGTACTTCTGCGCCAGCTCCGGCCCCACCACGTTGGTCAGCCCGTCCATCATGCCGACGAACTGCCGCAGCACGGCGGGGTTCCGGGTCACCTGCCCGAAGTCGCTGCCGGACTGCTGCTCGCCGGTGCGCAGCCCTTCCGCGAGCCGGCCCCAGGCCGGGTAGAGGTTGCGGTTGGAGCGCTCCAGGAACCCGCCGACGTACCCCGGCGCGCCCTGGACGAGAAAAGCGTCCGAGCCCGGCGCGTTGCGGTACCGGCCGTCGGCGCGCTCCAGCACGCCCAGCGCGGTCAGCAGGTCGAGGAAGTCGGACAGCCCCCGGCCGTGCAGGCCGAGCGCGGTACGGATCTCCTCCTGCGTCGAGGGTCCCTTCTCGTGGAGCGTGCTGAACAGCCGCAGCTCGACGGCGGTCAGCAGCGCCTTGGCGTCGCAGAACATGTTGCCCAACCGGATGATTCCGGCGGGGGTGGTGACATCGGGCAGGGTGTGCGTCATGCGCGAGGCTCCTTCCGGCACCGACCGTGGCCTGGTGCCACACGGTCGGCGGGACCTTCCCAGCCGCGGGTCGAGCACCCCTTGAGAAACCGCCGGGCGTACGGAGGGCCGTCCTCCAGCACTGCTTGAGGACGCGCCAGTACTCCTCGAAGGGCGCCCCGCGGCCGGACGGCCGGCGGGTTCCCGGTTGTCGGCAGGGCCTGGAAGCGGTCCGGGTCCGGCCCAGTCCACGCAGAGGGGACATGCATGTCTGACCTGAGAATCCCGGTGCTCATCGTCGGTGGGGGCCCGGTCGGGCTCGCCACCGCGCTGTTCTGCGGCCGGCACGGGCTGCGGACGATGGTGCTGGAGAAGCGCGACGACACCTCCACGCTGCCCCGCGCCCCGGGCTTGCAGGCACGCACCATGGAACTGTTCCGGGCGGCCGGGCTGGGGCCGGACATCCGGGCCCTGGAGATGGGCGACTCCCACCCGTACTTCGAGGGCGGCATCATCAAGGTGCGCACCTTCGCGGAGATCGACGACGCGGAGGTGCTGGAGGTGCCGTCCCTGGACGGCCCCACGGTCAGCCCCGAGCGGGTGATGGGCTGCGGCCAGGACCGCTACGAGAAGGTGCTGGTCGCCAAGGCCCGGGAGCACGGCGCCGACGTGCGTTTCGGCTGCCGGCTGATCTCCTTCGAGCAGGACGCCGAGGGGGTGACCGCCGTCGTCGGCGAGAACGCGACCGGCGAGGAGTTCACCGTACGGGCGGACTACCTGGTGGGGGCGGACGGCGCGAGCAGCCGCACCCGGGAGGCCCTCGGAGTGCGGCGCGAAGGACGCGGCACCGTGTTCAACGCGCTCAGTGTCTACTTCCGCGCCCCGGAACTGGAACGCCTGCTCAAGGACCGCAAGTTCATCCTGTGCTACGCCTCCGCGGGCGGCGGGCTGATGGGCCTGTCCCGGCTGCACGGCTGCGACCCGTGGCTGGCCGCGCCGCTGTACTTCCCCGAGAAGGGCGAGTCGCCGGACGACTTCACCGACGAGCGGTGCGTGGAGATCGTACGGCAGGCGGCGGGCCGGGACATCGACGTGGAGATCATGGACAAGGTGCCCTGGCGCGGGGCGCAGCTCGTCTCGGAGACGTTCCGGGCGGGCCGGGTCTTCCTGGCGGGCGACGCCGCGCACGTCCACCCGCCGGCCGGCGGGTTCGGCGCCAACACCGGCATCCACGACGCCCACAACCTGGCCTGGAAGCTGGCCGCGGTGCTCAAGGGCTGGGGCACCGACGCGCTGCTGGACACCTACGACGCCGAACGGCGCCCGCTGGGCACCGCCATGTCCGAACAGGCGCTGGTGCGCAACCGGATCCGGCACGGGTACGCCACCGAGGCGGACCGGACCGGCTTCGTGGACGACGTGATCATCACCCTGGGCTACCGTTACCGCTCCGCCTCCGTCCTGGCCGCCGACCCGGACGCCCGGGTCCTCAGCCCCGAACTCCGGCTCACCGGCGAACCCGGCACCCGGGCCCCGCACGTGCGGCTGCGGCGCGGCACCGAGGAGATCTCCACGATCGACCTGTTCTGGGACTCGTACGTGCTGCTCACCGGCCCCGGGGGCGGGGCCTGGGCCCGGGCCGCCGAACCGGTCGCCAGGAAGCTCGGCGTCCCGCTGCGCACCTGGTCCGTCGGCGACCGGGCGGAGCTGCGGCCGGTCGACCGCGACTGGGCCGAGGCGTACGGGGTGGGACCGGGCGGCGCCGTCCTGGTCCGCCCGGACGCCTTCGTCTCCTGGCGCGCCGAGCGGGTGACAGGCGATCCGCAGGAAGTGCTGACCGACGTGCTGTCCCGGGCCGCCTGCCAGGACTGACGTCGGCCGGCCGGTCACGCGGAACGGGAAGGCCGTTCGCGGCGGACGGAACGGCCGTACGCGGAGTGCCGGTCGGCCGTACGCGGTCTCCCGACCGGCCACGGCGCCGCCCCCGGTCCGCCGGGGGCGGCGCCGTCCTTCGCGCGCGGCGCGGCGGCACACGGAGGCCGGCCGCCCTGCGAGCCGTCTCCGATCCATCTTCGAGCCCCCACCCCCACGCTCGTCCGCATGGAGCGCGACACCACCGACCGGCACCCGCCGGTACGGACCGAACTCGCCCGGGTCGTACGCGACACCGCCCGGCGCCTGACCGACCACCCCTTCTACCGGGGCCTGGCCGACGGAACCCTGCCGGAAGCCGCACTGGCGCACTTCCTCCAGCAGGACCACTGGCACGTCCTGCCCGCCTACGCCGCCGCGCACGCCCGCTGTGCCGCGGTGGCCGCCGGACACCCCCACGCCCTGCTGTTCAGCCGGATGGGCACCGGCACCGCCGAGGACGCCGAACGGCGTCGGGAGCGGGTACGGCGGTGGGGCGAGGACCTCCGGCTGCCGCTCGCGGACGGCACCCCCGCGCTGCTGCCCACCACGCTCGGCTACACCTCCTTCCTGGGCGCCGCCCCGGCCCGTTCCCTGACCGCGGGGGCCGGCGCGGTCCTGCCCGCCGCCTGGCTGTTCCTGCTCGTCACCGACGAACTGCTGACCCGGTGCGCACCGGGCTCCCGCTACGCCACGGTGATCGAGGAGTGGCACCCCGGCGACACCTACCGCGGGCTGGTGGACGTGTTCCTGGGCGCCGTGGAGGAGATCGCCGCGGACAGCGCGCCGGCCGGCCGCCGCGAACTCGTCACCTCCGCACGGCACGCCGCCTACTTCGAGTGGGCCCACGTGGACGCGGCCTGGCGGCAGGAGGCCTGGCCGTTCTGACCCGTCGCACCGGCAGCGCACCGACGGCCGGCGACATCCCGAGATCCGACCGACGACACAGTCGACAGTGAGGAGAGCTCCACATGTGCGGCATTACCGGTTGGGTGGACTACGCCCGTGATCTCCGTCGCGAGAAGGCGACGGTCGAGGCCATGAACAACACCCTCGGCCTCCGGGGCCCCGACGCCCGCGGTGTGTGGGTCGGCCCGCACGCGGGGCTGGGCCACACCCGCAACTCGATCATCGACCTGGCCGGCGGCATCCAGCCGATGGCCGCCGAGGAGGACGGCCGGACCCTCGCCGTCCTCACGTACAGCGGTGAGGTCTACAACTTCAAGCAGCTCCGCTCGGAGCTGGAGTCGCGTGGCCACCGCTTCCGCACCCGGTCCGACACCGAGGTGGTGCTGCGCTCGTACCTGGAGTGGGGCGCGGACTGCGCGGAGCGCCTGGAGGGCATGTTCGCCTTCGGGGTGTGGGACCTGCGGACCGAGGAACTGCTGCTGGTCCGCGACCGGCTGGGCATCAAGCCGCTGTTCTACAGCGTCCGGCCGGACGGTGTGCTCTTCGGCTCGGAGCCCAAGGCCCTGCTGGCACACCCCGACATCGAGCCGGTCGTCGGCGTACCGGAGCTGCAGGAGCTGTTCTCCACCGCCAAGACCCCGGGCCAGGCCGTCTTCCGCGACATGCGGGAGCTGCTGCCGGGCCACACCATGACGGTGAGCCGCTCCGGCGTCCGCGAGCGCCGCTACTGGGCCCTGGAGGCCCGCCCGCACACGGACGGCCTCGACGCGACGGTGGGGCACATCCGCTCCCTGCTGGAGGAGATCGTCACCCGCGAGCTGGTGGCCGACGTCCCGCTGTGCACCACGCTGTCCGGCGGCATCGACTCCAGCGTGGTCACCTCCCTGGCCGCCAAGGCCCGCGAGGAGGCGGGCGACGAGGCGGTGCGCACCATCACCGCCACCTTCGTCGGCTACAGCGAGAACTTCCGCCCGGACGACCAGCGCGACACCCCGGACGCCCCGTACGCCGCCGAACTGGCCCGGCACGTCGGCGCCGACCACACCGACATCGTGCTCGGCACCGCCGACCTCATCAGCACCCGGGCCCGCGAGGCGGCGGTGCTGGCGCAGGACATGCCGACGATGCTCGGCGACATGGACACCTCGCTGTACCTGATGCTGCGCGCCACCCGCGAGCACTCGACGGTGGCCCTGACCGGCGAGACCGCCGACGAGATCTTCGGCGGCTTCAAGTGGCTGCACGACAGCGAGCTGGTGGCGGCCGACAACTTCCCGTGGATCGAGGCGGAGAAGCGCCAGGAAGGCAGCCGTGGCGGCGGTCTGGGGCGCGGTCTGTTCGGCCGCGGACTGCTGGACAAGCTGGACATGCCCGGCTACTACGCGGACGCCTTCGCGCAGACGCGTGCCCTGACCCCGCACCAGGAGAACGAGGACCCGCACGAGCACCGGATGCGGGAGCTGTGCTTCTCCCACCTCAACCGCTGGCTGCCGATGCTGCTGGACCGCGGTGACCGGCTGGCCATGGCCTCCAGCCTGGAGACCCGGGTGCCGTTCTGCGATCACCGGCTGGTGGAGTACGTCTACAACACGCCCTGGTCGTTCAAGACCTTCGACGGCCGGGAGAAGAGCCTGCTGCGCGCCGCCGCCGGCGGTGGCCTGGTGCCCAAGTCGGTGCTGGAGCGCCCGAAGAGCCCGTACCCGGTGACCCAGGACCCCGCGTACACGCGCGCGCTGCACGACGCGATGGCCGCGGTCCTGGCCGACCCCAACTCGCCCGTACTGCCGCTGCTGGACGTCGAGGCGGCACGCAAGGCGGTGGCGGACCAGTCCCCCACCGCCCACGAGTGGCACAGCCGGTCCAACCTGGAGATGGCCCTCGGGTTCGACTTCTGGCTGCGGCACTACGGCATCACGCTCGACCTGTAACGACCGCGGAACGCCGTCGGGCCGCTCAGACCTGGAGGTAGGTGCGCAGCTCCCACTCCGACACCTGACGGTGGTAGGTGTCGAACTCGGCACGCTTCTGGTCCGCGTAGTAGTCGGCGTAGAAGCCGTCCGGCGTCTTGCCCAGGCCGTCACGCAGCACGTCGTCCTCGGCCAGGGCCTCCGCCGCGTGCAGCAGGGTGGGCGGCAGCGGACGCAGCCGCCGGGTGCCCGTCCCCGTCGCCTCCAGGTCCGCGTCGAGCGGACCACCGGGGTCGGCGCCGCGCGCCATGCCGTCCGCGCCGGCGGCCGCGAGCCCGGCGAGCGCCAGGTAGGGGTTGGCGGCGGAGTCCACGCAGCGCACCTCGATCCGGTCCGAGTCCGGCACCCGGACCAGGTGCGTGCGGTTGTTGCCCCCGTAACTGGCGTACCCCGGCGCCCAGCTGGACCCGGACAGCGTCGCGGCGCCCGCCCCGAGCCGCTTGTAGGAGTTGACCGTCGGGCAGGTCAGCGCCATCAGCCCGGGTGCGTGGTCGAGCACGCCGGCGATGAATCCGTACGCCCGCCGTGACAGGCCCAGGCCGTGCGGGTCGTCCGGGCCCTCGAAGACGTTGCGGCCGTCCTGCCACAGCGACAGGTGCAGGTGCAGTCCGCTGCCGGTGAGGCCGCCGAACGGCTTGGGCATGAAAGTGGCGACCAGCCCGGCCCGGTGCGCGGCGAGCCGGACCAGGTGGCGGAAGACCACGACGCGGTCGGCGGTGCGCAGCGCCTCCGCGTAGCCGAAGTTGTGCTCGAACTGGCCGTTGGCGTCCTCGTGGTCGTTGGAGTAGTTCTCCCAGCCCATGGCGTCGACGGCGCGGCTGATCGTGGTCAGGTGGTCCAGCGACCGGCTGGCCGCGTGCGCGTCGTAGCAGGGCCCGGCGGTGTCGTCCAGCTCGTCCGCCACCCGGATGCCGCCGTCCTCGGTACGGCGCACCAGGAAGTACTCGGGCTCGGCGCCCGCCTTCAGTTCGAGCCGCTGTTCGGCGAGCTGGGCGAGCTGCCTGCGCAGGATGCCGCGGGGCGCGTACGGCCAGGGCTCGCCCCGTACGTACAGATCGCACTGGAGGATGCCGAGGTTCTCCTGGATCGGCACCCGGACGTAGGAGGTGGGGTCGGGAATCGCCACGACGTCCGGATCGGCCGAGCTCTGTCCCAGGCCGTCGGCGGCGTTCCCGGCGAAGCCCAGCCCCTCGCCGAGCAATCGGTCGAGGGTGTGCGCGGGCGCCAGCTTGGCGCAGGTCTTCCCGCGCAGGTTGACGAACATGACCAGCAGGAACTCCACCCCGTCCCGGGCCACCGCCTGGGCCAGCTCGGCACCGTTCGCCGGTGGTGTGTGCGCCGTCATCGTGTCCTCCCCTTCGAGCGTGCACGTGTGGTCTGCCCGACAGGGTGAACAGGGGGGCTTGAGAGCGGCTAGGGCGCTCCGGATACCGCGGCGTCCCGACGCCCTGTGCGGGGGCCTGGCGCGGCGGACCGGCTCGGGCAACGATGCCTGACGCGTCAGGACGCGGCACTCCCCCCTCAAGGCCCGCTCTAGCGCCGTGGCACACGGTGGGTCCGGTACGACATGTCGGGAATCCGGTGAACCGAGAAGAGGTACGGATGGACCACAAGGCACTGAACAGCGGGCTGGCCGCGCGGCCGGGGAACGCGCTGGAGCAGGTGCTGGGCACCCTGCCCCGCGAGGAGGCGGACGCGGTGCGCGGCTGGCTGCCGGGGGCCGGGGGCGGCGCGGAGCCGCTGGCGCTGCTGCGGTCGCTGGCGGCCTCGGGCGGGGACCTGGAGCGGCCCGACGCGTCCACGCCCCGGGCGATCCGCCGGGTGGGCGTCATCGGCGGCGGGACGGCGGGGTACCTCGCGGCGCTCGCGCTGAAGGCCAAGCGGCCGTGGCTGGACGTGACGCTCGTGGAGTCGCGGCACATCCCGATCATCGGGGTCGGCGAGGCCACCGTGACGTACATGACGCTCTTCCTCCACCACTACCTCGGGATCGACGCCGAGGAGCTGTACCGCCGTGTGCGCCCCACCTGGAAGCTGGGCATCAGGTTCGACTGGGGGCCGCACCCGGACGGCTTCATGGGGCCGTTCGACTGGTCCAGCGACTCGGTGGGCCTGCAGGGCGCGCTCCGGACGTCCGGCAGCATCAACGGTTCCACCCTGGGCTCCGCGCTGATGACGGCCGACAAGGCAGCGGTGTACCGCCAGGGCGACGCGCCGCTGTCGCTGATGAAGTACCTGCCGTTCGCCTACCACCTCGACAACGCCCTGCTCGTGTCGTACCTGACGGAACTCGCCGAGCGCCGCGGCGTCCACCACGTCGAGGCGACGGTGGCCGACGTGGAACTCAGCGGCCCCGAGTGGGTCGAGAAGCTGCGGACCGCCGACGGGCGCGACCTGTCGTTCGACCTGTACGTGGACTGCACCGGTTTCCGTTCGCAGTTGCTCGGCCGGGCCTTCGAGACGCCGTACATCCCGTTCTCCAGCACCCTGTTCACCGACTCGGCCGTCACCGGCAACGTCCCCCACGGCGGGAAGATCCGGCCCTACACCCAGGCCACCACGATGAACGCCGGCTGGTGCTGGCGCATCCCGACGCGGGACAGCGACCACCGCGGTTATGTGTTCTCCTCGGCGGCGATCTCCGACGACGAGGCCGCCGGGGAGCTCGCGGCCCGCTTCCCCGGCATCTCCGACCCGCACTTCGTACGGTTCCGCAGCGGGCGGCACGCGAAGGCCTGGCGCGGCAACGTGATGGCCATCGGCAATGCGTACGGCTTCGTGGAACCGCTGGAGTCGACCGGGCTGTTGATGATCGGCGTCGAGGTGCAGACGCTGGTCTCGTGTCTGCCGGCGTCCTGGGAGGGCCCGCAGGTACGGGAGACCGTCAACGCCGCGCTGGGGCAGCAGTGGGACGCGATCCGGTGGCTGCTGGGCCTGCACTACCGGTTCAACACCCGGCTGGACACGAAGTTCTGGCAGGAGTGCCGCGCCTCCGCCGACGTGTCCGGTTTCCAGCCGCTGCTCGACGTCTACGCGGGCGGGGCGCCGCTGACCCGCCGCAACGCCTTCGTGCAGGACATGCTGAACCGGGTGGCGCCGTCCTTCTTCGGGCTGTTCGGCATCGACTACCTGCTGCTGGGCCAGCAGGTGCCCGCGCGGATCCTGCCCATGGACGAGCCGCTGTCGGCGTGGCAGACGCGCAAGCGGGCCGCGGACGCCCTGGTGCGTACGGCGCTGCCCACGCGGGAGGCGCTGGAGGCGTTCGACGCCTGTCCGGAGCTGAACCGCCAGCTGCTGGAGGACGACGACAGCTGGGCCGGCCGGGAGATCGCGCGGCGGATGGGGATGCGGTGACGTCCCGCCCGCGGCGCCCGGCCGCCGCGGGCCGGGCGGGCGCTGACGGCAGCCGACGGTGACGACCGTCACCGAACGTAAGTACCCTGCTACCACATCAATTCGAAAATCCACAAGAGGAGTCCAGGCCTTCTCTAGTCCCGCTCATGCGGACCCGACCACGATGCGGCGCACACCCATGCCGACGACGGCCGTCCGCGTGGGCGGAATGGAGGAGATGTGCGTAAATGGTTCGCCATCGGGCCGGTCGCGACCGCACTGGCCGGCGCGCTGGCCCTGGGTCCCGCGCCAGGGCCGGCCGCCGCGGCACCGTCCGGCGCCACAGTCGGCGCCACGACCCACACCAAGGCCGGCACCACCTATTTCGTCGACTGCGCCGGCGGCGACGACAACGCCAACGGCACCACGGAGAGCACCGCCTGGCGGTCCCTGGCCCGGGCCAACAAGGTGAAGTTCGCGCCGGGTGACTCGCTCCGGCTGCGCGCCGGGACGACCTGCCAGGGCACCCTCGCCCCCAAGGGGTCGGGCACCGCGCAGGCACCGGTGTCCGTGGAGCCCTACGGCAAGGGCGTCGCCCCCGTCGTCGACGGGGGCGGGGCATCCGCCGCCGTCCTGCTGGAGAACGTCGAGTACTACCAGATACGGAAGATCACCGTCACCAACACCGGCGCGACACCGGCCCAGCGCGCGGGTATCCGGGTGCTGCTGCGGGACTACGGCATCGGCCACCACTACGTGATCGACAACGTCACCGTCCGCGACGTCAACGGCACCGACCACCGCTATCCCCACCCCAGCGGCGGCATCCTCTTCGAGGCGGCCGGCTCCTCGGTACCGACCGGCTTCTCCGGGATCGCGGTGACCGACACCACGGTCGACCACGTGGACCGGACCGGCATCGGCATCACCTCCGACTGGCAGAAGCGCCCGGAGAACCCCAAGGGCCCCGGTACCGAGTTCGTCCCCAACGAGGGCATCGTCATCAGCCGCAACACCGTGAAGGACGTCGGCGGTGACGGCATCCTCCTGTTCAACGGGAACCGGGCCCGGGTGACCGAGAACACGGTCGACGGATTCAACATGCGCTCCACCGATTACAACATCGGCGCGTACTCCTGGAATTCGAACCGTACCGTCATCGAACACAACACCGTGCGGCACGGGAAGGCCCCGGGCATGGCCTTCGCCGTGGAAGGGGGAAACGTCGGTACCACCTACCAGTACAACTACTCGCAGGACAACGGCGGTGGTTTCCTCTACTTCTGCCAGGACGACGGGGAAATAGCCAAGGACGGAGTCGTCCGCTACAACATCAGCCAGAACGACGCCGCCGACGCCCAGGGACTCGGCCTGCTCAATTCCTTCTGCACGGGCGTGTCCAATCTGCAGATCTACCAGAACACCTTCTACGCGCCGAACGCGGGCAGCCTCGTGGAAGTCGCCCGGCCGAACGACTTCACCCTGCA
The DNA here is from genome assembly GCF_022271435.1 of Streptomyces monomycini. GTDB lineage: Bacteria > Actinomycetota > Actinomycetes > Streptomycetales > Streptomycetaceae > Streptomyces > Streptomyces monomycini. The sequence continues at coordinate 19,260 of NZ_JAFIQY010000037.1, read as the reverse complement.
GAACAACGTGTTCGTGGGCGCGAAGGACAGCTCGACCGTGAACGACCGCTACGGCACCTACCGGTACAACCTCTTCGACCGGGTCACGGCGCTCCCGCCGAACGGCGAGCACAACCTCGCCGGCGACCCGCTGCTGACGGCGCCCGGCACCGCGACCTCCGTGTCCGACGCCAACGGCTACCGGCTCAGGACCGGCTCACCGGCCCTGAAGGCGGGCGACCGCGTCACCGGTGACGGCGGGAAGGACTTCTACGGCAATCCCGTGCCGGCCGTCCCGCACATCGGCGCCTACCAGAAGGCTCCGCAGTAGGCGGATGCCTGCCCGGGGCCCGCACCAGGGCTCCGCGTCAGGTCCGTGAACGGCCCGTCCCGCGGGGCGGCGGGCGGTTCCCCGGGGTGCCCCGTGGCGTCGGCGGACGCCACGGGGCACCCCGCCGTACGCCGGTCCGGGGCCGCTTCAGTACTCCCCGTGGACACCGGCCGCCAGGTAGCGGCCGATGTCCGGCGGGTCGCGCCGCAGCACGTGCTCGACCCAGGCGTCCCGCTCACAGCCGATCGCCGCCAGCTCCCACACGCAGGCGGTGGCGTGCCCCGGAGCCTCGGTCAGCCGCTTGAGGTCCGCCCAGTCGGCGAGCCAGGTGCGGGTGTGCAGGATCAGCCGGTTGGCGCTCCACCAGCCGACGACGGCATAGACGCCGTCCGCGTCCTCGTGCACCACGCTGAACGCGTGGCAGAGGTCCTCGGCGTACGGCTCGGGGAGGCTTTGGCGCACCGCGTCCCAGGCGAAGGCGTGCACCTCCGCGGGCGGCAGTTCCCGCAGCGCCGAGACGGCGTACCGCTTGACCGTCCAGCCGTTCGCCGTCCCGTGTTCCAGCGTGCGCACGGAGCGCGGCGCATACCGGGTGGGGCGCTGCCCCACCTGTAATTCGGTGGTCATGGCCTCATGGTGGCACGTACGGAACGGGCCGCCCAACCCCCTTCGACCACTCCTTGAGCGGTGTCCTGGATGTTTTCCCCGTCGGCCGCGCGCCGCGCGGAAGGACTACCGGCTGGGAGCTGGCCGTGCAGACGTTCACCCTGGATGAATCGCAGCTGAGTCAGGAATACGGGATCGGCATCGGACGCTGGGAGGAGCACCCGAAGAAACAGCCGCTGCCGTTCGACGCCATGTGGTGCCGCATTCCGGCGCATTCCGAAAGCGCGCCGGACGAGCACCCCGAGGTCGAACTCGCCGTCGTGGTCGGCGGCACCGCCGTGTTCACCGTGGACGGTAGGGACATCACGGCCGGACCGGGTACGGCCGTCCTGCTGTCCCCCGGGGAGCGGCACGTCATCAAGGCGGCCGGGGAGCCGGTGCGCATCCTCAGCGTCTACTGGCTGCCGTCGGCGGCGGGCACCGGTGAGGCCGGATGAGCACGGCGACGGCACCCGGCGGCCGGGGCACGACCGTACTGCTCTCCCCGCCGCCCACCCCCAACGGCCCGCTGCACGTGGGGCATCTGGCCGGCCCGTACATCGCCGCCGACGTCGCCGCCCGCGCGGCCCGGCTGCGCGGCGAGCGGGTGCTGACGGTGTGCGGCCTGGACGACCACCAGAACTACGTCCCCGCCAGGGCGCGGCAGCAGGGCACCGAGGTGCGCGAGGAGCGCGACGGGCACGCCGCGCGGATCCGCGCGGTGTTCGACCGGGCGGGCGTGCGCCACGACGTGTTCACCGACCCGCTCGGCGACGTCGGTTACCGCACCGCGGTGGCCGGGTTCCTCGACGAACTGGTCGCCTCCGGGACGCTGCCCGTACGGGAATGGGAGACCCCCGCCTGCCCGTCCTGCCCGGGCGTCCCCCACCACGCGTACGTGTCCGGGGACTGCCCCCGCTGCGGGGCGGGTGCGTGCGGCGGTACCTGCGAGGGCTGCGGCTGGTTCACCACGGCCGGGAACCTGGTGGACGCGCGGTGCACCCGCTGCGGCTCCCCGCTCACCGCCCGGCGCACCGTACGCGGCCCCGTCCTCCCGCTGGAGCGCTACCGGGAGGGCCTGAGCCGCGTCTGGGCCGCCGCCGACGCCCCGCCCAGCGCCCGGCTGCTGCTGCGGCAGTTGTTCGGCCTGCCGGAACTGCCCGACGTCCCGCTCAGTTACCCGACCGACTGGGGCATCGAGTCCGTCACCACACCGGAGCACCGTGTCGACGTGTGGTCCGAGATGGCGCTGGGCTACCTGTACACCATCGGGCAGCGGCTGGAGCCCGGCGCGGCCGGGATCGACGGGCACGTGCGCGCCTGGCGCGGCGTCGACGCGCTGTGGGCCTTCCTGGGCCGGGACAACACGTTCTACTACCTGGTGCAGTTCCCCGCGCTGTTCCTGGCGTTCGGGCTGCCGCCGGACGTCCTGGGCGGCCTGGTGGTCAACGAGTTCTACCACCTGTCGGGCGCCAAGTTCTCCACCAGCAGGGGCCACGCCGTCTGGGCCCACGACCTGCTGGACCACGAGGAGCCCGAGGTGCTGCGCGCCTTCCTGTGCTGGGACCGGCCCGCCCCCTACGCCACCGACTTCACCCCGGAGCGCTACCGCGCCCTGACCGCGAGCTGGGACCTCGCGGCCCCGGCGGGTGACGGTCCGGAGCACGCCACCGAGCGGGACCGGGCCGCGCGGGCCCTGACACCGGAGCACTTCGACGCCGCGTACGCCGCCCGGTGCCTGCTGCGCCCCGGCGGCGACCCGGAACTGCGCGGCGCGCTCACCGGCACGGCGGGCGCCCCGGTCCCGGAAGGAGCGCGGGCCGGATGAGAATCTGCGTCGTGGGCGCGGGGGTGGCGGGCGCGCTGCTGGCCTGGCGGCTCGCCGCGGAGCACGGGGTCCGGGTGACGCTGCTGACCGGCGCGCCCCGGCCGGACGCCACCGCCGCTTCGGGCGGCCTGGTGCGCGCCTTCGAGCGCGATCCGGAGACGGCGCGGCTGGCCGCCTCAAGCCTCGCGGAGCTGCGGGCCAGCCGCACCCTGCGCAAGTGGTCCGCCTACCGCCCCGGTACGTCCCTGTACGTCCTGGCCCCTGCTGACGGGGACGGGCACGACGCCGTGCCGGACGCGCTGCCGCCGACGGCCGAGCGGTGCGACCGGCGGCGGCTGGCCGACGAGTTCGGCGTACAGGGCCTGCCGGAGGGAGCGGCCGGGGTACTGGAGCCGCACGCCGGCCACCTCTCCCCCGACGGTCTGCGCCGTGCGGCGGTCATCGACCTCGTCGCCCGGGGAGCGGAGGTGCCGTCCGGCCGGCTGCGTGCCGTGGCCTTCGACGGCCCGGAAGGCGGCGTCACGTACCGGACCGCCACCCAGGAGGGCACGGCCGACGTCCTGGTGGCGGCCACCGGCGCCTGGACGGGCCGGCTGCTGCGGTCCCTCGGCGTCATCGCCGGCGACACCGTACGGACAAAGGTCATTCAGTGTGCCGTCTACCGGGCCGGCGGGCCGCTGCCGCCCGCCTTCGTCGACGAGACCAGCGGCCTGTACGGGCGGCCCGCCGGCCCCGGCCGGATGCTGCTGGGCCTGCCCACCGAACGCTGGGGGGCCGAGCCGGGCGCGGCGCGCTTCCTCGACCACGAGGAGCGCGCCGTCCGGGCCGCGGCCGCACGGCGGCTGCCCGGACTGTCCCTGGGGCGGCTGATGCGCCCCGTGGCCGCCGTGGACGCCTACGGACCGGCCGGGCGGCTCACCCTGGCGCCCGTACTCGGCGCCCCGGGGCGGCTGTTCACCTTCACCGGCGGCAGCGGCGGCTCGGCGAAGCTCGCGCTCGCCGCTTCCCGGGAGGCGGCGAGCGGTCTGCTGGCCGGCCTCTCCTGCGGTACGTCCCGGACCGGCCGCGCCCCGATCACCACCATCACACGGAGGGAGACGTCATGAGCGCCGACGTGCGCAGCACGCTGGAGGCAGCCTGCCCGGGGAGGGTGATCACCCCCGGGCACCCCGCCTACGACCGGGTGCGGCTGCTGTTCAACGGAGCACACGACCACCGCCCGGCCGCCGTCTGCCTGCCCAGGGACACCGCCGAGGTGCGGGCCGCGGTCCTGGCCGCTCAGGAGACGGGCCTGCCGGCGGTGATCCGGGGCGGCGGGCACAACGTCGCGGGAGCCGGGTCCGTCGACGCGGGGGTGGTGATCGACCTGCGGCTGCTGAGCGGGGTACGTGTCGATCCCGGCGCCCGCACGGCCCGCGTCGGCGGCGGGGCGACCTGGGCCGACGTCGACCTGGCGGCCGGTACGTATCAACTCGCCACCACGGGCGGCACGTTCGACGACACCGGTGTCGGCGGGCTCACCCTCGGCGGCGGCATCGGGCACCTGATGGGCCGCGCGGGTCTGAGCTGCGACAACGTACTGAGCTACGAACTGGTCACCGCGTCCGGCGAGACGCTCACGGTCTCCCCGGAGACCCACCCCGAGACCGACTGGGCGCTGCGCGGGGCGGGCCACCACTTCGGCGCCGTCACCGAGTTCACGTTCCAACTGCACGACGTGCCGCGCGTGTACGGCGGTTTCGTCGCCTACCCGGCCGACGACCCGGCGGCCGCCGTCCGGTTCTTCCGCGACCTGATGCAGGACGCGCCCGACGAGCTGATCTGCACCCTGCTGCTCGAACGGTACGGGCCGATGCAGGAGCCCGCGGCCGTCGTCAGCGTGTGCTACTCGGGGGACGACCCCGCGTACCCGGCCGAGCTGGACAAGGCGCTGCGCGCCACGCTCACCCCGCTGACCTGGGCCGTGGGCGAGCGGTCGTACGTCTCCATGCAGCAGTGCCTGGGGCGGCTGCCGTTCGGACTGCGGCACTACTGGAGCGCGCGCTGTGTCGACGGCCTGCCCGACGAGCTGACCGAGGCCCTGGCGGAGAGATTCCGCGCCGCGCGGATCACCGACCCGTACAACGACACCATCCTGATCGAACCGATCCACGGCGCCGTGCGCGACCGGGCCCGGGTACCGGGCGTGGTGCCCTTCCGCACCGCCCGGTTCAACATCACCGGCATGGCCATCTGGGACGCCGGGCTGTCGGCGGCCGACGCCCGGCAGCGGGAGTGGGCCAAGTCGGTGTCCCGGCTCGCCGAGCCGTACAGCACATGGGGTGCCGGCTACCTCAACTACGCGGACCGGGACAGCCTCACGGCCGACCGGGGCGAGCAGACCTACGGCCCGGAGAACTTCGCCCGGCTGCGCCGGCTCAAGCAGCGACTGGACCCGGACGGCTTCTTCCGGTCCGGCTACACCCTGACAGGAGCTTCCCGATGACCCACGCCTCCCGCCCGTCCGCCGCCCCGGCGCCCTCGCTCTACGACGGGCTGACCTTCCGGTCCACGGCCGCGGAGACCGCCTCGGGCCCCGGTGCGGCACAGGTCCCGGCCGGCGACTACCACCAGCACCGGGACCTGGTCTGGGCGGAGTTCTCCGGCGGCCGGGTGCGCCACGGCCGGCTGGTCGGCCGGTGCGGCTCCGACGGGGTCATCACCGCCGCGTACTGCCAGGTCCTCACCGACGGGGAGGTGGTCTCCGGGCAGTGCGTCAGCCACCCGGAGCGGCTCGCGGACGGCCGGCTGCGGCTGCGCGAGGAGTGGAGCCGGGCGGACGGCTCGCACGGCACCTCCTACATCGAGGAGGTACGGACGTGACGGGACCGGCGCGTACCGCCCTGGTGACCGGGGCCAACCGCGGCCTCGGCCTGGCGGTGGCCACGGAACTGGCGCGCCGCGGGCACCGGGTGCTGTTCGCCGCGCGGGACGGGGCGGCGGCCGGGCGGGCCGCCGCCGGGGCCGCCGGCGACACGGCGGCGCTCACGCTCGACGTCACCGACCCCGACGCGGTCCGTGCGGCCGCCGCCGGGCAGCCGGTCGACATCCTGGTCAACAACGCGGGCGTCCTGTCGGACTGGGGCACCGCCCCCTCCGCCGCCGACCTGGACGGCGTACGCCACAGCCTGGAGGTCAACCTGCTGGGTGCCTGGCGGGTGACCCAGGCGTTCCTGCCCGGCATGGTGGAACGGGGCTGGGGGCGGGTGGTCAACATCTCCAGCGGCGCCGCGTCGTTCGCGTACGGCCCGTCCCCCCAGTGCCCCGGCTACACGGCGTCGAAGGTGGCCCTCAACGCGCTCACCACGATGCTGGCGGAGGAGGTCAAGGGAACGGGGGTCCTGGTGAACGCCATCAATCCCGGCCTGGTCCGTACCCGTATGCAACCCCAGGCGGAGCAGGCGCCCGAAGAGGCGGCCCGCCACATCGCGGACGCCGCGACGCTCGCGGACGACGGCCCCAGCGGGGTCTTCCTGCGCCGGGACACGGTCATCGACTGGTGAACCCGCCGAACGGGCCACGGGCCCGGCCCCCGTACGGGGGCCGGGCCCGTGGCGCTTCCGGACGGTGCCCGGCGCCGGTGCTCAGCGGGCCGCAGGCTGTCCGGCCTCCGCCCAGGCGGCCTTGGTGACGGACGCGGTGTAGCGCAGTCCCAGCGTGAAGTACTCGACGAGTTCCGTCCGGCCGGGCGTGGCCATCAGGCCGCCCAGTTCGTCGTACGCGTCCTCCAGCTCGGAGACGGCCTCCGCGTACTCGGGGCCGGGCTGGAAGATGTCGATCCAGGCACTGTGGCGCGAGCCGGGCACCCGGCGCAGGCGCAGGTCGTCACCGATGCGCTGCCGGAACCAGGTCAGCGGCAGCAGCGCGCCCATACCGGCGGCCACCGTCGTCGCCGTCGCCGCGTGCAGGAACGTGGTGTGCGCGTGGGTGATGGCCCCGGCGGGCGCCTCGGGGTCGGCGCGGGGGACGCCCAGCGCGGCGTCCAGTGCGTTGTGGGCCGCCAGCAGCCGGTCCCGCGCCCGGACCGTGCCCGCCGCGGCCCGCGCCAGCAGGACCACGTGCCGGTCCCAGCGGGTGGCGGCGGCGGTGCGGGCCTGGGCCCGTGCGTAGGCGGGCAGGACGTGACCCGCGCACTGCTCGACGAAGTACGTCAGCGCGCCGGCGGGCAGCGAACCGTCCCGCACGCCCGCCCAGAACGGATGCTCGATGATCTCCTTCCACTCGGGTTCCGCCCGTTCCTTCAGCTCCTGGTGCAACACGACGGTGCTCCTCTCCGGTTCATGGGGCTGGTGCATGGGCCCTGTTCGAGGCTGACGAAGTGTGTGCCGGTGACGGCGCATGCCTGGCGGGGGGGGGCCACGGCCCGCCCGCCGCCTGCTACCGCGCGGACTCCCCCGGCAGCAGGCACAGCGTCTGACTGAGCCGCATCTCGCCACCGCTGCGGAAGGGGGCGAGCCGCCGGCGGTTGTCCACGTGCTCCTCGCTGTGCTCGAAGCGGTGGAAGCTCGGGGCGTCGACCCAGTCGGTGACGACGTAGTAGACGTCGTCCTCGTCGGCCGAGCGGGCCAGGGACTGGCACAGGTTGCCCGGCTGGGCGGCGATGCGCCGCCCGATCTCCTGCCACACCCGCTCGAACTCGTCCCCGTGGCCGGGGTGGATCTCCATACGCAACATCACACGGAATGGGAGGGACTGCGGCATCTGGCCAGCCTCCGTCCTCTGTCGGCGTTCGCGGACGCCGCCCAGCGTCGGCGACCGCGCTCGACAGCGGCTCGAACCCACGGCTGTACACGAACCCGCGCCCCCCGGTGCGGCCGGAGCGCCGGTGCCCCCGCCCGTCCTCGACCCGCCGGGGCCTCCACCCGTCCTCGACCCGCCTTTGACGCGCCGGAGTGAGCCTCACCTCCCCCGAGCGTCGTGATGGAGGAGCCATGACCGCGCCGATGCACCCGCGGGCCGCCGAACCGGCCCGCCCGCCCAGAGCCGGGGACCGCGGCCCGCTGGGCCGTCCCCGCTGGTTCTTCACCCTCTTCGCCACCGACGTCTGGGAGCGCTTCAGCTTCTACGGGATGTCGGCGATCCTCGTCCTGTACGCCACGGCCCCGGCCTCCGGCGGCGGCCTCGGCATGAGCAGTGGCGACGCCGCCGCGCTCTACGGCCTGTACCTGGCCGCGGTCTTCGTCGCGTCGGTGCCGGGCGGCTGGATCGGCGACCGGCTGCTGGGCGCCCGCCGTGCCGTCCTGTACGGCGGTGTCCTGATCGGCCTGGGCCATGTGTCGCTGGCCGTTCCGGGCCATCCGCTCTTCTACCCCGGGCTCCTGCTGATCGCCGCCGGGACCGGGCTGCTCAAGCCGAACATGGCCGGCCTGCTGAGCGCGTTCTACCCGCCCGCGGACCGGGCCGGCCGGGACGCCGGGTTCGCCGTCTTCTACATGAGCGTCCAGATCAGCTCGCTGGTGGCGCCCCTCGTGGTGGGTGCCGTGGGCGAGACCGTCGACTGGCACCTCGGGTTCGGCCTCGCCGCGTTGGGCATGGCGCTGGGCCTGTTGCAGTACGTACGCGGCACCCGGCACTTCGGCACCGTCGGCCACGCCCCCGAACGCGCCGCGACCCCGGCGCAGCGCACCCGGGTGCTGTGGGGCACCGGGCTGGCGGTCGCCGCCCTCGTGATCGGGTACGGCACGGACGCGGCGCTGGGCACGTTCCGGATCGCCCACGTCATGGCGCTGACGGGCCTGCTGACCGTACTCGTCCCCGTGCTGTTCTTCCGGCGGCTGCTCCGCGACCCCCGGCTGACCCGGGCGGAGCGGGTCCGGGTGAAGACGTACGTCTGGCTGTTCCTGGCCTCGGCCGTGTTCTGGGCGTTGTCACTGCAGGGCGGGTCGGTCTTCTCGGTCTTCGCCCGGGACTCGACGGACCGTACGGTGCTCGGGTTCACCGTGCCGGCGAGCTGGTTCCAGTCCGCGCTGCCGCTGTTCGTCCTGCTCACCGCGCCGCTGTTCGCCGCGCTGTGGAAGCGGGCGGGCGACCGGCTCACCACCGCCGCCAAGTTCGCCATCGGCATGGTGTGCGTGGGCGCGGCCTTCACGGTGATGTCGCTCGCCGCGTGGCAGGCCGCGTCGGCAGCGGACGGCCGCGTTCCGGCGGTGTGGCTGCTGCTGGCCTTCCTGCTGCTCGCGGCAGGCGAGGTGGCCTTCGCCCCGGTCGGTATGAGCGCCGCGACCGCCGTGGCCCCGGCGACGTTCGTCAGCCAGATGGTGGGCCTGTTCTGGCTGGCCGGGGCGCTCGGCGGCGGCCTGGGCGGCAACGCCCTGAAGGTGGCGGGCGGCGGATCACCGTCCCCGGCGTACTTCCTCGCGCTGGCCCTGGCCGCCCTGGCCACAGGCCTGGGCCTGTTCCTCGGGCGCGGGGCGCTGGCGCGGAAGCTGGGGGTGTGAGGCCGGCGAGTGTTCAGTCGACGCAGAACTCATTGCCCTCGATGTCCAGCATCGGGATGCACGACTCGTTCTCCTCATCGGCGTACAGCGTCCGCACGTGGGTCGCACCGAGCGCGACCAGTCGCGCGCATTCGGCCTCGAGCGTGGCGAGGCGCTCGTCCCCCACCAGCCCGGTGCCGACCCGGACATCCAGATGCACCCGGTTCTTGGCCCTCTTGCCTTCGGGAACACGCTGAAAGTACAAGCGCGGGCCCACCCCTGAGGGATCACTACAGGCGGACCACGCATCCCGCTCCTCGGGCGGCAGCGTACGGTTGAAGTCGTCCCAGGTGGTGAACCCCTCCGGTGGCGGCGGTACGACATACCCCAACACCTCGCACCAGAAGCGGGCGAGACGCTCGGGCTCTGCGCAGTCGAAGGTGACTTGAAACTTCTTGATCGCTGACATCGGCGCACCGTACCGCGGACGAGGGACACCGCGCCGCCCATTTCCCCGGAGGGACCCGCACCGCGTCGGGCCGGCGCCCCAAGGCCGAGGACGGCCGCGGCAGGAACGGCCTGTCCGCTCCTCGCCGCCGTCGCCCTCGCCTCGACATTCCGCTCCCGCGGACGACAACAACGCTGAACAGCGGCGCGCCGACGCGCCGGTCAGGTGTTCAAACGGCGGGGCCGGAAAACATAGACCTTTCAGGGCTGAAGCGCGGCCAGACGTCCCGGGGTGTACGGATCGGCGGTTCGGGTCGTCCTGGCGACCTGCGGGAGTTCGCGGTCGGAGAAAAGCGCGATGTGCCGGCTCTCCTCGTCGCACACGCTGGTGTGGGCGACACCGAGGGGGATCCGCACGCAGTCCCCCGGTCCGAGTTCGACGATGCCGCGCTGGCTGACCAGCGTCCGGCGGCCGCTGATCTGATACTGGATCTCGTCGGCGTCCAGCGTGCGGCGGTACATCCGCTCACCCCCGGGCAGCAGCCGCACCGTGCCCAGGCGGAATCCGGCGCCGTGGTACAGCCAGGCAGTCCCGGACTCCTGCGCGCCGGTGAGGACCTGGAGGCGCTCTTCGTCCGTGTGCACCTGCCGCAGCAACAGCAGTTCGTCGACGGGGGCGACGGTGATGTCATGCCCGGGAGTCCCCATGCACTGGGTGACTGCCTCGTTGACTTCTCCCGCCTCCCAGCCGGGAAAGGGCGGGAACACCGCTTCGGACTGCCGGACACCGGCACGTACCTCCCGGACGGGAGCGGGCGTGTAGAACAGCAGGTGACTCTCCCGGCGCCCGTAGTTGTCGTGGGCGACGCCGCGTGGCAGCCGGGAGAATTCTCCCGGCCGGTGCTCGACGACTCCCAGTTCGGTCATCAGCGTGCGTTCGCCCGCGATCTGGTACGAGATTTCGTCGACGTCGCAGTTGCGGTGGTAGAAGGGCTGCCGATTGTCCATCGTCTGCCACTCGACGCGGACCTGCGCACTCTCGTAGATGCCGCGCGGCGGGGCGAACGGCACGGCCTCGTACTCCACCGGGAAGTGGACGACACTGAGGGGCTCGTGGTCGCGCCACAGCTTCATCGGAAAGGGGCTGGGGTGCGGCGGTGAGAGCAGCAGATGCTCATCGCGCTCGATCGTGCGGGAGGGCCTGTCGGAGCAGACGACCTCGACGTTTTCGGTGACGGTGCCCATGAGACGTCCTTGTCCGTCGGGGAACTTCGCGGGCCGGCCGGGGACCCGGAGGGAATTCAGGAACCGGCTGTGCCGGCGTGGTGCACGGACCGGACCTGCGCCAGGGTCTGGTCAAACGCCTGCGCGATGCCCGCGGCGTGCCGCACATGCCCGCGGACCTCCGGGTCCCGGAGAGCCGCGGCGTAGCTGGCTTCGTCGGCCCACTGGGCGTAGTTGACGACGCGCGTGCCGTCCAGGCTGACGTGCAGGTTGGCCGAGATGAAGCCGGGAACCTTCACGAAGATCGACCGCGTGGCCTCGTCGAGGGCCTCCACCAGGGCGGTCTGGTGCCCGGGGTCGACGGTGAAGACGTTGACCAGGGTGATCCGGGTCGTGCCCGTGGTGACGGAGATGGTGGTCTCGGGACTGGTCATGGTGGTCCTCCTGGCGCTTCGTCCTGGGGTGCGAGGGCTGCTCGCCCTCACTGAGTTAGCACCCTAATCCGAGTTAGCAGGCGAATCCAAGTTGGTACGCTGACGGGCATGCCCTCCCATGCAGACCCGGAAAAGTCCCTGGGCTTCGCGCTCAAGAAGTTGCAGCAGACCTTGCGGTCCCGGATGGACGCCGCCCTCACCCAGGCCGGCCTGACGACACCGCAGTACCTGGTACTCGCCCTCCTGGAAGACCACCCGGGCATCTCCAACTCCGAACTCGCCCGCCGCTCCGCGGTCGCCGCGCCCACCATGCTCAAGATCCTCGACGCCCTCGCCAAGGCCGGTTACATCGAGCGCGCCGACCGTACGCCGCAGTTGCGGACCCGGGGCACGACGCTGACCGACAGCGGCCGCAGCCGGCTCGCCCTGGCCTCGGCGACGGTGGAGAAGTTCGAGAGCCTCCTGCGGGACGCGGCGGGGGCAGACGGACCCGTCATCTCCGCGTGGCTGCGCACCTGCACAGACCTGCTGATGGGGGCACCTGCCGCAGCCGATCCGGACGCCGCGCCCGCTTCTGGATGACGACGGCAGGGCGTACCGCATTCCTACGCGTCCACCTCCGTACACCCCTACCAAGGACACCGCAGGACGACACAGGGCGGCCCGCGCGCCCTTCCGGCCGAGAAAGGTACTTCCATGCCGCTACTGCTGAGCCGCTCCGACCTGAGCCAACTCGCCGCCGACGATGAAGAACTCGACAGCGCCATCGATGCCGTCGAGAGATCGGCCGCCCCGTGCGCTTCCGGCGATCGGGCGCAGACCATCTTCGCGGGCCTGGACCTCGCCAACGGCGACGAGTTGGCCGCGCAGTTCGTCTCGCTGGCGAGCGGCCCCGCCACCCTGCGGCTCTTTCCCAACAGGGTGCAAGGGGAGCGCCCCAACGCATGGCTCGGCATCCAGCTGGACGGCACCACCGGCGCCGTCGACAGCATGATCGCGCTGGATGACTTCAACGTGCTGCGCACCTCGGTCCCCGCCGCTGTCGGTGTACGCCATCTCGCTCCCGCCGACGCCACCACACTGACGGTGCTGGGCAGCGGAGCGCAGGCCCGGAGCCATGTACGCACCATCCGTCGCGTGATGCCGGGCCTGACGCACCTGAAGCTGTGGAGCCCGTCGCACGAGAGCCGGACGGCGTTCGGTGCGGACCTGCGCTCCCAACTCGGCGACGCGATACGCGTATCGGTCGCGGCCACCATAGAGGAGGCGGTGACCGGGGCCGACGTCATCACCGCGGCGGGCCGTTACTCCCCTGGCGAGGCAGCGGTGCCCGACCCCCGGTGCGTACGTCCGGGCGCGCTGGTGATCAGCATGACCGGCGCGGGCGGCAACCTGCTCGCACACGGCGCCCGCTTGGCCGTACCCACGGCACGGCGCCCTGAACTGGTGGCCTTCGGCTTCGCCAGCGGCTTCATCGGCGACCCTCCTCCGCCGGCCCCCGTGGGCGCGTTGGAACTGGCAGATGTGATGACAGGCAAGGTGCCCGCCCGCAGCTCCCCCACGGAGACGATCGTGTTCGAACTCGCCGCGCCCTACCCATGGGACGTCCCGATCCTGGCGTGGATCCGCGCGTGGGCGGATCAGCGGGGGCTGGGCACCGCGTTCGACTTCTCCGGCTGAGAAGTCACCGGCCGGTGAGTGGCGGTTCGTAACATGGGCCGAGACCCGCCGGCCCGGGCGCCTACCGGCGCGAGGCCACCGCACGCTGGACGATGAACCATTCGGCGACGCCCGCGCTGACCAGGATCGAGGCCCACGCCGACGTGGTGTAGACGCTCTCCACGGTCAGCCACTCGTAGCGCGAGCGGGCCGCCAGGCCCAGGACGAGGAAGACCCGCAGCACCACGGCCGCGAAGGAGAGGGCATAGTTGCGGATCATCCAGATGCGGTGCAGCCGGACCTGGCCCCGCCGGATCGTCCGGTACGCCTGCGCCAGGGAGTACAGCCAGGCGGCCGTCAGCAGGTAGAAGGCGACCTGCGCGGAGAACCCGTTGACGGAGAACGTGGCCGCCAGGACGGCCGCCACGGAGGCGAACACGACGCTGACCATGTACACCCGGCCGACGATCCGGTGCATGGCCCGGTACTTGTCGCGCAGGGCCGGGACGAACTGGACCGGCCCGAGCAGCAGGACAAGACCCGCGGGGAGAGCGTGCAGTGCGATGGTCAGGTAGTGCAGGGCCACGTCCGGATTGAGAGGGAGCCTGCTCTGCGTCGGGTCGCCGGCCAGGTAGGCGGGGACGCTGTAACCGGCTATGGCGACCGCCGACACGGTGAGCGTCGCCCAGGCCGCCCACCACATGCGACGAGCCGGCCGGGATGTGACTGCTGCTGTTGCCATCGGGTGTCTCCCTGAATGTCCATGAATATCTGTGCTGAAGAAGGGCGTCGGGGCATCGCCCTCGTCGGGGCATCGCTCTCGTCGGAGCATCGCCCTCAAGGCCCGGCGAGGCGGGCGGCGGTTCGGTTGAGGCGGCGCGCCGACGGAGCGGGCAGGGCGGGGCCGGAAAGGGTTGCGGTGTCCCGCCTCGCCGCCGCTTCGGACGACGCTAGCGATCGACCAGGAAATTTGGCAGTGTCAGATTTTCCTGACGCCCTTCGCCCCTCTTGTCGCCGTCAAGGGCCCGCCGTACGATCACCGCATGCCGACGGCCCAGCCCCCATCCGCCAAACCGACCCTGCGCGAGCGGCGGCGGGCCGCGGCCGTCCGCGAGATCCTGACGGCCGCCGAGGAGCACATCGACGGCGCAGGCCCCGCCGCACTGTCCCTGCGCGCGGTCGCCCGCAGCCTGGGCATGACCGTGCAGGCGCTCTACCACTACTTCCCGAGCCGGGACGACCTCGTCACCGCGCTCATCACGAAGGCGTACGACGACCTCGCCGACGCCGTGGGAGCCGCCGTGGACGCCGCGCCGGACACCACACCCCCGCCGCGCCTGGTCGCCGCGGCCGAGGGCTATCGCACCTGGGCCATCACCCACCCCGAACGCTTCCAACTGCTGTACGGAGCACCCCTGCGGCACTACGAAGCTCCCGTGGACGGCCCCACCACCCAGGCCCTGCGGCGGATGAGCGCCATCTTCCGGCGCGAGCTGTTCGGCGGCTTCACCGAAGCCCAACTCGCCGCAGCCGACACCGGAGACCTCTCCCCGTCACTCCGTGACCACCTGCACCAGCTCCCACCCGACGCCGTAGGCTCCCTCCCGCCTCCCGCCGCGGCCCTCTTCCTGAGCGCGTGGGGCCACCTGCACGGCCTCGTCGTCCTGGAGGTGTTCGGCCACACCGCGTTCATCGGCGCCCACCAAGCCGAAATCTTCCGGATGGCCATGGGCAACCTGCTCAAGGACGTCCATGGCCGGATCCCCGCCGGCCGCGTCCCCAGCCTCACAGGGCAATACACCTAGGGCGGCTCGGTCACCGCGCGCCTGTGTGTGAGCGTCAGGTGCGAGGCGGGGCCGGGCGACGGCCGGGACGGTGGTCGAGTGCGGCGTCGGCATCGGGGCAGCTGCGCCGGATGACGTCGAGGAAGGCGTGCAGTACCGGGGACTGTGCCGAAGCCGCGAAGGACAGGAAGAGGTCCGGCAGCGGCGTACGGGGCGTCACCTCGCACAGCCACGTCCCCGGGCGCGGGGCCGCCGCCATCCGGGACGGCCCCAGGCCGACGCCCACCCCGGAGGCGGCGAGGCCGATGATCGTGTGGACGTCCCGCGCGACGGTCGCGCCGCACAGTGCCGCGGCCTCCTCGCCCAGCAGGGCGCGCAGCCCGGCGGAGGTGGCCGGCTCGTCCTCGCCGGAGGCCACGATCAGCCGCTGGTGCCGCAGTTGGTCCACGCTCACCGACGGGCGCCCCGCATACGGGTGCGCGGTGCTCACGACGGCGACCAGGTGGTCGTGGCCGATCGGTACGGACACGAGGTGCTCGGCCCCGGCGCCCCGCGGGTGTCCGAGCGTGACCGCCACGTCCAGTTCCCCTGCCACGAGGGCGGCGGTGCTGCGGCTGGTCGCCATCTCGTGCAGTTCCAGCCGCACATCGGGGCGCTCGCGGCCGAACCGGCCGAGGACGACCGGGAGGGGTTCGAGCAGCGCCGAGGCGATGAAACCCAGACGCAGGCGGCCCGTCTCGCCCCGCGCGGCCCGGCCCGCGTCGGACGCGGCCGCCGTCATCTCACCGAGCGCCCGGCGTGCCCGGGCGAGGAACGCCACGCCCGCGGCCGTCGGGAACACTCCCCGGCGCGTGCGGTCGAACAACCGGGCGCCCACCTCGCGTTCCAGGTCGGCGATCTGCTTGGACAGCGGAGGCTGCGCGATCCCCAGCGCATCGGCCGCCCGGCCGAAGTGCGCGTGCTCGGCGAGTGCGAGCGCGTACCGCAGAT
This sequence comes from Streptomyces monomycini, assembly GCF_022271435.1. Taxonomy (GTDB): domain Bacteria; phylum Actinomycetota; class Actinomycetes; order Streptomycetales; family Streptomycetaceae; genus Streptomyces; species Streptomyces monomycini. The sequence goes on along the minus strand of NZ_JAFIQY010000037.1, from coordinate 3,484 downwards.
GCCGTGCTTCCATGACGCCCCTCCTCCGGCTCTCCGACTTCCCGGTCCCTCAGCCCTCTCAGGCCTTCCAGCTCACTCGGTCCACTCGACCGTCTCAGCTCTCGCGGCCCTCTCAGCCCTCCGGCCCTCTCGGCCCTCCGGCGATATCTCAGAGGTATCGCTGCTCACCTTCTCAGATCTTTCGCTGGATGACGCTGCGGTGGTCGACTGGGATGGCGGTATGAGCAACGTTTCTCCGTCCCGCCGTACGGGCCACGCACCGGCCCGTACCGGCGATTCCCCAACTGACAGCGTCCCCGGCACCGTCTTCGTCCTCGTGCACGGCGCCTGGCACAGTTCCGCGCACTGGGCGCCGACCCAGCGGGCCCTCACCGGGCTCGGTGCCGCGAGTGTGGCCGTCGACCTGCCCGGGCACGGCTGCGAGGCGCCGCTGCCCACCGGTTACCTGCGGCCCGGCCAGCCAGGCCTGCTGACCGAGAAGTCGCAGGCCGCCGACGTGACGATGGACGACTGCGCCGACGCCGTGCTGGCCGCTCTGCGTCAGGTCCGGCACCACCGGAACGTCGTGCTCGTCGCCCACAGCGCGGGCGGCGGCCCGGCGTCACTGGCCGCCGAGCGGGCGCCGGAACTCGTCGACCGGATCGTCTACCTGTCCGCCTTCGTCCCCGGTGGGCGTCCCCGTTTCTCCGACTACATCGACGCACCCGAGAACGCCGGCGCCCTGGGGCAGGGCCTCCCCCTCGGTGACCCGCAAGCCCTGGGCGCGATACGGATCAACCCGCTCTCACCGGACCCCGCGTACGTCGAGATGCTGCGGCAGACCCACTACCAGGACACGCCTCCGGACCGCTTCGACCGCTGGCGGTCCCTGCTGAGCACCGATCTGCCACTGGCGATCGTGGACGCCCCGGTCACCGTCACCCCGGCGCGGTGGGGCCGGATTCCGCGCACCTTCCTGCGCTGCGCGGACGACCACGCGCTGCCTCCCGCCGTGCAGGATCTGATGATCGAGGAGGCCGACCGGGCCGTGCCCGCCCACCCGTTCACCGTACGCACCCTCCCGGGCAGCCACAGTCCGTTCGCCGCGCGGCCGCGGGACCTGGCTGCGGCTCTGGTGCGGTGAGGCCGCACCGGGGGAGGGACGCTGCTGCCGGGGCGTTGTCAGACCCCGCCTTTACCATCCGGGCATGAACAAGGAACTGCTCAGCCCGCCCCTCGGCACCCTCCTCCCGCCCGGCCGGATGATCACAGCCGACGAGGGTGACAGTGACGTGGCGCCCCTGTGGCTGAGCGACGACGCCGCCTCCGCCGGCCTCTGGGCACGTCTGCGCGCCGAGCACGCCGCGACCGGGTGGTGGCCGCTGCTGCTCGACCGGCTCGGTCCGGGCGACGACGAGTTCCGGCCCTGGGCCTCGGGCGAGCTGAATCCCGAGGACATGTCCTCGCCCGAGGCCCACTCCCCCGCGCAACTCCTTGCCACGTGGTGGGAAATGTACGCTCAGGACGAGCACGCTCAGGACGGCAACGGCAACGGCAACGGCGATGGGGAGGCCCCGCGGTCGCCGGACGGTCCTCCGGCCCTCACCGCCCCGTTCGGGCTGTCCTGGCCGGGGTGCGCGCCCGGCCAGGAACCGGCGGCGGACCCGGACGCGGCGGCCGCCGCCTTCGCCCAGCTCTTCGCCGCGCGCAGACCGCACCTACGCCTGGGCCTCGTCGCGGCGGACCGCGGAGCCGACGCTCTGACAGCCGTCGGCTGGAGCGGCCCGGCGAACTACGACAACGACACCGCCAAGTACTCCGCGGTCGTACGGGACTGGGAACGGCGTTTCGGCGCCCGGGTCGTGGCGGTCGGCTTCGCGACCCTGCACCTCAGCGTCGCCGCGCCACCGACGGACAAGGAGGACGCCCTGCTCGTCGCCGCTGAGCACTTCGCCGTCTGCCCCGACAACCTCTGGCAGGGCTCCCAGCCATCCCTCGACTCGTACGCCGAACACCTCATAGGCGCCGGTCAGTGGGAATTCTGGTGGGACTGAGACGCCGCACCGGTGGGACGGAGTCCGAGCATCGTGCGGTTGCCCTGATCGCCCCCGCGACCACCGGACGAGGCAGGAGAATCACCGCATGGTGATCACTGAGCGTTCCCTCAACCGCTCCACGCTCGCACGGCAGTTGCTGCTCGGCCGCGAACCGGCCGGCGTCACCGACGCGCTGCGGCAGGTGGTAGCCCTCCAGGCACAGCAGCCTGCCTCGCCGTACATCGCTCTGTGGAACCGCCTCGCCGGCTTCACCCCGGGCGACCTCGACGCCGTCGTGTCCGGCCACGAAGCGGTCAAGGCCACGCTCATGCGGGTCACCTTGCACCTGGTCCACTCCGAGGACTACCGGACCTTCCGCGAAGCCATGGAGCCGACGCTGCGCGGCTCCAGGCTCGGCGACGCTCGTTTCCGGGCGTCCGGGCTGACGGCGGCCGACGCCGACACCCTCGTCCCGGAGCTGCTCGCGTACGCCGACCGGCCACGCACCGCCGCCGCTCTGCAAGGCCATCTCGAAGAGCGTCTCGGCGCACCGCTGGAGCAGTCGGCCTGGCGGATGCTGCGCCAGTACGTTCCCCTCTGGCACGCGCCCGCCGAAGCGCCGTGGCGGTTCACCACCCGCCAGGCCTACGTCGCGGCAAGCGGGCGACCGGCGCTGACCGATCCCGAAGCGGCCGCGGCGGGCCTACAGGTGCTGGTGCGCCGCTACCTCGCGGGATTCGGTCCGGCGTCGGTGGCGGACGTGGCCCAGTTCTCGCTGATACGGCGGGACCGTGTCAAAGCCGCGTTGCAGGCGCTCGCCGACAGCCTCGTACACCTGGCAGGCCCGGACGGCACGGTGCTGTACGACGTCCCCGACGCACCCCGGCCCGCCGAGGACACCCCGGCCCCGCCCCGGCTGATGGCGATGTGGGACAGCGTCCTGCTCGCCTACGCCGACCGCGGCCGCGTCATTCCGCCCGCGTACCGCAAGCTCGTGATCCGCGTGAACGGCGACGTACTGCCCACGCTGCTGGTGGACGGCTACGTCGCCGGCGTGTGGCGTCCCGCCGACGGCGGCATCGAGGCCACCGCCTTCCACCCCCTCCCGGACGAGGTCTGGGAGGAACTGGCCGCGGAGGCCCGGTCGCTCACGGCCTTCCTGGCCGACCGGGACCCCGCGCCCTACCGCCGCTACGACCACTGGTGGGCCAAAGGCCTCCCGGCCGCCGAGACACGGCTGCTGCCCGGCGACTGAGCCGCCGAGCGGTCGAACGGCCGGACCTACGAAGGTGAACGGCCGAACGATCTGCTGCGGAGGCTCCGTCGCCGGGGCTGCGGTCAGCGTTGGAGGAAGGTGAAGAGGTTCTCCCAGCGCTGGACGATCTCGTCGGTGGCGTAGCGCTGGATGTTGGTGCGGGCCGTCTCGCCCATGCGGTCGCGCAGGGCGGGGTCGCTGAGGAGGGTTTCCA
>NZ_JAFIQY010000036.1 GCF_022271435.1 Streptomyces monomycini | reverse complement strand
GGCACGGGCCGCGGCCATCAGCCGCCCGCGCGCCAGGCCCGCGTTCGCCTTGCGCCCGGCGCCGCGGCCCGTGCCGCCGGGCGCCGGTTCGTCCAGCAGCCGCGCGGTCTCCCGCAGCCGCCGCGCTTCGGCCGCGCAGGGGGCGCAGTCGTGCAGGTGGTCGCGGACCCGCGCGTCGTCGCCCGGCATGTCGGCGCCGAGCGCCCACGCCGCGAGCAGCGCGCTGACCTCCTCGTGCACGGCAGACGGGCCGTCCGCGCCGCCGGGCTCACCGAGGCCGTCCGGACCGGCGGGGTTCCCGGGGGCGTCCGACCCTCCGCTCCCGCCAGAACCACCCGTCCCACCCGAACCACCCGTCCCACCCGAAGCACCAGCTCCACCCGGACCGCTCGCGCCGCCCGTACCACCCATGTCGCCCGGCTCTCCGGTACCTCCCGGACCACCCATGCCGCCCGTCCCCCCGGCACCTCCCGTACCACCCGGACCATCCGCACCGCCCGGACCGTCCGCACCCCCCGGACCGCCCCCCGAACCACCCGACCCACCCCGCCCATTCCTGCCTCCCGCGCCCATCACACACCCCTTCTCGCTGTTCCACCGCCCGGCCGGGCCGCGCGCCCGCCTGTCGTTTCCCTTGCTGCCCGCGGCCGCCGCCCGGCATTCAGAGCCTGTATCAGCACTCGTCCCGCGCCTCGTCGGCCGGGCTGCCGGGGCCGGCCGACGGCCCGGCGAGCCGGTCGGCCAGCGCGCTCAGGGCGTTCCGCAGCCGGGCGACGGCCGCCGTCTCCGCGATGCCCAGTTCCACCGCGACCTGCCGGTACGTACGCCCGGCGAAGCATGCCAGGTGCAGCGCCTCCCGTTCCGGCAGGGGCAGTTCGGTGAGCGCGGTGTGCAGTGCCACCCGCGCCTCCTCGACGGTCTCGGGCGCCGCCTCCTCCCCTTCCGTACCGCACGCCGCGCGCTCCGCCTCCGCCTCCCGGGCCCGGGCCACCGCGCCGTGGTGGCCGCGGATGCTCAGCCAGGCGCGCAGCGAGCCGTGGCCGGGTTCGAAGGCGTACGGGCACGTCCACAGATCGATGAAGACGCGCTGCGTGACCTCGCCGGCGACCGCCGTACTGCCGGTCACCCGCCGGGCCACCGCCCTGACCAGCGCGCTGTAGGCGTCGTACGCCTCGCCCAGCGCGGATTCGTCCCCGTACACCAGCCGCCGGTGCAGCTCCCGGTCGCGCGGCGGGTACCTGGTTGTCCCGTCCACCGGCACCACCTCGTGAGTGTGTGGTGACATTCCTAGCCTTTCGCCTTCCTCCGCGGTAGCCGTCCGTCCGGCCGAATTGCGCGGCGGCCGGTGGGTGCCGCACGATCCGGGGGGCTCCGAAGGGGTGCGGGGCCGAAGAGGACCAAGGAGCAATCATGAGGACCGACCGGCTGCCCGGTGTCGTACTGACCGACCACTTCCTGGACGTGCCGCTGGACCACGCCGTGCCGGACGGTGAGCGGCTGACGGTGTACGGGCGCGAAGCCGTGGCGCCCGGCCGGGAGCACGAGGAACTGCCCTGGCTGGTCTACCTCCAGGGCGGCCCCGGCTACGCGTCGCCGCGTCCGCCGGGCCGGACCTCCTGGCTGACGAGCGCGCTGGACCACTACCGGGTGCTGCTGCTGGACCAGCGGGGCACCGGCCGTTCCACGCCGGCCAACCGGCAGACCCTGCCGCTGCGCGGCGGCCCGCGTGAACAGGCCGATTATCTGGCGCGTTTCCGCGCCGACGCGATCGTGCGGGACGCCGAGCTGTTCCGCCGCGAACTGGCCGGCTCCGACGCGCGGTGGAGCGTCCTGGGGCAGAGCTTCGGCGGCTTCTGCGCCACGACCTATCTCTCGTACGCGCCCGAGGGCCTGCGCGAGGTCATGATCACCGGCGGTCTGCCGGGGCTGCGGGCCACGGCCGAGGACGTCTACCGGGCCGCGTACCCGAGGGTGGCCCGCAAGAACGCCGCGCACTACGCGCGCTACCCGCAGGACGTCGAGCGCGTCCGCCGTATCGCCGCGCACCTGCGGGAACACCCGGCGCGGCTGCCCGGCGGCGGGCTGCTGACGGCGGAGGCGTTCCAGGGGCTCGGCCGGATGCTGGGGACCGGCACCGGCTCGTACGTCCTGCACTACCTGATCGAGGACGCGTGGGTGACCGGCCCCGCCGGCCCCGAACTGGCGGAATCCTTCCTCCAGGCCGTGCAGGGCCACCTCTCCTTCACCGCCGCCCCGCTGTTCGCCGTCCTGCACGAAGCGATCTACGCCCAGCGGTCGGTGGCGTCCGGGGGCACCGGCTGGGCCGCCGAGCGCGTCCGCGCCGAGTTCCCCGAGTTCGACGTCGGCACGGCGCTGGACGGCGGACGGCCCGTCCACTTCACCGGCGAGACGGTCCATCCCTGGCTCTTCGACACCGACCCGTCGCTGCGCCCCCTCAAGGAGACGGCGCAGGCGCTGGCCGAACGCACCGACTGGCCCGATCTGTACGACGCCGACCGCCTCGCGGCCAACGGGGTCCCGGCCGTGGCCGCCGTCTACGCCGACGACATGTACGTCGACACCGCCCACTCCCTGGAGACCGCGCGGGGGATCCGCGGGCTGCGGACCTGGGTGACCAACGAGTGGGAGCACGACGGGCTGCACGCGGGCGGCGGCGTGGTGCTGGACCGTCTGATCCGGATGGTGCGCGGCGAGGTCTGACGGTCAGGGGCGCCGCCCCTGCTACCGCCGCCCCTCCCCCACCACCTCCAGCAACCGGTCCACGTCATCCGACGAGTTGTAGAGATGAAAGGCGGCCCGGAGGCTGCCCGCGCGCACGGCGATCCGTACGCCCGCCGCCGCCAGCCGGTCCGCCGCGTCGGCGAGCCCCGGCACGGACACGATCGCCGAGCCGGGCGCGGGCAGCGGGGTGTGGCCGAGCGCCGCGATCCCCTCGCGGTACCGGTCGGCGAGCGCGGTGTTGTGCGCGTACACGGTCTCGACGCCGATCTCGTTCAGCAGGGCGAGGGACTGCGCGGCGGCCACGTACGAGTAGTGGGCGTGCGGTTCGTCGTAGCGGCGCGCGCCGGGCGCCGGTTCCCGGATCGGCCCGTAGTTGGACTCGTACGGGTCCGCGCCGGCCACCCACCCGGCGTGCAGCGCTTCCAGCCCGTCGTCCCCGCACACCAGGAAGGAGGCGCCACGCGGACACAGCAGCCACTTGAACGCTCCGCACACCACGTAGTCGAAGTCACCGCCCCGCAGCGGCAGCCAGCCCGCGGCTTGCGTGGCGTCCAGGAGGGTGCGCGCTCCGTGAGCCGCGGCAGCGGCCCGTACCGCCTGGATGTCAGCGATCCGCCCGTCCAGCGCCTGCACGGCACTGAAGGCGACGAGCGCCGTACCGGGCCGTACGGCGTCGGCCAGCTCGGCGAGCGGCGCGGTACGGAGCTTGATCCCGGACCGGGCCGCGAACGGGTTGACCAGCGAACTGAACTCCCCTTCGGGCACCAGCACTTCGGCCCCGCTCGGGAGCGAACCGGCGATCAGCGCGGCGTGCACCGCGACCGCCCCGCCGATCGCGACCCGCTCCGGCGCCACGTCCATCAGCCGGGCGAAGGCGGCCCGGGAGGCGTCCGCCGGTCCGAAATAGTCCTGGCCCATGGTCCCGTAGGAGACGGACTCCTCGACGGCCGCACGCAGGGCGGCGGCCGAACGGGCCGGGAGCAGGCCGCTGCCCGCGGTGTTCAGAAATGTCGTCAGGGGCGCGAATTCGTCCCCACCGAGTGGCTCGATGCGCTGCATGTCCCCACTGTGGCCGCCCGGCCGCCCGCCGTCCATCGCGAATTCCGTTTGCACGGCGCCAAGCGGCTCTTATCGGCGCAGCTCAGCGCGGTGCCGCTGCGCCGGGGCCCGCAGGGATCATTTGTCCGTACCGGGGCCCGCCGGGATCAGTGCCCCGACCCCGTACCCGTACCGGGCCGGCACACGTCCCCCTCGCACCCCGGCGCGGCCGCCTCACCGCCGTCTCCGCCCGGCGCGAGTGCGGCACCCTCTTCCCACGCCCGCTCCAACGCCTGCCGGAACACCTCGGCGGGCTGCCCGCCGGAGATCCCGTACCGCCGGTCGATGACGAAGAACGGCACACTCCGCGCGCCCAGCTCCGCCGCCTCCCGCTCGTCGGCCCGCACCGCCTCCGCGTAGGCGTCCCGGTCCGCCAGCACCCGGCGCACGTCTTCCTCGTCCAACCCGGCGGCCACCGCCACCTCGGTCAGCACGTCCCCGTCCCCCAGCGCCCGCGCCTCCGCGAAATTGGCCCGGTACAGCGCGCCGAGCAGCGCGTCCTGGGCACCCCGCTCCTTGGCCAGGTGCAGCAGCCGGTGCAGGTCGAAGGTGTTCCCGTGAATCCGGTCGGACCGGTACCCGAGCCCTTCCCCCGCGGCCGCCTCGGCGACCCGCGCCTCCATGGCCTCGGCCTGCTCCCGCGACACGCCGTACTTCTGCGCGAGCATCTCCAGCACCGGCGTGCCCGCCGCCGGAGCCGCCTCCGGGTCGAGCTCGAAGGACCGGTGGACGATCTCCACCTCGCCCCGGTGCGCGAACCCGTCCAGACCCTTCTCGAAGCGGGCCTTGCCGATGTAGCACCAGGGGCAGGCGATATCCGCCCAGATCTCGACGCGCATGTCAGGTGTTTCCTCAGTTGATCAGTACGAAAGGGGACAGTCGCGGACAACCTTCCGGGGGTGGCGGCTATTCCCCGGCACGGTGGCGGGTGCGGGTGTGAGGCGTCACATGGCGGTACGGACGCCAGGACACGGAGGAGCCCCGCTGCCCCCGCGGCGGGGAGGGCGGGACTCGCGGGCCGGTCGGCCGAGGTCAGGTACTGGTATGCCGGGCGAACTGGACGAGCCGAGTTTGACCCAGCTTCGGGAGGATCTGGCTCAAAAGGAGATCACTCGGCACCCACGGATTTCCGATTCTGGATGCCGGGCAGACGAATATGCGAGCGGACATCCTCACGCCGACCGCGAAACGGCTCGGAGATGTTCGCGGTAAGGTTCGGCGGATACGAATGGACCGGGCCGTCACCGGGCTTATCAACGGCGGCGTTCAAGTGGACGATCTTGGACAGCTCAGGTCCCAGCCCGCGCTCCGCACGCGGGTTGAGTTCTACTGCGGCGTCGGGGTGTTCGGGGGCAAGGCTGCCGCTCGCCACACTGGCGTGTTGAACGGCTGATGGACTGAACAAAGCCTCGCGCCCGCTTCCGTTGACGGGTGCGGGATTGGGCCTGTCGGCTCTGGTGCGCGGCCCACGTAAGGCGTGAGTGAGCCCCGCCGCTCCATGGCCGAGTGGCAGGGCAGCTCAGAACCCAGCAACTCCGGCGGGCCTCAAATGGCTAGAGGTTTTGCCGCCTTGGCTCTCTCGTAAAGCGCATGAGCCAGACGGTTCTTGAGGTATGGGCGGATTTTCTCTCGCATCACCGCGATTCGGTGGTCGCACTGACCTGACCGCACATGAGGGTAAATGTCCAGCACCTTGCCCCACGTCTCGCACGCTGCCTCTAGGTGCCCGATCTCCAGCTGCCGTTCGGCCATAATGGACAAGAACCGGGAGCGGTTGCGCTGGAATGATCGATGGCGAGCTGCGTCAGACTCGCCTAGAGCAACGATGGAACCGCGCACATCCCCTAGTTCGTATGTGACTTGGCCGACGTGGTAGAGCAACGATGATGGGTTGTAGGAAGCGAAAGTCGTTGCGCGAGACTCTGCTTTCTCCATGGCAACTTCGGCTTCCTTCATGTACGACAGTGCGGCGTGCCGATTACCCGTTTGCGCATACGCATGTGCCTGCTGCCCCGCCAGGAAGGCGCGCATCCGTGGTCCCGCTTGAGGGGATGCGGCGGCAGCGGCATCGGCGAGCCGCAAGGCTTCCGCTCCGTGCCCGAGATCAACGGCTTGGACGCTCATACCGCGCAGGGTGGTGCAGTACGTGAGATGATCCCTTGCCGCCCCCGCGAGTTCGAGTGCCTTGACGTAGTACTGCTGTGCGAGATGGTGCTCCCCTTCATCTACGGCCATGTAGCCAGTTAGGTAGCACAGGTCAGACGCGGCGGATCGCATCGCTGCCCGGACTTCTTCCGATCCGTCTGCACTCAGCGCAGGGGCAACAGTGTTGATCAGAAAACTCGCTGCCATGGGGCGCGCATAACGTCCCCCGAACTCATCATCCAGGTCTGATACACGTTCTGTCATGGCAACGACCATCTGAACGTCAGCCATGCCGATTCGTGCCGTTTTCCCAGTCTGTATACCTTCGGCCCTGGCAACAACGTCAGGCCACCCAGGAACCGTCAACGCGACGGAGAAAAGACCGGCGCCGAGCACACCACGACGCGACGGGTCCACGTCCATCCTCCCCAACTCGATCAGCCCTTGCACCGTATTCGTCGGCTCGGATGATTGATCGACTGGATCGGGGAAGCCCGCTTCCCCTCGCGTGATGGGGCGGTTCAGCCGACGAGCGAACGCTTCGACGATGAGGGAGCGGACCGACTCCCGCGGCATCGTGCCACCGAGCCAATGATGCACAGCACTGCCGTTGTATCGCAGGGGCGTTCCCCTCTCGGTGCCCACGCGATTCACAGCTCGCGCGCACTGATCGAAAGTCCAAGCGCTCTCCGTGAACAGCCTGCGCAACCCGGTGTTTCCTGTCCGCTCGGCCATGCTCAACTCCCGGTTTAAAGGCTTTAAACACGCGCCCCCGCGCCAACGGTACCCCCGCTGTCCGTAGGGCAGTTGGCTGGTCAAGCAAACGCTACAGACAGGAGTGAACTTGAACATGCGTCCGCCCCCGCCGCTCCGCAGTGGTGCTGATCAGCCCGAGCCGGCCGAAGGTGCTACCCCCATAGTGACCCTGGAGTCGATGGTGCATCCCGGCTGCCGCGTATGCGTTGCGGCGGAACGGGTTCGAGCGCAGGCCCGGCGCGACGGTCACGCCATGGCAGTCGCCGACGCCAACCAGATCATTCTGGAGCACCCCCACCGGAGCACACCATGATCCGCGGTGCGGAGTTGCCGGAGCTGGACGGTGTACTTGTCCGGCCGTACATCTGCGCGGCCGACCGCTCAAAGACCGCTGATGACACGGCTTGCGCGCTCCCGCTCACCCCGCTTGGCGGACTTCGCGGCCTGCTCGTCTACCGACGCACCCCCAGAAACGGTGACCCCAATTGACCCAACGCACCCCTGGCCCCGGCCGGGAACACCTCACCCGGCTCATGCGCTCACGCGGGCACGACGGTGTGCTCCGTATGCGCACCAGCGGCGACGACGCTGCCCTCAACCTCCCCTGGCCCGAAGGTACGACCATGGCAACCCCCGCCCCCGTGCCGACGCGCATGGAAATTCAGATCACCGGCATCCGGAAGCACTTCGCCGAGTGCGTCACCGAACAGGACGGCGGCGAGATGTGCGACGCCTGCTCCTCCGGCTGGGACAGTCCCCTGCCGGCGAACGCGTGGATTCGCGCCCACGCAGACGAGAAGGGACACACGAAGTTCAAGAAGCACACGGAGGAGGACGTCACCACCTTTACGAAGCCTGCGACGGCGAAGTGAGGGACTAGCGGCGCGGTGCGGTTGAGGCGTCTGTGGCCGTGCTGGGAGCCTTCTTGATCGTCATGGGGATCGTGGCACTCGCCCTTTCCCGCGCGGTGCCCCAACAGCCCGCCCCTGCCCGCCCGGTCGTCTGGGTCCAGCGGCCGGACGGGTGAACCACAGCCCCGCCCGCGTGTGGTCACCGCACCGGGCAGGGCTCCCTGCTCCGCCCAACTCCCCTGCGGACAGGGACAGTGGCGGGCGGGCAGCCTTCCAGGGGGGCTATTCCCCCACCTCAGGGCGGCGGCCCCGTCCGGTGGCCGGCCGGCGGCTCGATCCGGACCGATGGCCGTACGACGCCGGAGCGACCGGCCGCCCCGCCCCTCCGCGGTAACGTCCGCCCATGGAGATGCGCCAGGAGACGCGGGAGTTCTGGGAGCGTGCCGGGGCCGCCAAGACCTTCACCCACCCACTGGATCGGGAGTTGCTGGACGCGTACGTGCCGCGCGATGTGCCGGTGCTGGACTACGGCTGCGGGTACGGGCGGCTGACCTCCGAGCTGCTGGCGGCCGGGTACGCGGACGTGCGGGGGGTGGATGTGTCGCGGGCGTTGGTGGAGCGGGGTGGGCGGGAGCACCCGGAGGCGCGGATCGAGCATTGTCCGAGGTTGCCGCTGCCGTTCGGGGACGGGAGTTTCGGGGCCGCGCTGCTGTTCGCCGTGTTGACGTGTGTGCCCGGTTCCGCACAGCAGCGGGAGATCGTCGCGGAGCTGGGCCGGGTGGTGCGGCCGGGCGGGGTGCTGTACGTCAGCGACATGCCGTTGCAGCGCGACCGGTGGGACGTGGCGCGCTACGAGGAGTACGCGGACCGGTTCGGGACGTACGGGGTGTTCGGGACGCCCGACGGCGGGGTGTTCCGGCACCACGAGCCGGACCGGCTGCGCGGGCTGGTCCGGGCGCACGGCTTCACGGTGGAGGCCGAGCGCACGGACACGGTGCCGACGCTGGACGGGCGCACCGCCGAGCGGCTTCAGATCATCGGGCGGCGGCGGGGCTGAGCGACAGCACGAGGTCGAGGTGGGTGGCGTCCGGGGCGGGGCGGCGGGACGCGTCCGGCTGCCAGCCGTGCCGGGTGTAGAAGGCGCGGGCCCGCTGGTTGTGCCAGTACACGTCCAGGCGGGCGGTGGTGACGCCTGCCGCCCGCCAGCCCGCGACGCAGGCGTCGTGCAGGGCGGAGCCGATGCCGCCGCGCCAGCGGTCCGGGTCCACGTGGAGCTGGAAGAGTTTGACGGTGTCGGCGGGCGCGCCGTCCTCGCGGCGGTAGGAGGCGACGCCGACCACCGCGCCGTCCCGTTCCGCGCACAGCAGGGTGGCGTCCGTACGGGCGAGGCCTTGCGCCCAGCCCTGGCGCCAGCGCTCGCGCTCGGCCGGGTCGTCCAGCTGCGCGTCGGGCACGCGGCCGCGGTAGTACGTCGCGCGGGCGCGCTGGTGCAGGTCCACTATGACGTCGAGGTCGGCGGCCGTGGCCTCCCGGACGAGGGTGGCGGGGGCGGCGGCCGTGGCGGGCGCTTCCGGGGTGTGGGTCATGTGCGCGTACGTCACCTTTCGGGGCGGCCGTCGACTCGGCGGGGCAGGTTCAGCGGGTTGTCCTCGCGCAGCTCCGGCGGGAGCAGGGCGGGCGGGGTGTCCTGGTAGGCGACCGGCCGCAGCCAGCGTTCGACCGCTGTGCCGCCGACGGAGGTGGCGGTGGAGGTGGTGGCCGGGTAGGGGCCGCCGTGGTGCTGGGCGGGGGCCACGGCGACGCCGGTCGGCCAGCCGTTGACGAGCACCCGGCCGGCCAGCGGGGTGAGCGCGGCCAGCAGGCGCGCGCCGCGCCCCGTACCGCCCGTGGCTGCCACGGTCCCCGTGCCGCCTCCGGACGCGCCGGTCCCCGCGTCCCCTCCCGCGCACTCCGCCGCTCCCAGCTGGAGCGTCGCGGTGAGGTTGCCGGGCAGCCGGGCCAGTACGGCGCCGATCTCGGCGTCATCGGTGTAGCGCGCGAGGACGGTGACCGGCCCGAAGCACTCCTCCAGGAGCAGGTCGTGGGTCCCGCCGTCCTCGGCGAGCCGGGCCGCCGGGACGGTGAGGAAGCCCGCGCTGACGGTGTGCTCGCCGCCCGCGCCAGGCGTCACGGGTGCCTGGACGTCCGGCAGCGCGGCCCGTTCCCGTACGCCGTCGAGGAAGGCGTCGCGCATCCGGTGGTCCAGGAGCACTCCGGCCTCGGTGTTGCTGACGGCCTCGGTGAGGGAGCGCTCCAGGCGGTCTCCGGCCGGGCCGCGCGGCGCCAGGACGAGCCCCGGCTTGACGCAGAACTGGCCGGTGCCGAGCGTCATCGAGCCCGCCAGGCCGGTGCCGATCTGCTCGGCGCGCTCGTCGGCGGCGGCCTCGGTGACCACGACCGGGTTGAGGCTGCCGAGTTCGCCGTGGAAGGGGATCGGGTGCGGGCGGGCGGCGGCCGCGTCGTACAGGGCGCGTCCGCCGCGTACCGACCCGGTGAAGCCCGCGGCGGCGACGAGCGGGTGCCGGACCAGCTCGACGCCCGCCTCGAAGCCGTGCACCAGGCCGATGACGCCCGAGGGCAGGCCGACTTCGTTCGCGGCGCGGCGCAGCAGGGCGGCGCTCAGTTCCGAGGTGGCCGGGTGGTCGGGGTGGGCCTTGACGACGACCGGGCAGCCGGCGGCGAGGGCGCTGGCGGTGTCGCCGCCGGGCACCGAGAAGGCGAGCGGGAAGTTGCTGGCCGCGTAGACCGCGACAACGCCGAGCGGGATCTTGTAACGGCGCAGGTCGGGGCGGGGCGGGGTGAGCCCGGGGTCGGCGTGGTCGATCAGTACGTCGAGGAAGGCGCCCTCTTCGACGACATCGGCGAAGGCGCGCAACTGGTAGGTGGTGCGGGACAGTTCGCCGGTCAGCCGCCCCGGGCCGAGCGCGGACTCCGCGTCGGCGGCCTCGACGATCCGCTCCCCGGCCCCGTCCAGCAGGTCGGCGGCGCGGCGCAGCAGGGCGGCCCGGACGCGGCGGTCGGCGAGCGCTCCCCGGGCGTCATGGGCAGCCCGTACGGCGGCCTCGACCTCGGCCGCCGTGGCTTCCACCGCGACCTGCTCGCGCCGCTTCCCGGTACGGGGGTCGACACTCCAGACTGGTGCTGCTGCCACCGCGCGTTCCTCCCGGCGAACCCTTGTCGCGTCCAGGACGCCGTTCGCTATGCTGAACGCCGTCCCAGCTGGTGAATGTGACGTCCGCCGGGACTCTATGGCTGTCCGAACTGAGGGGTCAAGGCCGATGCCCGCTGCCGAGACCACCGGAGCGCAGGTCAAGTCCGCGGTGCGCACGGTGGAGTTGCTGGAGTACTTCGCGGGCCGCCCCGGGATGCACAGCCTGGCCTCCGTCCAGGAGGCCGTCGGCTACCCGAAGTCCAGCCTCTACATGCTGCTGCGCACCCTCGTCGAGCTGGGCTGGGTGGAGACCGACGCCACCGGCACCCGGTACGGCATCGGCGTCCGCGCCCTGCTGGTCGGCACCTCCTACATCGACGGCGACGAGGTGGTGGCCGCCGCCCGCCCCACCCTGGACCGGCTCGCCGACGACACCACCGAGACCATTCACCTGGCCCGGCTGGACGGCACCAACGTCGTCTATCTGGCCACCCGCCAGTCCCAGCACTACCTGCGCCCGTTCACCCGCGTCGGCCGCCGGCTGCCCGCCCACTCCACCTCCCTGGGCAAGGCGCTGCTCGCCACGTACACCGACGACCAGGTACGGGCGCTCCTCCCGGAGAAGCTCGACGCCCTCACCGAGCACACCGTCACCGACCGCGAACGGCTCATCGGGGAACTGCGCCTGGTACGCGAGCAGGGGTACGCCGTCGACCGCGAGGAGAACACGCTCGGCCTGCGCTGCTTCGGTGTGGCGGTCCCCTACCGCACCCCGGCGCGGGACGCGGTCAGCTGCTCGGTGCCGGTGGCCCGGCTGACCCCGGGGCACGAGCAGCTGATCAAGGACGCGCTGCTCGACGCGCGGGACCGGCTGACGCTGGCGACGCGACACCTTTGAGAATCAGCTTGAGGTTCGGTTGGCGGCCCGGTGCGACGTCGGGTCCAGGGGGCGGTGCGACGTCCGGTTCACGGGCCGGTGCGACGTCGGACCGGAAGTCGGGTGCGACGCCCGGCGGGTCGCCGGCAAGCGGAACGCGCCTGTTTCTCGGCCGCTGGGTGCATCTCGTCCTCGGCGGCGCCCTGCTGATGCCGTACTTCCTCCTGGCGACGGTCCTCGTGCCGCTGTTCGTCCCCGGCGTGAACCCGTTCTCCGACTTCCTGTGGCAGTTCGCCGCGTTCGGTGCCGCGCTGCCGCTGGGCGCCCTCAGCGCGCTGCTCTTCCCGGTGCTGCGCACGCTGGAGTCGACCGCGGCGCGGTCGCTGTGCGGCCTGCCCCCGGCGGTGACCGCCGAACTGGCCGAGGAGCCTGCCGATTCGTGGGCGGCCCGGCGGCGTACGGCCTTGTGGTTCGTGGCGCACCTGGCCGCAGGCGGCATCGTCAGCGGCCTGACGCTGTCGGCACCGCCCGCCGCCGTGGTGCTGATCCTCCTGCCGGTGGCGGACCCGCTGCGGCACGAGGAACAAGGCTGGCCCGAGCTGGCGGGCGTGCTCGGCCCGCTGACCGGGCTCGGCCTGCTCGCCCTGGTGGCGGGCGCCACGTGGGCGGGCGGCCGGCTGCTGGCCCGCCTGGCGCCCGTACTGCTGGGCCGTACGCCCGCGGACCGGCTGGCCGCCGCCGAACGCCGGGCCGCCGACCTCGCCTCCCGCAACCGGCTCGCCCGCGAACTGCACGACTCGGTGGGGCACGCGCTCAGCGCGGTCACTCTCCAGGCGGGCGCGGCCCGCCGGGTGCTCGACGCCGACCCCGGATTCGCGCGGCAGGCGCTGCTGGCCATCGAGGAGACCACCCGGAGCGCGGTCGCCGAACTCGACACCGTACTGGGGATCTTGCGGGAGGACGGGGACGGCCCGGCCGGCGCTCCCGCTCCGGCGCTGGACACCCTGGACGCGCTGCTGGACCGCACCCGCGCCGCCGGGCTGCGGATCGACGCGGACGTCGACGACGGGTGCGGGCGGCTGCCGACGCTGGTCTCGCGGGAGGCGTACCGGATCGTGCAGGAAGGTCTCAGCAACGCGCTGCGGCACGCCGGTGCCGTACCGGTCCGGCTGCGGATCGCCCTGGACGCCGACGAACTGAGGATCACGGTGGAGAACCCCATGCGGAGAGAAACGGCGGACACGCCGAGCGACACGGCGGCGGGCACACCCCGCCCCGGCGGCGGGCGCGGCCTGCCCGGCATCGCCGAACGCGCCCGCCTGCTGGGCGGCGAGGCACGGGCCGCGGGCCGGGACGGCGTATGGCGGCTGGCCGTACGGCTCCCTCTGGGGGCGTCCCGGTGAGCGGCACGGACGGGGGGCGCGCGGACGCTCGTACCGACGTGGACGAGGGACGCACGGACGCCCGCACCGGCACGGACGAGGGGCGCGCGGACGCCCGTACCGGCACCGCCCCTCCCCCGTTGCGCATCGTCCTCGCGGACGACGAGCGGATGGTGCGTACGGCGCTGCGCGCGATCCTCGGCGCCGAGCCGGACATGGAGGTCGTCGGCGAGGCGGCCACCGGCGCCGAGGCCGTACCGCTGGTCCGCGAACTGCGGCCGGACATCGTGCTGATGGACGTACGGATGCCGGAGATCGACGGCATCCGCGCGACCGAACAGGTGCTGGCGGCCGTGGCGGATCCGCCACGGATCATCGTGGTGACGACCTTCGAGAACGACGCGTACGTGTACGACGCGCTGCGCGCCGGCGCCAGCGGCTTCCTGCTGAAGCGGGCCGGTGTGGAGGACCTGGTGCAGGCGGTGCGGATGGTGGCACGCAGCGATTCGCTGCTGTTCCCGGCAGCGGTACGGGAGCTGGCCGCCCGGTACGCGGGGGCGCGGGCCGCGGGCGCGTCGGCGCGGGCCCTGCGGGCGCGCCTGTCCGACCGTGAGGCGGACGTGCTGCGGCTGATGACCAAGGGCCTGACGAACGCGGAGATCGCGGGCCGGCTGTCGGTCGGCCCGGCGACGGTCAAGACGCACGTCGCGGGGGTACTGGCCAAGCTGGGGGTGCGGGACCGGACCCAGGCGGTGATCGCGGCGTACGAGAGCGGTTTCGTCCGGCCGGGGTGAGGGGCGGGAAGGGGTCGGCGGACCGGCGCCGAGGGGCACCCGGCCACCCTCCGTGACACCCGATTACGCAGCGCCACTACCACATTCCGCGCGAAATATCCGTCACCCGTTCAACCCAATCCGCAACGTCACCGAACGTCACGACCATCCAGCCTGTGACCTGCCAAAACGTACCCGATCATGCGCGACACGCCGACCGTGCGCGGGAGTTCTGACACCGCGTCAACAGGCTCCCGGCGCGCCCGGCCGTTTACCTCGATTGCAGGAGGCGCGGAACTTCCCCCAACTTCCTTTGCGGCGCTGCGGTGTGCCGCGGTCCGTGCCTCGTGGAGGTTCGTCCCATGCGTTCCACTCGCGTTCTCACCGGTGCCGCACTGTCCGTCGCCGCCCTCGGCCTGTCCACCTCCGCGGCCTTCGCGGCCACCGGCAGCATCGAGGTGACGCCCAACCCGGTCAAGGCCGGCAACTCGGTCAACCTCAACAGCAGTGCCTGCGGCAAGAACGGCTCGGCCACCGTCGACGCCAGCACTCTGGGCGCCGGCCGGATCACGCTGTCGTCGAAGGGCCAGACGCACACCGAAAACGTGCAGGGCTCCGTGCGGGTGCCGGCCGGCACCAAGCCGGGCAACTACGGCATCGGCGGCAAGTGCGCCAACGGGACGGAGATCTCCGGCACGGTACGGGTCACCGCCGGCACCACCCCGCACGGCAGGACGAAGACCGGTCTGGGCACCACCAGTGAGAGCTCAAGCACCACGGAGATCGTCGCCGGTGCGGGCGTACTGCTGGCGGCCGCCGCCGGTGGCGTGTGGATGGTGCGCCGCCGTCGCGCGGACGGCTCGGCCTGATCCTCCGCGGGCCGTCGGACGCGACCGGTCCGGCGGCCCGACGGTCCGCAGCGCACCCGGACACCCGGCTCCCGGAGGCACGACAGCCATGGCACACACCACCCGCCGCCGCGGCGACCAAGGCCTCATAGCCCTGCTCACCGCGGCCGCGATGGGCACCGGCATCTGGCTGATGGGCCACGGCGCCCAGGCTCAGGCGCCGCCGCCGCAACCCTCCGCCGACCAGGGGTTCGCCGCGGGCCCGCGACACCCCGGGCCGTCCGCGGCCCCCGCCCCGCCGCCTCCGCCGATGCCGGCCGCCCGGCCCCTGCGGGTGCGTATCCCGTCGGTCGGCGTGGACGCGCCGCTGACGCGCCTCGGTCTCGACGAGAGCGGCGGCCTGGCGACCCCGCCGCAGGAGGACAAGAACCTCGCCGGCTGGTACGCGGACGGCAACACGCCGGGCACCACCGGCACTTCGCTGATCGCGGGCCACGTCGACAACCGCTCCGGGCCCGCGGTCTTCTACAACCTCGGCTCCCTGAAGAAGAACCACACGGTGGAGATCGTCCGCGCGGACGGCCGGACCGCGGTCTTCTCCGTCGACGCCGTCGAGGTCTACGACGGCGAGGACTTCCCCGACAAGAAGGTCTACGCACCGGCTTCCCGCCCCGAACTACGGCTGATCACCTGCGGCGGCGGCTACAACAAGGCCCGGCAGGAGTACCTGGGCAACGTGGTGGTGTTTGGCCACCTGACCGGTACGAAGCGCGAACCGGCCCCCCGCGCGGGCGACGGCTGAGCCCACCCCGGCACCTCCCCCTTTTTCCCGGCCTCAGCCGGGGATGCGGTTCCCGCGCCCGTTGAGCGCCATCCGGTTCCACGTGTGGCGCCGGCCGCGGACCGCCACGGAGTAGGCGTAGAGCAGTTCCGGATCACACATGCCCGGCAGGAACGCGTCCCCGAAGTGGTGCGCGTCCACACCGATCTCCTTGGCCGTCAGCGCCAGTTGGGGAACGATGTCGGCGTGCGCGCCCTCCTGGCTCGTACCGATCGCCCCCATCACCACCGCGCCCGCGTCCTGGACTGCGGCGACCGCCTCGGCGGCCCGCTCCTTGGTGAGACCGGGCAAAGTGCCGGGCAGCGGCAGGACGACACCGTCGGCGCCCGCGTCCACCAGCGCGGTCAGCCGCCCGGCGGTCACCCGCTCAGGATGCCCCGCGTGGTGCATCTTGCCGGACCACAGCGCCACGTCGTCGCCGAGGCCCCGGCGCAGTTCGTCGGTGACGCGGGCCAGGCCGTCGAAGCTGCCGCCGGTGCCGGGATTGGCGGTCAGACAGAGCAGGGCGGCGCCCATGTCGACCAGGCGGCGGGCCTGCTCGGGCCCGGCCCGGCGGATCTCCGGCACGTCGCCCGGTTCGAGGTTGACGCCGATCGGGCGGCCCACGTACGAGGCGAGATCGGCGAAACTGGTGAAGGTGCCCAGCCCGGGCAGCCGCAGAGACTCCCCGTCCCAGGCCCGCTCGATGAGGTTGAGGACGACGATGTCCGCGCCGAAGGCGGAGACCAGCTCGATGTTGTGCACGCCCGCGTGGCCGTCGGGGTGCGGAGAGAGCGCCGCGCGCTCGGCGAAGACCTCGGCGACCATCGTGCGGCCCTCGGCGGCGGCGACCGCCTCGGTCAGCTCCCGGCCCCGCAGCGAAGCCAGTTCTTCCCGGTCGAGGTCGAGGATGCGCTGTGTCATGACATTCCTTCCAGGGTCATTTCATGGTCGTGCCCGCCGTCGTGCGCGCGGTGCGCTCGCGGGTGCCGGCGACGGCGGGCACATTGGCTTCTCCGGCGCGCGGCCCTGGCCGTACGGCGAGGAGCACGGCCGCGAAACGGGACGCGTTGTAGTAGATCACCGTGCGGGGCGGGCGGAGCGGAACGGGCGCGGTGGTCTTCGCGCAAGGGTTTTCACACGGCGGCGCGGGGCTCGTCCCCCGCGGCAGACGGCACCTGTACGCGCGGCCGCCGGCCTCCACCGTCACCGTTCGGCTGTGAGCGTCCCCTACCGTTTCCGTACGGCCGCCAGCCCACGCCGTACGGCCGCCAGGTCCCCGTCGCCCGCCAGGCCCGCGTGATACAGCCGCAGCTCGTCGGCGCCGAGGGCGGCGGCGTGCGCGGCATCGGCGGCGAGGGAGCCGGGGCGGCCGCCCATCGCCGTGACGACGGTGAGGTTGGCGGCGACGACGGGCGCGGGCGTGTCCGGGAGCGTGGCCGAGCGGGCCCGTACGTCCGCGAACGGCGCCAGCGCGTCCGTACGGGCCGCGTCGTCGCCCGTGCACGGCACCACCACCCCGTCGGCGTGCGTGAGGACGTCCGCCGGGTCGGCGCCCGGGTTCGCGCCGCAGCGGTGCCCGGCCGGGTCGGCGTGCAGCAGCACGCGGAATCCGTCGTCCGCGGCGGCCCGTACGGCCGCGACGACCTCCCTCCGGAGTGTGCGCGCGGCATCGTCGCGCCAGCGCCGTACGAGCCCCGACAGCTCGCCGCCGAGCAGCCGCTCGACTTCGCGCCACTCCCCCGCCCGCCCCTCGCCCGCCTCGCCTCCGCCTCCGTCCGCGCCTGCCCACACCGGCTCCAGCGCCCGTACGACCGCGCCTCGCACCTCCCGCGCCGGCACGCCCAGCGCCGTGCAGCCCGCCTCGCATATCTCGCAGAAGCACAACGACATCAGGTACTGGGCAGCGCCGGAGAGCGCTACGCCGCCGGTCTTGTCGTGGGCGTGCAGGTGCGCCAGCCCATACCAGCCGCAGGACTCCAGCTCGGTGCCGCGCGCGCTGGGCCGTACCGCCGCCTCGGCGGCCAGGTCACACAGATAGGCACGTACCTCGGGCCGGGCGATGCAGGGCGCCCAGGAGTAGCGGTCGCCGTAGGCATTGCGTACGGCGATGGCAGGGTGCTCGGTGCCCAGTCGCGTGTTGTGAGCCAGTACGACCCAGCTGTGCACCTCCAGGCCTGCGTCCGCCAGCGCCCGCACCGCCGCGCCGAAGGGGTCCGGGCCCGCCACCCAGTCCTGCCTGTACGGGCGCAGGGCGCGGCCCGCCCAGCGCTCCGCGTCCGACGGGTACAGGACGGCCGAGTGCCGGGCGGTGACGACGCGGTGGCGGGGGTGACGTGGAGTCAGCGCCCGGGTGGAGTGGTAGGCGGCGGCCAGGGTGACCTGCTGGACACCGAGGTCGGCGACGCGGCGGGCGGCGTCCGGGTCGCCGACCACGTCCCACGGGTAGAAGAACGCGGCGGCGCGCATCATCGGCCGTCCGCCGGGGCGCCGGCCAGCGTCAGGCCCTGTCCGATCAGCGCGGCCAGCGCCTCGACGTGCTCCGGCGCCGGTTCGCCGAGCGGCGGCCGGACCGGCCCGACATCCGTCCCGCGCAGCCGTACCCCCGCCTTGACCAGCGAGACCGCGTACCCCCGCCCCTGATTGCGCAGCTCGACCAGCGGCCGGTAGAAGCCGTCGATCAGCCGGCCGACCGTCGTGTCGTCGCCGTCTTCGAGGGCGCGGTGGAAGGCGGTGGCGATCTCCGGGGCGAAGGCGAAGACGGCCGACGAGTACCGGCGGACGCCGAGCCCGCGGTAGGCGAGGCCGGTCAGCTCGGCGGTGGGCAGCCCGTTGAAGTACAGGAACGTCTCCCCCCTCGCCTCGGTACGCACCGCACTGACGATCCGTTGCAGCAGATCGAGGTCGCCGAGGCCGTCCTTGAGGCCGATGATGCCGGGGGTACGTGCGAAGGCGACCACGGTCTCCGGGGTGAAGACGGCGTTGTCGCGCTGGTAGACGATGACGGGCAGCGCGGTGGCGGCGGCGAGGCCGGTGTAGTGCCGCAGCAGGCCCGCCTGGTCGGCGACGACGAGGTACGGCGGCATGGCCAGCAGCCCGTCGGCGCCGGCCGCCTCGGCGAGCCGGGCGTACCGTACGGCCAGCGCGGTGCCGTACCCGGCGCCGGCCAGCACCGGGACCCGCCCGGCCACTTCCTGGACGGCGGCGGCCACACAGTCCCGGAACTCCTCCGGGGTCAGCGCGTGGAACTCGCCCGTACCGCAGCAGGCGAAGACGGCGGCCGCGCCCGCGTCGACACCGGCGCGTACATGGGCGCGGAAGGCGGCCAGGTTCGGAGCGCCGTCGGGACCGTACGCGGTCACGGGGAAGAACAGCAGTCCGTCGAGGCGCTCGGCGAGCGGCGGGGCTGAGGTCACGGGCTCTCCCTGACAGGCTCGACATGCTCGTGAAGGAGACGCGTACGGGCAGGGTGGCGCCACCACCGATGCACATGCACGTCCCTGACCGGCGTCCATACCCATGAACGCGCTCACGCTAGGGCAGCACTTCCGGCCCGGTCAAGGACCCGAAACGACCGCACCACCCCCGAACCCCCGCCCTCACAACCGGACTTCACTGCCCGTCAAGCATCTTGACCCTCTCCGGCGCGCCTTCCTACGGTGACTACGATCGTCCGCTTACCTGAACGCCGTCCGCGGATGAAGCCGCACGCCCGAGCCCGGACGAAGCCGTACACCTGAGCCCGGACGAAGCCACACGCCCGGGCCCGCCCGGAGGAGCCCCATGCCCGCACCCCGCACCGTCCTGCTCACCGGCGCCGCCGGCGGCCTCGGCACCCTGATGCGCGAACTGCTGCCCCCGTACGGCTACCGGCTCCGGCTCCTCGACCAGCGGACCATCGACGACGCGCCGGACGCCGTCACCGCCGACCTGGCCGACAAGGAAGCCCTCCGCGAGGCCGTGCGCGGCGTGGACGCGATCGTCCACCTCGCCGGGATCTCCCTCGAAGCCCCCTTCGAGAAGATTTTGCGCGCCAACATCGAAGGCACTTACCACCTCTACGAGGCCGCGCGCGAGGAAGGCGTCCGCCGCGTCGTCTTCGCCTCCTCCAACCACGCCGTCGGCTTCACCCCGCGCCCCGCCGACGGCTCCGGCGCGATCCCCGTGGACACCCCGCGCCGCCCCGACACGTACTACGGCCTCTCCAAGGGGTTCGGCGAGGACCTCGCCTCCCTCTACTGGGACCTGCACGGCATCGAGACGGTCTCCGTCCGCATCGGCTCCTGCTTCCCGCGGCCCACCACCGTCCGCATGCTGTCGATCTGGCTGAGCCCGCCGGACTGCGCGCGCCTGCTGCACGCCGCGCTCACCGCCGAAGGCGTCGGCCACACGGTGGTCTACGGCTCCTCCGCCAACACCCGCCTGTGGTGGGACCTGACCACGGCCCGCTCGCTCGGTTACGTGCCGCAGGACGACTCCGAGCCGTACGCGGCCGGCCTCCTCGCCGCGCACGGCGCCCTCGACCCCGACAACCCGGAACACGCCCACCTGGGTGGCTCCTTCTGCGTCGATCCGCCCATCTGGCCGTACTGAGCACCCGCAGCCCTGACGGAAGCGCCCGCGCCACGACCCGACAGCCGCCGACGCAACCCCATCCCGCCTTCCCGGCGTCCTTGTCTACGTATCAATCATTTGCGCAACCGCGCAGGAAACGAGGAACGCACCATGGGTATCGTCAGCTGGCTCGTACTGGGACTGATCGCAGGCGTCATCGCCAAGGTCCTGCTGCCCGGACGGGACCCGGGCGGACTCGTCGGCACCACCCTCATCGGCATCGTCGGCTCCTTCATAGGCGGCTGGCTCTCCACGAAGTTCCTGGACAAGCCGATCCCGAAGGACTTCTTCGAGCCGTCGATGTGGATCGCCGCCATCGCCGGCTCCCTGGTCCTGCTCATCGCCTACCGCCTGCTGTTCGGCAACAGCCGCGAACGGCGCTGAGCCCTCACGGGGCAGCAGCTCCGTCCTGCCCCGTCCGGACCCGTCCGGCTCTCGGTAATGGAACCGCAAAGGAAGGCCACTCGTTATCCCCGGCATGACCGCTATGACTCCTGGCTCGAACCTCCCGCTCACCGCCCCGCGGGTGGCGGTGGACGTCACCGCGCCCGTGCGGCTCGATGTGTCGGGCCTGCTGCTCACCGCCGACGGCAAGGTGCGTTCCGACGACGACTTCGTGTTCTACAACCAGCCGGCCGGCCCGGGCGTGACCCACACGTCCGGCGCGTCCGGCGCGGGCGACACGATCACGGTGGACACCGCCGCGGTGCCCGCCGGCATCGAGAAGATCGTCGTGACCGCCAGCCTGGACGCGCCCGGCGCCACCTTCGCCGGCACCGAACCGACCGGCACGGTCCGCAACGCCGCCGACGGCAGCGTCATCGCCTCCTTCACCCCGCCCCAGCTCGGCGCGGAGACCGCCCTCGTGGTCGTCGAGATCTACCGGCGCAACGGCGCGTGGAAGGTCCGCGCGGTCGGCCAGGGCTATGCGAACGGCCTGGCCGGCATCGCCACGGACTTCGGCGTCAGCGTCGAAGAACCCGCCGCACCCGCCGCTCCTGCGGCACCCGCCCCGGCCCCGCAGGCTCCTCCGGCCGCCCCCATGGCACCCGCCACGCCCCCTTCCGCCCCGCCCGCCGCCCAGTGGGGCCCGCCCACCGGCGCCCCGGCCCCCATGGCCCCGCCGCCCGCGGCAGCCGCTCCCCCGGCACCCCCCGCGCCCGGCACCGGCAAGATCAACCTCGACAAGGGCCGCGTCAGCCTCCAGAAGAACCAGACCGTCTCCCTGGTCAAGGGCGGCCAACCGCTCCTCTCCTCGGTCCGGATGGGCCTGGGCTGGGAGCCCGCCTACCGCGGCAAGGACATCGACCTGGACGCGTCCGTGATCGCCTACGGCCCGGACCGCAAGAAGGTCGACAACTGCTTCTTCGGCAAGCTCCAGATCCTCAACGGCGCCATCCAGCACTCCGGCGACAACCTCACCGGCGAGGGCGCCGGCGACGACGAGGCCATCACCGTCCACCTCGGCGGCATCCCCCCGCAGGTCACCGGCCTGGTCTTCACGGTCAACTCCTTCTCCGGCCAGAAGTTCTCCGACGTCGCCAAGGCCTACTGCCGCCTGCTCGACGCCCAGACCGGCGAAGAACTGGTCCGCTTCGACCTCACCCATTCCGAACCGCGCACGGGCGTGATGATGGCCAAGCTCATCCGCCAGTTCTCCGGCGAATGGGAAATGACCGCCCTGGGCGAATTCGTCGACTCCCGCACGGTCCGAGGGATGGTCAAGCCGGGGGGTGCGGCGCTCTGACGCCCTGATCTCCACCAGGGGCGGCCCCGCGCGAACGGGTGCCGCCCCTGCGCCGTTTCTCCCGCTTCTCGTCGCACCCCGCACACAGCCCGACATCGGCCCCGCCCCCACTGGCCGCATGCACGGTACCGATGACGAACACCTCCCGTACGGAACCGCATTCCGCACACCCGATCACAGCGCGCCCTCCACGGCGATGACAGCCGCCCGCAAGGCCACCGCACTCGTGACCAGCGCCCCCGCTTCCGGCCGCACCCGCCACCACAGCCGCTCACTGCACATCTCCAGCCCCGGCACGTACAGGGCCGCCCCCACCCCCGCATCACCCCACAACGGCAGCCGCACCCCACCGGCCGTACCGGCGGGCACCAGCCAGCACATCCCGGCCGGACGCCGGTGATCCTCAATGATCGCTCCGGAACGCGCTCCCAACGCCCGGAGCACCCTCTCTCCCACAGGCAGCGCCAGCCACACGACATCTACACCGAGGCCATCCACATCACGCACAACCCGCAGCCCGGCCCCTCGGGGAATCCAAGCGGGAAGGCTGCTGGAAGACAGACATGGCGTACCTACCGAGGGACGTACGTGGATTGCGCCAGACACCGCGCTGGACATGGTCATTGCTAGCTCCTGTCGTTCGGACAGGGAGATGCTGACCTGCCGCAGACGGCTCAAGTACCCCTGCGCGGGGTAGTCCGGTCACTCGCCCGCGCGGCACCATTCAGCGAATTTCGACAGGTTCTCAGCGTCGCTACGCTTCAGCCGACGCAGCGTCGCGGCATCCTCGCGCACCCACGCATGTTCCCGGGTATGCTGCGGAGCAATGCGTCGCGCGGTCTGGAGAGAGACAAAGGCCCGATCCGCCTGGCCTGACCAGAGCTGGGCCCGGGCCAGTTCGATATAGAAACCTGATCGGCGTTCCGCAGTGAGGGCATCGGACGGAACCCAGGCACCAATGGTCTCCAGGACACCCCCTACGGAGCCGTCTCCCAAACTCACAGCGACGGACAGTTCATGAATGCGTACGCTGTCCGGGCCGAACCCGGTGCCTTGGTAGGTACCTTCCGGGACGTGCGCGGCGAGGCAACGCGCGTCGGCCAGGTGAGCAGCAGCGATTTCCGCTTTCCCGGCACGCCCGGCAATGACAGCCGCCCGCATGTGCAGAGCGCCACGTGCGGCATCGGCTACCGGGCCGGACGGACGGCGCGGCACGACTACCAATGCATGTTCCAAGGCACTTAAGCCGGCTGCATGGGCTTCAGCGGCAAGGTAAGTCTCAGCCCGTGTATAAGCGACCGCGGCTTCGAGCAGTGGATTGTCTGCCTGCGATGCAGCCCATCTCATGAGGTCGATCAGGCGGGCGGACAGGTCGTAAGCACCGTACTTGTACGCGACTGCATCGGCAGCCAGGTAAGCAGCGACAAGCAACTCGGCGATTTCGGCACGGCGCCACGTGGGCGCGCTGTGGAAGGCACGGCCGAGTTCAGCGAGAAGCCCCACAGCATGGCGTGAGATACGGACGTATTGAGCCGCGAGGCGCCAGACGACGGCCCCGGCGACCTCTTCCCGAAGTTCACTCAGCGGACGCGTGGGGCCGTCCTCCGGCATGTCATAAGTGGCGAGGACCGCGGACAGTTTGGGCATGACCCGGTGCACCCGGTCATCAGCGCGGTCACGTCCGGAGAGCAGGCAAGTGACGTCGACGCCGAGTGCTGCGGCAATAGCGTTCAGGACCCCCTCGCCGACGCCCCGCTCCCCCCTTTCGATCTTGCGTACGGTTCCAAGGGCGATGCCAGCCGCACGGGCAAGTTCCTGCTGCGTGAGGCGGGCCAGCCGACGCTGGTACGCAATCCGCTTTCCTGTACCAGTTGTGCCGTCGGCATTCATGGGTCACTCCGCTCTGGCTGCCTGAAGCACTTACCCAAGTTGCCGGCCGGTCAGCCCGTGACGATGCCCGGCAACTCGTCCAATCCGTTGATCCGCCAGTCGGCCAGTTCCGCTTCCGGGCTCGATGCCCACAAAAATCCGTACGGACCTCGGCGTACATGTGCAGTTCGCAGGCCCGCCGCGTGGGCGGGGGCGACATCGTTGGCCGGGTGATCTCCGACGTACAGGACGCGCTCCGGGGCCGTACCGGCGAGGCCGATGACCTTCTCAAAGAATTCGGTCCGGGGTTTGGCGACGCCCCACTCTCCCGATGTCGCGATGGCGTCGGCAGGCAGATTCAAGCCTCGGAGCAGGTCGCCGGCACGAGGAGTCTGGTTGCCTGCGATCAGGACCCTGACTCCGGCCTCGCGCAGTGCTGCCAATGCGGGTCGCACGTCCGGGTACAGGTCCGTCTCATCGAGATGTTCACCCTGTCCGGCTGCTTCACGCGCACGGTACTCATCGATGATGTCCGTACCTGGTCGCAGCAGGCGAATAGCGTCCGCGTTGTCACGCCCCTGGGCGACCACTGCCCCCACCAAGGCGGAGAGCGTGTGCCGGGGGATGTTCAGCCAGTCCGCCCAGTCGTGCCAGTACCGGTCGTCGCGGACCAGCGTCTCTCCCACATCGAACACCACCGCTTCGATCACCCTGACAGCCTAGGGGCAGTTCTGTCTGCCGGACCTGTGTACATGCAGCTGTACGGCGAGACGCGTTCCGGACGCCGCCGGGCCGAGTGGGGAGGCTGGCATGAGCAAGCAACGAGTGCTCTACATCATCGTTTGCGCGGCCGGCCCCGCTGCCCAAGTCGTCCGCCTGGTTGAAGCCGCCGTGGCCGATGGCTGGGACGTGTGTGTCATCGCCACGCCCGCGGTCGATGCGGGCGGGATTCTGAACGTACCCGCGGTGGAAGCCGCCTCCGGGCGGCCCGTGCGGAGCGACTGGCGTCGGGCGGGTGAGGTGAAGCGCAATCCGCCGCCCGATGCGGTGATCGTCGCGCCCATGACGATGAACTCCGTGAACAAGTGGGCCGCTGGGATCGCCGGCACCTACGCCCTCGGCCTGCTCACCGAAGCCGTCGGGCTGGGGCTGCCGGTGGTCGCGCTGCCGTTCTGGTCCACGGCTCTGGACGCGCACCCGGCCACCCGGCCACCCGGCGCTCGGTGCGGGTGCTGCGCGATCTGGGGGTGCCTGGGAGCCGCACACGCCCGGCACCGGTGGTGAGCAGTTGGACGATTATCCGTGGCGACTGGCGCTGGACGCGGTCGGTGAGGTGGGTGAGGTGGGCGAGGAGCGCCGGCCGGGTGGCCGGAGCTCACGCGGCGGACCGTCGCGCGTAGGCGACCCGGCCGAGCGCGCCCACGGCCAGGGCGAAGAGGACGAACAGCGCCGTAGCGGCTCCGGCGGGCAGGGAGCTGCCGACCAGGGCCTGGGTGAACGGGTCGGTGCCGGGCTCCGCGCGCATCGCGGCCCGGGCCGCGGCGAACGGCAGGACCTCGGTGATGCCGCCGAGGCCGGGGACCTTGCCGAGCAGGAGCCCGGTCAGTCGCTCGGCCAGGATCGGCCACAGCGTCAGGGCCAGGACGGTGGCGACCCGGCTGCGTAGCAGCGCGGCGAGGCCGGCTCCCAGGACGGGCCAGCAGCCCATGACGAGGAGGTAGCGCAGGACCGGGCCGCCGGCTTCGGTCCAGGCCGGTTGGGGTGCGCCGGTGAGGGTGAGTGTGGTTGCGCCCACCGCGGTCTGGAGTACGAGGCTCAAGGCGGCTGCGCTGACGACGGCCGTGACCCCGACCATGAGTTTGGCCGTGTAGGCGAGGCCGCGGCTGCCCACGGTCAGCCAGGTGGTACGTGCTGTCCCGTAACGGAGTTCGCCGGCGACGGGGCCGCTGCCGAAGACGAAGACGAGCAGCAGGGCGCTCAGCGGGACCTGCTGGGCGGTGGGGCTGTGTTGGAGCCAGTCGGCCAGGACGGCGGTGCTGACGGCGAGCGGTCCGCCGTTGGGTGCCGTCGGCAGGTCCGTCCGCAGCAGGATGCCGTTGAGGATGCTGACCACGCACAGGAGTCCCAGCACGATCCGGGTGGAGGCCAGGCCCCGGAGCCGCCGGATCTCGTATCGCACTGCTCGCCGCAGCGCGGTGACGAGGGAAGTGGGGGCGGCGACGGGGGAAGGGAGGACGTGGAGAGGGGGTGTGGCGGGCGCGTGGGGATTCACCGGGCTGCGAACTCCTGCTGTGCGACGGAAAGATAGAACTCTTCCAGGGACGGTCTGCGCTCTTCGAGCCAGTGCAGGGGTATGCCCTGCTCGGCGGCGTAGTCACCGATCCGGAAGCGGTCGATGCCGGATACGCGCGCGGTGCCGGGCCCGGTGGGTTCCAGGACGGCGTCGTGCCGGCGCACCAGGGGGAGCAACCGGTCGAGGTCCGGCCCCTGGACGACGACGTGACCGGTGGCCCGGTCGCCCAGCTCGGCGGCGGTGGCCTGCGCGACGACGCGGCCCTGGGCGAGCACGGTGACCTGGTCGGCGAGCTGTTCGACCTCGGCGAGCAGGTGAGTGGCGATGAGAACGGCCTTGCCGTCGTCGGCCAGTTGCCGCAGGAGCGTACGCAACCAGTGGATGGAGTGCGGGTCGAGCCCGTTGACCGGTTCGTCGAGCACCAGCACGGCCGGGTCGCCGATCAGCGCCTGCGCGATGCCGGCGCGTTGCCCCATACCCAGGGACAGCTTCCCGAGTCGCTGGCCGGCGGCGGCGGTCAGGCCGACGCGCTCCAGGACCGCGCCCACCACCTCGTCGTCGGCCCCCGCGCCGGCGGCGACCATGCGCAAGTGGTCGCGCAGCGTGTGCTTGGGGTGCCCGGCGACGCCGCCCATGACGGCACCGACCACCCGGGCGGGGTCCCGCCAGGCGTGCAGAGGCCGGCCTCCGTAGAGGGTGTGGCCCGTGTCGGGTTTCAACAGACCGAGCATCAGGCGTAGGGCGGTGGTCTTGCCCGCGCCGTTGGCGCCGAGGAATGCGGTCACGCTTCCGGCGGACAGCGTCAGGGATACGTCGTCCACAGCGGCCTTGCCGTTGTACGACTTGCTCAGGTTGTGGGCGACGAGCGCGGCATTCTTGTTCATGAAGCGGGGGTTCTGCTTTTCATGGAGAGCCCTGTCGAATAAACGGGCGATCGAGGTACGTGGGGCCGTATCGGCCGCGCCGGGCGGAGAAATGGTGTGCGGCGGCCCGCATCGCCTGCATTGAGGCGGGGCGTAAAGACTCTCTAATGCGTTGGCCAAGCGATGCAACTCTCGCCAGGCGGTTGAGAGGTAGGTCACCCAGCCCGGACGAGGGGTGCCGCCGGGGACGCTCGCCTCCCGCGCTCACCACCGAGTCTTGTCGTGAACATCTCCCGCGAAGTCTTACTTGAGGGCGCGAGAGGCGTCTATGACCATGGAAGCGATGGCTATCACGGAAACAAACCTTGACTTACAAGGGTGACCTGAGTCACAAAACACCATCACGGCTTGAAACTTTTGGTCTGGACCATGGACAGTCATCTCGTCCCGGCCTGACCAGCCGGGCGATTGGCAACAGGTAAAGCCCGAAATCCATTCGGGCCCCCGAGACCTGCCAAAGTTGTTTTCATGAAGAGGGGGTATCACGTGAACCGTAAGCACCTTCGGATGGCCGCTGCTGTTTCCCTGGCCGCTGTGGCGCTCGGAGTCTCGGCGCCTATGGCTTCAGCTGTGGAAGCACACCGGGCGCAGTCGCAGACCGCGACAGCGCTTCCCGTTTCCGACGCGGAGGCCGACCGCATTGCGGCGGCCATCGGGCAGCTGCCCGAAAGCCCGACGGCCGACGCGCTCGCCGAGGCGTTCTTCCCTGGCGACTCGCGTGCTCGGCACGACCTCGCCGCGGCGCTCTCCAGTACGACGCCTCAGCATCCGGCGTTGGCGGATGCCCAGCACGCGTGGCCCGTAAAGGTCGCCAAGCTGGTCTGGAAGTACGGCGCCGGTGTCGTCACCGGCGCCATCAAGGCCGCGAAGAACGGCGCGGGCGCGCTGAAGGAATACCTGAAGACGACCAAGCTGGCTCGCGATCCCAGCGAGATGCAGGCGTTCATCAACACCATCCTGGAGTTCTTCAGCGCACCGGCCCGCACCCGCTGACCGGGGCCGGTGATGGCTCATGAGTGAACGGGACCGACAGGGCTTCGCCTGGCCGGCGAAGACGCGGTGCGCCGTGTGGGCTGCGGGCAGCGGCCTCCTGGCGCTGCTGGGAATCTTCGCCGAATCCGCTCCCGCCCTGGTGGGCGCGGCTGTCGTCAGCCCTCTCGCGCTCTATTTCCTGACCGACGTCATCGGCGCACCCATGCCGCTCGGAGACTCGCTGCGTCTGTCGTACCGACGGATCGCGGACAGCGTGCGCGCAGCGCTGCGCGCCCCCTGGGAGCGGGGACTCCTGGCGGCTCTCGCACTGGCCGCGCTGTTCCTGGTCGGACGCACGGTGCTCTGACCGGGAACCGCACCCGGCCGAACCACCGAACGGGCGGACGAACGATCGCCGGCCCGTATCGGCATGTACACCACCAGACAGGTGGGCGGAGGAGAACTTTGACCGGTACCGCCCCCGCCCACCTCCCTGTATCACGGAGGATAACGTGAACAAGCGCCTGCGGATCGCCGCAAGCACCGCTGCGGCCGCTGTGGCCCTCGGCATCGCCGCCCCTGCGGCAAACGCCGTCGAGCACAACCGTCACGCGGCCACGCCCACCCTGACCGCGGCCGAGCTCGCGGCCCACAAGGCCGCGTCCCCGGCCACCGCCACCAACGGCGAAGCGAATCTGACCGCCGAGCAGATCGCCGAACTCGCCGCCGCGGCACAGCAGGTCGACGAGGCGCAGCACGCGAGCGCCAAGGTCGAAGCCCTCAAGGCCCTGCTCAAGAAGTCGGGTGACCTCCTCAAGCCGGCCATCGCCGCGGCCAAGCGGGGCACTGACGCCTTCAACCGCTGGGTGAACAGCCTGTCCAACTGGAACCCGGCCAAGTGGGTCATCAAGGCGTCCCCCGGCATGGTCCTGGATGAGCTGATCGGCTGGCTGACCGGCCAGTAAGAGCCAGTAAGAACCGTCCCACCGGTGCCGGGCAGTCCTCCCGGAGGGCTGCCCGGCACCGGCAGCAGTGGAGGAACCGCATGCCCAAGTCCCGGCAGCAAAGAGTCGAAGACGCCCTGTGGTCAGCACCGATCGTCCTGGTGATGCTGGCCTATCTGTCGTTCCGCATCGTGCAGAACGACATCGGCCGAACCGTGGGGTGGGGGTTGTACGGCCTGGGGTGGGCGCTCGTCATCGGGGGCTACGCGCGCCTCGCGGCAAAGCGCCGACGCCCGGGAGCCGGCGGAGTGCTGGCCGTTGTCTTCCTCGGCGCGTTCGGCCTGCTGTTCTGGGTCAACCACGGATAAGCGCTCGCGGGCCCGGCCGAGCCCGGCCTACGCCACCTTCCGCTCCGGCCGGGCCGCCCCCGTCAACCCCACCACCCGTGCCAATCGCTCATAAGACTCCATCAGCCCAGCGCGGTCGTACGTGCTGGTCGTCACCAGAAACTCGTCGGCGGCGGTCTCGGTGAGGAGGGTGTCGAGCTGGGTGGCGACGTCCGCTTCCGTGCCGTGAATGTGGCCGGTGAGGGCGGACTCGTACAGGTCGCGTTGTCTGGGCGGCATGGACGGTTCGCGGGCGGCAATGGACTCGGCCGGTTCCAGGGGCGGGAAGACGCCGTGGGTGCGGGAGTAGGCCATCGACCAGGCTTCGGGGAGCAGGAGCTCGCGGGCCGCCTCGCGGGTTTCGGCCACGGCGACCGTGCCGGAGACGATGACGTACGGGTGGGGCCGGAGCGGGGAGGGCTCGAAGGCGGCGCGGTAGCGGTCGATGGCGGCCCGCATCGCCTCGCGGCCGCGCAGGTCGCCGATGACCAGGGCCAGTCCGGCGCGGGCGGCGATGTCCGCGCCCGCGCCGGTGGCCAGGACGAAGGCGGGGACGTGCAGGCCCTCCGCCGGGCGGGCGTGCACCTGGGGGTGGGGGCGCGGGCCGTCGGTGAAGTAGGCGGTCAGTTCGGCGAGTTGGGAGGCGAAGGAGTCGGCGGCGTCCTTGTCGGTGCCGAGGGCGCGGCGGATGCCGTCGGTGAAGCCGACGGACCGGCCGAGGCCCATGTCGATGCGGCCGGGGAAGAGCGACGCGAGGACGCCGAACTGTTCGGCGACGACCAGCGGGCGGTGGTTGGGCAGCATGACGCCGCCCGTTCCGACCCGGATACGGGAGGTCGCGGAGGCCACCGCGGCGGCGAGCACGGTCGGTGCCGAGCCGGCGACGCCCGGCACGCTGTGGTGCTCGGAGACCCAGAAGCGGTGGTAGCCGAGCGCTTCGGCGTGCCGCGCGAGGTCCACCGTGTCGCGGAGCGCCTCGGCCTCCGGGTGGCCCTCGCGGGTGCGGGAGCGGTCGAGGAGGGAGAAGGGGGTACGGAGGCGGGGGGCCTGGTCGCCGGGCGCGTCCGGAGTCCCGGCCGGCTCCTTCCCGGGTGCCTGGGTCGTCGTGCTCTTCCGCGTGCTCACCCTCGGTACAACGTGCGTGTTCCGGCCGGGATTCCTGGTGGGGCGCGCCAGGTACGCCGCGTACGCCGGGTACGCCGCGTACGCCGGGTACGCCGGGTACGCCGGGTACGCCGGGTACACCGGGTACACCGGGTACACCGGGTACACCGGGTACACCGGGTACACCGGGTACACCGGGTACGCCGCACCAGGATCCCCGGCCGCGCGGCGGTCAGCGCTGCCGTCGCCAGGGCCCCGTGATCGCCAGCATGATCCCCGGCTGCTGGATGTTGGCGAAGAGGGTGCGGCCGTCCGGGGAGAAGACCGGGCCGGTGAATTCGCTGTATTCGGGGTCGTCGGCGGTGCCGATGTTGAGGTCGTTGCGGGCGACCGGGTACGTACGGCCGTCGTCCGTGGCGCCGAAGAGGTGCTGGACGCCCTCGCCGTCCTCGGCGATGAGCAGGCCGCCGTACGGGGAGACGGTGATGTTGTCGGGGCCGTCGAAGGCGCCGTCCCGGCCGGGGTCGGGGTTGACGCCGAGCAGCACCTTCAGGGTCAGGGTGCGGCGGCGCGGATCGTAGAACCAGACCTGGCCGTCGTGGCGCGCCGGGCTCTCCTCGCGGGCGTACGAGGAGACGACGTACGCGCCGCCGTCGGCCCACCACATGCCTTCCAGCTTGCGGGCGCGGGTGATCATCTTGTCGGCGAACTGCCGGCGTACGGGGGTGTGGCGGGCGTCGCGGTCGGGGACCTCGATCCAGTCGACGCCGTAGACCGTGCCGGTCCTCGTCGCGCGGGAGAGGTCGTCCACGAAGCGGCCGCCGGAGTCGTAGCAGCGGGGCGCGGCCAGGACGCCCGCGTCGTCGGCGAGCGTGCGCAGCCGGCCGCGGCCGTGCTGGAAGCCGTGCGGCGGGGTCCAGCGGTAGAGGAGGCCGTTGGGGCGGTCGGCGTCCTCGGTGAGGTACAGGTGGCCGCGCCCGGGGTCGACGACGACGGCCTCGTGGGCGTAGCGGCCCAGGGCCTTGACGGGGCGGGGAGCCCGGGTGGGGTGAGGGTCGTGCGGGGCGAGGGGGTCGACCTCGAAGACGTAGCCGTGGTCCTTGGTCATGCCGTTCCGGCCGGCCTTGTCCTCGGTCTCCTCGCAGGTCAGCCACGTCCCCCAGGGAGTGCGTCCGCCGGCGCAGTTGGTGGAGGTGCCGGCGATGCCGACCCGTTCGCAGACGTGCGAGCCGTCCCGGGAAATCTCGACCACGGTGCAGCCGCCTGCTGCCGCCGGGTCGTAGACCAGGCCGTCGGCGAGCGGTACGGGGTGCGGCCACTGCGCGCGCGGCCCCTTCAGCTCGTGGTTGTTGACGAGCAGGGTGGTGCCGCGCGGGCCCGGGAAGGTGGCGGTGCCGTCGTGGTGGGAGGGGGTGGGCTCACCGCTCTCCAGAGTGGTGACCCCGGCCCGGGTGATGATCCGGTACGAGAATCCGGCGGGCAGCGCCAGGATGCCCGCCGGGTCGGGGATCAGCGGTCCGTACCCCGGTGCGCGCCCTCGTGCGCCGGCGGCCGGGGCGGGCGCGTCCGCTTCGGGAAGCCCCTGTTCCGGGAGCTCCCGCCCGACGGCGCCGGGCGCGGTGGCCAGGACACCCACGCTGCCGGTCAGTGCGACGCCGGCACCGGCGGCGGTGGAGCGCTTGGCGAAGTCTCTGCGGGTGAGCGGCATGGTCATCTCCTGGACGGCCGGTTCGGTGTGCTCTGGCCCTGCGCCGCACACCCTCGCGCGCCCCGGCGAACACCGGTTGAACCCCGCACGACCCCGCGATGTCCGCAAGCGTGCCTCCTCGGCCCGGAAAACCATGGCAAACAAGGTCATCAGCGGCATCTGCACAGCAAACGCAAGATTTATCGCGTACCTCCTTGACCGCCGACCGGCCCGGCAATAGACAGTCCCTACCTGCATCACCCGTAGGGAGAGCGGAGAATCCGCGGCTGCACGGAGCTGCCCGGGGAGCAGTCCGTGCCGGGTTCCCGCCCTCCCCTGAGAGCCTGCCGCCGTGCGCGGCCCGGGCTCGTGAAGCGAACGCGGTCCCGCCCCGCAGCCGTGGCCGCCCGTCGCAGGAGCACTCCCGCCCGTAGGAGGGCTCCCGCCCGTACGGTCCGTCCGTACGGCCCGGGCGCACGGCTGAGAGCCGCGCGGGACGCCCACCGGGGAAGAGGTGGTCTGGTGTGAACCAGCCCGAGATGATGCGCGGACCCACCGGAGGTCAGGTCAGCGACACCTCCCGCCAACAGGCACTTTCCGACTTCATGCACCCGCAGAACCCGACCGCGAACGTCGTCGGCTTCGGGCACGGGGTGAAGTGGAGCAACGGCGAGCCCACGGGCGAGGAAGCCGTCCTGGTCTTCGTCACGCAGAAGGTCCCGGAGTCGATGCTCCCCGAACGGGACGTCATCCCCCGGGAGATGGACGACGGCACCCCGACCGACGTCCTGGCCGTCGGCCACATCTCCGCGCAGGCCCAGCAGCGCGTACCGGGCGCCCAGGGCCGGTCGATGACGCAGGAGCAGGGCCTCGGCAGCAACGGCGGCCGGATGGGCGCGCTCGCCCAGCCGCTGCTCGAAGAGCTGAGCCAGCTCGGCAGCGCCCTGGAGCCGCAGCTCCTCAAGCGCCGGATGCGGCCCTGCCCGGCCGGCTTCTCCGTCGGCAACGTGCAGGTCACCGCGGGCACGCTGGGCAGCGTGGTGTACGACTTCCTGCCCGGCGCGCAGACCAACCCGCCGGCGCCCGGCCTCGGCGTACCGGGCAAGTTCTACATCCTGAGCAACAACCACGTCCTGGCGGACTCCAACCGGGCGCCGCTGGGCAGCTCCGTGCTCCAGCCGGGCAAGTTCGACGGCGGTACGGACCCGGCGGACCGGATCGGCACGCTGGACCGTTTCATCTCGATCCAGTTCGCCCCGCAGATCCCGCTGACGCAGCACAACAACGTGGTGGACGCGGCCCTCGCGAAGATCGAGTTCGAGGACGCCACCCGGCAGCAGTACTTCAGCGGCGCGCCGCGCGCGTGGCGCCGCAAGTCGTCGGTCGCGGTGGGCGACCTGGTCAAGAAGACCGGCCGGACCACCAACATCAGCTTCGGGCGGATCGTCTCCACCGACGCCACGGTCGACGTCAACTACGGCACGGCCGGCACGGCGCGCTTCAAGGACCAGATCATGACCACGAACATCTCGGCGGGCGGCGACTCCGGTTCGCTGGTCACCTCGCTCGACAACGTCGCGGTCGGTCTGCTCTTCGCGGGCTCGTCGACGGTCACCGTCGTCAACCACATCGAGACCGTCCGCACGCTGCTGCGCGTCGAGATCGCCGAGCAGCTGGCCTGACCCACCGAGCCCGAGGGAGAGCCATGACAAGCGCAGCGCAGAAGAGGAAGGGTCCGGGCCGCGAGCACCAGTTCGTCAACGCCCAGGGGTCCGAGGTCAAGACCCGTGACGAGGCGTTCGCCGTACAGCGCGAGATCTCGGCCGAAGCCCTCCAGGTCACCCAGAAGATGGCGCTCCACAACCAGGCGCTCACCTTCGACATGGAGGTCAACTACAACCCGAACACCAACGCCATCACGGGCGGCCGGATCACCTCCGGCATCTGCGGCGCCCCGTGGGACATCACCGGCGGCTCGATCGGCAGCTCGTTGCGGATCGAGGGCAAGCGGCCGGGGACCGGCGGCAACTGCGCCACGACGGTCACCATCATCGGCCAGTTCCAGGTCCCGCTGTCCTACCGCGGCACCTACGGCTTCAACGGCCAGTCCACCACGTTCAACTGCGTGACGCAGCTGGTCTGCTGACCGCGCACCGCCGCGGAACGCGCCGGCGGGCGGCGGGAGCACCGAGGTGCTCCGGCCGCCCGCCGGTCACGTGGAGCCGGGAGGCCCCTCATGGCAGGGGGGCTTCCCCTGCCAGGAAGCCGCGACCGCTCAGCCGCCCTGCCGGGACCGCGCCTTGAACGCGGCCTTGCGGGCCTCCTTGGCGGTCTTCTTGTCCGGGTGGAGGCGGCCCATGGCTTCCAGCACGTCGGAGGTCGCCGGGTGGTCCACCCGCCAGGCGGCGTCGAAGAAGCCGTTGTGCTGACCGACCACGCCCTCGACGAGGCCGCGCAGCTCGGCCGCGCTCTCCTCGTCGGCCTCGGCCGCGCCGAGCTGTGCCGCGATGGTGTCCACGGTCAGCCAGAAGATCATGTCCTGGGTCGGCTCGGGGATGTCGGCCGCACCGCGCTCGGCGAGCCAGACCCGGGCCAGACCGCCGAGCTGCCCGTCGTCGAGCACCTCGCGCAGCGCGGGCTCGGCCTCCGCCCCGGCCAGCGACAGCGTCTGCTGGCAGGCCAGCCGGCGCCGCGGCCCGCCCTCGTCGTCGCCGCGGGCGGCCGAGAGCAGGTCACGGGCGGCGTCGACGGGCGTACGGGCGGCGAGCCACTGCTCGGACTCGGCCTGCGCCAGGGGCTCCGGGTAGTCGGGCAGCGCGTCCAGGAGGACGTCGGCGCCCTTGTCGGTGAGGTCGCCGACGGCCGGCGCGTCGACGCCCGCGTCCAGCATCCGGGCGCGTACGGCGTAGACGCCGAGCGGGGTGAGCCGGACCATGCCGTACCGGGAGACGTCCTCGTCCTCCAGCGGCTCGGCCGCGCGCGTCGTGCTGCCGTCCTCGTCCAGCTCCTCGATGAGCGCCTCGTCCACCGGCTGGTAGTCGACCAGGCCGATCGGCTGGAGCACCCGGAACTGGTCGTCGAGCCGCATCATCGCCTCGGAGACCTCTTCGAGGATGTCGTCGGTGGGCTCGTCCATGTCGTCGGGGACGATCATGGAGGCGGCGAGGGCGGGCAGCGGCACGGACTGCTCGGGGTCCTCGTTCAGGGCGGTGAGCAGGTAGAGGTTGCCGAGGATGCCGTCCAGCAGCTCGGCCTCCTCCTCCGGGTTCCAGTCGATCGCGTCCAGGTCCAGTTCGCTGCCCTCGGCGATCTGGTCGGCGATGTCGGACAGGTCCGGCGCCACGGCGTCGGCCAGTACGGTCTCCATGCCGCCGAGCCAGATGTCGAGGATGTCCTGCGGGCTGCCGGAGGTCAGCAGGGACAGTTCCTCGCCGGGAGCGGCGGTGCCGGTGGCGGCGTCGTCGGGCAGCTCGTCGCCGTCCTCCGCGCTCTCCTCGATCTCCACCAGACCGGTGTCGACCGCGAGCTGCCAGGCTTCGGCGGCGTACCCGACGCCGTCCTCGTCCCCGGCCAGGCCGAGGTGGTCGACGGCGCCGGGCAGCTGCTCCTCAAGAAGCTCGCCGCCGACTCCGACGGGGACACCGGCCTCGGCCCAGCGGGCCAGCTGCGCGGCACGGGCGAAGAGCGGTGCGCTCAGCGCGTCCCGCGCCAGCTCCGCGTCGGAGTGCAGCCGCACCGGCGGCAGGGTGGGGCGGTCTGCGGACATCTCGGGCTCAGCTCCTCGTGCGGACTACGGCTCGTGCGAAGCCCCAGCGTAGACGGAATTCCGTGCATCTCGGGCGGTTCACCTTGGTTTCCGTTCCCGTACACCCGGCGAGCCTTGACAACTGCCGTGGCCACGCAAGAGATTGACGCGCGTAGAGGCTGCCGGACCGTTTCCGCTCCGCTGCGTTCACGCCTTTCGCATGCTGTTTCTCACCCTCGCCCGCCTTCCGGAGGCTCTCCGTGTCCGCGCAGATACCGCCGCACGCTTCGTCCCGTACGCCTCGTACACCCCGTGCACCCCGTACACCCCGTACACACCGCACAGCCCTTTCATCCCGATCGCCCCGCCGCCGCGCCCTGCGCAGGCCCGCCACACTGACCGCGCTGGTCGCCGCCGCCCTGACCGGCGGGCTGCTCGCCGTCCCGCAGACCGCCTCCGCCGCGGTCACCCGTATCCACGACATCCAGGGCGCCACCCGGCTCTCGCCCTTCGCGGGCAAGCAGGTCGCCGACGTGCCCGGCACGGTCACGGCGGTACGGGCCTTCGGCTCGGCCCGCGGCTTCTGGGTGCAGGACCCGCGGCCGGACCGCGACCCGGCCACCAGCGAGGCGGTCTTCGTCTTCACCGGCAAGCAGACACCGAAGGCCACCGTCGGCGATTCCGTACGGGTCTCCGGCACGGTCAGCGAGTACTACCCGGGCGGCGAGCCGGCCGGCCTCCAGTCCGTCACCGAGATCACCGACGCCGCCTGGACCGTGGCCTCCTCCGGCAACCCGCTCCCGGCGGCCGTCGAGCTCACCGCCGCCACCGTGCCGGACCGCTACGCCCCGTCCGCGGGCGGCAAGAGCATCGAGGACCTGCCGCTGCGCCCGGCCGCGTACGCCCTGGACCGCTACGAGTCCCTGGAAGGCATGCGGGTATCACTCGCCGACGCCTCCGTCGTCGGCCCCACCACCTCCCACAACGAACTGTGGGCGACCGCCGAGCCCCGCCACGGCCGCACCGTGCGCGGCGGCGCGCTGTACGGCTCGTACCGGGACCCCAACCCCGGCCGCATCAAGATCACATCACTCATCCCCTTCGCCCAGCGGCCCTTCCCCGTCGCCGACACCGGCGACCGGCTGACCGGCACCACCGCGGGCCCGCTGGACTACGACAACTTCGGCGGGTACGGGATCGCCGCCACCGAGCTGGGCACGCTCGACGACCGCGGCCCGGCCCGCGAGACCACCCGCAAGCAGCGCGCCGACGAGCTGGCCGTGGCCACCTACAACGTCGAGAACCTCTCCCCCAAGACGCCGCCCGCCAAGTTCGCGCGCCTGGCCGAGGCGCTGGTGAAGAACCTCGCGTCGCCGGACGTCGTGGCGCTGGAGGAGGTGCAGGACGACAACGGCCCCACGAACGACGGAACCGTTTCGGCGGACGCGACGCTCCAGCGGCTCACCGACGCCGTCAAGGCGGCCGGCGGCCCCTCCTACGCGTGGCGGCAGATCGACCCGGTGAACAACCAGGACGGCGGCCAGCCCGGCGGCAACATCCGCACCGCGTTCCTCTTCAACCCCGCCCGTGTCTCGTTCACGGACGTCGCCGGGGGCGACGCCACCACTCCCGTCAAGGTGACCGGCTCGCACGGCACGCCGCGCCTCTCCGCCTCGCCGGGCCGTATCGACCCCGGCAACGCGGCCTGGGCCAACAGCCGCAAGCCGCTCGTGGGCCAGTTCTGCTTCCGGGGCCGCCCGGTCTTCGTCGTCGCCAACCACTTCAACTCCAAGGGCGGCGACCAGGGCCTCGACAGCCGCTTCCAGCCCCCGGCCCGTACGTCGGAGACCCAGCGCGTCCAGCAGGCGAAGGCCGTGCACAGCTTCGTCGAGGACGTCCTGGCCGTGGACCCGAAGGCCGACGTCGTGGTGGCCGGCGACCTCAACGACTTCCAGTTCTCCCCCGCTCTCAAGGCCCTGACCGCCGGCGGCGTCCTCACCGACCTCGTCGACCGCCTGCCGCGCGGCGAGCGCTACGGCTACGTCTACCAGGGCAACTCGCAGGTACTGGACCACATGCTCACCAGCCGCCACCTGCGCCGCGTGGACTACGACATCGTCCACATCAACGCGGAGTACGCGGACCAGTCGAGCGACCACGACCCGCAGGTGCTGCGACTGAAGCGGTAGCGCGCACCCCGCGGTGTTTCCTCGAAGGTCGCGCAGCCACGCGCGGAGGGGACGCCCCGGCCACAGGACAGGCACAGGCCCCGGCGATCATGGAGTTGCGAGCGGGCAGCCCAAAGGCTGGATCACGACCCTTTCCTCGGTGACCATCACCGCCACCGAACTCATATCGATGAACTTGCTCTCGTCCGGGTTCACCAACTCCTTGTAGTTCCGGGACGCGAAGAAGGCGTCGTGATCCACCCAGCTTTCGAACCAGATCTCCGTGAGGCCGTCGTAGGCGGGACCCGGATAGCCGTCAGCGGGTACCGGGTGGGAGACGGTGTACTTCTTCACGTACTGCCGCGCTTCCGGAATGGAGGTGAACAACGGGGCGTGGCGGTCCCGGTGATATTCGACAAAGTCCTCGACTGTCATTCCGTGGATACGGTTGATCATGAAAGCGAACTTGATCACGGGATTCTCTCTTTCGTGCTCGTCACGGCGAGAGGCCGACGACCGGCCCCGGCGACGGGTCGCGAGCGGTGGGGTTAACCTAAACGCTCACATCGATGTCAGGGGCAAGTTCCTGTGACCCAGTGCACACGAGGGGTTGAGATGCGGATCGGTGAGCTGGCCATCCGGACCGGAGCAAGCCGTCGATCGCTGCGCTACTACGAGGAACAGGGCTTGCTGGCCAGTACAAGGTCCCCCAGTGGCCAGCGGCACTACGATGATGATCACGTCCAGCGGGTGGCGCTGATTCAGACATTCCTGGCCGCCGGAATGTCCAGCAGAACCATCGCCCAGATGGTTCCCTGCATGACGGAGCCCACCATGGACAGGGCGCGGAAAGCCTTGACCGCAATGGATCAGGAGCGGACCCGCCTTTCCTTCACGATTGACAGCCTGACCGCCGCCAGAGAAGCACTTGACGGCCTGATCGACGTCAACCGGAACTATCTGGCGAACGCGGATGACGCGGCCCGGCGGTGAGCCGTTCAGGTACGTCGAGGCGCCCGGTCCACCCACGCGACCTCTCAGCGCTCCTTAACCTTCTAGCCAGTACAACTAAGTAGACCTGAAGACCGCGATGGGGTCAGACTCCGCTCATGAGTACCTCCGACACTCCGAGCGCCGTCCCCCCGCCGCCCTTCGGCCGCACCGTCGTCGCCATGGTCACCCCGTTCCGCACCGACGGCACACCGGATCTCGACGGCGCCCGGAGCCTGGCCGCGCGCCTCGTCGCCGAAGGCTGCGACGGCATCGTCCTGAGCGGCACCACCGGCGAGTCCCCGACCACCACCGACACCGAGAAGGAGGCCCTGGTGCGGGCCGTCGCCGAGGCGGTCGGCGACCGGGTGCGGATCACCGCCGGGGTCGGCACCAGCGACACCCGGCACGGCACCGAGCTGGCCCGCGCCGCCGAACGGGCAGGCGCGCACGGCCTGTTGGTACTCCCCCCGCCGTACTCGCGGCCGGGCCAGGAAGCCGCCGCACACCACCTGCGCACGGTCGCGGACGCCACCGGCCTGCCCGTGATGCTCTACGACATCCCCGGGCGCACCGGCACCGCCCTGGCCGCCGACACCCTGCTGCGCCTCGCGGGACACCCGCGCGTCCGGGGCGTCAAGGACTGCGCGTACGACCTCATGAAGACCGCGAAGGTACTGGCAGCGACCGACTTGGCGTACTACGCGGGCTGCGACGAGCAGACCCTCCCGCTGCGGGCGATCGGCGCCGTCGGCTGCGTCAGCACCGTCGCCAACGCCGCGCCCCGGGAGGTACGGGCGGTCCTCGACGCGTACGACGCCGGCGACCCGGCGGAGGCCACCCGCCGCTACCTCCGCCTCGTCCCGCTCGTCGAAGCGATGACGGGCACCGAGCACCCCGGCGCGGTCACCGCGAAGGCGCTGCTGAACGCGCTCGGGCTGCCCGCGGGACCGGTCCGCGCGCCACTGCTGGCGGCCGGGCCGGAGGTCACCAGCGCGCTGCTGGCGGCGCTGAAGGAAGCCCAGCGGTAGTCCCGGCCGCCTCCTGCGGGTCCTCTTCCCCCGCCTCCCCGCCGTCATCGGTGAGGTCCCGCACGAGAAGCGTCGCCCCGGCCACCGCGCCGGGCATCAGGAACACCGCCACGAACGGCACCAGGAAGGCCAGCACCAGCGGCGTACCGAACCCCACAGCGAGCCCCTTACGCCCCCGCAGCATCCGCAGCCGCTCCCGCACCGGGATACCGCGCCGCTGCATCGCCACCGAAGTCAGCTCCACCGTCAGGAAGAACCCCGACACACAGAACCCGATCGCGGGCACCAAGGTCTGCCCGACGACCGGCACGAACCCCAGCACAAAGAAAAGCAGCCCGAACCCGGCCGCCCGCACCAGCACATGCACACTGTCCTTGAGCGAGACCCACACCTCCCGCCACAACGACATCCCCGTACCCGGCGGGCAGCTGCCCTCGCTCTCCTCCACCTTCTCCGACAGCGACTCGTAGAACGGGTCGCCGATCAGCAGCGTGACGGCGGTGAAGGTCAGGACGGACAGCAGCAGCCCGCCCGCGAAGAGCAGCGCGACGAACAGCCCGCGCAGCACCCCCCGCCAGGGCGATCCCCAGCCGTCCGCGAAGGGCGTCGCCCAGGCCGCGAGGTCACCCGCGAAGAAGGCCAGCGCGACCAGCGCCCCCGCGTACAGCACGAGCGCGATGAGCGCGGGAATCATCCCGAACCCCCACCACCGGCCGTGCCGGGCAACCCAGCGCTGCCCTTTCCCCAGGTACCCCGTTCCCGCCACAAGATCGCGCATGGGCGTCAGCCTAATCGGCGCCCGGCCGGCCTCCGTCTCCGTACGGTACGGATCCGGTTACGAAACCTTGCCGCCACCGGCGAACCGGGCCAGCTGCCGCTGCA
Organism: Streptomyces monomycini; assembly: GCF_022271435.1. Taxonomy (GTDB): domain Bacteria; phylum Actinomycetota; class Actinomycetes; order Streptomycetales; family Streptomycetaceae; genus Streptomyces; species Streptomyces monomycini. The sequence goes on along the minus strand of NZ_JAFIQY010000036.1, from coordinate 49,573 downwards.
ACCAGTCGAGCCGGGCCTGCATGAGCGAGGCCTCGGCGGCCAGCTCGGGCACCGACCGCACCTCGGTCACCGCCTCCCCCTTCGCGTCCGCCTCCCCCGCCTCCGGCTCACCACCCGCCACGATGCGCAGCGGCCCGCCCCCGCACCGTACGAACTCCGCGAAGTTCACCGCGGCCCACGGCGCGAACGCCGTACGCCCGCGCCGGTCCGCGCACTCCGCGCACACGGCCGTCAACACGCGCCAGCCCGTACGCCCCCATCCCGCGTCCGCGAACCCCGACGGCATCCGGCCGCACGCACACGCACCGACCCGCGCCACCCGCACCCGCTGCCGCTCGTACCGCATCCCGCGCTCGAAGCGGATGTACGCGCCGAGCACGGTGACCTCCAGCAGCACCGCTCGCCGATACTCACTCGCACACGCCAGGGCGAGCGCCTGGTCGAACGTGTGCAAGCAGTAGAACCCGCAGTCACAACGCAGCGCCGGGCAGCGATGACGCCTCCCGTACACACAGCGCGCCTCATCCACGAACCCGTACGGCAGCGCGCCACCGAGCGACACCCCGGCAAAACCGGCCCGCTTCCCGTCGTGGGAGATCACCGGATGCGCGAGCTTGAACCCGACGGGCGGACTGGCGGGCCGCTCCTCGGGCAGCCGCAGCCTCATCGCCCGGCCGGCACCGGCTCCTGCCGGGACGCTTCGACGACCGCCTCACCCGCGTCCTCGACCCCCACAGCCCTCGTGTCCGGCACGTCCTCCCCGCACTCCACGTCCTCCGCGACACCGACAGCAAGCGCTTTACCCAACTTCACGACGCCTCCCGGTACGGATCGGTTTGTCCGTTCGAGTCAATGGTGACGCAAGGGAGGCCGGGTTGGCACGGTCACATACCGGCCACAGCACCCGCCGCGTACGTGCCACGTGCCGTGTGCGACGCACGGTGCTCAGTGGGAGCTGATTCAAGAACAATGATTCAAGAACAATGCAGTGCCCTGATAGAAGAGAGTCCATGTCGCATCCCGTCCCGCCGGAACCGGTACAGCCCGTCCCCGCCACTGCCGAAGAGGCATTGGCTGCCGCTCGTGCACGATTCGCAGTACTGGATCCGCAAGGAAACCCGGCGCCTTTGTACGTGGCGGATTTCGACACCGGCTTCCTCGTCCACGCCGTCATGCCCCCACCGCCGCCCGGCACGCAGGCGCCGTCGGGTGGCAGTCACATGGTGATTTCCAAAATCGACGGAGCCGTCACCTTCGTTCCCAACTTCCCGCCGGACTCCGCGATCGAGCTGTACCGCAGCCTGCAGCGGCCAGTACGCACCTCCGGAGGGTGAGAAGTAGGCGTCGACGCGATTGCGCTCCGGCACGAGATTCAGCGAAAAGACGCCACCGGCCTCACCGCCGAGCAGGTCATGCGGCAGGCCCTCACGGCGCTCGGAGCCGACCTGTCCGCGGACGAGCGGGACGGCTGGCGTTTCGCGCTCGGTTCGTGGCCCGAGGAGCGGTTGCTGCTGGTCGTCAACGCCCATCGTGCCGGGCCGACACGGCGGTCGTACGAGCCGGAGCGGTTGGTGACCCGGACCCTTCCGTGGCTGGCGCGTGGCAAGTTGGCCGTGGTGGTCCAGGTGGTTCCTGAATTGCTGCCGACCCGCGCCGACCCGCGTCGATCCCCGAATGGTGTTTCGGATGTCCGCGGATGCACGCCGTACAAGCGGGAACGTACGACCGAGGTTTTCCGGGACGGACGCGTCATCGCCCACCTGCCGCAGACGACGCTCATGGACGCGGCACGGAGCAGCGGCCGCCGGGTGGCTACCACGCGCACTATCTGCGGGCCGGGAGATTCGCCGCCCTGGCGGAGGTGCGCTGGCAGGGCGACCCGCCCTTGTCGGTTTGCAGCAGCGGACGTTGGACGGAGAACAGCTGTTGTACGTCTCGGTCTGGGACTCGGAGACGGGCGCCCCTGTCGCCGGCCCTTGGGAGAACGACGAGATTCCGCAGGAGATGCGTGCGGATCTCACCTGGCCCGCGTCACGCACGGACGGCTCCGCTTCGCCGGCTCTCGTCCGAGAGCTGTTCGGCTCGTCGTCCCCCCGGCGAAGCAAGCAGGATTTTCTCCTGCCCTGCGCTCCGTTGGCGGTGGGTGACGTCGTCGTTTTCGGGGGCGATTCGGGGCTGGTCGCCATCCGGCCGGCGGACGGAGTGGACGTCTCCGGCTTCGGTGCCCGGCAGCAGCCCCTGAGCTGGGATTACGCGGACGCGGGCGCGAGCAGTCCGATCGACGCGCCGGCCCCGGGACACGAGGACGTCAGCACCCTGTTCGGTGAGGACGTGCTCCACCCCGTCGAGGCCGAGGATTTCCCGAGCCGGCTCACCCACGCGGCGGCCCGCGAACGTCTCCTGGAATTCGGGTTGCCGCGCATGACCGAAGGAGCGATGGGGCTTTTCCCGTACGGCAACCGCGTTCCCACGAAGCCGGGCGAGGATCACCTCGCCGCTCTTCCCGCCGCGCACAGCCTCGAAGATTTCCTCACCATGGTCGCGCTGTGGGTCACCGGGCTGCGTACGCGGAGCCTTCTGCCCCCGGCCAGTTCCGAGCGGGAGCCGGTCGCCTATTGGGTCCTGGGAGCGCTGGCCGAAGTCGGCCAGGCGGGCAGTGAGCAGCCCGCCTGGTCGTACGTACTCCACCACACCTGACGCCGGTCAACCGGAGGTGGGGAAAGGCGCTCGGGCGGCCGCGGCGCGCGGCCGCCCGGGGGTGATCAGTTGTGGCTGTGCAGCACGTCGTTCAGGCCGCCCCAGTTGGCCTTGTTGGGGCGGGCCTCGACGGTGCCGGTGGTGGAGTTGCGGCGGAAGAGGATGTTGTCGGCGCCGGAGAGTTCGGCGGCCTTGACGATCTGGCCGTCGGGCATGGTGACGCGGGTGCCCGCGGTCACGTACAGGCCGGCCTCGACCACGCACTCGTCGCCCAGCGCGATGCCGATGCCGGACTCCGCGCCGAGCAGGCAGCGCTCGCCGATCGAGATGATCTGCTTGCCGCCGCCGGACAGGGTGCCCATGGTGGAGGCACCGCCGCCGATGTCCGAGCCGTCACCGATGAGGACGCCCGCGGAGATGCGGCCCTCGACCATCGACGTGCCGAGGGTGCCCGCGTTGAAGTTGACGAAGCCCTCGTGCATGACGGTGGTGCCGGCGGCGAGGTGCGCGCCGAGCCGGACGCGGTCCGCGTCGGCGATCCGTACGCCCGCCGGCATGACGTAGTCCGTCATCCGCGGGAACTTGTCGACGCTGGTCACCTGGAGGTGCAGGCCCTCGGCGCGGGCGTTCAGGCGCGCGGTCTCCAGCCGGTCGACGGGCACCGGGCCGATCGAGGTCCAGGCGACGTTGGCCAGCAGGCCGAACATGCCCTCCAGGCTCTGGCCGTGCGGCTTGACCAGCCGGTGGCTGAGCAGGTGCAGGCGCAGGTACACGTCGTGCGCGTCCAGCGGCTTGTCGTCCAGCGAGGAGATGACCGTACGGACGGCCACGACCTCGACCCCACGGCGCGGGTCCGGGCCGACCGCCTTCGGCGCGGCCTCGCCGAGCAGCTCGACGGCGCGCTCGTCGGTCAGCCGCTCGGTCCCGGCGGGGCCGGGGTCGGCCACCAGCTCGGGCGCGGGGAACCAGGTGTCGAGGACGGTGCCGTCGGTGGTGACGGTCGCGAGTCCGGCGGCGACGGCGCCAGTCGTACGGGAGGGGGTGGAGGTAGCAGCATCGGTCATGTCGAAAACTTAACCGGGAGAGGGCTGCGGAGGCGAACCGGTCCCGGGGGCCGGGACGCGGGGTCAGGCCAGGCCCCCCGGGGCCCGGCCCCTGGCCCGCCGCGGCCCGGCACCTATATCCGGCTCACCGTGCCGCATCCGGTGCTCTTGTCCCCGCTCAGCTCCTTGCTGCGGTCGTACGGATCGACGGTCGGGCCCGACGTCATGGGCCCCGACCGGCTGTCCGGGAACTGCGGGTGCAGGAAGCCGTCGTACACCTCGCAGGCGGTGTTGCCGAAGTCGGAGTCGAAGCGGGCCAGCGCCAGCTTGCCCGGCGTCGCCTGGAAGCGTTCGGGGTCGTTGACCTCGAAGTCCACCACCCGGCGGACCACCGTACGGGTCACCTCGGAGGCGCCCTGGGCGGCTCGTACGACCGGGTAGACGAAGGTGTAGTCGGCGTGGACCGCCAGCGCGCCGTCCTGCCCCTCCTCGAACGTCATCCGCCCCCGCGTCTTAACGACGTCGCCGGCGGGCCGCACCTCGTGCGGGTCGAAACGGGTGAACAGGCGCAACGGGTCGTGCTCCCGGCCCGGCTCGGCCAGCCAGGCTTCGAGGTCCTGCCGCGTTCCGGGCTGGAGCGGATCAAGGAGGTCCAGCGCCGCCGCCGACCGCTCGCCGCGCAGCGTGCGCGGGTTCAGGTTGGCGTCGACCAGGAGTTCCTTCGCCTGCCGCAGTACCGCCGCGACCTCGTCCTTCGACAACCGCCCCACGGCCTTGGCCGCCGGCGGCACGATGCCCGCCACGCCGTCCGCGTACCGTACGGCGGGCGAGCCGGCGAAGGGTTCTTTCAGGGTGGGGGTGGCGGGGAACGCCTCGCCGTCCGGCGCGGCGCCGGGCGCCGCGGTCTCGGCCGGCAGCGGCTCGGCCACGGTGTCGCCGCCGACCACGCCGGACAGCTTCGACCGGATGTCCCCGGGGTTCACGGCGAACGTCACCACCCCAGCGGCGACGATCACCGCCGCCACGCCGGTACGTATCCGCTTCCGCCGCCGCGCGGCCTTCCCGTCACGGTCCCGCCAGGCCGGTCCGGTGTACCAGTTCTCGGTACCGTCCGCCTGCTCGCCCGCGCCCCGGGCCTTTCTCTTCACGTGTTCCGCTCGCCTCGTACCGCCGGGTGGCCACGGGCACGAAGCGCCGTACGAACCCCCCAGATGATCATTAACGAACAAGATCTACACGGGAACGGACACACGCCACAAGTTGAGTGCTGAAGGAACGGGGCCCCGGACGGCCTCGGCGGCCATCCCCTGCCACCGCCTCACCCGATCACCCGCGCCACCGCGTCCCGCACCTCCGACCGGTCGAACTCCCGCCCCGTCAGCAAGTACTGCAACGCCAGCCCGTCGATCAGCCCCACCAGCGCCCGCGCGGTGCCCTCGTCGCCGGTCCGCCGCCGCAACAGTCCGACCATGTCGTCGATGCACTCGGCCGCGAGCGGGCGCACCACCTCGTGCCGCAGCGCCGCGAGATACAGCTCGTACTCCAGCTCCACCTGCGCCCGGTCGCCGCCCAGCAGTTCCTCCTCGACCAGCCTCGTCAGCTCGTCCGCGAGCGGAACCGAGGGGTCCACCCCCCGCTCCCACTCCTCGATCCCGGCCAGCCACTCCGCGTTGGACTGCCGCAACGCCGCCACCAGCAGATCGTCCAGCGAGGCGAAGTGGTACGTGGTGGACCCCAGCGGTACGTCCGCCTCGGCCGCCACGGCGCGGTGACTGAGCCCGGCGATGCCCCGCCTGCCCACCACACGGATCGCCGCGTCGATGATCCGCTGCCGCCGGTCCGGGTCGTAACGGCGCGGCATCAGTGCGCCCCGCCCAGATTCAGCACGACGACCCCCGCGATCACCAGCAGCAGCCCGACGATCCGCGCGGTACTCGCGGCCTCCCCCAGGAACACCATCCCGATCGCGGCGACCACCGCCGTCCCTGCCCCGGCCCAGATCGCGTACGCCGTACCGACGTCCATCGACTTCAGTGTCTTGGCGAGCAGCGTGAACGCGACGATGTAGCCCAGCACGGTCCCCAGCGAGGGCCACAGCTTGCTGAAGCCGTCGCTGTACTTCATCGCGGTCGTCGCGAGGATCTCGGAGACGATCGCTCCGGCAAGCGTCAGATACACCATACGTACGAGCGTACACAACGTTGCGTACGGACGTACACAAGGAAAAGTCGGGTGCGAGGCGCCCTGCTCCTGGCCATGATGTTGATCGTGTCGGAATATGTGGATGCACCTGATCGGCTGGGCACGAGCACTCTGCCTGACGGGAGGTTGCTCGGCTGGGCCGAGTGGGGGCCGCTGGACGGCGTGCCGGTTCTGCTGTGTCCGGGCGCGGCTACGAGCCGGTGGCTGGGCTTCGGCGCGGGCGTTGTCGACGCGCTCGGAGTGCGCCTCGTCTCCGTGGACCGTCCGGGGCTCGGCGCCTCGACGCCCGCCCCCGGGCGCACGTTCTCCGGGTTCGCCGACGACATGCGGCACCTCTGCCTGTTGCGTGGGCTGGGGCACCCGGCTGTGGTCGGGAACTCGCAAGGCGCCCCCTTCGCTCTCGCCTGCGCCGCGGCGGGGGTGGCCTCGGCACTGGCCGTCGTCTCCGGTGCGGACGAGGTCGCCGCGCCGCAATTCGCTTCCGTTCTGGAGCCGGGCCTGCGCGGTCTCGTCGAGCGGACCGCGCGCGATCCGGCCGGCGCCGAAGAGCTGTTCGCGAGCTTCACCGCGGACGCGATGTGGAACATGGTCATGGCCGGAAGCCCGCAGTGCGACCTCGCCGTGTACCAGGAACCTGATTTCGCGGCCGGTTACCGAAGGGCCTTGAACGAGGCATTCGCTCAAGGCGCCGCCGGATACGCCCGCGACACGGTCCTGGCGATGGGACGGTGGCCCTTCCCGCTCGCCGAGATCCATGTCCCGGTCGACATCTGGTACGGCGAGCAGGACACCAGCCATTCGCCCGACAACGGGGCCCTGCTCGCTGCACGTATACCCGGCGCACGTCGTCATGTCGTGCCGGGAGCCGGCGGGGCGCTGCTGTGGACACATGCCCGGCCGGTCCTCACGACTCTGGTCGAGAGAACTCCGGCAGGTAGGTGACGTCGGTCAGTCCAGCAACGACTTCTTCGGCCGCAGCACGCAGAATTCGTTGCCCTCAGGATCTGCCAGCACCACCCACGACACATCGTCCCCCTGCCCCACATCCGCCCGGCGCGCCCCGAGCCCGATGATCCGCTCGACCTCGGCGGCCTGGTCGTCCGGCGAGAGTTCGATGTGCAGCCGGTTCTTCACCGACTTCGCCTCCGGTACGGCGAGGAAACCGATGCCCGGCAGCGCGTTCTCGTCCACCGCGATGATCACTTCTTCCTCGTCCTCGTACACGATGCGCCAGTCCAGCACCTGGGCCCAGAAGGTGGCGAGCCCCTTCAGGTCGTGCGCGTCGATGGAGAGCTGCAACAGAGAAACGGCCATGTCCGCCAGTGTGCCTGGCGGGCATGGCCGTGTCAGGAGGGCGGACGGGGCGATCAGGTGGAGAAGTCGCCGCGGTTGAGGGCGCCGACGAACCCGGCCACCCCCTCCGCCACCGCTAGGCGGCACCCCTCACTGCCACCGCCCTCGACTCGATGTACGACATGTCGCCAGCAAACGGCCTCCGCGACGACGCGCTCATCGCTCATCATGTTCGTACTCCTCCGCAACAGACTTGATCAGGGCCAGCGAGTCTGCATGCGACATGGCATCGCTCAGGGCGAGAGCGTAGGCGGTCTGCCCGTTGCGCACTAATACCGGATCATCGTGCAGGGCTCCGGTGTACAGCGCCTCCACGTAGGCGATGGGCGGCGCGTCGTCGAAGCACAGGAGCATGAGGTCGCTTTCCAGCAACGGGTGCGCGCCGACCGAGAAGGGGAGAACGTGCAGGCGGACACGCTCACGATCACCCAACTCCCCAATGTGGCGCAGCTGAGCAGCCATGACAGCTGGCCCCCCGACTGGTCGGCGCAACACCGCTTCGTCAATGAGTTCCCACAGCACGGGCGGGTTCGGAGCATCGAGAACCTTGGCGCGCCGCAGCCGAGTGACGACCGCGTTGTCACATTGCTCGCGGCTCTTCGGCGGAAAGAACGACGCGAAAACCGCACGTGCGTACGCCTCGGTTTGGAGCAAGCCGGGCACCAATGTGGCCCCGTACTCGCGAATCATCGTGGTTTGCTGCTCGAACAGCCTCACCTGCTCGAAATCATCGGCTATGAGCTTCCCGTCGAGCGTCGGCAGAAAACGGGCGAGAACGCCACTCGTCCCCAGCACTTGGTCCAGACGCCGCGCATCGTCCGACGAAGGCTTGCGGCGCCCCGCCTCGATGTGAGCGATGTGCGTGCGGGACATGATGGCCAGTTCGCTGAGCTTTTCCTGGGTGAGGCCGGCCGCCTCCCGCTGCGCTTTCAACTCCTCTCCGTAGGCCGTACGGGACTTCGGAATGCGCATACCGGCCATACGGGCAACTCCCTTGTGTGACCCGTTTTCTGTCACGCCCTACTTACTGGCGAGCGTACGCGCGCGAGTCCACTCTGTAAGCGGAAACAACCACCCGCCCCCCTACGGAGGTACCGCGCGTGAACAGCCGCTTCGAAAAGCTCTCCCCCGCCGAAACCGCCCGCGAAATCATGTGCGACCTCGGCGAAGCCGCCCGCGCGGTCGGCATCCAGTTCCCCAGCCTCCGGCTGGACCCGCACCCGGTCGCCGGGCTGGGCGCGCCCGCACACCTCATCGAGACCGGGCGTATCAACATCGTCACCGCGATGCAGATGACCGAGGTCTTCCGGGTGGCGAGCAAGTAGACGCGGAAACGGCTGTGCCCGCCGGAGAACCCCGGGGGCACAGCCGCTCCTGATCAGTCGGCGCGAGGTCGCCACATCCGCGCGCGGCGAGCGGCCGTGGCGCCGCCGGCAACCGTTGCCGCAGCGGCCAAGAGTGCCGTGGACAGCAGGACGGCCGTGACCAGGTTCCAGGACAGGGTCGCGCCGCCTTCTCCCCCCGTGACGGGCTGGACCAGGATGACGTGCGCGACGGCGCCGACCGCGCCCGCGCCCAGGAGCGGGGCTCCCAGGCACCAGAACGCCGTCGTGTGGAAGATCCTGCTCCGGCCGGTGAGCACGGTGAGCGGGGCGAGGGTCTGCGAGAAGCGCAGGAATTCGGAGAGCGACGCGAGTGCCATGGCGGTCAGCAGGACGACCGTGCCGATGGTGCCGAGGAAGGGAATCCACCGGGAGTGGTATCCGACGGCGAAGGACTTCGCTCCGTCCTCGGCCACCGGCTCGGCGAGGGCCTTCACACTCAGGTGGAGGTGCGCGGCGCGTTTGACGGCCGGGATGTCCATGGGCTTGTCGCTGTCGGTGAACACGACGGCCTGTAACCCCTCGGACCGGTTGACGGCGACGACCGGCCCGGTACGGACGATGGCGGGCGTCGGACCGAAACTCTGGTAGCCGGACACGCGCAAGCGCTGGTCGAGGTCACCGTACGGTACGTGCGCCTCCTGTCCGGCGGCAGGGCACGGCAGTCGTAGTGCGCGAAGGCTGTCGCACGGCCCCTGGAGGATCCGGCTGCCGCTGGAACCGTCCGGCCGGATGTCTCCCGCGCTGACGGCGACGGCGTGCGCCCCGGCGGGAAGCGCGCCGGTGAAGGCGTCCGTGAGCCGCGTGGCCGACGTCTGCACGAGCGCCATGGTCCGGCCTTGTACGGACTTCAGCTGTTCCTCGTCACCGGAGCGGGCGAACAGCAGGCTGGTGATGATCTGGGTCTGTCCGACGACGCCGATGGCGATGACCATGGCGGCCACCAGACGCACCACCGTGCCGGGGCGGGCCGCGGTGGTGCGGGCGGCTATCAGGCGTGCCGGGTCGCCGCTGCGGTGCGGTGATCTCGACGCCCGGCCGCTGAGGCGCGAAGCGGTCCAGCCGATCACCCAGGGGAGGGTCGCCCACACGCCGACGACCGCGAACAGGTAGGCGGCCGCGGAGCGTTGCGCGCCAAAACTCTTCGATGTCAGGGCCAGGACGAGAAAGGCCGGGCAGGAGCCCAGGGCCAGCAGTCGCAGCAGTCCGCTGCCCGCCGCACGGGGTTTGGTGGACGTTCCCTGGCGCACGGCGGCCGGACGCAGCAGGAGGATCAGGCCGAGCATCCCCAGGGCGGAGGCCGCCACGGCGACCGCCAGGGTCCCGCCGGCTCGTCGCAGGTCCGGAGCGTACAACGTGTAGTCGATCCAGGGCAGTTCGATGTCTGTCAGCAGGAACGGCACCGTGAGGAGGGCCGCGACCGCGGCACCGGCGCACACGGGCCGGACCGCGGCCCCGATGTCCATACAGGCGCGTGCCGTCCGGCCGGCGCCGAGAGTGCGCAGCAGTGCGTCGCGGCGGTCTCTTCCGGCGGCACCCATTCTGGCCGCCGCTGCCGCCAGCCCCAGGGCGGGGAGGCCGAGCAGTACGCCGATCACGGCCAGCATGGACGACCGTGGTCCGACGACCCGCAGGTCGCCGAAGGCGGGGCCGGGCCCTCCGTACCCGACGATCTTCTCCATCCGCGCGGTGCCGAGCATGGCCGTGGTGGGGCGCACATAGGCCAGTCGTTCGCCCGGCGATGCCAGCCCTTCGGCCGAGATGGTGCCGACCCGGGTGCCGTAGCGGCGGGGGAAGTCCTCGTTCGCGGGCCCGTCGGCCAGCGCCGGCGACAGGAACACCTCACCGGGGCCCGGCCATCGTGCGACCCCGGGCGGCAACGGCGCGTCCTCGGTGAGGGGAGCGATGACGACCACGGTGAACTGGCGCCCTTGGTAGCCGTCCCAGTACCGGCTCCACAGCGCCGCGGGACGGTCACCCTGCTCGGCGAAGGCGGGTACGCGGGCGTTCCCCCGCTGTTCCCGGCCCTCCCACGTAGCAGCCGTGGCGGCCAGCGAGCAGAGCGTCACGGCGACGACCGCCGTCGCGGCCAGCAGGGCCAAGGAGCGTGCCCGGCCTCCCTCGGCGGACCGCCCTGCCGCCCGGCCGATGCGCAGCATGTGGCGCATCCGGCCGTGCTTCACCGCGCACCTGCGAGGGCACCTTGTTCCAGGTGCATGACCCGGTCGGCCCGGTTCGCCACCAAGGGGTCGTGTGTCACGACGAGCAGCCCGCACCGGCGTGAGGCCGGTACGGCGAACAGCGTCCCGGCCACGTGGTCCCGCGACTCCGCGTCGAGCGCGCCGGTGGGTTCGTCCGCCAGGAGCAGCGACGGACTGCCGATCAGGGCCCGCGCCACGGCGACCCGCTGCCGCTCGCCGCCGGACAGGTCACCGGTCGCCGTGCCGGCGGCGGGCACGCCCAGTTCGTCCAGGAGTTTCCGGCCGTCGGCATAGGCGCGGTCGCGGTCCGCGCCGTCCAGCAGGGCGGGCAGTGCGACATTTTCCACGGGAGTGAGTTCGGGCAGCAGTTCTCCGAATTGGAAGATCATGCCTATGTGCTTCCGCCGGTGCTCCGTCAGATGGCGACCCCGTAACCGCGCCACATTTCGCCCCGCTACGGAAACTGTTCCCGCGTCAGGCCGGACCAGCCCCAGGACGACGGAGAGGAGAGTGCTCTTCCCGGATCCGGACGGCCCCATGACGGCCACCGATTCGCCGGCGCGCACCGCGAGTCCGAGCCCTTCGAACAAGCGTCGGCCCCCCACTTCGTACCGCAGTGCATGAATGTCCAGGGGCAACAACGCTTCCGTCACGCCGCCCGCCTTTCGGAGAAGGAAATCGGCAACGCGCTGCCCGGGCGGAGAAGATCCCGGGCAGCGCTCTGGCAGAGCAGGCCGTTACGGCTCAGTGGTCGTCGCTCCACCAGTTGGAGCAGTCGTCCGGCCATTTGTCGATCTCCGTGCAGACGCGCATGTCCCACACCGTGCCGCCCTTGTTGCTGTACACCTTGGTGCCTCGGCCGCTGTGGTTCCACAGGGTGTACAGCGAGTTGCTGGGCCGGTTGCGGTTGTACTCGGCCTTCACCGAGTTGCCGTCTCCCTTGGTGTCCTGGAGGCCGACCTGCTTCCCGCCGCCCGTGCGCCACGAGTGCGCACCCGAGGTGTAGCGGTCCATGTCCGCGAAGGCGGTGGTGGATCCCGCTGCTATGGCGACCCCCGCGATCACCACGGCAGCCCGTGTCACTAATCGCCCGGTTCTCCTCATGGAGCGTCCTTCCGCTGCGACGAAGACACCCTCCGGCCGGTGCCGAAGGGTACGGAACGCCGACGAGCATTACAGCCGAGGAGCGCGGAAGTAAGCATTGTTCCGGTCGTTCGCACCGGCAGGGCGGGGGCCATCCGGGACGGCATACCGGAGGAAATCTTTCCGGGGCACATGTCGCGTTTTCCGCCGCGCGCCCGGAATTCGAAAACGGCTGTGCCCGCCGGAGAAATCCCGGCGGGCACAGCCGCGAAATGTTCCCTGGGGGAACCGGAAAGATCAGACGTTGAAGCCGAGCGCCCGCAGCTGCTCACGCCCGTCATCGGTGATTTTGTCCGGGCCCCACGGCGGCATCCAGACCCAGTTGATCTTCAGCTCGTTGACGATGCCGTCCGTGGCGGACTTCGCCTGGTCCTCGATGACGTCGGTCAGCGGGCAGGCCGCCGAGGTGAGCGTCATGTCGATGGTGGCGATGTTGGCGTCGTCCACGTGGATGCCGTAGATCAGGCCCAGGTTGACGACGTCGATGCCCAGCTCGGGGTCGACCACGTCGTAAAGGGCCTCGCGGACCTCTTCCTCCGAGGCCGGCTTGGTGGTCACTGCGTTGTCGGTCATGCGGTTTTCGCCTCCTCGGAGAGGGCCTTGGCGGTGGCGTCCTTCCAAGCCATCCAGCTCAGCAGGGCGCACTTGACGCGGGCCGGGTACTTCGAGACGCCGGCGAACGCGACGGCGTCCTCCAGCACCTCCTCCATCGCGTCGTCCGGCTCCAGCTGGCCGCGGGACTGCATCAGCTCCAGGAAGGTCTCCTGGATCTTCTGCGCCTCGCCCAGCTCCTTGCCGACCAGCAGGTCGTTGAGCACGGACGCGCTGGCCTGGCTGATGGAGCAGCCCTGGCCCTCGTACGACACGTCTTCCACGGTCGCACCGTCGAGCCGTACGCGCAGGGTGATCTCGTCACCGCAGGTCGGGTTGACGTGGTGGACTTCGGCGTCGCCGTCCCGAAGACCACGCCCGTGCGGGTGCTTGTAGTGGTCCAGGATCACGTCCTGGTACATGGAATCCAGCTTCACGGCTCAGTCAGTCCTCGTCCTCATCCGAAGAAGTTACGGACGTGCTCCAGCCCCTCGACGAGGGCGTCGACCTCGGCCGGAGTGGAGTACAGGTAGAAAGACGCCCGCGTGGTCGCGGGAATTCCGTACCGCAGGCAGACCGGCCGCGCGCAGTGGTGGCCGACCCGGACCGCGATGCCCTGCTCGTCCAGCACCTGGCCCACGTCGTGCGGGTGGATGTCACCGAGCGTGAAGGAGATCGTCGCGCCGCGGTCCTCGGCCGTGGCGGGACCGATGATGCGCAGGTCCGGGACCTCCAGCAGCCGCTGGACGGCGTACTCGGTGATCGCGTGCTCGTGCGCGGCGATGTTCTCCATGCCGATCGAGGTGAGGTAGTCCACGGCCGCGCCGAGGCCGACGGCCTGCGCGATCGGGGGCGTGCCCGCCTCGAACTTGTGGGGCGCGGGGGCATAGGTCGAGGAGTGCATCGAGACGGTCTCGATCATCTCGCCGCCACCCAGGAACGGGGGGAGGTCCTCCAGGAGTTCCTGGCGGCCCCACAGGACGCCGATGCCGGTCGGGCCGCACATCTTGTGGCCGGTGAAGGCCACGAAGTCGGCCTGGAGGGCCTGCACGTCCAGCACCATGTGCGGGGCGGCCTGCGAGGCGTCGATGCAGACCAGCGCGCCGACCTCCTGGGCGCGGCGGATGATCGCCTCGACCGGGTTGACGGTGCCCAGCAGGTTGGAGACGAGCGTGAAGGAGACGATCTTCGTGCGGTCGGTGATGACCTCGTCGATCGTGTCCAGGTCGAGCCGGCCGTCGTCGGTCAGCCCGAACCACTTCAGCTTCGCGCCGGTGCGCTGCGAGAGCAGCTGCCACGGCACGATGTTGGAGTGGTGCTCCATCTCGGTGATGACGATCTCGGTGTCGTGGTCGACCCGGTACGGCTCGTCCGCCCAGCCGAGCATGTTGGCCACGAGGTTGAGCGACTCCGAGGCGTTCTTGGTGAAGATCACCTCGTCGCGGCTGGGCGCGTTGACGAAGGCGGCGACCTTGTCGCGCGCGCCCTCGTACAGCGCCGTGGCCTCCTCGGCGAGCACGTGCACGCCGCGGTGGACGTTGGCGTTGTAGCGCTCGTAGTACCCGTTCAGCGCGTCGAGCACCTGGCGGGGCTTCTGGGAGGTGGCCGCGTTGTCCAGGTACACGACCTTCTTCCCGTCATGGATCCGTCGGTCCAGGATCGGGAAGTCCTTGCGGATCGCCTCTGTGTCGAGGAGGCCCGGCAGCTTTGTCACGCGGTTGCGCCACCCTTCACGTACTCCTCGTAGCCCTCGGCCTCCAGCTTGTCCGCCAGCTCCGGGCCGCCGGACTCGGCGATCCGGCCGTTGGCGAAGACGTGGACGTGGTCGGGCTTGATGTACCGGAGAATCCGGGTGTAGTGGGTGATCAGCAGGGTGCCCACGTCACCGGACTCGCGGACGCGGTTGACGCCCTCGGAGACGACGCGCAGCGCGTCGACGTCCAGGCCGGAGTCGGTCTCGTCGAGGATCGCGATCTTCGGCTTGAGCAGCTCCAGCTGAAGGATCTCGTGGCGCTTCTTCTCGCCGCCGGAGAAGCCCTCGTTGACGTTGCGCTCGGCGAAGGCCGGGTCCATGGACAGCCGCTCCATGGCCTCCTTGACCTCCTTGACCCACGTACGCAGCTTCGGGGCCTCGCCGCGGATGGCGGTGGCCGACGTACGCAGGAAGTTGGAGACCGAGACGCCGGGGACCTCGACCGGGTACTGCATGGCGAGGAAGACGCCGGCGCGGGCGCGCTCGTCGACGGACATCTCCAGGACGTCCTCGCCGTCGAGGGTGACGGTGCCGCCGGTGATCGTGTACTTGGGGTGACCCGCCAGCGAGTAGGCGAGGGTGGACTTGCCGGAGCCGTTGGGGCCCATGATGGCGTGCGTCTCGCCCTGCTTCACGGTCAGGTCGACGCCCTTCAGGATCTCGCGCGAGCCGTTCTCGGCTTCGACGGAGACGTGCAGGTCGTGGATCTCAAGCGTTGCCATGGGGACTCAGGACTCCTGGGTGACGGAGACGAGCACGGAAGCGTCCGCGCCTTCTCCTTCGATCTTTACGGGGTATACGGGGACGGGCTGCGTGGCGGGGAGCCCGGACGGCTTGCCGGTGCGCAGGTCGAAGCTGGAGCCGTGCAGCCAGCACTCGATCGCGCAGTCGTCCACCTCGCCCTCGGACAGGGAGACGTTCGCGTGCGAGCAGATGTCGTTGATCGCGAACACCTCCCCGTCGGTGCGGACGAGGGAGACCGGCACGCCGTCGATCTCGACACGCTTGGGGCTGTCCTCCTCCAGGTCGGCCAGCCCGCAGGCGCGTACGTAGGCCGGGCTCATGCCACGGACGCTTCCAGCTCGGCCTCGATCTTGGCGATCAGGCGCTCCTCGACGTCCGGCAGGCCGATCTGCTGGACGAGCTCGGTGAAGAAGCCGCGGACGACCAGCCGGCGGGCCTCGTCGGCCGGGATGCCGCGGGCCATCAGGTAGAACAGCTGCTCGTCGTCGAAGCGGCCGGTCGCCGAGGCGTGGCCGGCGCCGACGATCTCGCCGGTCTCGATCTCCAGGTTGGGCACCGAGTCGACCCGCGCGCCGTCGGTCAGCACGAGGTTGCGGTTGAGCTCGTAGGTGTCCGTGCCGGTGGCGGCGGCCCGGATGAGCACGTCGCCGATCCAGACGGCGTGCGCGTCCTGGCCCTGGAGGGCGCCCTTGTAGACGACGTTGGAGCGGCAGTTGGCCGCCTCGTGGTCGACGAAGAGGCGGTGCTCCTGGTGCTGGCCGTTGTCGGTGAAGTACAGACCGTAGAACTCGGCCTCACCGCCGGGGGCCGCGTAGGTGACACGCGGGTGCAGCCGGACCACGTCGCCGCCGAAGGTGACGACCACGGACTTGAAGCCGGCGTCCCGGCCGACCAGCGCGTTGTGCTGGCCGACGTGGACGGCGGTGTCGTCCCAGTCCTGCACGGAGACGACGGTCAGCTTGGCGCCGTCGCCGATGAGGTAGTCGACGTTGGCGGCGAGCGTCGCGTCGCCGGTGTGGTCGATGACGACGACGGCCTCGGCGAACGCGCCCAGCTCGATGACCTGGTGGCCGTAGGCCGTGCCGCCCTCGCCGTGCACCGCGATGCGGATCGGCTCGGTGAGCACCGTCTCCTTGGGCACCGTGATGACGGACGCCTTCTCGAAGGAGCTGTACGCCTGGGCGGCGATCCGGTCGACGGGCTTGCCGGCCTTGCCGACCCGCGGGTCGTCGCGCTCGACGAGCTCGTGGGTGACGCCCTCGGGCGCCGTGATGTCGATCTTCAGGTCGGCGCCGGACGCGACGGCGGTGCCGTCGTGCAGGCCCTTCAGGCGCGCGAGGGGGGTGAAGCGCCACTCCTCCTCGCGGCCGTGCGGCACCGGGAAGTCCGCCACGTCGTAGGACGGCGGGGCGCTCATCCGGGTGGCGACGGTGGACTCGGCGGCCACCGCGATCGAACCGGTGGTCGTGGACCCCGCCGGGATTGTCTGAGCCTCAGCCATGGCTGTCGTGGTGCTCTCTTCCTCGTGAGAATTCAGTCGCTGCGTTGCGCGGAGGGCGTCAGCCGACCGCGCCTTCCATCTGCAGCTCGATCAGCCGGTTCAGCTCCAGCGCGTACTCCATGGGCAGCTCGCGGGCGATCGGCTCGACGAAGCCGCGCACGATCATCGCCATCGCCTCGTCCTCGGACAGGCCGCGCGCCATCAGGTAGAAGAGCTGGTCGTCGCTGACCTTGGAGACGGTCGCCTCGTGGCCCATGGTGACGTCGTCCTCGCGGACGTCCACGTACGGGTAGGTGTCCGAGCGGGAGACGGTGTCGACGAGCAGGGCGTCGCACAGCACGTTGGACTTGGAGCCCTCGGCGCCCTCGCCGATCTCGATCAGGCCGCGGTAGGACGTACGGCCGCCGCCCCGCGCCACCGACTTGGAGACGATGTTGGAGGACGTACGGGGGGCCATGTGGACCATCTTGGCGCCCGCGTCCTGGTGCTGGCCCTCGCCCGCGAAGGCGATGGACAGGGTCTCGCCCTTGGCGTGCTCGCCCATCAGGTAGACGGCCGGGTACTTCATCGTGACCTTGGAGCCGATGTTGCCGTCGACCCACTCCATGGTCGCGCCCTCGTAGGCGACGGCGCGCTTGGTGACCAGGTTGTAGACGTTGTTCGACCAGTTCTGGATCGTCGTGTAGCGGCAGCGGCCGCCCTTCTTCACGATGATCTCGACGACCGCGGAGTGCAGCGAGTCGGACTTGTAGATCGGGGCGGTGCAGCCCTCGACGTAGTGGACGTAGGCGTCCTCGTCGACGATGATCAGCGTCCGCTCGAACTGACCCATGTTCTCGGTGTTGATGCGGAAGTACGCCTGGAGCGGGATGTCCACGTGCACGCCCTTGGGGACGTAGATGAACGAGCCGCCCGACCAGACCGCGGTGTTCAGCGAGGCGAACTTGTTGTCGCCGGCCGGGATCACCGTGCCGAAGTACTCCTTGAAGAGCTCCGGGTGCTCCTTGAGCGCGGTGTCGGTGTCCAGGAACAGGACGCCCTGCTGCTCCAGGTCCTCACGGATCTGGTGGTAGACCACCTCGGACTCGTACTGCGCGGCCACACCCGCGACCAGCCGCTGCTTCTCCGCCTCGGGGATGCCCAGCTTGTCGTAG
The DNA here is from genome assembly GCF_022271435.1 of Streptomyces monomycini. Lineage (GTDB taxonomy): Bacteria > Actinomycetota > Actinomycetes > Streptomycetales > Streptomycetaceae > Streptomyces > Streptomyces monomycini. Next base: position 31,809 of record NZ_JAFIQY010000036.1, on the reverse strand, counting down.
GTGTTCTTGATGTCCTCGGGCAGGTCCTCCCAGGAGGCGGCCTGCTGCTCCGTGGAACGCACGAAGTACTTGATGTTGTCGAAGTCGATGCCCGACAGGTCCGAGCCCCAGTTCGGCATGGGCTTCTTGTCGAAGAGCTTCAGGCCCTTGAGGCGGAGCTTGAGCATCCACTCAGGCTCGTTCTTCTTGCCCGAGATGTCGCGGACGACCTCCTCGGACAGGCCGCGCTTGGCGGAAGCGCCGGCCACGTCGGAGTCGGCCCAGCCGTATTCGTACGTGCCCAGGCCCTCAAGCTCAGGGTGAGCAGTCTCCGTGGGGAGAGTCATGCGGGGTTCCTCCCGGCCGTGCTTGCAGAAGCATTGGTGGTCTTGGTGGTGCGGTGGGCGGTCTTGCCGGCGGCCTCGCGGCCCTTCGGGACGAAGGTCGTGCAGACACCGTCGCCGTGGGCGATGGTGGCAAGACGTTGCACGTGGGTCCCCAGCAGGCGGGAGAAGACCTCGGTCTCCGCCTCGCACAGCTGCGGGAACTGCTCGGCGACGTGGGCGACCGGGCAGTGGTGCTGGCAGAGCTGTTCACCCAGCTGATGACTGGGCGCGCTGCGTGCCGTAGCAGCGTACCCGTCCGCGGTCAACGCCTCGGCAAGCGCCTGCGTACGTCCTTCAGGGGACGCGGACTCCACGCTCGCGCGGTAGCCCTCGGCCAGCGCGGCGAAGCGGGCGCGGGCGAACGCCGCGATCGCGGCCTCGCCCAGCTCGCCGCCGCCCGCGCTCTCCGCGATCCAGCGCAGCGCGTCGGCGGCGAGCTGGTCGTAGGACTGGTCGAAGGCGTCCCGGCCGCAGTCGGTGAGCGCGAAGACCTTGGCCGGGCGGCCGCGGGTGCGCGCGCCGTAGACGCGCTTCTCGCGGGGCTCGACCACGTTCTCCGCGACGAGGGTGTCGAGGTGGCGGCGGACGGCCGCCTGGGTCAGCTCCAGCCTGAGGGCCAGCTCGGCCGCGGTGGACGGACCGTGGTCGAGGATGGAACGCGCGACGCGGTTGCGCGTGCCCTGCTGTTCGTCGTGGTGCGGCGCGGCACCGGACGCGGACCGCGCCGAGCGTGCGGGCGCGGGGCCGTCCGGCCCGCCGGCCGGGCGGGCCGCGGTGCCTTCCTGTTCCTCGCTCGCGTATTTCACAACGCCATTGTTGCGTAATTCCTCAGGCCAAGACAACCCTCGGCGGGATCACGGACCGGTGGCCTCGATCACTTAGGGTCACCTAATCGCCGCACCGGCCCGGGCTTCGCACGAGTGTGCCGACACCCCTGTTGAGCTGCGGATTCACTGGTTCCATCGACAGCCGGAGGGGCGCCCGGCACCCCCGTCCCGGAGCCCGGATGATCTACACCCCGCAAAGGCCGCTCCACTCCCCCACCCGAAGGAGTTCGCACTTTTTGTCGCGCCGGTCCGTCTTTTCCGGTTCCTGATCCGGCAGGAGCCCGCACCTTTTCGCCCCCGCTCCTGCGGGCACCCCCGCGCTTCGTAGACTGCCGGTCATGCGCAGCGCCTCCTCCGGGGACACCCCCCGGACCCCCGGCCGTCCGCCTGCCGTCGAGGTCACCGGCCTGGTCAAGCGGTACGGGACCAAGACCGCGGTGGACGGCCTCGACCTCAGGGTCGAGGCGGGCTCGGTCACCGCCGTCCTCGGACCCAACGGCGCCGGGAAGACCACCACCGTCGAGATCTGCGAGGGCTACCGCCGCCCCGACGCGGGCACCGTCCGCGTCCTGGGCCTGGACCCGGTCGCCGACGCCGCGGCGCTACGGCCCCGTATCGGCGTGATGCTCCAGTCCGGCGGCGTCTACGCGGGCGCCCGTGCCGAGGAGATGCTGCGGCACACCGCCGGGCTGCACGCGCACCCCGTCGACGTGGACCTGCTGATGGACCGGCTGGGACTGGGCAGCTGCGGCCGTACGCATTACCGGCGGCTGTCCGGCGGGCAGCAGCAGCGGCTCGCGCTGGCCATGGCCGTCGTGGGCCGTCCCGAGCTGGTCTTCCTGGACGAGCCGACGGCCGGGCTGGACCCGCAGGCCCGGCACGCCACCTGGGACCTCGTACGGGAACTGCGCGCCGACGGCGTCAGCACCGTACTGACCACCCACTTCATGGACGAGGCCGAGCAGCTCGCCGACGACGTCGCGATCATCGACGGCGGCCGGGTGATCGCCCAGGGCAGCCCCGAGGAGCTGTGCAAGGGCGGCGCCGAGAACACCCTGCGCTTCACCGGACGGCCCGGCCTCGACCTGAACGCGCTGCTCAAGGCGCTGCCCGCGGAGAGCGCCGCGGCCGAGCTGACACCCGGCACGTACCGGGTGACCGGCACGATCGATCCGCAGCTGCTGGCGACCGTCGCCTCCTGGTGCGCGCAGCACGGCGTGCTGCCGGACGCCATAGCGGTCGAGCGGCACACCCTGGAGGACGTCTTCCTCGAACTGACCGGCAAGGAGCTGCGTTCATGACCGCCACCGGCACGACGGACGGGGGCGGCGCGGCCCGCACCGCCGGCACCTTCGCCCCCCGGCCCGGCGCGGCGCCGCTGTCCCGGATGATCCGCGCGCAGGCCCTCCTCGAAACAAAGATGCTGCTGCGCAACGGCGAGCAGCTGCTGCTGACCGTCATCATTCCGACGCTGCTGCTGGTGCTGTTCTCCGCCGTCGACATCGTCGACACGGGCGAGGGCAAGGCCGTCGACTTCCTGGCGCCCGGCATCCTGGCCCTGGCGGTGCTGTCCACCGCCTTCACCGGGCAGGCCATCGCGACCGGCTTCGAGCGCCGGTACGGGGTCCTGAAGCGGCTGGCCGCGTCGCCGCTGCCGCGCTGGGCGCTGATGACGGCGAAGACCTGTTCGGTGCTGGTGACCGAGATCCTCCAGGTCGTACTGCTGACGGTGATCGCGTTCGCGCTGGGGTGGTCCCCGCACGGCAATCCGCTGTCGGTGGTGCTGCTGCTGGTCCTCGGCACGGCGGCGTTCTCCGGCCTTGGCCTGCTGATGGCGGGCACGCTCAAGGCAGAGGCGACGCTGGCGGCGGCCAACCTCGTCTTCCTGCTGCTGCTGGTGGGCGGCGGCGTGATCGTGCCGCTGGACAAGTTCCCGGACGCGGCGCAGTCGGTGCTCGGGCTGCTGCCGATCTCCGCGCTGTCGGACGGCCTGCGGGACGTTCTCCAGCACGGCGCGGGCGTGCCGTGGGCCGACCTGGGCATCCTCGCGGTGTGGGCGGTGCTCGGGCTGGGCGCGGCGGCCAAGTTCTTCCGCTGGGAGTAGCGGCGCTTCCGGCGGCAGCAGCGGCCTCCTGCGGGGAGCAGGCCGTCGGGAACCGGTGTGACCTGCGGTTGCGCAAGAGGCCCGCGCGTTGCCCACCCCCTCGTGAAACTTTGCACAAGCCGCCGCCTACGATGGCTGCGTGCCGAACACGTGGAACCCCTTTGAGCTGATCGCGCGCCGCTGGCAGCCCAGTGCCGCCTTCGTACGGCGGGCCGCGCTGGCCACCGTCGTGATGTCCGTCGTCATCGTCGTGACCGGCGGCGCCGTCCGGCTCACCCAGTCCGGGCTGGGCTGCTCGACCTGGCCCAAGTGCACCCCGGACAGCCTGACGCCGACCTCCGCGATGGGCATCAACGGCCTCATCGAGTTCGGCAACCGCCTGCTGACGTACGTGCTGTGCGCGTTCATCGGCGTGTTCATCATCGCGGCACGGGCGCGCGCGCCCCGGCGCCGCTCGCTCACCCGGCTCGGCTGGGCGATGTTCTGGATCGTCATGGGCAACGCCGTCTGGGGCGGCATCGTCGTCCTGACCGGCCTGAACCCGTACCTCGTCGCCGCGCACTTCCTCCTCACCACCGCCCTGCTCACGGTCTCCGTGCTGGCCTGGCGGCGCGCCGCCGAGGGCGACGAGGAGCCGCGCGACCTGGTCGCCCGCCCGGTGCGCCAGCTCGCCGGGCTGCTGGTCCTGGCGACCGGCGTGCTCACCGTCATCGGCACGGTCGTCACCGGCGCCGGACCGCACGCGGGCGACGCCAAGAAGGTGCACCGCATCCCGGTGGACTGGCACGAGATCACCCAGCTGCACGTCGACTTCGTCTACATCGTCGTCGGCCTGTCGGTGGCCCTGTGGTTCACGCTGCGCGCCGTCAAGGCACCGGCCGCGCCGCGCCGCATGATGCTGGAGCTGTTCGGCTGCATCCTGCTCCAGGGCGTCATCGGCTACGTCCAGTACTTCGCGGGCCTGCCGGAGATCGTCGTCGGCCTGCACATGCTCGTCTCGACGCTGGTGTGGATCTGCGTGCTGCGCATCTACCTGGCGCTGCGTGACCGCGGCCCCGTACCGGCCGGTACGGGCGACTCCCCCGCCGACGGCGTCGGCACCGCTGCGGCCGCGAGCGCCGAGGTGCCCGCCCCCGCCGCACCTCAGCCGGCCGCCGGCACCTCCTCCTCCAGCCGGTAGACGCGGCGCGCGGTCCCGGACGCGACCATGGCGGCGATCCGCCCCGCGTCCGCCCGCGCGCACATGCCCTCCTCCGCCCACTCCCGTACGACCCGCTCGACGGCCCGTACGAAGAAGCGCGCGCCCGTCACGTACAGCTCGGGCAGCGCCCGCGCCCCTGTAGAGAACATCAGCTTGCCGAACGGGGCCTGCCTGAGCGTTTCCCCGGGGTCCGGCCCGGCGTCCGCGTAGACGTGCGGATGGACCGCGGCCAGCTGCGCCGCACGGCGGTGGTGCGGCGGCCGGGGCAGCAGCACCAGGTCCGTACCGATACCGGTGGTGGCCTGGAGGAATCCCGCCAGCGGCAGCGGGTCGGGACCGTGCAGCTGTACGGGTACGCCGGTGGCGACCGCGCTCCACAGCAGGTGCCGCAGCAGCGACGGCTCGGTCAATCGCTCCCCCGGCCTGCGGCCCCGCAGCCATCGTTCGGCCGCGCGCCGCACCTCGGCCGCCTCGGGGGCGCGGCCCTCGCAGAAGGCGGCGCCGGAGGCGAAGGCGGTGGCGTCCTGGGCGGCCGCGTAGATCGCTTCCGCCGTGTAGCCGACGAAGGAGCCGACGCTGCCGGAGGTGTCCGCGATCTGCTCGGCGAGCGGTTCGAGCCGTACGACCTCGTGGGCGCCCGCCTCCGCTGCGGCGGCCAGCTCACCGGCCGTGGTCAGCTCGCTGGGAGCGCCGGTCTCCAGCAGGAACGTTCCGATACCGGCGCCGCGCAGCAGTAGGCGGCTCGCGTGGAAGGCGCCCAGCTCCCGCCTGCGGGCCAGATAGCGGGCGGGCGGACAGTGCGCCTCCAGGCCCAGCAGGGGCGGGCACCAGCGGCGTACGCCGAGGCCGGTCCAGCTGTCGAAGAAGGTGGTGCCGGCCGGTGCCGGGCCGTGGCCGCCCGAGGCGGCGGCCAGATGCGCCTCGAAGGCGCCGAGCCCCAGGTCCCCGTGGAGCGCGCCGTGGCTGTGCTGGTCCACGAGCGGTGGCAGTCGGTCCATCCGCCCCTCCTCGCTGAAGCCTCCCGGGACCGAAGGCGCCCACGGCGCCGAAAGCCCACCCGGCGCGGCACGGTCGCCGCCCCTGGTGGGCTCAACGGACGACGCGGCCGTCAGGTAGCGGGCCCGGCCCGGCCCCGGCCTCAGGGGTTGGCCGGGCCACCCACCTGGATGCCCGCCATCCGCGACCATTCGTACGGACCGGTGCGTACCTTGGCCGCCAGCTCGCCGTCGAACTCCTCGTGCAGGGTGACCCCGGCCCGCTCGGCCGCGGCCCGTGCGACGTCCTGTGTCCCGGCGACGAGGTTGCCCCACTGGCCGTCGGCGCCGACCAGCGCGATCCGGACGCTGCCGCGGGCGATGTGGGCGAGCTGGCCGTCGGCGCTGCCGCCGTGGGAGGCGGCGAACGCCGCGATGTCCTTGGCCAGCCGGGCAGTCCGCCGCTCGGCCCGCTTGTCCGCCCGGCCCGGCGCGGGCTGCCCGCCGGCCTGCTCGTCCGCCGTGTCCGCCTGCTGAATGTCTGCCATGGACAGAATGCTACCCGCCGGTAATCAGCGGCGGAAGGGCCGTCCGGGGCACCGCGCACACGCCGCGGGCCCGCCACGAACGGATCGTGACGGGCCCGGCGGACATCTCGGCGCAAGCTCCTACCAGCGCAGGAACGGGTCCACGGCGATGGCGACGAACAGCAGCGACACATAGGTGATCGACCAGTGGAACAGCCGCATCTCCTTCAGCTTGGCCCCGGTGATCCCGGCCTTGGCGCGGGCCTGGAGACCGTGCGCCTCCTTCAGCCAGAAGGCGCCGCAGAGCACCGCCACCACCGTGTAGAACCAGCCGGTGTAGCCGAGCGGCTGGAGGAGCAGCGACACCAGGACCATCACCCAGCTGTACGCCACGATCTGCCGCGCCACGGCCTTGTTGCCCGCGATGACCGGCAGCATCGGCACGCCGACCCGCTCGTAGTCGTCCTTGGCCTTCATCGACAGCGGCCAGTAGTGCGGCGGCGTCCAGAAGAAGATGACGAGGAAGAGGACGGCGGAGGCCCAGGAGACGGTGTTGGTCACCGCGGACCAGCCGATGAAGACCGGCATGCAGCCCGCGATGCCGCCCCAGACGATGTTCTGCGCGGTACGCCGCTTGAGGATCATCGTGTAGACGACGACGTAGAACAGCAGGGCCGCGAGCGACAGCACCGCCGACAGCGGGTTGACCAGGAACCAGAACCAGGCCGTCGAGCCGACCGCCAGTGCGGTCGCGAAGACCAGGCACTCGCGGGGCGAGACCATTCCGGTGACCAGCGGCCGCTGCGAGGTGCGGTCCATCAGGGCGTCGATGTCGCGGTCGATGTACATGTTGTACGCGGCCGCGCCGCCGGCGGAGAGATAGCCGCCCACACAGGTGGCCAGCACCAGCCAGAGGTCGGGGACACCACCGGCCGCCAGGAACATCACCGGCACCGTCGTCATGAGCAGCAGCTCGATGACGCGCGGCTTGGTCAGCGCCACGAACGCCTTGACACGGGCCCCGAACGGACGGTGACCTGAACCCTGCGGGCCCTGGGCTAGGACCCCGGCAGGACGGGATTCGACGGCCGTCACGCACACCCCTGGAAGTAACATCAGCGGCTTGCGCCGCGAAGATAAGGCCAGCAAGCGTTCCCGGCCGTGAAGACCCGGTTAAGGCTTGCGCGTACCACGCCACTTTAGACGTTGGCCATACGACGGCCTTCGCGGGGGTGGGGTCGTGTTGAGGGGGTACCGGGGTCAGTGGGGCCGTACCCCCGGCGAGTCCCTGGGCGTGCCGCGCCCCGGCCCCGGCACCCTCCCGTGCCCCGCCGCCGCCGCGCACGGGCGCGCCTCCGTGGGCGCTTCGCCCGCCGTTCACGCCGTTCAGGAGGCGAAGGCGGGCGCCGCCCGGCAGTCTGGAGTGGTGGCCGTCTCGTCCGGGGCGGGAATGTCCGGAGTCCGGATTTGGTTGCCTAAGGCGTCGAGTTTCCCCGGGTGAGCCGTCGACGCTCCGTCGAAAAGACGGCCGTGGATGCAGGGGTAGGCTCGACAACGCCCGGCGGACAAACCGTCCCCGGCATTCGACATGTGGAGAGGAGCCCTGACTCAGGGTGAGCACCAAGCCGACCACCACAGATTTCGAGTGGACCGACCTGGACCAGCGGGCCGTCGATACCGTCCGCGTCCTGGCCATGGATTCCGTGCAGAAGGTCGGTAACGGCCATCCGGGTACCGCCATGAGCCTCGCGCCGGCCGCTTACGTTCTCTTCCAGAAGCTGATGCGGCACGACCCGGCGGACGCGAAGTGGGCCGGCCGCGACCGGTTCGTCCTCTCCGCGGGCCACTCCAGCCTGACCCTCTACATCCAGCTCTACCTGGCCGGCTACGGCCTGGAGCTGGACGACCTGAAGGCCTTCCGCACCTGGGGCTCGAAGACCCCCGGTCACCCGGAGTACGGCCACACGGTCGGCGTGGAGACCACGACCGGCCCGCTCGGCCAGGGTGTCGCCAACGGCGTGGGCATGGCCATGGCCGCCCGCTACGAGCGCGGCCTGTTCGACCCGGAGGCGGCGCCCGGCACCTCGCCGTTCGACCACACCGTCTGGGTCATCGCCGGTGACGGCTGCCTCCAGGAGGGCGTCTCGGCCGAGGCCTCCTCGCTCGCGGGCCACCAGAAGCTCGGCAACCTCGTACTGCTGTGGGACGACAACCACATCTCCATCGAGGGCGACACCGAGACCGCGGTCTCCGAGGACACGATCAAGCGCTACGAGTCGTACGGCTGGCACGTCCAGCGCGTCGACCAGCTGCCCAGCGGTGACCTCGACCCGGTGGGCCTGGCCAAGGCCCTGAAGGCGGCCCAGGAGGAGACCGAGCGTCCCTCGTTCATCGCGGCCCGCTCGATCATCGCCTGGCCCGCCCCGAACGCCCAGAACACCGAGGCCGCGCACGGCTCCGCGCTGGGTGCCGAAGAGGTCGCGGCCACCAAGAAGGTGCTGGGCTTCGACCCGGAGAAGTCCTTCGAGGTCTCCGACGAGGTCATCGAGCACACCCGCGCCGCCTGGAAGCGCGGCAGCGAGGCGCACGCCGCGTGGGACGAGAAGCTCGACGCCTGGCGCGCGGCCAACCCGGAGCGCGCCGCCCAGTTCGACCGCATCCAGGCGGGCGAGCTGCCGGACGGCTGGGAGAAGGCGCTGCCCGCCTTCGAGACCGGCAAGGGCGTCGCCACCCGCGCCGCCTCCGGCAAGGTCCTCCAGGCGCTGGGCGCGGTCGTGCCCGAGCTGTGGGGCGGCTCCGCCGACCTCGCCGGCTCGAACAACACCACGATCGACAAGAACTCGTCGTTCCTGCCCGAGGGCAACCCGCTGCCCGAGGCCAGCCCGTACGGCCGCACGGTCCACTACGGCATCCGCGAGCACGCCATGGGCTCGACCATGAACGGCATCGCGCTGCACGGCAACACCCGCATCTACGGCGGCACCTTCCTGGTGTTCTCCGACTACATGCGCCCCGCCGTCCGGCTCGCCGCGCTCATGCAACTGCCGGTGACCTACGTGTGGACGCACGACTCCATCGGTCTCGGCGAGGACGGCCCGACCCACCAGCCGGTCGAGCACCTGTCCGCGCTGCGCGCCATCCCGGGCCTGAACATCGTCCGCCCGGCCGACGCCAACGAGACCGCCACCGCCTGGGCCGAGATCCTGCGCCGCCACCAGAGCAAGCCGGCGCCGCACGGCCTCGCGCTCACCCGCCAGGGCGTACCGACGTACGAGGCGAACCCCGCCGCGGCCAAGGGCGGCTACGTGCTGTTCGAGGCCGAGGGCGGCGAGCCGCAGGTCATCCTGATCGGCACCGGCTCCGAGGTGCAGCTCGCCGTCGAGGCGCGCGAGGCGCTGCAGGCCGAGGGCATTCCGACGCGCGTCGTCTCGATGCCGTCGGTCGAGTGGTTCGAGGAGCAGGACCAGGGGTACCGCGACAGCGTGCTGCTGCCGACGGTCAAGGCCCGGGTCGCGGTCGAGGCCGGCATCGGTCTGACCTGGCACCGCTACGTGGGCGCCCAGGGCCGCATCGTCTCGCTGGAGCACTTCGGTGCCTCGGCGGACGCCAAGGTCCTCTTCCACGAGTTCGGCTTCACCGCCGACGCGGTCGCCACGGCGGCCCGGGAATCCCTCGCAGCGGCCCAGCGCTGACGCCCGTACACGATCAAGTAGGAGATGCAAACCCCATGACAGACGCACTCAAGCGCCTCTCCGACGAAGGCGTCGCGATCTGGCTGGACGACCTGTCCCGCAAGCGGATCACGTCCGGCAACCTGGCCGAGCTGATCGACCAGCAGCACGTCGTCGGTGTCACCACCAACCCGTCGATCTTCCAGAAGGCCATCTCGCAGGGCGACGGGTACGACACCCAGCTCACCGACCTCGCGGCCCGCAAGGTGACCGTCGAGGAAGCCATCCGGATGATCACCACGGCGGACGTCCGGGACGCGGCCGACATCCTGCGCCCGGTCTTCGACGCCACCGACGGCCAGGACGGCCGGGTCTCCATCGAGGTCGACCCGCGCCTGGCGCACGACACCCGCGCCACCGTCGCCGAGGCCAAGCAGCTGGCCTGGCTGGTGGACCGCCCCAACGCGCTGATCAAGATCCCGGCCACCAAGGCGGGCCTCCCGGCGATCACCGAGACGATCGCCCGGGGCATCAGCGTCAACGTCACGCTGATCTTCTCGCTGGAGCGCTACCGCGCGGTCATGGACGCCTACCTGGAGGGCCTGGAGAAGGCCAAGGCCGCGGGCCTGGACCTGTCCAAGATCCACTCGGTGGCTTCCTTCTTCGTGTCCCGCGTGGACACCGAGACCGACAAGCGTCTGGACGCGATCGGCACCGACGAGGCCAAGGCCCTGAAGAGCAAGGCCGCCGTCGCCAACGCGCGCCTGGCCTACCAGGCGTACGAGGAGGTCTTCTCCTCGGACCGCTGGAACGCGCTGGACAAGGCGCACGCCAACAAGCAGCGTCCGCTGTGGGCCTCGACCGGCGTCAAGGACCCGTCGCTCAAGGACACCATGTACGTCGAGGAGCTGGTGGCGCCGAACACGGTCAACACCATGCCCGAGGCCACCCTGGAAGCCACCGGCGACCACGGCGAGATCTCCGGCGACAAGGTGCGCGGCAGCTACGAGCAGGCGCAGGCCGACCTCGACGCGCTGAAGAAGCTCGGCATCTCGTACGACGACGTCGTGCAGGTGCTGGAGGACGAGGGCGTCGAGAAGTTCGAGGCGTCCTGGAACGACCTGCTCAAGTCCACTGAGGCGGAGCTCAAGCGCCTCGCTCCTTCGGAGGGCTGACCCACCTTGTCCAGCAGCAATCCGCTGCGTGACGCCGCGGACCGACGGCTCCCGCGTATCGCGGGGCCGTCGGGCCTGGTCATCTTCGGCGTCACGGGCGATTTGTCCCGTAAAAAGCTGATGCCTGCCGTCTACGACCTGGCGAACCGCGGGCTGCTGCCGCCGGGCTTCTCCCTCATCGGCTTCGCCCGCCGCGAGTGGGAGCACCAGGACTTCGCGCAGGAGGTGTACGAGGCCGTCAAACAGCACTCCCGTACACCGTTCCGCGAAGAGGTCTGGCAGCAGCTCGTCCAGGGCTGCCGGTTCGTCCAGGGCAACTTCGACGACGACGAGGCCTTCGAGACCCTCAAGGACACCATCGAGGAACTCGACAAGGCCCAGGGCACCGGCGGCAACTTCGCCTTCTACCTGTCCGTGCCGCCCAAGTTCTTCCCCACGGTCGTCCAGCAGCTCAAGAAGCACGGCCTGGCCGACCAGCAGGGCGACTGCTGGCGCCGCGCGGTCATCGAGAAGCCCTTCGGCCACGACCTGGCCAGCGCCCAGGAACTGAACCGCATCGTCCACGAGGTCTTCCCGCCCGAGTCGGTCTTCCGGATCGACCACTACCTGGGCAAGGAGACGGTCCAGAACATCCTGGCGCTGCGCTTCGCCAACACCCTCTTCGAGCCGCTCTGGAACCGGTCCTACGTCGACCACATCCAGATCACCATGGCCGAGGACATCGGCATCGGCGGCCGCGCGGGCTACTACGACGGCATCGGCGCCGCGCGTGACGTCATCCAGAACCACCTCCTCCAGCTGCTCGCGCTGACCGCCATGGAGGAGCCCGCCTCCTTCGACGCGGACGCGCTGGTCGCCGAGAAGACCAAGGTGCTCGGTGCCGTACGGCTCCCCGCCGACCTGGGCAAGGAGACCGTCCGCGCCCAGTACGCGGCCGGCTGGCAGGGCGGCGAGAAGGTCGTCGGCTACCTGGAGGAGGACGGCATCGACCCGAACTCCCGTACCGACACCTACGCCGCGATCAAGCTGGAGGTGGACAACCGCCGCTGGGCGGGCGTCCCCTTCTACCTGCGCACCGGCAAGCGCCTGGGCCGCCGCGTCACGGAGATCGCGGTCGTCTTCCAGCGCGCGCCGCACTCCCCCTTCGACCACACCGCCACCGAAGAACTGGGCGCGAACGCCCTGGTCATCCGCGTCCAGCCGGACGAGGGCGTGACCATGCGCTTCGGGTCGAAGGTGCCCGGCACCTCCATGGAGGTACGGGACGTCTCGATGGACTTTGCCTACGGCGAGTCCTTCACCGAGTCCAGCCCGGAGGCATACGAGCGCCTGATCCTGGACGTCCTGCTCGGTGACGCCAACCTCTTCCCGCGCGTCGAGGAGGTCGAGCAGTCCTGGCGGATTCTCGACCCGATCGAGGAGTACTGGGACGAGCACGGCAAGCCCGCGCAGTACACGGCCGGGACCTGGGGACCGGACGAGGCGGACGAAATGCTCGCACGAGACGGACGGAGCTGGCGTCGGCCATGAAGATCGATCTGACGGAAACCACGGCCAGCAAGGTCAACAAGGCGCTGGTCCAGGGCCGTCGTACCATCGGCACCCCCGCCATCGGCATGGTGCTCACCCTCGTCATCGTCACCGACGAGGAGAACGCCTACGACGCCCTGAAGGCCGCCAACGAGGCGTCCCGCGAGCACCCCTCGCGCACCCTCGTCGTCATCAAGCGCGTCAGCCGGTCGCCCCGCGACCGCGCCAAGGCCCGCCTGGACGCCGAGGTCCGCGTCGGCGCGGACGCCGGTACGGGTGAGACGGTCGTCCTGCGGCTCTACGGCGAGGCCATCAACCACGCCCAGTCCGTGGTCCTGCCGCTGCTCCTGCCGGACGCCCCGGTCGTCGTGTGGTGGCCGGTCAACGCCCCGGTGGACGCGGCACGCGACCCGCTCGGGGCGCTCGCCCAGCGGCGTGTCACCGACATGTACACCGCCGAGAACCCGATCCGGGAGCTGGCCGAGCGCGCCGACGCGTACTCGCCCGGCGACACGGACCTGTCCTGGACCCGCATCACGCCCTGGCGCTCGATGCTGGCCGCGGCGCTCGACCAGCTGCCCTGCAAGGTCGCCGAGGTCGAGGTCGAGGGCGAGGAGTTCAACCCCAGCGTCGAACTCCTCGGCATGTGGCTCGCGGACCGCCTCGGCGTCCCCGTCCGACGGCTCCTCTCGGCCGGCCCCGGCCTGACGGCCGTCCGGATGGAGACCGACTGCGGCCCGGTCGCGCTCGACCGCGCGGACGGCTCGCTGGCCACGCTCTCCATGCAGGGCCAGCCCGACCGCAACGTCGCGCTCAAGCGGCGCGAGACCTCGGAACTCCTGGCGGAGGAGCTGCGCCGGCTCGACCCGGACGACACGTACGCCTCGGCGCTGAAGTACGGCGTCGACCGGCTCGGCGAGCCGCAGCGGGCACAGACGCCGCTGGCGGCGAGGGCGGCCGAGTCGTCCGACGAACCGGCTCCCGCTGACGCGGCGGATCCGGCGAAGGCGGCGGACACCAAGTCCGAGGCGTCGGAGGGCTCCGAGTCCTCCGGCACCAAGGCCAAGGCGCCCGCCAAGAAGTCCGCCTCCAAGAAGGCGGCCTCCAAGGCGGCATCCGAGTGAGCGCGCCGCAGGTCGTCGTCCACCGCGACAAGGAGCTGATGGCCAAGGCCGCGGCGGCCCGGCTGATCACGAAGATCGTGGACGCGCAGGCCGCCCGCGGCACCGCCTCCATCGTCCTGACGGGCGGCCGCAACGGCAACGGGCTGCTCGCGGCCCTCGCCGAGGCGCCCGCCCGGGACGCGGTGGCCTGGGACCGGGTGGACCTGTGGTGGGGCGACGACCGGTTCCTGCCGTACGAGGACCCGGAACGCAACTACACGCAGGCCCGCAAGGTCCTGCTGGACAGCGTTCAGCTGGACCCGACGCGGGTGCACGCGATGCCCCCGTCCCACGGCGCGTGGGGCAACGACGCGGACGCCGCGGCGGAGGCGTACGCGGCCGAGCTGAGCGACGCTGCGCTCCCCGGGGACCACGGTCACGTCCCGTCCTTCGACGTCCTCATGCTGGGCGTCGGCCCGGACACCCACGTCGCGTCGCTCTTCCCGGAGCTGCCGGCCGTCCGTGAGACGCAACGCACGGTCGTCGCCGTACACGGCGCCCCCAAGCCCCCGCCCACCCGCCTCTCCCTCACCCTGCCCGCGATCCGCGCGGCACGGGAGGTCTGGCTGCTGGCGGCGGGCGAGGACAAGGCGAAGGCCGTGGCGATGGCGCTCTCCGGCGCCGGGGAGATCCAGGCTCCGGCCGCGGGCGCGTACGGCCGCAGCCGCACCCTGTGGCTCCTCGACAAGGCGGCCGCCACGCAACTGCCGCGCGGGCTGTATCCGCCGGCTTCGGCCTGACACCGCCGAACGAAGCACGCCGAACGGCCCCGTTCCCGGGTGGGAGCGGGGCCGTTCGGCGTGGTGTCCAACTGAGCAAGGGGGTTTCGGCGCCTGGTGGCGGGCTGGGCGCCGTGGCCGACTCCCTGCCCTTACCGGGCGGCGCTCCCCGTACCGGGGTACGGGACCGGCCCTACGGACTTCGTCCTACGGCCCGCCCCCTTCCGTCGTATGGCGACGAACGGCCGGTGGGGGCAGACGTCCCCCACCCACGCCGCGAAAGCCGACCGTGTACGGGAGGGTGCGGGACCGTAGGACGAAGTCCGTAGGGCCCGGGCCCGCGCCACGGTCGGGCTGCCCGCGGTACGGCGGAGTTTCGGCGCCCGACGGCGGGTTGGACTCCGTGGCCGACTGGCTGCCTGTGCTGGGCGGCGCCTCCCGTACCGGGGTACGGGACCGGGCCTCCAGACTCCGTCCTACGGCCCGCCCCCTCCCGTCGTACGGCGACGGACGGCCGGTGGGGGCAGGCGTCCCCCCACCCTCGTACGTGTCAGCCGACCGTGTACGGGAGGGTGCGGGACCGTAGGACGAAGTCTGTAGGGCCCGGGCCCGCGCCGGGCTGAGACCGGGAAGCCGGCCCGCGAGCGGGCCCCCGCCTCAGCTCGTCACGACCGTCGTTCCTGTTCCTGGCGGACCATCGCGTTGGCGAGGTGGCCGGGGTCCTGGAGATCGCCCACCGCGACCCCCGACACCTCGGTGTCATGCGTGTCGTACCGGCCCAGGGCATGTTCCTTGTCGCCCTGTACCGCTTCGAGGTGACGGACCGCCACGTCGCGCTGCTCGCCCTCCGGGAGGCTCTGGAGCCATGCCCGGTTCTCCGGGGTGAGGAGGTCCAGGAAGCTCGCCAGGACCTCCTCCTCCGCCGCCATCAGCGGCCCCGCATCGCGCGGTACGTGGCCACCAGGGACTTCGTCGAGGCGTCCAGGCCCTCGACGTCCGCGCCCTCGGTCAGCGCGGGCTCGACCCGCTTGGCCAGTACCTTGCCCAACTCCACGCCCCACTGGTCGAAGGAGTCGATGTTCCAGATGGCGCCCTGGACGAAGACCTTGTGCTCGTACAGGGCGATGAGCTGGCCGAGGACGGAGGGGGTGAGCTCCTCGGCCAGGATGGTGGTGGTGGGGCGGTTGCCCTGGAAGGTCTTGTGCGGGACCAATTCCTCGGGCACGCCCTCGGCCCGTACCTCGTCCGGGGTCTTGCCGAAGGCCAGCGCCTGGCCCTGGGCGAAGAGGTTGGCCATCAGCAGGTCGTGCTGGGCGACCAGGCCCGGCTGGAGATCCTCGACCGGCTTGGCGAAACCGATGAGGTCGGCGGGGATGAGCTTCGTGCCCTGGTGGAGGAGCTGGTAGTACGCGTGCTGACCGTTGGTGCCGGGCGTGCCCCACACGACCGGGCCGGTCTGCCAGTGCACCGGGTTGCCCTCGCGGTCCACGGACTTGCCGTTGGACTCCATGTCCAGCTGCTGGAGGTACGCGGTGAACTTGGAGAGGTAGTGGCTGTACGGCAGGACCGCGTGCGACTGGGCGTCCCAGAAGTTGCCGTACCAGACGCCCAGGAGGCCGAGCAGGAGCGGGACGTTCTCCTCGGCGGGGGCGCACCGGAAGTGCTCGTCGACGAGGTGGAAACCGGCCAGCATCTCGCGGAACCGCTCCGGACCGATCGCGATCATGAGCGAGAGGCCGATCGCGGAGTCGTAGGAGTAACGGCCGCCGACCCAGTCCCAGAACTCGAACATGTTGTCGGTGTCGATGCCGAAGTCGGCGACCTTCTCGGCGTTGGTCGACAGCGCGACGAAGTGCTTGGCCACCGCGTCCTCGCCGGCCCGCAGGCCGGTCAGCAGCCAGTTGCGGGCGGAGGTGGCGTTGGTGATCGTCTCGATGGTGGTGAAGGTCTTCGAGGCGACGATGAAGAGCGTCTCCGCGGGGTCGAGGTCGCGGACGGCCTCGTGCAGGTCCGCGCCGTCCACGTTGGAGACGAAACGGAACTGCATGTCACGGTGGGAGTAGGCGCGCAGCGCCTCGTACGCCATCGCCGGGCCCAGGTCGGAGCCGCCGATACCGATGTTGACGACCGTCTTGATGCGCTTGCCGGTGTGGCCCTTCCACTCGCCCGAGCGCACCCGGTCGGTGAAGATCTGCATCTTGCGCAGCACGGCGTGCACGGCGGGGGCGACGTTCTCGCCGTCCACCTCGACGGTGGCGGACTCGGGGGCGCGCAGCGCGGTGTGCAGCACGGCCCGGTTCTCGGTGACGTTGATCCTGTCGCCGCGGAACATCGCGTCCCGCAGTTCGGCGACGCCCCGGGCCGCGGCCAGCTCACGCAGCAGGCGCAGCGTCTCGTCGGTGACCAGGTGCTTGGAGTAGTCCAGGTGCAGGTCGCCGACCTTGAGGGTGTAGCGTCCGGCGCGCTCCGGGTCCTGGTCGAACAGCTCGCGCAGTCGCACCTCCCCGAGCTGCTCCCGGTGCTTGTTCAGCGCGGTCCACTCAGGCGTCTGGTCGAGCCTGTTGCGGCCTTCTGCGTTCATCTCGGACATCAGCCTTCTTCTTCTCGTACCGGCCCCGCCGTCTCCCAACCTAATTGATCAGGGAGCGGGATGAGGTGTCCCCCCGCTGTCGGCCGCCCCGGCGAACCGTTTCAGCACCTCCGCCGGTACCCCGCCGGCCGGCCCGGTACGCGGACGGCCCGGCCGGGAGGGGTGCGTCCCCTCCGGCCGGGCCGGTCGTGGTGTGTGCTGGTCCGTCAGATCTCTCCGCGCAGCTTGGCGAGGGCCTCGGCGAGGATCGCCTCGCCGTCGGCGTCGCTCCGGCGCTCCCGGACGTACGCGAGGTGCGTCTTGTACGGTTCGGTGCGCGGCGGGTCCGGCGGGTTGTCCCGGTCCTTGCCTGCCGGGAAGCCGCAGCGCGGGCAGTCCCAGGTGTCAGGAATCTGCGCGTCGCCGGCGAAGCTGGGCTGAGTCTCGTGCCCGTTCGAGCACCAGAAGGAGATGCGGATGCGCGGCGCGGACTCGCCTCGCTCGGCCTCCCCCATCGGCCCCGCCCCGACCCGACTTCCTCGGATCGCGTTGCCACTTGCCACGGTTGTAACTCCCTGCGTAATGGTGCTGCGAAGCATCGAACAGCAGTCGCGCTGCGAGCGCCCCAGTCTACGTAAGGCCCAACGCGCGTCCAGTGACAGGAGTTACACCCCCACCGAGGACGCCGCCCTCATGATAGGCCGCGTCCTCGACAGTTCGTCAGCTGTCCAGCTTCATCAGGACGCCGAGTACGACGATGCAGGCGAACCAGAACAGGGCGATCACGATGGTGATGCGGTCCAGGTTGCGCTCCGCGACGGAGGATCCGCCGACCGAGGACTGCATGCCGCCGCCGAACATGTCGGACAGGCCGCCGCCCTTCCCCTTGTGCATGAGCACCAGCATCATCAGCAGCAGGCTGAAGACGATGAGGGCTACCGAGAACCCGATGACCACGACTGGACCAACTCTCTAGGACTGACGGACGGGACGTACCGAAGAAGATCGAATGGTACGGGGCCGGGCGGCGCACATGGCACCGGGACCGGCCCCGACAGGGTACGACGGGCCTGGCCCGTCGTCATAGCCGCTACTGGTCGCGGAACCGGACGATCTTGACGAACTCGTCCACGTCCAGCGCCGCGCCGCCGATCAGGGCGCCGTCCACGTCCGGCTGCGCCATGATCGCGGCGACGTTGCCGGACTTGACCGAGCCGCCGTACTGGATGCGGACCTTGTCGGCCAGCTCCTGGCTGTACAGCTCGGCGAGGCGGCGGCGGATCGCGCCGCAGACCTCCTGCGCGTCCTCGGGCGTGGCGACCTCGCCGGTGCCGATGGCCCACACGGGCTCGTAGGCGATGACGATGGTCTCGGCCTGCTCGGCCGGCACGTCCTTCAGGCCGCCGTCGACCTGGGCGAGGGTGTGCTCGACCTGGTTGCCGGCCTTGCGGACGTCCAGGCCCTCGCCGACGCACAGGATCGGGGTGATGCCGTGCTTGAAGGCGGCCTTGACCTTGGCGTTGCAGATCTCTTCGTTCTCGCCGTGGTACTGGCGGCGCTCGCTGTGGCCGACGGCCACGTAGCTGCACTTGAGCTTGGCCAGCATGCCGCCGGAGATCTCACCGGTGTACGCGCCGGAGTCCTGCGCCGAGAGGTCCTGGGCGCCGTACTTGATCTTCAGCTTGTCGCCGTCGACCAGCGTCTGCACCGAGCGGAGGTCGGTGAAGGGCGGCAGGACCGCGACCTCGGTGGCCTCGTAGTCCTTGTCGGCGAGTGCGAAGGCGAGCTTCTGGACGTGTGCGATGGCCTCAAGGTGGTTGAGGTTCATCTTCCAGTTGCCCGCCATCAGCGGGGTACGGTCAGTCACGGTTCTTCAGTCCTCCAGAGCGGCAAGGCCGGGGAGCGTCTTGCCTTCGAGGTATTCGAGGCTGGCGCCGCCGCCGGTCGAGATGTGGCCGAAAGCATTCTCGTCGAAGCCGAGCGAGCGCACCGCGGCGGCCGAGTCGCCGCCGCCGACGACGGTGAAGCCGTCGCAGTTCAGCAGGGCCCGCGCGATGGCGGTGGTGCCACCGGCGTAGTCGGGGTGCTCGGCGACGCCTACGGGGCCGTTCCAGAAGACGGTCTCGGCGTCGGCGATCTTCGAGGCGAACAGCTCCCGGGTCTTCGGGCCGATGTCCAGGCCCTCCTTGTCGGAGGGGATCTTGTCGGCGTCGACCGTGACGTAGTCGGCCGGGGCCTTCGTCTTCAGGTCGGGGAAGTCGGCCGAGGCCAGGATGTCGACGGGCAGCACCAGCTCGACGCCGTTCGCCGCCGCCCGCTCCATGTACTCGGTCACCTTCGGGATCTGGTCCTCCTGGAGGAGGGAGATGCCGACCTCGTAGCCCTTGGCCTTGAGGAAGGTGTACGCCATGCCGCCGCCGATCAGCAGCCGGTCGGCCTTGCCGAGCAGCTCGTCGATGACGGCGAGCTTGTCGGAGACCTTGGCGCCGCCGAGCACGACCACGTAGGGGCGCTTGACGTCCTCGGTGAGCTTCTTCAGGACGGTGACCTCGGCGGCGATCAGGTCGCCCGCGGCGTGCGGCAGGCGGGCCGGCAGGTCGTAGACCGAGGCGTGCTTGCGGTGCACGGCGCCGAAGCCGTCACCGACGTACACGTCCGCGAGGTCCGCGAGCTGGTCCGCGAAGGCGCCGCGCTCGGCGTCGTCCTTGCTGGTCTCGCCCGGGTTGAAGCGCAGGTTCTCCAGGACGGCGACCTCGCCCTCCCCGAGCCCGGCGACGACGGAGCGGGCGGACTCGCCGACCGTGTCGGTGGCGAAGGCGACGTCGCGGCCGATCAGCTCACCGAGGCGCTCGGCGGCCGGGCGCAGCGAGAAGGCCGGGTCGGGGGCGCCCTTGGGACGGCCCAGGTGGGAGGCGACGATCACCTTGGCGCCGAGCTGCGCGAGCTTGGCGATCGTCGGCTGGACGGCGCGGATGCGGCCGTCGTCGGTGATGCTGGTGCCGTCCAGCGGCACATTGAGGTCCGCGCGGACGAAGACCCGCTTGCCGGACAGCCCGTCCTGGGCGAGATCGTCGATCGTCTTCATGCGAAGTGACTCCGTTGCGTAGGTCGGTCATGGGAGGGGGCCCGTACGGCGCTTCGGTGCGCCCTACGAGCCCCTTCCGCACATCTACGTGCCCTGGCCTTGATCAGGCAGGTGTCAGAGCTGGCCGCCGACGAAGGTGGTCAGGTCCACCAGGCGGTTGGAGTAGCCCCACTCGTTGTCGTACCAGCCGATGACCTTGACGCTCTTGCCCTGCGCCATCGTCAGGGAGGAGTCGAAGGTGCAGGAGGCCGGCCAGTTGACGATGTCCGAGGAGACGATCGGGTCCTCGGTGTACTCCAGGATGCCCTTGAGCTGGCCCTCGGCCGCCTTCTGGAAGGCGGCGTTGATCTCGTCCTTGGTGACCTCGCGCTCCAGCTCGATGACCAGGTCGGTCACGGAGCCGGTGGGGACCGGGACGCGCATGGCGATGCCGTCCAGCTTGCCCTCGAGCTGCGGGAGGACCAGCGCGGTGGCCTTGGCGGCACCGGTCGTGGTCGGGATGATGTTCTCCGCGGCGGCGCGGGCGCGGCGCAGGTCCGAGTGCGGGAAGTCCAGGATGCGCTGGTCGTTGGTGTACGCGTGGACGGTCGTCATCAGGCCCTTGACGATGCCGAAGTTCTCGTCGAGAACCTTGGCCATCGGCGCCACGCAGTTGGTGGTGCAGGAGGCGTTGGAGATGACGTGGTGGTTGGCCGCGTCGTACTTGTCCTGGTTGACGCCCATCACGATCGTGATGTCCTCACCCTTGGCGGGCGCGGAGATCAGGACCTTCTTGGCGCCGGCCTGGATGTGCTTCTCGGCGTCGGCCTTCTTGGTGAAGATGCCGGTCGACTCGATGACGATGTCGGCGCCCAGCTCGCCCCAGGGCAGGTTGGCGGGGTCGCGCTCGGCCATCGTCTTGAAGGTCTGCTTGCCGACCGTGATGGTGTCGTCGGTGTGGCTGACGTCGTGCTTCAGACGACCCAGGATGGTGTCGTACTTCAGCAGGTGAACCAGGGTGGCGTTGTCGGTCAGGTCGTTGACACCGACGATCTCGATGTCCGCACCCTGCTCCAGGAGCGCGCGGAAGTAGTTGCGACCAATGCGGCCGAATCCGTTGATGCCTACGCGGATCGTCACGAACCGATCTCCTCGTTGGTGCGCCGGTGCAGTACCGGCGAGCTGTATGGGATGTCCCCGACCGCCTCCGACCCTACCCCCAATACGAGACGTACGTGACATTGACAGGGGCGGTCCGGGCCCACTCTGGGGCCACGGGCCGCCCTGTTCGCCGAGAGAGGACGGGCGCGGTCAGCCGTCGAGGGCCTTGAGCGCCGCGCCGGTCAGTTCCGCCCGTTCCGCGGCGGTCTGTACATGCTCCAGGCCGAAGCCCAGCAGGACGGTGTTCCGGGTGGTCACCGCGCCGGCGGCCCGGAACAGCTCCTTGGAGCGGGCCCAGTCGCCCGTGGCGGGCGGGCTGCCGGCGGGCGGCCCGGGGACGGCCCAGGGCCCGAGCGAGGTCTCGAAGCCCTCCAGCGGCTCGCCGCCGGTGCCGGTGGTGAGCCTGGTGTTGTCCACGAAGACGCCGCGGCCGCCGGTGCTGGGGTCGGTGATGTACGAGAGCGCCAGCTCGACGCGCTGCCCGGCGTAGGCGGACAGGTCGACGGCGACCGGCCGCCAGCCGTCCGAGGCGCCGGTGAAGCGGTTCCACGCACCGGTGCTGCCGGTGTTGCGGCACTCGGTGCCGGTACGGGTCAGGTAGTGCTGGAGGAAGGGGTGCGCGGCCAGGTAGTAGCCCGCTCCGCACTCGGCGGGCACGTCGGTGCGGGTGCCGCCGTTCGCGTCGGGCAGCGTCGTCCAGTCGTCCCGGCCCACGGTGTGCGCCTCGACGACGGCGTTGTCGTACCCGTCCTCGGTGTCGTGGCTGAGCATGAACTGGAGGGTGGGCCGGTCGGCCGCGGTCACGCCGGTCAGGTCCACGGTGCGGGACAGCCGCATCCAGGAGGTGTCGCGGTGCTGTGCGGCGGCGAACCAGTCACCCTCGTACGGCTGGAACGGCGTCCGTACTCCCGGGTAGTCGCCGGCCGCGGCGCTGGCGAACTGGGGGAACGTGGCCGGTGGCAGCTCGTCGGAGATCACCGAGTGGGCGCCCGCGGAATCCAGCGGGTTGCCCGGCGCGTCGCCGAGCTTCACCTCCGCGCCGGCCAGCTTGCCGGCGCCCTTGAAGGCGGGCGGGTTCTTGACGGGGACGCGGCTGCCGGCGCCCAGGTAGTACTGGCTGAAGTCGTCGGTCACGGCCCGGCCGACCACGGCGGTGCCGCCCGCCTGCTCACCCGCAGCGAGCAGCTTGCCGCCCTCGTTGAGGTAGTCGCGTACGGCCAGCAGGGTGGCGCCGCCCGGGCGGCCCGGTCCGGTGTACCAGACGACGTTGTCGAAGTGGCTCAGGACACCGAGCGCGTCCGGGGCACCCCGTCGGGCGACGTCCCAGACCGCGGCGCGGTGGCCGTTCGCGGCGAGCGCCTTGGTGTAGGCGGCGGTGTGCTGCGCGGGGGTGGTGCCGCCCTCCTCGGCGAGGACGAGGGTGTCGGCACGCGGCCGCTCGGCGACGGTGTAGGTGAAAGGTTCACTCTTGGTGGTCTTGCCGTCGCGCGTCCAACCGGAGAACCACACCTCGACCTTGTCCCCCGGATCGGCCCCTTCGACGGACGCCCGGTACTGGTCGAAGTGGAGGTTGTCCTCGCCCCCGTAGGTCTCGCCGCCCTTCCACGCCGCCAGCTCCTCCGTGTGCCGGCGGCCGTCGTTGACGCGGTAGTTCAGCTCCTTGTCCCGTACGGACTTGCGCGCGGTGACGGCGACTTCCTGGTCCTCGCCGCGGGCGTAGGAGGTGGTGAACGCGTGCGGGGTGAAGTCCGGCGCCTTCATCCCTACGGACGAGACGGGCTGGTCGGGGCGCCGGGCGCTCTCGGCGACGGAGAGCGCGAAGGGGATGTTCTTCTCGAACTCCGCCTGGATGAGCTTCTCGGAGTCGGGGAAGTTGAAGACGGACTGGCAGTCGGCGGCGTTCCACTCGTCGTTCGGGTCGGCGTCGGAGGCCGTCTGACAGGTCGACATCTCCGGGGTGAACATGGGAATGCCGTTGACGTTGGACGCGTGGCCGTCGGCCTCACCGTTGGTGATGTACAACTCGGAGGAGACCTGCGGGCGGTAGCCGGGGATCGCGGGCTTCTCAGGCGTGCCGGCCAGCGCCCGGTAGAGGACGTCGTCCGGAGTGGGCGTGGCCACCTGCCAGCCGACGCCGTACAGGATCAACTCGGCGGCGGAGTGGTAGTTGATGGCGTACCGGAAACCGATGCGCTTCTCGAAGGCGTCCAGCGCCTTGGTCTCGGGCTCGGAGGCGGCGGCCGGGC
The DNA here is from genome assembly GCF_022271435.1 of Streptomyces monomycini. Lineage (GTDB taxonomy): Bacteria > Actinomycetota > Actinomycetes > Streptomycetales > Streptomycetaceae > Streptomyces > Streptomyces monomycini. Next base: position 8,513 of record NZ_JAFIQY010000036.1, on the reverse strand, counting down.
CGCGGTAGGTCTCGCCCGCCGGGTTCGGGGACGAACCCTCGTTGTCGTAGCCCCACTTGTAGGAGAAGTTGCGGTTGAGGTCGACGCCGTCGCCGGGGGTGATCCTGCCGTCGCCGTTGTTGTCGCGCAGGTTCTTGCGCCACAGGCGGTTCTGCGGGCTCTCGAAGGTGTAGTCGTAACCGTCCGGGTTGGCGGAGAGCAGGAACCACAGCTCGGTGGTGTCGAGGATCTTGGTCAGCCGCGGGTCCTTGCCGTACCCGGCCAGGTAGTACTGCATCAGCCGCCGGGTCATCTCGGGAGTGATCCACTCCCGGGCGTGCTGGTTGGACGCGTACAGCACCGCGGGCTTGGCGCCGTCCGCGGTCTTCTCGGCGTTCTTGGTGAGCTTCAGGGCCATGATGTCGCGGCCCTTGACGGTCTTGCCGATGCTGACGACCTTGGCGAGGTCGCGGTGGTGCCGCGCGGTGTCGATCATCTCCTTCATCAGGCCGTTGGCACCCAGGTACGGGCGGAAGACCCCGTCCCCCTGAGCCCTGAGCCTGCGCTGCGTCTCCGCCGGCACGATCTTGCGCGTCAGCTCCACGCCCTGTTGGCGCAGCCCGGCGGCCTGCCCGGCGGAGAGGTACACCTCGACCTCCGCCTTACCGGTGCTCGGCACCTGCGCGCTCAGCTCGTGGCCGTCCACCCCCGCTTTGAGCAGCAGCGGCACCTGCGCCTTGGTGACCTCGGCCGTCCAGACCCCGACCGCGTCCCGCCCCGCCCCGTCCTCCGCCCGCGCCTGCGCCTGCGCGGCGGGCACCGCCACCACCCCTCCCAGCAGCAACGCCGCTGCCGCGAGTAAGGATCTCGCCCTGCGTCTCATGAGCCCCCCTTGCCGTCGTCCCTCTCGTGAATAGGCGTTCGACAGACTGGTCACGCTGCATGATCATGTCAATACGGGGTGTGGCGAATGGCGGATGTGCGACCTAGAAGCTCTTGGAGACGTCGCACCACCGTGCGCTGCGCGCGCCCGCGCGGTTCACAGGAAGTGGCCGTCGGCCAGGTAGGGCGCCGGGACGGGCAGGCCGCGGACGGCGATGTAGCCCTCCTGGCCGATGGCGAGCCCCGCGGCGAGACCGACGTCGACCGCCCACTCGTTGGGGGCGGTGATGCAGTTGACGAGGGTACGGCCGTCCGACGCGGCCAGCGCCTCCCACAGCAGCCGCTGCGCGGTGTCGGCACACGCGGCGGCCAGCAGCGCGGCCCGTCCCCGGCCGTCGACGTAGACATACCCCGGCCTGCTCCGCTCCCGGGACACGACCAGCCGGTGGGTGGCGAGCAGACGGCCGTGGTCAGGGCCGTGCCCGGCACCCCGCAGCTCCCGGTCCAGCCGGTCCATCCACGGGAAGTCCTCCGCCCGCCCCTCCCGGAGGCCGTCGACAGCCGGGAGGGCGGACCGGTCGACGGTGCCGACCATGCGCATCTGCGGGTGGAGCGAGAACCCGGCGAGCCGGTACCGGCGGGTCGCGCCGGGGTGGACACTTGACGAGAAGATGCCGGGGCTCCCGTCGGCGTGCGCGAGAACGGCGTCCAGCAGGCGCTTGCCGATGCCCCGGCGCTGGTGGCCGGGCAGCACACCGTAGGTGGCGAGATACCACAGCGACTCACGCTTCTGCGAAACGGCGAAGCCGACCACATGGTCCACGCCTGCGCCCGCTTCCGCTTCCACCGCGACTCGACAGCCGTCCGGGTCCGTACCCAGGTAATAGCGCATCAGGTCGGTCCACTGCCGAGCAGCTGCGGCGGACCGCAACTCCGGCTCCGGGTCACTGACCCTGCGATCACGCCGATCGGCATCCAGAAACGTCAGCGCCGAGGCCCGCTCCACCGCCGGAAGATCCTCTTCGCGCATCGGCCTGATCCGTACCGCGTCCATCACCTCAGGCTAGACAGCGGCCGCCCTGGGGCGCACATGCTTTCCCGGGCCACGAGCGGATCTGCGGCCTGTTCCCTCCCGTACGCGTCAGGCCGACGCCTACCCGGTGCGGCGGACACCTGCCCCCACCGGCCGTCAGTCGCCGTACGGCGGAAGGGTCCGGACCGTAGGACGAAGTCTGGAGGGCCGGTCCCGTACCCGGACCGAGGAGAGCGCCGCCCGGCCCAGGCAGCCAGTCGGCCACGGAGTCCAACCCGCCGTCGGGCGCCGAAACTCCGCGGTACTGCGGGCAGCCCGACCGTGGCGCGGGCCCGGGCCCTACAGACTTCGTCCTACGGTCCCGCACCCTCCCGTACGTGTTCGGCTTTCGCGGCGTGGGTGGGGGGACGCCTGCCCCCACCGGCCGTCCGTCGCCGTACGGCGGAAGGGGGCGGGCCGTAGGACGAAGTCTGGAGGCCCGGTCCCGTACCCCGGTACGGGAGGCGCCGCCCGGCACAGGCAGCCAGTCGGCCACGGAGCCCGACCCGCCGTCGGGCGCCGAAACTCCGCCGGACTGCGGGCAGCCCGCCTGTGGCGCGCGCCCGGGCCCTACAGACTTCGTCCTACGGTCCCGCACCCTCCCGTACGTGTTCGGCTTTCGCGGCGTGGGTGGGGGGACGCCTGCCCCCACCGGCCGTCGGACGCCGTACGACGGAAGGGGGCGGGCCGTAGGACGAAGTCTGTAGGACCGGTCCCGTACCCCGGTACGGGAGGCGCCGCCCAGCACAGGCAGCCAGTCGGCCACGAAGCCCGACCCGCCACCGGGCGCCGAAACTCCGCCGTACCGCGGGCAGCCCGACCGTGGCGCGGGCCCGGGCCCTACAGACTTCGTCCTACGGTCCCGCACCCTCCCGTACACGGTCGGCTGACACGTACGAGGGTGGGGGGACGCCTGCCCCCACCGGCCGTCGGACGCCGTACGGCGGAAGGGGGCGGGCCGTAGGACGAAGTCTGGAGGCCCGGTCCCGTACCCCGGTACGGGGAGCGCCGCCCGGTACGGGCAGGGAGTCGGCCACGGCGCCCAGCCCGCCACCGGGCACCGAAACCCCTACCCGGCCTCCGGCGCGGAACGCGCCATCTCAGCCGACCATGCCGTCCGCCATCTCCTCCGACAGGTTGGACTCCGTGCCGGGGATGCCCAGGTCCTGGGCGCGCTTGTCGGCCATGGCCAGAAGGCGGCGGATGCGGCCCGCGACGGCGTCCTTGGTCAGGGGCGGGTCCGCGAGGGCGCCCAGTTCCTCCAGGGAGGCCTGCTTGTGGTCCATGCGCAGGCGGCCGGCCGCGGCGAGGTGCTCGGGGACCTCTTCGCCGAGGATCTCCAGGGCGCGCTGGACCCGGGCGCCCGCGGCGACCGCGGCGCGGGCCGAGCGGCGCAGGTTGGCGTCGTCGAAGTTGGCGAGGCGGTTGGCCGTGGCGCGGACCTCGCGGCGCATCCGGCGTTCCTCCCAGGCCAGTACGGACTCGTGGGCCCCCAGGCGCGTCAACAGCGCGCCAATCGCATCACCGTCACGGACGACGACGCGGTCCACGCCGCGTACCTCGCGGGCCTTGGCGCCGATGCCGAGCCGGCGGGCGGCGCCGACCAGGGCGAGGGCGGCCTCGGGTCCGGGGCAGGTGACCTCCAGGGAGGAGGAGCGGCCGGGCTCGGTGAGCGAGCCGTGGGCGAGGAAGGCCCCGCGCCAGGCCGCCTCGGCGTCACAGGTGGCTCCGGAGACGACCTGCGGGGGCAGGCCGCGGATGGGCCTTCCACGGCCGTCGACCAGGCCGGTCTGGCGGGCGAGCTGATCGCCGCCGGCGACGACCCGTACGACGTAGCGGCTGCCGCGCCGCAGGCCGCCGGGGGCCATCACCACCAGGTCGGAGGAGTGGCCGAAGATCTCCAGGATGTCCTTGCGCAGCCGTCGGGCGGCGATGCCCGTGTCCAGCTCCGCCTCGATCACGATCCGGCCGCTGACCAGGTGCAGACCACCCGCGAACCGCAGGATCGACGAGACCTCCGACTTCCGGCAGCAGGTCCGGGTGACGGGGAGCCGGGAGATTTCGTCCTTCACCGCTGCCGTCATCGCCATGGGCCGATCCTTCCATGCATCCGAAAAATACGGTCGTACGCGGCGGCCAGCAGCTCCGGGTCGTGCCGGGCGGCACCCTTGTGGGTCTCCGCCGTGCCGCAGGGGCTGCCGGGCGCGGCGACCTCCGCCAGCTCGACCTCGCTGCCCACGAGCTGTTTGGCAGCGACGGTCAGGCTCTCGGTGTCGGGCACGGCGGCCCGGTCGGCCAGCACCACGTCGAAGGCGAGTTTAGGGGCGTGTCGGGCCAAAACCTCCAAATGACGCTGCGGGGAAAAGCCATCGGTTTCGCCGGGCTGGGGTGCGAGGTTCAGCGAGAGGACCTTACGGGCCTTGGTCTCCTCCAGCGCCTCGCGCAGCTCGGGGACGAGCAGGTGCGGGATGACGGAGGAGAACCAGGAGCCGGGGCCGAGCACCACCCAGTCCGCGTCGCGGACCGCGGCGACGACCTCGGGCACGGCGGGCGGGTCCTCCGGGACGAGGTGCACGGACTGCACCTCGCCGGGGGTCAGGGCGACCGTGGCCTGGCCGCGGACCGTGGAGACCTCGTCCGGGCGGGTCTCGTCGTGGCCCTTGACCAGGGCCTGGAGCTCCAGGGGTACGGCGGACATGGGCAGCACCCGGCCGTGCGCGCCGAGCAGCTTGCCGACCAGGTCCAGGGCCTGGACGTGGTCGCCGAGCTGTTCCCACAGGGCGACGATGAGAAGGTTGCCGACGGCGTGGTCGTGCAGCTCGCCCTCGCTGGTGAAGCGGTGCTGGATCACCCGGGACCAGGTCTGGCCCCAGTCGTCGTCCCCGCACAGCGCGGCGAGCGCCTTGCGCAGGTCGCCGGGCGGCAGGACGCCCAGCTCGTCGCGCAGCCGGCCGCTGGAACCGCCGTCGTCGGCGACCGTGACCACGGCGGTCAGGTCGCCGGTGATGCGGCGCAGCGCGGCCAGCGAGGCGGACAGGCCCATGCCGCCGCCGAGCGCCACGACCTTGGGCGTGGCGCCCCTGCCGGAGCGGCTGCCCGGGACCAGCTTGCGGACCCGGCGCAGCCGCAGGGGGCGGGCGGTCATTCGCGCCCCATGTCCCGGTGGACGACGACGGTCTCGACGCCTTCGGAGACCAGGCGGTGGGCGAGCTTCTCGGACATGGCGACGCTGCGGTGCTTGCCGCCCGTACAGCCGACGGCGATGGTCACGTACCGCTTGCCCTCGCGGCGGTAACCCTCGGCGACGATGCGCAGCAGCTCCGCGTAGCCGTCCAGGAACTCCTTGGCACCGGGCTGGCCGAAGACGTAGCCGGAGACCTCGTCGTTCAGGCCGGTGTAGGGGCGCAGCTCGGGGACCCAGTGCGGGTTGGGGATGAAGCGGCAGTCGATGACCATGTCGGCGTCGACGGGCAGGCCGTACTTGAAGCCGAAGGACATGACCGTCGCGCGGAGCTCGGGCACCTCCTCGCCGGCGAACTGGGCGTCCATCTTGGCGCGCAGTTCGTGGACGTTCAGGCTGGAGGTGTCGATGACCAGGTCGGCGTCGCCGCGCAGCTCGCGCAGCAGGTCGCGTTCGGCGGCGATGCCGTCCACGATGCGCCCGTCGCCCTGGAGGGGGTGCGGGCGGCGGACGGACTCGAAGCGGCGCACCAGGGCCTCGTCGGAGGACTCCAGGAAGACGATGCGGCGCTTGACGCTCTGCGCGTCGAGGGTGGCCAGGGACTCCTTGAGGTTGTCGAAGAAGCGCCGGCCGCGGACGTCCACGACGACGGCGATCCGGGCGACGTTGCCCTGCGAGCGGGCGCCCAGCTCGACCATGGGCGGGATCAGCTCGGGCGGGATGTTGTCGACGACGAACCAGCCGAGGTCCTCCAGGCACTTGGCGGCCGTGCTGCGGCCGGCCCCGGACATCCCGGAGATGATCACCAGCTCGGGGATGGCGGCGCTCTCGCCCGTGTCGGCATCGCGCATCGTGCCCGTACTCACCTGTGCACCGTCTCTCTCGGTCGTGCGGGAAGGCCGGGTGTCCTGGGCTTCCCGCGTGTCGTGCCTGTGCTGCTCGGTACTGCTGCTCATCGTTCCTGCCCCCGTTCTGACGACAACGCGGCCGGCGGGGTCGCGTCATCCTCAATGATCTCTCCTGTGGCGGTGTTCACGGCCGGGGCGGCCGGAGCCGCTCCGGCCAGCGCCGCCGCGATCGTCTCGGCCGTCTTGCGGCCGATCCCCGGCACCTCGCAGATGTCCTCGATCCGCGCGGCGCGCAGCCGCTTGACCGAGCCGAAGTGCTTCAGCAGGGCCTGTCGGCGACTCTCGCCGAGACCGGGGACGCTGTCCAGCGGCCCGGTCTTGAGGCGCTTGCCGCGCTTGTTGCGCTGGTAGGCGATGGCAAAGCGGTGGGCTTCGTCACGGACGCGCTGGAGGAGGTAGAGGCCTTCGCTGCTGCGGGGCAGGACGACGGGGTCGTCCTCGTCGGGCACCCAGACCTCTTCGAGGCGCTTGGCCAGGCCGCAGACGGCGACGTCGTCGATGCCCAGCTCGGACAGGGCCCGCTGGGCGGCGGCGACCTGCGGCTGGCCGCCGTCCACGACGACGAGCTGCGGCGGGTACGCGAAGCGCTTGGGGCGGCCCTCCTCGTCGGTGGGGCCGGTGACCACGGGCGCGTCCTCGTCGGCGGGGCCGGTGACGGGACCGGCCGCGGGCCCTGCGGTGGATTCGGTGGCGGGCCCGGCGGTGAGTCCGGCGGCGGCCGTCTCGTCCTCGCCGGCGGGCGCCTCCTCGTCCCACTCCCCCGTCTGCTGCTTCTCCTGGAGGTAGCGCCGGAAGCGGCGGCCGACGACTTCGTGCATGGCCCGGACGTCGTCCTGGCCCTCGAAGGTCTTGATCTGGAAGCGGCGGTACTCGCTCTTGCGGGCCAGGCCGTCCTCGAAGACCACCATCGAGGCCACCACGTCGTCGCCCTGGAGGTGGGAGATGTCGAAGCACTCGATGCGCAGCGGCACCGAGTCCAGGCCGAGGGCCTGGGCGATCTCCTCCAGGGCGCGGGAGCGGGTGGTCAGGTCGGAGGCGCGCTTGGTCTTGTGCAGGGCCAGGGCCTGCTGCGCGTTGCGCTGGACCGTGGCCATCAGGTCCTTCTTGTCGCCGCGCTGCGGGATACGCAGCGAGACGTTGGAGCCGCGGCGCTCCGTGAGCCACTGCTGGACCGGTTCGACCGGGTCGGGCAGGGCCGGGACCAGCACTTCCTTGGGCACGGCGTCGCCGCTCTCCTCGCCGTACAGCTGCTGGAGGGCGTGCTCGACGAGGGCGGCGGTGTCCACGTTCTCGACCTTGTCGGTGACCCAGCCGCGCTGGCCGCGCACCCGGCCGCCGCGGACGTGGAAGATCTGCACGGCCGCTTCCAGCTCGTCCTCGGCGAGGGCGATCAGATCGGCGTCGGTGGCGTCGGCGAGCACCACGGCGCTCTTCTCCATGGCCCGCCGGAGCGCGTCCACGTCGTCACGCAGCCGAGCGGCCCGCTCGTACTCCATCTCCTCGGCCGCCTCCTGCATGGACTTCTCCAGGCGGCGGATGTACGCACCCGTGCGGCCGGCCATGAAGTCGCAGAACTCCTCGGCCAGTTCGCGGTGCTCTTCGGGGGAGACGCGGCCGACGCAGGGGGCCGAGCACTTGCCGATGTAGCCGAGCAGACAGGGGCGGCCGATCTGGGCGGAGCGCTTGAAGACCCCGGCGGAGCAGGTCCGTACGGGGAAGACGCGCAGCATCAGGTCGACGGTCTCGCGGATGGCCCAGGCCTGGCCGTACGGGCCGAAGTAGCGCACGCCCTTCTTCTTGGCGCCGCGCATGACCCGGACCCTGGGGTACTCCTCGTTGAGGGTGACGGCCAGATACGGATAGCTCTTGTCGTCGCGGTACTTGACGTTGAACCGCGGGTCGTACTCCTTGATCCAGGTGTATTCGAGCTGGAGCGCCTCGACCTCGGTGTTGACGACCGTCCACTCGACGGAGGCCGCGGTGGTGACCATCGTGCGGGTACGCGGGTGGAGGTTGGCCAGGTCCTGGAAGTAGCTGGACAGGCGCTGGCGCAGGCTCTTGGCCTTGCCGACGTAGATGACGCGGCGGTGCTCGTCACGGAATCTGTAGACCCCGGGCGAGTCGGGGATCTGTCCCGGCTTGGGTCGGTAACTGCTGGGGTCTGCCATGCCGCCCACCCTACTTGGGGGCAGTGACAGCGGGCGGACCGTGGGCCGCTGCGGGCATGCACGCCGGGGGTACGGCGCGGGAAGAGGCGCTGCCGCATGCGCGGGCGCGGGGCGTCCGGACCGGGCGGGTGGTGTTCGCCCGGCCCGGACGGGTGGGGTCCGTCCGGGCCGGGCGCCGGGGCGGCACCCCGGGAGGGCCTCAGCGGCTGTGGCGCCTGCGCAGCGCCGCGGCGCCGGAGAGCCCCAGGGCGAGCAGGGCGGCGGTGCCCGCGACGGCCGAGGCGGCGGTCACCGGGCCGCTGCTGTCGCCCGCCGCGGCGCCG
>NZ_JAFIQY010000035.1 GCF_022271435.1 Streptomyces monomycini | reverse complement strand
GCCCCAGCCACGCCTGCCCCCACCCGAACCCCAGCCGATACGGACACCACGCCCGCACCCGCAGCCGTCCCCACCCAGCCCCCGGCGGACCGTTCCGCCACCCCCCGCGACACCGCCGCCTTCCACCTCGCCAACAGCGAAGCACTGTGGAACGGCCCTGGCGTCGCGCCCGGCCCCGTAGCCGCCGAAGCACACCCGAACACCCCACCCCGCCCCACCCAGCCCCCGGCCGGGGCCGCACCGCCGCCCCCCACCGGAACCCCGCTCTCCGGCCCGCCCCTGCCCCCGGCCCCGCCGTACCGCGCCAAGCCCTCCCGGCGCACCGCGCTCGCCGCCGCCGGACTCGTGCTCGGCCTGGGCCTCGTGGCGGGTGCCACCGCCGGCACCTGGCTCGCCGGCGACCCGGACGGCAGCCCCGCCGCCGAAGCGGTCTTCGCGCAGGGCCGCGAGGTCTGGCACAGCGCCCCCGTCGACACGCTCTTCCCCCGCACCCTGAACGGAGTGGGCACCGGCCCCGGCGGCGCCGACCGCACCTGGATCCGCGCCGCCGTCGCCCCCGACAGCGGCTGCGCGGGCGCCTTCGACCCGCTGCTGGCCAAGGCGCTTGCCCCGGTGGGCTGCCACCGCCTGGTGCGGGCCACCTACGTCGACGTCACCCGCACCAACCTCGTCACTGTCGGCGCTGTCGCCACCAAGGCCGACCGCACCGCCATGCAGGACCTGCGCCGCCGCTTCGCCAAGGAGCACCTGGACACTCGTACGGACCTGATGCCCCGCCCGTACGCCGCCAAGGGCACTCCCGCCGCCGCCTTCGGGCCCGCCCAGCGCGCCAGCTGGAGCATCCGTGTCCTCGACGACCTGCCCGTCGTCGTCTACGCCGTCTCCGGCTTCGCCGACGGCCGCACTGTCGACGACCCGCAGCCCGCCGCCGAAGCCACCCGCACCGGCGCCACCACCGCCCCCGCAGAGGCCGGACTGGGCCACGACGCCAAGGCCGTCACCGAACGCATCGAGCAGACCTTCCGCAAGCAGGCCGCCCAGGGAACCACGGAGGCGCAATGACCAGGAGGCCACTGCTGCGCGCCGCCGGCGTCGCCCTGTCCGCCGCCGCGCTGACCGTGCTTCCCGTCCTGCCCGCCCATGCCGACGGCATACGCACCCAGGAGTGGGCGCTGAACGCCCTGCACGCCGAGAAGGCCTGGGAGACGACCAAGGGCGACGGCATCACCGTCGCCGTACTGGACACCGGCGTCGACGCGGACCACCCCGACCTCCAAGGTCAGGTCCTGCCCGCCAACGACTTGGTCGGCTTCGGCGCGAGCCCCGGCGACAGCTCCTGGGCCGAGCACGGCACCGCCATGTCCGGCATCATCGCGGGCCACGGCCACGGCGCCGACCGGGCCGACGGCGTCGTCGGCGTCGCCCCCGAAGCCAAGATCCTCCCGGTCCGGGTCATCCTGGAGGACAGCGACCCGGAGCGGCAGCGCGCCCGCACCGAACGCGCCGGCGCCCTCGCCGACGGCATCCGCTGGGCCACGGACCACGGCGCCGACGTGATCAACCTGTCCCTCGGCGACGACAGCCGCTCCGCGCACCCCGAACCCCGCGAGGACGCCGCCATCCAGTACGCCCTGAGCAAGGGCGTCCCCGTCATCGCCTCGGCCGGCAACGGCGGCAAGGACGGCGACCACGTCTCCTACCCGGCCGCCTACCCCGGCGTGATCGCGGTGACCGCCGTCGACCAGTGGGGCTCCCGCGCCAACTTCTCCACCCGCCGCTGGTACGCCACGGTCTGCGCGCCCGGCGTCGGCGTCGTCATCGCCAACCCGGACCGCAAGTACTACGAGGGCTGGGGCACCAGCGCCGCGTCCGCCTTCGTCTCCGGCGCGGTGGCACTCGTCCGCTCCGCCCACCCGGACCTCAGCCCCGCCCAGATCAAGAAACTCCTCACCGACACCGCCCAGGACGCCCCCGAAGGCGGCCGCAACGACGAACTGGGCGCAGGCATGGTCGACCCGGCCGCCGCCGTGGAAGAGGCCGGAACCCTCAAGCCCACACCCCAAAAACCCGAAGCAGCCACCCATACCGAGCAGTACTTCGGCACCGGCCCCACCACCCCCCAGGCCACCGACAAGACCGGCTGGCTCCCGTGGACGGCGACGATCGCCGGCACAACCTTGATCGCGACCTCAGCCCTCTTCTGGCGCAAACGAACCTGACCAGCCACAACAGCACCGCACCGCCCCACCCACCGAACCGGCCCCAGCCAAATCGCCGCCGCACCCAGCCCCCCACCCCCGCCCGCACGAACCCTCCTCCCACCCTCCCCACGGAAGGGGGCGGGCCGGAGCGGCCTGCCGCGCAGGCCCGCCCCCGAACCTTGACAGCCCCGCGCAGCGGCCACAGCCCGCCGCAGGCGCGAACAACGCCGCACTCGAATGCGAACCGCCACCGCCAGTACGCGAAACCGCGCCCAAAGGGCGCCCCGCAGCGGCCAGAGCCCGCCGCAGGCGCGAACAACGCCGCACCGCACCGCCCCCGGCCAAATCGGCGCCGCACCGCCCCACCCACCGAACCGGTCCCAGCCAAATCGCCGCCGCACCCAGCCCCCCACCCCCGCCCGCACGAACCCCCCTCCCACCCTCCCCACGGAAGGGGGCGGGCCGGAGCGGCCTGCCGCGCAGGCCCGCCCCCGAACCTTGACAGCCCCGCGCAGCGGCCACCGCCCGCCGCAGGCGCAACGGCGCCGCACCCGAATGCGAACCGCCACCGCCAGTACGCAAAACCGCGCCCAAGGGGCGCCCCGCAGGCAACGGCGCCCCAGCAATCGATCGGGGACCACCCGGCCCGATCCCCGGGCCCAAAGGGCCCCCCGCTAGGCTCAAGAACGTGCTCAAGAACATCCCCACCTCGGACTTCTCCGACGACGACGGCACCGCCGACCCGGAACTCGCGGCCGCCCTGGCGGCCCACGCCCGGGACCAGGCCGCCGCCACTGAGGCCCGGCTCCTGCCCCTGCTGAGCCGAGCCCGGCTCCTCGTCCCGGTCGTAGCCGTTCTCGGCGAGGTGGAGACCGGCCCGGACGGCCTGAAGCGGGAGAAGACCAGCGACATGGCCGTGCCGACGCTGCAGGCCCCCGACGGCCGTCGCGCGCTGCCCGCCTTCACGTCCATGGAGACGCTGCACCGCTGGCGCCCGGACGCCCGCCCGGTGGCCGTACCGATGCGCCAGGCCCTGCTCGCCGCTGCCCACGAGAAGGCGGACACCGTCGTCATCGACCTGGCGGGCCCGGCGACGTACCAGCTCACCGGCGCCGCACTGCGCGCCGTCGCGGAGGGCCGGGAGAGCAGTGACCCGCGCGAGGACCCGGCCGTCACGGACGTGCTGCGCGCCCTGCTGGCCGCGGAGCCGGACGTGCTGGCCGCCCGTCTGGACCCGTCGGCGGAGGCCGACGCGACCCTGGCCCTCGGGCTCGCCCCGGAGGCCGCGCCCGCAGCCGTCGCGCAGCGGCTGGCCGAGGCGCTGGCAGCCGACGAGACCCTGCGCTCCCGGCTCGTACGCGGCCTCGACCTGGCCCTGCTGCCGCCCGGCACCGACACCACCGGAGCCTTCTTCACCCGCTGACGGCCCCGACCGCGGGTCTCCGGTCCCCGCCGACAGGCGGAACCCCGTGACCGGCCTCACAATGCGAAGAGAGAGCAAGATCCGCGTGAGGAGGCCCCATGGAGACGACAACGGAGACCCGCACGGTCGTATCCGAGTTCCTCGGGACGCTGCTCCTGGTGTTCTTCGCCGTCGGCTCCGCGGTGCTGGCCGGCGAGTACATCGGAACCTTCGGCATCGCCCTGGCATTCGGCTTCACCCTGTTGGCCCTGGCGTACGCGCTCGGCCCGATCTCCGGCAGCCACGTCAACCCGGCGGTGACGCTCGGCATGCTGCTGGCCCGGCGCATCACCCCCCGTACGGCGGTCGAGTACTGGATCGCCCAGCTGCTGGGCGGCATCGTCGGTGCCGCGCTGCTGTTCCTGGTCGCCAAGCAGGTGCCGGGCCTGAAGACCAGCGAGGCCTTCGGGTCCAACGGGTGGGGTGACCGCTCGGCCGTGCACATCAATCTCGGCGGCGCCTTCGTGGCCGAGATCGTGCTGACGTTCCTGCTGGTGTTCGTGGTGCTCGCGGTGACGCACCGGGTGGCGGTGGTCGGTTTCGACGGCCTGCCGATCGGCCTGGCGCTGGCGACCGTGCACCTGATCGGCATCCCGCTCACGGGGACGTCGGTGAACCCGGCCCGCAGCATCGGCCCGGCCCTGTTCGCGGGCGGCGGCGCGTTGTCGCAGCTGTGGCTGTTCATCGTGGCGCCCATGATCGGCGGGGCGCTGGCCGCGCTGGTGCAGCAGATCACCCACCCGCCGAACGAACCGAAACTCGTCGCGGACGAACGCTCCGCGGTCTGACCGGCGAGCGGCCCTCCACAGGAGTGCCCCACCCACCGGACGAGCCCCCTCCCGCACCCACAACCCCCGCACGAACGCAAAGGGCCGCCCCCGCCACACCGGGAGCGGCCCTTCCACCTGCCCTGCGTGCTATCCGTACACCGGCCCCGTGAACTTCTCCCCGGGCCCCTGCCCCGGCTCGTCCGGCACCAGCGACGCCTCGCGGAAGGCGAGCTGCAGCGACTTCAGCCCGTCCCGCAGCGGAGCGGCGTGGTACGAGCCGATCTCGGTCGCGCTGGCCGTGACCAGCCCGGCCAGCGCCTGGATGAGCTTGCGGGCCTCGTCCAGGTCCTTGTGGTCGGCGCCCTCCTCGGCCAGCCCGAGGTTGACCGCCGCCGAGGACATCAGGTGCACGGCCACCGTGGTGATCACCTCGACCGCCGGTACGTCCGCGATGTCGCGGGTCATGGCGTCGAAGTCCGGGTTCGCGGGGGCGGCGGGGCCGCCCGGTTCCGCCGGTCCGGGCTGCTGCGGGGTCTGGTCACTCATGGCTCGCGCTTCACTTCCTGCTCAGGGGTCTGCCCAACCTTAGGCCCCGCCCGCGCGCGGACCGGGCCCGCCCCCGCACCCGCCCCGTGCACGAGTGGGGCCCGGCCGTCCGCTCGTGTATTCTGGGAAACCGACCGGTCGAGCACTGATGTGCCCGACCCACAAGTGGAGGCTCCGATCTCCCACCCGAACCGACCTCACGGTCGGCGGGTCAACGGTCCGGCTGCGCCCCGCGATGACATCGCGGCGGTGCTCCTGATCCTTTGAGGAGCCCCGCCTGTGTCCCGTCCGGGGCGTTTTTCGCATTCCGGCGCGGTTGGTCACATCGAAACAGACGTTACGCGGCAGTCCGCCAGGCCGTCGCGTGGTGCTACCGAGGAGGATCCATCAGCGCCGAGCCCCGCATCAACGACCGGATTCGCGTCCCCGAGGTGCGACTCGTCGGTCCCAGTGGCGAGCAGGTCGGCATTGTGCCGCTTGCCAAGGCCCTGGAGCTTGCGCAGGAGTACGACCTCGACCTGGTCGAGGTGGCGGCGAACGCCCGTCCGCCGGTCTGCAAGCTCATGGACTACGGAAAGTTCAAGTACGAGTCGGCCATGAAGGCCCGTGAAGCGCGCAAGAACCAGGCGCACACGGTCATCAAGGAGATGAAGCTCCGGCCGAAGATCGACCCGCACGACTACGACACCAAAAAGGGTCACGTCGTCCGGTTCCTCAAGCAGGGTGACAAGGTCAAGATCACGATCATGTTCCGTGGTCGCGAGCAGTCCCGTCCCGAGCTGGGCTTCCGACTGCTGCAGCGGCTCGCGGAGGACGTTCAGGACCTGGGGTTCATCGAGTCGAACCCCAAGCAGGACGGCCGCAACATGATCATGGTCCTCGGTCCGCACAAGAAGAAGACCGAGGCGATGGCCGAGGCCCGCGAGGCGCAGGCTGCCCGTAAGGCGGAGCGCCAGGGTCTTGCTCACGAGAGCGAGCAGGACGTCGAGGAGCCCGCCGAGGAGCCCGCCGAGGCGTGATCCAGGGCGCGAGCCCCGGAGTACGCCGGGGTCCGCCCCGGTTGCCAACCGATACATCTGACGCCCCCGGGTGCCGGTCCCCGGACCGGTGGGGGCGCCATCCAAGAGGAGAGAACGGCGCATGCCGAAGAACAAGACGCACAGCGGTGCCAGCAAGCGCTTCAAGGTCACCGGCTCCGGCAAGGTGATGCGGGAGCGCGCCGGCAAGCGCCACCTGCTTGAGCACAAGTCGTCCCGCGTGACGCGTCGCCTCACCGGCAACGCCGAGATGGCCCCGGGCGACGCCGCGAAGATCAAGAAGCTTCTCGGCAAGTAAGTCCTGACCGCCCGCCCACGGCGCGGCACAGGACCCGGTCCGGGACCCATTCATTCGGGCCGTGTGACGAACACCCACGGCCCCGCTACAAGGAGTTAACAAGTGGCACGCGTCAAGCGGGCAGTCAACGCCCACAAGAAGCGCCGGGCGATCCTCGAGCAGGCCAGCGGCTACCGCGGCCAGCGTTCCCGCCTCTACCGCAAGGCGAAGGAGCAGGTCACCCACTCCCTCGTCTACAACTACAACGACCGCAAGAAGCGCAAGGGCGACTTCCGTCAGCTGTGGATCCAGCGCATCAACGCCGCTGCCCGCGCCAACGGCATGACCTACAACCGCTTCGTGCAGGGCCTGAAGGCCGCCAACATCGAGGTGGACCGCAAGATCCTGGCCGAGCTCGCGGTCAACGACTCCAACGCGTTCGCCGCGCTGGTCGAGGTGGCCCAGAAGGCGCTGCCGAGCGACGTCAACGCCCCGAAGGCCGCCTGAACCACGGCCTGAGGCACGTTTGTCACGGACCCGCAGGCCCCGGCCTGCGGGTCCGCCGCTTTCTGCACGCCCCCATCCACCCGAAGAAGTGAGCCGCCGCCCATGGGCACCCCCGAGTTGATCTCCCCGCGTTCCGCACGCGTCGCCGCCGCCCGGCGGCTGGCCCGCCGCAACTTCCGCGGCAAGGAGCGCCGGTTCATCGCCGAGGGCCCGCAGGCCGTACGGGAAGCCGTCGAGCACCGCTCCGGCGGCGGGCGCACGCTCGTCGAGCTGTTCGCCACCCCGGAGGCCGCCGAGCGGCACACCGAGATCGTCGCCGCGGTACGGGCGGCCGGCGTACCGGTCCACTTCGCCGACGACGCGACCATCGCCGACCTCTCCCAGACCGTCACCCCGCAGGGCCTGATCGGCGTCTGCCGGTTCCTGGACTCGCCCTTCGAGGAGATCCTGGCCGCCCGGCCGAAGCTGGTCGCGGTGCTCGCCAACGTACGCGACCCCGGCAACGCCGGTACGGTGCTGCGCTGCGCGGACGCCGCGGGCGCCGACGCGGTCGTGCTGACCGACGCCTCCGTGGACCTCTACAACCCCAAGTCCGTACGCGCCTCGGTCGGCTCGCTCTTCCACCTCCCGGTCGCCGTGGGCGTACCGGTCGAACAGGTGGTCGGCGGGCTGCGGGACGCCGGCGTACGCATCGTGGCGGCCGACGGCGCGGGCGCCGACGACCTGGACGCCGAGCTGGACGCGGGCACCATGAGCGGCCCCACGGCCTGGGTGTTCGGCAACGAGGCGTGGGGACTGCCCGAGGAGACCCGCGCACTGGCGGACGCCGTGGTGCGCGTCCCCATCCACGGCAAGGCCGAGAGCCTCAACCTGGCCACGGCCGCCGCCGTCTGCCTGTACGCCTCGGCCCGCGCCCAGCGCACCACCGGAGGGTGCCGGTCCGCCTCCCTCGGCTAGTAGGGTTGCGTGCCCGGGGAACCCGGAAGGGGGTAGCGGGGATGGGTACGAGGGCATCCGGTACGACAGTCGCCGCCGATCCCTGCCCGGACGGCGGTGCCGGGCTCTTAGGGGCCGAGGCCACCGGCACCGGGCTGCACCCCGACGACCTGCCCGACGGCCTGGTCGTCGCCGACGAGACCGGCCGCGTCGTCTGCTTCAACGCGGCCGCGGCCCGGATCACCGCCATCGACCCGCACGACGCGCTGGGCCGCCCGCTGGAGAAGGCGCTGCCGCTCCAGGACATCGAGGGCCGCCGCTGGTGGCAGCTGACCGATCCCTACGGGGGACTGGCGATCCGCAGCGGCCAGCCGGAGCGCAACCTGCTGCTCGGCGGCCGTGAGGTGCTGGTCTCCGCGCGCTACGTACGCAGCCACCCCACCGGCCCCGTCCGGCGGCTGGTCGTCGCGCTGCGCGGCACCGAGGCGCGGCGCCGTACCGAGCTGTCCCACGCCGAGCTGATCGCCACCGTCGCCCACGAGCTGCGCTCGCCGCTCACCTCGGTGAAGGGCTTCACCGCCACCCTGCTCCAGAAGTGGGAGCGCTTCACCGACGACCAGAAGCGCCTGATGCTGGAGACCGTGGACGCGGACGCCAACCGCGTCACCCGGCTCATCGCCGAGCTGCTGGACATCTCCCGTATCGACTCGGGCCGGCTGGAGGTGCGCCGCCAGCGGGTGGACATGGTCGCCGCCGTACGCCGGCACGTCCAGGCGCAGGCGACGGCGGGGCAGCTGCCCGACCGTTTCCTGATCCGGACGACCGGACCGCTGCCCGATCTGTGGGCAGACCCGGACAAGGTCGACCAGGTGCTGGGCAACCTGCTGGAAAACGCGGTGCGGCACGGCGCGGGAACCGTCACCATCGAGGTAGGAACGGCATCGAGCGCCTCCGGGGCGGAAGGGACGAGCGTCACCGTGAGCGACGAGGGCCCCGGCATTCCCGAGGAGTCGATGAGCCGCGTCTTCACCCGCTTCTGGCGGGGCAGCAAGCGCGGTGGCACCGGCCTGGGTCTCTACATCGTCAAGGGCATCGTCGAGGCCCACGGCGGCACCGTCACGGTCGGCCGCGCGCCCGCCGGCGGCGCCCTGTTCCGATTTATCCTGCCCGTCGGGACCCCGGCCTTCATGGCCTGAGCGGCGCCCGGCGGGCCCACCCCCGTCGGGGCTCGGATGAGGCGCGGCCGCCCTGCCCCGTAGACTGCACCTTTGGCACCTTTGGCACTGCACACGTCGGGGGCAAGCCGCGCGCCAAGCCCATCGGAAGCACGGGAAGAGATGTCCGCACCCAATAAGTCGTACGACCCTGTCGAGGTCGAGGCCCTGAAACCGGAAGAGATCGCCCGCATGCGGGACGAGGCGCTCGCCGCCATCGCCGCCGCCGGTGACCTCCAGGCGCTCCACGAGGTGAAGGTCGCGCAGACCGGCGGCACCTCGCCGCTGGCGCTGGCCAACCGCGAGATCGGCGCGCTGCCGCCGCAGGCCAAGGCCGAGGCCGGCAAGCGCGTCGGCCAGGCCCGCGGCCAGGTGAGCCAGGCGCTCAAGAAGCGCCAGGAAGAGCTGGAGGCGGAGCGCGACGCCCGGGTGCTGGTCGAGGAGGCGGTGGACGTCACACTGCCGTACGACCGCGCCCAGGCCGGTGCCCGGCACCCGCTCACCACCCTCTCCGAGCGGATCGAGGACGTCTTCGTGGCCATGGGCTACGAGGTCGCCGAGGGCCCCGAGGTCGAGTCGGAGTGGCTGAACTTCGACGCCCTGAACCTCTCGCCGGACCACCCGGCCCGCACGACGCACGACACGTTCTTCGTCGAGAACGCCGCGACCGGGACCGACCAGTCCGGTGTGGTGCTGCGCACCCACACCTCGCCCGTGCAGATCCGGTCGATGCTCGACCGCGAGCCGCCGCTGTACGTGATCTGCCCCGGCCGCGTCTACCGCACCGACGAGCTGGACGCCACCCACACCCCGGTGTTCTCCCAGGTCGAGCTGCTCGCCATCGACGAGGGCCTGACCATGGCGGACCTCAAGGGAACCCTGGACCACATGGTCAGGGCGCTCTTCGGCGAGGGCATGCAGACCCGGCTGCGGCCGAACTACTTCCCGTTCACCGAGCCGTCCGCCGAGATGGACATGGTCTGCTACGTCTGCCGCGGCGCCTCCGTCGGCGACCCGGAGCGCCCGTGCCGCACCTGCTCCAGCGAGGGCTGGATCGAGCTGGGCGGCTGCGGCATGGTCAACCCGCGGGTGCTGGTGGCCTGCGGCGTCGACCCGGAGAAGTACAGCGGATTCGCCTTCGGGTTCGGCATCGAACGGATGCTGATGTTCCGCCACAACGTCGAGGACATGCGAGACATGGTCGAGGGTGACGTCCGGTTCACCCGGCCTTTCGGGATGGAGATCTGATGCGGGTCCCGCTTTCTTGGCTGCGGGAGTACGTCGACCTGCCGGACGGCGAGTCCGGCCGGGACGTACAGGCCAAACTCGTCGCCACCGGTCTGGAGGTCGAGACCGTCGAGCAGCTGGGCGCCGGTCTGGAAGGCCCCCTGGTCGTCGGCAAGGTGCTGACCATCGAGGAGCTGGAGGGCTTCAAGAAGCCGATCCGCTTCTGCACGGTCGACGTCGGCCAGGCCAACGGCACCGGTGAGCCGCAGGAGATCGTCTGCGGCGCCCGCAACTTCGCGGTCGGCGACAAGGTCGTCGTGGTGCTCCCCGGCGCCACCCTGCCCGGCGACTTCAAGATCGCCGCGCGAAAGACGTACGGCAAGGTCTCGCACGGCATGATCTGCTCGGGCGACGAGCTGGGCATGGGCGACGACGGGAGCGGCGGCATCATCGTGCTGCCGCCGGAGTACGAGCCCGGCACCGACGCCATCGAGCTGCTCCAGCTCGTCGACGAGGTCCTGGACATCGCCGTCACCGCCAACCGCGGCGACTGCCTGTCCATGCGCGGCATCGCCCGCGAGGCCGCCATCGCCTACGGCCTGCCGCTGCGCGACCCCGCGCTGCTGGACGTGCCGCCGCCGAACTCCTTCGGCTACCCGGTCAAGGTCGCCGACCCGATGGGCTGCGACCGCTTCACGGCCCGTACGGTCGTCGGGCTGGACCCGGAGGCGCGCTCCCCGATCTGGCTGCGGCGCCGCCTCCAGAAGGCCGGCATGCGCCCGATCTCGCTGGCCGTGGACGTCACCAACTACGTGATGCTGGAGCTCGGCCAGCCGCTGCACGCCTACGACCGCTCCCGCGTGGACGGCACCATCGGCGTGCGCCGCGCGGAGCCCGGCGAGAAGCTGACGACCCTGGACGGCACGAAGCGCGTCCTGGACGCCGGTGACCTCGTCATCACCGACAACCGCGGCCCCATCGGCCTCGCGGGCGTGATGGGCGGTGCCAACACCGAGATCGCGGACGCGGTGGCCGACCCGGAGACCGGTCTGGTCAACGGCACCACCGAGGTCGTGGTCGAGGCCGCGCACTTCGACGCGGTCTCCATCGCCCGCACGGCCCGCCGTCACCGGCTGACCTCCGAGGCGTCCAAGCGCTTCGAGCGCGGCGTGGACCCGCAGGCCGCGTCCGCCGCGGCGCAGCGCACCGTCGACCTGCTGGTGCTGCTCGCGGGCGGCACCGCCGAGGCCGGCGTCACCGAGGTCGTCTCGCCCAGCGGGCCGCGCACGATCACCGTGCGCGCGGACCACCCGGACCGCGTCGCGGGCGTCACGTACGGCCGTGAGACCGTCGTACGCCGCCTCCAGCAGGTCGGCTGCGATGTGTACGGCCAGGACGAGCTGGTCGTGACGGTGCCGTCCTGGCGGCCCGACCTGACCGACCCCAACGACCTCGCCGAAGAGGTCATCCGCTTGGAGGGTTACGAGAACCTGCCCTCCACGCTGCCCAGGCCGCCCGCCGGGCGGGGCCTGACCGAGCGTCAGCGGCTGCACCGCCGGGTCGGCCGCGCGCTGGCCGGCGCCGGTTACGTCGAGGCGCTGAACTACCCGTTCATCGGCGAGACGGTGCTCGACCAGCTCGGCATCGAGGACGACGACCCGCGCCGCCGGACCGTGCGGCTGGTCAACCCGCTCTCGGACGAGGAGCCGCTGCTCCGTACGACGCTGCTCCCCGGCCTGCTCGGCGCGCTGCGCCGCAACGACGGCCGCGGCTCGCACGACCTCGCGCTCTTCGAGACCGGCCTGGTCTTCCGGCCGACCGGCGACGAGAAGCCGTCCGTACGGCTGCCCGTCGACCGCCGGCCGACCGACGAGGAGATCGCCGCGCTGGACGCCGCGCTGCCCGAGCAGCCGCGCCACGTCGCGGCGGTGTTCGCCGGTGCCCGCGAGCAGGACGGCTGGTGGGGCAAGGGCCGCCCGGCGACCTGGGCGGACGCCGTCGAGGCGGGCCGCACCGTGGCACGCGAGGCGGGCGTCGAGCTGATCGTGCGCCAGGACCAGCACGCGCCCTTCCACCCGGGCCGCTGCGCGGCGCTGCTCGCGCTGATCGACGGCGAGGAGGTGCTCGTCGGCAACGCCGGTGAGCTGCACCCGCGCGTCACCAAGGCGCTGGGCCTGCCGGAGCGCACCGGTGCGATGGAGATCGACCTGGACCGCGTGGAGCGGGCGGGAGCGGGTGCCGTCCAGGCCCCGCGGATCTCCACCTTCCCGGTCGCCACCCAGGACGTCGCGCTGATCGTGGACGCGTCGGTCCCGGCGGCGGAGGTCGAGACGGCGCTCCGTTCCGGCGCGGGCGAGCTGCTCGAATCGCTGCGGCTGTTCGACGTGTTCACCGGCGAGCAGGTGGGCGAGGGCAAGAAGTCCCTGGCCTACGCGCTGCGCTTCCGGGCACCCGACCGCACGCTGACCGCCGACGAGGCGTCCGCCGCCCGTGACGCGGCGGTCGCGGCAGCGGTCGAGCGGACGGGCGCGGTGCTGCGCGGCGCCTGAGCCACACGCGATCCCGGCGGGGCCCGGCGACGAACCCGAGGTTCGTCGCCGGGCCCCGGTGCGTGCTGGCGGCCGGTGCGTGGTGGCGACCGGTGGTGTCGTGGCGGCCGGTGCGTCGTGGAGACGGTGTGTCGTGGCGACCGGTGTGCCGACCTTCATCCGATCGGGTGAGATCAGAGCGCAACGTATCCGTTTGAGCACACGCGGTCGCAAGAATCGTCAGCGGACGATGCGGCTTGCTCAGACAGCGGGTCTGCCGCGGGACCGGGCCGACCGCCTCGATGGTTGCTGGGGGGAAGCATCGGCATGATCCGATCCTGGGCGCGGCGGAGTGCCGCGCGGCCGCGGGCCGCGCGGGCCCGGCGGGCCTTCGTTCTCGTGCTGCCCGGCCTGTGGGTGCTCGGCGTGGTGGTCTGGGAGCTGTGCACCCCCGCCGAAGGCCAGTTCCTCCAACTCCTCGCCGCGGCCCCTGCCATAGCCTGCGCCGGCACCGGCCGGCGTCAGTGCGTCGTGCTCGGCGGTCTGTGCGCCCTGCTCGCGCTGCTGCCCCTCGGGACGGTCTCCTCCGGGGCGCACCCCCTCACCCGGGTCGGCACCTGCTGCGCCGTCCTCGTGGTCGTCGCCGCCAGCTACCTGACCGCCGGCCGGCGCCTGCGCCTGCTGCGGGAGCTGGAGCGTACGAAGGAGGTGGCCACCGTGGCGCAGCAGGTGCTGCTGCGCCCGCCGCCCTCACGGGTGGACGGCATCGTGGTCGCCGCCGACCACCTGGCGGCGGGCGAGGCCGCGACGGTCGGCGGCGATCTGTACGACGTCGTGGCGACCCGGCACGGCGTACGGGTCGTCATCGGCGACGTGCGCGGCCACGGCCTCGGCGCCCTGGGCACGGTCGCCGCGGTGCTCGGCAGCTTCCGTGAGGCCGTGCACGACGAGCCGGAACTGGGCAGCGTGCTCCGCCGCCTGGAGCGCGCGCTGCACCGGCACCTGCGGGAGCGGGCGCGCGCGGAGCACCCGTCGGCAGGCGGCGGGGAGCCGGAGAACCCGCTGTCCGAGGAGTTCGTGACGCTGCTGCTGGTGGAGATCGCCCGGGACGGCGCCGTACGGACCCTCAACTGCGGGCACCCCTGGCCGTACCGCCTCAGCCGCAGCGGCGCGCTGCCGGACGCGCCCGGCGAACCGATGCCGCCGCTCGGCCTCTTCCCGCTGCCCGCCGAACTGCCGGTGACCGACTGCCCGCCACTGCTGCCCGGCCAGGCGATCTTCCTGCACACCGACGGGGCCATGGACGCGCGGGACGCCGACGGCACGTTCTTCCCGCTGCCGCAGGCGCTCGACGAGAGCGTCCGGTCGGTCCGGGACTGCCGCGCCTCCGCGGTCGTCGAAGGCGTACGGGCCGCGCTGCTGCGCCATTGCGGCGGGCGGCTCTCCGACGACGTGGCGCTGCTGGTGCTGTGCAACGACCGCCTGCGGGTACCCGCCGGGGCGGACCCGGCAGCCCTGGCACGCGGGCGCGTCCGGGCGGGCCGGGCGGAGTGAAGCAGGGCGCGGCCGGTTCACACCCCGTGCGAAGCCCGCTTGATTACGCTGATCTCAAGGGGTGTTGAGTCGACAAGTCTACGAGCGGTCGTCCCGGCCGGGGGAGGGCGGGGCGGCCTCGTCAGGAGGGCACCATGGAGCCCAACAGCCTGCTCGACGCGATTCTCGACGAGGCAGGCATATCGCACGCCGGGCTGGCGCTGCACGTCAACCAGCTCGGCCGGCAGCGCGGACTCGCGCTGCGCTACGAACACACGGCCGTGGCCCGGTGGCTGAAGGGCCAGCGGCCGCGGGGCCAGGTGCCCGACCTCATCTGCGAGGTGCTCAGCGAGCGGCTGCACCGCGCGGTGGGGCTCGACGACATCGGACTGAGCCGGCCGGGGGTGCGCCGCGCCCCGGACACGCCGCTCTCCGGCTTCGTGGAACGGGCCACCGCGCTGTGGCGTTCCGACGAGCAGCAGCGCCCCCATGTGCTGTCCGCCCCCGCCCTCACCGGTACCTCGGCGGTCATCCCCGTCTGGGAGTGGGAGAACCCGCCCGAGGACTCCGACGTGTCCCGGACCGGCCTGACCAGGGTCTCCATGGCGGACATCGAAATGCTCCGCGCGGCGCGTACGCACTACGAGCAGATGTACCGGAAGGCGGGTGGTATCGCGACGAGAACGCGGATCGTGGGATTCCTCAACACCGAGGCGGCGCCGCTGCTGCGCGGCAGCTACACCGACGCGACGGGCCGTCAGCTCCACCGGGCCACCGGCGGGCTGGTGGCCGTCGCGGGAATCTGTGCGTACGACTCGGACGCCCTCGGGCTGGCCCAGCGCTACTTCCATCAGGCGCTGC
Organism: Streptomyces monomycini; assembly: GCF_022271435.1. Classification (GTDB taxonomy): domain Bacteria; phylum Actinomycetota; class Actinomycetes; order Streptomycetales; family Streptomycetaceae; genus Streptomyces; species Streptomyces monomycini. Next base: position 76,960 of record NZ_JAFIQY010000035.1, on the reverse strand, counting down.
GGCTGGCCAAGGCGAGCGGGGACCGGGGGCTCGGCGCGTACGTCATCGCGCTGCTGGTCAACCAGTCCCTGTTCGTACGGGAGTACCGTCAGGCGGTCGCCTTCGCGGAGGCCGCCCTGCGGGCGGCGGGGCCGCAGATCACCCCGGCACTCGCGGCGGACCTCTACGCGATGCAGGCCAAGGCGTACGCGCGCCTGGGGGACGGCGCGAGCGCGCTCTCCTGCATCCGGCGTGCGGAGGCGGCGGCCGAGCGCATCCGCCCTGGTCAGGAACCCGACGAAACGGATTACGTCCAGCCGGGCCTGGTGAACGTCCAAGTGGCGGAGGCGCTGCTGAGCCTGGGGGACCTGCGGGCCGCCCGGGCCCATGCGGACGCCGCCGTCGACACCCCCGCGCACGACCGGGGCCGGGTCCACCGGCTGGCCATGCTCACCCATATCGAGCTGCGCCAAGGGGACGCGGACCAGGCTGTGGCCAACGCCGCGCAGATGACCGAACAGGCGCGGGGAATGGAGTCGCAGCGGTTACGGGACCGGCTGCGGGCGGTGCGCGAGCACCTGGCCGAAACCGGAGGGTCCGCCACCGACCGGGCTGCCGATCTGATCGACGAGGCGCTGCGCGTTCCACTGTGAGGCCGGCCCGTGTCACCTTGCCTGCTCAACGGCGGAAGGTGGCACATACGTGCGATGGAAGAATCTCAGTGAGCAGACCGTGTACGAGAACCGCTGGTTCCGGGTCAACCTCGCCGATGTCGAACTCCCCGACGGCCGCCATCTGGATCACTTCCTGATCCGGCTGCGGCCCGTCGCCGTGGCCACAGTGGTCAACGAGGCCAACGAGGTGCTGCTGCTGTGGCGGCACCGCTTCATCACCGACACCTGGGGATGGGAACTCGCCGCAGGCGTGGTCGAGGACGGCGAGGACATCGCCGCCGCGGCCGCCCGGGAGATGGAGGAGGAGACCGGGTGGCGCCCCGGCCCCCTCGAACACCTCCTCTCCGTGGAGCCGTCCAACGGCCTCACGGACGCCCGGCACCACATCTTCTGGTCCGACCAGGGCGCGTACGTGGGCCATCCCGAGGACGACTTCGAGTCCGACAAACGGGAGTGGGTCCCCCTGAAACTGGTACCCGACATGATCGCGCGAGGGGAGGTGCCGGCCGCCAACATGGCGGCCGCTCTGCTGCTGCTGCATCACATCCGGCTGGGGTGACCCGGGCCGCGGCGCGTTCGGCGCGCCGCCGGCCCGCCGGCCTCAGCGCCCCATCGCCTGCCATACGGCGATCGCCAGCGCCGCGAGCCCCGTGAGTGCGGCGATGGAGGGCAGCGGCCAGCGGCCGTGCTCCAACCGCGTGACGCGGGCCTGCATGTCGCCCGCGTCACGCTCGTTCTGTTCGGAGCGCTGCGCGAGCAGCGCCAGTTGGCCGTCGACACGTGCCGTCCGCACATCGAGGCAGCGTCTCAACTCCGCCATGTCGGTGGCAACCAGGTCGGGTTCGGGGTGGGCGGTCACGGTCCGCTCCTCATTCCTCTCTCGGGCGGGACTTCGTTGTCCATACGCGCACCAGTCAACTGCCTCGGCACGTACGGGGGGAGCGTGTGCGGGGCGAATATGCGGGTCTGCCGCGCACACCCCGTGCGAAGTCACCCGCCGTGACGGCCGCCGGGGGAGTGCCCGTTTCACACGGGGTGCGAACCCCGCACCCGAAGAGGCCGCCTTCACACGCTCCCGGTCACGGCCCACAAGGCCGACGCTGGTTTCAACGGGGGCCGCTGCCGGTGGACGGGCGCCCATCGGCCGGTTGTCCGCCCGCCGTCTTTCCCCCGAGCGGCGGGCGGACCACGACGGGGGGCGTCACTCAGGGAATCGGGGACGGCGGGCGGCACGGACGGTCGCGGGCTTCGCACCGGCGACGCGGAGAAGGGCGGGACCGGGGCACCGGTCCCGCCCTTACTTCTGGGTGCGGGGTGCGCCGTGGCGCACGATCTCCGTACTGGATCAGTACGGAGCAATGCGGATTGGTACGGATCGGTACGGATCGGGACGTGTCACGTACGAGCCGCGTACCGGATCAGTACCGGATCAGTACGAGTAGAACCCCGACCCGGTCTTGCGGCCGAGGCGGCCCGCGTCGACCATGCGCGCCAGCAGCGGGGGAGCGGCGTAGAGGGCTTCCTTGTACTCCTCGTACATCGAGGTGGCGACCGAGGCGACCGTGTCCAGGCCGATCAGGTCGGAGAGCTTGAGCGGGCCCATCGGGTGGGCGCAGCCCATCTCCATGCCGTTGTCGATGTCCTCGCGGCTGGCGATACCGGACTCGAACATCCGGATCGCGGAGAGCAGGTACGGGATCAGCAGCGCGTTCACGACGAAGCCGGAGCGGTCCTGGGCGCGGATGGCGTGCTTGCCCAGCACGTTCTGGACCAGCGCCTCCGCCCGCTTGATCGTTTCCTCGCCTGTGGTCAGCGCGGGGATCAGCTCGACCAGCTTCTGCACCGGCGCCGGGTTGAAGAAGTGGATGCCGATGACCTGGTCCGGGCGGGAGGTCGCGACGGCCAGCTTCACCAGCGGGATGGAGGAGGTGTTGGAGGCCAGGATCGCGTCCGGGCGGGTGATCACCTGGTCGAGGACCTGGAAGATCTCCGTCTTGACCTGCTCGTTCTCCACGACCGCCTCGATGACGAGGTCGCGGTCGGCGAACTCACCGAGGTCGGTGGTGAAGCTGAGCCGGTCCAGCGTCGCGTCGCGCTCGGCGACGGTGATCTTGCCGCGCTCGGCTGCCTTGCCGAGGGAGTTGGTCAGCCGCGTACGGCCCAGCTCCAGCGCCTCGCCGGTGGTCTCAGCGACCATCACGTCCAGGCCGGAGCGGGCGCACACCTCGGCGATACCGGCGCCCATCTGGCCGCAGCCCACCACTCCGACGCGTTCGATGTCGGTCACATCGTGCCTTTCGCTGATCTCGGGGTCCGGCGGGGCGCGCGGGACCGTCCGTACCTGCGGCAAGGGACCCCGGCGTCCGCCTCGGCCCCGACGTTACTCCGCGGAATGCTGTGCGGCGGGGGCAGGGGCGGGCATTCTGGTGTCCTGAGACGGACGTTCCGGACACTTTGGGGGCGCGGCATGAGACGGATCACACGCAGAGCGTTCGCGGTCGCGGCTCTCTCGGCGGCCGCCGCGGCACCGGCGCCGGGGAGCGCGGCGGCCCGCGGCCGTGGTGCGGACGCCGGCCGGCCGGAGTTCCGCGGCATGTGGCTGGCCACGGTCGCCAACCGGGACTGGCCCTCCAAGGCGGGCCTGCCCGCCGCCTCGCAGCAGGCCGAACTGCGCGCGTACCTGGACGCGGCGGTGGCACGCCGCCTGAACACGGTGGTCTTCCAGGTGCGGCCGACGGCGGACGCGCTCTGGCCGTCCCCGTACGAGCCCTGGTCGGAGTACCTGACCGGCGTCCAGGGCCGGGACCCCGGCTGGGACCCGCTCGGCTTCGCCGTGCGCGAGGCCCACCGGCGCGGCCTGGAGCTGCACGCCTGGTTCAACCCGTACCGCATCGCCAACCACACCGACCCGTCGCGGCTGGTGCCGACCCATCCGGCGCGGCTGCGTCCGGACTGGGCCGTGCCGTACGGCGGCAAGCTGTACTACAACCCGGGGCTGCCCGAGGTCCGCGCCTTCGTGCAGGACGCGATCCTCGACGCGGTGGAGCGCTACGACATCGACGGCGTCCACTTCGACGACTACTTCTACCCGTACCCGGTGGCGGGCCAGACCTTCGACGACGACGCCGCGTACGAGGAGTACGGCGGGGACTTCGCGACCCGGGCGGACTGGCGGCGCGACAACATCGACCTGCTGGTGCGCGAGACCGCGGAGCGGGTGCGGGACGCGCGGTCGCCGGACGGCGGCCGGTGGCCCGGCCGGAGCGGCCGAGGACGGTGGCGCAGGCCGCGCCGTACGCACCACCGGCCCGTACGGTTCGGTATCAGCCCCTTCGCCATATGGCGCAACCAGGCCACCGATCCGGCCGGTTCGGACACCCGCGCGGGTGTGCAGACCTATGACGACCTCTACGCCGACACCCGCAAGTGGGTGCGCGAGGAGTGGATCGACTACATCGTGCCGCAGGTCTACTGGAACATCGGCTTCCCCGCCGCCGACTACGCCAAGCTCCTGCCCTGGTGGTCGGAGACGGTCACCGGCACCCGCGTGCAGCTGTGCGTCGGCGAGGCGCTGTACAAGGCGGGCGCGCCGGGCCAGCCGCCCGCCTGGCAGGATCCCGCCGAACTCTCCCGCCACCTCACGCTGGCCCGCGGCTACCCGCAGGTGCGCGGCCACATCTTCTTCTCCGCGAAAGAGGTGGCCGAGGACCGCACCGGCGCGATGGCGCGGGTCGTCGCCGACCACTACCACGGTCCGGTGCGGCCCCCGCGCCCCGCGTCGTGAGCGGCGGCCGGCCTCCTACTCCTGGGCGTCGGCCGTGAAGTGCCGTACGACGGTGTCCGGGCCGGGCGACATCAGCGTCTCGTGGCCGTCCTCGAAACGCACCCGGTACGGCGGGGTGCCGTCCGCCCCCAGGACTTCGATGATCTCGGCGGTCCGGTCGTGCTGCCCCACGATCCTGCCGTGCACCAGCAGCCGGTCTCCCACACTCGCTCTCATCGGCTACGGCCTCCTCGTCAGTCGGTCGGAGGGTGACTGTTGCGTGGCCGTCAGTCTACGGCCGGGCTCCGCCGATGCACCCGCGGAACGCGCCACCCGCGCGGGTCCGGTCCGGACTTTTGCCGCATCCGCCGGTCAGGCGGCCGAGCGCTGGGTGACCGTGATGCACAGGAGGACGGCGACGGCGGCGATCGGGGCGGCCAGCGGCAGCTGTTCGCCGAGCAGCAGCACCGACCAGACCAGCGTCAGCAGCGGCTGGGCGAGCTGGAGCTGACTGGCCTTGGACACGCCGATGGCCGCCATGCCGCGGTACCAGACCACCAGGCCGAGGAACTGCGAGCCGAGGGCCAGCCACAGCAGGCCGGCCACCGCGTGCGCCGTCAGGTGCGGCGGTTCGGCGAGCAGGGCCAGGGCGGCACCGGGGAGGGTGATCGGCAGGGCCAGCAGCAGCGCCCAGCCGGTCACCTGCCAGCCGGGCAGGTGGCGGGCGAGCCGGCCGCCCTCGGTGTAGCCCGCCGCGCACACCAGGAGCGCCGCGAAGAGGTAGAGGTCGCCGGTGCTCAGCGTGCCGCCGCTCTGCTGCACGGCGAAGCCGATGACGACGACCGCGCCGGCCAGCGCCGCGGCCCAGAAGGTGCGCGACGGGCGGGCGCCGGTCCGTACGGCCGAGAACGCGGCGGTGGTCAGCGGCAGCAGACCGACGACGACCGCGGCGTGCGAGGTGGTGGAGGTCTCCAGCGCGAGGGTCGTCAGCAGCGGGAAGCCGAGGACGACACCGGCCGCCACGACGGCCAGGCCGGCCCAGTGGCGGCGCTCCGGCAGCCGGACGCGGAAGACGGCCATGCAGCATCCGGCGACGGCGGCGGCGAGCACGCTGCGCAAGGTCACGACCGTCCAGGCGCCCATGCCCTCCAAGGCCCAGGCGGTGGCCGGGAAGGTGAGGGAGAAGGAGGCGACACCGAGGGCGGCGAGCAGGGTGCCGCGGGCGGCGGCGCGGGGCGCGGGGGCGTGCGTCATGGGAGCCGGGTGCGGGGGCGCGCCAGCCGGGGCCACGCCGACCAGGGTGGCGGCTTCGGCGGCCGGGCCGACGGCCTCGGTGGCGGCGGGGCGGGCTCCGGCGGCCGGGGGGACGGCTCCGGCGGACCCGGCGCCCGGGGCGTTGACCGCTATCGCGCTGCCCGGAGTAGCGCTATCGTGATCTCTCATGCACGAGCGTAGCAGCGTCGCTGAACTGGCCGCCATCCTCCGGGACGGCATCAACCGCTACTCTCCCGGTGAGAAGCTGCCGTCCAGCCGCGCCCTGGTCGAACGGCACCGGGTGAGCCCGGTGACGGTCTCCCGCGCCCTGGCCGAGCTGACGGCCGAGGGGCTGGTGGTCACCCGCCCCGGCGCCGGCGCCTTCCGCGCCGAGGCCCGGCCGCGGGCCCGCCCGGTGGACACCTCCTGGCAGGAGATCGCACTGAGCGCGGAGGCCGCCGACGACCACGCGCCCCGTGGCGTGGACGCCTCCGGCGTGCTGGCCACCCTGGCCGCGCCCGCCCCCGGCGTCATCGAGCTGAACGGCGGCTACCTGCACCCCGGCCTCCAGCCGGAACGCGCGCTCGCCGCCGCGCTCGCCCGGGCCGGGCGGCGCCCCGGCGCCTGGGGCCGCCCGCCCATGGAAGGCGTCACCGAACTGCGGGCCTGGTTCGCGCGCGAGATCGGCGGCCCCGGCGGCACGCTCGCCGAATCGGACGTCCTGGTGACGGCGGGCGGACAGAGCGCGCTGACCGCGGCGCTGCGCGCGCTGGCCCCGCCCGGCGCGCCGGTGCTCGTCGAGTCACCGACGTACCCGGGCATGCTGGCCGCCGCCCGCGCCTCCGGGCTGCGGCCCGTCCCCGTACCGATGGACGCGGACGGGGTGCGCACCGACCTGCTGGCCGAGGCCTTCCGCGCCAGCGGGGCCCGGCTCTTCGTCTGCCAGCCGCTCTTCCAGAACCCGACCGGGACCGTGCTGGCCGCCGGACGCCGGGCCGAGGTGCTGCGGATCGCCCGCGCGGCCGGCGCGTTCGTGGTCGAGGACGACTTCGCGCGCCGCCTCGTCCACGAGGACGCGCCGCCGCTGCCGCCCACACTGATCGCCGACGACCCGGACGGCACGGTCGTCCACGTCTGCTCGCTGACCAAGGCCACCTCGCCGAGCCTGCGCGTGGGCGCGCTCGCCGCGCACGGACCCGTCCTCGACCGGCTGCGCGCCATCCAGGTCGTGGACAGCTTCTTCGTGCCCAGACCGCTCCAGGAGGCGGCTCTGGAACTGGTCGGTTCCCCGGCCTGGAGCCGCCATCTGCGCGCCATATCGGGGCAGTTGGCGGTGCGTCGGGACGTCCTGGCCGCGGCACTCCGGAAGCATTTCGGCGGTACGGAGCCGAGTGGGCCGGGCCCGGGCGTGCAGGTGGTCCCGCCGGGCGGTTACCACTTCTGGCTGCGCCTGCCCGACGGTACGGACGAGGCGGCCCTGGCCGGCGCGGCACTGCGCGCGGGTGTCGCGGTCGCGCCCGGCCGCCCGTACTTCGCCGCCGAGCCCCCGGCCCCGCATCTGCGCCTGACGTTCGCCTCGGCCGCCGGGACCGCCGAACTGGCCGAGGGGGCCCGGCGGTTGCGCACGGCGTACGAGGAAGTGGCGGGGGACGAGTGAGCCTCCTGGGCGTGCGGTGAGGCGCGGGGCGACGGGTAAAACGTTCGACTCGGGGCGGCTCCTCTGCGAGCCTCCGTCCATGAACGACAGCATCCCCGACGCTCCGGGCGAGCGCGCTCCCGCGGCCGTGTCCGACGGCATTCCGGCCGGTTACGAGGTCTCCACCGACGCGGACCGGCTGGACCTGGCCCTGATCCACCACTGGCTCTCCACGGACGCCTACTGGGCGCTCGGCCGCCCGCGCGAGCGTCAGGACCGCGCGGTGGCGGGGTCGCTCAACTTCGGCCTCTACGAGAACGGAGCGGCGGACGGCGCTCCCGGCCGGGGCCGGCAGGTCGGCTACGCCCGCGTCGTCACCGACCGCACCACCTTCGCCTGGCTCTGCGACGTCTACATCGCCCCCGCCGCCCGCGGCAAGGGCCTCGGCACCGCCCTCGTCACCCACATCCGCGACCACCTGACGCCGTACGGCCTGAGCCGCATCCTGCTGGCGACGGGCGACGCCCACGACGTGTACGCGCGGGTGGGATTCGAGCCGCTGTCCGAGCCGGGCAAGTGGATGGCGCTCGGCCTCCAGTAGCGGTGCCGGGGCCCGGCTCAGTGCCCCAGCACCTCCCGCAGTTCCGGCTGGAGCAGGTCGGCGTGGGCGCGTACGAGGTCGTCGCACAGGTCCCAGATCCGCTCGACGGGCAGCGCGGCCGCGGTGGCCGGGTCGGCCATCGCCGCGTGCCTGATGTGGCGCGGATCGCCGTCCACCGCGGCCCGTACGACCAGTTCGTTGGCGCTGACACAGGCCCGGTTCAGGGCCGCGCACTGCGGGGGCAGGGCGCCGACCCGGGTGGGCTGCACACCCAGCGAGTCCACCAGGCACGGCACCTCCACCACGGCGGTGCCGGGCAGGTTGTCGATCAGGCCCTGGTTGGGGACGTTGCCGTAGACCGTGCGCGGGGTGCCGGAAACGATGCTGTGGATGATCTGCGGGGCGTACTCCATCGTGCCCTCCACCGGCAGTGGTGCCCCGGCGGCGAGCGCGTCCCGGGTCCGCTCGTACTCCGCGGCGTTCTCCTTGATGATGTCCAGGTACGTGCCGATCGGCAGCCGCAGCCGCTCCACCTCGCTGTCGTGGTGGAGGTACCAGGGCACGTACTCGGAGGAGTGCTCGCTGGTCTCGGTCGGGTAGTGGCCGAGCCTGCGGTACATGTCCACGCGCACCCGGCGCAGCAGTTGCGGGTCCTTGGCGATCACGTCGTCGAGCAGCGGGTACAGGTCCTGCCCGTGCCGTTCGAAGCGCAGCACCCACGCCTGGTGGTTGACGCCCGCGGCCAGGTAGGAGACCTCCTCGTACGGGACGCCCAGCAGCTCGGCGAGGTCGTGCACGGTCCAGTACACCGAGTGGCACAGGCCGACGACGCGGCGCAGCGGCGTGGCCTGGGTCAGGTACATCACGTTCATCGCCATGGGGTTGGTGTAGTTCAGCAGCCATGCGTCCGGGCAGAGTCCGGCCATGTCCTCGGCGAGGGCACGCAGCAGCGGGAAGGTCCGCAGGGCGCGGAAGATGCCGCCGACGCCGAGGGTGTCGCCGATGGTCTGGCGCAGCCCGTAGCGGGCGGGGATGCGGAAGTCCAGGCGGGTGGCCTCGTCCATGCCCACCTGGACGGTGTTGATGACGAAGTCCGCGCCTTCGAGCGCCGCCCGGCGGTCGAGGTGCGCGGTGACGACCGGCTCGGCGCCGCGGGCGGCGGCGATGTGGTGGGCCGCGCCTTCGGCGGTGGCGAGGCGTTCCGGGTCGATGTCGTGCAGGGCGACGTGGACGCGCCGCAGTTCGGGGAAGGCGAGCAGGTCGGCGAGGAGCCCCTGGGTGAAGACGACGCTGCCGGCGCCGATGAAGGCGATTTTTATGGTGCGGGGGGCGGTGCTGCTGGTCGGGATGGTGCTGCCGGTCGGTGCGGTGCTGGTCGGGGCCGTGCTGCCGATCGGTGCGGTGCTGATCGGGGCCGTGCTGCCGGTCGGTGCGGTGCTGGTCATGCGTGGCTCCCTGCTCGGGTCGTGAGGGTGGCGGTGGTACGTGCCTCGTCCCAGGTGGGCTGGGCCCCAGCGCTGTGCCGGGTCGTCGTCGGTGTCGAGGGAGGTGGCGGCGCCGTGCCCGCGGGCCCGCGCGAAGATGTCGCCGAGCGCCCGGGCCGGCCGCGGCATCAGGAAGAACGATCCGGCGTGTACGTGACGGGCGTCGGCCGATCACGAGGAGGTCGAAGGAGCGGGGCACGGGCACCTCCGGGGCGGGGCGGGGGTTGCGGCTGTGGCCGGTCGAGGGGACCGGTACGGGCGAGGGACCGGTCTACCCCTTCAACCCGCTCGACGTCAGTGACTGGATGAAGGTCTTCTGCGCGAAGAGGAACGCCACCAGCACCGGCAGCACCGTGAGCACATTGCCCGCCATGATCGCCGACCACCGGTTGTGGTGCTGCCCCTGGAAGGTCGTCAGCCCCAGCTGGAGCGTGTACTGGGTGTCGTGGTTGATGGCGATGAGCGGCCAGGTCAGGTCGTTCCAGGTGGTCAGGAAGGTCAGTACGGCGACGGTGGCCAACGCGGGGCGGGCCAGCGGCAGGACCACGGAGTACAGCACCCGCAGCCGTGAGCACCCGTCGATCCAGGCCGCCTCCTCCAGTTCCCGGGGCAGCGCCAGGAAGAACTGCCGGAAGAGGAAGACCGCGAACGGCGTGACCAGGGACGGCACGATCAGCGCCCCCAGCGTGTCGATCAGCCCCAGGTTCTTCATCACCAGGAACGTCGGGATCATGGTGAGCTGGAACGGGATGACCATGGTCGCCAGCATCAGCCCCAGCAGCAGCCGCGACCCGGCGAACCGCATCCGGGCGAAGGCGTAGCCGCCCAGCGAACCGAGCAGCAGGTTGGAGAGGACCGCGGTGACCGCGACGATCGAGGAGTTGGCGAACCACCGCGGGAACATCGCGTTGCCCAGCACGTAGTCGTACCCGTCGAGATCGATGCCGGACGGCCACAGCGACGGCGGGAAACGGTTGATCTCCGCGTTGCTCATCACCGAACTGAGCACCAGCCACACCAGCGGCAGCGCGAAGCCCAGCGACAGCGGCGCGAGCACCAGGTGCCAGGCGCTGAAGGGCAGCCGCCGGCGCCGGGCGGGGCGTCGTGGCGCGGCGGTTCCGGGCGGGTCCGAGGTGCCGGACGCGCCTGCGGTCCCGGGCGGCACGGCCGCGGGCGCGCTCAACGGACCGCTCCGTCCGGCGCGGCACCCGGCCGGCGCCGCCGGTACAGGCGCAGGGCGGTGCCCACGACGAGCAGGGCGACCGCGAGGACGTACGCGGCAGCGGCACCGTATCCGGCGGTGAACATCTGGAACGCCTGCTCCCATACGAAGTAGACGATGACGGTGGTCGACCCGAGCGGGCCGCCCTTCGTCGTGACGTAGATGAGGTCGAACACCTGGAGCGCGGTGATCAGTTGCCACAGCAACAGGAAGACGGTCACCGGCGTCAGCGAAGGCAGCTTGATGTGCCACAGCACCCGTAGCCGGCCCGCGCCGTCCAGCCGCGCCGACTCGATCAGTTCCGGCGGCACGTCCTGGAGCGCGGCCAGGTAGACGACGACGCAGAAGCCGGTCCCGCTCCACAGCGAGATGAGCACCAGCAGGTACAGCGCCTGCCCGGGGTCGGAGAGGAAGCCCTGCGGGGACACGCCCAGGTGGTGCAGCAGAGAGTTGGCGACCCCGAACTGCGGGTCGAGGATGAAGAAGAACAGCACACCCTGCGCCGCGGCCGAGATCACGAACGGGATGAAGATCAACGTCCGGTAGAGGCCGATCAGCCGGATGCGGCGGTTGAGCGCCAGCGCGAGGGCCAGTCCGCCGATCAGGCTGAGCGGCACGTACAGGCCCGCGTAGACCAGGGTGTTCTCCACCGCCGTACGGAAGCCCGGGTCCCGCGTCAGCGCGTGGTAGTTGTCCAGGCCCACCCAGCGCCCCGGCGTGACCAGGTCGTCCGCCCGGAAGGAGAGCAGCAGCGACCAGACGACGGGGACGATGCTCAGACCGAGGATGATCAGGACGGCCGGGCTGATGAAGGCCCAGGCGGTGGCGTTCTCGCGGCGGGCACGGGCGGCGAGGCTGCGGGGGCGGCGGGTGGCGCGGGGGCCCGGAGGCCGGCCCGCGGGGACTTGGCCGACGCCGTCGCGGTGCGGGTTCAGGGTGAGGGGGCGAGGGGTCGTACGGAGGGGGAGGGGGCGGGGGAGGGCTTGTGTCGTATGGCTGGGCTCCGTACGGTCCGGTCTCGCGCAGTTCGGGTGCGTATGGCCCGGTTCCTTACGGCCCGGTTCCGTACGGTCCGGATCCGTACGGCCCGGTTCCGTACGGTCCGGATCCTTACGGCCCGGATCTGAACGGATCGGGTCCGTACGGCCTGGCTCCGTACCGTCCAGTTCCGTACCGTCCAGTTCCGTACCGTCCAGTTCCGTACCGTCTGGTTCCGTACCGTCTGGTTCCGTACGGCCCCGCGCCGCCCGGTGGGCCGCCCGAAGTTCTGACGGCATGGCACCCTCGGCACCCTCGGCACCCTCTGCACCCTCTCCCGCCCGGCCGTGTCCGGCCGCCGCCTCGTGGGCGTCCTCCGGTCTCATCGCGGGATCAGCAGGGCCGCGTCGGCTTTCTCGGCGCAGGTGCGCAGCGCCTCGGCGGGCGAGCTGCGCCCCAGCAGCACCGCCACGATCGCCTCACCGACGGCCTGCGAGATCTGCGGATAGGCCGGGTGGACGGGCCGGACCCGCGCGGTGTCCAGCGCCTTGGTGAACACCGGCAGCCCGACCGTCCCCGCCGAGTGCCGCCGCCATTCCGGGCGCGCGGCCGTCGCCTTGCTCAGCGGCAGGCTGCCGCCGTCCATCGCCCACCGCACGTCCTGCGCCGGGTCGCCCAGCCAGCGCAGGAACTCGACCGCCGCCCGGGAACGTTCCGGCCCGTTGTCGAAGACGGTCCAGGTGTCCGGGCCGGAGATCGTGCAGGGCCGGCCGCTGTACGTCGGCGGTGCCACCACGGCGTAGTCGACCTTGCCTTCGATGATGTCCGGCAACTCCCACGGCCCGGTGGCCATCATGCCCATCCGGCCGCCGATGAAGACCTGGTGCATCTGCTCGCTGCCCGGCTTGGGGTCGATGTAGACGCTCTTGTCGGCGGCGAGTCGCGCCAGGGTGCCCAGCGCCTGCTCCCCGACGTCCCGGAAGCCGATGCTGTGCCCGTCCGGGGCGATGACCTCGCCGCCGAGGTCCCACACCAGCGGCCACAGCCGCCACACGGTGTCCTCGTCGCCGGTGCCGGGCCAGCTCGTACCGAAGGTGCCGCGGCGCGGATCGGTCAGCAGGCGAGCCGTACGCACGAAGTCGTCCCACGTCCAGCCCGCCTTGGGGTAGGGCACCCCGGCCTGCCGGAACAGCGTGCGGTTGTAGACGACGCACAGGGAGTCCAGCAAGGCGGGCGCGGCCCGTACCTGGCCGTTGAGTTGGACCGCGGCACGGACCGAGTCCCAGAACTGCGGCCAGTACGCGGTGCCGCGCAGCGCGTCGTCGAGATCGACGGCGCGAGGACTGCGAGCCACTCGGGCCAGGTCGGCCCCGAAGACGTACGCGATGTCCGGGTACGAGCCCGCGGCCAGCGCCGCCGTCACCTTCTGCAGCATGGCGTCGGCCACCACCCCGCCACCCCCGGCGTCGACCCGGATGCGCGACTGCCTGCGGTTGAAGTCGTCGACGAGCGACTGCATGGCCTTGCGGCCGGTGTCGGCCTGGCCGTGCCACAGTTCGACGGTGATCCTGCCGTCGGCCCCCACGCTGCCGGCGGCCGAGGACTGGCAGGCACCGAGAAGCGGCGCGCCCGCGACGCCGGCCGCCAGCGCGGCGCCGGTGTGCAGGAGGCGGCGCCGGGTCGGTAAGGCCAGTAAGGCCCGTAAGTCTGCCGAGCCCGTGTCCCCGCCGGTTGCGTCGCGCATCAGCGGCCACCCCCTCGAAGAACCGGTCCAAGGTTCCGCACAACCGTTTGCGCCCGCCCTCGCGGCCCCCGAACCGGACGGCCGGGAACCCTCAGCAGCTAACCAGCAGGCAGCGACTCAGTGCAATGGTGCTGCGGCGGCGCAGTGGTGCTGGGGCGGCGGCTGGGACACTGGCGCCCCGCTCGTACGTCAGGGGGCAGCGCCACCAGGTTCTTGCCGAGTACGGGTGCCGAAACCCTGCTCTGTGAAGGGCTGTTGTTCCTGTTCAGGCCGGTCACCACCGGCGCGGTGGGCGGCCTGGGCGGCGGTTCCGTGTAGGTGAAGCCGCCCGGAGCGCTGTTCCCGTTACGCCCCTTCTGTCACCCTGTGGGCCCATGGTCTGTATCCGGCCGGGCCGCCGCACGCCACCAGACGCGCAGCGGCCCGACCACCCGGAACCCGTTCGCCACCGCTGCCTCCAGGTCGGCGCCGGACTCGTAGCCGACGACCGGCAGACCGGGCCATCGGGCGGTCACAGCGGAGACGCAGCCGGCCCAGGTGTCCCGAGGGCCGATGCCCACAGCCGCGGCTCCGGGGGCGGTGAAGACGTTGGACAGGCCGACCACTTCGCCGCTGAGGGTGGCGATGGCTCCGGCCAGGATGTTGCCGCTGGTGCTGGTGCTGGTGCTGGTGCTGGTGCTGGTGTTCGGGCTGGCGCTGGGATCGGTGTCGGCGGGCCGGGCGCGCAGGAAGTGGGTGGCGTCGTCCGCGAGCAGGTCCGGCCGGAACGGGCCGTGATCGCCCGGTTCCGCTCCCCACGCGGCGGCCCAGTCGGACAGGTCACCGGGCGTGGTGACCACGTCCCAGGCCATCCGGCGCGCGCGGGCTGCTGCTGGTGCTTGGGCCGGCCGGTGGATCCAGTGGGCCTCGAAGAGCACCTCGAAACCCGCCGACCTCAGATCCAGGCACGCGAAACTGTCCTTGACCGAGCAGCCGGGGGAGGCCGTGTCGATACGGGCCAGAAGCCCTGCGGCGGCATCGACGGAAGTACCGAGGCGATGTGTCAGCGTCACGGCGTCCGGGTAGAGCGGGGGAGTACGGCGGGGGCTGGTCCAGGCGCCGTCGCCGAAGTCGCCCCGCAGGCCGTGGGCGCGGCAGACCGCATCGCACCACTCGGCGTTGTTACGAGCTGCCGCACGCACCCAGGCAGCGCGCTCGGTCACGTCCGCCACGGCTGCGGTGGCCCCCGGATCGTTCATGCGCCGATCATGGCATGCGGGCAATTTCTGCTCACTGCCTTTACGTTGCCGCGGCCGCGACCGCGACCGCGACCTCCCGCTCCGTGTCAGAGCGGATCGCTAGCCTGTCAGGCATGAATCAGAGAAACGGTGATGTCACCGCGCACGACGGCCAGATCGACGGAATCGACCGTATCGACGGCACCGACGGCACCGACGGCACCGACGGCTACGAGGTCAGGCCCGGCGTCCCGACGGCCGACACGTACCGGCGACTGCGCCGGGCGACCGGCCTCGGCGCCAAGTCGGCCGAGGGCGCGGCGATCGGTCTCCCGAACACCTGGTACGGCGTCACCGTGCACGCGTCGCCGGGGCTCGCGGACGGCGCAGACCCCGTCGGCATGGGCCGGATCATCGGCGACGGCGGCTGCTTCTTCCAGATCGTCGACATCTGCGTACTGCCCCAGCACCAGGGCCGCGGCCTGGGTAAACGCATCATGGCCGCGCTCACCGCCGAACTGGAGCGCCGCGCACCGGCGGGCGCCTACGTCTCCCTGATCGCCGACGGCGACGCCCGTAACCTCTACGCCAAGTTCGGCTTCACCGAGACGGCCCCGGCCTCGGTAGGCATGGAGTTCACGCCCCGCCCGGCGGGCTGAGCACGGCCCGCCCACGCCGGCGCCCGGCCATGATTACGACCTCAACGGGGCAGGCGGCACAGGCGAGTCGGCCGACGCAGACAAACCAGGCAGAGCTGGCGAGGGAACCGAAGCAGCAGACCGGTTCAGCAGAACCAGCAACTCACCGTGCAACCCGCGCGGCGCGACGAGGAAACCGGGTGCACCGGCCTGCCACGGCCGGCCCGTCGTGTCGGAGACGACGGCTCCCGCCTCGCGGGCCACCAAGGCGCCGGGCAGCAGATTGGCGTCGTCCCGGCCGTACTCCCAGAACGCGTCCAGCCGTCCCGCCGCCGTGTCGGCGATCTGCCACGAGGTGGGGCCCAGGTTCCGCACGGCCCCCACGGCGGGCAGCACGGCGGTGAGCGACCGGCCGGCTGCCGCCACGGCCGCGAGCTGCCCCGCGGCGAAGGGCGGATGGCTGGTGCCGACGAGGGCCGCCTCCAGCCGGGTCCGGGTCGACGGGGTGATCCTCTCGCCGTTGCGGGTGGCACCGTGCCCGGCGGCGGCGAGATACGTCTCGCCGAGCAGCGGCGCGTGCAGGGCCGCGGCCACCGGCTCGCCGTCCCGCACCAACGCGAGGCTGACACAGAAGTACGGCAGATCCTGCATGAGCTGCACCGCGCCGTCGATCACGTCCACCATCCACACGTCCCCCTCCGCAGGCAGCTCGGAAGCCGGGGCGGCGCTCGGGCTCCGGTCGTCGTGCAATTCCTCGGCCCAGGGGACGCCGGGCAGCAGCGCGTCCAGATGGCGTCGCATGAGGCCGACGGCCGGAGCCTCCAAGGCCAGGTAAGCGGCGGCCAGTTCCTCCATGCTGTCCGCGGGCGCGGCGGCACGGTGCGGAGTGGTGAGCAGGAGCGCACCGACTTCGTGGGCGGCGGCCGCCATCGGGGCGAGCAGGGACGCGTACGTCATGAGCTTCTCCATGTGAACGGCAGACCTTTCCCCGGCACCAAGGGCAGCGGCCCTCGTTCGACGCCGGGACTGGTGGATGCCGTCGATCCTGCGCCGAGAAGGCCACAACCGGACTCTCCCTTCGACCAGAGTGAGCGAAACTGTCTCCCATGCCCCAAAAACCGAGCGATCCCGCCCCTTCACCCACTTCTTCGCCCTCGCACACTCCCTCGCGCACCCCCTCACCCGTCCTCGGGCTCCGAGACCAGCGCCTGATCGCCGCGCTGCAGTGCGACGGGCGGCTGAGCGCCGAGCGGGCCGCCGAGGTTCTGGGGGAGAACCCCCGTACGGTGCACCGCCGCTGGCAGGCACTGACCGGCGACGGCACGATCAAGGTGATCGCCCAACCCGTGCGCCCCGACTCGGTCGGTGCGCTGCTGCTGCGCATCAAGGTGCTCAAGGGAAAACTCGACGCTCTCACCGCCGCCCTGGCCGCCCGCCCGGACATCCCTTTCATCGATGTGTCGGCCTCGGGCGACGAGATCTCCGCGGTCGCGTTCACCGAACCGGGATCTTGTGACCGCCTGGTGTTCCGGCAGTTGCCGGCCACATCGGCGGTGGCGTCCGTGTCCGCGGCCACCGTGCTGCACGTGTTCTCCGAGGCTTCCGACTGGCGCCACGGCGTGCTGACCGCCGAGGAACGCGCCGCCCTGACCCCGGCACCCGGCCCTCCCGCCTCCGCATCCGCTTCCCTATCCGTACCGCCTGCCGCTTCCGGTCCTGGGCCCGGCCCTGGTCCCGGCCCCAGAACCGGAGGCGACTTCGATGCCGTCGACACCGACATCCTGGCCGCCTTGAGCGACGACGCCCGCACCCCGGCGGCGGCGATCGCCACCCGGACCGGGCATCCCGCCTCCACGGTCCGGCGGCGCCTCGCCCGCCTGATGGCCGACGGCCGGCTCAGCACACAGGTGGCGGTGGACCCCAGGCGCTTGGGCCTGTTCATCGACGCCAACGTGATGATGCAGGTGCCCCCGGATCATCTGGACGCCGTGGGCCGCATCCTGGCCCGACACCCCGCCGTACACGGCGCGTTCGCCACCAGCGGCACCGCGAACCTGCACGCCGCCGTCTGGCTGCCGGACCTGGCCGCCCTGTACCGGCTGATCACCGACGACCTGACGGGCCTGGGCATCGCCGGCGTCGAAACCGTCATCGTCGGCCACGCGGTCAAACGCCCCGGCAGATGACCCGCCCCCCGAACAGCAACAACCATCGGACTGCATTGGCCGGCACCGGCCGACGCCGAAAGGCCGCTCGACGAAAGCAGATACGCGGCTTACCATCGGCGCCGACGGCATCGCGTGTCGGTCACCGACCGGGTGAGGCATGGAGGTGTCCGTGAGTTTGCCTTACGGAGGCATTCCACAGTGTCAGTGCAGTTGAACCACATCATCATCCACTCCCGGGACAACCGGGAGTCCGCCACCTTCCTGGCGGACATCCTCGGGCTCGAAATCGGTACGGAGTGGGGCCCCTTCCTCCCGGTGGACACGGCGAACGGTGTCACTCTGGACTTCGCCACGATCCCGGCGGAGTCGATCACCATGCAGCACTACGCGTTCCTCGTCAGCGAGGACGAATTCGACACCGCCTTCGCGCGGATCCAGCAGGCCGGCCTCACCTACTACGCTGACCCGCACGGGAAGCAGCCGGGGGAGATCAACCACAACGACGGCGGACGTGGCGTCTACTTCTTCGACCCGGCGGGCCACGCGATGGAGATCATTACCCGCCCGTACGGAGGCGGCGCCCCCGAAGAAACGTCGGGCGCCCCGGAAGAGGCACAGGGCAGGGCGGCAGAGGTATCGGACGGCGCCGAAGCGACCTCCTCAACCTGAGCGGCACCCGGCCGCAGCCCCGCCGGGGGAACATTGACCCACCCAGGCACCTGAGCCCGTGACGGGGACGGGCGCCCGCGAAAACGATCCGCGGGCGCCCGCCCGTCGGCCCCGCCCGTCGGCCCGGCCCGACGGTCCCGCACGACGGCCCGACTCCCTCCCCCCTTTCCCCTCCCCCCCGCCCCACCCACCCCCGCGCCGAGTGCGCCCAACCGTGTGCGTCGGAACGACAGCCCCGTGCCCTGCCTCCGTCTCATGCAGGTCCGTACGACAGTCCCCGTGCCCCGCCCCTTCCTGCCCGCATCCGTACGACAGCCTTGCCTGCCCCCGTCTCATGCACGTCCGCAGGTCAGTCCCATGCCCCACCCCGTCTCATGCACGTCCGCAGGTCAGTCCCAAGCCACACCCCGTCCCATGCACGTCCGCAGGTCAGTCCCAAGCCCCACCCCATCTCGTGCGCGTCCGCACGACAGCCTCGCGCCCCGCCCCGCCCCACTCGCGCACATCCGCCGTGATGGCTCCGTGCTCCGCCTCCCCCTGTCGCGCGTCCCGCAGTTCGGTGGTCAGCCTTGCCTGACCGTGATGGCTCCGTTCGTCGTGGTGAGGTCGAGCCGGTAGGCGCCGGCCGGGTCGTTGGGCACGTCCAGGGTTTTGTGGCCGTTGTCGGTCTCGGCGGCTATTCGGTAGCGGTGGGGCTGCCCGCCTGGCACGGTGAGACTGATCGCTCCGTTCGACGTCTCGGCCCGGACGTTCTGCGGGGACTCCGTGACGAGGTCGATGGCACCGTTGCTGGTCCGCGCCCGCGTTCCGTCTCCCTTCAAGCCGCGCCCGTAGATCCGGCCGTTGGAGGTACGGACGTCCACCGCGCCACTCACACCGTTCAAGTTCACCGCGCCGGAACTGGTGGTCATGTGTACCGAACCGACCTCCGAGAGGTTCACCGCTCCGGACGAGGTTTCCCCTGTCACCGGGAGGCCCGCCGGCACGACGACCGTGTAGTGCACCGAGCAGTCGTCCCCGCAGCCGCCGAGCAGCAGCACACCGTTCTCCACGCGATGGCTCGCCTTCTCGGGCCGCTCGCCCCGATACCGCAGCTCACGGTGGACCGACACCGTGTCGAGGGACTTCTTGCCGCGCAGGGTGAGGCCACCCGAACCGCTGTCCAGGCGTATGGACTTGATGTCGGTGGAGTGCTCGGCATCGTCCTCGTACGTGGAGCGGTCCGTGAGCTCGCATGCGCCGAGCCCGGTCACAGTGATACCGGCCAGCGCGACGGCCGCGAGGACTCGGAGATGACGACGCACGGTTTCCCCCTTGGTTCGGTGCACGGCGCGCCGCGCACCGGTCGCGTGCGCGTGCGGTCGCCGCGCCCTTCGGTGCAACGATCTTCAGGTTAGAGCGCCGTCCACAGCCGCGACCATGAGGAAAACCCCCGCTTTCACCTGCGGAACTCCACAGTGCCGCGGGGAGACGCTCCTGCCGTCTGCCGTCTGCCGTCTGCCGTCTGCCGTCTGCCGTCTGCCGTCTGCCGTCTGCCGTCAGCCGTCAGCCGTCCGCACCGAGCGCCGTCAGGTCCAGCCCCCGCAGCCGTTCCGGATCCGCGAGGATGTCGATCGCGACGATCTTCCCGCCCACGACGGTCAGGCCCATCACCGACAACGGCGCCCCGTCCACGACCGTGACCACCCCCGCGGCCCCGTTCACCAGCGCGTACCGCGCACCGTGCGCGGTACGCCGGAAAGCGAGCGCCCGTCCGGCCACCTCGTGCGCACCACGAACGGTCCTGGCCAGCCCCGGGAACCCGGCGCCCGTGTCGGCACGGAGCACCACGTCCGGATCGAGGACCGCGAGCAACGCCTCGAAATCACCGTCGCGTGCGGCGGTGAGGAAGGCGTCGACCACCTCGCGCTGCCGGACGAGACCAGAGTCGGGCACGGCAGCCGTGTTCCGCACCCGGCGGCGGGCCCGGCTGGCGAGTTGCCGGGCCGCGGCCGGAGTGCGCCCGACGACGGGCCCGATCTCGTCGAACGGCACTCCGAACATGTCATGCAGGACGAACGCCAGACGTTCGGCAGGCGCCAGTGTCTGGAGCACCACCAACAGGGCGAGCCCGACGGCATCGGCCAGCAGCGCCTGTTGCTCCGGATCGGTCCCGTCCGTACCGCTGCCGCCACTCCCGCCGCCGACGGTGGCGCTGCTGATGACGGGGTCGGGCACCCGTACGTCGAAAGGCTCCTCGCCGCGCGCCGTACGCGTCCGCAGCAGATCCAGGCACACCCGGCCGACGACGGTCGTCAGCCAGCCACCGAGGTTCGCCACACCGCTGACGTCGGAGCGGCTGAGCCGCAACCAGGCTTCCTGCACGGCGTCGTCCGCCTCGCTCAGCGAACCGAGCATCCGGTACGCCACCGCCCGCAGATGCGCCCGGTGCTCCTCGAAGCGCTTCGCCAGGAAATCTTTCTCGTCCACCTGTCACATTCTCCCGTCGTGTTCCGTCAGAACGATGACGAACCGTTGCCCCTCGATGTGACGGACCGCCCCGCAGGACAGGAGACATGACCATGCAGAGCACCCAGAGCACCCAGAGCACCCAGAGCCCCCAGGACGCGCAGGGCACACAGGATCCGCAGGGCTCGCAGCCCCCCGTGCAGGCGCGGATCTCGAACCCGGCCGTGCTCCTCCCCGGCGTCACGGAATCCGTCCTCGCCGTCCTCAAGTCGGTCAAGAAGGCCGGTGTCCCGCAGGCCACGCTCGACCTGGTCCACCTGCGGGCGAGCCAGATCAACGGATGCAGCTACTGCGTGCACGGCGGCACGTTGCAGGCTCAGAAGGCCGGTGAGCGTGACGAGCGGCTGCACACCGTGGCGGCGTGGGCCGACGCGCCCTTCTTCACCCCGGCCGAGCGCGCCGCTCTGGCGCTCACCGAGGCCGTGACCCGGCTCAGCGACCGTACCGACCCGGTGCCGGACGCGGTCTGGAACGAGGCCGCGGCGCACTACGACGAGCGGCAGCTCGCCGCTCTGGTGCTCATGATCGGTATGACGAATTTCTTCAACAGGGTCAACGTCAGCACCCGGCAGGTCGCGGGCGCTGCCTGGTAAGGACCCGCCGACCGACCCGCCGACCGGGCTCGCCGACCGAACTGATCGGCCGGGCCCGGCGGCCGGGTCAGCCGAAACGGATGTGCTTGACGCTCGTCCACGTACGGCGCAGCCGCCCGCGGAGCGCGCTGTCGGTGTCGGGGGCCAGCTCCAGCCCGGCCGAGGCGGCGATACGGTCGGCGACCTGCGCGACCGTACTCCGGTCGGTCCACACGTGCTCGCTGAACTCCGGCCCGCGCAGCCGCTCCAGACAGTGGTCCAGCTTCGACACGGCGAAGCTCTCCCGCCGCAACGGAGTGTCCTTGCCGGCGACGAACCCCACGACATGCCCGAAGCCGCGCTCCCGCAGCCGCCGCAGCACCGTCCGCCGGTCGGCGAGCAGGGCGAAGTGCCGGACATCGTGGCCACGGTCGCGCAGCCGGCCGACAATCTCGTCGAAGTAGGACGTTTCCACGAGCGTCATCGGGGCGATCACGGTGCCCGGGTGCTTGGTCAGGGCCAGGTCCAGCACCTCGTGGACGCCCTGCCGCCAGGCCGGAAGGTCCTGGAAGTCGCCCCGCAGGGCCGGCGGCGTCATCCGGTGCAGGCCGAAGCCGACGTGCTCGGGGTCACAGATGACGCTGCCGGGGAGCCGGCGCTGGATCTCGTGCGCGGTCTGCGTCTTGCCGCCGCCGAACGGGCCGTTGATCCACAGGAGCATGGGCGGCACTCTACGGGTACGGGCTCCCGCAGAGCGAGGGCACTCCACCCCACACCCCGCTCCCCACACCCCACACCCGTAACTCCGCCCCCTCAGGGCGCCGCCGTGAACACCAGGCACGCATTGTGCCCCCCGAAGCCGAAGGAGTTCGTAAGGGCGGCGGACAAGGCGCCCTTCCGCGGCTCTCCCGTGACGACGTCGAGGCCGACCTCCGGGTCGAGGGTGTCGACGTTCTGCGTGGCAGGGACGACACCGTCGCGTACGGCGAGGATCGCGGCGAGCGCGCCCGCCGCTCCGGCCGCCCCGAAGAGATGGCCGGTCATCGACTTGGTCGCGGTGACGGACGGATGGGTCCCGATGGCCTCCGTGATCGACCGGGCCTCCGCGAGGTCGCCCAGAGGCGTGGACGTCGCATGGGCGTGCACATGCTCGATGTCGCGCGGGGACAGCCCGGCGGCGGACAGGGCCAGCCGCATCGCGCGGACCTGCCCCTCGGGGTGCGCGGCCGTGATGTGGTGGGCGTCCGAGGTGACGCCCGCGCCCGCGAGGGTGGCGTGCGCGCGGGCCGCGCGGGCGGCGGCGAAACCGGCACGTTCCAGAACGACCACGGCCGAACCTTCGCCGATCACGAAACCGTCCCGGTCGACGTCGAACGGGCGCGACGCCAGCTCCGGCTCGTCGTTGCGCGTCGAATGCGCCTTGGCCTGGGCGAAGCCCGCCAGCGGCAGCGGGTGGACACACGCCTCGGCCCCGCCCGCCACCACCACGTCCGCCCGGCCGAGCCGGATCAGGTCCAGACCCATCGCTATGGCCTCGGCGCCGGAGGCACAGGCGCTGACCGGGGTGTGGGCGCCGCCGCGCGCTCCCAGTTCGATGCTGACCCAGGCGGCAGGGCCGTTCGCCATCAGCATCGGGACAGTGTGCGGGGACACCTTCCGTACGCCGGACGTTTCGAGTACGTCGTCCTGGCCGAGCAGGGTGAGCGCGCCGCCCGTACCCGTACCGATCACCACGGCCAGCCGCTCCGGATCGACGGCCGGCGCGCCCGCGTCGGCCCAGGCCTCGCGGGCCGCCACGAGCGCGACCTGTTCGCACCGGTCCATGCGCCGGGCCTGCACCCGGTCCAGGACCGTACCGGGCTCGACCGCGAGCCGGCCCGCGATCCGTACCGGCAGCCCGGCCGCCCACTCCTCCTCGATGGCGCTGATGCCGGACCGCCCGGCCAGCATGGCGTCCCAGGTGGAGGCGGCGTCTTTGCCCAGCGGCGTGGTGGCACCGAGCCCGGTGACCACCACGTCCTCGGTGACGGTACGCATGAGATGAACCCCCTGTGCCATCAGATGAACCCCCTTTGTCGCATGGAGACAACTTCCCGGACCGCGTCAGGCCGGGAAATGATCAACTCGATGCTCACTCTGTCAGGGGGTTACTGAGGTGGCAGGTGGCAGCTTCCACGGAGTTCGTGGGTGTGCGGTTGTGGGAACCATGCAAAGCAGTCGCGGTGGGACGGCGCGTTCGCGTCGGCTGCCGGGCGAGCGGCGACGAGGAAGATCCGCCGGGAACCCGATCCATGAGCCCGCCCGGAACCCCGACAGCCCAGGGCCCTTCCTGTAGAGACCCGATCACGAGATATCTTGATGTCGAGCAATGTTGCAGACGTGGAGCGGAGCACCCGGTGACTGACTCGACCATCATCTACACACACACTGACGAGGCCCCGGCCCTGGCGACGTATTCGTTCCTGCCGGTGATCGAGGCCTACGCCTCGACGGCCGGGGTCACGGTGGAGAGCCGTGACATCTCCCTGGCGGGCCGCATCATCGCCGGTTTCCCGGAGTGGCTCCAGGAGGAACAGCGCATCGACGACGCCCTCGCCGAGCTCGGGGAGCTGGCGAAGACGCCCGAGGCCAACATCATCAAGCTGCCGAACATCTCGGCCTCCATCCCGCAGCTCAAGGCGGCCGTCGCCGAGCTGCAGGAGCAGGGTTACGCGCTGCCGGACTACCCGGACGACCCCAAGACCGACGAGGAGCGCGACATCCGCGCCCGCTACGACAAGGTCAAGGGCAGCGCCGTCAACCCGGTGCTGCGCGAGGGCAACTCCGACCGCCGTGCCCCCGCCTCGGTGAAGAACTACGCCAAGGCCAACCCGCACCGGATGGGTGCCTGGTCGGCGGAGTCGAAGACCGAGGTCGCGCACATGAGCGGCGACGACTTCCGCTCCACCGAGAAGTCCGCGGTCATCGCCGAGGACAGCACGCTGCGCATCGAGCTGGCCGGCGACGACGGCTCGACCACCGTCCTGCGCGAGTCGGTACCGGTGCTCGCGGGCGAGGTCGTGGACGCCTCTGTCATGCGCGTCGCCGTGCTGCGCGAGTTCCTCAAGGAGCAGGTGGCCCGCGCCAAGGCCGAGGGCGTGCTGTTCTCGGTGCACCTCAAGGCCACGATGATGAAGGTCTCCGACCCGATCATCTTCGGTCACGTGGTGCGCGCCTTCTTCCCGAAGACCTTCGCCGCGTACGGTGACGTGCTCGCCAAGGCCGGCCTGACCCCGAACGATGGTCTGGGCGGCATCTGGAAGGGCCTGGAGTCGCTGCCCCAGGGCGAGGAGATCAAGGCGTCCTTCGACGCGGAGCTGGCCGAGGGCCCGGACCTGGCCATGGTCGACTCCCACCGGGGCATCACCAACCTGCACGTCCCCAGCGACGTCATCGTCGACGCCTCCATGCCGGCCATGATCCGCACCTCCGGCCACATGTGGAACAAGGACGACCAGGAGCAGGACGCCCTCGCCGTCATCCCGGACAGCAGCTACGCCGGCGTCTACCAGGCCGTCATCGAGGACTGCAAGGCCAACGGCGCGTACGACCCGTCGACGATGGGCTCGGTGCCGAACGTCGGTCTGATGGCGCAGAAGGCCGAGGAGTACGGCAGCCACGACAAGACCTTCGAGATCCCCACCACCGGTACGGTGCGGGTCCTCGACCAGGACGGCAACGCGGTCCTGGAGCAGACGGTCGCCGCCGGCGACATCTTCCGCATGTGCCAGACCAAGGACGTGCCGATCCGCGACTGGGTCAAGCTGGCCGTCACCCGTGCCCGCGCGACCGGCGACCCGGCCGTGTTCTGGCTGGACGAGGGACGCGCGCACGACGCGAACCTCATCGCCAAGGTGAAGCAGTACCTCCCGGAGCACGACACCGAGGGCCTGCAGATCGAGATCATGTCGCCGGTCGAGGCCACGAAGTTCTCGGTCGAGCGCATCCGCCGCGGCGAGAACACCATCTCCGTCACCGGCAACGTGCTGCGCGACTACCTCACCGACCTGTTCCCGATCCTGGAGCTGGGCACCAGCGCCAAGATGCTCTCGGTGGTGCCGCTCATCAACGGCGGTGGCCTCTTCGAGACCGGCGCCGGCGGCTCCGCGCCCAAGCACGTCCAGCAGCTGGTCAAGGAGAACTACCTGCGTTGGGACAGCCTGGGCGAGTTCCTCGCGCTCGCGGTGAGCTTCGAGCACCTCGCGCAGAAGACGGGCAACGCGCGCGCCCAGGTGCTCGCCGACACCCTCGACCGCGCGACCGGCTCGTTCCTCGCCGAGAACAAGTCGCCCAGCCGCAAGCTCGGCGGCATCGACAACCGCGGCAGCCACTTCTACCTGGCCCTGTACTGGGCCCAGGAGCTGGCCAAGCAGACCGAGGACGCGCAGCTCGCGGAGTCCTTCGCGGCCCTCGCGGCGACGCTGGCCGAGCAGGAGCAGACGATCGTCGACGAGCTGATCGCCGTCCAGGGCTCGCCGGCCGACATCGGCGGCTACTACCAGCCCTCGGTGGCCAAGGCCGCGGCCGTCATGCGCCCGTCGCAGACGTTCAACCAGGCGCTCGCCACCCTCGGCAGCTGATACGGCGCCGGGCACCGGCGTACGGGCGCTCCCGTCCGCCGGCCGCCCGGCACCTGTACGACGGGTCCGCCCCGGCCGACAGCAGCGCTGCTGTCGGCCGGGGCGGACCCGTTTCCGTACGGCCCACTCGGGCGGGCCGGAGTGCCCTCACGGCACCAAGTGCCTCAGGCCCTCCTCGCACTTCTTCGCCAAGTCGGCGGACCGGGGGAGCATCAGCTCCTCGTACGCACGCACCGCGTCGTCCACCTGCTCCGCGTCGACCAGCGCCTGCGCCAGGTCGGCGCCGTCGAGCAGCGCGTGGTTGACGCCCACGCCGAGCGGCGGCATCAGGTGCGCCGCGTCACCCAGCAGCGTGACGCCCGGCACGTGCTCCCAGACGTGCGGTACGGGCAGCGCGTACAGCGGCCGGTTGGCGAAGCCGCGGTCACCGTCGAGCATGGCGTACCGCAGCCCCTCGGCCCATCCGTCGAGCCGCTCCCCGAGGTACGCGCGCATCGCCGCCGTGTCGTCCACGTCCAGCCCGGCGGCCGTCAGCCAGTCCTGCGGGGCCCGGAAGGCCACGTAGACGCGGATGTGACCGTTGCTGTTCCGCTGGGCGAACAGGATCGTCGTGCCGGACTCCGCCACCAGCGTGCCCGGGCCGACCAGCTGCGCGAGACCGGGATGGCGTACGTCGCTGTCGTCGAAGCCGGTTTCGAGGAAGGCGACGCCCGTGTAGGCGGGACGGGCGTCCGAGACGGCCGGGCGGACCCGCGACCACGCGCCGTCGGCACCGACGACCAGGTCGAAGTCCTCGGAGCTGCCGTCCGCGAACTCCAGACGGCAGGTGCCGTCACCGGGCGGCGTGGCACCGCTGACGGCACTTGCCCAGCGGACCGTCCCCGGCGCGAGCGAGTCCAGCAGCAGCTTCCGCAGATGTCCCCGGTCGATCTCCGGCCGGTACTCGACGCCCGCGCCCTCGTCCCCCGGAGGCCACTCCTGTTCCATGGCCGCCGCGGTGACGTGGTCCACCTTCCGCCACTCCTGGCCCTCGGGGCGTGACAAGGCGTGGAACCGGTCGAGCAGCCCCGCCGCGCGCAGCGCCGCCTGGCCCGTGTCCGGGTGCAGGTCGAGGCTGCCGCCCTGGGAACGGGCGTCCGCGGACGCCTCGCGCTCGAAGACGGTGACGGAAAGGCCGTGACGTTGCAGGACACGGGCACAGGTCAGGCCGCCGGGGCCGGCGCCGACGATCGCGACGCGGGCCGCACGGGTGGAATTCATGGTCCCTCTCCAGGGGTGCGCGGAGCGCCGGACCGCACGTCCGGCGTCTCTCTCCAACTAAAAAAGCACACCCAATAAATAAGTGCAACGACTTAACCTTCTTACTCGATGCACCGCGCGGTAGGCTGCACTCGTGACCCAACCCGTTCCCCGCATCGAGCCCCCGCCGCCCGCCCAGGGCGCCGCTCCCGTCGGCCGCCGCGAACGCAAGAAGGCACAGACCCGCAAGGCGCTGGCCGACGCCGCCCTGCGGCTCTTCCTGGAGCGTGGCTACGAGCAGGTCGGCGTCAAGGAGATCGCCGAGGCCGCCGATGTGTCGGTGACGACCCTGTTCAAGCACTTCGCCGGCAAGGAAGCACTCGTCTTCGACCAGGAGGGCGACATCGAGGCCGCCCTCGTCGCGGCCGTACGCGACCGGGCCCCCGGCCAGTCGGTTCTACGGGCTCTGCGCGAGTACGTCCTGCGCTCCGAGAAGGACACCGCGCATCCGGAAATCGCCGCGTTCGTCCGCCTGGTGTCCGAGACCCCGGCGCTGCGCGACTACGCCCAGCGCATGTGGATGCGCCACGAATCGGCCCTGGCCCGCGCCATCGCCGAGGAGGTCGGCGCCCCCGAGGACGACGTCACCTGCGCCGCCCTGGCCCACTTCGCCCTCGCCTCCCGCACCCTCAACGGGCAGTACTCCGACCCCCGCCGGGCCATCGAAGAGATCTTCGACCTGCTGGAGCGGGGGTGGGAGGCGGTCCGGCCGGGCAACTGATCGGTCGGGTCCGTCCGGGAAGCTGACTGGTCGGGTGCGTCCGGGGGCTGACCGGCCCGGTCCGTCCGGGGAGCTGGCTGGTCAGCGGCGGGGCTTGCCCCGCTTGGCGCCCTTCGGAGCGCCGGAGCCGCCGCGCGGACTGCGGGAGCTTTTGCCGACGGGCTTGCGCGCGGCGGGCTTCTGGCGGGCGCCGCCCTTGGCCGGCTGCTTGGACTTCGACTTCGACGGGGCCGAGGCCGGGGCCGGAGCCTGGGTACGACCACGAGAGCTGTTGACGGTACGGCCGCGGACGATGCCGATGAAGTCCTCGACCTGGTCGGTGGTCCGCTCCTCCGGCCAGGCCAGCGCGACCTGGGACTGGGGGGCGTCCGTCAGCGTCCGGTACTTGAGGTCCTTGCGGTGGTGCAGCCGGGCCAGCGACTGCGGGACGACCAGCAGGCCGATGCCTGCCGCGACCAGCTCGATCGCGTCCGCCGTCGTCGCGGGCCGCTCGAACGCGGGCCGGCCCGGAGGACGCTCCCAGTCGAGGGTGTCGTCGAGGGGATGCAGCACGATCTCGTCGGCCAGATCCTCGGTGGAGACCTCGTCGGCCGCCGTGAAGAGGTGGTCCTTCGGGACCACGACCACCGTCGTCTCCGTATAGAGGGGGATCGCGCTGAAGAACGTCCGGTCGGCCGGCAGCCGTACGAAACCCGCGTCGGCGCCGCCGTCCCGCAGCACGTCGTACGCCGCGTCCGCGGACGCCGCGACGAGTTCCAGCGGGATGCCGGGCAGCCGCTCGTTCCAGATACGCACCCACTTCGCGGGCGTCACCCCCGGGACGTACGCGAGCCGGAACGAGAGGGTTTCTTCCGAGCCTGTCACTCTGCCAGGTTACCGGTCGTGGTCAGCGGTAGCGCACACGATCGATACCCTTGACATCATGACGTCGCACCAGAACACCCAGACGATGAAGCCCGCGACCGCGGCGAAGAAGCTGGGTGTGTACCTCGAAGCCACCCCCGCCGCATTCCAGGAGGGTGTCGTCTCGCGCGCCGAGCTGAACGCGCTGCAGACCGACCCGCCCGAGTGGCTCCGGGAACTGCGGCTCAACGGCCCGCACCCGCGTCCCGTCGTGGCGGCGAAGCTCGGCGTCTCCATCTCGGGCCTCGCCCGCGGCGGAGTCACCGAGGCGCTCACCACGGAGCAGATCGACGCGCTGAAGGCGGAGTCCCCCGAGTGGCTGCAGAAGGAACGCGCCACCCAGGCCGAGGTCCGCAAGGAAACCGTGCGGATCAAGGAGAAGCACAAGACGGAGCAGGCGAAGCGCGAGCAGCAGGATCAGTAGAACCAGCAGAGCCAGCAGGACCAGCAGAACCAGCAGGACCAGTAGAGCCAGCAAAGCCAGTTAAGACAGCAGAACCAGCAGGAACGCGGGAAGCCGGCAGAACGGGAAGCCGGTAGAAGAGGAGCGCGGGCGAGGGGCGGAGCTCGCGTTCCCCCCCACCTGCCCCCGACGGGCCTCGGGATTCCGCCCGCCCTCCCGGCCCCCGCCCCAACCGGCCGCCTCGGCCTCCCATCACCTCTCTCACCCCTCACACCCCTCCCGCGCCGAAGGCCCCTCCTCGCGCCGCCAGGGGCGTCGCACCCCAGCCGTGTTCCAGCAGAGTGAACAGGTCGCGCAGGGCCCGGGCCGGATCGTCGCTCGCCCGGGCGAGGCTGGGAGCCTCCACGGTGAAGCGGGCCAGATTGGTGATCGCGAGGTCGTCCGGGGCCAGCCCGGTGGCCTCGGCGAGAGTGGCGGCCAGCGCCTTCTCGTGACGTGACCACATGCGCCGGGCGTAGTCCCGCAGCGCGGGGGACAAGGTGGGGTCGTCCGTCCGCGCGGCGGTACGGGTGCGCATCAGGTGATCACGCGGGGCGTGCAGGACGTGCAGGACGTGCAGGACGGGCTGTCCGGGGGAGCGGTCGCGTACGGCGGCGACCAGCGCACTCTCGACGTCCGCGTCCAGATCGAAGACGAGGGCTTCCTTGCTGGGGGAGTGCTCGAAGAGCCGCCCCGGCGGCCTCGTCTGCGCGCGTGTCCTGTTCGACGGCGCGGATCTCGCCCAGCCGGTCATCGGCCACTCCACGAGCGACCGGGCCCTGTACGCGTACGAAAGCATCATGCTGCCCCGCGCGGATCTCCTCGAACGCCGCGGCCTGTACAGGGTTCATGAACCCCTGGCGCCTGTCCCTGGCCTCGTCCTCAAGCCACTGCGCCTCGTCGGCGGACAGGTGCACGGCCATCACCTGCCATCACCGACCCGCCCCGGGCGAAGGTGACGCGCCTGCCGTCGGCGCGCACGTACCGGGTGTAGGGCCCGTACTCCGCTCCGGGGGCCGGGCCAACGGCCCGCCCCCGAGCCGCCTGGCGTCCCACGCCACCTCTTCCCCTTCCTCCGCTTCCTGCTATCGGTCATCCGCGCCGAACCTGCGTGAGGAGACCGCGTGTTCGCGTCACCGTAGGCTGAG
Source organism: Streptomyces monomycini (assembly GCF_022271435.1). GTDB lineage: Bacteria > Actinomycetota > Actinomycetes > Streptomycetales > Streptomycetaceae > Streptomyces > Streptomyces monomycini. Next base: position 46,721 of record NZ_JAFIQY010000035.1, on the reverse strand, counting down.
CTCCCGGACGACGATCTTCTCTAGTCAGGGGTGGAGCGGTGTTGATCGAGGTCGCAGGTGTACGGGCCCCCGAGGGGCGGGCCATGGAGCTGGCGCAGTCGGTGTGTACGGAGTACGCGGACGACGCGTTGTATCACCACTCGATGCGGTCGTACTTCTTCGGTGCGGCGTGGGCGCAGGACCGTGGTCTCGATTTCGACCGTGAGTTGCTGTTCGTCTCGGCGCTGTTGCACGACCTGGGGCTCACCCCGCCGTTCGACAGTCACACGGTCCCCTTCGAGGAGGCCGGCGGCCATCTGGCGTGGGTCTTCACGGCCGGCCTGGACTGGCCGCGCGAACGGCGCGCGCGGGCGGCCGAACTCATCGTGCTGCACATGCGGGACGACGTGGAGCCGGAGGAGGACCTGGAGAGCCGCCTGCTGCAGGTGGGGACGAGCGCGGACGTCTCCGGGGCGGGGCTGGACGCCTTCGACCCCTCCTTCGTCGAAGCGCTCGTCAAGGCATATCCGCGCCTGGGCTTCGCCGAGTCCTTCGTCCGCCTCTTCCGTGACCAGGCGGAACGGAAGCCGCGGTGCGCGGCGGCGCAATTGGTGGCCGGCACTTGGCCGGACCGCACCATGGCCAACCCGCTGGAGCGTGCCTGACGGCTCGTGCGGTCGAACGGCGCCGGCGACGCGTCCGGAGGCCACGCCCGGAAGCAGCCTGGTCCGGCAGCCGTCTCAGTCGTCGGCGGCCACGAGGAGGGTGAGGGTGCCCAGGCGGCGGTCGATGAGCACGAGTTCATGGAATTCGATGTGGAGGGGGCCGTAGTCGTGCCGCGCGTCCTTGGGGAGGGATCCGAGCGCGTACCGGCTCGTCGACTGGTGGATCGGTGTGTAGACCGTCTCGCGAAGCTTCAGGTCCAGGTCCAGGTCCGGGGGGAGCGGGGCGCCGCTGGTGGCCCACGTGTGCAGCGTGGCGGCCGCGCCCGACCGGTCGACGGCCGTGTAGGTGCCGGGAGTGATCCGGTCCGCCCACCACTGTCCGTGTCGGGGTTCGAGCCAGACGCCGGCTCCGTCGTAGGTGTCCCGGAACTCCGGGTGGGCTATCAGGGCAGCCAGCAATTCCTGGTCGGTCGGCGCGCCGGACGGCACATGGAAGCGCTTGATGTGAACCCACCGGGATCCGTGGCCCCGCCCGTCCGGGAAGTCGTAGTTCTTGAAGTTCACGAAAGGGCTGTCCCAGTGGGTGAGCGCATGGTGCATACCCATCAGGATCACGCAGTGACGCCGGCGGTCGAAATCGTGGATGAGGCGCACCACCGCTGCCGCGGGGCCGCTCGCGACGCTCACCCGGCCGGCTCAAGCACATCCAGGGGCCCCTCGGACGCTCAGGCTGTGACCGAGATTTTTAGGTGGCGGATCATGATCTGAACTGCGGAGGTCAGGAGCCCCCTGAGAGTTCTTGTTGGCGGATCTTGAGGAGGCTAGTTGGCGGATCATGGTCGTGGATGCTCACTGTGCGTGAGTTTCGGGGTGTTGATGATCTGCCCGGCACTTGAGTCGATGTCCCGGGCGACCTGCTCGGCGTACTCGGTAAGGACCCTCCGCAGCTTCGCGTAGTGGGACATGGCATCGGGGCGGGTGAGCTGGTACCAGGTTGTATTTCGTCGCCGGGCCCAATCGCGTTGGATTTCCCTCGGCTGTCTCGCCTCGATAGGGCGAGGTGCGAACAGGTGCTCACCCTGTGTTACTTGTGTCCAGACGAAGACCGAAGCGTCCTGGCGTTTCCGGGCATTGATCGTGGGCTGTCTTCCGCGGGTCGTGGGGAGGCGAGCTGTCAATTCTTCCCACGTGGTCTCGCTGATTTCCCAGTTCTGAAGCGCGCCGCGACGTTCCTGGTAGTCAATTAGTCCTTTGGTTGAGCTGAGCATCTCGGCTAAGCCGGTCAGACTCTTTCGGAATCCTCTCGGGAGTTTTTGTGTGTCTTGCCAGTCGTGAATCTTGTCCCAGTTCACTGCAGATTCTGCCGCTTGGTTGATCCCGAGAAATTTTGCCGCTTCCGCAGGGGAGTTGCCGGCAGCCAGCTGGACAAGGCAAATAGCCGCAACTTTTCGAACGTATTTATGGCTTGTCCCGCCCAGTTTGGAGAGGAACGCGTGACACCACTCATCCTTTAAGAAGGCGGGGACATTTTCTGGAGTATACCCTTGCCTCCCTGAGGCGTTCGAGGTGATGATTCCGGATACTCGGGTAAACGGCGAGGGCGGTTTTAGAGCTTCGCGAATACGGGGGGAACAGTTCTCTTCCTGTCGCATAAGTTCGCGTTGCCATGAAGCGCGGGATGATGTCCAGTCGGCCGCCTCGGTTAGTTCTCTTAGCTCATCTCTGATATCTGAGGAGTCAAGGATCCGGGCTGCTGCCTGCAGCAGCCCGGCGCATGCTGCGGCGTCCTCTGGCGGTGAGGCGAAGTGGTGTCGCGAGGAGGGGCGTCCTTTCTTGCGCGGAAGATCTGGTTGGCTCTGGGCATAGGCCGGGACCGAGCTGGCGAGTTCGGGGGAAACCAGGGGGCTCGCGTGCGGCCATGAAGCGGTGATCAGTAGGGCAACGAGCCGTATATCCGAGTAATTGCAGCTGTCCTGTTCAGCAGGGTGTGATGGTTCCAGGGATTCAAGTAGCCTCTGCTGTAGCTGCATGAGCTCCTCGCCTGGCGAGCTCCCGCAATGCATGCCTTCTTCTCCCAGGGGGGATCTGCAGGTTTCTATGATTCGTTTCCGGTGGCTGGAGGCGGCGCTGTCCGCGCGACAGCAAACCGGGGAAACCTTCGGAAGGGCAGCGCGGAAAATCAGCTTTCTTTCACCGCTCGAAGGGCCTGCGAGGCTATTGCACTGTGGGCATGTATGGCTTAGGAATACCTTGTGCTCGGGGCATGCGAACATGATGGGTAGATGCCACGCCTTCTTCCATGAGACGCCCAGGGGGTCACCGTGGAGTGTTCCATGGGCCAGACACTTGTGGCAGTAGCGGCTAAAACTCGTGAAGAGCCATGGGTCGGAGAAGGCTGAGCCACCGTTGGCTGGCCAGTTATTGGCAATAGGCGGATAACGTGTGAGCCAGGGTTCCAGCGTCAGATTGACGACTTCGTGCCTCGTGAGGCGGGTCAGGCGGGAGAAGAGGGTCAGGGCGGGTTCGGGAACAGTGAGCAGGGTGCTGACGCTCAGGTGATTTTTCCCGGAAGACGGGAGAGAACTCATTCTGGCGATGTCGAGCGGGGAGATGTCGAGGCGGTGAGCGAGTCGTAGCAGGTAGCCGGGCAGGGATTCGCCGGACAGTGGGTCGAGGCTTCTTGGAAGGGGACGCATGAGTTGCTCTATCAGCTCCCGGTGCCAGCGGCCGCCGGGCCGTGGTCATCGAAAACGGTATTCCGGGGCCGTTTCGCCTGCGGGGTCTTTCTGCCGGCGGTCGGCGGGTCGGCCGGGATCACGGGCTCGTCCGGCGGCTGCTCGGGCTCGTCGCGTCGGAGCACGATCTCGTCCAGCAGGCTCTCGTCGAGCAGTTCCTTCCCGGATTCCATGGCCTCTTGGGCGCCGTCCTCAAGCAGGCGCCCCAGCAGACCGACGACGCCGCCGGTGCGACGCATCAAGTACTCAGGCATGGTGCCGCCGGTGAGCATGCCCTCCTTCGCGTTCAGCAGCCGCAGATGCTGCTCGATTCCTTCCAGGTGGTCGACGAAGGCATGGATCTGCTTCGTGGTGGTGTAGCGGAAGCGGTCGAGCTCGATGAGCTCGAAGCGGTGCTCGGTCTGGGTGATCTCCAAACCGTGGATGCGGGTCGACTCCAGCGGTGGCATCTCCCACTGCCGGGTCTTCTTGTTCCATGTGGCCTCGCGCAGCAGCCCGATGCCGGAGATGTTGACGCCGGTCAGGATCAGGGTGACGTCCAGACTCATAAAGGCCCGCATCAGGTCGAGGACATCCTGGTCGTCGGCTCTGTGCATCCGCAGTCGGCTGATGTCGTCCAGGATCAGCGCTTTGACGCCATGGTCGTGGAGGGAGTCGGCGACTTGCCGGACCAGTTCCGGCAGCGTGGCCGTCTTGCGGGTCGGGGCGCGGAAGAAGCCCAGGATCGACGCGCAAAGGCTCTTCGGGGTCGCTGTCACGGGAGTCGAGACATAGACGACCGGCGCGTGGAGATCACGCGTTCCCGGCAGGGACCCGGGGTTGAGATAGCTGTGCAGTTCCAGCCACTGGTCTTCGAAGACGGCCCCAGCGGAGCAGACAGACGCGGTCTTGCCGTAGTTGCCCCAGCCGCTGACCATGACGCCGGCGCGCGTCGGAGCGTCCTGCTTCATCGTGTTGCCGCGCAACCGGCGCCGTATCAGCTTGCCGACCTTGTCGTGCATGGGCGTGTCCTGCAGCGGGAGATTCGCGTTCGTCAACTGCCGGTAGAGGTCGTAGTCGGCGCGGCGGCTCTCGGGGATCATCCCCCACTGCTGCAGCGAGATCACCGGGGCGGGGACAAGCAGGCCGCAGTGGGTGCGGTAGTGCTGCCAGCCGACGTAGGTGTCGCGGGGCGGATGGCCGCCCAGGATCAACTCGGCGATCTTGGCTCGTGGGGGCAGGCCCTCCAGCGGATCGTCGTGCGAGAGTGCTCGGGTCACGCCTCTTCCTCCCGGGCAGCCCTGTCGGCTTCTGAGCCGTCGCGGGGCGGGAGCAGGAACATGGGCCGCCGGCTCAGTGCCTCGTGCAGCGTCGGCCGGGCGACGGGTCTGGTTCCGGCGAGTGCTTCTTCGCGTCGCCGGCGACGGTCGGTGTCGACCGCGCGGTCGATCGTGCGAGCGTGCTCGGCCCAGGCCGCGGGCATCTCGGCCGGAGTCGGCTCGTCTGCGGGGGCCGGTATGGAGGGACGGTCGGCGGCCGCAGCCTGTGCGCGGGTGATCTCGCGGGCCTGGGCGACGCGCTGCTTCTTCCCGGCCTTCTTCTTGGCCTGGCTGGGCCATTGGTCGACGGGGGTGACCGAGCCGAGGATCCCGAGCAGATGTTCCAAGAGCTCGCTCTCGGAGTGGATCCTGATGTTGTTGGCTTTCACGTGTGCCAGAAGGGCGCCGGCGGTCTTGTCCGAGAAGGCGGGGATCTCGCCTTCGGGCGGCAGCCCTCGCCAGCGCAGGATGTGCCAGGTCTCATGGTCGGCGTCGTCCTGGAGGAACACCTGCCGGCGGTCCCTTCGGTCGCTGCGGACCACCCACTGGCGCGCGTGCTTGCCGCCTCGGGCGGAGGGCTGTTGGAAGCGCGGCTCGTCGAGGACAGGATGGTGATACCAAAGCCCGAGGATCTTCACTCCGCGTCGCGGATGGATCTTCACGTGGTGCTTGCGCAGGACCTTGTAATAGAAGCTCGGTTCGGGGAAGTCCAGGTCGAAGCCACCCTGTTCCATCGCCGCGGCGAACAGGGTGTTGGGACTGTGGTCCTCACCCGGCGCCCAACTCGGGGCGTATTCGCCTAGTTTGCGGTTCTGCCAGATCTGGACGATCCAGGTCGCGATGATGTGCTCGGCCTGGGCGAGCGTGAGGCTCGCATCGCGTTCCGGGTCAGCCCCGCGGTCCGAGACGTCGCCGCCGGTGAAGCCCAGCAGGTGCTCGAAGAGCATGGTCTGGACGGTGAGGAACTGGCGCTCGACAGCGAATTTGTCGGTCTGACGCAGGACGCGGGCGGGCAGGATCCGGCAGCCGATCTCCCGCTCGGCCTCCACCAAGTCGTGGTTCTTGTAGGGGCCGCCGTGGTCGGTGGTGACCGTCTCCGGGGCGAAGAACGGCAGAGCGGCGACCCGGTGCCCAGTGAACTCGGCGATCACGTCGGCCGGAACCCCGGCATAGGGCCACTCCATGTCCTCGCCCCAGCCGTCCCGCATCGGAAACGGCAGCATCACGTCCCGCAGCAGCATCGCGATGTCGACCGAGGTGTCGGATTGCAGCGTGAGCCGGAAGGCCGGCAGCCCGTGCGTGTAGAGGTCGAGCGCGAGGGTCAGCGTCGCCGTGACCGCGTCGCCGAACACGGTCTCCCGCAGTTTCACCGGCATCGGGGTCGAGTCCAGCACCAGCACCTGGCCCGGCCGGTGGACCACCATCCGGCCGGAGACTCCGGCCTCCGCAGCTGCCTCGGCCGTCCGTTCGTAACGCGGCCGGGCTCCGCCGGGCCCGAACCACTCCTTCCAGACGTGATCGAGCGTCGAACGGGAAGGGATCTTCTTGGTGGGAAAAGTAGGAAACCGCTCGCTCATGTACTGGTGCATCAACCGGTGCTTGGCGGACATGCTCAAGCGGGCGCGTTCACCACACTCGGCCTTGACGGCGAAGATCGCCTCGCGGATCTCCTCGGTGATGCTGCGGTGCCCGCTGCGTCGCCGTGTCCAGCGCCCGTCCGCGCAGGCCAGCAGGAGACTGTCGCCCGAAAGTGCCGACAGGCGCTCCAGGGTTCGGTAGCTGAGGTGCTGCAGGCCAAGCCGGACCGCCTCCGGACGGGGCATCGCCTTCGTCTCCGCAGCCTTCGCGTGACGGCGTTGCGTCAGCGTCGTGCGGTCCGGGTCGTAGGCCGGCCGGGGCTCACCCGGCATCGCCCGAGCCGGGTGGCCTTCTCGGAATCCCGTCTCGGCCTCCAGCACGTGCGCAGCCCTCAACCGGGCCCGCTCCAGCTGGTCCTCGGTCAGGTCGGCCCGTGTCCTCGGCTGTCGGGCGACCGGCGACGGGCGACCCGATTCTTCGACCGTCGGCAGGAGCCGCAGGTCGGGGTGGTTGAGGAGCCAGCGGAACGAGCGGGTCTCCGTGCGGCCGTCGTCATCCACGAGGACGAGCCGACCGAACTGACCATGGACGTCTTCGATCGTCCACTCGACGCCGTTGAGCGTGACCCGCCTGCCCGGCGCGATCTGCAAGAACCCCCTCGCTGCCATCACGCCGCCCAGATCAGCGAGTTGTCGCGCAAGGGACTGCCCAGGTCAACACCTAGCTCGCGTTGCCAGAGCAGCCGGACGATGTTCGCCCGGCCAACGGAAGGCACGCTGGTCGCGCCCGCCAGCTCGGAGAACGTCATCACCCGTCCTTGCTGCCCGCCGATGGCGGAGAGCAGCTGGTGCCGCATGCCGAGCAGGTCCCTCGCCGGCCGACGGCGCGAGGACAGATGATCAAGGACGCTCCAGACATGCTGGCGCCAGCCCACGACCACCGAGTACCGCCAGCTGCAGGCGGCCGCCACTTCCCTGGCCGCCGCGAACTTCAACGCGTCCTCTTCCTTGATCAGCTCCATCGGGCGGACGTCCAGCAACCACATCCCGCCGCCGATCACGGCCAGAAAGTCCGGGATGTGCCAGGCATGCCCGCCCACATGCTCGAAGTCCAGCCGGAACGGCTGCGACAGCACCTCCGATGCCCTCAAGAAGTCCAGCGCGACCAGCAGACGCATTTCCTCCAACGACTCGAAGCCGTGCTTCCTGCCCGTGGAGGCCATCACCTCAAGCCCGGGGCGATGCCGCTGCTTCGCCCGCCACGTGAACCCCCGCATCGGGCGGGACGACAGCACCGGTACGTGAGCCATGTCCCGGATCGGCCAGCAGACCTTGCCATTGCCCACATGCCATGTCGAACTCCACCGACGTACCCAGTCGTCCCCAAGTCTCAGCCGATCCCGCAGCCCGGCGTCCCCGGCGTACGCCGTGACAAGTTGGTCCAGATGACTTGAATCCGACGGGATCTTCGCCCGCGTTACCTTGCCCACCCACTCACGGCACCACTACTCGGTCGATGAAGGAGGCAGTTCTTCGGAACTGATCACAACGCAGCGTTACGAGACCAAGATCCGCCAACTAAAACTCTCATCCGCCAACTAAAAGTCGCAGTCACACAGGCGCACCGGCCCCTCCCCACCCGCCATTGCATAAACCTGCCGCTATCCGTATAGTCATGCCTCCAAGGAGGAGGATCCATGCCAGTACGAGCAGCAGTGGCCGGAGCGAGTGGCTATGCCGGGGGAGAGGTTCTGCGGCTGCTTCTGGGGCATCCGGAGGTCGAGATCGGCGCGGTGACCGCGCACGGCAACGCCGGGCAGCGCCTCGGAGCGGTGCAGCCGCACCTGGTGCCGTTGGCCGGGCGGGAGCTGGTGGCCACCACGGCCGAGGCGCTGGCCGGGCACGACGTCGTCTTTCTGGCGCTGCCGCACGGGCAGTCCGCCGCGGTGGCCGAGGCGCTGGGGCCCGAGGTGCTCGTCGTGGACTGCGGCGCGGACTTCCGGCTGGCGGACGCCGGTGACTGGGAGAAGTTCTACGGTTCGCCGCACGCCGGCACCTGGCCGTACGGTCTCCCCGAGCTGCCGGGCGCGCGGGAGGCGCTGCGCGGGGCGCGGCGCATCGCGGTGCCGGGCTGCTACCCGACGGCCGTCTCGCTGGCCCTCTTCCCCGCGTACGCGGCGGGGCTCGCCGAGCCGGAGGCCGTCGTGGTCGCCGCCTCGGGTGCCTCCGGCGCGGGCAAGGCGCCCAAGCCGCACCTGCTGGGCAGCGAGGTGATGGGCTCGATGAGTCCGTACGGCGTGGGCGGGGTGCACCGGCACACGCCGGAGATGGCGCAGAATCTGGGCGCCGCGGCGGGGGAGCCGGTCACCGTCTCCTTCACACCGACCCTCGCGCCCATGTCCCGCGGCATCCTCGCCACCTGCTCCGCCAAGGCCCGGCCCGGCGTGGACGGCGCCGACCTGCGGGCCGCGTACGAGAAGGCGCTGGGGGACGAACCGTTCGTCCAGCTGCTCCCGGAGGGGCAGTGGCCGTCCACCGCGGCCGTGTACGGGTCGAACACCGCGCTGGTGCAGGTCGCGCTCGACGCGGCGGCCGGCCGGATCGTCGTGGTCAGCGCCATCGACAACCTGACGAAGGGCACCGCCGGCGGCGCGGTGCAGAGCATGAACATCGCCCTGGGCCTCGACGAGGCCACCGGGCTCTCTACGATCGGAGTCGCACCGTGAGCGTCACGGCAGCCAAGGGTTTCTCGGCGGCGGGCATCGCCGCCGGGATCAAGGAGAACGGGAACCCGGACCTCGCCCTGGTGGTGAACAACGGTCCGCGACTGGCCGCCGCCGGCGTCTTCACCGCCAACCGCGTCAAGGCCGCCCCGGTTCTCTGGTCGGAGCAGGTCCTCAAGAGCGGCCGGGTCTCGGCCGTCGTGCTGAATTCCGGCGGGGCCAACGCCTGTACCGGTCCCGGTGGCTTCCAGGACACCCACGCCACCGCGGAGAAGGCCGCCGAGGTCCTCAAGGGGCACAGCGCGGGCGAGGTCGCCATCGCCTCGACCGGTCTGATCGGCGTACGGCTGCCGATGGACAAGCTGCTGCCGGGGATCGAGAAGGCCGCCGTCGACCTGAGCGTGCACGGCGGGGAGAAGGCGGCCATCGCGATCAAGACGACCGACAGTGTGCACAAGACCGCCGTGGCCGGCGGGGACGGCTGGACGGTCGGCGGGATGGCCAAGGGCGCGGGCATGCTCGCGCCGGGCCTGGCCACCATGCTCGTCGTGCTGACCACCGACGCGGACCTGGAGCCGCCGGTCCTGGACCGGGCGCTGCGCGACGCGACCCGCACCACCTTCGACCGGGTCGACTCCGACGGCTGCATGTCCACGAACGACACGGTGCTGCTGCTGGCCTCGGGGGCGTCCGGGGTGGTTCCGGAGTACGACGCGTTCGCCGACGCGGTCCGCACGGTCTGCGACGACCTCGCGCGGCAGCTCATCGGGGACGCGGAGGGCGCCAGCAAGGACATCCGCATCGAGGTCGTCGGCGCGGCGAGCGAGGACGACGCGGTCGAGGTGGGCCGGTCCATCGCCCGGAACAACCTGCTGAAGTGCGCCATTCATGGTGAGGACCCGAACTGGGGGCGGGTACTGTCCGCCATCGGCACCACCTCCGCCGTCTTCGACCCGGACCGGCTGAACGTCGCCATCAACGACGTCTGGGTCTGCAAGAACGGTTCGGTGGGCGAGGACCGGGACCTGGTCGACATGCGCTACCGGGAGGTACGGATCACCGCCGACCTCAGCGCGGGCACCGAGTCCGCGGTGATCTGGGCGAACGACCTCACCGCCGATTACGTCCACGAGAACAGCGCGTACTCCTCATGAGCACCCGCAAGCACACCGCGCTGCCCAAGGCCCGCACGCTCATCGAGGCGCTGCCCTGGCTGACCCGCCATCACGGCAAGACCGTCGTCATCAAGTTCGGCGGCAACGCCATGGTCGACGAGGAACTGAAGGCCGCCTTCGCGCAGGACGTCGTCTTCCTGCGGCACGCCGGGCTGCGGCCGGTCGTCGTACACGGCGGCGGCCCGCAGATCAGCGCCCAGCTGGACCGGCTGGGCCTGGAGTCGGAGTTCAAGGCGGGCCTGCGCGTCACCACGCCCGAGGCGATGGACGTCGTACGGATGGTGCTCGCCGGACAGGTGCAGCGCGAACTGGTCGGGCTGCTCAACCAGCACGGCCCGCTCGCCGTCGGCATGACCGGCGAGGACGCCCACCTGATGTCCGCCACCCGGCACTACGCCGAGGTGGACGGGGAACTGGTGGACATCGGGCGGGTCGGCGAGGTCACCGCGATCGACCCCGGCGCCGTACGGGCCCTGCTGGACGACGGCCGCATTCCGGTCATCTCCTCCGTCGCCCGCAGCGCCGACGAGGGCGACGGGACCGGCGTCTTCAACGTCAACGCCGACACCGCCGCGGCGGCCCTGGCCGCGGCCCTCGGCGCCGAGACGCTGATGGTCCTCACCGACGTGGAGGGCCTGTACGAGGACTGGCCGCACAGCGACGAGGTGATCTCCCGGCTCACCGCCACCGAGCTGGAGAAGCTGCTGCCCGACCTGGCCAGCGGCATGGTGCCGAAGATGCGGGGCTGCCTGCACGCCGTACGCAACGGGGTGCACACCGCCCGGGTCATCGACGGGCGGGTGCAGCACTCGATCCTGCTGGAGATCTTCACCGACGAAGGGATCGGCACGATGGTCGTGCCGGACGGGCCCGCGGACATCGGCGCGGCCGACTTGGGCGAGAGCGAGAAGGCGGGAGCGGCATGACCGGCACGGCCACGGGGACGACGACCCGCACCACGTCCGGAACGGCGGTGTCCAACACCGCCCTCACCGAGCGCTGGCAGGGCGCCATGATGGACAACTTCGGCACCCCGCGCGTCCCCCTCGTACGCGGCGAAGGCGTCCGCGTCCAGGACGCCGACGGCAACGACTACCTCGACTTCCTCGGCGGTATCGCCGTCAACGCCCTCGGCCACGCGCACCCCGCCGTCGTGCGCGCCGTCTCCGAGCAGATCGCCACGCTCGGGCACGTCTCCAACTTCTTCGTCGCCGAACCGACCGTCGCGCTGGCCGAACGGCTGCTGCGGATCGCCGGCCGCCCCGGCCGGGTCTACTTCTCCAACTCCGGCGCCGAGGCCAACGAGGCCGCCTTCAAGATCGGCCGGCTGACCGGGCGTCCGCACATGGTCTCCACGACCGGCGGGTTCCACGGCCGCACCATGGGTGCCCTCGCGCTCACCGGCCAGCCCGCCAAGCAGGCCCCCTTCCGGCCACTCCCCGGCGACGTCGACTTCGTCCCGTACGGGGACGCCGAAGCCCTGCGCGCCGCCGTCACCACCGACAGCGCCCTGGTGATCATCGAACCGGTGCAGGGCGAGAACGGCGTCGTCGTCCCGCCCCCCGGCTACCTCGCCGCCGCCCGTGAGATCACCGCCGCCACCGGCACCCTGCTCGTCCTGGACGAGATCCAGACCGGCATCGGCCGTACGGGCCACTGGCTGGCCTCGCAGGCCCAGGGCGTCGAGGCCGACGTGATCACGCTCGCCAAGGGCCTCGGCGGCGGCCTGCCCATCGGTGCCACGCTCGCCTTCGGCCCCGCTGCCGGCCTGCTCACCCCCGGCTCGCACGGCTCGACGTTCAGCGGCAACCCGGTCGTGTGCGCGGGCGCGCTCGCCGTCCTCGACACCATCGAGGCCGACGGACTCCTCGACCACGTCAAGCGGGTCGGCGAGCGGCTGCGTGGCGGGATCGAGGCGTCGGCGCACCCGCTCGTCGGCCAGGTCCGCGGCGCGGGACTCCTCCTGGGTATCGTTTTGTCCGAGCCCGTCGCACCGCAGGTGCAGCGAGCGGCTCAGGACGCGGGCCTCCTGGTGAACGCGGTCGCGCCGGACGTCGTCCGGCTCGCCCCGCCGCTGATCGTCTCGGACGACGAAGCGGATACGTTCCTCCGGAAGCTCCCCGCCGTCCTCGACGCGGCCCTCGCTGGGGCACACGGGGTACAACGATCCGGAGACTGACGACAACGATGACCGAGGCGCAGGACAACGAGACGCTGCACGGGGGGCCTGCCGTACCGCAGACCCGCACCGCACGCCACCGCCGGATCGTGGACATCCTCAACCGGCAGGCCGTCCGCTCCCAGAGCCAGCTCGCCAAGCTGCTCGCCGACGACGGCCTGTCCGTCACCCAGGCCACCCTCTCCCGTGACCTGGACGAACTGGGCGCGGTGAAGATCCGCAACACCGGTGGTGAGCTGATCTACGCGGTACCGAGCGAGGGCGGCGACCGCAAGCCGCGGGCGCCGCTGGGGGAGTCCGCCAAGGAGGAGCGGATGCGCCGCCTCTCCGGAGAACTCCTCATCTCCGCCGAGGCGTCCGCCAACCTCGTGGTCCTGCGCACCCCGCCCGGCGCCGCCCAGTTCCTCGCCTCCGCCATCGACCAGGCCGAACTGCACGACATCCTCGGCACCATCGCCGGCGACGACACCCTGATGCTCATCAGCCGCGACCCGGCCGGCGGCCAGGCCCTCGCCGACCACCTGCTGCACTTGGCGCAAAAGGCACGCTGAACCGCGGGTTCCTCACCAGCCCGCCCGCCCGGCCGCTGTACTGGGACCTCGCCCGGGCCGCTGCGGCCGGGCGGCACGGGAGCCCGCCTCGGGCGGCCGGGTGGCCGGGCGGTATGCGGCGCGGGAGGTCCGATGCTGGCAGTACGCGCACGAGCACTGTTCGACGGAGTGGGGCCAGGACTGGTCGAGCGGCCCACCGTACTGATCGAAAACGGCCGGATCGCCGCCGTCCACCCCGGCGGGCTACCGCTGGTCGGGACCGACATCCTCGACCTGGGCGCCGCCACCCTCCTCCCCGGCTTCATCGACACCCACACCCACTTGGCGTTCGACGCGAGCGACGACGTCATCGGCCGGCTCACCGCCGCCGACGACACCACCCTCCTGCAACGCATCCGGACCGCCGCGCGGGCCACCCTGTCCGCCGGGGTGACGACCGTACGAGACCTCGGCGACCGCGCCTACCTCACCCTCGGCCTCCGCACGGAGACCGCACAGGACCCGGCCGCCGGCCCGCACGTCGTCGCCTCCGGCCCGCCCCTGACCACCGCCCGCGGCCACTGCTGGTTCCTCGGCGGCCGGGCGGAGGGCGTGGACGGCGTCCGCGCGGCCGTACGCGAACGGGCCGAACGCGGCGCCGACCTCGTCAAGGTCATGGTCACCGGCGGCGACCTCACCCCCGGCTCGGACCCGTACAGCGTCCAGTACAGCCGCGACGAACTCCGCGCCGTCGTCGAGGAGGCCCACCACCACGGCCTCCGCACGACCGCCCACGCCCACGCCACCGCCGGCATCCGCGAAGCGGTCGCCACCGGCTTCGACACCGTCGAACACTGCTTCTTCCTCACCGAAACCGGCGTCGACTTCGACCGCCAGGTGATCGAGGGCATGGTCCGCCGAGGCACCACCGCCTCCCTCACCCTCGGCGCCCTCCCGGGCGGACCCCCGCCCCCGGCCCACATCGCCCGCCGCATCCCGTCCCTCGTCACCGGCCTCGCCACCCTCCGCGAAGCCGGCGTGACCATGGCCCTCGGCAGCGACTCCGGCATCTTCCCGGTCAAGGCCCACGGCAGCTACCCGCACGGCATCACCGCCATGACCAACTTCGGCTTCACCCCGGTGGAGGCCCTCCGGGCGGCAACATCGACGGCGGCACTGGTGTGCGGCCTGGCCGGCCGCAAGGGGCGGATCGCGGCGGGGTACGACGCGGATCTGGTGGCGGTGGGAGGGGACCCGCTGGCGGATGTGGGGGCGGTGCTTGATGTGGTGGCGGTGGTCCGGGGAGGGGCGAGGGTGGGGTGACGGGCCTGTAGGTGTACGTCCCTACAACCGCTCCCTCATGTGCTCGTGCGGCGTCACCACGGTCAGCCGCTGAGGCTGCCGCGACGTCCACTGGCCCGACTCGTGCTCCGGCCGCAACACCCACACGGACCTGCCACGCACATCCGTGACGATGCCGCGGCGCCCGGCGTCCTCATCATGGACCAGGTCGCCCACCCACGGGCCCCGCTCGCCGGTCATCCTCGTTCCTTCCCGTGCAACTCCACCCACACCCGCTTGCCCCACGGCAACAGTTCGGCGCCCCAGTCCGCCGCCAGAACGGCGACGAGCATCAGACCGCGTCCGTCCACGTCCCCTTCGCCCGACTCCCGGGGTTCCGGCAGCTTCATCGACTTGTCCACGACACTGAGACGCACTCGGGCCGCTCCCGGCCGGGTGACCGAGACCCGGATGCAACGACTCCGCGCATGGTGGACGGCATTGGACACCAGCTCGGACACGATCAGGGCGCCGTCATCGGCCAGTTCCTCCAGGCCCCAGGCGGAGAGAGCTATGCGCACCAGGCGTCTGGCGGTGGCGGCGCTTTCGGGGGTGCGGGGGAGGGTTTCGGCAACGTGCGTCATGCCGATGCGCCCTTTCAGGTCGGTCACGTCCCGCGGCCGTCTGCGCAGCCGGTGGGACCTTACGGGCCGATCATCGGGATGAGCGTGCACCGGACCCATCCCACCGCCCTATAGGCCGCCCTATATTCGTCGTATGACGGCACCCGGCCTCAACATCTGGTCCCATCCGGGGCTGCTTTCCGCGCTCGCGGCCGAGGACTGGGGCGCCGTCCTGCGCACCTATCGCGGTCTCTCAGGGCTCTCGCAGACGAAGGTCGGTGAACGCGTCGGGCTGGCGCAGCCGGATGTCTCCGACATCGAGCGGGGGCGTCGCCGGGTGACGTCCGGTGAGGTGCGGCAGCGCATCGTCGGCGGGCTGGGAGCGCCGGGACACGTGGCTGAGCCGTACCGCGCGCCGGTCGCGGGGCTCGTGCTGCCCGGTCCGGGGCCCGACGCCGATCTGCTCGCGCGCATCACCGGTGCGACCGAGGCGACGCACAAGGCGGACGCCGCCACTCTGGACTGGCTGGACAGGCTGCTGGCCGAGCACCGTTCCGCCGAGGACCTGATCGGTTCCCGGCCGCTGGTGGGCCTGATGCAACAGCAACTCCGAGCCGTCGTGGACCTGTTCGCGGGTGCCCGGGGCCCGATCGCGGGCCGGGTGGTCCGACTTGCCTCCGAACACGCCCAGTTCCTCGCGTGGATGGCACAGGACCAGGGGCAGACCGCCGCCGCTCTCGCCTGGTACGACCGCAGCCACGACTGGGCGCTGGAGGCCGGCGACGCGGACATGGCCGCCACGACGCTGAGCATGAAGGCCCACCTGGCCTGGTCCGGAGGCCAGGGCGACCGCGCCGTACGGCTCGCCGAGGCGGCGCACTGGTCGGCCCCGGACGCGTCTCCCGGCGTACGGGGGATGGCGGCACAGATGGCCGCGCGGGGTCACGCCCTCGTCGGCGCCGGCGGCGACGCCCACCGGCTGCTCGACGAGGCGCAGACCCTGATCACCCGGGCGTCCCACCACCCGGAGGACGAGCCCGCGTGGATGTACTTCTACGGTGAGACGTGGTTCATGCTCCAGCGCGGCATGATCGCCATGCATCTGCGGGACTGGAGTGGCGCCGTCGGGCATCTGCGCACCGGGCTGGCAGGGCTGGAGGACCAGTACCGACGTGACCGTACCTGGTACGGGTGCTGCCTGGCCCACGCGTACGCCGGGGCCCAGGAGGCTGCCGAGGCGCTGACCGTGGCACTCCCGCTCGTCCCCGACGCCGCCACGATCGGCCGCCCGCACTCCTGGAACGAGCTGCATGTCACGGCTGCGGCCCTGCTCCGTGCGGGAGCGAAGGAGGGGCGCTTGCTGGTGGAGGCGCTGCAGCAGCGGGACTGACCGTTCCGTGCCGCGGGTCATACAGTGCGAACTTCTGGATTCGGCGGAGCGGGGGCCCGCATGCCACACTCGGATTGACCTGAAGACGCTTTAGGTCAGGCCCGGGGTACTCCCTTGTGAAATGGCCAAGAGAGCAGCCCGAGCCGCGAAGGCCCGGGCTTTGTCGGGAGTAGCCGATTATTCGTCTGTGCTGCGGGACAGGGCACGGGCCTTATCGGCCCAGTCGTCGATGCACGTCATGACCGAAGCCACCTGCTTGACCGCAGTGGAAATGTTCTTGACCGGCTTGCGGAGATGACGGCTCAACCCCGTCAGACCATCGGCTGCCGTGCCGAAGCCACTGACATGAGCCATGCTTTCCTGGGCGGATGCAGCCAAGTCGATGAGTTGGACCAGAAACTCTTCCGTATCCTCGCCACGCTCTTCGGGCGGGGTCGCCTCGACGAGGCCCAAGGCCGCCCGCACCCCGCTGTCCAGAGGGGCCATTCGTCCTACGAACGCCCGTGCGGTGCTGTTCAGCTCCTCGGACGGGGCGCTGATCGACTGTGCAAATCGAGCCACGGCCGCGAGACGAGCACTCGCAGGAACGTTGGCCTGGGTGAGGTCGAGCAGCTCTGTGTTGGACTGCTCGGTTAGTGCCCCGATCGTCTCAATCGTCTTGCCGAACGCTTCCATGTCGGCGGTCATCTCGCCCAGACCGTCCTCGATCGCAGCGAACTCGTCGAGCAGGCCGGGCGGGTCTTCGTCGTCCTTCTCTGTGTCTTCGGTATGGGCCGATGCTCCGTCGACCGTCTCGATTCCGCGTAGGACACGGGCCGGCGTGAGGGGTTCGAACCCGTCACGGAGCCCCACCTCCAGCGCGGTTTCGATGTCCCTGCGTGCGTCGGTCAACCCACTGCGAGAGCTGTGGTACCGGATGGTCCTGATCGATGCGATGTCGAAAGGCAGCTGCCCGTGCTCTCCGATGTGAATCGTCGGCTTGCCAGTGATGTGGCGGAGTCCCAGCTCGTACATCACGTTGGGATTTCCGCCGCTGACATCTGCGATGACAAGGTCGGACTGGATCACGTGCCGGCAGATCTGTTCGTTGATGTCGCCAGCATGAGGAATGCCATCCGAGCGTACGGCGACGACGCCGTACTTCTGACAAGCTGGGGCGATCATCTGCTCGAAAATGCGGAGGTGGTGTTCGTACGCCTCTCGCTCGGCGGTGCCGTTCGTGGAATACGAGTCACCGATGGGGCCGATGACGAAGCAGGTCAGGTTCTGATTCGCCTCTTGTGCAGAGACCAGCGTTGCGATCACCCGAGGTTCTCCGTTTCGTGATGGGAGGTACGGTGCAGTCGGGCCGCGTGAGCGGCGCCGCCCTCGAGGTCGACCGCGTATACGGGCCTTTCCTCGATACCGAGGGCGCTGAGCAGGTAAGTGGTGGGGATGCGGTACCGCCCGCCAACGCGAAGCACGGGGCAGGGAAAACGGCCGAGTCGGATCAGCTTGTACGCCGTACTTGGACACACACCGAAGGCGCGAGCGGCCGTACGCAGGTCGATGCACAGGGGAAGGTCGAACGCCTCTGCGAAGGACAGGGGAGGCCCGGACCGCGTGCTCACCGTTCGGCTTCCGGTGAGCGCAACACAAGCGTGCCGATGCGGGCCGCGTTCGCATGCCGACGTGCCCTGAACACGAGGTGTGGCAATCCGGCACACTGTGCGAGCGCTCCGAGCCTCTCCCCTTCCCGCTGGACTCGGGATTCTGTGAACCGCAGTGTCGCCGCAAGCCCTTCGTCCCGAGGCGGGGGCGTGATGTGCAGTTCCCATCCTTCGGCTGTAACGGGCTCGGTCTCCAGCGGAATTCTGGCCTGATAAGCGGCCGCGACCGCAGCGATGTCCACGACGGGAACTTCACGTCTGCTGCGACTTGCGTATGCCCACAATTGATTCACGGCTGTTTTCACTAAGCGGCTGCCAGCGTCCGCACTTTCCGGATCCGTGGTGTCGAGGGCTTCGAGCAGAGCGAGCACGGCTTCGCCCTCGAGATCAGCTCGGTCGGCCGCCAGGCGCCTCTCGATCCGGTGGATGGTCCGGTAAAGACCGGGCAGCCCGAGCCAGACGGCGAGCAACCGCCAGGTGTCGCTCTCACGCCTGGACTTCTCGCGTTGCGCCTCGCTGATTGCCTGACACCAAACTGCATTGCGCAACGCCCCGTCGGTGCCGGGCTCGTACAGTGCCTTCCGTGCGGCCTCGGGGGTCATCCGCAACGTCTGCTTGCCGATAGACACGGAGAAGCACGCAGCCGGCCTGCAATGGACTGTGGTGAGGCACACCGAGATGGCGGCAAACACGCTTTGGGGACGGGACGACGTCACCGATGCCCCCTGTCCGGGCTCGTCTGGCCGATCGCCGACAGCCTTGACAGTGCTGCAGCCACATGCTCGCAGCAGCGAGCCATTGTCAGCAGGCTCGATCGCACGGATGCGAGGCACGCCGCTGAGGTGCGGATCGTTGACTTGTGCCGGGATTGAACGGGTGCGGCCTGCAAGGTCGCTGAATGAATGTGGATTCCGCCATACACATTGCGCCCGACGTTCACTCCGCGGTCCACCCACTGGATGCTGTCCTCGCTGTGTTGTGTAGGTGCTGTCATCGTGTGTACCGAGGGTCGGTCAATGGGATGTGCCGTGGCAGCCCGACGATGACGCCTCCGGTGACGTCACGGCCGACGGCGACGCCTGCGTTGACGTGCTGAGAGAGGCGCGCCGGGCTGGGGCCGGGCGTGCAGGGGGGCGACTGTGGTGCGGTCGATCCCCCAGCGCCCGACCAGGCTGCATCCGGGCTGTGGCCGGGTACGTGAATCCAGCCGTAGTTGCCGAATTCCTTCACCCGGATGTGCGTTCTTACGTAGTGACTCGGATCCAGGCCTTGGTTGCCCAGGCGCACGACGTCCTGGTATAGCCGGTCGGAGACGATCGCAACGAGGTCAGTCGAAGGAACTGACGCAAGCACGAACTTCAGCTGTGGCGCGTTCAGGTACCGTGCTACAGCAACCGGCGCGGGGCCTGCATGCCCAAGGGCGGCGTCTTCGACAACACCGATGTCGACGGCGAGCCGCAGCCTCATACGCATCGCGGTGGAGCGGTGGGCGTTGAGGAAAGCCAGTTGGGCTGCCAGGTGGCGTACGAAGGGGCCGAGGACGCTGGCTTCCGGAGTGTTGTCGGGGAGCACGGCGAGCTCTTGGTCACCCTGCGGCTGGCGGATCCACGCGGCCCGATCCAGTCCAGTCAACGTCGCAGCCTTGTCCAGTACTCGTACCAGGTCAGCCTGCATCACCGTCTGAGTCCGGGTTTCGAGGCGACTGTACTGCTCCATGTCGGCTGCCAGGCAAAGCCGGCGCTGCGGGCTGATCTCTGGAGTAGGTGGGTAGGGACGTGTGCTCATGGCAACTCATCACCTGCCTGCGATAGTGGGTGCGGTGCAGAACAACCCTGCAACCAGACGTGGTAATTGGTGAAATAACCCGCACTGGTGCGGGATATTGCGGAGTATCTATGCGGCTGGCGCGCTCAACAGAGCCACTTCGCGCAGCTTTTCCAGGTTCAAGATGTTGGTTCGCCGGTATCCGGGGTCGATGAGATCCTCACGGCGCAGCTCAGTGAACGCCTCTTGGATGGCGCGAACTTTGCAGCCCGTGAGTGCGGCGTACTCGGCTTGAGTGAGATTCACGTCGATGCGGTACTGGCTTCGCGTTCGACACCCGTACAGATCCGTCAGTTCTACGAGCACACGGGCGAGCCGGACCTTGACCGGGAATCCGAGAATGATCAGGAGCTTGCGTTCGGCCCTACGCAGACGGCCGCAGAGCAACGCCTTGAGCGCCTGTGACGCCTCCGGGGTCGCCGCAAGGAAGGGCCGCAGGTCGTGTGGAGGGATGACGGTGGCGACGACATCGTTGTATGCGATGACCGTGGCCGATCTGGGCTTGCTGTCCATGGCAGCCATCTCACCCACGACGTCTCCGGCCCTTCGGATGTCCACCAGCCCTTCACCTTCGCCGTGCAGCCGGGTAGTGACCTTGACGAGACCTTCGCGGAGCAGCACAAGGTCGTGAGCGGGGTCGCCCTCGCTGATCAAGATGTCCCGTGGTGCGTAGCAGCGCCGGTTGCCCAGTTGCTGGAAGGCCGTGCGTACGGCTGTCGGCAATGTGTGAAGGAACGGGGTGTGATCATCGGCCCCTGAGGCGTGCATCATGCCCAAAGCAGACCACCTCACAGCTTGGGTGGTCCGGCTTTCACCCACACCTGTCGGTCCACTGAGGGCGTCCCGGGCGCACGAGGGCACTCAGTTGGCGCACCGGAGCGTTCGATCCGCCGGGGTGTGGTGGCGCTCGCGAGGGGCGTACGCCCTGACTTTTTGCTGTGGACGCCTGGTGGTCAGCGGGGGCGCTGCACGTGAGGCTTCCATTCCCTTGGGCGCCCCGAAATGATCGAGAGGCCGCATCGGAATCCTCCGATACGGCCTCTGACCTGCGACTCTAACGAGTCGGGACGACAGGATTTGAACCTGCGACCCCTTGACCCCCAGTCAAGTGCGCTACCAAGCTGCGCCACGTCCCGGTGCTCGCTTCGGCCGGGATTCCCCGGTCGCGGCGTGCACAAGAAAAATACCCTGTCCGGGGCTCGGAATCCAAAGCGGGGGCCATGGGGTGGTGCATAACGGCCGAAAAGGGGCGATGTAGTGCCGTGCGGGTCCCGTGGGGGCGTGTTTGCATGGCGCCATGGGTGAGCGGTCGGGGCAGGGAGTGGTTCGGCGGCGTCGTGTGTACGAGGCGCCTGAGGCCGGGGACGGGGTGCGGGTGCTCGTGGACCGGTTGTGGCCGCGGGGGCTGGCGAAGGATGTCGCGCGGCTGGACGAGTGGTGCAAGGACGTGGCGCCGTCGAAGGAGCTGCGTACTTGGTACGGGCACCGGGGCGAGCGGTACGCGGAGTTTGCCGAGCGGTACCGGGCGGAGCTGGCCGCTTCGCCGGCCGCGGAGGCGTTGGAGCGGCTGCGGGACCATGCGGCGGACGGGCCGCTGACGCTGCTCACCGCGACCAGGAGTCTGGAGCTGAGTCACGTGACGGTGCTGGCGGAGGTGCTGGGGGAGTAGCGGGCGTGGGGGTTGCGCAACGCCTCTGACCTGCGGTGATGTCCTGATCTCATCGCTTGGATGCGCCATTCGGGTGGTGCGCGTTGACGAATCATGCGGTGGAGTGCATAGTTATACCCATCAGCGTATGCACCGTAAGGAGAAACCCGTGACCGAGCGCGTCGTACTCGCCTACTCGGGCGGCCTGGACACCTCCGTCGCCATCGGCTGGATCGCCGAGGAGACGGGCGCCGAGGTCATCGCCGTGGCTGTGGATGTCGGCCAGGGCGGTGAAGACCTGGACGTCATCCGTAAGCGCGCGCTCGCCTGTGGCGCGGTCGAGGCGGAGGTCGCGGACGCCAAGGACGAGTTCGCCGACGAGTACTGCCTGCCGGCGATCAAGGCCAACGCGCTGTACATGGACCGGTACCCGCTGGTCTCCGCGCTGTCCCGGCCGACGATCGTCAAGCACCTGGTCGCCGCGGCCAAGAAGCACGGCGCGAGCACCGTGGCGCACGGCTGCACCGGCAAGGGGAACGACCAGGTGCGGTTCGAGGCGGGGATCTCCTCGCTGGCGCCGGACCTGAAGTGCATCGCTCCGGTGCGGGACTACGCGATGACGCGGGACAAGGCGATCGCGTTCTGCGAGAGCAAGAACCTGCCGATCACGACGACCAAGAAGTCGCCGTACTCGATCGACCAGAACGTCTTCGGGCGGGCCGTGGAGACCGGCTTCCTGGAGGACATCTGGAACGCGCCGATCGAGGACGTGTACGAGTACACGCAGAACCCGGCGCTGCCCCGGGAAGCCGACGAGCTGGTCATCACCTTCAAGGAGGGCGTGCCGGTCGCGATCGACGGCAAGCCCGTGTCGGTGCTCCAGGCCATTCAGCAGCTCAACGAGCGGGCCGGCGCGCACGGCATCGGCCGGATCGACATGGTCGAGGACCGGCTGGTCGGCATCAAGTCGCGTGAGGTCTACGAGGCGCCCGGCGCGATCGCGCTGATCACCGCCCACCAGGAGCTGGAGAGCGTCACCGTCGAGCGTGAGCTGGCCCGCTACAAGCGGCAGGTCGAGCAGCGCTGGGGCGAGCTGGTCTACGACGGCCTGTGGTTCTCGCCGCTGAAGCGGGCCCTGGACGGGTTCATCGACGAGGCCAACCAGGCCGTGTCCGGCGACATCCGGATGACGCTGCACGGTGGGCGTGCGGTGGTCACCGGGCGGCGGTCGGAGCAGTCGCTGTACGACTTCAACCTGGCGACGTACGACACGGGCGACACCTTCGACCAGTCGCTGTCGAAGGGCTTCATCGAGATCTTCGGGATGTCGTCGAAGATCGCCGCCAAGCGGGATCTGGCGTAAGGGCGCGAAGCCCAGGGGCGGGAAGCCCGGGGGCGCGAAGCCCAGGGGCGGGAAGCCCAGGGGCGGAGAGCTCCGGGGCCGGAAGCCGTCACGGCCGGGGTGTTTCTGCCGCCCCGGCCCCGTCCCCGGTGGCCGGTTCTCCGCCGGCCGCCGGGGACCCGTACATCTCACCATCCACGAGGAGCTGAGCAAGTGAGCAGCAACAGCGGTGACGTCCGGCTCTGGGGCGGCCGGTTCGCCGACGGGCCCGCCGAGGCCCTGGCGAAGCTGTCCGCCTCCGTCCACTTCGACTGGCGGCTGGCGCCGTACGACATCGCCGGTTCCCGTGCCCACGCGCGTGTGCTGCACAAGGCGGGGCTGCTCACCGAGGACGAGCTGACGCGGATGCTGGGGGGACTGGATCAGCTGGAGGCCGATGTCGCCGACGGCAGTTTTGTCGGGACCGTCGCCGACGAGGACGTGCACACCGCGCTGGAGCGGGGGCTGCTGGAGCGGCTCGGTCCGGACCTCGGCGGCAAACTGCGGGCCGGGCGGTCCCGTAACGACCAGGTCGCCACGCTGTTCCGGATGTATCTGCGGGACCATGCCCGGATCATCGGCGGGCTGATCGCCGATCTCCAGGAGGCGCTGGTCGGCCTCGCGGAGGCGCATCCGGAGGTGGCGATGCCGGGCCGTACGCACCTCCAGCACGCGCAGCCGGTGCTCTTCGCGCACCACGTCCTCGCGCACGTCCAGGCGCTGTCGCGGAACGCGGAGCGGCTGCGGCAGTGGGACGCGCGGACGGCGGTCTCGCCGTACGGGTCGGGCGCGCTGGCCGGGTCATCGCTGGGCCTGGACCCGGAGGCGGTCGCGGCGGATCTGGGGTTCGAGGGCGGTAGTGCGGCCAACTCCATCGACGGGACGGCGTCCCGGGACTTCGTCGCCGAGTTCGCCTTCATCACCGCGATGATCGGTGTGGACCTGTCCCGGATCGCCGAGGAGATCATCATCTGGAACACGAAGGAGTTCTCCTTCGTGACCCTGCACGACGCCTTCTCCACCGGCTCCTCGATCATGCCGCAGAAGAAGAACCCGGACATCGCCGAGCTGGCGCGCGGCAAGTCCGGACGGCTGGTCGGCAACCTGACCGGCCTGATGGCCACGCTGAAGGCGCTGCCGCTCGCGTACAACCGGGACCTCCAGGAGGACAAGGAGCCGGTCTTCGACTCCTGTGACCAGCTGGAGATCCTGCTGCCGGCGTTCACCGGGATGATGGCGACGCTGACCGTCAACCGGGAGCGCATGGCGGAGCTGGCCCCCGCCGGGTTCTCGCTGGCCACGGACATCGCCGAGTGGCTCGTACGGCAGGGTGTGCCGTTCCGGGTGGCGCACGAGGTCGCGGGGGAGTGCGTCAAGGAGTGCGAGCGGCACGGCATCGAGCTGGACGAGCTGAGCGACGAGCAGTTCGCCGCGATCTCGCCGCATCTGTCGCCTGAGGTGCGGACGGTGCTGAACGTGGCCGGCGCACTCGCCTCGCGCAGCGGCCGGGGTGGCACGGCCCCGTCCGCCGTCGCCGTCCAGCTGGCGGAGGTCAAGACGGACCTGGCCGCGCAGCGGGAGTGGGCGGACGCCAAGCGCTGAGCCACCGTTCACCTGCGTGAAGACGGCGGGTGCGAGCACCGGACGGCGGTGTTCGCGCTCGGGCCGCGGCCCCTCCGGAGATGTCCGGAGGGGCCGCGGCCGTTGCGGGGAGGGGGAGGGGCGGGCAAAGAAATCGTGAGACGTCGATGTCTCATTCGGGTACCCTGCGTCTCATGGCCGTTGACCGTGAACACGTACTGAAAGAAGCCGCCGGCCTGCTCACCCGCAAGGCGACCGCCGGTATGGACGAGATCGCCAAGGCCGCCGGCATCAGCCGCGCCACCCTCCACCGCCACTTCGCGGGCCGGGACGCCCTGATCAAGGCGCTGGAGGAGCTGGGCATCGCGCAGTTCGGCGGAGCGCTGGACGCGGCCCGTCTCGACGAGGACGACGCGGTCACGGCGCTGCGCCGGCTGATCACCGAGGCCGAGCCGGTCGCGGGGTTCCTCGCCTTCCTCTACACCGAGAACCAGCTCTTCGAGGGCGAGCAGACCAACGACGGCTGGGCACGGCTGGACGCCCGTATCCACGCCCTGTTCCGGCGCGGCCAGGAGGAAGGCGACTTCCGGATCGACCTGACGCCCGTCTGGCTCACCGAGGCGCTGTACGGACTGATCGGCGCCGGCGCGTGGGCCGTGCACGAAGGGCGTGTCGCCCGCAGAGACCTCGACCACTCGATCGCCGAGCTGCTGCTCGGCGGCATCCGACGGAGCATGGAGAAATGAGCAAGCCCGCCAAGGAGACCGCGGAGCGCACCGGCGCCACCGCGGAGCACCAGCCCCGCCCCGGACGCTGGCTCGCACTCGCCGTCCTGGTCCTCGCCGTCCTGCTGGTCGGCGTGGACGCCACCGTCCTGGGCCTGGCCACCCCGTTCCTCAGTGAGGACCTGCGCCCGTCCGGCACCCAGCTGCTGTGGATCGGCGACGTCTACTCGTTCGTCATCGCCGGTCTGCTGGTCTCCATGGGCAGCCTCGGTGACCGCGTCGGACGCAAGAAGCTGCTGCTGACCGGATCGGTCGTGTTCGGCGCCATGTCGGTGCTGGCCGCGTACGCGGGCAGCCCGGCCATGATGATCGTGGCGCGGGCGCTGCTGGGTGTGGCGGGCGCGACGCTGATGCCGTCCACCCTCGCGCTGATCCGCAACCTCTTCCACGACCCCAAGGAACGCAGTCTGGCCATCGGCATCTGGGGTGCCATGGCTTCGGCGGGCGCGGCCGTCGGCCCGGTGCTCGGCGGTTTCCTGCTGGGCCACTTCTGGTGGGGCTCGGTCTTCTTGATCAACCTGCCGGTGATGGCGCTGCTGGTGATCATCGGTGTCAAGGTGCTGCCGGAGTCCCGCAACCCGAACCCGGGCCCGTGGGACCTGCCCAGTGTGGGCCTGTCCCTGGTGGGCATGGTCGGCGTCGTCTACGCGGTCAAGGAAGCGGCGGTGCACGGCTTCCGCTGGGACATCGCGGCGGCCGCCGTCCTCGGGCTGCTCGCGCTGGTCACCTTCGTCCGCCGGCAGCAGTCGCTGAAGTCGCCGCTGCTGGACATGAAGCTCTTCCAGCACCGCGGCTTCTCCGGTGCCGTACTGGCCGACCTGCTGACCATCCTGGGGCTGTCCGGCCTGGTCTTCTTCCTCTCGCAGTTCCTCCAGATGGTGCAGCTGCGCTCGCCGCTCAACGCGGGCCTGGTCGAGCTGCCCGCCGCGATCGGCGCGGTGGGCGCGGGGCTGGCCGCCGGATATGTCGCGCGGCGGCTGTCCGTACGGCTCGTCGTCGCCGGCGGCCTGGGCGTGGTCGGCCTGGCCCTGGCCGGCTGCATCGGCCTGGGCCAGGACACCAGCACCTTCACTCTCGGCGCGATCCTGTTCGCCGTCGGCGTCGGGGCGGGCTTCGCCTTCACCGTCACCGCCGACGTGATCCTCTCCAGCGTGCCCAAGGAGCAGGCGGGCGCCGCATCCGCGGTCTCGGAGACGGCGTACGAACTGGGCGCCGCTCTCGGTATCGCCCTGCTCGGCTCCATCGTGACCAGCATCTACCGGGACTTCGCCACGCCGCACGGTGTGCCCGAGACGACCGCGAACGCCGCCAGGGAGTCGCTCGGCGGTGCCGTCGAGGCGTCCGGCACCCTTCCGGCCGACGCCGGGGACAGTCTGCTGAAGGCCGCCCAGCACGCGTTCGTCGACGGTCTGGACACCGCGGCGGGCGTCGGCGCGGCCGTCCTGATCGCCGCCGCCTGCGCAGCATGGTTCCTGCTGCGCGGGCAGCGGCTGGAGGACGGTTCCGCCGGAGTGGAGCCGGAGCCCGAGCCCGAGGCCGCGCGTCGCTGACCCGGGGGCTCGGAAGGCGGTGTGGCGTCGATCCGGGGGTGCGGAAGGCGGTGTGGCGTCGATCCGGGGGTGCGGAAGGCGGTGCGGCGTCGATCCGGGTGCTCGGAAGCCCGTGCGTCACTGATCCGGGTGGTTCAGGAGGCGGTGCGTCGCTGATTCGGGTGGTGCGGGAGGCGGAGCGTCACCGGTCCGGGTGATCCGTGACAACGCGCATCACCGATCCGGGTGATTCGCGAGAGCGTGCCTCACCGATCCGTGTGTCCCGTGGTACCGGGCAGGGGACGGCAGTTGTCCCCTGCCCGTTCACATTCCGGCCGTCTCGTGTGGGCCGGAAGGCTCCCATGGCTCGTTTGACTCTCCAGTCGTTCCCCCGCACTCGGGCACTCTCTGGAGGGTGACGACCTTGGCAGAGCTCGGCAGACGCATGTTCCTCACCGCGGCGGGGGCTCTGGCCACCGCCAGCGCGGTCGGCACCCACGCCTTCGCCTCCGGCCACGCGCGCGACGCGCGGTCCGCGGACGAGTACGTGGACGTGCAACTGCTCAACATCACCGATCTCCACGGGTATCTCCAGGCGGCTCCGGGCAGCACCTCGGTGATCACCGGCGCCGGTGGCAGGAAGTACACCGTGGGCGGCGTGGCCTACATGGCCGCGCACCTCGAACGGCTGCGGGCGGACCGCGCCAACTCCCTCTTCTTCGCGCCCGGAGACCTCTTCTCCGGCTGGGAGTTCGCCACCGAGTCGCTCGCCGACGAACCGACCATCGAAGCCCTCAACCGGATGGGCCTGGACTTCGCCTCGGCCGGCAACCACGAGTTCGACAAGTCACCCGCCTTCCTCTCCCAGCACATGGTGGACGGCATCTCCTACCCGACGGTCGACTGGGACAACTCCTTCGTCGACTCCTCCGGACAGCGTTTCCACGGCGCCGACTTCGCGTACTACGGCGCCAACACGGTCTGGGCCCGCAACGGTGAACGGGTCCTGCCGCCGTACAACATCGAGTGGGTGGACGCCGGACAGGGACGGCGGCTGCCGGTCGGCTTCATCCACCTGACCGCCCTCGGCACCGAGACCATGCCGGCTTCCTACCAGCCGGGGCTGCGCACGCTGGACCCACTGGCCACCGCCGACCGCTGCGCCGCGGAGCTGAAGTCCCGCGGCGTCAACGCGATCGTGCTCAGCCTGCACGACGGCGCGGTGGCCGGCGGCGACTTCAACAGCGGCACCAACCCCTCGGGCCCCGCCTACGAACTGGCGCTGCGCTGCTCACCGGACATCGACGCCATCGTCTGCGGCCATTGGCACACCGCCTTCAACATGATGGTCCCCGACCCCGACGGCGTGCCCCGCCCGTTCGCCGAGGCTGGCTGCCACGGCCAGATCGTCAACGAGATCAGCCTCCGGCTGGACCCGGGGACCGGCAAGGTCGTCCGGGAGCTGACCACGTCCACCAACCACCCCAACACCCGCGATGTGGCGCCCCATCCGGAGCTGTCGGACGTCGTCAAGTACTGGGCCGGGTACGGGACCCGGCGGGCCGCGGTGCCCCTCGGCAAGCAGTCCGCCTCCTTCACCCGGACCCGCAACGCGGCGGGCGAGTCCACCATGGGCGACCTGGTGGCCGACTGGGCGCTGTGGGCCGGGCGGCAGCCGCAGGGCCCGATGAACGACGCCAACCTCGACCCCGCCGTCCCCGCCGACCTGGCCCTCATCGCCATCGCGCCGCGCATGGGACAGGCCATCATCGCCGGGGATCTGACGTACGACGCCGCGACGAACGGCACGGTCGCCTTCGGCAAGGCGTGGAACGCGGTCGGCTTCGGCGACCCCATCGTCACGGCCACCGTCACCGGGCAGCAGCTCCACGACGCGCTGGAGCAGCAGTGGACCGTGCCCGCCGGCGGCGGTCTGAAGTACGCGCCGCTGGCCGTCTCCGCCAACGTCCGCTACAGCTTCGACGCCACGGGCCCGGCGGGCGACCGGGTCGACCCGGGCGACGTGTTCATCGACGGGACCGCGCTGGACGTGTCCCGCTCGTACCGGGTCGCGGCGCCGTCGTACACGCTGCTCAACCAGGACGGGTATCCGGCGTTCACCGGCTTCACCCGGCCCTTCCGGCACAACCGCGACTTCGAGAGCTTCGTGACGTACGTCAAGGAGCGCGGCCGCATCGAACCCGCGCCGCTGGACCGGGTGACGGTGAAGAACAGCAGCGCGCCGGGCGCGCGGATCGGCGCGACCACGGTCCCGCCGCGGCTGCGCAGCGCGGACGGCAAGGTGCTGCCCCGGGCGGAGGCCGCGATGCTCGCCGCCGGGCGGCCCTCGGCGGAAGGGTTCCGCGTGCCCTGCTAGCCGTACGGGACGGGCGAAGGACGGCCGTACGGAAAGTGCCGCGGCACAGCAGCACGCAGGCCCCGCCCGGGATCGGGCGGGGCCTGCGCGGTGCGGGTTCTCGGCGGTGGTCAGGCCGCGCGGGCCTTGGTGGCGTACATGTCCACGTACTCCTGGCCGGACAGCTCCATGACGTCGCTCATCACCTCGTCGGTGACGGCGCGCAGCACGTAGCGGTCCCGGTCCATGCCCTCGTAGCGGGAGAAGTCCAGCGGCTCACCGAAGCGGCAGGTCACCGGCGCCACGTGCGGGCGGCCCTTGCCGCCGGGCTGCACCTTGTCGGTGCCGATCATCGCGAACGGCACGACGGGCGCGCCGGTCATCAGGGCGAGGCGGGCGATGCCGGTACGGCCGCGGTACAGCCGGCCGTCGGGGGAGCGGGTGCCCTCGGGGTAGATGCCGAAGATCTTGCCCTCGTCCAGGATGCGGCGGCCGGTCATCAGCGCGGCGACGCCGCCGTGCCCGCCGTCCCGGTCCACCGGGATCATGCCCGAGGTGGTGAAGAACCAGGCCATCAGACGGCCCTTGAGGCCCTTGCCGTTCACATACTCGTCCTTGCCGATGAAGAACACCTGGCGCTTGACGATGAGGGAGAGGAAGAGCGAGTCGATGAAGGTGACGTGGTTGCCGGCCAGGATCACCGGTCCACTGCCCGGGATGCGCTCCGCGCCCTCGACCTTCGGGCGGAACAGGACACGCATGACGAATCCGAGGAACGCCTTCAGCAGAATGCGGGACAACGGGCCCTCCGGTCGTGGGTGGTCTGCGGCGGCCGCCGCGAGCGTGCACGAGTATGCAGCCCAGGACGATACTCGTCGGCCGGCCTCGACCGCACATCGGGTTCACGGGAGCGATACGCAGAGTTGACATGGGTTTCCCACGCGTTGGGGGGCAGGTCTCCCGTTCGAAAGGTGTACGTGCCTAGGATCGCCCCGACCCCATTGTCAGGTGCCGGACACCCTCACCGGTGCCCTGGAGCAAGGAGCGCGATCATGCAGGAACGGCAGCAGCCGGGACGCCGGACGGTACTGGGCGCGGCGGCCCTCGGCGCGGGCGCGGCGGTCTGGGGCGGCACCGGCACGGCGAGCGCCGCGAGTTCCCGCGGGCGCGGTCACGGCGCGCACGGCGAGCTGCCCGTACCGCTGATCGTCGGCCACCGCGGCGCCAGCGGCTACCGGCCCGAGCACACCTTCGGCTCCTACCAGCTCGCGCTGGACATGGGCGCGGACGTCATCGAGCAGGACGTCGTGCCCACCAAGGACGGCCACCTCGTCTGCCGGCACGAGAACGACATCACGGCCACCACGGACGTCTCCGCGCATCCGGAGTTCGCGGCCCGCAAGACGACGAAGACGGTCGACGGGGCCAAGCTCACCGGCTGGTTCACCGAGGACTTCACCCTCGCCGAGCTGAAGACGCTCCGGGCGAAGGAGCGCATTCCGGGCACCCGGCAGCACAACACCCTTTATGACGGCGTGTGGGACGTACCCACCTTCGAAGAGGTGCTGAAGTGGGCCGACCGCGAGGGCCGCAAGCGCGGCCGCCGCGTCTGGCTGCACATCGAGACCAAGCACCCCACCTACTTCCGCAAGCTGGGCCTGGGCCTGGAGGAACGTCTCGCCCGGCTGCTGCGCAAGTACGGACGGCACAAGAAGCACTCGCCCAACTTCCTGCAGTCCTTCGAGCCCAGCAGCATCCAGCGGCTCGACAAGCTCGTCGACTGCCCCAAGGTCGTCCTGCTGGGCACACTCAAGGACCGCCCCTGGGACTTCGAGGTGGCGGGCGACCCGCGCACCACCGCCGACCTGGTCAAGCCCGCCGGCCTGAAGTGGATCGCCGGCTTCGCGCAGGGCATCGGCCCGGACCTGACCGTCATCCTCCCGCGCACCGAGGACGAAAAGCTGGGCAAGCCCTCCTCCGTCGTCAAGGACGCGCACGCCGCCGGACTCGTCCTGCACCCCTACACCGGCCGCAACGAGAACACCTTCCTGCCCGCCGACTTCCGCCGTGGCACCGACCCGAACGCGTACGGCGACGCGCTGGGCTACTTCAAGAAGTGCCTGGCCACCGGCATCGACGGCCTCTTCTCCGACAACTGCGACACGGCGCTGCTGGCCGCCGCGGAGTTCCGCAAGCACTGACCGGCGGGGCGCCGCACGGCGTCACCCCACGACCGCCGGTGCCACGGACGAGTGAGGCCGTGGCGCCGGCGAAACCACCCGGCGGCGCCGCCACGTCTCGTACGCCATGCGGCACGCCACCCCGGACGACGACCTCATTCGTACGCTGCGCCCCCTGCTCGCCGCCGAAGTCGCGGCCGAAGCGGCCGCCGCGGGAGCCGACGCCGAAGACCTCGAACAGGGCGTGTGGACCCGGCTGCTGGAACACACCCGCGCGGCCGGACCACCCGCCGAACCCGCCCGGTGGCTGCGCCGCGCGGTCCGCGCCGAGGCCCGCGGCGCACGGCGGGTGGCCCTGTGGGAGGTCCCGTACGACCCCACCGGACCGCAGCCCCTGATCGCCGCCGTCGCCGAACGCGTGGCCCTGGAGGCCGAGGCGCGGCGGGCGCTGCTCGCCACCGTCGAGCGGCTTCCCGGACGCTGTCCCGCCCTGGTGCGCGTCCTGTTGTCGCGCTCCGACCTCACCTACCGCGAAATCTCCACCGCGTTGGGAATGTCACAGGGGAGCTTGGGGCCGGTCCGTTCCCGTTGCCTGGAATGCCTGCGCAGAATGCTCACGGCGGAGGTTGCCGCTGCGCGAAACCGGGGAGTCCGGAAGCAGCAGCGTCAGTCACGCCACGACGGCGACGTGCACCCCACGGCGCCGTCGGTCAGGGCAACCGGTCCGGGCGTACCCTCGCACCCTCTGCGCGCCCGGGCGCACCGAACCGAACAAGGGGAGGCAAACGCGCATGGGCATGAGCGTGACCGTCTCGGCAGCGACCGACCAGGACGCCGAGCAGATCCTCAAACTCCAGTACCTCTGCTACCAGCCGGAGGCCGCGCTGTACGACGACTACTCGATCCCGCCGCTCACCCAGACCCTGGATGACCTGCGTGCCGAACTGAGCGACGCCTGCGTGGTGGTGGCCCGGCTCGGCACGGAGGTCGTCGGGGCGGTACGCGGCACGGTCGACGCCGACGGCACCGCCGCCATCGGCACGCTCGTCGTCCACCCGCGGATGCAGCGGCACGGACTCGGCGGGCGGCTGCTGACCGCCGTCGAGGAGCGGCTGACCTCGGAGCGCTCGGCCAAGCGTTACCGGCTGACCGCCGGGCACCGCAGCGAGGGCAACCTGCGCCTGTACCGCAGCCACGGTTACGTCTCCGTCGGCACCGAGCAGGTCAGCCCCCGGCTCAGCCGGGTCACGCTGGAGAAGGAGGCGGCCGTCGCGGAAGGCGCGCCGCAGGACTACGTGGCGAGCGCCTGACCGGCCGGCCCCGTACCGCCAGGGTCCGCCGGGGAGCGCGTCACGCCCGGCGGGCCCGCCGCAGCCAGAGCAGACCGGTCACCGGCAGGAAGATCGGGATGAAGAGGTAGCCCATGCCGAAGTTCGACCAGACGGTGGCGTCCGGGAAGGCGGAGCGGTCCACCAGCGTCCAGGTGCCGACGCCGAGCACGCCGAGCAGCTCCAGCGCACAGCACACGACCGCCGCCCTGCGGGCCCCCTCCCCGCCGCGTACCAGCGAGAACAGGATGAAGGCGTAGAGCACCGCGGAGACCGCGGACAGGATGTACGCCAGCGGTGCCCGGTCGAACTGCGCGATCAGCTGGTAGGCCGCGCGCGACGCGGCGGCGACGGTGAAGACGCCGTACAGGGCCACCAGCAGCCGCCCGGGGCCGGTGCCCAGGGAGCGCCGCTCCCCGGCAGTGCCCTTGGGCGCGGACCCGGAGGACCGGGCTCCCGTGGATGTCTCAGCCATGGCCGCCTCCCCAGATGTCGAACAGCCGCACTTCCAGTACGGCGAGTACCACCGCGCCCGCGGCGACGGTGGCCGAGCCCCAGCGCGTCCGCTCCGAGAGGGACAGGAAGCCGGTGGCCGGTACGCAGGCCGCCGCCCCGATCAGATAGGCGACGAAGATCGCCGTACCGTCCCGCGGTGTCTGGCCGCCCCCCAACTGCACCAGTCCGACGACCAGTTGGACCACACCCAGCAGCGAGACCACGGCCATGCCGATGAAGTGCCAGTCCTTCGTCGGCTCGTCGCGGTACGCGGCGAAGCCGCACCAGGCGGCCAGGGCGAGAGCGGTCGCGCCGATCACGGCCGTCAGCGCGTCGATCACCGGGACCTCCGCGCGGCGCGGCTGCGCGCAGTGGAGAAAAGGGGCATGAGGCGACTTTAAACGGCGGGCTGCCGCCCATGGTGCGCGACCCCGCCGGTCACCCTCGGTCACCGGTGGTCGCCCCGGCCGGTCACCCCGCGTCACGTACCCTGGCGCAGCATGAAGATCTCCGCGGCCGCACTGCTTTTCGACAACGACGGCACCCTCGTCTCCTCCATGGACTCGGTGAACCGCTGCTGGGCCAGGTGGGCCGAGGAGTACGGCATCACCCCCGAGGAATTCGCCCGGGTCGAACTGCACGGCCGGCCGGCCGCCGAGATCATCGGCGATCTGCTGCCCGCTGCCCGGACACCCGAGGCGCTGGCCCGGATCGAGCAGCTGGAGGTCGAGGACGTCGCGGGCGGCGTGGTCGCACTGCCCGGCACCCTCGCGCTGCTGGCGCAGCTGCCGCCGGAGCGCTGGGCAGTCGTCACCTCCGCCACCTCCCGCCTCGCGGAGGCCCGCCTGGCCGAGGTCGGCATCCACCCGAAGGTCCTGATAGCCGCCGACGACATCACCCGCGGCAAGCCCGACCCCGAGCCGTTCCTGCTGGCCGCCCGGCGGCTGGGCGTGGACCCGGCGGACTGCGTGGTCTTCGAGGACGCGCCCGCCGGGCTGCGGTCCGGCCGCGCGGCCGGTATGACCACCGTGGCATTGACCACAACGCACCGGGCCGACGAGCTGTCCGCCGACGTGCTCGTCGAGGACCTGTCGGCGGTGTCCGTGCAGGCCACGGCGGACGGTCTGGAGATCGTCGCGGCGGGCTGACCGGCCGTCCACCCCTCGGTCGGGCCTGTCCGCCATACGGACAGGCTTGATCCGGCCGTACGCCTGTCTGGTTTACTGGCGAACATGACCACGACGAGCAACCGCACCCCTGCGACCGAGGCGCCCCTGACGCCCGGTGCTCGTTGCATGTGTCGAATGTGTGACCGCTGAGGGCCCCCGCCGAGCCTCGCGCCCCGAAGCGAGACCCGCCGCCTTGCGCCGTGCGAGACGTACACCGCCGTACCCCACGGACCCGGCCGCCCCGCGTCACCGGAACCCGAAGCCGGGCCTCCGCGCCCACAGCGCCCCCTCTCGGTCCTCCATGCCGCACTCCGCAATGAATGCCCCGTGCCCGGCGGGCGAGCCGCCCGGCACACGACAGTGACGGAATTCCCAGTGATCACCACAACGGGCCTGACCAAGGTCTACCGCTCAGGAGACCGCGAAGTCACCGCCCTGGACGGCGTCGATCTGCACGTCCGCGAGGGCGAGGTGTACGGCGTCATCGGCCAGAGCGGCGCCGGAAAGTCCACCCTCATCCGCTGCGTCAACCTCCTGGAGCGCCCCACCTCCGGCACGGTCACCGTCGCCGGGCAGGAGCTGACCTCGCTGGCCGGGAACGGACAGCGCGCCAACGCCGCGCTGCGTGCCGCGCGCAGCCACATCGGCATGGTCTTCCAGCACTTCAACCTGCTGTCCTCGCGCACCGTCCAGGACAACATCGAGCTGCCGCTGGAGATCCTCAAGGTCGACCGCCGCGAGCGCTCCCGCAAGGCGCTGGAACTGCTCGACCTGGTCGGCCTCGCCGACAAGGCCAAGGCGTACCCCGCCCAGCTGTCCGGCGGCCAGAAGCAGCGCGTCGGCATCGCCCGCGCCCTGGCCGGCGACCCCAAGGTGCTGCTCTCCGACGAGGCCACCAGCGCCCTGGACCCGGAGACCACCCGCTCCATCCTCCAGCTGCTGCGCGACCTCAACCGCCAGCTCGGTCTGACCGTGCTGCTCATCACGCACGAGATGGACGTCGTCAAGACGATCTGCGACTCGGCCGCGCTGATGAAGAACGGCCGCGTCGTCGAGCAGGGCACCGTCTCGGAACTGCTCGCCACCCCCGGCTCCGAGCTGGCCCGCGAGCTGTTCCCGGTCGGCGGCGAGCCCTCCGGCCCGGACCGTACCGTCGTGGACGTCACCTTCCACGGCGAGGCCGCCACCCGCCCGGTGATCTCCGAGCTGTCCCGTACGTACAACGTGGACATCTCCATCCTGGGCGCCGCCATGGACACCGTCGGCGGCAAGCAGATCGGCCGGATGCGCATCGAGCTGCCCGGGCGCTTCGAGGACAACGTCGTGCCCATCGGCTTCCTGCGTGAGCAGGGCCTCCAGGTGGACGTGGCCGGCGACCCGGCCGAGTCCGCGACGACGGCGCCCGCCGGCGCGCTGGTGAAGGAAGGTGCCAAGTGACCTGGTCGCAGATGCAGCCGCTGCTGTACAACAACACGCTCGACACGCTCTTCATGGTGTGGTGGTCGACGTTCTACGCCGTCCTGTTCGGCGTTCCGCTCGGCGTCCTGCTGATCCTGACCGACCGCGGCGGCATCCTGCAGAACGTCGTGGTCAACAAGATCATCGGCGCGGTGGTGAACATCGGCCGGTCCTTCCCCTTCCTCATCCTGATGGTCGCGCTGATCCCCTTCACGCGCCTGCTCGTCGGTGTCTCGATCGGCCCCACGGGCGCGGTCGTGCCCCTGGTCATCGCCGCCATCCCGTTCTTCGCCCGGCTCGTCGAGGCCGCGCTGCGCGAGGTCGACCACGGGCTGGTCGAGGCCGCCCAGTCGATGGGCGGCGGCACCTGGACCATCGTCTTCAAGGTGCTGCTGCCGCAGGCCCTGCCCGCCCTGGTCGCGGCCGTGACCACCACCGTCATCACACTGATCGGCTACTCCGCCATCGCCGGCGCGGTGGGCGGCGGCGGCCTGGGCAACCTGGCCTACACCTACGGCTATCTCCAGTACGAGACCAACCTCATGGTCATCACCATCGTGCTGCTGATCGTCCTGGTCATCGCCGTCCAGCTGCTCGGCGACCTGACCGTGCGCAGGCTGGCCCGCCGCGGCAGCCGCGGCTCCTCCTCCGTACGCGTCGGACTGCGCAAGGCGCCCGCCCCGGCCACCGCCACCGGGGAGCCCGCCGGGACCGCACCCGCCGCCGACGCCCCGAAGGAGCGCGTCGGCGCCTGAGACCGGGTCCAGCGGACCCTCTTGAGCCCGGACCCTTTGCCGGGCGCACCCCGCGCGGAGCCGCCGGCCCCGCGCGACCGAGAAACCGAGATAGGGGCACTCTTCGTGCGTACCACCCGCAACATCACCGTGGCCGTCGCCGCCGCGGCGGCCGTCGCCCTCGGCGCCAGCGCCTGCAGCGCGCCCTCCGACGTCTCCTCCTCCGGAGGCAGGAAGGCGGACAGCAGCACGCCGCTGACCGTCGCCGCCAGCCCCACGCCGCACGGGGCGATCCTCAACTTCGTCCGCGACAAGCTCGCGGCGAAGGAAGGGCTCAAGCTGGAGGTGAAGGAGTTCAACGACTACAACCTGCCGAACAAGGTCACCGAGGACGGCCAGGTCGACGCGAACTTCTTCCAGCACAAGCCGTTCCTGGACACCTACAACAAGAAGAACGGCACCCACGTCGTGCCGGTCGTCAACGTCGCGATCGAGCCGCTCGGTGTCTACTCGAAGAAGGTCGAGAAGCTCTCCGAGCTGACCTCCGGCAACACGGTGTCGGTCCCCAACGACCCGTCCAACGAGGGCCGCGCGCTCAAGCTGCTCGCCGACAACGGCGTCATCACCCTCAAGAAGGGGGTCGGCTCGGAGGCGAAGCTGACCGACGTCGAGGACGCCAAGGGCATCAAGCTCACCGAGCTGGAGGCCGGCCAGGTCGCGCCGCGCCTGGCCGACGTGGACGCCGCCGTCATCAACGGCAACTTCGCCATCGGCGCCCAGCTCAAGCCCTCCACCGACGCGCTCGCCCTGGAGAAGGCCGACGGCAACCCGTACGCCAACTTCCTGGCCGTCAAGAAGGGCAACGAGGACGACCCGCGGGTCAAGAAGCTGGCGAAGTTGCTGAACTCGCCCGAGGTCAAGAAGTTCATCGAGGACAAGTACACGGACGGCTCGGTCCTCCCGGCGTTCGGCGCGCCCCAGAGCTGATCGCCGTCACCGCAGGTCAGCACCGTAGGGACGGTCGAGTCCGGCAGACGACGGGCCCCGGAGGCGCTCCGTGCGCCCCCGGGGCCCGCGTGCGTGGCACATCCCCGGTCGGATGCTGCATCCTGGTGCACTCAAGACGGTCAACAGGGCCCGAACTTCGGAGCAGCACGGTCAACGGCGTTGGAGCAGCGGCATGACATCCACCTTTCCGGACATCTCCATCAGCACGGATCGGTTGGTGCTTCGCCCTTTCGAAGAGGCCGACGTGCCCGCGCTCACCGAGATGATGAACGACGAGCTGACCGCCGCCTGGACCGCGCGGCCGCAGCCGTACACCACCGACACCGCCCGTGACTGGGCCACCCGCCGGTCCGCCGCGGTCCGCACCGAAGGCCGCGGCATCGCCTTCGCCGTCACCGAGTTCCTCACCCAGCGCCTGGTCGGCACGGTCGAACTCGACCGCACCGACTGGCGGATCCTGAGCACCGAGATCGCCTACGTCACCGCCCCCTGGGCGCGCGGCGAGGGCTACGCCTCCGAATCCGTCCTCGCCGTCGCGCAGTGGCTCTTCAGGGACCAGAAGTTCGAACGGGTCGAGCTGCGCACCGCCGCCGACAACACCGCCGCCCAGCAGGTGGCCCAGAAGGTCGGCTGCATCAGCGAGGGCGTGCTGCGCAACGCCTGGATAGCCCGCTCGCGCACCGAGGACGGCGGCTGGGCGGACATCCGTACGGATCTGATCGTGTGGAGCCTGCTGCCCGAGGACCTCGACGGCGTACCGGGCCGGATGGCCGACGCCAACGGGTTCGCCTATCCGGAGTGGAACTGAGGCGGTCCACGGGGGCCGTTTGCCTGGTGCCGGGGCCCGTCCGCCAGGTTCCGGCCGCCGGGCCCTGGCGGCGGGAACGGCCCGGCGCCCGCGCCGGCGGCCCGCGCGACCGGGCGGTTCCGGCCACCGGTGCCCCGGCCCGCTTCCCTGTGGTCCGGACCTCTCGGGGTAGTCTCGGCCTGCCCACAGGACGCCGTGACCGGCTGACCGCCGCCGCGCGAGGCGCCCGGCGGGTGCGCGGCAGTTCCGCGTCCCGCGGCTCCGCCCCGTAGCGCCCCGCCCTGTTCCGTAGCAAGCGAAGTTCAGGAGACTGACGACGATGGCCGACCGGGTCACGGTGATCGGGTGGGACGGTTCGCCGTTGACCGCCGCCGCCCGCTCCGCCCTCGGCGCGGCGACCCTCGTGGCCGGCGCCGCCCACCACCTCGCCCTGCCCGAAGTGCCCCAGCACGCCGAACACATCCGGCTGGGCAGCGTGGGCCTGGCCGCCCGCCGCATCGCCCAGCACCGCGGCACCGCCGTGGTGCTCGCCGACGGCGACCCCGGGTTCTTCGGTGTCGTACGGACCCTGCGGGCACCCGAGCACGGCCTGGAGGTCGAGGTGGTGCCCGCAGTCTCCTCCGTCGCGACCGCCTTCGCCCGTGCGGGGATGCCCTGGGACGACGCCCAGATCGTCGTCGCCCACAGCCGAGACCTGCGGCGGGCGGTCAACGTCTGCCGCGCGCACACCAAGGTCGCGGTGCTCACCGCGCCAGGCGCCGGGCCCGCCGAACTCGCCCTGCTGCTGGACGGCGTCCACCGCACCTTCGTCATCTGCGAGGAACTGGGCACCGCGCGCGAGCAGGTGACGGTCCTCACCTCCGACAAGGCCGCCGACCACGTCTGGCGCGACCCCAACGTCGTCATCGTCGTCGGCGGGGCCAACGCCGCCACCCAGGGCAGCGGCTGGCTGGCGGGGCGCGACGTCGCCTACCCGGCACCGCCGCGCGGCTGGGGGCTGCCCGCACAGGCGTACGGCGGCGTCCTGGACGTGGGGGAATCCGTCCAGCTGCGCAGCGCCCAGCTCGCCCGCCTCGGCCCCCGGCCCGGAGACCTCCTGTGGGACATCGGCGCGGGCAGCGGCGCCGCCGCCGTCGAGGCCGCGCGCTTCGGCGCCGCCGTCATCGCCGTCGACGCCGGCCCGGACGCCTGCGAACGCACCGCGGCGGTCGCCCGCCGGTACGGCGTCCAGCTCCAGGTCGTCCAGGGACAGGCGCCCCAGGTGCTGGAGGACCTCCCGGAACCGGACGTCGTACGGGTCGGCGGCGGGGGAGCAGCCGTGGTCACCGCGTGCGCCGCCCGCCGCCCCGAGCGCATCGTGACGCACGCGTCGACCCGCGACGAGGCCGAGGCGATCGGCCGAGCGCTGGCCGACGGCGGCTACGAGACCGAGTGCGCGCTGCTCCAGTCCGTCGAACTGGACACCTCCGCCTGGGTCGAGCGGGAACGTGCCGTCGTCTTCCTGCTCAGCGGCTACCGGGTTGCTCACCCGTGACCCGGCCCGCAACCGGCGCGGGGTAGGCTGGCGGATCGTTGCGCCGCCGCCCCACGTTCGGTTTCGTACGCCAATATCCAGAACATGCTGTGACTTTGGCCGTAAATGAAGCACTCAAGGGCGGACGTGCCGCGAGGCGCGCTCGCTCGTTCTAGCTATAGGGGCGGTCGGCGCGCTGCGGTGGAGCGCGTCGCACGAGCGGTTGGAAGGAGCACTACCAATGGGCGAGGGGTACGCATGACCGACACCGGCCAGGTCCCGGGCGAGGGACTGCCGGAGAACGCAGGCGGACAGCCCGGACAGCCGCAGCCGGCGGCCGTTCCCCCGCCTGCCGAGGCCGGCCCGACGCAGCCGCCGGGGACGCCCCAGGCGCCCGACGCGTACACCTTCCCCGACCCCGCCGACGCGGGCACCGAGGACGACGACCTGCTGCTGATGCCGGGCGCCCAGGGCGCGTGGGGCAGCGAGCAGCAGCACCACCAGCACCACCAGTCGCAGTTCCCGCAGCAGGCCCAGCCGTCGCAGGCGGCGCCTCAGCAGACCGTGCCCGAGCAGGCCGGTCCGTACGACTCCGCGCCGCTCGGCGCCATGGCGTACGAGCCGGTGCCGCCGGAGGCCGGCGACCACGAGAGCGGCGGCCGCGACTCGGGCTCCGTCGACCTGGGCGGCGTACGCGTACCGCCGCCCGCCGCGCCGCAGCAGGCCCCCGTGCCGCCGCGCCGCCCCCTGCACATGGGTCCGCCGGTCCCCGACGCGAGCGGCGGCGTGGTCCGCTCGCTCGCCGACCGCGGCCCGGCCGGCGCGCCGCCGAGCACTCCGGTGCGCGGCAACCCCGGTCCGCCGACGACCGGCCCCGAGTACCTGGACGTCGAGGAGGGCGCGCAGCAGCCGGAAGCCCCTGCTGCCGCTGCCGCTCCCGCCGCGCAGCAGGCGCCCGCCGAGGCCTACGCGGCCCCCGGCTCGGCACCGCTGCCCGGGCCGCAGCTCGGCGAGATCCCCGTACAGATGCCCGCGCAGGTTCCCTCCTGGGACAGCGCTCCGGCGCAGGCGGCCCCGGTGGCGCCGGTCGCCGCTCAGGCCGCCGCCGCGGTTCAGGCCGTTCCGGACGCGGCCACGGCCGTCGGGGCGGTGCCGGCTCCGGAGGCGGTCGAGACGCCGGTCGAGACGCCCGTCGCGTCGCCCGTCCCGGATGCCGCCGCGGCCGCAGAATCGGTCGATCGCGGTGCTGAGGAGGCTGCGGGGGCTGGTGTGACGTCGGCTGAGATGACGGCGGAGACGGCTGATGTGACGGCGGAGACGGCTGAGGTTCAGTCCGAGGTGGCCGGAGCCGTCGCCCCGGAAGCGCAGCCGGAAGGCGTACGGGAAGGTGCCGAGGGCGCGCCGGAGGCCGCTTCGGAGGAGACTGCCCCGGAAGGGTCCGCCCCGCAGGCGGACGCCGACGGCAGCGAGCAGGCGGCGGAGGCCGTGGCGGGGGAGCCCGTGGCGGCGGAAGCCGTGACGGGGGAGCCCGTGGTGGCGGAGCAGCAGGCACCGGCCGACCCGGCCGCGTCTGCCGACCAGGCCGCCCCCGTCGAGCAGCCCGTACCGGCCGAGCAGCCTGCTCCCGAAGCCGAGGGCGCGCAGCCGATGGAGCCGGTCCAGGACGTGACCGCCGCCGGCGGGACGACCCACGCCACGGGTACGGCCGACGGCGCGCAGCCCGCGGACCCGGCCCAGGTGCCGCAGCCCATACAGGTCGCCGAAGAGGCACCGGCCGCCCCGGCCGGGACGCCCGCGGCAGCCCAGGAGACGGCCGCCCCGGCCGCAGGGCCGGCGGAGAGCGCCGCCGAGGCCGAGGACGCCCCGGCCGTGACGGCCACCGACGCGCCCGGCGCGGAACAGCCCGTGGCCCCCGTGGAGGCCGAGGCCGTACCGGCCGAGGACCCGAACGCGGTGGAGCAGGCCCCGGCCGTACCGGAGCAGCACCAGGTCGTGGCGGAGCAGGAACAGGCCGTCGCGCCCGTGACCGGCGTACCGCAGGAGACCGCTGCCCCGGCCGAGGAGCCGCAGCCGCAGGCAGCCGACGCGGCACCGGGCGCCCCGGAGGCGGTCGCCGGGCAGCAGCCGGCCGACGGGCCCGAGGCAGCTCCGGCCGCCGACGCGCAGGACCCGGCCGCCGAGGCCGCCCCCACGGACGCCGAGCAGGCCCCGGCCTCCCAGGAGCAGCAGGCCCCCGAGGCCCGGAGCCCGGAGGAGACGGCCCGGGCCGCCGGGCAGGCTCCGGCCGCTCCGGTGGCGGAGGAGACCCAGGCGCCCGCGGCCGAGGCCGTCCGGGCCGGAGCCCCGGAAGGCGACGACCAGCCGGCCCCGGAGCAGGACGCCTCCGAACTCGTCCAGCTCGGCGACGACCAGGACGGCGACGACCAGGACGGTCCGAACACGGTGCACGCTCCCGACACCACGGCCACCCCGACGGACGCTCCCCAGGAGCAGCCCACCGAGGCACCCGCCGCGGAAACCGGCACGGACACCGGCCCGGAAGCTGCCGCGAAGCCCGAGTCCGTCCCCGCCGCACCGGCCGCGCCCACCACCCCTCCGGCCACCGGCTACGACGACTCCGAACGGGCCGCCGTGCACCGCGTCATGCGCGAACGCCGCGACATCCGCAACGGCTTCCGCCCCGACCCCATCCCCAACGAGGTGCTGCTGCGCGTCCTGGAGGCGGCCCACACCGCCCCCAGCGTCGGCCACTCCCAGCCCTGGGACTTCGTCGTCATCCGCTCGCAGGAGACCCGGGAGCGGATGCACCAGCTCGCCTCGGCCCAGCGCGAGGCGTACGCGAAGTCGCTGCCCAAGGCCCGTGCCAAGCAGTTCCGCGAGCTGAAGATCGAGGCCATCCTCGAAACGCCGGTCAACATCGTGGTGACCGCCGACTCGACCCGCGGCGGCCGGCACACCCTCGGCCGTCACACCCAGCCCCAGATGGCCCCCTACAGCTCCGCCCTCGCGGTGGAGAACCTGTGGCTGGCGGCCCGCGCCGAGGGGCTGGGCGTCGGCTGGGTCAGCTTCTTCGACGAGCGCGAGATGGTCCGCGAGCTGGGCCTGCCCGACCACCTGGAGGTCGTCGCGTACCTCTGCGTCGGATTCGTCGACGAATTCCCCGACGAGCCCGAGCTGATGCAGGCCGGCTGGGCCAAGCGCCGCCCGCTGTCCTGGGTCGTCCACGAGGAGACGTACGGCCGCCGCGCCCTGCCCGGCGAGGCGCCCGCCGACCTCCTCCAGGAGACCCTCCAGGGCATCCGCCCGCTGGACGCCAAGGCGCTCGGCGAGGCGTGGGAGCGCCAGAAGCGGATGACCAAGCCCGCGGGCGCCCTGGGCATGCTGGAGATCATCTCCGCGCAGCTGTGCGGCCTGTCCCGCAAGTGCCCGCCGCCGATCCCGGAACCGGCCGCCGTCGCCGTCTTCGCGGGCGACCACGGTGTGCACGCCCAGGGCGTCACCCCCTGGCCCCAGGAGGTGACCGCGCAGATGGTCGCCAACTTCCTGGGCGGCGGCGCGGTCTGCAACGCCTTCGCCAACCAGGTGGGCGCCGAGGTCTGCGTCGTGGACGTGGGCGTGGCCGCCGACCTGCCGACCACCCCGGGCCTGCTGCCGCGCAAGATCCGGCCGGGCACCGCCGACTTCACCGCCGGGCCCGCGATGAGCCACGAAGAGGTGCTGCGCGCCCTCGAAGTGGGCATCGAGACCGCCCGCGACCTGGTGGCCGCCGGCAACAAGGCGCTGATCACCGGCGAGATGGGCATCGCCAACACCACCACCTCGGCCGCCCTGATCTCGGTCTACACCGAGACCGACCCCGGCGAGGTCACCGGCCGCGGCACCGGCATCAACGACGAGACGCACGCCCGCAAGGTCGACGTGGTCCGCCGTGGCCTGGAACTGCACCGCCCCGACCCCGCCGATCCCATCGGCGTCCTCGCCGCGGTCGGCGGCCTGGAGCACGCGGCGATGGCCGGCCTGATCCTCGGCGGCGCCTCGCTGCGTACGCCGGTCATCCTGGACGGCGTCAGCGCCGGAGCGGCCGCCCTGGTGGCCCGGGCCATCGCCCCCGAGGCGCTGGCCGCCTGCATCGCCGGGCACCGCAGCGCCGAGCCCGGCCACGTCGCCGCGCTCAACAAGCTCGGACTGCGCCCGCTGGTCGACCTCGACCTGCGGCTCGGCGAGGGCACCGGCGCCCTGCTGGCGCTGCCCGTCGTGCAGAGCGCCGCCCGCGCCATGCACGAGGTCGCCACCTTCGACTCCGCCGGAGTCACCGAGAAGAGCTGACCGCCGGGCCACCGGCCCTGAGCATGACCCCCGGCCCGCAGCCCCATAGGCTGTGGGCCGGGCCCGTACCCTCTCACCAGGTACGGGGCCCCGGGGTGGCAGCCGCCCCGCACGCCAGCCGCTCCAGCGCCGCAGCGGCGAACGCGTCCCCGTTCCCCCGC
Source organism: Streptomyces monomycini (assembly GCF_022271435.1). GTDB lineage: Bacteria > Actinomycetota > Actinomycetes > Streptomycetales > Streptomycetaceae > Streptomyces > Streptomyces monomycini. The sequence goes on along the minus strand of NZ_JAFIQY010000035.1, from coordinate 2,633 downwards.
CCGCGAGCGCTGCCCCGCATCACCAGCGCCCCGCGCCACCCCACAAGGAGCCGTACCGCCATGGCCGAGCATGCCGAACACGCCGCCTACCCCGTCGGACTGCGCCTGTCCGGCCGCCGCGTGGTCGTCCTCGGCGGCGGCCAGGTCGCCCAGCGGCGCCTGCCCTCCCTGGTCGCCGCCGGCGCCGACGTCCTGCTGATCTCGCCGTCCGCCAAGCCGTCCGTCGAGGCGATGGCCGACACCGGCGAGATCCGCTGGGAGCGCCGCCGGTACGCGCCCGGTGACCTCGCCGAAGCCTGGTACGCGCTCATCTCCACCGACGACCCCGAGGCCAACACGGCCGCCTCCCAGGAGGCCGAGGACCGCCGGGTGTGGTGCGTCCGCTCCGACGACGCCGAGGCCGCCACCGCCTGGACCCCGGCCACCGGCCGCAGCGAGGGCGTCACCGTCGCGGTCCTCACCGGCCGCGACCCGCGCCGCTCCGCCGCCGTACGGGACGCCATCGTCGAGGGCCTGCGCGACGGCACCCTCGCCGCCCCGCACCACCGCGCCCGCGCCACCGGCGTCGCCCTGGTCGGCGGCGGCCCCGGCGACCCCGACCTGATCACCGTGCGCGGCCGCCGGCTGCTCGCCGAGGCCGACGTGGTCATCGCCGACCGGCTCGGCCCCCGCGACCTGCTCGCCGAACTCCCGCCGCACGTCGAGGTCATCGACGCCGCGAAGATCCCGTACGGCCGGTTCATGGCCCAGGAGGCCATCAACAACGCCCTGATCGAGCACGCCCGCGCCGGCAAGTCCGTGGTCCGCCTCAAGGGCGGCGACCCGTACGTCTTCGGCCGCGGCATGGAAGAGCTCCAGGCCCTCGCCGAGGCCGGCATCCCCTGCACCGTCGTGCCCGGCATCTCCAGCTCCATCAGCGTGCCCTCCGCCGCCGGCATCCCCGTCACCCACCGCGGCGTCGCCCAGGAGTTCACCGTCGTCAGCGGCCATGTCGCGCCCGACGACGAGCGCTCCACCGTCGACTGGCCGGCCCTGGCCCGCCTGCGCGGCACCGTCGTCGTCCTCATGGGCGTCGAGAACAGCGGCGCCATCGCCGCCACCCTCATCGCCCACGGACGCGGCGCCGACACCCCCGTGGCCGTCGTCCAGGAAGGCACCACCGCGGCCCAGCGCCGCGTGGACGCCACCCTCGCCACCCTCGGCGAGACGGTACGGGCCGAGGGCGTCCGCCCGCCCGCCGTCATCGTCATCGGCGACGTCGTGGCCGTGAACCCCGCCCACTGACCCGCGAAACCTTTCGCCGGCCCTCACGACAAGGCACCCCATCCCGTGGCTGAGATCATCACCGTCGACGACCCGGACGACCCGCGGCTGAGCGACTACACCGGTCTGACCGACGTCGAACTGCGCCGCCGCCGCGAACCGGCCGAAGGCCTGTTCATCGCGGAGGGCGAGAAGGTCGTCCGACGCGCCGAGCACGCCGGTTACGCGATGCGCTCGATGCTGCTGTCCGCCAAGTGGGTCGACGTCATGCGCGACGTCATCGACGAGGCCGCGGCCCCCGTGTACGTGGTCAGCCCCGCCCTCGCCGAACGCGTGACGGGCTATCACGTGCACCGCGGCGCCCTGGCGTCCATGGCCCGCAAGCCCCTGCCGACGGCCGCCGAGATCCTGGCCCGCCCCGGCACCCGCCGGATCGCGGTCATGGAAGCCGTCAACGACCACACCAACATCGGCGCCATCTTCCGTAGCGCCGCCGCCCTCGGCATGGACGCCGTCCTGCTCTCCCCGGACTGCGCCGACCCCCTCTACCGGCGCTCGGTGAAGGTCTCCATGGGCGCGGTCTTCGCCGTTCCGTATGCCCGCCTGGAGAACTGGCCCCGCGACCTCGACACGGTCCGCGCGGCGGGCTTCCCCCTCCTGGCCCTCACCCCGGACGCCAAGGCCGTCGCCCTGGACGAGGTGGCGCCGCACCGGCTGGACCGCGCGGCACTGCTGCTCGGCGCCGAGGGCGACGGCCTCACCCCTCAGGCCCTACGGGCCGCCGACACCTGGGTCCGCATTCCGATGGCCCACGACGTCGACTCCCTCAACGTGGGGGCGGCGGCAGCGGTGGCGTTCTACGCGGTGACGGCGGGGCGGGGGGATACGGGCGGCGCGTCCGCCCGATAAGCCCCGATAAGCCCCGGTAGGTCCTGGTGGACGAGATCAACTGCGTCAGGGCCCAGCCGACGGCCCAGCCGACGGCCCCGCCGTCGGCGCCACGGCCGAGGACGTCACCACGGACCGCTCGGCCCCCAGCCCCCGGGCCGGGCCCTGGCACCCCTGCGCCGCCGCGATACCCAACGCGACCAGCAGCGTCACCGTGATGAACACGATGATCCGCTGGCGCAGCAACCGCCGGTCCGGCCCGGGCCTGCGCCCGCCGGGCGACGTCCGCGCGCCCGTGCGAGGCGCCCGCGACGGACGAGAACCGTTACGTCCCGAGGCGCGCGCACCCGGTACGGACGGCCGTCTGACGCCACGGGGCTTCGGTGCGGCATCCCCGGGAGCGGCGGCTGCCGGCGCCTGCTGGGGCCGGCCCGGCGCGCCCCCGCGCCCCGCCGCACCCGCGCGGGGCGCCTGCGGGCGCG
>NZ_JAFIQY010000034.1 GCF_022271435.1 Streptomyces monomycini | reverse complement strand
GGGGTCCGCGGATGCGTGCGGCGCCGCCGGGGGCGCGGGGCGGGGCGGGGTGGCCGCCGGAGTCGCGGGGCGGGGCGGGGCCGCCGCCGGGGTCTTGGTGGACGCGGTGGGCGGCATGGGGCCTGGGCCGGGGGTGGTGGCGGGCCGTTCCGGCGGGACCGGGCGCAGGACGGCGGTCTGCGGGTCCTCGGCGGGCGGCGCCGGTACCGGCGGGGCCTGGGGCGGGGTGCGGGGAAGGCGAGACGCGTCGGCGAAGTCGGCTTCGGTGCTCACCGCGCTCCCCCTCGCGCCTGTGTTCCACCGGCCCGACCGGCAATCGGGGCAGGGTGGTTCGTATCCGGACATCACACCGCTGACCTGCTGGTTGCGGCGTCCGCCACTCTACGGGCTGGCGCCACCGGTGCTCCAACTCGTCCGCCGTGGCCGGGTGTCCGGCGCCCGGTCTGTCGTGTTCTCTCCCCCTACCCACCCGTAGCCCGTTCTGGCAGGCTGCGGGCCATGTCCCGGTACTCGTGCGACGCAGTTGGTGACAGGGCCCGCCTCGACCGGGCCACCGCCGGTCTCGACGCGCCGCTGGCCGTCGTCGATCTGGGGGCGTTCGACGCCAATGCCGACGATCTGGTGCGGCGGGCCCAGGGCAAGCCGGTGCGGGTGGCGAGCAAGTCGGTACGTTGCCGGGCTCTGCTGGAGCGGGCGCTGGCGCGGGACGGCTTCGCGGGGATCATGAGTTTCACGCTGGCCGAGTCGCTGTGGCTGGCCCGGTCGGGGTTCGAGGACGTGCTGCTGGCGTATCCGTCGGCGGACCGGGCGGGGTTCGCGGAGCTGACGGGCGATCCGAAGCTGGCCGGCGCGGTGGCCGTGCTGGTCGACGACGTGACGCACCTGGAGCTGATCGACGCGGCCCGGCCCGCGGGGGGCGGCGAGGAGGTGCGGGTGTGCCTGGAGTGGGACACCGCTTTCCGGCCCCTGGGCGGGCGGGTGCGGGTGGGTGCGCGGCGTTCGCCGCTGAGCCGGCCGGAGCAGGTGGCGGCGCTGGCCCGTGCGGTGACGCGCCGTCCGGGGTTCCGTGTGGTGGGCCTGATGGCGTACGAGGGTCATGTGGCGGGTGTGGGTGACGCGGTGGCCGGACATCCGCTGCGCTCGCGGGCCGTGCGGGCGATGCAGACGGCGGCGCGCCGGGACATCGCGCGGCGGCGCTGGGAGGTGGTGCGCGCGGTGCGGGCCGAGGCGCCGTACCTGGAGTTCGTCAACGGCGGCGGTACGGGCAGTGTGCAGCACACGGCGGCGGAGGCCGCGGTGACCGAGGTGGCGGCGGGGTCGGGGCTGTACGTGCCGCGGCTGTTCGACAACTACCGGTCGTTTTCGGGCCGTCCGGCGGCGATGTTCGCCCAGCCGGTGGTGCGGCGGCCGGGGGACGGTGTCGTGACCGTACTGGGCGGGGGGTATCCGGCGTCCGGGGTCGCGGGGCGGGACCGGTCACCGGTGCCGTATCTGCCCGCGGGGCTGCGCTACGACCCGCAGGAGGAGGCCGGGGAGGTGCAGACGCCGCTGCTGGGGCCGGCCACGGACGGGCTGCGGCTCGGCGACAAGGTGTGGTTCCGGCACGCGAAGGCCGGTGAGCTGTGCGAGCGCTTCGCCGAGCTGCACCTGGTCGAGGGGGACCGGGTGGTGGCGACGGTGCCGACGTACCGCGGGGAGGGCCGCACCTTCCTGTAGCCGAGGAGAAAGTGCGGCCCGCCCGCCGGGTCAGGCGTGGATGCGGTCCTTCTGGTCGGGGACCACCGTGCCGTCGGGGCGCCGGACCGCGCCGAGGCCGCCGTCGGTGTTGGTGTAGCCCTTGGTGGCGCAGGGGTACGTACCGGCCTTACGGGGCAGCGGCTCGATGAACATGGGGTTGACCACCCAGCGGCCGTCGGCGTTGTCGTAGCCGCGGCACATCAGTTCCGGCTGGTTACGGTTGATGGCCAGGTGAATGCCGGTCGCGTCGTTGACGAAGGTGACGTCGGTGTTGGCGTCGCCGCCACCGAGCGCGATGCGGTGCGCGGGGTCCTGGAACCGCCACGCCTCGGCGCCCTTGATCTTGAAGATCTCCTGGTTGATCAGGCAGCGCTTGCCGTCCATGTACGGCAGCACCTCGCCGTGGCCGTCCTTGACGTCGCCGCAGCCGCGGATGCCGGTGGTGAACCGGCCGTTCTTCATCAGGCTGCGGACGCCGATGGTGTGCGCGCGGTCGATGCCGACGCCGCCGGACCACGCCTCGGCGACGGTCTCCGAGGAGGCGGAGACGATGTAGACCTCGAATCCGGCCGCCTTGAGGGTGCGGATCAGGTCCTTCTGCTGGTCGTAGTAGCGGACGTAGCCGGCCAGCTGGTGGGTGCCGACGGTCTGCTTCGCGCCGACGGGCGCGGCGAGGACCTCGGCGCGGGACTGCCGGGTGTACGAGGTGAGCTGGGCCGGGGTCAGGCCGGCGAACAGCTGCGGGACCCAGGCGTACTCGGGCTTGGTGCGGCGGTGGTTCCACTCGCCCGCGAAGGCGGCCTGGCCGCTCATGGTGCGGGCCGTGCCGCGGATCTCCATGATCTCGTCGGCGCAGGCGGCGTTCTTGGAGGTGCGCAGCGGGCGGCCGGCGGGCACGGAGGTGCCGCACGCCTTGGTCAGGGCGCGGTCGGCGGCCTTGGTCATCCAGGGGCTGGTGGCCTTCCAGCTCTTGGGCCGCAGGATCTTGTCGTGCTTCAGGGACCAGGCGAGCGTGGCGTCGGTGATGTCGTTCTTGACGACGGTGTTGTCCCAGTCGAAGGCGGCGACGGGCCGGCCCTCGGGGCCCGGCTTCGGGTGGGAGCAGATGCCGCGCTCGTCGATCATGCGCTGGATCTTGGCACGGTTGTTCCCGTACCACGTGATGTTCTTGGAGAGCTGCGGACAGCTCGTACGCTCCGGGGCCTTCGCGGGGTGGGCGGGCGCGGCGACCGCGGGGCCGGTGGCCGCGAGGGTGGTGACGGTCGCGGCGGCGGCGAGTCCCAGGGCGAGGGCGTGTCTGGTGCGCATGGTTCTCCGGTGATGGGGGCGGAATGTCGGCAGTGACGTTCCTGCGGGCAGAAGCACACCGGGACCGGCGCGCCGGGGCGCCGGTCCCGGTGGTGATCTTCGGACTGTATCCGCGAAGAAGGCTGCGGCCTACACGGGTGTGACGTACGCCCCTGCGATTCCGCCGTCCACCAGGAACTCCGCGGCGTTCACGAAGGAGGCGTCGTCGCTGGCGAGGAAGGCGACCGCGGCCGCGATCTCCTCCGGCTCGGCGAACCGGCCGACCGGGACGTGCACCAGGCGGCGCGCGGCGCGCTCCGGGTCCTTGGCGAACAGTTCCTTCAGCAGCGGCGTGTTCACCGGCCCCGGGCACAGCGCGTTCACCCGGATGCCCTCACGGGCGAACTGCACGCCCAGCTCGCGGGACATCGACAGCACGCCGCCCTTGGACGCGGTGTAGCTGATCTGCGAGGTGGCGGCGCCCATCACGGCCACGAAGGACGCCGTGTTGATGATCGAGCCCTTGCCCTGGCGCTGCATGTAGGGCAGCGCGTGCTTGCAGCACAGGTAGACGGAGGTGAGGTTGACCTCCTGGACGCGCTTCCAGGCGTCCAGCCCGGTGGTGAGGATCGAGTCGTCGTCGGCGGGCGAGATGCCGGCGTTGTTGAACGCCACGTCCACCGAGCCGTACGTGTCGTACGCGGCCTTGAACAGCGCCTCGACCTGGTCGGAGTCGGTCACGTCCACCTGGACGAAGGTCCCGCCGACCTCCTCGGCGGCGGCCTTGCCGGCCTTCTCGTCGATGTCGGCGCAGACCACGTTCGCGCCCTCGGAGGCCAGACGGCGGGCGGTGGCCAGGCCGATGCCGCTGCCGGCGCCGGTGATGACGGCGGTACGGCCGACGAGGCGACGGCACACGGGGGTCGCGCTGCCGTCGGCGGCCGCGGTGGTCTGGTCGGTCACTGCTGCTCCTCGGTGCTGATGAAGATGTTCTTGGTCTCGGTGAAGGCGGCGAGCGCGCCGGGGCCCAGCTCCCGGCCGAGGCCGGACTGCTTGTAGCCGCCGAACGGGGTCCAGTAGCGGACGCTGCTGTGCGAGTTGACGGAGAGGTTCCCGGCGGCGACCGCGCCGGACACCCGCAGGGCGCGGCCGACGTCGCGGGTCCAGATGGAGCCGGAGAGGCCGTAGTCGGTGGCGTTGGCGAGCCGTACGGCGTCGGCCTCGTCCTCGAAGGGGATCGCGACGGCGACCGGGCCGAAGATCTCCTCGACGGCGGTACGGTCGTCCGGGCGGCCCTCCAGGACGGTGGCCGGGTACCAGAAGCCCTTGCCCTTGGGGGCCTCGCCGCGGATGGCGGCGGGCGCGTCCTCGGAGACGTACGACCGTACGCGCTCGCGCTGGGCGGCGGAGATCAGCGGGCCCATCCGTGTGGCGGGGTCGGCGGGGTCGCCCGCGACGAACGCCTTCACGGCGGGCTCCAGCAGCTCCATGAAGCGGTCGTAGACCGAGCGCTGGACCAGGATGCGGCTGCGGGCGCAGCAGTCCTGGCCGGTGTTGTCCAGGAAGGAGCCGGGGGCGGCGGCCGCGGCCCGTTCGAGGTCGGCGTCGGCGAAGACGATGTTGGGGCTCTTGCCGCCGAGTTCGAGGGTCAGGCGCTTGGTCCGCGCGGCGCACTTGGCGGCGATGCCGCGGCCGGTGGCGGTGGAGCCGGTGAAGACGACCTTGGCGACGCCGGGGTGTTCGACCAGGGCGTCGCCGGTGACCGCGCCCTCGCCCGGCAGGACCTGGAACAGGCCCTCGGGCAGGCCCGCCTCCAGCGCGTACCCGGCGAGGCGCAGGGCGGTGAGCGGGGTGGTCTCGGCGGGCTTGAGGAGGACGGCGTTGCCGGCGGCGAGCGCGGGGGCGGTGCCCCAGGCGGCGATCGGCATCGGGAAGTTCCAGGGCGCGATGACGGCGACGACGCCGAGCGGCTCCTGGACGGTGATGTTCAGGCCGCCGGCGACGGGGATCTGGCTGCCGGTCAGCCGCTCCACTCCCCCGGCGGCGTAGTGCAGCAGGTCGACGACGTTGTTCGCCTCCCACCGGGCGTTGCCCAGCGGGTGGCCGGCCTCCGCCAGCTCCAGCCTGGCCAGCGCCTCGCTGTTCTCCTCGACGACCCCGGCGAACCGCCGCAGGAGGCGGGCCCGGTCGCCGGGCGGCAGCGCGGCCCATTTCTCCTGTGCCGTGGCGGCCCGCCGGACCGCCTCGTCCACCTCGGCGGGGGTGGTGACGGGGACGACGGCTTCCAGTTCCTCGGTCGCCGGGTTGATGATGCGCAGCTCTTGCAACACGTCGCAGCTTTCCTTACATGCGCTCGAAGGAGCGGAAGCGCTCCCAGTCCGTGACGGCGGCGTCGTACGCGTCCTGTTCGACGCGGGCCATGTGGAGGTAGTGCTCGACGACCTCGTCGCCGAACGCTTCGCGGGCGATGGGGCTGGATTCCCACAGGGCGGCGGCCTCGCACAGGGTGGCGGGCACGTGCGCGGCGTCGCCGGTGTAGGCGTTGCCGGTGCACGCCTCTGGCAGCTCCAGCTCGTGCTCGATCCCGTACAGACCTGCGGCGACCATGGCGGCGACGGCGAGGTACGGGTTGACGTCGCCGCCGGGCAGGCGGTTCTCCAGGCGGTGGCCGTACCCGTGGCCGATGACCCGCAGTGCGCAGGTGCGGTTGTCCGGGCCCCAGGCGACAGCTGTGGGGGCGAAGGAGCCGGGCCGGAAGCGCTTGTAGGAGTTGATGTTGGGTGCGTAGAAGAGGGTGAAGTCGCGCAGCGCGGCGAGCTGTCCTGCCAGGAAGTGCCGCATGACCGTCGACATGCCGTACGGGCCCGAGTCGTCGGCCATCACGGGCTGCCCGGCCTCGTCGCGCAGCGAGAGGTGGATGTGGCAGCTGTTGCCCTCACGCTCGTCGTACTTGGCCATGAAGGTCAGCGCCATGCCCTCCTGGGCGGCGATCTCCTTGGCGCCGGTCTTGTAGACGGAGTGCTGGTCGCAGGTGGTCAGCGCCTCGTCGTAGCGGAAGGCGATCTCGTGCTGGCCGAGGTTGCACTCGCCCTTGGCGGACTCCACGGTCATCCCGGCGGCGCCCATCTCGTTGCGGATACGGCGCAGCAGGGGTTCGACACGGCCGGTGCCGAGGACGGAGTAGTCGGTGTTGTACTGGTTGGCGGGGGTCATGCCGCGGTAGCCGCGGTTCCAGGCGTCCTCGTAGGTGTCGCGGAAGACGATGAACTCCAGCTCGGTGCCCGCGTAGGCGCTCCAGCCGCGTTCGGCGAGCCGGTCGAGCTGGCGGCGCAGGATCTGCCGCGGGGAGGCGGCGACCGGTGAGCCGTCGTGCCAGGCGAGGTCGGCGGTGAGCAGGGCGGTGCCGGGGTTCCACGGGGTGCGGCGCAGGGTGGCGGTGTCGCCGTGCATGGCGAAGTCGCCGTAGCCGTGCTCCCAGGAGGACATCGCGTAGCCCTGGACGGTGTTGACGTCCACGTCCACGGCGAGGAGGTAGTTGCAGCCCTCGGTGCCGTGCTCCAGCACCTCGTCGAGGAAGTGGCGGGCCGCGAACCGCTTGCCGGTGAGCCTGCCCTGCATGTCGGTGAAGGCCAGGACGACGGTGTCGATCTCCCCGGCGTCGACGAGCCCGGTCAGCTCCTCGACGGCGAGCGGGGGCGTGCGGTCTGCCACGGTGGTGCCTCCTGTCGCTGCATCCGGAGGTCATAAGGTAGGCCCACGAACCATTGGTTGGGAAGGGGTTCCGGTGGACGGTGCGGACAACGGCGCGGCGGGCTCCGCGCAGAGCGGTCCGGCGAGGCGCCCGGCGGACCGGCTGGCGCCCGTACTGCGCCCGGTGCGGGCGGGCAACGGGTTCGAGGAGGCGCTGGAGCAGATACTCCAGATCGTCCGGCTGGGGCTGGTCCAGGGCGGTGAACGCCTGCCCGCCGAGCGGGAGTTGGCGGAGCGGCTGCACATCAGCCGGGTGACGCTGCGCGAGGTCCTCAAGGTGCTCCAGGACGAGGGGCTGGTGGAGAGCCGGCGCGGCCGCTACGGCGGCACGTTCGTCCGGCCGCGCCCGGAGACGGCGGGCGAGGACGAGCTGCGGCGCCGCGTCGAGAAGGTGGACGTCGAGGACGCGCTGCGGTTCCGCGAGGTGCTGGAGGTGGGCGCCGCCGGGCTGTGCGCCGCGCACGGGCTGGGCGACGCGCAGGCACGGCGGCTGCGGGAGGCCCTGTCCGCCACCCACGACGCGCCGCTGGCGGACTACCGGCGGCGCGACACGCTGCTGCACCTGACGCTGGCCGAGCTGGCCGGTTCGTCGTCGCTGGCGGCGCAGTACGCCGCGGTGCGGGCCGGCGTGAACGAGCTGCTCGACTGCATCCCGCTGCTGGTACGCAACCTGGAGCACTCCCAGGCGCAGCACACCGCGCTGGTCGAGGCGGTACTGGAGGGTGACGCGGACGGTGCGCGGGAAGTGATGCGCGAACACTGCGCGGGGACGGCGGCGCTGCTGCGGGGGTTCTTGACGGGCCCGCCGGTGTAACCAGTCTTTTACGCAGGGGGCTTGCGCTCGGCCGCACCACGACGCAAAGGTACGTGGCTAAACCATTACTGCACTTCCCCCTCACGCACCCCTCGGCGAGGCAGGAGCGGCTCATGGCCGACAGCACGGACCCCCGTACCGCACCGCCCGCGGCCGCCTCGGCCGGCGACTCCGCACCCCAGGACGCCTACCTCCAGAAGCGCACCCTGCGGCGCGGCAGCGCGGGCCCGCTCCTGCTCACCGGCCTGGGCGTCGCGTACGTCGTCTCCGGCGACTTCTCCGGCTGGAACAACGGCCTGGCCCAGGGCGGCTTCGGCGGGCTGGCCATCGCCGCGGTCCTGATGGGCCTGATGTACACCTGCCTGGTGTTCGCGCTCGCCGAACTCGCCTCCGTCCTGCCGACGGCGGGCGGCGGTTACGGCTTCGCGCGGCGCGCGCTGGGCACCTGGGGCGGCTTCCTGACCGGCACGGCCATCCTCATCGAGTACGTGCTCGCGCCCGCGGCGATCTCCCTCTTCATCGGCGATTACGTCGAATCCCTCGGCCTGTTCGGACTGACCTCCAGCTGGCCCGTGTACCTGGCCTGCTTCGTGGTCTTCATCGGCATCCACCTGTGGGGCGTGGGCGAGGCCCTGCGCTTCAGCCTGGTCGTCACCGCCGTCGCGGTCGCCGCGGTCGTCGTCTTCGCGGTCGGCGCGCTCAGCGACTTCCACGTCGGCGCGCTGGACGACATCCCGGTCGACACCGGCGCGTTCGGCGCGAGTTCGTGGCTGCCGTTCGGCATCCTCGGCATCTGGGCGGCGTTCCCGTTCGGCATGTGGTTCTTCCTGGGCGTCGAGGGCGTGCCGCTGGCCGCCGAGGAGACCAAGGACCCGGCCCGTACGCTGCCGAAGGCGATGGCCGCCGCGATGGGCATCCTGCTGCTGCTCGCGCTGGTCACCTTCGTCGCCGCGACCGGCGCCCGGGGCTCCGCCGCCGTCCAGTCGGTGGGCGACCCGCTGGTGCAGGCACTCCAGCCGCACGGGGAGCCCACCACCGTCTCCCGCATCGTCAACTACGCGGGCCTGGCAGGCCTGGTGGCGTCCTTCTTCTCCCTCATCTTCGCCGGGTCCCGGCAGCTCTTCGCCCTCTCCCGGGCCGGCTACCTGCCCCGCTTCCTGTCCCTCACCAGCCGCCGCAAGGCCCCGTACCTGGCGCTGCTGGTGCCCGGCGCGCTGGGCTTCGCGCTGGCCGCCGCGACCGGCGACGGCGCCCGGATGCTCAACATCGCCGTCTTCGGCGCCACCATCTCCTACGCCCTGATGTCGCTCTCGCACATCGTGCTGCGCCGCCGCGAACCGGAGCTGCCCCGCCCGTACCGCACCCCCGGCGGCACCCTCACCTCGTCCGTCGCCTTCGTGCTGGCCTGCGCCGCGCTGGTGGCGACGTTCCTCGTCGACAAAGAGGCCGCCCTCATGGCTCTCGGCGTCTACGGGGTCGCCCTGGCGTACTTCGCGTCCTACTCCCGGCACCGGCTGGTCGCGGCGGCCCCGGAGGAGGAGTTCGCGGCACTCGCGGCGGCCGAGGCCGAACTGGAACGCGACTGACCGGCAGCCCGCCAGGCCAGCCCTCACCCCCGCACCCTCCGGAGGCCCCGTGTCCACTCCCCCGCCCCTCATCGGTGTCACCACCTACGTCGCCGACGACGCCCGCTGGGGCGTCTGGGCCCTGCCGGCCGCCGTGCTCCCGGCCGGCTACCACCGCCTCGTCCAGCGCTGCGGCGGTCTCGCCGCGCTGCTGCCGCCCGGCGACCCGGGCACCGCGGCCGCGGCCGTCGCCCGGCTGGACGGCCTGGTGATCGCGGGCGGCCCGGACGTGGAGCCCGTACGGTACGGGGCCGGCACCGACCCGCGCACCGGCCCGCCGGCCCGCGACCGGGACGTCTGGGAGCTGGCGCTGATCGACGCGGCACTGGAGGCGCGCGTGCCGCTGCTCGGCGTCTGCCGGGGCCTGCAACTGCTGAACGTCGCCCTCGGCGGCACCCTCGTGCAGCACCTCGACGGGCACGCGGGCCCGGCCGGCGTCTTCGACCGCCACGAGGTCAAGCCGGAACCGGGCACCCTGCTCGGCGGGATCCTGCCCGAGGCGGTGTCCGTGCCGACCTACCACCACCAGGCCGTGGACCGGCTCGGCAGCGGTCTGCGCCCGTCCGCCCATGCGGCGGACGGCACGGTCGAGGCCCTGGAACTGCCCGGCGCCGAGCACTTCGTCCTGTCCGTGCAGTGGCATCCGGAGGCCGGGGACGACACCCGGGTGATGGACGCGCTGGTACGGGCGGCGGGCGGTTCCTGAAAACCGTTCCCGAGAACTGCAAATTGCGGCGGCAAACCCATCCGATTCAGCGATGCCATCTCCCCCCGGAGCCTGGATACGCTCGCTGAACCGGCGGTGACCTGCGTCAACGCCGGGGGCTCGGCCGTCTTCGGCAGGGCCCGGCCGCGTGCTGTCCTTCCGACGGAAGTGGGTTCCGCCATGACGTACCGACACCACCGAAGCCACCGAAGCCACTTGAAGTCCGCCGCCCTGGGCTTGTCCGCCGCCCTGGCCCTCACCCTCCTCACCCAGCCCGGATCCGCCGTGGCCGCCCCCGGCCAGTGCGGCGGCAGCGCGAGCGACTACGTCCAGGCCCCTCAGGCGGGCGGCAGAGCGCGGTTCGAGCTGTCCAAGCCGTACACCCAGGACGGCACGAAGGTACGGACCGTGCGGTTCAACGCGGACAACTCGGTCACGGTCGAGCCGACGAACTCCTCGTCGACCGCGGACGGGTTCTGGATCCACGAGGCGCCGAACGGCAGCCACCCCGCCAAGAAGGGGGTGGTCACCTTCGTGACGCGGGTGACCACGTCCAACGGGGCGCGGTACCAGACCGTCTACACCGTCCCGGTGTCGGTCTGCAACCCGCAGAACCGGCAACGGCCCACCAACGTCTTCCAGATCAGAGGCGACCGCACCGTCACCTACACCGCAGCCGACGGCAGGACCGCCACCGGCGCGGACGCGGCGTACCAGGCCGACCGCTGACCCCGGCCCGGCCGCGTCCCGGTCACGGCAGGGCGCGGGTCAGCCCCAGCAGCTGGCGGGCCGGGCCCGCGGGCCGCTGCCCGGCGGGCCAGACCGCCCGCAGATCGCGGCTGAAGCGTGTGCCGAGCACCGGGACCTCGACCAGCCGCCGCGCCGCCAGCTCCTCCCCCACGGCCAGTTCGCTGAGCACCGACGGCCCGGCGCCGCTCACCGCGGCGGCCTTGACCGCCGTCGTGGAGGCCAGCTCCAGCAGTGGCGCGGCGAGGCCGCCGTGCCCGGCCAGTGCCGCGTCCAGGACCTGGCGGGTGCCGGAACCGCGCTCGCGCAGGATCAGCGGGGTCGCGGCCAGTTCGGCCGCCGTCAGCTCCGTACGGCGCCGGGCCCACGGGTGGGCGGGCGCGGCGACCACCACCAGACGGTCGTGACCGATGACCGCGCCGTCCAGCCCGGCGGGCACGTCGAGTCCCTCCACGAACCCGAGGTCGGCCTCGCCCGCGAGGAGCCGCTCGGCGACGGCGGCGGAGTTCCCGGCCAGCAGGGAGACCGCGGTGTCCGGACGCTGTGTGCGCAGCGCGATGAGCCAGCCGGGCAGCAGATATTCGGCGATCGTCATACTGGCGGCGACCCGGAGCCGCGAGTCCCGCCGCCCGCGCAGCGCCTGCGCGCCCGCGTCGAACGCCTCGGCGGCCTCCACCACCTGCCGGGCCCAGTCCGTGACCAGGGCGCCCGCGTCCGTCAGGCGCGAGCCGCGCGGTGAGCGTTCGACGAGGGCGACACCCAGCTGCTGCTCCATCGAACGCAGGCGGCTGCTGGCGGCGGGCTGGCTGATGCCCCGTTCGCGGGCCGCCCGCCCGAGGCTGCCGAGCCTGGCGACGGCGAGCAGCAGCTCCAGCGCGCCGAGGTCCGGTACCCGATGTGCGAGCGGAACCACCGGGTCCGCCGCCGGCTGTCCTGCATTTCCTGAACCCATAACCCCACCTTATGGGCTCATAGGGACGAGGTCTCTGGTGGGAGGCGGGGCGCGGGCCGACCCTGGAAGGCATGGCAACCCTGACGCGGCCCTCCGCCCGCACCGGCCCCCGTCCCCCCGCCCGCTCCCGCGCCGCTTCCCCGGCCCTGCGTCACCTCGGTCCCAACTGGTATGCCGCCGTCATGGGCACCGCCATCGTCGCCAACGCCGGCGCGGCCCTGCCGCTGCACTCCCCCGGTCTGCGCGGCGCGTACGTCGCGGTCTGGGCGCTGTCCGGCGTCCTGCTGGCAACCCTGCTGACGGCCCGTACCGTCCACTGGCTCCGCCACGCCGACCAGGCGCGGCGCCACCTCCTCGACCCGGCGGTGGCGCCGTTCTACGGCTGCCTGGCGATGGCCCTGCTGGCGGTCGGCGGCGGGACGCTCGCCGTCGGCCCGGACGTGCTCGGCGAGCGGGCCGCCGTCGCCGTCGACGCGGTCCTGTGGTGCGCCGGTACGGCGGTGGGCCTCGCGGCGGCCGCGGCGGTGCCGTACCTGATGGTGGCCCGGCACCGGATCGAGGCCGGTACCGCCTCCCCCGTGTGGATCCTGCCGCTGGTCGCGCCGATGGTCTCGGCGGCGCTCGGCCCGGGCCTGGTGCCGCACCTGCCCGCCGGGCAGTGGCAGGAGGCGATGCTGCTCGCCTGTTACGCGATGTTCGGGATGTCGCTGCTGGCCACGCTGCTGGTGCTGCCGCTGGTGCTGGCCCGGCTGATCCACCACGGCCCGCTGCCGCTCGCGCTGACCCCGACGCTGTTCCTCGTCCTCGGTCCGCTCGGCCAGTCCACGACCGCGGTCAACAACCTCGCGGACGCCGCGCCGGGGGCGGTCGGCGCCGGGTACGCGCAGGCGATGAGCGGCTTCGCGCTCCTGTACGGCGTACCGGTCACCGGCTTCGCGCTGCTGTGGCTGGCGCTGGCGACGGCCCTGGTCGTCCGGGCCTTCCGGGCCGGGATGACGTTCTCGATGACCTGGTGGGCGTTCACCTTCCCGGTCGGTACGTGCGTGACGGGCGCGGCGGGCCTGGCGCGGCACACCGGGCTCGCGGCCTTCGGCTGGCTCGCGGTGGGACTGTTCGCCGTACTGGTGGCGGCCTGGCTGGTGGCCGGGGCCCGTACCGCGCTGGGACTGGCGCGCGGCCGGCTTCTCGTACCGCCGCCGGAGAAGCCGGGAACTGCGCCGGGGACGGCACCGGTGCCGGCACCAGAGGCGGCACCCGGGACGGCGCCCCTCAGCGAGCCGCTTCCAGCGCGGCCCTGAGCACCGCCGGAGCCTCCGCCAACGACGGCCCGTACCACGTCAGATGACGCCCGCTGACCAGCGCGGACGGCAGCCCCGGGAACGCCTCGGGGCCGTCGTCCGCCGTGAAGCGGTACGGCTCGTCGGGGAGGACCACCAGGTCGGCGCCGCGCGCGTTCAGCTCCTCGACCGGGACGCGCGGATACCGCTCGGCGTGGTCCGCGTAGAGGTTCCGTACACCGAGCCGGGCGAGCAGGTCCCCCGCGAAGGTGTCCCGGCCCAGCACCATCCAGGGCCGCCGCCAGATCGGCACGACCGCGCCGCGCGCGCCCGCCGCCTCGGCCCGTACGTCCCGCCAGGCGTCCGCCGCGTCGTCCAGCCAGCCGGGCCTGGGCAGCCGGCAGCCGCGCACCAGGACCCGTTCCAGCTCACGCAGCGCCTCGTCCAGGTCCCGGATCTCGGTGACCAGGACGTCCAGTCCGGCGGCCCGCAGCGCGGCGAGGTCCGGCGCGCGGTTCTCCTCCTCGTTGGCCAGGACGAGGCCGGGCGCGAGGGCGGCGATCCGGGCGGTGTCCGGGTTCTTGGTGCCGCCGACGCGCGGCACGTCCAGCCCGGCGGGGTGACTGCACCAGTCGGTGGCGCCGACCAGCAGGCCGGGCGCGGTGGCGGCCACGGCCTCGGTGAGCGAGGGCACGAGGGAGACCACGCGCGGGGCGCGGTGCTGACCGGTCGTCATCACCCCACCGTACGCGGACGAGGCCGCGCCCGACGCGGAACGGCCCCGCCTCCGGCCGTACAGCCGGGGGCGGGGCCCGTGTGGTGCGCTCAGCGCCTCACCACCGCGCGTTCAGCGCCTCACTGCACCGGCGCCATCTTGTCGACGATGCCCGGGTGGGCGTCGATCCACTTCTCGACACCGTCGTTCTCGTGGCCCTTGCCGGCGTCCTGGATCTCCTTCTCCAGGCTGCCCAGCTCCTCGGGCGACATCTTCCAGTTCTTCAGCCAGCCGTTGAACTCCGGGAACTTCTCCGGGAAGCTCTTGTGGCCCAGCGACTTGATCTGGTTGTTGTCGCCCCAGGTGTGCTTCGGGTCGGCGAGCTTGGTCAGGTCGTACTTGCTGTACGCCCAGTGCGGCGACCAGAGCACGACCGCGATCGGCTCCTTCTTGGCGTAGGCACGGTCCAGCTCGGCCAGCATGGAGCTGGTGCCGGCCTCGGTGACCTGGAAGTCCTCCAGGCCGTACGCGGGCGCGACGGTGTCCTTGAGGCGCTTCATCTCACCGGTGCCCGGCTCGATGCCGATGATCTTGCCCTTGAACTCGTCCTGGTGCTCGCGCAGGTCGTCCAGCGTCTTGACGTCCTTGACGTAGGACGGCACCGCGATCTCCAGCGACGTCTTGTCGTACCACGCGCCGACATCGACGAGATCGTCCTTGTACTGGTCCCAGTACTGCTTCTGCGCGACCGGCAGCCAGGCGTCGAACTCGACGTCGATCTGCCCGCTGGACAGTCCGGTCCACATCGGGCCGACGTCCAGGTTGCGGATGTTCGGCTTGTAGCCGCGCTTCTCCAGGACGTTCTTCCACAGGTACGTGGTGGCGATGCCCTCGTCCCACGCCGGGTAGCCGATGTTCGGGGCCGCGCCGGCGTCCTTGCCCTTGGTGTACGTGGCGTTCGCCGACGGGGCGAACTTGTCGACCAGGCCCGGGTTCTTCTTCAGCCAGCCGCGCACGCCGTCCTGCTCGTGGCCCTCGCCGGCGCTCTTGACCTCGTTCTCCAGGCTGGTGAGCTGCTTCTCGTCCAGGTGGAAGTTCTTCATCCACTTGGCGACCTCGGGCTCGTCCTGGGCGAAGCCCTTGCGGCCCAGCAGGTGCAGGCTGTCACCGGAGCCGAAGGCGCCCTTGGGGTCCTCCAGCTTGGTCAGGTCGTACTTGTCGTACGCCCAGTGCGGCGACCACAGCGTGACGGCGATCGGCTTCTTCGCCGCGTACGCGCGGTCCAGCTCGGTCAGCATGGACGCGGTGCTGGACTCGGCGACCTTGTACTCGTCGTCCAGGCCGTAGGCCCCCAGGACCTTGTCCTTGAGGATCTTCATCTCGCCGGCGCCCGGCTCGATGCCGGTGATCTTGCCGCCGAACTCGCCCGCCTTGCCCTTGAGGTCGTCGAGGGTCTTGACGTCCTTCATGTACGACGGGACCGCGATCTCCAGCGAGGTCTTGTCGTACCAGGCGCCCAGGTCCTCCAGCTTGTCCTTGTACTTCTTGTAGTACTCGGCGTGCGTGGTGGGCAGCCAGGCGTTGGTCTGCACGTCGATGTCGCCGCGGGCCTGCCCGGTGAACAGCGCGCCGGCCTCCAGCGCCTGCGCCTTCGGCTTGAAGCCGCGCTGTTCGAGGATTTCCTTCCACAGGTACGTGGTGGCCTTGCCCTCGTCCCAGTTGACGTACCCGAGGGTGAGCGGGCGGCCGCCGCCGTCGGTCTTCCCGCCTTCCTTGCCGAAGACGTTCAGACCGCCGGCGACCAGCGCGAGCACGACCACGCCGACCATCGCCACGGAGGTGCCGGGCTTCCAGTACAGGAACTTCGCGCCGCCCAGCGCGGCCTGCGCCTTGGCCAGCGCGCGGCGGCCCAGCGGCGAGACCCGCTCGTTGAGGGCGCCGGTCATCCGGTCCAGGTACATGGCGAGGATGACGACGGCGAGACCGGCCTCGAAGCCGAGGGCCACGTTCACGGAGCTGACCGCGTTGTAGACCGACGACCCCAGGCCCTCCGCGCCGACCATGCCGGCGATGACGACCATGGACAGCGCCAGCATGATGACCTGGTTGATACCGGCCATGATCGTGGGCAGCGCCAGCGGCAGCTGCACCCGGAAGAGGGTGCGGCGCGGGTGGGTGCCGAACGCCTCGGCCGCCTCGACCAGTTCCCCGTCGACCTGGCGGATGCCCAGCTCGGTCATCCGGACGGCGGGCGGCATCGAGAAGATGATGGTCGCCACCATGCCGGGCATCACACCGATGCCGAAGAAGAGGATGCCGGGGATCAGGTAGACCATCGCGGGCATCGTCTGCATCAGGTCCAGGACCGGGCGCAGCGCGCCGCCGACGGCGCGGTTGCGGGCGGCCCAGATGCCGAGCGGCACCGCGACGACGATGGTGATGATGCAGGCGACCAGCACCAGCGACAGGGACTGCATGGTGGCCTGCCACTGCTCGATCGAGTCGATCAGCGCGAAGCCGGCGAAGGTGAGGACGGCGGCCGGCAGGCCGCGCAGCCACCAGGCGAGCACCGCGAAGATGCCCATCAGCAGGAACGGCTGCGGTGCGGAGAGCACCGTCTCGATGCCGTTGTACATGTCCGTGAGGACGTGCGAGACGAAGTCGAAGAACCACGTGAGGTGGTTGCGCAGCCATTCGACACAGGTGTTGGCCCAGGAGCCGACGTCGATTCTAGGCACCGGCGATCACCTTGTCCTCGGGCCTGCCGCCCGTCATGCCGTCAGGTTTGCCGTCGGGCTGGACGTCCGCCTTGCCGTCGGCGGCCGTCTCCTCGCGGTCGGCGGCCGTCTTCTTGCCGTCGGCGTCGGCTTTCCCGCCCACGGGCTCCGCCTTCTTGCCGCCGGTGGGGGTGGCGTCTTCGGAGGCCCGGGCCTCGGTACGGGTCTGAGCGGCTCCCGTGTCCGTGGCGTCCGTGTCCGTGGCGTCCGCCCGCCCGGCGGTCCCGGCCGCCTGTCCGCCCTCACTGAGGACGGACAGCAGCCGCCGCACCGGCACCGCGCCGGCCAGCTCGCCGTCCGCGTCGACGACGGCGACCGGTACGGTCCCGGCCGAGCAGGGGCCGAACAGCTCCGCGACCGGGGTATCCAGGTGGACGGTGGCGGGCGTGGCGGCGAGGAACTCCTCGGCCGTACGGATCGTCTCGCCGTCCTCCGCCGTGCTGCCCAGCACCTCGCCGGCGTCGACCATGATGGCTCCGGCGGTGAGCACCCGGGAGCGGTCGACGTCCTGGATGAAGGAGGCCACGTAGTCGTTGGCGGGCCGCAGGAGGATGTCCTCGGCGCTGCCGGTCTGCACGATGCGGCCGTCGCGCATCACGGCGATCCGGTCGCCGAGGCGCATGGCCTCGTTCAGGTCGTGGGTGATGAAGACGATGGTCTTCTTCAGCGTCTTCTGGAGTTCCAGGAGCTGGTCCTGCATGTCGCGGCGGATCAGCGGGTCCAGCGCGCTGAAGGACTCGTCCATCAGCAGCAGGTCGGCGTCGGTGGCCAGCGCGCGGGCCAGGCCCACCCGCTGCTGCATGCCGCCGGACAGCTCGTCGGGCCAGGACTTCTCCCAGCCTTCGAGGCCCGCGAGGTGCAGCGCCTCGGTGGCGCGCTTGTCGCGTTCGGCCCGGGGTACGCCCTGGACCTCCAGCCCGTACGCGGCGTTCTCCAGCACACTGCGGTGCGGGAAGAGCGCGAAGTGCTGGAAGACCATGGAGATCTTCTCGGAGCGGACCTTGCGCAGTTCCTTGTCGCTGAGCGAGGTCAGGTCCTGACCGTCGAACCGGACGCTTCCGGCGGTCGGCTCCAGCAGCCCGTTGAGGGTCCGCAGCAGAGTGGACTTACCGGATCCGGACAGCCCCATGACGACGAAGATCTGGCCCTCGTCCACGGAGAACGACGCGTCGATCACCGCGGCGGTCGTTCCGTCGGCCCGTAGCTCCTCGCGGCTCGCACCGTCTTCGAGCCGTCGTACGGCGTCCTCGGGTCGTCTCCCGAACACTTTGTACACGTGCTCGGCTTGCAGCCTGGCCACATACACCTCTCGAATTGACTGGGTACGACCCGCCTCCCCCGTCGGCAGGTCGTGGCGCGGCACGGGTCGGGCCCGCCGTTAACCGATGGAAATGTTGAAAATCCACCGGCTCCGCTCCGGCCGCGCGCCTGCCCCCTTTTCAAAATGACAAACACACTGGTGACCCAGTTCACACCTCCGCCCGGCCCGCCCCCGCGGCACCGCCCGGCCGCGCCGCCGGGGGTACGGCATCATCGGGGTGTGACTCGACGCCTGATGCTCCTCGACACCGCCTCCCTCTACTTCCGCGCCTATTTCGGCGTGCCGGAGTCGGTCCGGGCTCCGGACGGCACGCCGGTCAACGCGGTGCGCGGACTGCTGGACTTCATCGCCCGGCTCGTCCAGGACCACCAGCCCGACGACCTGGTGGCCTGCATGGACTTCGACTGGCGCCCCCAGTGGCGGGTCGATCTCATCCCCTCGTACAAGGCGCACCGCGTCGCCGAGGAGGCCCCGGCCGGCTCCCCCGCGCCGGACGCCGAGGAGATTCCGGACACCCTCTCCCCGCAGGTCCCGGTGATCGAGGAGGTGCTCGACGCGCTGGGCATCGCCCGGGTCGGCGCCGCCGGGTACGAGGCGGACGACATCATCGGCACGCTCACCGCCCGCGCCACCGGGCCGGTCGACATCGTCACCGGCGACCGCGACCTGTTCCAGCTGGCCGACGACGCGCGCGGTGTGCGCATCCTGTATCCGCTCAAGGGCGTCGGCACCCTCCAGATGACCGACGAGGCCCTGCTGCGGGAGAAGTACGGCGTGGACGGCAGCGGTTACGCCGATCTGGCGCTGCTGCGCGGCGATCCCAGCGACGGCCTGCCGGGCGTGCCGGGCATCGGCGAGAAGACCGCCGCCAAGCTGCTCGCCCAGTACGGCGACCTGGCGGGGATCATGGCCGCGGCCGACGACCCGGCGTCCAGGCTCACCCCCTCGCAGCGCAAGCGGCTGACCGAGGCCCGCCCGTACGTCGAGGTCGCGCCGAAGGTCGTACGGGTGGTCGCCGACGTGCCGGTGCCGGACGTGGACACCGCGCTGCCCGGCGAGCCGGCCGACCCGGAGCGGCTGGAAGCGCTCGCCGACCAGTGGGGGCTGGGCGGTTCTTTGCAACGGCTGCTGGCGACGCTGCACCCCTGAACTGTTAGGTTAGGTAAACCTAACAAGACCGTGGCAGGGGAGATCGTCGTGGCAGCAGAGCGTCCGGCCCGCAAGAAGCCCAAGCTCATTCACGCACAGGTGCTGCGCACCGAGCAGCTCACGCCGCACATGGTGCGGGTGGTGCTGGGCGGTGACGGCCTGGCGGAGTTCTCGGCGGGCGAGTACACCGACCATTACGTCAAGCTGGTCTTCCCGGTGCCCGGCGTGGACTACCCGCGACCGCTGGACATCGCCGAGATCCGCGCCGACTTCCCCCGCGACCAGTGGCCCAGGACCCGTACCTACACCGTACGCACCTGGGACCCGGACACGCGGGAGCTGGCGGTCGACTTCGTGGTGCACGGCGACTCCGGCCTCGCGGGGCCGTGGGCGGCGCACGCCCGTCCGGGTGACGAGGCCCTGCTCCTCGGCCCCGGCGGCGCGTACGCCCCGGACCCCGACGCCGACTGGCACCTGCTCGCCGGTGACGAGAGCGCCCTGCCGGCCATCGCCGCCTCCCTGGCCCGGGCCCCCGAGGACGTACCCGTCCACGCCTTCATCGAGGTCGCCGGCCCGGAGGAGGAGCAGAAGCTGGAGGCTCCGGCCGGTGCCGAGATCACCTGGCTGCACCGCGGTGCCGCGCCCGTCGGCGATCGGCTGGTCGAGGCCGTCCGCGCGCTGGACTTCCCCGCGGGCCGGGTGCACGCTTTTGTCCACGGCGAGGCCGGCTTCGTGAAGGAGTTGCGCAAGTTGCTGCGCGTCGAGCGGGAGGTGCCGCGCGAGGACCTGTCGATCTCCGGCTACTGGCGCAACGGCCACGACGAGGACGGCTGGCAGGCGTCCAAGCAGCAGTGGAACCAGCAGGTCGAGGCCGAGCAGGAGACCACCCGGTCTGCCGCTTCCTGACGTGCTTCCGGGGGGCCGGTGGTGGAATCCGTGCAGCGGGCGGTCGGTGCCGTGGTCGGCTCGGCCGCCGGGGACGCCCTCGGCGCGCCCTTCGAGTCCGGCGCGCCGGGCGCGTACACGGACCGTTTCCCCGACGGCCGGGGAACCATGTGCGGAGGCGGCGGCCGGGACCCCGGCGAGGCCACCGGCGACACACAGATGGCGGTACTGACCGCCGAGTCACTGCTGGAACGCGGCGGACTCGACCTCCCGGATGTCTTCCGCAGGTTTCAACGCTGGGCAGCTGCCGAGCCGAAGGACATCGGTTCGCAGACCGGGGACGTGCTCGGCAACGGCGAGCCGCGGGACCGGGCCGCCGCCCGGCACTACCAGGTCAACCGGCGCGCCGCGGGCAACGGCTCGTTGATGCGCGCCACGCCCGCCGCCGTGTACTTCGCCGCGGCGGGCCGGGCGGTGTCCATGGACGCCGCCCGCCGGCTGTCCGCGCTGACGCACGGGGACCCGGCGGCCGGGGAGGGAGTGGCGCTGTTCCACGCGTTGCTGCACGCCGCCCTGCAAGGCGACGACCCGCTCGACGCCCTGCCGGACGCCCTCTCCCACATCCGTCCCGCCCACCGCGCCCGCTACGCCTCCGTCCTGACGCCCGACTGGCACCCGGACCAGGCCGCCGCGTTCAACGGCGCGGTCCGGCCCTGCCTCGGCTCCGCCGTCTGGGCGCTGCGCACCACCGGCTCGTACGAGGACGCGCTGCGGGCCGCCGTCGACCTGGGCGGTGACACCGACACCGTCGCCGCGGTCACCGGGGGTCTGGCCGGAGCGGTGTACGGGGCCGACGCGATCCCCGAGCACTGGATGCGGGAGCTGCACGTACCGCTGCCCGGGTTCGGGAACCGGGTCCTGCGGGTAGACGAACTGCGGGCGCTGGCCGAGGAGTTGGTGTGCACCGCGGTCGGCCCGTGCTGACCGTGGCCGGGACGGTACAGGTGACGGCCGGGCGGCGCGCCCCCTTACGGAACGGTGCCCTCCGACCCGTACCGCCTGGCATTCCCAGAGCAGCGCGGCCCCCAGGACCGTGCTCGTCCGCCGGTCCCCCACGATCCCAGCCGCGCCACCCCGCGTCCTCGCTGCGCCACGGGGGTCACGCACGGCGTGTCGGACGGGCCCCCGCGACGCGCGCGACACGCCGGTCCGTCACGGCGACCACGCACCGACACGCCCGCCCGAACTCCCCGTGGCGTGCTACGGACCGACGCACTCCGCGCGAACCGGACGCCCGCGCCGCGCTCACTCCAGCACACTCCCGATGACCGCCGCCCCCTCCGCGATCTCGGTCGCCGTGCTCGCGGCGTAGCCCAGCACCAGCCCTGGCTGTCCAGGGCCCTGCCGGTGCCAGGAGAGCGGCTGCACCTTGACGCCCCGGGCGAGCGCGGCCGCCGCCAGGTCCGTGTCGGCGAAATCCGCGTCGAAGGTGATCGTCAGGTGCAGGCCCGCCGCCGCGCCCTGCACGGCCGCTCCCGGCAGGTGCGTGCCGATGGCCCGGATCATCGCGTCACGACGCGCCCGGTGCCGCTTGCGCAGCTGCCGCAGTCGGCGTTCCAGCTCGCCGCTCTCCATCAGGTCGGCCAGCACCAGCTGCGGCAGCACGGCGTTGCCGAGGTCGGTGAACCGCTTGGCGTCCACCAGCGCGCCGTGCAACTCCGGGGGAGCGACGACCCATCCGGTCCGCAGCGCCGGTGCCAGCAGCTTCGAGACGCTTCCGGCGTAGCAGACGTGCTCGGGCAGCATGGCGCGGAGCGCGGGGACCGGCGGCCGGTCGTAGCGGTGTTCGGCGTCGTAGTCGTCCTCGATGATCAGGCCGCCGCCGTCGGCCGCCCAGCGCATCAGCTCGCGGCGCCGTGCTCCGCCGAGCACCACCCCGGTCGGGAACTGGTGCGCCGGCGTCACCAGGACGGCGGGGGCGCCGGAGGCCCGCAGTTCCCGGACGCGGACGCCGTCGGCGTCGACCGGTACCGGCGGAGTGCGCATCCCCCAGTACTGAAGGTGCTGACGGGCCCCGAGCGACCCCGGGTCCTCCACCGCCACCTCGCGAACGCCCCGGCGGCCCAGCACCTGGGCCAGCAGACCGAGTGTCTGCGCGGTGCCGGAGA
Organism: Streptomyces monomycini; assembly: GCF_022271435.1. Lineage (GTDB taxonomy): Bacteria > Actinomycetota > Actinomycetes > Streptomycetales > Streptomycetaceae > Streptomyces > Streptomyces monomycini. The sequence goes on along the minus strand of NZ_JAFIQY010000034.1, from coordinate 72,016 downwards.
CGATCAGCACCTCGTCCGGGGCGGCCGACAGACCGCGGTTGCGGGCCAGCCACTTGGCGACGGCGCGCCGCAGTTCCGGCGCGCCGCGCGGGTCCCCGTACCCGAAGCCGGGGGCGGCATGCGTGCCGAGCACCCGGCGTTCCGCGCGCGACCACGCGGTACGCGGGAAGGAGGCCAGGTCGGGTGTGCCGGGGCTGAGGTCGATGCGGGCCGGCGCCGCCCGTACCGCGTCGAAGACGTCCGCCGCGGGCGCCGTGGTGAACACCGCTTCCGGCGGTGGCCCCTGGGCCGGGCGGGCGGGCGCCGGCGCCGTGACCGCGGCCGCGACGGGAGCGGCGACGACGACCGTGCCGCCGCGGCCGCGGCCGACCGCGTGCCCGTCCTCGATCAGCCGCTGGTACGCCTCGGTGACGACGCCCCGGGAGACCCGGAGTTCCGCCGCGAGCGTGCGGGTGGCCGGCAACCGGTCGCCCACCGCGAGGCGGCCGTCCGAGACGGCGAGCCGCAGGCGCTGTGCCAGCCAGTCGGACAGGCCGCCCGCCGGCGCGTCGGCGGTGTTCAGCTGGAGGAAGTCCGACCCGGACGTTATGGACCGGTCGGTCGTCGCATCTTTGGACCTGGGCACCGGACCATTGTCGGCCCAGAGTGGCGGCATGAGAACAGCAGCGACAGAGCGGACGATCGGCGGCGCGCACGAGGACAGCCGCGCGCGCCACATCACCACACCCCGCGAACGCCCTTACGTGCACGGGTATTCGGACCATGAGGCCCGGCGGCTCACCGACCAGGCGGACACCCTGGCAGCGCTCCTGCACGCGGGCACGGTGTACGAGCCGGGCAGCCGGGTCCTTGAGGCCGGATGCGGGGTCGGCGCCCAGACGGTGCATCTGGCCGCCTCCAGCCCGAAGGCCCACATCACCGCGGTCGACATCCGCGCGGACTCGCTCGACCAGGCCCGCGCCCGCCTCGCCGCCCGTCCGCACGCGGCGACGGTGCGCTGGCACCAGGCCGACCTGACCGACCTGCCGTACCCCGACGCCTCCTTCGACCACCTCTTCGTCTGCTTCGTCCTGGAACACCTGCCCGACCCCGCGCGGACGCTGGCGGACCTGCGGCGCGTCCTGCGGCCGGGCGGCGGCATCACCGTCATCGAGGGGGACCACGGATCGGCGCTCTTCCACCCGGACAGCGCCCACGCCCACGCCGTGATCGGCCACCAGGTCCGGCTGCAGGCCGCGGCCGGCGGCGACGCGCTGCTCGGCCGGCGGCTGCAGCCGCTGCTGACCGCCGCCGGGTACGCGGAGGTGGCGGTCCGGCCGCGTACGGTCTGCGCCGACGCGACCCGGCCGGGACTGGTCGACAGCTTCACCCGCAACACGTTCATCGCGATGATCGCGGCAGTACGGGACGACGCGCTGGCCGCCGGGCTGACCACCGAGGCCGAGTGGGAGCGCGGCATCCGCGAGCTGCGCCGGACGGCGGAGGACGGCGGAACGTTCCACTACACGTTCTTCAAGGCCACCGCGGTCAATCCGGGCGGGTGAGGCGGAGCCCCCGTACGCCCGGAGTCCGGGGCGGGCCGGGGAACAGCCCCGGCCCGTCTCCCTCACCCCACCGACGAGTACGCCACCACGCCCCGCAGCACCGCGTCCACGGCCTTGCGGGCGTTGCGCGCCACCTCCGGCGGTGCGGCGGCCGCGATCTGGCCGAGGACGTCGATCAGCTGCTTGCACCAGCGCACGAAGTCGCCGGCCGGCATCTCCGCCTCGCGCAGCACCTCGTCCAGGCCGAATCCGCAGGCCCAGCGGTACGCGGCCCAGGCGAAGCCGAGGTCCGGCTCGCGCTGGCCGACGCCCTCCGCCTGATTGATCTTGTGGTCCTCCTCCAGGGCGTCCAGCCGGCCCCAGATCCGCACCATCTCGGCGAGCGCGTCCCGCGCCTTGCCCGACGGCAGCTTCGGCGCCACCGCGTCGTCCGCCTGCCGGGCCTCGTAGACCAGCGCCGAGGCGCAGGCGGCCAGTTCGGCGGGGCCGAGACCGTTCCAGACGCCGGCGCGCAGGCATTCGCTCGCCAGCAGGTCCAGTTCGCCGTAGAGCCGCCCCAGCCGCCGGCCCTCGTCGGTGACCGTGTCACCTTCCAGGTAGTCAAGTCCGGTCAGCAGAGCGCAGATCCGGTCGAAGGTGCGCGCGATGGTGTTCGTACGGCCCTCGATACGGCGCTCCAGCTGCCGCGTGTCGCGCAGCAGCCGGTGGTACCGCTCGGCCCACCGCGCGTGGTCCTCACGCTCGTCGCAGCCGTGGCAGGGGTGCGCCCGCAGCTCCGTACGCAGCCGCGCGATCTCCCGGTCGTCGGCCGCCGCCGACCGCTGCTTGCGGTGCCGCTCCGGCGCGATGTGCCCGGCCTTCGTGCGCAGCGCGGACGCCAGGTCCCGGCGGGACTGCGGGCTGCGCGCGTTGAAGGACTTCGGGATGCGCATCCGGTCCAGCGGCGCCACCGGCACCGGGAAGTCCATCGACGCCAGCCGCTTGACCTGCCGCTCGGCGGTCAGCACCAGCGGCCGGGGGCCGTCCTGCGCGTCGTAGCCGCGGTGGCCGTTGGTCCGCCCCGACGGCATGCCCGGGTCGAGCACCAGCGCCAGCCCCGCGTACTTGCCCGTCGGCACGTGGATGACGTCGCCCGGCTTGAGCTTCTCCAGCGCCGCGGCGGCCGCGACCCTGCGCTGCGTGGCGCCCTGCTTGGCCAGCTCCGTCTCCCGGTCCTTGAGCTGCCTGCGCAGCCGGGAGTACTCCTCGAAGTCGCCGAGGTGACAGGTCATGGACTCCTTGTAGCCGTCCAGGCCCTCCTCGTTCTTCTGCACCTGCCGCGAGATGCCGACGACCGACTTGTCCGCCTGGAACTGCGCGAACGACATCTCCAGCAGCTCGCGCGAACGGTGCCGCCCGAACTGCGAGACCAGGTTGACCGCCATGTTGTACGACGGCTTGAAGGACGAGCGCAGCGGATACGTACGCGTACCCGCCAGGCCGGCGAGCGCGCCCGGGTCCATGCCACGCTGCCACAGCACCACCGCATGGCCCTCGACGTCGATACCGCGGCGCCCGGCACGGCCGGTGAGCTGGGTGTACTCGCCGGGGGTGATGTCGGCGTGCTGCTCGCCGTTCCACTTGACCAGCTTCTCCAGGACGACGGAACGGGCCGGCATGTTGATGCCCAGCGCCAGCGTCTCCGTCGCGAAGACGGCCTTGACCAGCCCCTTCAGGAACAGCTCCTCCACGACCTCCTTGAAGGTCGGCAGCATGCCGGCGTGGTGCGCGGCGATGCCCCGCTCCAGCCCCTCCAGCCACTCGTAGTAACCGAGGACGTGCAGGTCCTCGTCCGGGATGCCGGCCGTACGCTCCTCGACGATGGCGCGGACCTTGGCCCGTCCCTCCTGGTCGTTGAGCCGCAGCCCGGAATACAGGCACTGCTGGACGGCGGACTCGCACCCCGCCCGGCTGAAGATGAACGTGATCGCCGGCAGCAGGCCCTCGTTGTCCAGCCGGTCGATCACCTCGGCACGGCCGGGCGTCCAGATGCGGCTGCGCTGGCGCCGCTCGCGCTCCCGGTCCGCCTCCCGCAGATTGCGGCCGCGGCGCTTGTCCCGCCCGAACGTCGGACGGCTGTTCTCCATCCGCGCCAGCCGCTCCAGGTCCGGGTTGACCTCCCGGCGCCCGGCACCGGAACGGCCCTCGCGTTCCTCGAAGAGGTCGTACATCCGGCGCCCGGCGAGCACGTGCTGCCACAGCGGCACCGGGCGGTGCTCGGAGACGATCACTTCCGTGTCACCGCGCACCGTGTCCAGCCAGGCGCCGAACTCCTCCGCGTTGGAGACCGTCGCGGACAGCGAGACCAGCGTGACGGACTCCGGCAGGTGAATGATCACCTCTTCCCAGACGGCGCCGCGGAAGCGGTCGGAGAGGTAGTGCACCTCGTCCATCACCACGTAACCGAGGCCGTTCAGCGACTGGGAGCCCGCGTACAGCATGTTCCGCAGCACCTCGGTGGTCATCACGACCACCGGCGCCTCGGAGTTGACGCTGTTGTCACCGGTCAGCAGGCCGACCCGGTCCGCGCCGTAGCGCCGCACCAGGTCCTGGTACTTCTGGTTCGACAGCGCCTTGATCGGCGTGGTGTAGAAGCATTTACGGCCCTGCTCCAGGGCCAGGTGGACGGCGAACTCGCCCACGATCGTCTTGCCGGATCCGGTCGGGGCCGCGACCAGCACGCCCTTACCGGCCTCCAGGGCCTGGCACGCCTCGATCTGGAACGGGTCCAGCGCGAAGTCGTACATCTCACGGAAAGGGGCGAGTGCGGTGGCCTGCTCGGCCGCCCGCAGCTTGGCGGCGGCGTAGCGCTCAGCAGGGGACATGTCCTCGGTCATCGTGCTTACGAGCCTACCGGCCACCTCTGACAACGAGCCGATCATTATGGACGGGCTTTACCGGAGGCCTCCGGTCATCGGCCTCCTCCCCGGGGCCGAGAACACCCCTCGGGCGTTCCGGCTCCAAAAACAAAACGATCACCCTGTTACTCTTCTGTCGATCAGTCCGCGGTACGGCGTTCCGTCCCGGCCTGCACCGTTGACCAGGTGTGCCGGTCGCCTGCCGCACAGTCGAGCGGGGCGTTGCGAGCCCCGACGGAGGGGAATCATGAAGAAGATCAAGGCAGCGACGACCGCTGCGACGCTGGCCGTCGTCGCCATGGGCGTGCCGATGGCCGTGGCCGCACCGGCCTCGGCAGCGAGCTCGGCCGTCGCCAAGTGCGTCACGGCGACGTGGTACCCGAGCAAGAACGCGGTGAACATCTACAACGGCTGCGCGAACACGATCAAGGTGCAGGTGGACGAGCGCTGGTGGTGGGACAGCGACTGCATCACCATCAAGCCGAAGCAGAGCCACTACTACAAGGGCACCGGCACGCTGCGAAGCATCAAGTACTGCTGACGAGAGGTCCTGCCGGACCTCAGCCGACAACGGCGCCACAGGAAAGGGGCGGGGAGCCCAGCCGGCTCCCCGCCCCTCTGCCTTGCCCTCTCGGGCATCACGTCGCGTCGTCGTACCCGTTCCGGCGCGGGGAGCGGTCGGCCTGCGCGTCGCCGGCCGCCTGCTCCGGCAGCATCCGGTGACCGGTGACCGGCTCGATCTCACCGATGTCGGCGGGCGTCAGGTCCAGCTCGGACGCCTCGTCGTCGGCGGGTCCCTCGGCCAGCCGGCGCTGCCTGCGGGAGTCGTTCAACATGGCGACTCCGACGGCCCCGAAGTACAGGAGACTGATCGGCGCCGCCAGCGCGATCATCGTCAGCGGGTCGGTGCTCGGGGTGGCGATGGCCGAGAAGACGGTGATGCCCATCACCATGCCGCGCCACCAGCCGCGCATCCGGGCCGCGGTCAGGACGCCGGCGAAGTTGAGCATGACCAGCACCAGCGGCAGCTCGAAGGACAGCCCGAAGACCACGAACATCCGGGTGACCATGTCGAGCAGTTTGTCCAGCGTCAGCAGGTTGTCCACGCCGATCGGCGTGAACTCCAGCAGCACCTTGGCGGTGGTCGGCAGCACCGAGTACGCGAAGTAGGCGCCGACGAAGAAGAGCGGTGCACCCGTGGCGACGAAGCTGAGCGAGTACTTCTTCTCGTGGCGGTGCAGACCGGGCGCGAGGAAGGCCCACAACTGGTACAGCCAGACCGGGCTGGCCAGGATCACGCCACCCATCAGCGAGACCTTCAGGGCCAGCGCGAACGGCCCCAGCAGGTCCAGCATGACGATGCGGGCACAGGTGCCCTTCTGCTGCTTGGCGAGATCGGTGAACAGCACATCACAGCCGACGGCCTGCAAGATCGGCTTGGTGATGAAGTCGATGATCTCGCCGTAGAAGAACGCACAGACGATCGTGGCGATCAAGATGGCCAGGACCGCCTTGGCGAGCCGGTTGCGCAACTCGCGCAGGTGTTCCACGAGCGGCATGCGCCCCTCGGGATCCTTCTCTTTGCGGTTCTTCTGAAGGGCCGACTTGAGCACCCCACGTCCTCATCTCGTACGAGAGGCAGTGGCCGACACCCCTGCCCCGTCCGGGCCCTCGGTCAGCGCTTGGTGGTCGTGTCGGACGGCTGGGCGACCGGCCGTCCGCTGTTGACGTCGCCGGGAGCGGCCTGGATCGTCCGGGGGGCTTCCTGCTGGCCGTTCGGGTTCGGCGGGTCGGACGGCGCCGACTGCGAGTCCGTGCCCTCCGACTTCATCGCCTTGGCCTCGCTCTTGAGGATGCGCGCGGACTTGCCGAGCGAACGAGCCATGTCGGGGAGCTTCTTCGCTCCGAACAGCAGGAGCACGACGACGAGGATGAGGAGGATCTCGGGAACGCCGATCTTTCCACCGAACATAACTGTGTACCTTCTCACCGAGGCGGCTGGGGGTTGGGGCTGCTCGACAGATCGGACATATGTCCGTCTGTCGCGCCAGCAGCGATCGTAACGCGCGGCGGCGAACGCTGGACAATCTCCGCGCATACTCCCGGTTGCGGGCCGGTGCCTCGCTCTTCGGTCCGCCTCAGCAGCGTACCGGTCGTGCGTACGACTGAGCAGAGCGCGTCATGCCTTTGCTCTCCCGCCCCGGGCCGCCAGCGGCGTCGCCGCGCGCTCCAGGTCCTCGGCGGCCCGCTGGATGCGCTCCGAGGTCTGTCCGACCTGGCGGGCCAGCCGCCGTACCTCCACGAAGACACGGACGGCGAGGACGCCGAGGACGGCGAGGCCGAGGAAGCCGAGGGCGATGGCGATCATGGGCCAGAGCATGGGAGGAGCCTATCGGGGCGAGTGAGGCGGAAGGTGTACGGAGCGGGCGGTGCGGGGCGCGGGTCAGCCGGAGTGCAGCCGCAAGGTCCGGACCCCGCCGCCGGTGAGCAGCTCGATGATCCGCTCCCCCGCTGGTTTGCGGACCGCGCTGCCGCAGTCCGGGCAGGTGAAGGAGTAGAAGGTGGTACGGCTGCTGGCGCCGATGGCCAGGCGCAGCGCGTCCGAGGCCAGCTCGAAGCAGCTTCGGCAGACGGGGCAGGCCGCCTTGAAGAGCACCGGGCCGGTCAGGGTCGTGGGCATCGTGCCCGCCATGGTCGTCGTCATCGTGCCGCCGCCCTCCGCGTCCTATTCGCCGTACGCCGCGAGCGCCTGCCGGGACGCCTGGCGCGCGCTGTCGGCCAGGGCCTGCGGCGCGACGATCCGGCCGTCCCGGCCCAGGCGCAGCGCGAGCCGCCGCAGCGAGGCGGGCTCGGGGGTGCGCAGGGTGATGCGCAGGCCGCCGTCGGGCAGCTCCTCGGCGCTGTCGTGCGGGTAGTACTCGGCCACCCAGCGTCCGCCGGGCGCCACCTCGATGACGACCTCGGGGTCCTCGGCCGCGGGCTGCACCAGTCCTTCGGACAGGTCGCGCAGTTCGACGGGCGGCGGGTCGGCGGGGGCGTCCAGCAGTTTGATCTCGGCGACCCGGTCGAGCCGGAAGGTGCGGCGGGCCTCCGAGAGGCGGCACCAGGCCTCGACGTAGGTGTGGCCCACCGCGAACAGCCGGATCGGGTCCACCTCGCGCTCGGTCAGCTCGTCGCGCGCGGGAGAGTAGTAGCGCAGCCACAGCCGGCGGCGCTCGGCGATGGCCCGGTCGACGTCGGCGAAGACGCCGCCCTCCGACTCGAAGGTGACCGACACCCGGGAGCTGGCGCCGGCCGCCTCCCCCGCCGCGGCCTCCAGCTTCGCGGTGGCGCGCAGCAGCGCCTGCCGGTCGCCTTCGCGCAGGCCGGGCAGGGTGGCCACGGCGCGGGCCGCGACCAGCAGGGCGGTCGCCTCGTCGGCGGCCAGCCGCAGCGGCTCGGCGACGTCGTCGGGGTTGTGCCACCAGATGCGGTCGCCGTCGGTGTCGATGTCGAGCAGGTCGCCGCCGCGGAAGCTCGTACCGCACATCGGCAGCACGTCGAGGTCGCCGATCAGCTCGTCCTCGGTGATGCCGAAGGCGCGGGCGACGTCGGAGACGCGGGCGCCGGGGCGCTCGCGGAGATAGGTGACCAGCGACAGCATCCGCCGGGTCTGGTCGATGGCGTTGGTGGCCATGGAGTGTGCGTCCCGTCCCTCTCAGCCCTTGGCCACGGCACGCAGCCGGTCCACGACGTCCGCCCGCAGCTCGGCGGGTTCCAGTACGACCACGTCGGGGCCGAACTCGACCAGCCAGGCGTCGAGCCCGTGCCCGTAGGGGATGTCCAGTTCGTCCCAGCCGTCGCCCAGCTCACGGATGCTCAGCGCGCGGGCCCGCAGCGGGTAGCCGTGGTCGGTGCGCAGCCTGATGCGGGCGGTGCCGGTGGCGGTCTCGCCCGCCCAGCTCTCCACCGTCTCGCGGACGGTGACGTGGTCGGGCACCTCGGCGGTGAACTTCCCCTGCCGGGAGCGGACCTTGCCGGTGATGCGGGAGAGCCGGAAGACCCGTTCGGCCTGCCGTTCGCGGTCCCAGCCGGCCAGGTACCAGTGGCCGCGCCAGCACTCCAGTATCCACGGTTCCACCTGCCGCTGCTCGGGGCGGGCGGCGTTGGACTTGCGGTAGTCGAAGACGACGGGCCGGCGGTCGCGGCAGGCGAGCATCAGCGGTTCGAAGGCGGCCTCGTGGGCGGGGATGCGGGGTTCCAGGGCGCTGTGGGGCTGCTGCGCCTCGAAGCTGCCGTCGTCCTGGAAGGGCACGCCGGCCGCGCGCAGCTTCTGCAGTGCGCCGCTGGCCGCGCCGGCCAGCCGGGCCTGCTGCCAGATCTTGGCGGCGAGTCCCAGGGCGGCGGCCTCGGCCGCGTCCAGGGTGATCGGGGGGAGGCGGTTGCTGTCCCGGCGCGCGAGGTAGCCGGTCTCCCCGTCCAGTCCTTCGACGGTCTCGATGACCAGGCCGAGTTCGCGCAGGTCGTCCTTGTCGCGCTCGAACATCCGGTTGAAGGAGTCGTCGCTGCCCGTACCGGCGTCCCCGGAGCCGAACGATTCCACGTACGCCTCGATGGAGGACCGCAGTTCACGTTTGGTCAGCGGGCGACGGGTACCCAGAAGGCACAGCGCCAGATTCATCAGCCGCTCGGCCTTGGCAATGGCCATCGACGCCCTTTCTTGTCGGACTCCCGACCGATGACCGTACCGCTCCGGGGACCTGCGGCAAAGCCGAGGGTCCGGACCGTGACGGGCGGCGGGGGCGGCGGGCGCCGGGCGGGCGAGGAAGAGGGCCCGTGCCGGGTGGCACGGGCCCTCTGGTGCAGGCCGGCCGCCGCTGTGCCGCGGCCGGCTGCCGTCGTCCTCAGACGGACATCAGGTCACAGACGAAGATCAGCGTCTCGCCCGGGGCGATACGGCCGCCGCCGGCGCCCGCGTCGCCGTAGGCCAGGTGCGGGGGGATGGTCAGCCGGCGGCGGCCGCCGACCTTCATGCCCTGCACGCCCTGGTCCCAGCCGGAGATGACCTGGCCGGCACCGAGCTGGAACTCCAGCGGCTTGCCGCGGTTCCAGCTGGCGTCGAACTCCTCGCCGGAGCTGTAAGAAACTCCGACATAGTGGACCTTGACGAAGTCCCCGGCCTTGGCGGCCGGCCCGTCACCCTCCCACAGGTCCACGATCTCCAGGTCGGAGGGGACCGGGCCCTCGGGGAAGTCGATCTCGGGCTTGTCGATGTTCACGAAAGTGCTCCTACGAAAGAAACTGCACAGCTACCCGCACAGTCTGGCAGACCATGCTCAGACGGTGCCGACGATGTCGACGGAGAACACCAGGGTGTTCTTCGCCAGCTCGCTCTGCGGGTTCGCGCCGTAGCCCAGCTTCGGCGGGATCACGATCTCCACCCGGTCACCGACGTTCTTGCCGACCAGGGCCTGGTCCCAGCCCTTGACGACGGCACCGGTGCCGATCTGGAAGGCGGTGGCGCCACCGTGGTCCCAGGAGGAGTCGAACTTCTTGCCGTCCTCCCACTTCACACCGGTGTACTGCGCGATCAGCCCGTCGCCGGCCTTGACCTTCGGGCCCTTGCCCTTGATCAGCACCTGCTCCTTGAGGTCGGTGGGCGCCTTCTCCCCCTTGGGGATGGTGATCGTCGCGGCCTTCTCGCCCTCCGACTTCACCTCGGGCATGCCCTCCTCCGGCGCCGCCTGCTCGCCCTCGGACTTGCCCTTCTTGTCGGCCTTGCCCGCGCCGACCACGTCCACGACCCACACCAGGCCGTCCTCCGGCTTGATGCCGGACTGCGGGTTCAGGTTGTCGCCGACCAGCGCCTTGGCGGTGCCCTCGATCTCGAAGCGGCTGCCGACCTTCTGGCCCGCGACCGCCTCCATGACCTTCTGCGGCAGCTGCTGCTGGGTCGGCTGGTCGCTGACCTCGCCGACGATCTGCGTGCGCGGCGCCTTCGCGTCCGCGCCGGGCTGCTTGGTCCAGGTGCTGCCGAGGTTCTGGCCGGTCTTCATGGTCTGCGCCGCGAAGTCCAGCCGGACGTAGTCGCCCTTCTTGACCTCCGCGCCCGAGCCCTCGTGCAGCGTCTTGGTGACCGCCTCGCCGGGCGCCTTGGCGTCCTTCGGCACGGTGATCTTGGGCTGCTCCCCGGGCTTCCCCTCCACCTTGGCGACCGCGGCGGCCGACGACCCCTTGCCGTCATCGGACCCACAGGCGGCGGTGAACAGCAGGAGGGGAACGGTCAGCGCCGCGGCGGCGGCGCGGCGGGTGTTCTTCGTGAAGTTCATGAAGTCCAACTCGGGGTCGTGGGGTGGGTGGGCAATGCCCGCCACTCTACGACCTGACCCTGGGTACGTTTCCCTGCGCGGCGCGACGACACAGTGGCGCCGAACGGCGAAGTGCCGGGAGCGCGGGCGCTCCCGGCACTGCCACGGCCAGCCGTCACCGTATCCGGTGATACACCGGAAACGGTGACGAACCGGACTCACATCCCGGCGATCAGCTTCTCCACCCGGTCGTCCACGGACCGGAACGGGTCCTTGCACAGCACCGTGCGCTGCGCCTGGTCGTTGAGCTTGAGGTGCACCCAGTCGACGGTGAAGTCGCGGCGCTGCTCCTGCGCGCGGCGGATGAAGTCACCGCGCAGCCGGGCCCGGGTGGTCTGCGGCGGCACCGACTTGCCCTCGAAGATCTTCAAGTCGTTGCAGATACGGGCCGCCTGCCCCTTGCGCTCCAGGAGGTAGTACAGGCCCCGGCGGCGGTGGATGTCGTGGTAGGCGAGGTCTATCTGCGCCACCCGCGGATGCGACATGGTGATGTTGTTCTTGGCGCGGTAGCGCTCGATGAGCTGGTACTTCATCACCCAGTCGATCTCGGTGGAGATCCGGTCGAGGTCCTCGTCGCGGACGGCTTCGAGCGTACGGCCCCACAGTTCCAGGACCCGCTCGACCGTCCCCGTGCGGATACCGCGCCGTTCGCAGAAGTCCACCGCCTTCTCGTAGTACTCCTGCTGGACCTCCAGGGCCGATGCCTCCCGGCCACTGGCCAGGCGCACCTTGCGCCGGCCCGTTATGTCGTGGCTGACCTCCCGGATGGCCCGGATCGGGTTCTCCAGGGTCAGGTCGCGCATGACCGTGCCCGCCTCGATCATGCGCAGCACGAGGTCGGTGGCGCCGACCTTCAGCAGCATGGTCGTCTCGGACATGTTGGAGTCGCCGACGATGACGTGCAGCCGGCGGTAGCGCTCGGCGTCGGCGTGCGGTTCGTCGCGGGTGTTGATGATCGGACGGGAGCGGGTGGTCGCCGAGGAGACGCCCTCCCAGATGTGCTCGGCGCGCTGGCTCACGCAGTAGACGGCCCCGCGCGGTGTCTGCAGGACCTTGCCCGCGCCGCAGAGCAGCTGACGGGTCACCAGGAACGGAATGAGAATGTCCGCGAGCCGGGAGAACTCCCCGTGCCGGGCCACGAGATAGTTTTCGTGGCAACCATAGGAGTTTCCGGCGGAATCGGTGTTGTTCTTGAAGAGATAGACGTCGCCCGCGATTCCTTCCTCGTGCAGGCGGCGCTCGGCGTCGACCAGCAGACCTTCGAGAATGCGCTCGCCGGCCTTGTCGTGGGTGACCAGTTCGGTCACGTTGTCGCACTCGGGGGTTGCGTATTCCGGGTGCGATCCCACGTCCAGGTACAGGCGGGCGCCGTTCCGCAGGAAGACATTGCTGCTGCGGCCCCATGACACGACACGGCGGAAGAGGTACCGAGCCACCTCGTCAGGAGACAGTCGGCGCTGTCCCCTGAACGTGCATGTGACGCCGTACTCGTTCTCCAGCCCGAAAATGCGGCGGTCCATGACTGAACATTACGCCTGATGGCCTGCTCTGAAACCGGGTTGGGCGGCCTCGTTCCGATCATTTTCCGCCGTGGCCTGCACAGCATCGCTCACGACACCCCGTCCACCGGGGGAAAGAAAGCGCTTTGTCGACAGGAGTACGAGCAGTGCGGCAACGCCGCCCGCCCCCGCCACGCCGAACCCGGCGGCCGGGCCGCCCCGCTCCACCGCGGGCCCGACCACCGTCATCCCCAGTGCGGACCCGACCCCGAAGGTCGTCACCAGCCAGGAGAACGCCTCGGTGACCGTCCCCCTGGGCGCGTGCCCGTCCACGACGACGAACGCGCACGCCAGCGCCGGGGCCAGGAACACCCCCGCCACCCCCGTCAGCAGCGTCATCCCCACCACGCCCGGTGCCAGCGCCAGCGGCAGGTACCCCAGCGCCAGCAGGGCCACCAGCAGCCGCAGCCGGTTCTCCGGGTGCCCCGGCCACTGCCGCGCGCCGTACACCACCCCGCCCAGGAGGGCACCGACGCCGAGCGCGGACAGTAGGTAGCTGGAGACCATGCCGCCGCCGTGCTCGTCGGCGTACGCGACCGCCGCCACCGCGATGGACCCGAGCGCCAGCCCGACGAAGAAGAACGAGGCGATCAGCACCAGCATCCCGGAGGACCGCAGGGCCCCGAGCCAGTGCGCCTCACGCGGCGCGCTGCGCCACTGGCGCGAGGGCGGGGAGGCGACCACGGAGAGCGCCCCGAGCACCCCGATCACGTTGATCACCAGCAGCGCCCACCGCTCCGACCAGAGCGCCACACACGTCGTCACCAGCAACGGACCCACCGCGAAGAGCACTTCCTGTGCCACCGCGTCCAGCGCGTATGCGGCGTGGACCCGGTCCGCGCGCTTGAGCACGCCCGGCCACAGCGCCCGCAGTCCGCCCTCCAGCGGCGGCGTGAAGAACCCGGCGATCACCATGGCCGCGTACGCCACGGGCAGCGGATCGAGGCCGACGACCGCCAGCAGCGCCATGCCCAGGGCGGAGACCGCGGCCGAGGGCAGCATCACGCGCGGCTGCCCGTACACGTCCACGGCACGCCCCAGGAGCGGCTGCCCGATCGCGTTGCACACCCCGTAGACGGCGGACAGCACGCCCGCGAGGACGTAGCTGCCGCCCTCCGCGCGGGTGAAGAGCACGACGGCGAGCGGTCCGGTCGCGTTCGGCAGCCGTCCGATCAGCGTTCCGGCCAGCAGCCGGGCCGCGTGGCGCGTCCTCAGCAGTTCCGCGTACCCAGCGGCCATGCCCGCCTCATCTCCCCTGGCCCGGCCAGGACGTGTTACGTATAACGTGCGGCGTCATACGTACCATGGGCGCAACCCGCGGGTCCACACCGCGACGTACGACGCGAGGAGCCCGGCCCCGGTGACCGCCCACGAGACCACCCACGAGCAGCCGGCGGCGGCGCGTCCCGGCGCCACCGCCGCACCCCGCGTCACCAGCCGCGACGTCGCCCGCGCCGCCGGCGTCTCGCAGGCCGCCGTCTCCCTCGTGCTGGGCGGCAAATGGCGCGGCCGTGTCTCACCCCACAAAGCCGACGCGGTCCGCACCGCGGCGCGCGACCTCGGCTACCGCCCCAACCTCGCCGCGCGCAATCTGCGGATGGGCCGCACCCGCACCGCCCTGCTCGTCGTCCCCGCCCTGACCAGCGAATACTTCGCCCGCGTCTACACCGGCGCGGCCCGCGCCGCCGCCGACCACGGCTTCGGCGTCGTCCTGTACCCCTCCCCCGAGGGCATCGGCCCGGCCCGTGACCCGTTCGCCTCGGCGCGCGCGGCGCTCGACGGCGTCATCGCCTCCTCCATGGCCACCGACGCCCTGACCGCCATGCGCGGCGAGGAACTGCCGCTGGTCATGCTCGACAGCGACCCGGACGACGCCCAGGCCACCGCGACCGTCAACCCCGACATCGCCGACGGCGTCCGGCGGCTCACCGCGCATCTGCTCGCCCTCGGCCACCGCCGTATCACCCACCTCGCCGCCGCCATCGACTCCTGGACCTTCCACGTACGGTCCGCCGCCTTCGCCGAGGCGCTGCGCGGCGTCCCGGACGCGGACGTCCGCAGCGAGCCCGCCGCGCTCAGCGTGGAAGCCGGCCTGCACGCGGCCCACGCGGCCCTGACCCGGCCGGGCCCCCGCCCCACCGCCCTCCTGTGCGACGACGACCTGCTGGCGGCCGGCGCCTGCAAGGCGGCTCGTCGGCTGGGCCTGCGGGTGCCGGAGGACGTCTCCGTCACAGGCCTCGACGATCTGGCGCTGGCCATGGCGGTGGAACCGGAACTGACGACGGTGCGGCTGCCCGCCGAGGAGGTCGGGGCCGCCGGGATGCGCGCCCTGATGACCGCCCTGGACGGCGGCGCTCCGGAGCCCGTGACCTTGCCCGTCGAACTGCTCGTGCGCGGCTCGACGGCACCGCCGCCGTAGGGGACGCGGGCTGGGCGGCCACAGCGGTCGCACAACGCGGCGCGCCCCGGCGGGTGCATACCCACCGGGGCGCGTGAAGGCCCGTGGCCGTACGGACGGCAGCGCGTCCGCGCGCGGCGGCCTACGGTCCCGCCGTACGCCGCCCGCGTCGCGTCACGACGTGCCGGCGCCACCCTCGGAACCGGAAGTGCCCTCGGAGTCCGAGGCGTCGTCCGCGGCTTCGTCGGAGGCGGCGGTGCCGTTCTCCTCCAGCAGCCGGGAGAGCTGACGGCCCAGGATCCGCTTGAACTTCCGCTGCTGCGGACGCGTACGGTCCAGGGTCGCGACCTCCAACTGGTCGGCCGCCAGCGCGCGTTCGCCGCCGTTGTTGTCACGGGAGAGCGACTCGACGGCCAGCTTCAAAGCCTCGCCCAGCGTCATGCCGTCGCGGTGCCGCTGATCGAGGTAGCTGCTGATCTGATCGGCGTTGCCGCCGACCGCGACCGAGCCGTGCTCGTCCACGATCGAACCGTCGTGCGGCAGGCGGTAGATCTGGTCGTCCTCGGGGGCGTTGCCCACCTCCGCGACGATCAGCTCCACCTCGTAGGGCTTCTCGGCGGCGCTGGAGAAGATCGAACCGAGGGCCTGGGCGTAGACATTGGCAAGGCCGCGCGCGGTCACGTCCGCGCGGTCGTAGGTATAGCCGCGCAGGTCGGCGTAGCGCACGCCGGCGATGCGCAGTGCCTCGAACTCGTTGTACTTGCCGACCGCCGCGAAGGCGATGCGGTCGTAGATCTCGCTGACCTTGTGCAGGGCACGGGACGGGTTCTCGGCGACGAAGACCACGCCGTCGGTGTATTGCAGCACCACGACGCTGCGGCCGCGTGCGATGCCTTTGCGGGCGTACTCCGCCCGGTCGGCCATGGCCTGCTGGGGTGAGACATAGAACGGCGTCGACACCGGCTATCCGTCCCTTTCTGTCAATGACTCTCTCAGTGGCGCGTGCATGACGGTCTCCCGTCCTCAGAGCAGCGCGGCACGCGGGCCGTCGGGCTGGTCGAGCCGCCGCTCGTGGATGGCGCGGGCGATCTCCGACACCTCCGCCTCGGTGTACCGCTTGAAGCCCTCGTCGGTGATCACCGTGACGATCGGGTAGATCCGGCGGGCCAGGTCCGGGCCGCCGGTCGCCGAGTCGTCGTCCGCGGCGTCGTACAGCGCCTGGACCACGGCCGTGGCGGCCTGGTTCTCCGTGAGGTCTTCGCGGTAGAGCTTCTTGAGGGCGCCGCGCGCGAAGACCGAGCCGGAGCCCGTCGAGGCGAAGCCGTGCTCCTCCGAGCGCCCGCCGGTCACGTCGTACGAGAAGATCCGGCCCTTCTCGCGGTCCACGTCCCAGCCGGCGAACAGCGGCACCACGGCCAGGCCCTGCATGGCCATGCCGAGATTGCTGCGGATCATCGTCGAGAGGCGGTTCGCCTTGCCCTCCAGGGAGAGTTGGGCGCCCTCGACCTTCTCGAAGTGCTCCAGCTCCAACTGGAAGAGCTTGACCATCTCGACCGCGAGACCGGCCGTGCCGGCGATGCCGACGGCCGAGTACTCGTCGGCCGGAAAGACCTTCTCGATGTCGCGCTGCGCGATGACGTTGCCCATCGTCGCGCGGCGGTCACCGGCGAGCACCACCCCGCCGGGGAACGACGCCGCGACGATCGTGGTGCCGTGCGGCGCCTCGATGGTCCCCTGCACGGGCAGCGGCGGACGCCGGCCCGGCAGCAGCTCCGGCGAGTGCTCCCCGAGGAAGTCCATGAACGACGAGGACCCGGACGTCAGGAAGGCAGCTGGTAGATGCCCGGCGTTACGAGTGTTGGCTTCCACACGTTTCCTTCCGGATATTCGGCCGCCGCCCCAAGACGTCCGGCCGATCCTTGAATTGGCCCAGCGCTGCGTTGCAGCTGAAGCACAGTACGTCCCGGACCTTACCTGTCCTGCGGTCATGATCCACATGCACGCGGGAACGGACCGGACGACGGCGGTGGCGGCCCTTCGCCTTCCGGCTCCGCGGTCGTGCGCCGGCGCCCGGGACGGCCTGTGCGCACGCGCTCACCGAGCGCGAACCGGCACGTCCGGGAGCGCGCGGCAGCCTGTGCGACCGCGCGCCCCCGGAGCCGGAGCCGGGAACCGTCACGCCGGTCCGTGCGCACGGACCGCGCGGTGTGCGCGGACCGTGGCCCGCCGCGCCCGCGCCTCCGGCGCACCGGCTGCCGACGGAACCCGGCGATCCGTTACTGTCCGCCCTTTTGCACGAACGACCGCACGAAATCCTCGGCGTTCTCTTCGAGCACGTCGTCGATCTCGTCCAGCACGGAGTCGACGTCGTCCGACAGCTTCTCCTGCCGCTCCTTGAGATCGTCCGCGGCCTGCGCGTCCTGCGACTGCTCCTCGGCCTCCTCGGTCGAACGCGTCGCCTTCTGCTGTCCGCCGCCGGTGTCCTTGGTCGCCATGTCCCTCACCCCGCTCGGTTCGCCCCGCTCGATGTGACTGTCAAGATCAGACCCTACAAGGAAGGTCTGACATCGGCCCTGTTCTCGGTCGTCTTCGTACAACGTCCGGGAGTCACCCCGATGATTCCCGGCCGGGGGACCTTTCAGCCCCGGTTCGCGTGCCCGATCGAATCCGCGGTCACCCTCCGGACAGGACCCGCACCAGGTCCTCGGCCGTACGGCACCGGTCGAGGAGTTCCTTGACGTGGTTGCGCGTCCCGCGCAGCGGCTCCAGCGTCGGCACCCGTTGCAGCGAGTCACGGCCCGGCAGATCGAAGATCACCGAGTCCCAGGAGGCCGCCGCCACGTCGTCCGCGTACTGCTCCAGGCACCGGCCGCGGAAGTACGCCCGGGTGTCCTCCGGCGGCGCCTGGGCCGCCCGCGCGACCTCCTCGTCGGTCAGCAGGCGCTTCATCTTGCCGCGGGCCGCGAGACGGTTGTAGAGGCCCTTGTCGGCCCGTACGTCGGCGTACTGGAGGTCGACGAGGTGGAGGCGGGCCGCGTCCCACTCCACGCCGTCCCGGCGCCGGTAGCCCTCCATCAACTCCCGCTTGGCCACCCAGTCCAGCTCACCGGACAGGCTCATCGGGTCGTGCTCCAGGCGTCCCAGCACGTCCTCCCAGCGGGCCAGGACGTCCTTGGTCTGCTCGTCGGCGTCCGCGCCGAGCCGGTCCTCCACGTACTTGCGCGCCAGCTCGAAGTACTCCATCTGGAGTTGTACGGCGGTCAGGGTCCGGCCGCTGCGCAGGGTGATCAGGTGGCGCAGCGTCGGGTCGTGGGAGACCTGGTGGAGGGCGCGTACGGGCTGGTCGACGGCGAGATCGACGGCGATGAACCCGTCTTCGATCATGGACAGGACCAGTGCGGTGGTGCCCAGCTTCAGATACGTGGAGATCTCGGAGAGGTTCGCGTCTCCGATGATCACGTGCAGCCTGCGGTACTTCTCGGCGTCGGAGTGCGGCTCGTCGCGGGTGTTGATGATCGGCCGCTTGAGCGTGGTCTCCAGGCCGACCTCGACCTCGAAGTAGTCGGCCCGCTGACTGATCTGGAAGCCGTGCTCGTGGCCGTCCTGGCCGATGCCGACCCGGCCGGCGCCGGCGTAGACCTGACGGGAGACGAAGAAGGGCGTCAGGTGCCGCACGATGTCCGAGAACGGGGTCTCCCGCTTCATCAGGTAGTTCTCGTGCGTGCCGTAGGAGGCGCCCTTGTTGTCGGTGTTGTTCTTGTAGAGGTGGATGGGCTGGGCGCCGGGGACCTGGGCCGCGCGCTCGGCGGCCTCGGCCATGATGCGCTCCCCGGCCTTGTCCCACAGCACCGCGTCGCGTGGATTGGTGACCTCCGGCGAGCTGTACTCCGGATGCGCGTGGTCGACGTACAGACGTGCCCCGTTGGTGAGGATCACATTGGCCAGCCCGATGTCCTCGTCGGTGAGCTGGCTGGCGTCGGCGTTCTCGCGGGCGAGGTCGAAGCCTCGGGCGTCCCGCAGCGGGTTCTCCTCCTCGAAGTCCCAGCGGGCGCGTCGCGCCCGGTGCATCGCCGCCGCGTAGGCGTTGACGACCTGGGACGAGGTGAGCATGGCATTGGCGTTCGGGTGGCCGGGGACGGAGATCCCGTACTCCGTCTCGATTCCCATTACTCGCCGTACGGTCATGCGGCCCTCCTTGCCCGGCGGCGCCCCCGGATGGGGTCGGCGCTCAAGTACCGCTGCGCTTCCGGTCCGTGTGCGGCCCCCGCTTCCGCAGTGCGCGACGCGGCGGTACCGAAGAGCCTAGAACGCCTTTGCGGCGCTGGGGAGATCATTACAGTCATTGCTCCAGTCCGGTTTTCACCTGCTCCGTCGCGGCCTTCCGGGGATCACCCGCGGAGTCCCGGAAATGCGTCCGGCTGCGGACGCCCCGTGCAGGACATCCGCAGCCGGTCGGCGGTGTTACAGGTATTGGCCGGTATTCGCCACCGTGTCGATGGAGCGGCCGGTGTCCGCGCCCTGCTTGCCGGTGACCAGGGTGCGGATGTAAACGATCCGCTCGCCCTTCTTGCCGGAGATGCGGGCCCAGTCGTCCGGGTTGGTGGTGTTGGGCAGGTCCTCGTTCTCCTTGAACTCGTCCACGCACGCCTGGAGCAGGTGGGCGACGCGAAGACCCTTCTGGTTGTGTTCGAGGAATGCCTTGATGGCCATCTTCTTGGCGCGTCCGACGATGTTTTCGATCATTGCGCCGGAGTTGAAGTCCTTGAAGTACAGGACTTCCTTGTCACCGTTGGCGTAGGTGACCTCCAGGAAGCGGTTCTCCTCGGATTCCGCGTACATCTGCTCGACGACCGACTGGATCATCGCGCTGACCGCGGCCTTGCGGGAGTCGCCGTGCTCGCCGAGGTCGTCGGCGTGCAGCGGCAGGCGCTCGGTGAGGTACTTCGAGAAGATGTCCTTGGCCGCCTCGGCGTCCGGACGCTCGATCTTGATCTTCACGTCCAGCCGGCCGGGGCGCAGGATGGCCGGGTCGATCATGTCCTCGCGGTTGGAGGCGCCGATCACGATGACGTTCTCCAGGCCCTCCACGCCGTCGATCTCGGAGAGCAGCTGCGGGACGATGGTGTTCTCCACGTCCGAGCTGACCCCGGAGCCGCGGGTGCGGAAGAGGGAGTCCATCTCGTCGAAGAAGACGATGACGGGGGTGCCCTCGCTCGCCTTCTCCCGGGCCCGCTGGAAGACGAGGCGGATGTGCCGCTCCGTCTCACCGACGTACTTGTTCAGCAGCTCGGGGCCCTTGATGTTGAGGAAGAAGCTCTTCCCCGCGGGCTGGCCGGTCACCTCGGCGACCTTCTTGGCGAGCGAGTTGGCGACGGCCTTGGCGATGAGCGTCTTGCCGCAGCCGGGCGGTCCGTAGAGCAGTACGCCCTTGGGCGGGCGCAGTTCGTGCTCCTTGAACAGGTCGGGGTAGAGGTACGGGAGCTCGACCGCGTCGCGGATCAGTTCGATCTGGCCGCCCAGACCGCCGATCTTCGTGTAGTCGATGTCCGGGACCTCTTCGAGGACGAGCTCCTCGACCTCGCTCTTGGGAATGACCTCGTAGACATAGCCGGAGCGGGGCTCCAGGAGCAGGGCGTCGCCGGCGCGGATGTTGATGTCCAGCAGCGGCTCGGCGAGCCGCACCACCCGCTCCTCGTCGGTGTGCCCGATGACCAGGGCGCGCTCGCCGTCCTCAAGGATCTCCTTGAGGGTGACGATGTCCCCGGCGTTCTCGTACTCCATGGCCTCGACCACGTTGAGCGCCTCGTTGAGCATGACCTCCTGGCCACGCCGGAGCTCGTCGAGGTCGACGCTGGGACTGACGTTCACCCGGAGTTTTCGGCCTCCGGTGAAGATGTCGGACGTGCCGTCCTCGTTCGCCTGCAGGAAGACGCCGAAACCGGCCGGCGGCTGCGCGAGCCGGTCGACCTCTTCCTTGAGGGCCACGATCTGGTCGCGCGCCTCGCGCAGTGTGTTGGCGAGTCGCTCGTTCTGTGCCGAAACACCGGCCAGGTTGGTCTGCAGCTCGACGATCCGCTCTTCGAGAATCCTCGTGTGACGCGGAGAGTCGGCGAGCTTGCGTCGCAGGACGGCGATCTCCTGCTCAAGATAGGCAACCTGGCCGGCAGGGTCGTCAGACCCCCGCCCCGGCCGGATGCCGCGGTTGATGTCGTCGTCGTGGGCTGCCACGGTCCTCACCTCCTCCAAGGGGAGCTGGACGCTTCCTGACCCTACCTGGGCCGGTGCAGGTTGAAACCCCTAGATCGAAAAGACTGTCGGGGTGTGTCCGATCTTCACCCTTGCGCACGTCCTCACCTCAGGGGGATACCCACCCAACAACATCAGAAAGCGACCGGTTGTATCGTCGAGACGGTCAACACCCGTCAGGGTGGGCCCCATTTGATTCACGTACGCAGGAACGGCAGGCGAGATGACGGCGCAGGACGAAGCACTGGAGGTCTGGATCGACCAGGACCTCTGCACCGGCGACGGCATCTGTGCGCAGTACGCGCCGGAGGTCTTCGAACTCGACATCGACGGTCTGGCTTATGTGAAAAGCGCCGACGACGAGCTGCTCCAGGACAAGGGGGCCACCACCCCCGTCCCCCTGCCGCTGCTCAATGACGTACGGGACTCCGCCAAGGAATGCCCGGGCGACTGTATTCACGTACGCCGCGTAGCGGACCGGGTGGAGGTCTACGGCCCGGACGCGGAGTAGTCACCGTGTGACCGATCACACACCCTCGGTGTCGGACGAGGCGGGAAGTTCGCTCTGGACGAACTTCCCGCCTTTCCATTGCCACTTGGTCCGCACGCGGACGTCCGGGCAGCAGCGCGGCACGCCGGTCGAGGAGTAGCCCAGGAGTGTCGCGGCGACCGCACCGTCGCGTACGGCGAAACCGTCCACGCTGCGCTGCTGTGCGGGCGCGAGAAGGGTCGCGACGACCCGCGGGGCGCCCTGGCCCGTCTTACCCGCCGCGGGACCGCTGAGGACGTACACGCCGCTGGGCGGGGTGCCGGTCTCGGTGTGGCAGCGCACCACGGCGACGGTCTCGGGGCTGCCGTCGCCGTCGAGGTCGCCGGTGGCGCTGTCGACCACGTCGAGGCGGTTCGGGCCGCAGTCCACCGGATAGGACGCGGCGTGCGGGTCCGGGGCCGGGGCGGCGGCCGCGCGGGCGGCGGAGGCGGCGTCGGTGGTGGCCGTGGCCGTGGCATCGGGGGGCTGGACGAAGGACGCGGCCGCGACGACCGCGGCCAGGGCGGCAGCGGTGGCGAGCCAGTGCAGGGCGCGGGTGCGGGTGTGCGGAAGGTCCTGGCCGGCCGTGAACTGCACGCGGGGTAACTCCTGTGAAGAGCTGTGGCGGTGGGAGTGCCCAGCATCGTTCCACAGGCCGGGCCGCCGGGGAACACTCGGGCGGGGTTTCCCGCCAGGCCTCCACCCGCTGAACGCGACGGCGCCGCCGACGGTTCCCGCGGGACGGGAACTGGTCGGCGGCGCCGGACGGTTCGAGGGGGCGTGCGAGGCGCGTCGGCCGCGCTACGCCGGGGCGTGCGCCGGGTCAGCCGCGCTCCGCGCCCCCGCTGGAGCTGCCGGGACCGGAGTAGTCCTCGCCGTACGCGCCCTTGGCGGGGCGGCGGCGGCGCAGCGGCGGCTCGACACCGTCCGCGAGACGGCGGGCGGTCAGCAGGAAGCCGGTGTGACCGATCATGCGATGGTCGGGGCGGACGGCCAGGCCCTCGACGTGCCAGGTGCGGACCATGGTCTCCCAGGCCGACGGCTCGTTGAAGGTGCCGTGCTCGCGGATGGCCTCGACGGTACGGGCCAGCTGCGTCGTGGTGGCCACGTACGCGCACAGGATGCCGCCCGGGACGAGCGCCTTGGAGACGGCCTCCAGGCACTCCCAGGGAGCGAGCATGTCCAGGATGACCCGGTCGACGTCGGTGTCGGAGAGGTTGTCCTGAAGGTCACCGACGGTGAGCGTCCACGCCGGGTGCGGACCGCCGAAGTACCGCTCGACGTTCTGCGTGGCGATCTCGGCGAAGTCGGCGCGCCGCTCGTAGCTGTGCAGCATGCCCTGGTCGCCGATGGCGCGCAGCAGGAAGCTGCTGAGCGAGCCGGACCCCACCCCCGCCTCGACGACGCGGGCGCCGGGGAAGATGTCGGCCATCGCCAGGATCTGCCCCGCGTCCTTGGGGTAGACCACGGCGGCACCGCGGGGCATGGACAGGACATAGTCGGGGAGCAGCGGGCGCAGCGCGAGGTAGGCGACGTTCCCGGTGGTACGGACAACACTGCCCTCGGGAGCACCGATCAGCTCGTCGTGGGGGAAGGCTCCCTTGTGGGTGTGGAAGCTCTTGCCCTCTTCGAGCGTGAACGTGTAGTGGCGTCCCTTGGGATCGGTGAGCTGGACCTGGTCCCCGACCTTGAAGGGCCCGCGACGGCGGGCGGCACCGGTCGGTTCGGACATGTGACCAGCGTACCGGGCGATGGGGGTGCTCTTTACCAGGGTGGTGGGGGGCGGGGGTGCGGGTCGGGGGCGGGAGGGCGGGTCGGAGGCGGGCGGGGTGGGGGCGTGGCCGGGGCGGTGGGGCGGGGTGCGTGGCGGCGCTCGGCGTGCGGGGGGGTCTGGCGCGTGCGGGCGCTTGGCGTACGGGGTGATGCCGTGCCGGGGTGCGTGGCGGGCGCTCGGCGTACGGGGTGGGGTCTGGCGT
The DNA here is from genome assembly GCF_022271435.1 of Streptomyces monomycini. GTDB lineage: Bacteria > Actinomycetota > Actinomycetes > Streptomycetales > Streptomycetaceae > Streptomyces > Streptomyces monomycini. The sequence continues at coordinate 48,520 of NZ_JAFIQY010000034.1, read as the reverse complement.
GCGGTCGCTTGGCGTACGGGGTGAGCCATGCCGGGGTGCGTGGCGAGCGCTCGGCGTACGGGGCGGGACCGGGGCGCGTGGCAGGTGCCTTGCCCATGTGAGGTGAGGCCTGGGGCCCGTGGCGGTCGCCTGCCGGAGCGAGACCTGGGATTCGTGGCAGTCTGCCCGCCATACGGGGCACACACGAACGTCCCCCAGCGGGGGTTTACCCAGGTGGGGCGGGCACCAAGCGGCCGAGAGGGGCCGGGGCAGGGCCCAGGCCGTCGTCCGCCGCACGGGGTGAGATCGCGTTCGTGGCAGCCGCCCGCCATACGGGACAGCACACGAACATCCCCCACCGGGGGTCTACCCAGGTGCGGCGAGCACGAAGCCGCCGAGCCAGGCCCAGTGGGGCCGGGACAGAGCCCGGGGGCGGAGCGCGGGGCAGTCGCTCGCCATACGGGGCGGAACCCGAACATCCCCCAGCGGGGGTTTACCCAAGTGCGGCGAGCACGAAGCCGCCGAGCCAGGCCGAGTGAGGGCCCGGAGCGGGGCCCGGGGAGGCAGGCCCGGAACCCGGGCGGCGGGCCGGGCGGCGTGGACGGTCGCCCTACGGGGTGAATCGAACGCGATCATCCCCCCGGACCCAGGGGTGGGGGCCGTGAAGCCTGCGGCCGGCGGGGGCTTACCCGCGGGTGCCCGCGGGTGGGGACGGGAAGCCTGCGGCCGGCGAGGGGCTTACCCAGGCTGGCGGGGGGGCTCACCCGCGTGTGGGGGACGGGAAGCCTGCGGCCGGCGAGGGCTTACCCGCTGGTGCCCGCGGGTGGGGGCCGTGAAGCCTGCGGCCGGCGAGGGCTTACCCGCGGGTGCCCGCGGGTGGGGGCGGGAAGCCTGCGGCCGGCGGGGGCTTACCCGCGGGTGCCCGCGGGTGGGGGACGGGAAGCCTGCGGCCAGCGGAGGCTTACCCGCTGGTGCCCGCGGGTGGGGACGGGAAGCCTGCGGCCGGCGGGGTCAGGACGGGCGGGCCATGGCGGCCATGAAGGCGCGCTCGACGTCGGCGGTGGACAGGACGCCGTAGATCTCGCCGGTCTCCTCGACCACCAGGTACTCGGTGGCGGGGGTGGCGCGCAGGTAGTCCAGAAGGTCCTCGCCGGCCAGTTCGGCGGAGACCCGCATGCCGTCCTTGAGGTCCTGGGCGAGGCCACTGACGGCGACCCAGGGGCGGCGGTGTTCGGGGACGCCGACGATGGCGGTCTCGCGGACCACGGCGGTGGGCCGGCCCACCCGGTCCACGACGACCAGGGCGCGGGCGCCCGCGTCGTTGGCGCGGCGCAGGGCCTCGGACAGCGGGGTGTCGGCCTCCACCGGGACCGCGCGCCGGGTGAGCGTGCGGGCCTGGAGGGCCGGGAGGCGTTCGCGCAGGCGGGCCATGCGCAGGCTGTTGCCCGCGCCGGTCCAGATGATCGCGGCGAGGATCGCGGCGAGCAGCGCGTCGGTGATCGAGTCGGCGCCGCCGAGGTCGGTGGGGGCGTTGCCCAGGGCGCCGGTGTGGGTGAGCAGCGGCAGGCCGATCAGGACGGAGACGGCGAGCGCGCGGCCGACCCAGGCGGCGGCGACGGTGCCGGTCATCGGCTTGCCGGTGAGCTTCCACACGACGGCGCGGAGCATCCGGCCGCCGTCGAGCGGCAGGCCGGGCAGCAGGTTGAAGACAGCGACGATGAGGTTGGAGATCATCAGTCCGGCGAGCAGCACACCGGGTACGGTGCCGGGCTCGACCACCTTCATCCCGCCGTAGAAGACGCCCGCGAGGACCAGCGAGAGCAGCGGGCCCACGAAGGCCAGGACGAACTCGCGGCCGGGTGTCTCGGACTCCTTCTCGATCTCGGAGACGCCGCCGAAGAACTGGAGCTGGATACGGCGCACGGGAAGCTTGAAGCGCAGCGCGGCGACGGTGTGCGCCAGCTCGTGGACGAGCACCGAGGCGTAGAAGGCGACGGCGAAGAAGAGCGAGACGAGGTAGCGGGCGGAGCCGAGCTCCGGCAGGATCCGTTCGAGCTGGCCGCCGAAGACCCAGGTGATCAGGGCGGCGACGACGAACCAGCTGGGGGCCACGTAGACCGGTACCCCGAAGGGGCGGCCCATGAGGATGCCGCCGCCGGTGCGCCTGCCCTGGCCGCCCTTGGCCGGGCGCTGCGCGGAGGGGCGGTTCCCGGACGGCCGCGTACGGCCGGTGGCGCGGGCCGGGTCGGACGGTCCGGGCGGGTCGGGCGGTCCGTGGTGCGCGGACTCCTCAGGGTCCTGCGGCTTCCCACTCTCGTCCACGGCGTCCCCTCGTCGATTGCGGCCTTCGCTCCTGTCCGTCCGGGTGCTGTCCGGTACGGCATGTCGATCATGCAGGGCGAAGGGGTCTGGCGTCGATGGTATGCGGAGCGCTTCGCGTCACCCCGCCTCGGTCTCCCATTGTGATCCCTCGGTCGCGGTAGCTGTCAGTGGCGGGCCGTAGGGTCGGGTGTCATGGGAACGAGCACCGAAGAGGCCGGACCGGACGCCGCGGACGGCGGTCAGGGCGAACAGGGCGGGCAGGGCCGACCGGGCCCGCTGAGCCCGCTGGGCCCGGTGGGCCGACAGGGCGGGGCGTCCGGGGCGGCCCCGGACGCCGGAGCCGCCGGGGAGAGCGACGCCCCCGGCGCGCCTGGCGACCCCAAGGCGGTCGGCGCGCGCGGCCTCGCTGTGACATCCGCCGCACTCATCGTTCCCGTGCCGGACGCCGGGCCGGCCACCGCCGCCGGAGCCACCACGGACGCTGGTATGGACACGGCCGGCACCGACACGGGCACGGACACGGCCGGCACGGACACAGCCACCGGTACCCCCGCTCCCCCGCCCGCCGCCCGTCCCGTCGCCCTCTCACCGTCACGGGCGGGCGACTTCATGCAGTGCCCGCTGCTGTACCGCTTCCGTGTGATCGACAAGCTGCCGGAGAAGCCGAGCCCCGCGGCGACGCGCGGCACGGTGGTGCACGCGGTGCTGGAGCGCCTCTTCGACGCCCCGGCGGCGCAGCGCACGGCGGGCGGTGCGCGCTCGATGGTGCCGGGTGAGTGGGAGAAGCTGCTGGCGAAGCGTCCCGAGCTGGCCGGGCTGTTCGAGGACGATCCGTCGGGTGAGCGGCTGGCGGCGTGGCTGGCGGACGCCGAGGCGCTGGTGGAGCGGTGGTTCACGCTGGAGGACCCGACGCGTCTGGAGCCCGCCGACCGCGAGCTGTACGTGGAGACGGTGCTGGACTCGGGGCTGCGGCTGCGCGGCTTCATCGACCGGGTGGACGTGGCGCCGACGGGCGAGGTGCGGCTCGTCGACTACAAGACCGGCAAGGCGCCCCGCCCGGAGTACGCCGACGGTCCGCTGTTCCAGATGAAGTTCTACGCGCTGGTGATGTGGCGGCTGCGCGGCCGGGTGCCGCGGCGGTTGCAGCTGGTGTACCTGGGCAGTGGTGACGTGCTGACGTACGACCCGACCGAGGCCGACCTGCGGGGTGTGGAGCGCAAGCTGCTGGCGCTGTGGGACGCCATCCAGCGGGCGACGGAGACCGGTGACTGGCGGCCGCGCCGTACGAAGCTGTGCAGGTGGTGCGACCACCAGGCGGTGTGCCCGGAGTTCGGCGGTACTCCCCCGCCGTATCCGCTGCCGGTCGCGGGTCCCGGCCAGGCGCTCCCCGTGGCGGTGTCCGGGGCGGGGCAGGGCAGAATGGACCTGGTCTAACGAAGGAGTCCCTGTGGCAATCCGCGTCCTGCTGGTCGACGACCAGCCGCTGCTGCGTACCGGTTTCCGGATGATCCTGGAGGCCGAGCAGGATCTCGCGGTCGTCGGCGAGGCCGGGGACGGTCTGCAGGCGCTGGAGCAGGTGCGGGCGCTGCAGCCCGACGTGGTGCTGATGGACATCCGGATGCCGCGGATGGACGGGGTCGAGGCGACCCGGCAGATCACCGGGCCGGCGAAGGACGGTCCGGCGAAGGTGCTGGTGCTGACCACCTTCGATCTGGACGAGTACGTGGTCGAGGCGCTGCGCGCGGGGGCCAGCGGCTTCCTGCTGAAGGACGCGCCGGCCCAGGAGCTGGTGCAGGCGATCCGGGTGGTGGCGGCGGGCGAGGCGATGCTCGCGCCGAGCATCACGCGTCGTCTGCTGGACAAGTACGCGGGTCATCTGCCGTCCGGTGAGGAGCCGGTGCCGGACACGCTGCACACCCTCACCGAGCGGGAGGTGGAGGTGCTGAAGCTGGTGGCGCGCGGTCTGTCGAACGCGGAGATCGCCGCGGATCTGTTCGTGAGCGAGACGACGGTCAAGACGCACGTCGGGCACGTGCTGACGAAGCTGGGGCTGCGGGACCGGGTGCAGGCCGCGGTGTACGCGTACGAGAGCGGGCTGGTGCGTCCCGGGGCCCAGTAGTCCCGGCCCGTCGGCGCCGCCCGTCCGAGGTGGCTGCGAGAACGGCCCGGCCCGCCCCGCTCCCGGAAGGAGCGGTGGCGGGCCGGGCCGTTGCCGTAGCGGGCGGGTCAGCCCTTCTTCAGCTCCCAGAAGCGGAAGACGGTGGTGGCGTCCAGCGTCCACTGGAGGCCGTCGACGTTCTGGCGGGCGACGGCGTACTGCTTGCCCTGCCACACCGGTATGACCGGCAGGTCCTCGGCGACGATGTCCTGCACCTCGCGGAAGGCGGTCTTGGTCGCCTGCCGGTCGGGCTGGCCGGCGGTGCCGGGCAGCAGCTTCGAGGTGATGCGCTTGGCGTCGTAGTTGTTGCGCAGGACGTTGTCCTTGCCGAAGAACGGCTGGGTGAAGTTGTCGGGGTCCGGGTAGTCGGGGACCCAGCCCTTGACGTAGGCGCCGTACTTCCCGGCTTCCACGCCCTGCTCGAACTCCTCGATGGGCACGCTCTTGACCTTGGCGTCGAAGAGGCCGCTGGCGTTGAGCTGCTGGGCGATCTCCTGGAAGGCCGGGACGGTGCCGGGGCCGTAGCGGACGGGGGTGGCCCAGAGGGTGAGCGGCACCTTCTTGTTGTTGTAGCCGGCGTCGCGCAGGGCGGCGAGGGCCTTGTCGGTCTGCGGCCGGTCGCCGTAGGTGGAGAAGAACGCCGTGTTGTGGCCGGTGATGCCGGCGGGCACGATCGAGTACAGCGGTTCGGCGGTGCGCTTGTAGACGTCGCGGACGAGCGTGGAGCGGTCCAGCAGGTAGGCGATGGCCTTGCGGACACCGAGCTTGCCGGCCACCGGGTCGCGCATGTTGAACACCAGGTGCATGACCTCGGCGCTCTTGCCTTCGACCACCTGGACGCCGTGCGTCTGGCTGTCGGACGCCTGGTCCAGCGAGGCGATGTCCTTCATGGCCAGACCGCGGTAGGCGATGTCGATGGAACCGTCCTGGACCGCCTTCTTCAGCGTGTCCTGGCTGGTGAAGAACTTCATGGTCATGCCGGAGTTCTTGACCTTGGCGGGGCCCTTGTAGGAGCTGTTGACGCCGAAGACGGCCTGGGAGGAGGCGTCGTACTCGTTGAGGGTGTAGACGCCGGAGCCGACGGCCTTGTCGTCGGTGCGCAGCTTGTCGGGCGCGTACTCACGGTGGTCGACGATGGAGCCGGCACCGGAGGCGATCTTCATGGGGAAGGTCGCGTCGGGGGTCTTGAGGCGGAAGACGACGGTCTGGGCGTCGGGGGCCTCGACCTTCTCCAGACCGGCGAACATCACGGCGGGGCCGCGCTTGTCGTTGATCTGCTTGATCCGGTCGAAGGAGAACTTGACGTCCTCGGAGGTGAGGCTGTTGCCGTTGCTGAACTTCAGGCCGTCCTTGAGGGTGCACTTGTAGACGGTGCTGCCGCCCTCGACGAAACCGCAGGAGTCGGCGGCCTCGGGTTCGGGGGTGGTGCTGCCCTTGGGGAAGCTCAGCAACGACTGGAAGACGTTGTTGAACAGCAGCCAGGAGACCGGGTCGTAGCCGGCGGCGGGGTCGGTGGACACGACCTTGTCGGTCATGCCCATCACCACGGGCTCCCCGCTCCCGCCGTCCGAGCCCTCGCCGGTTCCGCAGCCGCTGAGCAGAGCGGCGACGAGCCCTGCCCCCAGCGGTGCGGCGAGCCACTGGTCGCGTTTCCTCACGTGCGTGTTCCTCACAGTCGTCCTGGCGGTTCAGCGGTGTGTCCGCGCCGGCGGGTGCCGGTGTCGGTGTGCCGGCAGGGTGCCGTCATCGGTTGTGGTGGTGCGCGCCGTCTCGGGGATGCGGCAGCCGGCCGGCGCGCGGTGGCGCCGGCCGGAAGTCGTCGTCAGTTGCTGCTCACGCCGCGGCCCAGTTCCCAGATCTGGAGGGCCGAGGAGGAGTTCAGGGCCCACTCGGCGCCGGTGATGTCGTCGCGGGAGGCGACGTACTGCTTGCCCTGCCACGGCGGGAGGACCGGTACGTCGTCCGCGATGATGTCCTGGGCCTGCTTGAAGCCCTCGGCGGCGGAGTTGCGGTCGGTCTGCTGCCGGGTGGTGGGGATCAGCTGGGACTCGATCTTGTTGTTGCGGTACGGGGAGTTGAGGAAGTTCCCCTTGCCGATGAACGGCGCGATGTAGTTGTCCGCGTCGGGGAGGTCGGCGAACCAGCCCATGCCGTAGACGGCGTACTTGCCTTCGGACTGCTCCTTGCGGAACTGCGTCCAGTTGTCGACGCCCTTGATCTCGACGTCGAACAGGCCGCTCTTGTTGAGCTGGGACTGGAGTTCCTTGAACTCCTTGGCGGTGCTGGAGCCGTAGTGGTTCGCGGTGTAGGTGAGGGTGAGCTTCACCGGGGTGTTGATGTGCGCCTGCTGGAGGATCTTGCGGGCGGCGGGGACGCTCGGGTTGCCGTACTTGGTGAAGAACGAGTTGATGTGGCCGGTGAGGCCCTTGGGCACCAGGGAGTACAGCGGGTCGCCGGCGTAGGAGTACACGTCGCGGACCAGCGCGGAGCGGTTGACCAGCTGGGCCATGGCCTGGCGGACGGCCTTGTCGGAGACTGACGGGTCGTCGGTGTTGAAGGCCAGGTAGCGGATCTCGGAGCCGGGTACGGCCGTCAGGGCGACGTGTTCGTCGCGGGCGTTCTCCAGGCCCTTGATCTGGTCGGGGGCCAGGCTGCGGTTCATCAGGTCGATGTCGCCCTTGCGCAGGGCCTTCTCCATGCTGTTGGAGTCCTCGAAGAACTCCATCTCGACGTGGGAGTTCTTCGCCTCGATCCCGCCCTGATAGTCGGGGTTCTTGGTGAAGACGGCCTTGCTGATGCGCTCTCCGCTGTGCTCGACCTTGACGGTGTACGGACCGGAGCCGGACACCTCGAAGCCCTTGTAGAGGCCCTTGGCCGGATACACCTCGCTGTCGACGATGGCCGCCGCCGGGGTGGCGAGCTTCTGCGGGAAGGTGGCGTCCGGCTTCTTGAGGTGGAAGACCACCTCGGTCTCGCTGGGTGTCTCGACCTTGTCGACGTTGTCCACCAGGGAGATGGGGCCGCGGTCGTACTTGATGGCCAGCATCCGGTCGATGGAGAACTTCACGTCCTTGGACGTCAGGGCGTGCCCGTTGGAGAACTTCAGTCCGTCGCGGAGTTTGCAGCGGAACTGCTCGTTCTGGGTGTCCCGGAATCCGCAGGACTCGGCGGCCTCGGGAACCGGCGCGGTGCCGCTCCGGGGCAGGCGCATGAGCGTCTGCAGGGTTCCGCGCAGCACGTTCCACGCGTCGACGTCGTACGCCTGGGCGGGGTCGAGCGGGGCGGGCGCGTCCTTGGTGGCCTCCAGTTGGGCGGTGGTGCCGACCTTGATCGGCTTGCCGCCTTCGCCGGAGCCGTCCGAACTGCCGCAGGCGGCGAGTGTGGGGACGAGCAGACCGGCCAGAGCCGGCAGCACCAAGGTCTTGCGATTCATCGTCGGCAGGTTCCTTATCAGCGCAGAGGTGTTGCTCGCGTTGACATTAGTAGGAACGGCCAGGGCCTCCGGGACACAACAGAGTTGAACGGATATCACGCCCGGATAACGGATGCCCGATGATCGATATCCGGACGGTGGAACGAACCGTACGTGCCTCCATCAATCCGGACACTTACCCCCAGGGAAACCAGGCGAAAGCCCCCTTGGAACGACCACGTGCCGCACTGTCGACGGGTCTGCGCGTGAGAAACGTCACTCCGCCATTGAGGTGAACGTCCGGCTGAATTCAGCCGCCGCATTCGTCACGGAAAATGAGCGGACCGCTCCTTACAGTTTCTTCCGTTTTCAGCGGAACACGCTCAGTGCACACCTCACCGGCCGTCCGTGATGAGCGACCGGAGAAATGGGAGATCGACTTCTTCCAGCGATCCGACCACGGTGCGGCCCGCGCCAGGGCCGATCGGGGTCACCGACGGCACCGCGACGACCTGGCAGCCGGCCGCCTCGCCCGCCGTCACACCGGTGACGGTGTCCTCCACCACGGCGCAGCGCCGGGGGTCCACGCCGAGCCGGGCGGCCGCGGTCAGGTAGGGGTCCGGGTGGGGTTTCGTACGGGGCAGGTCGTCGCCGGCCAGCGTCAGGCGGAAGTGCTCGGGGCCCAGGGAGTGCAGCATCCGGTCGATGACGGTGCGGTGCGAGGCGGAGACCAGGGCGGTGGGCACGCCGTGCGCGGACAGTTCCGCGAGCAGCCGGCGGGCGCCGGGCATCAGCGGCACGCCGCGGGCGATGCGCTCGGAGAACCGGGCATTGAGCAGCACGCTCAGGTCGGCCAGGCCGATGTCGGCGCCGGTCACCTCGATCAGGTACGCGGCGCTGCGCTGCATCGGCCCGCCGACGACGACCTGGCGGTGGTGGTCGTCCAGTACGTGGCCCAGCTCGGCGAAGACCTGGGTCTCCGCCTCCCACCAGAAGCCCTCGGTGTCGACGAGGGTGCCGTCCAGGTCGAGGAAGACGGCCTGGAGGGTGGCGCCGTCGGCCGTACGGGTACCTACCGCGGGGATGCTGCTGGTCATCCGTGCACCTCCGTACTCGCGCGTCCCCGGAGGGACGAAAGGGCCGGTCGCTCTCCCACGCGGGAGAGCGACCGGCCGCTACCGGACCGACCAGTGTACGACGGTGCGGGGGGACGCGCGTGGCCCGCGGGAACTTCCGTGGCCTCGCCGGTCCCGGTGCTACCGCGCGTTGAAGTACTTCGCCTCCGGGTGGTGGATGACGATCGCGTCGGTGGACTGCTCCGGGTGCAGCTGGAACTCCTCGGAGAGTTGTACGCCGATCCGCTCCGGCCGCAGCAGGTCGGCGATCTTGGCGCGGTCCTCCAGGTCGGGGCAGGCCCCGTAGCCGAGCGAGAAGCGGGCGCCGCGGTACTTCAGCGCGAACATGTCCTCGACGTCCGCGGGGTCCTCACCGGCGAAGCCCAGCTCGGCGCGGACGCGGGCGTGCCAGTACTCGGCGAGGGCTTCGGCGAGCTGCACGGACAGGCCGTGCAGTTCCAGGTAGTCGCGGTAGGAGTCGGAGGCGAACAGTTCGGCGGTGGCCTCGCCGATCTTCGAGCCGACGGTGACGACCTGGAGGCCGACCACGTCCCGCTCGCCGGACTCCTCCGGGCGGAAGAAGTCGGCCAGGCACAGCCGGCGGCCGCGGCGCTGGCGCGGGAAGGTGAAGCGGGTGCGCTCGGTGCCGTCCTCGTTGAGCAGGATCAGGTCGTCGCCCTTGGAGTAGCAGGGGAAGTACCCGTGGACGACGGCGGCCTCCAGGAGGTTCTCGGTCTGGAGCTTGTCCAGCCAGCCGCGCAGCCGGGGCCGTCCCTCGGACTCGACCAGTTCCTCGTACGAGGGTCCGTCCCCCGTACGGGCCTGCTTGAGGCCCCACTGGCCCTTGAACAGGGCGCCCTCGTCCAGCCAGGACGCGTAGTCGGCGAGCTGGATGCCCTTGACGACGCGGGTGCCCCAGAAGGGCGGGGCGGGGACAGGGTTGTCGGTGGACACGTCGGAGCGGACGGTGCCCTCCTCCTGCTCCGGCTCCTTGATCTCGATGTCGCGCTTGGGGACGCGGCGCTGCTTGAGCTCGGGCAGGGTGGCGCCGGGCACGCCGCGCTTGACGGCGATCAGGGCGTCCATCAGGCGCAGGCCCTCGAAGGCGTCACGGGCGTAGCGGACCTCGCCCTCGTAGATCTCGTGCAGGTCCTGTTCGACGTAGGCGCGGGTCAGGGCGGCGCCGCCGAGGATGACGGGGAAGTCGGCCGCCATCTTGCGCTGGTTGAGCTCCTCCAGGTTCTCCTTCATGATCACCGTGGACTTGACCAGCAGGCCGGACATGCCGATGACGTCGGCGCGGTGCTCCTCGGCGGCTTCCAGGATGGCCGAAACCGGTTGCTTGATGCCGAGGTTGACGACGTTGTAGCCGTTGTTGGACAGGATGATGTCGACGAGGTTCTTGCCGATGTCGTGCACGTCGCCGCGGACGGTCGCCAGGACGATGGTGCCCTTGCCGTCGGCGTCGGTCTTCTCCATGTGCGGCTCCAGGTAGGCCACCGCGGTCTTCATGACCTCGGCGGACTGGAGCACGAACGGCAGCTGCATCTGGCCGGAGCCGAACAGCTCACCGACCACCTTCATGCCTTCGAGCAGGGTGTCGTTGACGATGTCCAGGGCCGGGCGTTCGGCGAGCGCCGCCTCCAGGTCGGCGTCCAGGCCGTTCTTCTCGCCGTCGATGATGCGGCGCCGCAGCCGCTCCTCCAGGGGCAGCGCGAGCAGTTCCTCGGCCTTGCCGGCCTTCAGCGACTTGGCGGTGGCGCCCTCGAACAGCTCCAGGAGCCGCTGGAGCGGGTCGTAGCCCTCTTCCCGACGGTCGTAGATCAGGTCGAGGGCGACCTTGACCTGCTCCTCCTCCAGGCGGGCGATCGGCAGGATCTTGGAGGCATGCACGATCGCCGAGTCCAGTCCGGCCTTGACGCACTCGTCGAGGAAGACGGAGTTGAGCACGATGCGGGCGGCCGGGTTGAGGCCAAAGGAGATGTTGGACAGGCCGAGCGTGGTCTGCACGTCGGGGCGACGCCGCTTCAGCTCGCGGATGGCCTCGATGGTGTGGACGCCGTCCTTGCGGGACTCCTCCTGACCGGTGCAGATGGTGAACGTCAGGCAGTCGATGAGGATGTCCGACTCGCGGATGCCCCAGTTGGTCGTCAGGTCCTCGATGATGCGCTCGGCGATGGCGACCTTGTTCTCGACGGTACGGGCCTGGCCCTCCTCGTCGATGGTCAGCGCCATCAGGGCGGCGCCGTGCTCCCGGGCCAGCGCGGCGACCCTGGCGAACCGCGACTCGGGGCCGTCGCCGTCCTCGTAGTTGACGGAGTTGATGACCGCGCGGCCGCCGAGCTTCTCCAGCCCCGCCTGGATCACCGGGACCTCGGTGGAGTCCAGCACCAGGGGCAGGGTGGAGGCGGTGGCGAAGCGGCCGGCCAGTTCCCGCATGTCGGCGACGCCGTCCCGGCCGACGTAGTCCACGCACAGGTCGAGCAGGTGGGCGCCCTCGCGGATCTGGTCGCGGGCCATCTCCACGCAGTCGTCCCAGCGGCCTTCCAGCATCGCCTCGCGGAACTTCTTGGAGCCGTTGGCGTTGGTGCGCTCGCCGATGGCCAGGTACGAGGTGTCCTGGCGGAACGGGACGGTCTGGTAGAGGGAGGCGGCGCCGGGCTCGGGGCGCGGGCTGCGCTCGGTGGGGGCCAGGCCCCGTACCCGCTCGACGACCTGGCGCAGGTGCTCCGGCGTCGTACCGCAGCAGCCGCCGACGAGCGAGAGCCCGTACTCGGCGACGAAGGTCTCCTGGGCGTCGGCCAGCTCGCCCGGGGACAGCGGGTAGTGGGCGCCGTCCTTGCCGAGGACGGGCAGACCGGCGTTGGGCATGCAGGACAGCGGGACGCGGGCGTTGCGGGCGAGGTAGCGCAGGTGCTCGCTCATCTCGGCAGGGCCGGTGGCGCAGTTCAGGCCGATCATGTCGATGCCGAGCGGCTCCAGCGCGGTCAGCGCGGCGCCGATCTCCGAGCCGAGCAGCATGGTGCCGGTGGTCTCGACGGTCACCGAGCAGATCACCGGCAGGTCGGTGCCGGTGGCTTCCAGGGCGCGGCGGGCGCCGAGGACGGCGGCCTTGGTCTGGAGCAGGTCCTGGGTGGTCTCGACGAGCAGCGCGTCGGCGCCGCCGGCGATCATGCCTTCGGCGTTCTGCTGGTAGGCGTCGCGCAGGGTGGCGTAGTCGACGTGGCCGAGGGTGGGCAGCTTGGTGCCGGGGCCCATGGAGCCGAGCACCCAGCGCTGCTGTCCGGTGGAGGCGGTGTACTCGTCGGCGACCTCGCGGGCGATGCGGGCGCCCGACTCGGACAGTTCGAAGACCCGTTCGGGGATGTCGTACTCGGCGAGGGCGGCGTAGTTGGCGCCGAAGGTGTTGGTCTCGACGCAGTCGACGCCGACCGCGAAGTACTCCTCGTGGACCGAACGGACGATGTCCGGACGGGTGATGTTCAGGATCTCGTTGCAGCCCTCCAGCTGCTGGAAGTCCTCCATCGAGGGGTCCTGTGCCTGGAGCATCGTGCCCATCGCCCCGTCGGCCACCACCACGCGGGAGGCGAGGGCCTCGCGGAGTGCCGTGGTGCGGGATGTGCGGGTGGACGATGGCGTGTACGAGGCCATGGAGGTGCTCCCCTGGTTGCGACGGCTGTCGGCTTTGCGTCTTCCGGTAGAAGGCGCACCCGGTCAGGGTAGCGGGCGTGGCTGCCGGTGGCCCGGGTGTCTTACGGCGTGGACGGTTCACCGGCCGTGTCATGCCCGGTTCCGGGCCGGTTCCGGACTTGGTCAAGATCATTGACAGGTGTCGGTCGACTGCCACAGGGTCGGCATTCACCGATATCGTTCAGCATTGCCGAACCGCTCTCCCGGGCCGGTCGCGCGCCGTACACCGCACCATGTCACCCGCTTCACCGCTTCACCGGAGGTTGCCCGATGGCACGGAACATCCAGTCACTGGAACGTGCCGCCGCGATGCTGCGGCTGCTGGCCGGCGGTGAGCGGCGGCTGGGCCTCTCCGACATCTCGTCCGCGCTGGGCCTGGCCAAGGGCACCGCGCACGGCATCCTGCGCACCCTCCAGCAGGAGGGCTTCGTCGAGCAGGACCCGGCGTCCGGCCGCTACCAGCTGGGCGCCGAGCTGCTGCGCCTCGGCAACAGCTACCTGGACGTGCACGAGCTGCGCGCCCGCGCGCTCGTGTGGACGGACGACCTGGCGCGCTCCAGCGGCGAGAGCGTCTACCTGGGGGTGCTGCACCAGCAGGGCGTGCTGATCGTGCACCACGTCTTCCGGCCCGACGACAGCCGCCAGGTGCTGGAGGTCGGCGCGATGCACCCGCTGCACAGCACGGCGCTGGGCAAGGTGCTGACGGCGTACGACCCGGTGGCGCACAGCGAGGCGGCGGAGGCCGAGCGGCAGGCGTTCACGCCGCGCACGGTGACCGCGCTGGAGGACCTGGAGGGTGTGCTGGATCTCACCCGGGCGCGCGGCTGGGCGGCCGACGTGGAGGAGACCTGGGAGGGCGTGGCGTCGGTGGCCGCGCCCATCCACGACCGGCGCCGGATGCCGGTCGGCGCGGTCGGCGTGACCGGTGCGGTGGAGCGGGTCTGCCGGGACGGTGAGCCGGGTGAGCTGCGGCCGGAAATCGTCGCCGCCGTGCGGGACTGCGCCCGTGCGGTGTCCCGGGACCTCGGCGCAGGGCGATTCTGACCCTTCCAGTCCCATATGTTCACCTAAGTTTTCAGTCACAGAACCCTTGACGGGTTGCTACGTGTGAAGAAAACTGCCGTTCGTCGGTCGGCATTGTCGAACACCAAACGACAATATTGGTTATGGTGGACAGTGCCGGAGGCCGACCAACGCCCTCTCGGAGGGCGCGGACCTCGGAGAGACCCGGGGTCCGCCTTCCCCTGGACGAAGGACAAAGGAGTCGCGGGTGTCCAGCTCCGACATCTTCATCAGCGAGACCATCGGTACCGCTGTTCTGATCCTGCTGGGCGGTGGCGTCTGCGCCGCCGTCACGCTGAAGCGCTCGAAGGCATTCGAGGCGGGATGGGTGGCCATCGCCTTCGGGTGGGGTTTCGCCGTACTCACCGGCGCGTACATCGCGACGAAGTCCGGCGCGCACCTCAACCCGGCGGTCACCGTGGGACTGGCCGTCAAGGGCGGCACGCCGTGGGGCGACGTACCGGTCTACTTCGCCGGGCAGCTGCTCGGCGCCATGATCGGCGCGGTGCTCGTGTGGCTCGCGTACTACGGCCACTTCAAGGCCCATCTGACCGACCCGGAGATCGTGGGCGAGCAGAGCGGCCAGGAAGGCATGGTCGACAAGGCGGCGGCCCCCAAGGCCGGCCCGGTTCTCGGGGTCTTCTCCACCGGACCCGAGATCCGCAACGCGGTGCAGAACGTGACCACGGAGGTCATCGCCACCATCGTGCTCGTGCTGGCGATCCTCACGCAGGGCCTCAGTGACGACGGCAAGGGCGTCGGCGTCATCGGAGCGCTGCTGACCGCGTTCGTGGTCGTCGGCATCGGTCTGTCACTCGGCGGCCCGACCGGCTACGCGATCAACCCGGTTCGCGACCTCGGTCCGCGTATCGTCCACTCGCTGCTTCCGCTGCCGAACAAGGGCGGGTCGGACTGGGGCTACGCGTGGATCCCGGTCGCCGGTCCGCTGATCGGCGGCGCGATCGCCGGTGGTATCTACAACCTCGCGTTCGCCTGAGCCGCGCCGCCCGACCGAAGATTTTTGGAGCACACACACCATGAGCGACAACCACAGCACCGCCTCGCACGGCCACGGGCCGTTCATCGCGGCCATCGACCAGGGCACCACGTCCAGCCGCTGCATCGTGTTCGACAAGGACGGCCGGATCGTCTCGGTCGACCAGAAGGAGCACGAACAGATTTTCCCCAAGCCGGGGTGGGTCGAGCACGACGCCAAGGAGATCTGGGAGAACGTCCAGCAGGTCGTGGCCGGTGCCGTCGAGAAGGCCGGCATCACCGCCAAGGACGTCAAGGCGATCGGCATCACCAATCAGCGTGAGACCACGCTGATGTGGGACAAGAACACCGGCGAGCCGGTCCACAACGCCATCGTCTGGCAGGACACCCGCACCGACGGGCTCTGCCGCGAGCTGGGCCGCAACGTCGGCAAGGACCGCTTCCGCCGCGAGACCGGCCTGCCGCTGGCCTCGTACTTCGCCGCCCCGAAGATCCGCTGGCTGCTGGACAACGTCGAGGGCCTGCGCGAGCGCGCCGAGGCCGGCGACATCCTCTTCGGCACCATGGACTCCTGGGTCATCTGGAACCTGACCGGCGGCGCCGAGGGCGGCGTGCACGTCACCGACGTCACCAACGCCTCGCGCACCCTGCTGATGAACCTGCGCAAGCTTGAGTGGGACCAGAAGATCCTGCACTCCATCGACATCCCGGCCGCGGTGCTGCCGGAGATCCGCTCGTCGGCCGAGGTGTACGGCACCGCCGCCGCGGGCGCGCTGGCCGGCGTGCCGGTCGCCTCGGCACTGGGCGACCAGCAGGCCGCGCTGTTCGGCCAGACCTGCTACGACAAGGGCGAGGCCAAGTCCACGTACGGCACCGGCACCTTCATGCTGATGAACACCGGTGACGAGCCCGTCAACTCCTACAACGGGCTGCTGACCACGGTCGGCTACCGCATCGGCGACGAGCCGCCGGTGTACGCCCTGGAGGGCTCGATCGCCGTCACCGGTTCGCTGGTGCAGTGGATGCGCGACCAGATGGGCCTGATCAACTCGGCCGCCGAGATCGAGACGCTGGCCAGCACCGTCGAGGACAACGGCGGCGCGTACTTCGTCCCGGCCTTCTCCGGCCTGTTCGCCCCCTACTGGCGCTCGGACGCGCGCGGCGTGATCGCGGGCCTGACCCGCTACGTCACCAAGGCGCACATCGCCCGCGCCGTCCTTGAGGCCACCGCCTGGCAGACCCGCGAGATCACCGACGCCATGACCAAGGACTCCGGCGTCGACCTGACCTCGCTGAAGGTCGACGGCGGGATGACCTCCAACAACTTGCTGATGCAGACCATCTCGGACTTCCTGGACGCCCCCGTGGTGCGCCCGATGGTCGCCGAGACGACCTGCCTCGGCGCCGCCTACGCCGCCGGACTGGCCGTCGGCTTCTGGCCGGACACCGACGCGCTGCGCGCCAACTGGCGCCGGGCCGCCGAGTGGACCCCCCGCATGGACGCGGAGACCCGCGACCGCGAGTACAAGAGCTGGCTCAAGGCCGTCGAGCGGACCATGGGCTGGATCGAGGACGAGGAGTAATCATGAGCACCCTGCAGAGCGTCCCGGCCCTCGGGACGCACCCGGCCGACGGTTCGACCCAGAGCCGCGCCGAGACTCGGGAGCAGCTTTCCAAGGCGACGTACGACCTCCTGGTGATCGGCGGCGGCATCCTGGGCATCTCCACTGCCTGGCACGCCGCGCAGTCGGGGCTGCGGGTTGCGCTGGTGGACGCCGGTGACTTCGCCGGCGCCACCTCCTCCGCCTCCTCCAAGCTGCTGCACGGCGGTCTGCGCTACCTGCAGACCGGCGCGGTCAAGCTGGTGGCGGAGAACCACTTCGAGCGCCGTGCGGTCTCGCGTGAGGTGGCCCCCCACCTCGCCAACCCGCTGACCTTCTACCTGCCGGTCTACAAGGGCGGTCCGCACGGCGCGGCCAAGCTCGGCGCGGGCGTCTTCGCCTACTCCGCGCTGTCCGCCTTCGGTGACGGTGTCGGTCACGTCATCAGCCCGTCCAAGGCCCAGCGCGACGTGCCGGAGCTGCGGACGGACAACCTCAAGGCCGTCGCGGTGTACGGCGACGACCAGATGAACGACGCGCGGATGGCCCTGATGACGGTCCGCGCGGCCGTCGAGGCCGGCGCCACGGTCCTCAACCACGCCGAGGTCACCGGCCTGCGCTTCACCCAGGGCCGGGTCACCGGTGCCGAGCTGAAGGACGGCACCGACGGCTCCGAGTTCGGTGTCAACGCGCGCCTGGTCCTCAACGCGACCGGCCCCTGGGTCGACCACCTGCGCAAGATGGAGAACCCGAACGCGGCGCCCTCCATCCGCCTGTCCAAGGGCGCGCACCTGGTCCTCAAGCGCACCTCCCCCTGGAAGGCCGCGCTGGCCACCCCGATCGACAAGTACCGCATCACCTTCGCCCTCCCCTGGGAGGACATGCTGCTGCTCGGTACCACCGACGAGGAGTTCGAGGGCGACCCGGCGGACGTCCGCGTCACCGAGAAGGACACCGCGCAGATCCTGGACGAGGCGGCCTTCTCCGTCCGCGACCAGCAGCTGTCGCGTGACCTGATCACGTACTCCTTCGCGGGCCTGCGGGTGCTGCCGGGCGGCCCCGGCGACACCTCCAAGGCCAAGCGCGAGACGGTCGTCACCGAGGGCGCGGGCGGCATGCTCTCCGTCGCGGGCGGCAAGTGGACCACCTTCCGCCACATCGGCCGTACGGTCATGAACAAGCTGGCGGCGCTGCCCGGCCAGCCGCTGGCCGAGGACATGGAGCCGATCGCGCACCTGCCGAAGAAGCTGCCGCTGCCGGGTATCGCCAACCCCAACGCGGTCGCCCACCGCCTGCTGGTCGACGGCTCGGTCCCCGGCCCGCGCATGGCGCCGGAGACCGCCCGCCACCTGGCCACCCACTACGGTTCGCTGTCCTTCGACATCGCGCGGCTGGCCAACGAGGACGCGGCGCTGGCCGAGCGCATCCACCCGGACGCGCCGGAGATCTGGGCCCAGGTCGTCTACGCCCGTGACCACGAGTGGGCGGAGACGGTCGACGACGTGCTGCGCCGCCGCACCACGCTGACCATCCGCGGCCTGGACACGGAGGACGTCCGCGCCCGGACCAAGTCGATACTGGAGCAGCGCGGCTGACCCGCTGCCTCCCCTGTCGTCCTGAGGGCGGCTCCCCGGCGGGGAGCCGCCCTTCGGCGTGCCGGAGGAACCTCAGAGTCCCCGCACGCAGTGCTCGGCGACGGCCATGGCGGTGAGGTTGGTGTTGGCGGCGGGCAGCGTCGGCATCACGGAGGCGTCGATGACGTGCAGGGCCTCGACTCCGTGCACGGCGCCGGTGGTGGAGACCACCGCTCCGGGGTCCGTTGCCGGGCCCATCCGGCAGGTCCCGGCAGCGTGCTGGTAGCCGCTGACGGTCTGCCGCAGCGCTTCCGCCAGCTGTACGTCGGTGGTGACGGCGGGGCCCGGCGCGCGCTCCTCGCGGAGCAGGCCGGACAGGGGTGCGGTACGGGCGAGGGAGCGGGCCAGCCGCATGCCCGTCAGCAAGCGGCGGGTGTCCCCCGGGTCGCGCAGGAAGCCGGCGTCGATGCGCGGGGCATCGCGGGGGTCGGCGGAGCGCAGCCACAGTCGGCCGCAGGAGGAGGGCCGCAGCAGCGCCACCCAGAAGGTGAGCACCGTCGCCCCGTTCTCGTCCGTTTCGGGGCCCGAGGGGAAGACCTGGAGGTCGGGCGGGCCGTCGCCGCCGCTGAGGTCGCAGGTCAGGAAGGTTTGCAGCACCGGGTCGCGCGGGCCGGGCGGCGGGGCGTCGGTGGCGTACCTGAGGGTGACGGCAGGGTGGTCGCGCAGGTTCTCCCCCACGCCGGGCAGGTCGGCCGTCACGGGGATGCCGAGGCCGCGCAGGTGGTCCGCCGGGCCGATGCCGGAGCGCAGCAGGACCGGCGGGCTGCCGTAGGCGCCGGCGGCGAGCACGACCTGCCGGGCGGGCAGCACCGTACGGGCCGGGTCGGCCAGCTGGACGCCCGCCGCCCGGCCGTCGCGCAGGACGACCCGGTCGACCAGGATGTCGCCGCGCACGGTGAGGTTGTCCCGGCCGCGGGCCCGGGCGAGGTAGGTGAGGGCGGTGCTCTGCCGGACGCCGCCGATCCGGTTGACCGGGACCGGGCCGACACCGCGGGCGCCGGGGGCGTTGTGGTCGGCGACGGGCGGGTGGCCGAGGGCGGTGCAGGCGTGGTGGAAGGCGCGCTGCCACCGGTTCGTCTCGTCCTTGCCGTACCGCCGTACGGGGACCGGGCCGTCCGTGCCGTGCCAGGGCGGCCCGGCGTCCAGGTCGCGTTCGACGCGGCGCAGGCTGGGCAGGAAGTCCGCGAACGACCAGCCGTCGTTGCCCTGGGCGGCCCAGGCGTCGTAGTCCTGCGGATGCCCGCGCAGGGCGATCGCGGAGTTGATCGCCGAGGAGCCGCCGACGAGCTTGCCGCGGGGCAGCGCGACGGTGCGGCCGAGAGCGCCGGGCTCGCTCACGTACCCCCAGTCGTGGCTGTGCGTGGCGGCGGGGCTGGTGGCCACGTCGTCGGGCAGGCCGTCGGGCGAGCTGCCGTGGTCGGGCCCGGCCTCCAGCAGCAGTACGGAGCGTCCGGGGTCCTCGGTGAGCCGGTCGGCCAGTACGCCTCCGGCCGAGCCCGCGCCGACGACGATCACGTCCCATGCGTCCATGACCTGCGCTCTTCGCCTCCTGCCGGTTTCGTCTTCGCGCTTCCGGCTCCCTGAGGTACCCGCCGGGCAAAGATCGCACACGTACCGGGCGGGCCGTCGCGAAGAGGGCGCGGACGGGCCCGTATCCGAGGGTCCGGCTCCGGACGCCCGCACTAGCATCGCCAGGCAGGGGCCCGGCCACTCCTGCGGCCCGTGTCCCGTGTTTCTCCAGCCCGTCACCGACCTTGGAGATCCTCATGACCTTGCTGACCACCTGGCCGGAGAGCGGCCCGGAGACCGTGCTGCGGCGCACGGCCGAGCCCGCGGAGATCGCCGCGGCGCTGGCACCGATCGGAGTGCGGTACGAGCAGTGGCCGGTGCGTACGGACGTGGCGCCGGACGCGGAGCCCGCGGCCGTCCTCGCGGCGTACCGGGCGGAGATCGGCACGCTGACCGCCGAGGAGGGGTTCGCGACGGTGGACGTGGCGTCCCTGCACCCCTGCGACGATCCGGCGTGGCCGGACCGGGCGAAGGCGGCGCGGGAGAAGTTCCTCGCCGAGCACACCCACGAGGACGACGACGAGGTGCGGTTCTTCGTCGCCGGGTCAGGGGTGTTCTATCTGCACGCGGGCGGCGAGGTGCACGCCGTGCTGTGCGAGGCGGGCGATCTGCTGGGTGTGCCGCGGGGCACCACCCACTGGTTCGACATGGGCACCCGCCCGTCGTTCACGGCCCTGCGCTTCTTCCACGAGGAGGACGGCTGGATCGGCACGTTCACGGGCGACGACATCGCGCTGCGGTTCCCGGACTTCGACACGCTCACGGCCGGCCGGGCGGAACGGGGTGCGGTGTGACGCACACGTTCGACGTGGACCATGTGGTGCTCGACATCGAGGGCACCACCAGTGCGACGGGTTTCGTCGTCGGCGAGCTGTACCCGTACGCACGCAAGCGGTTCGGGCGGCTGCTGACCGAGCGGGCCGCGGAACCCGAGGTGCGGCGGGCCGTCGGGCAGATACGGGCGATGCTGGACGAACCGGCCGCCGACGCGGCGCGGATCGAGCGGGCGCTCGGCGCGTGGCTGGACGAGGACCGCAAGGCCACGCCCTTGAAGACCCTCCAGGGCATCGTGTGGGCCGAGGGCTTCGCGAGCGGGGAGCTGGTCTCGCACTTCTACCCGGACGTGCTGCCCCGGCTGCGGGAGTGGCACGCGGCGGGGGTACGGCTGCACGTGTACTCGTCGGGGTCGGTGGCAGCGCAGCGGGCGTGGTTCGGGCACAGTCCGAAGGGCGATCTGCGGCCGCTGGCCGGGGAGTTCTACGACACGGAGAACGCCGGGCCCAAGCTGGTGGCCGCGTCGTACGAGGCGATCACCGCCGACCTGGGGGCCGCGCCGGGGCGCATGCTGTTCCTGTCCGACCGGCCCGGTGAGCTGGACGCGGCGCGGTCGGCGGGCTGGCGCACGGCCGGGGTGCGGCGGCCGGGTGAGCCGTACTACGAGAGCGGGGTGGGTGATCATCCCGAGGTGGCGTCCTTCGCGGAGCTGGAGATCCGTACGGGAGACGGGGCCCGCGCGTCGGCCGGGACCGTGGCCGCGGCGCCGGACGGTCCGGTCGTCGGCGTCGACGAGGTGCGGCGGGCCGGGGCCCGGCTGGCCGCCGAGGCCGCGCGGTTCGCCGGGCTCGGCTGGATGCGCGGG
This sequence comes from Streptomyces monomycini, assembly GCF_022271435.1. GTDB lineage: Bacteria > Actinomycetota > Actinomycetes > Streptomycetales > Streptomycetaceae > Streptomyces > Streptomyces monomycini. Next base: position 27,343 of record NZ_JAFIQY010000034.1, on the reverse strand, counting down.
ACGTCCGGCAACCTGTCGGTCGTGCTGGCGCGCGATCCGCTGCGGCTCGCGGTGACCGCGAGCGGCCGGGACAAGGGCGAGCTGACCGCTGACGACGTGGTGCTGGTCGACGGCCGGGGCGCCGCCGCCGCGGGGACGGCGGGCGTGGTGGCCGGGTCCGGGAAGCCGTCCGCCGAGGCCGGGCTGCACGCGCGGGTGGTGCGGCTGACCGGGGCGGGCGCGGTGGTGCACGTCCACACGGTCGCCGCCGTGGCGATGGGACGGCGGCGGCCCGGCGGCATCGTCTTCCGGGACCTGGAGATGCTCAAAGGGCTCGGCCTGCCCGCCGAAGGGACGGCGGTGCGGCTGCCGGTCATCGCCAACAGCCAGGACATGGACGTACTCGGAGAGCGTCTGGAGGCGGCAAGGGAACCGCGGATGCCTGCTGTGGTCGTCGCAGGGCACGGCCTGTACGTGTGGGGAGCCGACCTGCTCCAGGCCCGGCACCACGCCGAAGTCGTGCAGTGGCTGCTGGAGTTGGAGGTGGCGTCGGGGCGGGGATGAGCGCCTGCCGGGACGGCCGCGCGGGACCACGTTGCGGGTGTGCCGGGGCGGGCCCGTAGGTTGGGGGGCGACCGCCGTCCCGTCCGCATTGTCCCGTGTCCCGGGCCGTGCGCCCGACCCCCTGGAGCCCACCCGTGTCCCCAGAGTTGTCCCCCATCGCCCGCCTGCCGCGCGGCGGGCTGCCGCCGCAGGCCGTCGTGGTCGGCGACCCGGCCCGCGCCGCCGCCGTGGCCGAGCTGCTCGACGGCGCCGAGGAGATCGCGTACCACCGCGAGTACCGGACGTTCACCGGCACCTGGCAGGGCCTGCCGGTGGTCGTCGCCTCGCACGGCGTGGGCGCGCCCGGGGCGGTGCTGCTGTTCCAGGAGCTGGCCGACGCGGGCGTACGCACCTTCGTACGCCTCGGTACGGCGGGCGCGGTCCGGCCGGGGATCGGTGACGGCGACCTGGTGATCACCGAGGCGGCCGTACGGGACGACGGGGTGACGCAGCAGCTGGTGCCGCCGGAGTACCCGGCCGTGGCCGCGCCGGAGGCGGTGCTGGCGCTCGCCGGGGCGGCGGCGCGGGCCGGGGCGCCGTACCACCGTGGGGTGGTGTGGACCCGTGCGGCGTTCCAGCCGGGGCTGCTGCCGCTGCCGGTGGCGGCGTACACCGCGGCGGGCGTGGCGGCGATCGAGATGGAGGTGTCCGCGCTGCTGGTGACCGCCGGGCTGCGCGGGCTGACGGCCGGCGCGGTCCTGGTGATCGACGGGGTGAACGCGGACGAGCTGGTCGACGAGGCGGCCACCGGCGGGTACGACCCGCACCGGGACGCCGTCGCCGAGGGCGTGGCGCGCGGCTCCGTCGTCGCGCTGGAGGCCCTGCGGACGCTGGCGGAGGAGGCCCGGTGAGCGCGGTACGGAACACGGAGGCGACGGGGCGCGTCCCGGCGGCGGCCGATCTGCTGGTGCACGGCGGTACGGTGCTCACCGTCGACGCGGCGGGCACCGTGCTGACCGACGGCGCGGTGGCCGTACGGAACGGGGAGATCGTCGCGGTCGGCGCGGCCGACGGGCTGCGGGCCGCGTACCGTGCGGCCGAGGAGATCGACGCCGGCGGGTGCCTGGTCCTGCCCGGGCTCGTCAACACCCACACCCACCTGGCGATGACGCTGCTGCGCGGGCACGCCGACGACCTGGACCTCCAGGGGTTCCTGGGGCGGGTGGTGCCGCGGGAGAACGCGCTGCTGTCCCCGGAGGCGGTGACCGCGGGCCTGCGGCTGGCCGTCGCGGAGAGCGTACGGGGCGGGGTGACCACCGCCCTGGACATGTACTGGTTCCACGAGGCGGCCGAACGGGCGGCGCGGGACGCCGGCTGGCGGCTGCTGTCCGGCCCGACGTTCATGGACGTGCCGGGGCCGCCCGACCGGATGCCGTACGGGAACCGGATGGCGTGGGCGCACGGCTACCTCGACGGCCGCGCCCCCTCCCCCGGCACCCGCCCGGTGGTCTTCGCACACAGCGCCTACACCCTGGACGCCGCGCAGCTCACGGACATCGCGGCGCTGGCCAGGGAGCACGGCGCGCTGCTGCACCTGCACGCCGCGGAGAACGCCAACGAGGTGGCGACGGTACGCGAGCGGCACGGCAAGCGCCCCGTCGAACTGCTGGACTCCCTGGGGCTGCTGGGCCCGGACACGCTGCTCGCGCACGCCGTCGAGCTGACCGCCACCGAGATCGCCGCGCTGGCCGCGACGGGTACGGGCGTCGCGCACTGCCCGGTCTCCAACCTGAAGCTGGGCAGCGGCATCGCCCCGGTCCCGGAGCTGCTGCGGCAGGGCGTCCGGGTCGGACTCGGCACGGACGGCGCGGTCAGCTCCAACTCCCTGGACATGGTGGGCGCGTTGGGGCTGGCGGCACTGGTGCACAAGGCGGGCGGCGACCCCACGGCGGTCGGCGCCGAGCAGGCCGTACGCATGGCGACGATCGAGGGGGCGCGGGCCCTGGGGCTGGGCGGGCAGCTCGGCTCGCTGGAGGTGGGCAAGCGCGCGGACCTGGCGGTGCTCGACCTCGGCGGTACGCACTTGGCGCCCCGGCACGACCCGTGGTCGACGCTGGCGTACTCGGCGCGGGCCGGTGACGTCCGGGACACGGTCGTCGACGGCCGGGTGCTGATGCGCGACCGGCGGCTGACGACGCTGGACGAGGCGGCCGTGTCGGCCGACGCGGAGGCGCTCGTCCGGGCCGTCTGAGGGCGACGGCGGACTCCCGGGCCGCGGGGCGCACTCCTTACGCGGCCCGGGAGTTCACCCGGCGCGGACTTTCCCGCGCGGTCCGCACCAGGCTCCCGAGGCCGTGCTTCCGTGGCCATAATGACGCAGACATCGGATGTCTGCGGGCATCCGGCGGCGGCGCGAGCGGGAAGGCTGCGGACATGGCGGTCACGGACGAGGCCATAGAGAAGATCAAGGCGATGATCGTCTCCGGTGCGCTGCGGCCGGGCGACCGGCTGCCCAAGGAGAGCGAACTCGCCGCGGACCTGGGCCTGTCCCGCAACTCGCTGCGCGAGGCGGTACGGGCCCTGTCGCTGATCCGCATCCTGGACGTCCGCCAGGGCGACGGCACCTACGTCACCAGCCTGGACCCGCAGCTCCTCCTCGAAGCGCTGAGCTTCGTGGTGGACTTCCACCGCGACGACACGGTCCTGGAGTTCCTGGCCGTCCGGCGCATCCTGGAGCCGGCCGCCACCGCGATGGCGGCCGGCCGCATCCGGGCCGCCGAACTGGACGAGCTGGAGCGGCAGTTGGACGCGCTCGGCCCGCATCCGCCGGTGGAGGGCCTGGTCGCCTGCGACCTGGAGTTCCACCGGCGGATCGTGGCCACCGCCGGCAACTCGGTGCTGTGCTCCCTGCTCGACGGCCTGTCCGGGCCGACGACCCGGGCCCGGGTCTGGCGCGGGCTGACGCAGAAGGACGCCGTGAGCCGCACCCTCACCGAGCACCGGGCGATCCTCGGCGCCCTCCGCGACCGGGACGCGGAGGCGGCGCGGGCCTGGGCGACGGTGCACATCGCCAACGTCGAGCAGTGGCTGCGCTCGGCGCTGTGAGGAGGGCCGCTCCCCCGGAAGCGGCCTTCCCCTTCCCGGTCAGGCGGTGAACCCGCCGTCCACCGCGATCGACGCGCCGGTGACGTACCGGCCGTCCTCCCCCGCCAGGAACGCCACGGCCGCCGCGATGTCCGACGGCTGCCCGTAGCGCCCGAGCGCGGTCAACTGGGCCTGCACCGGGGCGCTCTCGCCGTCGGCCGGGTTCATGTCGGTGTCGACCGGGCCCGGGTGGACGAGGTTGGCGGTGATGCCGCGCGGGCCCAGTTCCCTGGCCAGGGTTCTGGTCAGGCCGGTGAGCGCGGCCTTGCTCGTCGCGTACAGCATGCCGCCGGGGAAGGGGGCGCGCTCGGCCATGCAGCTGCCGATGCCGATGATCCGTCCGCCGTCGCCCATCCGGCGGGCCGCGGCCTGCGCGGCCAGGAACGGCCCCCGGACGTTGACGGCCAGCACGCGGTCCACGTCCTCCTCGGCGATCTCCTCGATCGGCCCCAGCACGCCCGCACCCGCGTTGTTGACGAGGATGTCCAGCCGCCCGAACCGCTCCACAGTGCCGTCGACGGCCGCGCGTACGGCCGCCGCGTCCGCGCTGTCGGCCCGCACCGCCCAGGCACGCCGCCCCAGTTCCTCGATCCGGACCACCACCTTGGCGGCGGAGGCCTCGGCACCGCGGTAGGTGAACGCCACATCGGCCCCGTCGGCGGCGAGCCGTACCGCGACGGCCTCCCCGATCCCCCGGCTGCCGCCGGTCACCAGTGCCACCTTGCCGTCGAGCTGTGCGGTCGTCATGTCCGCCCCTTCGTATGCGCCGCGCCTGTCGCGCGATGTACCGAGCTGCACGGGAATCCACCGAGATACATGCGGATCCACTTGCATGTCGTGATGTGTCGCCTCGGCGACCTGTCTCGATACTCGTGCGCGGCGGACGGCGAAGCCGGCGGAATCCGGACGGCGCATCGGGGCCGCCCGCGCCCGTCACCAGATGATCACTCCGCCGCCCGCCTCCCGGGCCCGGCGAGCCGCGTCGATGATGTTGTCCAGCCGCTGTCCGAGCCCGAGCAGCAGTGCCTCGTACGTCGTGGACGGCGCACTGCCCTCCGCCTCCAGCACGGCCCGGGCGACCGTCTCCAGGTGATCGCGCAACAGCAGGCACTCCTCGGTGAACTCAGCCACTTCCTGCGGCTGTACCCGGCAGTCGTCGTCGAGCAGCCGGGGCAGGAACCGCGCGCCCAGCGACCGTACGGCCGGGGAGCCCCACACCGTCCGGCGCCAGCTCTCGAAGCCCGCGAGGTCCGAGGCTCCGGGCGGTACGTCGAGCACGTCCCGCTTCCCGTCCGCCCCGACCATGAACACATCGACCGAAAGACTCATGGCTCCAGTGGATCATTTCGGCGGACAGCACCGCGGCACCGGTCCGGCGGCCGCGCGGTCACACCCCGTACACCCGCGCCGCGTTCCCCCCGAAGACCGCCGCCCGTTCGTCCGGAGTGAGGTGGGCGGTGGACGTCCCGGCGAGGGTCACGACGACGTCGTACGGGGCGGCCAGGGTGCAGACCGGCCAGTCGGAGCCGAACAGGACGCGGTGCGGGCCGAACGTGTCCAGGACGTGCCGGGTGTACGGGGTGATGTCGACAGGGCGCCATGTCGGCCAAGAGGCCTCGGTGACCAGGCCGGAGAGCTTGCACACGGTGTTCGGCAACCGGGCCAGGGCGGCCAGGTCGTCGGCCCACGGCTGCCACGCGCCGACCGCGATCGCGGGCTTGGCAGCATGGTCGAGGACGAGGCGGAGGCCGGGGAGCGCGTGGGCGACGGCGGACGCGGCGGGCAGGTGGTGCCGGGTGATCAGGAGGTCGTAGACGAGTCCGGCGTCCGCGACGGCGGCCAGTCCGCGCCGTACGGCGGGCCGGGCCAGCCAGTCGGGGTCGGGCTCGTCCTGCACCTGGTGGCGGAGGCCCACGAGCTGCGGGGGCATCGCCGCCAGGAGGTCCGGCAGCCCGGGGTCGGTGAGGTCGGCCCAGCCGACGACACCCCTGACGGCGGGTGCGCGGGCGGCGAGCGCGAGGAGTTCGGCGGTCTCGGCGGCGGAGGCCGAGGACTGGACCAGGAGGGTGCCGTCGATGCCGTGGGCGGCGAGGTGCGGGGTCAGGTCGTCGAGGGTGTAGGTACGGCGGACGGGGTCGGCCCAGGCACCGTCCATCCAGGGCTGCGGGCGGCGGGTCAGGTCCCAGAGGTGGTGGTGCGCGTCGATGCGGACGGCCGGGGGCGGCTGACCGGGCCCGGCGGCGGGGGCGGTCACGAGGGGGCTCCGGGGTCGGCGGTGGGCAGCGGCAGGCCCGCGTCGAGGAGTCCGCGGTCGGTGAGCGCGTGCCAGAGGGCGTCGGGGACGTCGTACGTGAACAGTTCCGCGTTCTCCCGGGCCTCCTCCGCCGACGCGGCGCCGACCAGCGCTCCCGCCACGGCGGGGTGGCCGAAGGGGAAGCGCAGGGCCGCGGCCTTGAGAGGGACGCCGAACTCCGCGCACACGGCCCCGAGCCGCCGCGCCCGCTCCACCAGCGCGGCGGGGGCCGGCGTGTAGTCGTACGGCGCGCCGGGCGACGGGTCGGCCAGCAGCCCCGAGTTGTAGACACCGCCGACGACGACCGACGTACCGCGGCGCACGCAGACCGGCAGCAGGTCGTCGAGGGCCGACTGGTCGAGCAGGGTCCAGCGCCCGGCGCACAGCACCACGTCCACGTCGAGATCGGCGACGAACCGGGCCAGTGGGCCGCTGCGGTTCATGCCGAAGCCGATGGCGCCGACCACGCCCTGCGCGCGCAGTTCGGCGAGGGCGGGGAAGCCGGATGCGTGCACCGCGGCCTCCTGCCCCTCGACGTCGTGCAGGTAGACGATGTCGACGGCGGGGACGCCGAGCCGTTCCAGAGAGGCGTCGAGCGTGCGGCGGATGCCGTCGCGGGTGTAGTCCCGTACGCGGGCGCGCGGCGGGGTGGCGGTGTAGCCCTGGCCGTCCACCGCCTCGCCCGGCGCGAGGGGACGCAGCCGCAGGCCGACCTTGGTGGACAGGACGTACGAGGCGCGGTCGCGGCCTGCCAGCGCGCGGCCGAGGCGCTCCTCGGACAGGCCGAGTCCGTAGTGCGGCGCGGTGTCGAAGTGGCGGACGCCGGTGTCGAGGGCGGCGCGCACGGTCTGCTGGGCGCGGTCCTCGGTGAGGGGCCGGTAGAGGTTGCCGAGGGGCGCGCAGCCCAGTCCGAGGGGCGGTACGGTCACGTGCGTGCGCCCCAACCGGCGTCGCCCGTGCGGGGTGTACGGCATGTCGGCCTCCTTGGAGCTGCTGCTCGGTTCCGGTTCCCGGGCCTGCTCTTCTGCCTGTTTCCCAGCCCTGTTTCCCAGCCCTGTTTCTCAGTCCTGTTTCTCGCCGCCGGTGAAGCGGGAGATGACCAGCGCGATGATGATGATCAGTCCGTTCAGGAACTGCGTCCACAGAGGTGGTACCCCGCCCAGCGTCATGACGTTGATGACGAGCTGGAGGGTCAGCACGCCGGTGAGCGCGCCGAAGAGGGTGCCGCGGCCGCCCTTGAGGCTGATGCCGCCGATGACGGCGGCGGCGAAGACCTGGAAGATCCAGCCGTTGCCCTGACTGGCGGAGACGGCCCCGTAGTGGCCGGTGTAGAGAATGCCCGCGAAGGCCGCCAGCAGGCCGCCGACGGCGAGGACGGTCCAGGTGATCCGGTCCACGCGGATCCCGGCCGAGCGCGCGGCTTCCGGGTTGCCGCCGATCGCGTACAGCGCGCGGCCGTGCCGCAGGTACCCTAGGGCCGCGCCTCCGAGGGCGAACAGCGCCAGGCAGAGCCAGACGGCGGCCGGGACGCCCAGCCAGACGGCTTTGCCCAGGTAGGCGAAGGACTCCGGGACGTCGCCGATCGACCGGCCTTCGGAGAGACCGAGGTGCAGGCCGCGCAGCATGGTCAGCATGCCGAGGGTGGCGATGAAGCCGTTGACGCGCAGCTTCAGCATGAGGAAACCGTTGGCCGCGCCGATCGCGGCGCCCACGGCCAGGCACAGGGGTACGGCCGTCCAGGCGGGGAGCAGTTCCAGGCCCTCGAAGCGCCCGCCGTGCGCGGGGGTCACGAGCCACAGGGCGGCGACCGGCGCCAGGCCGATGGTCGATTCCAGCGACAGGTCCATCCGGCCGCTGATCAGGATCAGCGCCTCGCCGAGGACGAGCAGGCCGAGTTCGGTGGACTGCTGGACGACGCCGATCAGGTTGTCGCGGGTGAGGAAGGCGGGCGAGACGACGAAGCCGGCGACGCCGAGGACGAAGATCACGGGGACCAGGGAGACGTCGCGCCAGCGGGCGAACGCGGGGTGCGGGCGGCGGCCGGCGGCGAGCGCGCCCGCCCGGCCGGTGGGCCGCTGCTGTGCCGTGTCGGTCATGGCCTGGGGCCTCCGTCCGTCTCGGTCACGGCCTGGGGCCTGACGCCCCTGTCGGTGGGCCTGTCGGTGGGCCTGTCGGTGGGCCTGTCGGTGGGCGCGGCCGGGCCCGGCGCGCGGTCCGGGCTCTCCCCGGCCCCCACCCCCTCCATCGCCGCCACCAGCTCCCGTTCCGCCCAGTCCCGCCCGAACCGGGCGACCACCCGCCCGCGGTGCACCGCCAGCACCCGGTCGCAGATCCGCAGGTCGGCCGGCTCGTCCGAGACGAGCAGTACGCCGCTGCCCGCCGCGGCCACCTCCCGTACGACGCCCAGCAGCGCTTCTTTGGACTTCACGTCGACCCCGTTGGTGGGCCGGACCGCGACCAGGACGGCCGGGTCGCGCGCCAGGGCCCGGGCGACCACGACCTTCTGCTGGTTGCCTCCGGAGAGCCCGGACACCGGCTGTCCGGGGCCGGCCGTCCGGATGTCCAGGGCGCTGATCATGCGCCGGGCGACGGCGCGGGCCCGGGAGGGCAGCACGGTGCCGAGCGGGCCGAGCCGGTCGGTGACGGCCAGGGTCGTGTTCTCGGCGACGCTGCGGCCGGGGACCAGCCCGTCGCGGTGCCGGTCCTCCGGTACGTATCCGATGCCCGCCGCGATCGCGTGCCGCACGCTGCCGGTCCGTACCGGCCGTCCGCGCACCTCGATCCGCCCGTGGTCCGGTGTCCGCACCCCGGCCAGGGTCTCGCCGATGGCGGTGGTGCCGCCGGCCGCCGCCCCGGCCAGTCCGACCACCTCGCCCGCCCGTACGGTCAGGTCCAGGGGCGCGAACGCGCCGCGCAGGGCCAGCCCTTCGGCGTGCAGCACCGGTTCCCCCGGCGGCCGCCGGGCGGAGCGCGCCGGAGGGCCGGACGGCGCCGCCTGCCCTCCCGTCATCGCCGCCACCAGGTCGTCCTCGGCCAGCCCGGCCACGGGGGCGGTGAGCACCGGGCGGGCGTCGCGCAGGACGGTGACGGTGTCGCACAGGTCGTACACCTCGTGCAGGTGGTGCGAGATGAACAGGAACGCGGCGCCGGTGGCGCGCAGGGCGTGCAGCTTGGTGAAGAGGCGCGCGATGCCGCCCGCGTCGAGCCGGGCGGTGGGCTCGTCGAGGATGATCAGGCGGGCGCCGTCGGACAGCGCGCGGGCGATCTCGACGAACTGCCGCTGCTCGACGCCGAGGTCCTTCATCCGGGCCGCGGGGTCGACCTCGACGCCGTACTCGGCCAGCAGGCGGGCGGCCCGCGCGCGCAGCGCCCGCCACCGGATGACGCGGCCGTCCGGGAACCGGTCGAGGTGGAGGTTCTCCGCCACGGTCAGCTCCGGGACGGTCATCGGCCGCTGGTGGACGCAGGCGGCCCGGCGCCGCCAGGCAGCGGTGTCGCCCCAGCGGGGTGCCGGGAGGCCGTCGAAGGTGACCTGTCCCGCGTCCGGCCGCGCCAGGCCGGTGAGGACGGACACCAGGGTGGACTTGCCGGCGCCGTTGCGGCCGACGAGGGCGTGCGCCTCGCCGCGCCGTACGGTCAGGGTGGCGCCGTCGAGGGCGACGGTCGGGCCGTAGCGTTTGACGATGCCCTCGGCGTGTACGGCGGGCGGTTCTCCCGCCGTCTCCTCCGTCGCGTTCCGCACGGCCGCCACCGCCTACCTGCCCGCCGGCTGATTGGCCCACAGCTTCGGGTCGTCCACATTGGCCCGGGTCACGAGCGGGGCCGGGAGCCGGTCCTCCAGGCCGTTCGGGATCTTCACGATCTTCGAGCCGTGGCCGGTCGGACCGGGCCGGAAGGTCCGTCCCGCCAGGCCGGCGCGGGCGTAGTACAGCGCGTACTTCGCGTAGAGGTCGGCGGGCTGGGAGAGGGTGGCGTCGATCGTCCCCGCCCGGATCGCGGCCAGCTCCTCGGGGATGCCGTCGTTGGAGACGATGGTGATGTGCCCGGCGGTACCGGCCGGTCTGAGCAGTCCCTTCTGTTCGAGGAGGGACAGGACGGGCCGGAGGAAGGCGCCGCCGGCCTGGAGGTAGACGCCGTCGGTGTCCGGGTGCTGGGCCAGCAGGCTCTGCAGCTTGGCGGAGGCGACCTCGCCCTTCCAGTCGGTGGGCAGCTCGTGCACGGTGATCCCGGGGTACTTCCGCCGCATGCAGGCCGCGAACGCCTCGGAACGGTCCCGGCCGTTGACGGAGCTGAGGTCGCCCTGGAGTTCGGCGACCCGGCCCCGGCCGCCCAGTTTCCGGCCCAGGTAGTCGCAGGACTTCTGCCCGTACGCGCGGTTGTCGGCCCGTACGACCATGTAGACGGCGCCCTCGTCCGGCCGGGTGTCGACGCTGACCACCGGGATCTTCTTCGCCGCGAGGCGGTGCAGTTCGGCGGTGATCGCGCCGGTGTCCTGCGGGGCGATCACGACCGCCTCGGCGCCCTGGCCGGTCAGGGCCTGCACGTTGGAGACGACCTTGGCGATGTCGTTCTGGGAGTTGGACAGCGGCAGCGCCCGGACCGTCCCCGAGGCCAGCTCCCGCTCCAGGTACTCCTGGTAGGAGTTCCAGAAGTCGGTGTCCGTGCGCGGCAGGTCGATGCCGATCCTGCCCCGGGCGTCGCTGCCGCGGTTGCAGCCGGTGAGCGCGGCGGCGAGCAGTACGGCACAGGCCGCCGCGCCGGTCGTACGCAGTCTCATGGTTCCGGTCCCGTCCTTGGTCGGGGTGTACGGCCGTGCCGCGTCGTCACCCGCTTCCGTACGACTCGCGTTCCTCTCCTACGGCTCAGGTGGCGGGGCGCGGCCTCAGCCCCTGCATCCCGCCGTCGACCGCGAGCGAGGCACCCGTGATGCCGGAGGCCGCCGGGGACGCCAAGTGGGCGATGGCGGCGGCCACTTCGTCCGCGGTGACCATCCGGCCGGTCGGCTGCCGGGCGTTGAGCGCGGCCCGCTCGGCAGCCGGGTCCGGGGCCTGGTCCAGCAGCCGTCCGATCCAGGGGGTGTCGGCCGTACCGGGATTGACGCAGTTGACGCGGATGCCCTCACGGACGTGGTCGGCGGCCATCGCGAGGGTGAGGGAGAGCACGGCTCCCTTGCTGGCGCTGTACAGAGCGCGCTGCGGCAGTCCGGCCGTGGCGGCGATCGAGCAGGTATGGGTGATCGAGGCACGGCCGGGCCGGGCGGCGGCCGTGCGCCGCAGGTGCGGCAGGGCGGCCCGCGCGGTGCGCACCAGTCCCGACACGTTGACGTCGAGGACGTGCCGCCACTCCGCGTCGGTGTTGTCCTCCACCGTGCCGACGGCGCCGATGCCCGCGTTGCCGACGAGGGTGTCCAGCGCACCGCCCAGCGCGTCCACGGCCGCCGCGACGGCTGCCCGTACGGCGGCGTCGTCGGTCACGTCGGCCGTGACGGGCACGGTGCCGGGCGGCGCCCCGGACGGGTCGCGGTCCAGTACGGCGACCCGGGCGCCGCGGCGCAGCAGGAGGGCGGCGGTGGCGGCGCCGATGCCGGAGGCGCCGCCGGTGACGAGCGCCGTCATACCGGCGAAGTCGCGTCCTTCCGTGGGGGCCGGGGATGCGTACGGTCCGACGGCGCCGCTCATTCCGCGTCCTCCTGTCCCCCGGCCCGCCACACCGGTCCGTCCGGGAAGCGGTACGCGGCGACCGAGGCGGGCTTCATGCGGGCCGAGAAGCCGGGGGCCGTGGGCGCCCGGTAGCGGCCGCCCTCGACGACGGCCGGGTCGGTGAAGTGCTCGTGGAGGTGGTCGACGTACTCGATCACCCGGTCCTCCCGGGTCCCGGACACCGCGACGTAGTCGAACATGGCCAGGTGCTGCACCAGCTCGCACAGCCCGACCCCGCCCGCGTGCGGGCACACCGGCACGCCGTACTTGGCGGCGAGCAGCAGGATCGCCAGGTTCTCGTTGACGCCCGCCACCCGGGCCGCGTCGATCTGCACGAAGTCCACCGCCCGGGCCTGGAGCAGCTGCTTGAAGACGACGCGGTTGGCGGCGTGCTCCCCGGTGGCGACCTTGACCGGCTGGCCGGCCCGTACGGCGGCGTGCCCGAGGATGTCGTCGGGGCTGGTCGGCTCCTCGATCCAGTACGGCCGGTACGGCGCGAGCGCGGTCATCCAGCGCACCGCGTCGGCCACGTCCCAGCGCTGGTTGGCGTCGACCGCGATACGCACCGCGGGCCCGACGGCCTCCCGCACCAGCCGCAGCCGCCGCAGGTCGTCGCCGAGGTCGGCGCCCACCTTGAGTTTGATCTGCCCGAACCCGTCGGCCACCGCCCGCTCGGCCAGCCGTACGAGGGTGGCGTCGTCGTGGCCGAGCCAGCCGGGCGAGGTGGCGTACGCGGGGTAGCCCTCGGCGCGGAGCCGGGCGGCGCGTTCCGCGCGGCCCGGTTCGGCGGCCCGCAGGATCGCCAGCGCCTCGTCCGGGGTCAGCGCGTCGGTGAGGTGGCGGAAGTCGACGAGGGAGACCAGTTCCTCGGGCGACATGGCGGCGAGGAAGGCCCACAGCGGCAGGCCGGCGCGGGTGGCGGCCAGGTCCCAGGCGGCGTTGACGAGCGCCCCGGCCGCCATGTGCGTCACCCCCTTCTCCGGGCCGAGCCAGCGCAACTGCGAGTCGTGGGTCAGATCGCGGTGCAGGGCGGCCAGGCCGGCCGCTGTCGTGGGGGCCGGGCGGCCGGTCACGAACGGGGCGAGGACGCGGATCGCGGCGGCGGCGAGGTCGTTGCCGCGGCCGATGGTGAAGCACAGGCCGTGCCCCCGGCCGCCGTCGGCGGTGTGCAGGACGACGTAGGCGGCGGAGTAGTCGGGGTCCGGGTTCATGGCGTCCGAGCCCTCGCGCCGCCGCGAGGTGGGGAAGCGGACGTCGTGGACCTCGACCTCCGTGACGGGCGCGGGTGCGGGTGCGGTGACGGCCATGCGTACGCCTCCGGCGAGGTGCGGAAGGAACATCGGACCTTTCCCGGACCTCCGATGTATAGCGCCGCTCTCGCACCACCGTCCAGAGGACGCGGCGAAGTTGCCCGCCCCGGTCCGAACCCGGACGCGGGGCGGGGTTCTCCCGGCCGCGGGCGGCGGACGGGAGGCGAGCCGGACGGAATCCGAACACGTCGGATGTATGCACACTCGTTCGTGCACAGGGGCTGCGTCGGGGTCCCACGGACGCCGTAGGCTGGGGGCGCACGCAATGGAACTGCTGCCGGTGACCGTCCCGAGGAGGCGGCGCCGGTCGGAAGGAGGCGCTGGGTGATCGAGCTCGACGGAGTTCCCGAGCTGATCGACCCGGTCATGGTGGCCGCGTTCGAGGGCTGGAACGACGCCGGCGACGCCGCCTCCGCCGCGGTCGCGCACCTGGACCGGGAGTGGAAGGGGGAGGTGTTCGCCGCGCTGGACGCGGAGGACTACTACGACTTCCAGGTCAACCGCCCGACGGTCTGGCTGGACGGCGGCGTCCGCAAGATCACGTGGCCCACGACGCGGCTCTCCGTCGTGCGGATCGCCGACGCGAACGGCAAGGGCAAGCCACGCGACCTGGTGCTGGTGCGCGGCATCGAACCCAGCATGCGCTGGCGCTCGTTCTGCAACGAGATTTTGGGCTTCGCCCACGAGTTGGGCGTGGAGATGCTGGTGGTGCTGGGCGCGCTGCTCGGCGACACCCCGCACACCCGGCCGGTGCCGGTCAGCGGTGTCACCTCCGACCCGGACCTGGCCCGCACGATGGACCTGGAGGAGACCCGGTACGAGGGCCCCACCGGCATCGTCGGCATCCTCCAGGAGGCGTGCACCCACGCGGGCGTCCCGGCGGTCAGCCTGTGGGCGGCGGTCCCGCACTACGTCTCGCAGCCGCCCAACCCGAAGGCGACCCTGGCCCTGCTCAACCGCCTGGAGGACCTGCTGGACCTGCGCATCCCGCTGGGCGAGCTGAGCGAGGACGCGCGCGCCTGGCAGCTGGGCGTCGATCAGCTGGCGGCCGAGGACAGCGAGGTCGCCGAGTACGTCCAGTCGCTGGAGGAGGCCCGGGACACCGCCGACCTCCCGGAGGCGTCGGGCGAGGCCATCGCCCGGGAGTTCGAGCGCTACCTGCGGCGCCGGGACCCGCAGGCCGGGCCCGGCCTGGCGACCGAGGGCGGGGTCGCCGACGGCCGCGACGGCTCGTACCTGCGCGACACGGCGAGCGGCCGCACCCGCCCGCCGAAACCGGCACCCAAGGAGCCGAAGGACGCGAAGGAGCCGAAGGACCCCCGGGAGGCCAAGAGCCCGAACGGCGAGCCCGGCAGCCCGGCGGAGGCCACGGGGCCGGGGATCACGGGTCCGGATGCCGGGGGCCCGGACGCCTCGGAACCGGGGTCCGGGAAGCCTGACGCCAAGGGGACGCCGGAGGGCGGCCGCGGGGACGACAGGGCCGACGACCGAGTGGACGGCCGGGCGGACGACTCCGAGGACTGACGGCGCCGGGGGGCGGCCTCCGGGTCGTCCCCTAAGGCACGGCCGGGGTGGACTCCTCCTCATCGGTGATCTTTGGTGAGTCCGTGCGGGAAAAGCTGATCTTCGTCTTCGTACGAACGAGCCCCGGCTCGCCCGCCCCTTGGAGCGCCCTTGCGCACGCACCTACGTACGGTCGCCCTGGCCGTCGCCCTGACCACCACGCTCGTCACGGGGGCCACCGCAGTGCCGGCGGCCGCGACGCCCGCACCGGCCGGGGCGTCCTGCACGCACACGGCAGCATCCTCTCCGCAGCCGCAGCCCGGCCTGGACACCGAAGCGCTCGCCCAGGCCCTCCGCGAACTACCGGACCGGGACACGACCGCCGCGCTGGTGCGCGTGGGCGGGCGGGAGACGTGGCACGGCAGCGCCGGGGTCCGTTCCTTGCGGACCGGGCGCGGCCCCCTGGAGAACGCCCGGTTCCGAGCGGGCTCGACCACCAAGGTGGTCACCTCGGCGCTCGTGCTCCAGCTCGCCGCCGAGCGGAAGCTCGACCTGGACGGCACCGTGCAGCGCTACCTGCCCGGCCTGCTGCCCGCGACCTTCGAGCCGATCACCGTACGGCAGTTGCTGACCTTCACCAGCGGACTGCAGCCGGGTGCGTCCCTCGGCGCGGAGGACGCCGAGGGCTACGAGAACCGCTTCCGGACCCTCACTCCGCGGGCCGTCGTCGCGGCGTCCGCCGCCAAGGGCCCCTACCTGGGGCCGGGCGAGGGACCGGGCAAGAAGCAGCGCTATGCCAACATCGACTACACCGTGCTGGGCCTGCTGATCGAGAAGGTCACCGGCGACACGTACGCACACCAGGCGCGGAACCGGATCTTCCGTCCGGCCGGCATGACGCGCACCTCGTTTCCCGCGGGGCCCGACCCGCGGATCCACGGCCTGCACCACCGGGGCTACCAGCGCCTGACGAACGGCTCGGTGGTGGACGCCACCGAGTGGAACATGTCGGACCGCTGGGCCGCCGGAGACATGATCTCCACCACCGCCGACCTGGAGAAGTTCCTCGTCGCACTGTTCCGGGGCGAGCTCGTGCCGCAACCGCTGCTGGACGCGGAGATGTTCACCGTCCCGGACGTCGAGGGCGCCCGGCTGAGCGCCGGACTCCAACGCCAGGATCTCGGCGGCGGCCGGATTCTCTGGGGCAAGACCGGTGCCCGCCCCGGCTACAACACCCTCTTCGCCGCCGACCGGAACCTGTGCCGGACGCTCGTGTACTCCGTCAACGCGGTCGACGCCAAGGCCGAGGCGATGAACCCGGTCGCCGAGCGGCTCGTAGAGGCCGTCTTCGCGCCGGGCAGGCGCTGAGACGCAGCGCGCCCTAAGGAACCGTCAGTATGATCTTGCCCTGGATGTGCCCCCGGGCGGCGCGCTCGTGCGCTGCCCGGGCGTCCGCGAGCGGGAACGTGCTGTCGATCGCGACACGGATCGCGCCCGTGTCGAGCAGGCGCCCCAGTTCGGCGAGTTGGGCGCCGTCGGCGCGAACCTGGGTGCCGGTGACGGTGACACCCAGTTCCGCGTTCTCCCGGTCGTCGAACTCCCCGAAGTACACCGGGTACAGCGCGCCGCCGCGCTTGAGGGTGGGCAGGAAGCGTCGGCTGGCGGGCCCTCCGACGGTGTCCAGGACGAGATCGACGTCCCGGACGATGTCCTCGGGACGCTGCCGGGTGTAGTCGATGTACTCGTCGGCGCCGAGGTCGCGCAGGAGCGTCTCGTGGGCGCCGGAGGCCACGGCGATGACGTGGGCCCCTCGCCACTTGGCCAGTTGCAGGGCGAGGTGGCCCACTCCGCCGCCGGCGCCGTTGACGAGCACGGTGGTGTCGCTGCCCAGCGCCCTGGGGCGGTGCCGGGCCTCCTGGAACGGGGAGGGATGGTCGTGCCCGACCTCGATCAGGTACTGCCATGCCGTCAGCCCCGACATGGGCAGCCCGGCGGCGTGCGTGTGGTCGATGCCGGCCGGTTTGCGGGCGAGGTCGGTGGCCGGTGCGGTGACGTACTCGGCGTACGCGCCGCTCTGCAGCAGGACGGGGAAGCGCAGCAGGCCCATCACCTCGTCCCCGGCCGCGAAATCCCGGACATCGGCGGCGACGGCTTCCACGACGCCCGAGATGTCGGTCCCCGGGACGAGGGGCAGGTCGAACGGTGGCCGGAATGCGGGAGGGATGCCGGGCATGCCCTCGCGTACGTACCAGTCGGGCGGATTGAGACCGACCGCGCGGACCCGGACGAGCACCTCGCCCGGCGCCGGCTCGGGGACCGGCACCTCCTCGTGGCGCAGCACCCCGGGGCCGCCGAACTCGTGCAGCCGGATCGCCTTCATCGTGTGGATCGGCACGGTCTTCCTCCTGTCACAGCGTGGAACACGCTAATCTGGATCAGTGAACCGTATAAGCGGTTCACTGATCCGAATATATGGATCAGTGAACCGTTTCGTCAACCGAGGGAACCGATGCGGGCCGACGCCAAGAGAAACCGTGACCATCTGCTCGCCGTGGCAGGCACCGCCGTCGCCGAACAGGGCGTCGACGTGTCGATGCGCGACATCGCGCGCACGGCCGACGTCGGGCTCGCGACGCTGCTGCGGCACTTCCCGACGCGCGAGGCACTGCTGGAAGCCCTGCTGCACACGAGCTTCGGCGACCTGACGGCCAAAGCGGACGAGCTGGAGAAAGCGCGGGCGGCCGGAGACGCTCTCGTCTCATGGGTGCGCGACTGCGTTGCCTGGACGACCGAGTACCGCGGGGTGACGGTGCTGATGGCAGCCGCGATCGAGGACCCCGACTCCGCGCTGCACTCCTCGTGCGTCACGCTGCGCGCAGCCGGCGCCCGCCTCCTCGGCCGGGCCCAGGCCGCAGGCGCGGCCCGGGACGACATCGACGGCGACGACCTGTTCGCGCTGATCGCCATGCTCGCCTGGGCCGGCGACCAGCCCGCGCTCGCATCGCGCGCCGGCCACCTCTTCGACATCGTCGCGAGCGCCGTGCTGGCGAGCTAGGACGGCGGCGGGGGAAGTCGCGACGGAGGGGCGTTCAGTGCCGACATTAGATGTCCGTTAGGCCGGCACGGCAGGGTCGAGGACATCCGCCGGGGAATCGATCCTTAAGGACTCAACCGTGACATCAACTCTGCGCGCCGCGCTCGCGCGCTTGCTGGCAGCCTCGCTCGCCGTGCTGGCCTTGGCCGGCCTGACCGCTCCCGCCGCCCATGCTGACACGACGCGCCCGCGTGAGCAGATCATCTGGAACGTCCACAGCCTCTTGCAGGGGGACATGCAGGATGCCTACACCCGCTACTGGAGCATGATCGCCGCCTTGCGGAATGCCGCCGGCCACTACGTCGGGAACAGCATCGGCGCCACTGAGCGCCTGCGAGCGGACGGGCCCCGCGCCGTCGAGATCCGCCTCATGGACGGCGACCGGGGCGTCGCCGCCCTCTACGTGCGCTCCGACAACCTCTACCTGATGGGTGTGTGGACACCCAGCTCGCTCAGTGGTTCCCCGTCCGGTCTGGTCGGCTTCCGTGACCAGCGCGACCACATGCAGGCCGTCCTGCAGCGCAACGGCACTCCGGCCGCGGTCGGCGACTTCCGCTTCGACTCGAACTACGACGCGCTCGGCAGCGGCATGCGCGCGAATGTGGGCATGAACGGCTACACGATCGCGAATGCCGTCCGCGCGGTGAGCGGTTACGACACCCACATGACCCGTACCGCGCAGACCGGCTTCCAGACCGACCTGATCATCCTGATTCAGGCTGTCTCCGAAGCAGCCCGGTTCCAGGACATCGCCATAACGGTGAGCGACAACATCCGCAGTGGCCGGTCGGGGTCGGTCACCCGGCTGTCGCTCGGCCAAGTGAACCTGGAGAACCGCTGGGGCGGCATCTCGCAGTGGCTCCACTCCGCCCTCAATCCCGTGCCGGGCACGACCCTCGCCGTCATGAACCTCAACGGCACGGACTACCGCAGCCTGGAGGAGTACACCCGGCGCTACCACTACACCATGGCGCTGGGAACCTACTTCTGACCCTGCCCGGGGGCCCGAGCGAACCGGGGCGCTCCCTCGTGAGAGGGAGCGCCCCGGGCGGAAGGGAGCGGCGAACCGTTTCGCCGCGGTTGGTCAGCGCCTCACAGGGCGACGCCGAGCAGCGCGTCCACGGCCCGCGAGACGAGGCCGGGCGCACCCTCGTCGCTGCCGCCGTCCGCGGCCTGCGCGGCGGCCCAGCGGTCGACCGCGGCGAGCGCGGCCGGCGAGTCCAGGTCGTCCGCCAGCGCCGTACGGATCTCCTCCAGCAGCGCGTCGGCCGACGGGCCGTCCGGGCGGGAGACCGCGGCGCGCCAGCGCGCCAGCCGCTCCACGGCCTCGTCCAGGACCGCGTCCGTCCACTCCCAGTCGGCCCGGTAGTGGTGCGCGAGCAGGGCCAGACGGATCGCCGCCGGGTCCGTGCCGTCGCGCCGCACCTTGGAGACGAAGACCAGGTTGCCCTTGGACTTGGACATCTTCTCGCCGTTCAGGGCGACCATGCCGGCGTGCACGTACGCCTGGGCGAAGGGGTGCTCGCCGGTCAGGGCCTGGGCGTGCGAGGCGCCCATCTCGTGGTGCGGGAAGGCGAGGTCGGAGCCGCCGCCCTGCACGTCGAAGCCCATGCCGAGGTGCCGCAGGGCGATGGCGACGCACTCGATGTGCCAGCCCGGACGGCCGCGCCCGAGCGAGGCGCCGTCCCAGCTGGGGTCGCCCTCGCGGGCGGCCATCCACAGCATCGGGTCGAGCGGGTTCTTCTTGCCGGGGCGCTCCGGGTCGCCGCCGCGCTCGGCGGACAGCACCCGCATCGCCTCGGCGTCGAGCCGGGAGACCTCGCCGAAGTGCCGGTCGGCCTCGACGGAGAAGTAGATGTCGCCTTCGAGCTCGTAGGCGGCGCCGCTGTCGCGCAGCCGCTCGACCATCGGGACGATCCACGGTATGGCCTCGACGGCGCCGACGTACTCGCGCGGCGGGAGCATCCGCAGGGCCGTCATGTCCTCACGGAACAGGGCGGTCTCGCGCTCGGCGAGGGCGGTCCAGTCGTCGCCGGTGGCCAGCGCCCGCTCCAGGAGGGGGTCGTCGACGTCGGTGACGTTCTGCACGTAGTGCACCTGGCGCTTCGTGTCGAGCCACACGCGCTGAACCAGGTCGAACGCGTTGTAGGTCGCCGCGTGCCCCATGTGGGTGGCGTCGTACGGCGTGATGCCGCAGACGTAGATGCGGGCGACGGGACCGGGGGCGAGGGTCACCCGTCCGCCGGTCGCGGTGTCGTGGATCTCCAGGTCGCGGCCCTGACCGGGCAGGGCGGGGACCTCAGAAGCGGGCCATGCATGCATGTCTTGAGCGTAACCGGATGCATGTTCCGCATACGAACCGGACCTCGGATCTTGGCCGAGAAGGCACTCTTGTGCCGCGGGGTGATCTGTGCTTGCCGAGCCGCTGCCAGGGCCCGGGTAAAGCCCCGGGCCTGCTACGACGCGCTACAGCGGGCTCCCGGACGGCTCGCAGCGGCGGCCCGGCGGGCGGCCGCGGGCCGCCGCCACCGCGTCTCAGACCGGTGGCCAAGGGATCGGCGGCCAGTCTCCTCCGGGGTGCGGGTGCACACCGGTGCGCAGCAGGTCCGCCACCCGGGCGCGCAGCGCCGCCAGCTCGGCGGCGGTGATCAGCCCGGCGAGCCGGGCGGCGAGCGGAGCGCCCTCCTCCAGCGCCGTGGCGAGCCGCCCCAGCACCTCGCGGGCCTCCTCGGTCAGCGGCTCCCCCGCCCAGCCCCACAGGAGCGTACGCAGCTTGTCCTCGGCGTTGAAGGTCACGCCGTGGTCGATGGCGTAGAGCCGGCCGCCGTCGGCGGGCAGCAGATGGCCGCCCTTGCGGTCGCCGTTGTTGATCACGGCGTCCAGGACCGCCAGGCGCCGCAGCCGCTCGTCGTCGGCGTGTACCAGGAGTGCCGTACGTCCTTCGCCGACCTCGGCGAAACCCACCGGTTTCCAGCCGGGCCCCGGCTCCTCGCCCTCGACCAGCGCCAGCAGCTCCGCGCCCTCGGGCGCCGCCTCGATCCACTCCTGGACCATGCCCTGCCCGTACGGGCCGTCGCGCAGCACGGTGGTGGGGACCAGGTCCCAGCCGGTGGCCCGGGACAGCTCGTACGCGGCGACCTCGCGCTGGGCGAGGGTGCCGTCGGGGAAGTCCCAGAGGGGGCGCTCACCGGCGACGGGCTTGTAGACGCAGGTGCCGCTGACGTCCTCGTGGGTGATCGTGCAGTACAGGACGGCGTTGGAGGCCTCGCGGACCTGTCCGCGTACGGTCAGCTCGCCGTGCGTGAGGACGTCGGCGGTCAGCTGCCCCGGGCGGCCCGCGGCGCGGGCGGATATACCGCCGTCCGCACTGCCGTTCCCGCTGTCGCTCACCCCGCCGGGTGCCCCGTCGCTCCCGCCGCCGTTCGCCTGCCCGTCCGGGCCGCCTCCCTGGCCGTCGCCCCGGCCGTCACCCGTACGGCCGCCCGCCACCTGGCCCGCCGCCGACCGGCCGGCCGGTCCGCCGCCCGCCGTCACCGTCTCCTCCCCCGGCATCACGCGTCCCGCCGGTATCCGTTCTGACGCGGGCATACGTGTCCCTCCGGGTCGAGCGGCAGGCTGCACAGGGGGCAGGGCGGGCGCCCCGCGTTGACGACTTCCAGGGCGCGCTTGGCGAAGGAGCGGGCCATCGTGCCGGTGAGGCGCACGCGCAGCATCGGCGGCCCGTTCTCGTCGTCCTGGAGCAGCCGCTCCTCGGCCTCGGCGAGGTCCTCGTCGGTGTCGGCCTCCAGCTCGACCAGCGCCTGAGCTTCGATGATCATGCGCTGTTCGTCGCCGTCCCAGGCGAGCGCCATCGTGCCGACCCGGAACTCCTCTTCGACCGGCGATTCCAGCGGCGCGGTGTCGGACAGTTCGGCGGGGGCCACCGCGGGGACGGGCGCGTTGCCGCCGCTGCGGCGCACCACCTCGTCCAGCAACTCGTCGACACGCTCGGCGAGCGCGGCGACCTGGGTCTTCTCCAGGGCGACACTGGTGGTACGGCCGGAAGCCGTCGCCTGGAGGAAGAAGCTACGGCGGCCAGGCAGCCCGACCGTACCGGCCACGAAGCGGTCCGGCGCGTCGTAGAAGAACACCTGACGGGACAACGTCCTGCTCCGTTTGCTCGACTGCGGGGTCTTTGCGGTCGCTGCGGTTCCTGTGGGTGTGGCTTCCGGGTCCGGAACGCAGGAGGTGTGGCGGGCAGCGCCGTCGCACCACCCTACTGCGCCCGCTGATCACGCTCCGCCCGCGCCACCGCCGACGGCCGCGTCCCGGTCGTCCGCCGCCGTGCTGCCGTCCGCCCGCGGCGCCAGCCCGCCGAAGTGGCCGGTGTCGCCGAGGCGTACGAGGTAGGGCCGCAGCCGGGTCCAGCGGATCGCGGTCAGCGAACAGGGCTCGACCGAGATCCGCTGGAAGAGGTCGAAGTGCAGACCGAGGGCCTCGGCGACGAGGGACTTGATGATGTCGCCGTGCGAGCACATCGCGTAGACCGCCTCGGGGCCGTGCTCCGCCTCGATCCGGGCGTTCCAGTCGCGCACCGCGTCCACGGCACGGGCCTGCATGGCACGCATGGACTCGCCGCCCGGGAAGGCGGCGGCGGACGGGTGCTGCTGGACGACCTCCATCAGCGGCTCGTCGTTGAGTTCGGCCAGTTTGCGGCCCGACCAGTCACCGTAGTCGCACTCGTTGATGCGGTCCTCGACGTGCAGCGGCAGGCCGGGCCGGGCGTCCAGGAGGGGTTGCAGGGTCTCCAGGCAGCGTTCCAGCGGGCTGCTCACGGCGGCGACGAGCGGCAGGTCCGCGAGGCGGCCGGGAAGCGCGGCGGCCTGGGCGGCACCCCGCTCGTCGAGGGTCACCCCGGGGGTTCGCCCGGCGAGCAGGCCGGACGTGTTGGCGGTGGAGCGGCCGTGCCGCACCAGGATCAGCGTGGGCATGGCAGCCAGCCTACGTTCCAGGGCGGCGGCGCCGGACACGGGACCACCGCCCCGGGAGCGCGGGCAGCGGGCTCCTGGCACGACGCGCCACGGCGAGTGACAATTCCCTGTGTGATCGTCGACTGCGCCATCTATCAGGACGGCCGCCGCACCGAGGGGCCGGAGGACTTCTCCGACGCCCTCGAAGCGGCGCGCGCCGAGGGTCACTCCTTCCTGTGGCTCGGGCTGCACGAGCCCACCAGGGAGGAGTTCGACCATGTCAGCAGGGAGTTCGGGTTGCACCCGCTCGCCGTGGAGGACGCGCTCAAGGCCCATCAGCGGCCGAAGCTGGAGGTGTACGACGACTCCCTGTTCGTGGTGCTCAAACCGATCGCCTACGACGACGCGGCGGGCTCCGTCTCCGCCAGCGAGTTGATGATCTTCCTCGGGGACTCCTTCGTCGTGGTCGTCCGGCACGGCGCGGCCAGCCCGCTCACCGCCGTACGCCGCCGCCTGGAGCACGAGCCGGACGTCCTGCGGCACGGTCCCACCGCGGTGCTGTACGCGGTCGGTGACGCGGTGGTCGACCACTACATCGAGGTGGCCACGGAACTCCAGGTGGACCTGGAGGAGTTGGAGGCGGAGGTGTTCGCGCCGTCCCGGTCGGACAGCGGCAACACCGCCGCCGCGATCTACGCGTTCAAGCGCGAGGTGCTGGAGTTCCGGCGGGCCACCAATCCGCTGGTGGAGCCGATGCTGCGGCTCCAGAACCCCGGTGTGCCCTTCGTGCACGACGAGGCCCGGCCGTTCTTCCGGGACGTCAGCGACCACCTCACCCGCGCCAACGAGTCCGTCGAGGGCCTGGACCGGCTGCTGTCCGACATCCTCAGCGCCCACCTGGCGCAGATGGGCGTGCGCCAGAACGACGACATGCGCAAGATCTCCGCCTGGGCGGCCCTGGCGGCCGTACCGACGCTGATCGCGGGCGTCTACGGCATGAACTTCGACCACATGCCCGAGTTGAAATGGTCCTGGGGCTACTACGGCATCCTGCTGCTGATGGTGATCATCGAGCTGTCCCTGTACCGCCTCTTCAAGCGGCGCGACTGGCTGTGAGCGGCCACCCGCCTCAGCCGAACCCGGGCGCCGGGGCGGCCGGGCCGCCCAGCGCGTCGCGCCGCTCCGGGAGGCGCAGCGAGACCATCCGGCGCCACCCGGCGAGCCGCTCGTAGACGTACACCGCGCGGATGCCGGCGGCGAGGAGGGCGGACTTCGGCCGCGGCCAGCCCAGGATGCGTCCCATGCGGTCCATCACGGCCAGGCTGACGTCCCGGTAGACCTCGATCTCGACGCGTGCCGCGTCGCGCAGCGTGCGCCGGATCGCCGGGCCGTGGCCCCGCGCCGCCAGCCGCAGCAGTTCCTCGTGGCAGTAGGCGAGGTGGTTCTCCTCGTCGTGGGCGATCATCAGGACCGCCCGGCCGATGTCCGGGTGGCCGCCGAAGTGCTTCTTGAGCAGGTCCATCTGCTCGGCGGCGCGCTGCTCGGTGACCCGGCTGTGCGCGAGGTAGACGACGACGTCCTGCTCGGTCAGCGGCTCGTCGCGGCGCAGCTTGTCGTGCGCCAGGCCGATGCCGCGGCGCTCCAGCAGGACGGTGTAGTCGGTGGCTCCGGGGACGGAGACCGGGTCCAGGCCGCGCTTGCGGAGCAGGGCGTGGAACAGCCGTCCGTGCTTGTCCTCGTCGGCGCCGTGCCGGGTGGCCTTGGGGGCCAGCTCGCGCAGTGACCCGGGGATCAGCGCGGCGATCCGGCCGTTCTCCCAGCCGCCCTGGGCCTCGCCGCCGGCCGCGATGGAGCAGAAGAGCCGGTAGGACTCGTCGTGGTCGAGAATCTCCTGGAACAGGCTTCTGGCCGAGAGCACCGGGACACCTCCGCTACACCGCATCCGCAGAAGAAAAGTGAAGTGCGGTACGGCGAAGGTGGCAACCGTGGTGTCGGCCATGTCCCCCGAACAGGTGACAGGGCGGGTGGCCGGGGGGGGCCTGAAGGTGGACGCGGAGACGGTCCGGCGGCCGGACGGAGCACCGCGGCGTAACCAGGCGGGGCGTCCCCGCGTTGTGCCGGGTGACGGCCGTGGCGGGGAAGACCCCCGAGCCCCCACCACGGCCGCAGGCTTCCCGGGGCCGGGTGCCCGGCCCGGCGCCCCCGCGCCGCCCGGGCCCGTTCCGCGCCTCCCGCGCTCCTTACGCCAGCCCCGCGCGCTCCAGGGCCTCGGTGCCCGCCCGCAGCGAGGCGATGCGCTCCTCCAGCGTGAAGCCGGCGGGCGCGAGGGTCAGCGTGGTCACGCCGGCCGCCGCGTACGCCTGCATCCGGTCCGCGATGCGCTCGACGGAGCCCAGCAGCGTGGTCTGGTCGATCAGCTGCTGCGGAATCGCGGCCGCCGCGCCCTCCTTGTCGCCGGAGAGGTACTTGTCCTGGATCTCGGCGGCCTCCTTCTCGTAGCCCATCCGCTGCGCGAGCTGGTTGTAGAAGTTCTGCTTGCGGCTGCCCATGCCGCCCACGTACAGCGCCGTGTACGGGCGGAAGGTGTCGGCGAGCGCGCTGACGTCCTGGTCGGCGCCGACGGCCAGCGGCAGCGTCGGACAGACGTCGAAACCCTCCAGGGTCTTGCCCGCCTTCTCCCGGCCGGCCCGGATGTGGGTGATCGCCGTCTCCTCCAGGTGGTCGGCGGACGGGAAGATCAACAGCGCGCCGTCGGCGATCTCACCGGTCTGGGTGAGGTTCTTGGGGCCGATCGCGGCGATGTAGAGCGGGATGTGCTCGCGCTGCGGGTGCACCGTCAGCTTCAGCGGCTTGCCCGGGCCGCCGGGCAGCGGCAGCGTCCAGTGCTCCCCTTCGTAGGACAGCCGTTCGCGGGTCATCGCCTTGCGGACGATCTCCACGTACTCACGGGTGCGGGCCAGCGGCTTGTCGAACTTCACGCCGTACCAGCCCTCGGAGACCTGCGGCCCCGAGACGCCCAGGCCCAGGCGGAAGCGGCCGCCGGACAGCGAGTCGAGGGTGGCGGCCGTCATCGCGGTCATCGCGGGCGTACGGGCCGGGATCTGGAAGATCGCCGAGCCGACGTCGATGCGCTCGGTCTGCGAGGCGACCCAGGAGAGCACGGTGGGGGCGTCGGAGCCGTACGCCTCGGCCGCCCAGCACACCGCGTAGCCGAGCCGGTCGGCCTCCTGCGCGACGGCCAGATTGTCCGCGTCCATCCCGGCGCCCCAGTAGCCGAGGTTGATCCCGAGCTTCATACCGCTCCCCTTACTGATCAGTAACGTCGGTGTTCCGGGGACTCTAGCGCGGGGTGGCGCCGGCCGTCACCGGCCGGCCGGTCACGGGCCGCCCGCGCGGCGGGCCGCGGGGTTGTCCACAGGCCGGCGGCGCACCGTGCGGCCGGTTGTCCACAGGGTCCCGTGCGCCGGGCGACGGGCCAGTAACCTCAGGGCCCATGGAGCAAAGGCACCTCGGCCGTACGGGTCTGCGCGTGTCCCGTCTCGGCCTCGGCACCCTGACCTGGGCCAGGGACACCGACGAGCACGACGCCGCCGAGCAGCTCAAGGCGTTCTGGGAGGCCGGCGGCACCCTCGTGGACACCGCGGACGTGTATGCCGACGGCGGCGCGGAGTATCTGCTCGGGCGGCTCTGCGAGGGCCTGGTGCCGCGCCGGGACCTGGTCGTCGCGACGAAGGCGGGCAGCGTCCTGGACGCGGACCGCCGCGTCGACGGCTCCCGCCGCCATCTGCTGGACGCGCTGGACGCCTCGCTGGAACGTCTCGGCACGGACTACGTGGACCTCTGGCAGCTGCACGCCTTCGACCCGCACACCCCGCTCGAAGAGACGCTCCAGGCGCTCGACATCGCCGTCGCCACCGGCCGCGCGCGCTATGTCGGCGTCTCGAACTTCTCCGGCTGGCAGCTGGCCAAGGCGGCGACCTGGCAGCTCTCCGCCCCGTCCCTGCGCACGCGGCTGGCCGGCACCCAGATGGAGTACTCGCTCCTCCAGCGCGGCATCGAGCGGGAGCTGCTGCCCGCCGCGCGGGACCTGGGCGTCGGCCTGCTGCCCTCGTCGCCGCTGGGCCGCGGGGTGCTCACCGGCAAGTACCGGCACGCCACCCCGGCCGACTCGCGCGGCGCCTCGGAGCAGCTGGCGCCGTTCGTCGCGCCGTACCTGGACGACACGGCGGGCCGGATCGTCGAGGCGGTCAGCACGGCCGCCGACGGGCTCGCCGTCACCGCGTTGCAGGTGGCTCTCGCCTGGGTGCGCGACCGGCCGGGAGTCACCGCCCCGGTCGTCGGCGCCCGCACGGCACAGCAGCTCAGAGCCGCGTTGTCAGTGGAGACCCTTAGTCTTCCTGACGAGATCTGCCGGGCCCTGGACGATGTCTCGGCCCCGGTGCACCACTACCCCGACCACGACTGGAGCACGCTGTGAGTACCGACCGCCTCTCCGAGGACGCGCCCGAGCCCACCGCGCCCGGCCCGGAGACCGCCCCCGAGGAGGCCGCCACGACGGCTGCTCCGGGGGCAGCCGGGAGGGAGGGCGAGCCGGGCGGCGGCACGGACGGTGACGCGAGCGGCGACCCGGACGGTGGCGCGGACGGTGGCGCGGACGGAGTCTCCGGGGACGCTGCGGGTGCCGAGGGCACGGTGGCGGCCGAGAGCGCGCCGGCGGCCGGGGACGTGCCGGCGGCCATGGCTGCGGGCGGTCCGGAGGCGGGTGCGCGCGAGTCGGCGGCGGACGGTGGCCGGGCCGCCGGGCGGGGCGGGGCGCTCAGTGCCGCCGC
>NZ_JAFIQY010000033.1 GCF_022271435.1 Streptomyces monomycini | reverse complement strand
CAGTTCCGCGCGATCGCGACCCGGTTCGACAAGCTCGGCGACCGCTACCGTGCCGGAGTTGTCCTGGCTTCCTTGATCCTCTGGCTCCGCGAGTCCACGGGTGATCATTTGTCAGACAGGTCCTAGGCTGCCGACCATGGTCGAACACCCGGCAGAGAACGCGCCCCGGCACACGGGGACGAGTACGGGAGCGGGCGCGGACAACGGCCCGGACGCCGACGAACGCTTCCACGCGCTCCTCCGCTCCCTCCGCGTCTGGGACTGCGAGCTGCCCGCCGTCGACCCAGACCCGGCGCACGCCCCGGCCGACCCGCTGCCGTTCTTCCGGCAGTGGCTGCGGGAGGCCGCGGAGGCGGGCGTGCCCGAGCCGCACACCATGACGCTGGCGACGGCGGACGCGTCCGGCGACCCGAACGTCCGCACCCTGATGCTGCACGACGCCGACGAGCGCGGCTGGCACTTCGCCACCCACCGCGGCAGCCGCAAGGGCCGCGAACTGGCCACCCGTCCGCGTGCCGCCCTCGGCTTCTACTGGGCGGGCCTCGGCCGCCAGGTCCGCGTACGGGGCCGGGTCACCGAGGCGGGCCCGGAGGAGAGCGCGGCCGACCTCCACCGCCGCTCGACGGGCGCCCTGGCCGCCGCGTTGGTGGGCCGCCAGAGTGAAGTCCTCGCCTCGTACGCGGACCTCGAACGCGCCTCGGAGGCCGCCTGGGACCGGGCCCGGCAGGAACCGGACGCACCCGTACCGAGCTGGACGCTGTACGTCCTGCGCCCGGACGAGGTGGAGTTCTTCCAGGGCGACGCCCGCCGACGGCACGTACGCATCAACTACCGCCGCGAGGGCGCCATCTGGGCCCGCGAACTCCTCTGGCCGTAGGCCCGGCCCGGCCGGTGGTCAGAACCGCTGGTACATGATGTGCAGGCCGACGTAGCCCTTGGTGGGGTGCAGGAAGCCCTCGGGGGGGTCGCCACGATGTCGAAGCCGAGGGACTGCCAGAGGGCAACGGCGCGGGTGTTGGTCTCGACCACCGCGTTGAACTGCATGGCACGGAAGCCCGTCGCGCGGGCCCACTCGACGGCGTACTCGCCGAGCGCGCGGCCCACACCGCGGCCGCCGTGGGCCGGATCGACCATGAAGGAGGCGCTGGCGATGTGCGCGGCGCCGCCCATGTGGTTGGCGTTCATCTTGGCCGTGCCGAGGACCGTACCGTCGTCGTCCACGGCGACGACCGTGCGGCTCGGCGGGGCGAGCATCCACATCGTACGGCCGGTCGCCTCGTCCATGTCGCGGGCGAAGGTGTACGTTTCGCCGGCCGCGACGATGCCGCGGAAAAACGGCCAGACGGCAGGCCAGTCGGCCGCGTTCGCTTCTCGAATCAGCACGCGCGCCAGCATGCCGGGGACGGACGCGGCGGGCCAGCGATTTCCCGGGCCGGGCGGGCGAGCGGCTACGGGCGGGGCGTGCCGCTGAGGTAAAGGGTGGTGATGTAGGGGTCGTCACCCCGACGTATCGTCATGCCGTCGCGATCCGCCACGTACTGGTAGGTCTGCGCCTTCAGGAGCGCGAGCGCCTGCTGTTCGTCGTCCCGTTTCCTTTCGGAACAGGTGTGGTCCGTGGTGAGCCGTGGGTCGTGGAAGAAGACGTGCGTGCCGGCGAAGTCGGACTTGGCGGTGAAGTCGTTGCACCCGAGCTTGCCGGTGACGGTGCCGTCCGGCTGGAAGTCGAAATACAGCTCGGTGCTGGAGTCGAAACGGTACGGGGAGTCGTACATCTGCGCTCGGACCGGCCGGTACCGGGTGCCGAAGAACTCCTCGTGGCTGTTGGGCACCAGAGTGACCGTCTCGCCGCGGTCATTCTTCAGTTCCAGGGAATTCCGCGGGCTTCGGGGCTTCCCGGATGTCTCCGGCTTCCCGGGCCGCCGACTCTCCGGCTCCTCGGGCTCCGGGTCGGCGTCTGCGGGTTTTTCGGTGATCGTCAGCGGGCCCTGGAGGAAGGCCTTGAGTCCTTCCTCGTAGGCCACCACCTCCTCGAAGTCGGTCACCTCGGGGCCGCACCGGGCACTCTTCCGCGGTCCCGGCCATTCCGGAGGCTCGCCTGCCTTCCCTCCCAGAGTCAGCTCGGCCGCCCCCAGCCGCGCTTTCACCCGGAACGCCTCGCATCCGTAGGCACCCGACGCAGTCCCGTCATCATGCACTTCGATCCACGGGCGCCCGACGGACGTCCCGAAGAACTCGTACGGCACCTGCTTGCCCTTGAAGTCCTGCACTGCCCAGACCCCTCGCGACAACAGCCCGCCCGCACCGCCCGGCCCCTTCCGCGCGTCCGGGGTGGCCGAGGCGTACGCCGAGGAACCACGCCCCGGCCCGGCACTCCCGGCGGTCGATGTCGCGCCGCACGCCGAAACCGCGACGAGGGCCACCACACCGGCACCGGCCGACACCAGAGTGCGTCTTCGGAACGTACGCGTCACCATGACCGTAGAACGCGCGTCCCACAGCAGCAGTTCCCAGCCGCGTGGGGTTCAGGCGGGGCGAAATACGGGGACGGCAATTCCTGAAGCGTCCGCGGTACGGAAGCACACCCGTAACGCCATGCCGATGCGCAGGTCCGCCTCCGGGCAGTCGACGACCTCCGTCATCATCCGCGGTCCCTCGGCCAGGTCCACCACCGCGGCCACGTACGGGACGCGCTCGCCGAACGGCGGGAGGTCGTTCCGGTGCACGACTGACCACGTGTAGAGCGTGGCCCGGCCGCTCGCCTCCTCCCACTCCACCTCTTCGCTCCAGCAACGCGGGCAGAACTCGCGCGGGTAGTGGTGCACCGCCCCACAGCCGTCGGCGCGACAGCGGCGCAGCAACAGTCGGCCCTGGGCCGCCGCGTCCCAGTAGACACGGCTGAACGCGTCGATGCCGGGCAGGTCGAACCTGGGCACGGCGGGCGGCGCCGCCACCGCTTCCCCGGACCCGGACGTGGATGCCGCCTTCGGTCTCATTCCGGACCACCCGCTTCAGCTCGACGCACGGCGCACGGTGGCCACCGCCACTACGCCTGACGGCACGTCAGTTCACTTGACGTTGGCCTGGATGCGCAAGGGGGCCGGCACGGGCAGTGCCGCGTACGGCGACATGCGCGCCGTACGCGGTTACCCTCACCGGCATGCCGGACGACGCAGCGCACGCCAGCTCCTCCGCATCCCGTTCCCCCGCGTCCCGTTCCCCCGCGTCCCGATCCCCCGCGGGCAGCGCACCCGCGGACGGCGCCACCGCGCCCGGGACGGCGGCCGCCTCAGTCGTCCCGCCCGCCGCCGTCCCGCCCGTGTACGTCGTCGGGGGCGGGCCGGGCGGGCTCGCCACGGCCGCCGCGCTCGGCGCCTACGGCATCCGTGCCGTCGTCCTCGAAAAGGCCGACGCGGTGGGCGCTTCCTGGCGGGGCCATTACGACCGTCTGCGACTGCACACCACGCGCCGCCTCTCCGGCCTGCCGGGTCTGCCCATCCCGCGCGCCTACGGGCGGTGGGTCGCGCGCGACGACGTGGTGCGCTACCTGGAGCAGTACGCCGCGCACCACGACCTCGAAGTCGCCACGGGCGTCGAAGTACGGCGCGTGGACCGGGGCGCGGACGGCGGGTGGGTGCTCCACGCGAACGGCGGGCGCGAGCCGGCCGCCCGTACGGTCGTGATCGCCACCGGCTACAACCACACCCCGCACCTCCCCGACTGGCCCGGCCGCGACACCTACCCGGGCGAACTCCTGCACGCCGGCGACTACCGCAACGCCGCGCCGTACGCGGGCAAGGACGTCCTGGTCGTCGGCACCGGCAACACCGGAGCCGAGATCGCCGTCGACCTGGCGGAAGGCGGCGCGGCCCGGGTACGGCTGGCGGTCCGCACCGCCCCGCACATCGTGCGCCGCTCGACGGCGGGCTGGCCCGCCCAGGCGACGGGCATCCTCGTACGGCGTCTGCCTCCGCGCGCGGTGGACCGAGCGGCCCGGGTGATGCGCCGCCTGTCCGTACCGGACCTGTCGGCACACGGCCTGCCGATGCCGGACACCGGGCTGTACAGCCGGGTCCTGGAAGGGGCGATCCCCGTCCAGGACGTGGGGCTGATCGACGCCGTACAGCGCGGAGCGGTACGGCCGGTGGCGGCCGTGGCATCCTTCGACGGCGGCGTCGTACGGCTCACGGACGGCGACGCGATCGAACCGGAGGCCGTCATCGCCGCCACCGGTTACCGGCGCGGCCTGGACGGCCTCGTCGGCCATCTCGGCCTCCTCGACACCCGCGGCCGCCCGCGCGTCCACGGCCCCCGCACCCTCCCCTCCTGCCCGGACCTCTACTTCACCGGCTACACCAACCCGATCAGCGGCATGTTCCGCGAGCTGTCCCACGACGCCCGCCGCATCGCCCACGCCATCGCCGAGGCCCACGCCCGCCAGGCCTCGGCCCCCACGCCCACGTCGGCGCCCACACCCACACTCGATCCCGATCCCGATCCCGTACGACCCATTCCTGACTGAGCGTCAGGTGCCCTAACCTGACGAGGCGTCAGTTGGATCGGCACTCGTCACACGGGAGCGGGCGTCAGCGATGCTTGGATCGACTCACGGCAGTCTCACCACTCACTCCAGCCCCGCCCGCGTAGTGGCCTGCGGGGCCACCCCACCGCACACCGTGCACGGCACGGCCGCACCGCCCACGGGCGGACCGCGCACCGACGGCACGCCCGCCGGCACCACGGGGCCCGACCTGGACGTCAGCGGGCGCCCGCTGTACGCCCCCGTCCCCGACCTGGACCGGTTCTTCCGGCCCGGGGCGGTCGCGGTGGTCGGCGCCTCCGACAGCGAGGGCCGCCCGAACACCGGCATCACCCGCCAGCTCATCGCGTGGGCCGAACGTGTCGGTGCCCGCCTCTACCCGGTCAACCCGGGCCGCCGCAGCGTCTTCGGCCTGCCCTGTCTCACCTCCGTCTCCGACCTGCCCGAGCAGGCCGATCTCGCCGTACTGCTGGTCGCGGACCCCGTACCCGTCATCGAGGAACTGGCCGACGCCAAGGTCAGGTTCGCGGTCGCCTTCGCCTCCGGCTTCGCCGAGACCGGGGCGGCCGGTGCCGCCGCCCAGGACCGGCTCGCCGAGGCCGTGGCCCGTACCGGCATCCGGCTGCTCGGCCCGAACACCAACCTCAACGCCTTCGCGTCGTTCCGCGAGGACCTGGACGGCCCCGCCATCGCCCTGATCACCCAGTCAGGCCACCAGGGCCGCCCCGTCTTCTCCCTCCAGGAGCTGGGCATCCGCCTCTCGCACTGGGCCCCGACCGGCAACGAGGCCGATCTGGAGACCGCCGACTTCCTCTCCTACTTCGCCTCCCGTCCCGAGGTCGGCGCCGTCGCCGCGTACATCGAAGGGTTCAAGGACGGCCGGAGCTTCCTGCTCGCCGCCGACCGGGCGGCCCGCAACAAGGTCCCGGTCGTCGCCGTCAAGGTCGGCCGCACCGAGGCCGGGGCCCGTACGGCCGCCTCGCACACCGGCAAACTGACCGGTGCCGACGCGGTGGTGGACGCGGCCATGCGGCAGTTCGGAGTGATCCGGGTGGACGGACTGGACGAGTTGCAGGACACCGCGGCCCTGCTCGCCCGGGCCCGTACGCCGACGGCCGACGGCGTCGCCGTCTATTCGATATCCGGGGGCACCGGCGCCCACTTCGCGGACCTGGCGACGGCCGCCGGGCTCCGGCTGCCCGCACTGGACCGCGCCAAGCAGGACGAGCTGCACCAGTGGATCCCGGACTACCTGAGCGTCGCCAACCCGGTGGACAGCGGCGGGCACCCGGTCGGTGACCGGCGCGGCCGCAAGATCATTGACGCGCTGCTCGCCGACCCGTCCATCGGCGTACTGATCTGTCCGATCACCGGCCCGTTCCCGCCGATGAGCGACAAGCTGGCGCAGGATCTCGTGGACGCGGCGGAGGCGACGGACAAGCTGGTGTGCGTCGTCTGGGGCTCGCCCGTCGGCACCGAGGACGCCTACCGGCACACCCTCCTCGGCTCCCAGCGCGTGGCGACCTTCCGCACCTTCGCGAACTGCGTCACGGCCGTACGCGCCCATCTCGCCCACCACCGCTTCACCGCCGGCTACCGCTCCCCCTTCGACGAAGCGCCGCGCACGCCGTCGCCCTCCGCGCGCAAGGCGCAGGACCTGCTGCGCCCGGGCCAGCAGCTCAGCGAACACGCGGCGAAGCAGCTCCTGCGCGCCTACGGGATCAGGGTGCCGCGCGAGCAGCTCGTCACCAGCGCGGCGGCGGCCGTGCGCGCCGCGAGCCTGGTCGGCTACCCCGTCGTCATGAAGGCGTCCGCGCCGCAGCTCGCGCACAAGACGGAGCTCGGGCTCGTCAAGACCGGGCTGACCTCCGCCAGCCAGGTCAGGGACGCCTATCGGGAGCTGGCCGACATCGCCCGCTGCGAAGGCATCGAACTGGACGGAGTGCTCGTCTGCCAGATGGTCGAGCGGGGCGTGGAGATGGTCGTGGGCGTCACCCCGGACCGCCTCTTCGGGCCGACCGTGACGGTCGGACTGGGCGGGGTGCTCGTCGAGGTCCTGCGGGACACGGCCGTCGGCGTGCCGCCCTTCGGCGAGGACCGGGCCCGCGCGATGCTCGGCGAACTGCGCGGCCACGCCCTGCTGGAGGGCGTACGGGGAGGGCGGCCGGCCGACGTGGACGCGCTCGTCGAGGTCGTCCTGCGCGTCCAGCGGATGGCACTGGACCTGAGCGGCGAACTCGCCGAACTGGACATCAACCCGCTGATGGTGCTGCCGCGCGGCCAGGGCGCCGTCGCACTCGACGCGCTCGCCGTCTGCCACTGACCGCGTGAGCGGACCGGCGGCCCGCACGGCCGCCCGGGCGCTCGCCCTCCCGCGGGCTCTCCCCGTCGACCACAGAACTCGGAGCCGCCTCACCATGGCCCCCACCCCCGATTCCCCCGCTTCCGTCTCCGCTGATTCCTTGATACTCCACACCACTGACAACGGCGTGCTGCAGATCACCCTCAACCGCCCGGCCGCCCTCAATGCCATCACCCCTGACCTGCGCGAACGCCTCATCGAGCAACTTTCCGAGGCGTCCGCCGACCCGGACGTGCGCGCTGTCGTCGTCACCGGAACGGGCAAAGGTTTCTGCGCGGGGGCCGACCTCCGCGGCGGGCCGGGCGGCGGAAGGCCAGGCGGTAGCGGGCCGGGTGGCGGAGGGCCGGGTGGCGGAGGGCCAGGCAGCGGCGCGCAGCCGCCCGAGCGGGTCGCGGGCGACGTGGCCCGTCTGATCCGGCGCGGCGCCCAGCGCCTCGTCTCCGCCGTACTCGACTGCGAGAAACCCGTCCTCGCCGCCGTCAACGGCACCGCCGCCGGGCTCGGCGCGCACCTCGCCTTCGCCTGCGACCTGGTGGTGGCGGCCGAGTCCGCCACGTTCATCGAGGTGTTCGCGCGCCGCGGCCTCGTACCGGACGGCGGCGGCGCGTACCTGCTGCCGCGGCTCGTCGGGCCGCAGCGCGCGAAGGAGCTGCTGTTCTTCGGCGACGCCGTCACGGCGGCCGACGCCGAACGCATGGGGCTGGTCAACCGGGTGGTGCCGGACGCGGGCCTGAAGAAGGCCGCGCAGGACTGGGCGGAACGGCTCGCCGCCGGCCCGACCCGGGCCCTCGCCCTCACGAAGCAGCTGGTCAACGCCTCGATGGACGGCGACCGCGGCACGGCGTTCGCGGCCGAGGCAGCGGCCCAGGAGATCAACATGACGACGGCGGACGCGCGGGAGGGGGTGACGGCCTTCGTGGAGCGCCGTCGGCCCACGTATCGGGGGCGATGATGGGGTGGGGGCGGTGAGGAAGGCCCGCCGCCCTTCCTAACTGACGGCCCGTCAGGTTCAATGGAGCCATGATGGGACACGCCGGTATGGCAGCCATCGCGGTGCGCTATCTGCGGTCGGTGGGCGCGCCGACCTCATCCGGGGCGCCGACCTCGGCCGGGGCCCCGGCCCCGGGCCCGACCCCGGACCGCGCCACCACCACACCGCCGCGCCCTGCCCTCAGGGCCGTACGGGAGGACGAGCGCGCGCCACTGGACCCGACGGCGTTCCGCGACGTCCTCGGTCACTTCGCCAGCGGCGTCACGGTCATCACCGCCCCCGCTCCCGCGCCCGCCCCCGCGCCCTGCGCGGCCGGCGCCCCGCCCGACGCCCCCGCGGGCTTCGCCTGTCAGTCCTTCGCGTCGCTCTCCCTCGACCCGCCGCTGGTCACGTTCATGGTGGCCCGTACGTCCACGACCTGGCCCCGGATCGCCCGCGCGGGCGTCTTCTGCGTCAACATCCTGGGCGCGGACCAGGAGGGCCTGTGCCGCGCCTTCGCGGTCAGCGGCGCCGACAAGTTCGCGGGCGTCACCCACACGCCCGCGCCCGTCACCGGCTCACCGCGCCTGGCGGGCGTCCCGGCCTGGATCGACTGCACGATCCAGGCCGTGCACACCGGCGGCGACCACCTCATCGTCGTGGGCCGGGTCGCCGCCCTCGGCACGGACCCGGGAGCCGCCGGAGCCGGCCCACTCCTGTTCCACCGGGGCGCTTTCGGCCGCTTCAGCGCGTAGGACGGGCCCGCCCTGCCGGAAGCCGGAGGGACCGGAGGGAAGCGGGCGGAGGGCGTCCGTACTGGCGGGCGGCACGCCGGCCCCCCAGTACGGTGCCCCGCCTCCCCGTACGCCGACCCGCCAGCCCGCCCCCTCAGAACGTCGTCTCGTCACCCCTTCACCCCGTCATCCCGCCCTCCAGCCCTCCCGCCCTCCAGCCCTCCCGTCAGAACGTCAGCACTCCCCGCGCCACCCGCCCCCTCCGCAGGTCCGCCACCGCCGCGTCGAAGTCCTTGATCGCGTAAGTCCTGGTCACCAGCTCGTCCAGGAGGAGGCGGCCCTCCTCGTAGAACCTCGCGTACCGCGCGATGTCGCGCTGCGGGCGGGACGAGCCGTAGCGGCAGCCCAGGATGGACTTGTCCAGGTACATCGACGAGACCAGGAACGACGCCTCGGCGGCGGCCGGGGGCACGCCCAGCAGTACCGCCTGACCGTGCCGGCCGAGGAGGTCCACGGCCTGCCGGATCAGCTCCGTACGGCCCACGCACTCGAAGGCGTGGTCGGCGCCGTAGGGCAGGACGCCGCGTACGGCCTCGACGGTGTCCGGCACCGCCGACGCGTCCACGAAGTGCGTCGCACCGAAGAGCCGCGCCACCGCCTCCTTGGCCGGGTCGAGGTCCACGGCGACGCGCACCGAGGCGCCGGCCAGCCGGGCGCCCTGGAGCACGTTCAGCCCGACACCGCCCGTGCCGATCACCACCACCGTGTCGCCCTGCTCCACCCGCGCACGGTTCAGGACGGCGCCGACCCCGGTCAGCACACCGCACCCGATCAGCGCCGCCGACGTCAGCGGTATCGCACGGGGAATCCGCACCGCCTGCACGGCCCGCACGACCGTACGCTCGGCGAAGGCCGAGTTGGACGCGAAGCTGTAGACCTCCCGGCCGCCGTGCCGGAACGGCTTCCCGGGCACCCCGATCGAGGCGCGGCACATCGTCGGCCGGCCACGGTCGCACTCCGCGCACGTCCCGCAGTTGGCCAGCGTGGACAGCGCGACATGATCTCCTGCCACTACATGTGTGACCCCGTCCCCCACCTCCTCGACGACACCCGCACCCTCGTGCCCCAGCACCACCGGCACCGGATAAGGAATCGTCCCATCGACCACTGACACATCGCTGTGGCACAGCCCCGCCGCCCGGACACCGACCAGCACCTCGCCGGGCCCTGGCTCCCGTACCTCCAGGTCGTCCACGACCCGCGGCCGGTCCCCCTCGAACATGACGCCTCGCATCACCGCTCCCGCCCTCCGCCGAGGCCGAGCACCCGCCCGGCAACGATCGTGCGCTGGATCTCGTCCGAACCGCCGTAGACCGTGTCGGCCCGGCTGAAGAGGAACCGCCGCTGCACCGCGTCGAGTTCGTACGCGGCATCCGCCGTCCACGGCTGCGGACCGCACACCGCGCCCGCTCCCCGTACCTGCATGGCCAACTCCCCCATCCGCTGGTGCCAGCCGGACCACAGCAGCTTCGCCACACTGGGCGCGCCCGCGTCCCCGGCCGCCGGCCCGAGCGTGCGCAGCGCGTTCCACCGCATCACCCGCAGCTCGGCCCACTGACGTACGAGCCGGCCCCGCAGTACGGGATCGTCCACCGCCCCCGTACGCACCGCCTCGCGAACGACGTCACGCAACTCTGCTGTGAATGCGACCTGTTGGGCGAGCGTGGAGACGCCGCGCTCCAGCGCCAGCAGCCCCATGGCCACCCGCCACCCGGCGCCGGGGCCGCCCACCACATGCCCGGCGCGCGCCACCGCCCCGTCGAAGAACACCTCGTTGAACTCGGACGTCCCCGTCATCTGCCGGATCGGCCGTACCTCGACGCGCCCCGGCTGGTCCATCGGCACCAGCAGGAAGGACAGCCCCCGGTGCCGCCGCTCCCCCGGATCGGTCCTGGCCAGCACGAAGCACCAGTCGGCCTCCCGCGCGAGCGAGGTCCAGATCTTCTGCCCGCTGATCCGGTACGTGCCCCCGTCCCGCTCGGCCACCGTACGGACCGCCGCGAGGTCCGAGCCCGCGCCGGGCTCGCTGTACCCCTGGCACCACAGTTCCTCGCCCCGCGCGACGGGCGGCAGGAAACGTTTCCGCTGCGCGTCGTCCCCGTAAGCGATCAGCGTCGGCGCCAGCAGTTGCTCCCCGATGTGCCCCACCCGCTCCGGCGCACGCGCCGCGGCGTACTCCTCGGCCCACACCACCTGCTGCGTCAGCGAGGCCCCCCGGTTCCCGAACGAACCGTAAGCACGGTCCCACCCGATCCCGACCCACCCACAACGCCCCAACTCCCGCTCCCAGGCCCGCCGTACGCGAAATGACTCACGCCCGGACAGCCACCCCTCGCGCAGATGCTCAGCCAGCCAGCAACGCACCTCCCCCCGAAACACCCTGTCTTCGACCCCGACCGAAAAATCCACCACAAGCCTCCCACCGAGATCAGCCCCCACCCACCCCTCCACCCACCCCCCAACGGAAGGGGGCGGGCCGGAGCGGCCTGCCGCGCAGTCCCGCCCCCGAACCTTGACAGCCCCGCGCAGCGACCACGGCCCGCCGCAGGCGCAACGGCGCCGCACCCGAAGGCGAA
This sequence comes from Streptomyces monomycini, assembly GCF_022271435.1. Lineage (GTDB taxonomy): Bacteria > Actinomycetota > Actinomycetes > Streptomycetales > Streptomycetaceae > Streptomyces > Streptomyces monomycini. The sequence goes on along the minus strand of NZ_JAFIQY010000033.1, from coordinate 87,107 downwards.
CCGCCACCGCCAGTACGCGAAACCGCGCCCAACGGGCGCAGCCCAGCGGCCACAGCCCGCCGCGGGCGCGAACAACGCCGCACCCGAAGGCGAACCGCCACCGGCGAACCGGAAACCCGCGCCCAACGGGCGCCGCGCACCCGGTGCCCTACACGTTGGGACGCCGCCCCCCGGCCGCGTCAGCGGCCATCGCCTCCACCCGGGACAGCAACGGCATCGGATCGACCCCCACCGTCCCCGGAAGAAACTCCGCGATCTTCTCCGGCGTCCACCCACCCTCCGCGTACCCGGAGCGCAGCTCCCTCGGCTGGGCCCACACCGCGATCTTCGGGCCGGCCACCGTGTAGACCTGCCCGGTGATGCGTTCCTGCTGGGCGCGGTCGCTGAGCAGGTAGACGACGAGCGCCGCGACGTCCTCGGGCTCGCCGATCTCCGTCAGCTCCGTCGGTACGCCGGCGGACATCCGCGTACGGGCGACGGGGGCGACCGCGTTGGCGGTCACGCCGTACCGGCTGAGGCCGAGCGCGGCGCTGCGCACCAGCGAGATGACGCCGCCCTTGGCCGCGGCGTAGTTGGCCTGCGAGACGCTGCCCTGGTGGTTGCCGCTGGTGAAGCCGACGAGGGTGCCGGACCGCTGCCGGCGCATGACCGCCGAGGCCGCCCGGAACACGGTGAACGTGCCCTTCAGGTGGGTGGCGACGACCGGGTCCCACTCCTCCTCGGTCATGTTGAAGAGCATCCGTTCGCGCAGGATGCCGGCCACGCACACCACACCGTCCACGCGCCCGTAGCGGGTGAGCGCCGTGTCGACGAGGTGCTGGCCGCCCGCCATCGTGGACACGTCGTCCGCGACGGCGACCGCCTCGCCGCCCGCCTGCTCGATCTCCTTGACCACCGCCTCGGCGACCTCGTTGCTCGGTCCGGCGCCGTCGACCGCCACCCCGTAGTCGTTGACGACCACCTTGGCGCCCTGTGCGGCGCAGGCCAGGGCCACCGCGCGCCCGATGCCGCGGCCCGCACCGGTGACGGCGATCACCTTGTCCGTCAAGAAGTTCCCCATGCCGAGCCCCTTCCCGCAGTTTCTGACGGCCCGTTAGATTTTTGAGCAGAGCCGCACCGAGCACAAGACCCGGCACAGCCCGACGCGCACCCCGGCGCAGCCCGACACCCCGCGAAGCCCCTGAAACCCCCCGCCCCCCGAAGCCCCGAATCATCGAAGTCCCGAAGTCCCGAAGCCACCGAGGAGCCCCCATGCCACTCCCCGCCGAGTTCCACGCCCTGGCCAAACGCGTGAACAACTGGGGCCGCTGGGGCGCGGACGACGAGATCGGCACGCTGAACCTGCTCACGCCCGACGTCGTACGGGAGGCCGCCGCCACCGTCCGCTCCGGCCGCCGCATCGCCCTCGCGCTGCCGCTGCGGCAGGACGGCGTGCAGACCGGCCTGATCCCCGGCCGGGTCAACCCCCTGCACACCATGACCGCGATCAACCAGGAACTCTTCGGCCCGGGGACGGTCGCCACCTCCGACGACGCCGTCACCATGGGCCTCCAGGCGGCCACCCACTGGGACGGCCTGACCCATGTCTCGCACTCCGGCCGGCTCTACAACGACCGCCCCGCCGGCTCCGTCACCGCGCACGGCGGCGCCACCGTCCTCGGCATCGAGAAAGCGCCCCCGATCGTTTCGCGCGGCGTCCTGCTCGACGTGGCCCGCGCCCGCCGCGGGGATTCCGACGGGCCCGGGAGGCTGCCTGCCGGGCACGCGGTGACCCCGGAGGACCTCGACGCGGCGGAGGAGCTGGCCGGGACACGGGTACGGTCCGGCGACATCGTGCTGGTCCGCACCGGGCAGATCCAGCACTACCTGGCGGGCGACCGGGACGCGTACGCCTTCCCGTCCCCCGGGCTGTCGATCCGTACGCCCGAGTGGTTCCACGCCCGCGACGTCGCGGCCGTCGCCGACGACACCCTCACCTTCGAGATCTTCCCGCCGGAGATCGACAACCTCTGGATGCCCGTGCACGCGCTGCACCTGGTGGAGATGGGCATGATCCAGGGCCAGAACTGGAATCTGGAGGAGCTGGCCGGGGCCTGCGCGGAGGAGAACCGTTACGCGTTCTTCCTCACCGCGATGGCCGAGCCGTTCGTGGGCGGCACCGGCACACCGGTGGCGCCGGTCGCGGTCCTCTGAGGCGGGTCACACGGGCCGGGACCACCCACGCGGGGAGGGCAAGGCCGTACGAAGCGGAAGGACGGCCGCAGGAAGCGGGCGAGCGGCCTTACGGGCGGCCGCGACGCCCCGGCCGGGTGGCGGTACGCCCGTGCGCACCCCGAGCGTGGCACCGCGGACCACCACCCGGCTACGGGACACGATCCGCACTCGCCGAGGCCGCGGCCTCCCGGCCCTCGTACCTCGACGTCCCCTCGCGGCGCATCGCTCCACCCCAGCGTGATCACGTGCACACGGCACGTCAACTACCGGTCCGTACTTTCCTCCGGTCAGCGTCAGGCGCGGTGCGGGACGGCACAGTGCGGGTCGTACGTGCCCAGGTCCGAGCCCGCCGGCATCAGCATCGACTGCCCGCGGTCCACCTCGCACCAGATGCTCTTCCCGGCCCCCTCCGGCCGCCAGCCCCAGCGGTCCGCCAGGCCGTCGACCAGCTCCAGACCGCGGCCGTTCGTGTCGTCACCGTCGGCACGCCGGGGGCGCGGCGCGCGGGTACTGCGGTCCGCGACCTCGACCCGTACGGTGCCCACCACGGCGCCCGAGCCCGAGAAGCACATCCGCAGCTCGGCGGGGTTCCCGGTATGCACGACGGCATTGGTGACCAACTCGGAGATCAGCAGGATCAGCGTCTCCGCCAGCGGCTCGTCGTCCCCTATGCCCGAGCCGGCCAGCCGCGACCTGGCCCACCTCCGGGCCCGCCCCACCTCCGCGGGGTCAGGCCGGACTTCCAACTGCACCTGAAGCACCTGCACCGCTCACACCATCCGAACCGGCGGACACATCGCCTCGCGCCTCCTCGGGGTCACACTCCGTGACCCCGGTGATGCACAGCATGGTTGACGTTCAGTCACCCCAACAAGCGCTTCGGGCATATTCCAGCGCAAGGGAGTATGCGTAGTGCATACTGTGCGACGCGCATTGCCGGGAGTCGAACAAGAGGGCTTCACACCCCTCCTTCGGGGGCGGGTGGAGCGCGTTCGGCATCCCGGGTCGGTCACTACGACCCCACGGGAACAGTTGCGCCTCAGAACCACTCGCACCCAAGGGAGCGTACCCGAGCGGGGCGCCGACTCCCCCCTGTGACGAGTTACGCCTAGGACACAACCCGATTCCGACCCTCCGTGACCGCTTGTGTGTACGGAGTCCGACATTCCGCACACAACCCGCTAGACACCGACATCGTCGGCCAGCAGCGCCTCGGCGAGTGCTTCCTCCGCCTTTCCACCGCTTTGCCACTGTTCGACTCGGCACCACGCCCGTTTGAGATGGAGATGCACGTCGGCCTCCCAGGTGAAGCCCGTACCGCCGTGCACCTGGAGACAGTCCCGGGCGTTGCGGACGGCGGCCTCGTCGGCGAGCACCTTGGCGCCGACTACGGGGAGTGACCGTTCAGTGAGCGAAGCCGCATATACGGCACTTCGCGCTATTTCCACTCTTATCAGCATCTCGGCGCACAGGTGTTTCACCGCCTGGAACGATCCGATCCGCACGCCGAACTGCTCTCGGCTCCGGGCGTGTTGCACGGCCATCTCGACCGTACGGGCAGCGCTGCCCAGCTGGAGCGCCGCGGTCAGCAGAGCGGCCTCACGGCGCAGCCGGGGTACGTCCAGAGAGCGCGGCGCGCTGCGCGGGTAGGACGTCACGCGCGCGAGCGGCGTGAGGGGGTCGATCGAGCGGACGGGTTCCAGGACGGGCCAGTCGGGGGCGTTCCAGAAGGCTCTGCCGCGGGCGCCCGACGCCGGGCCACTCTCCACCAGGCCGTCCGCCTCCGAACCGGCGGCCTCCGATCCGTCCGCCCCTCCCAGATCGCCGCGCTCGCCGGGATCGCAGGGAGCCCGGGGAGCCCGGGGAGCCCGGGGAGTGCAGGGAGTGCAGGGATCACCAGGATCACCGCCCTCCAGCAAGATCAACTCATCGCAGTCCCCAGGGTGTTCCCACAGACACTCCCCACCCCGCCCCGCATCGCACAGCCCCGCCACCCGCTCCCCCGTCGCCACCCCCGGCACCACCCCCGCCAGCAGCTGTCCCGCCACCAGCGGGCCCGGCAGCAGCGCCCGCCCGGCCTCCTCGAAGACCAGCACCGCGTCCGGCAGGCCGAGCCCCACCCCGCCGTCCGCCTCCGGCAGCCGCAGCGCGAAGAACCCGGCCGCGCCCAGCTCGCGCCAGAGCGCGCGGTCGAGCGCGGGGGCCTCCACCGCCTCCCGCAGCCGGTCCCTCCCGAAGCGCCGCGTCAGCAGTTCGCGGGTTCCCGCCTGCAAGGCCTGTTGATCAGCGGTGGGTCGGAGGTCCACGGCGCCCGTTCACCGTCCCTTCGGCAGGCCGAGGATGCGCTCGGCGATGATGTCGCGCTGGATCTGCGAGGTACCGGCGGCGATCGTGTACGAGAGGGACGACAGCCGGTCCGCCGTCCACTGCTGGTCCGCGTCCAGCGCGCCGCACGGCCCCAGCACCTCGGCGGCCGCGTCGTACAGCTCCTGGCGGACCTGCGAGTAGCGCAGCTTGAAGACCGAGCCGCCCGCGTCCGGCACCCCGCCCGCGTCCCGGGCCGCGCCGACGTTGCGCTGGATGAGCCGCCACAGGGCCGTGAACTCGGCGTTCAGCCGGCCCAGCCGGCGCCGCAGCACCGGGTCGTCCCAGCGCCCGTTCGCCCGTGCCGCGCGGGCCAGCCCGCCGAGCGTGCGGCGGCAGGCGACGACCTCGCCGACGAAGGCGGTGCCCCGCTCGAAGGAGAGCGTGACCATGGTGACGCGCCAGCCGTCGTGCTCGGCACCGACCCGGTTGGCCACCGGCACCCGCACCTCGTCGAGGAAGACCTCCGCGAACTCGGCCGGACCGACCAGCGTACGCAGCGGCCGTACGGTGATCCCGGGCGCGTCCATCGGCATCGCCAGCCAGGAGATCCCCCGGTGTCGGTGCGCCTCCGGATCCGTACGCACCAGCAACTCGCACCAGTCCGCGATCTCCGCGTGCGAGGTCCAGACCTTCTGCCCGGTGACCACGTAGTCGTCGCCGTCGCGCACCGCGCGGGTGCGCAGGGCGGCGAGGTCGGAGCCTGCCTCCGGCTCGCTGAAGCCCTGGCACCAGACCTCGTCGCCGCGCACGACCGGCGGCAGCCAGCGGGCGCGCTGCTCGTCCGTGCCCTCGGCGGCGATGGTCGGCCCGGCGTGCAGCAGCCCGACGAAGTTGGCGCCCACGTAGGGCGCACCGGCGCGCTCCGTCTCCTCCAGGAAGATCAGCCGCCGGGTGGGCGAGGCGTCCCAGTGCACGGCGCCGTACCCGGCGTCGTACAGCCGCCGCTGCCAGCCGAGGTCGTAGGCGCGCCGGCCCGGCCAGTCCAGCGGGTCGGGCCGGGCGGGCAGGTCCGGGAGTGTCTTGGCGAGCCACTCCCGCAGGCGGGCCCGGAACTCCTCCTCCTCGGGCGCGTACGTCAGGTCCATCAGGCGAGGCCGAGGCCGAGGTCGGGCGTGCGGATCGCGTTGCCGCGCATCGACTTGTACACGGTCTCCTCCTGGTCCCCCGCACGCGGTTCTTCCGACCGGTGCCCGACGGGCGCGTGTGCGCCGCTTCCTGACGGGGCGTCAGTTACGAGGCTAGCCGCGCGCCCCGGAGCCGACAAGGCGCGGACCGACGGCTAGTTGGGGCGGTAGGAGCCCGTCGCCTGGTCGTAGAGGCGGTCGACCTCGCGGCGTTCGTTGTCCGGGCCGATGACCTGGACGACGTGGTAGCGGCCCTTGTGGATCATCGCGAGGTTGCGTACGTAGACCTGGCGGCCGCTGCTGTCCTGCCAGGTGAAGGTGCCCTCGGCCATCGCGGCCCGGCCGACGTCGATGCGGCGCAGGCCGGAGGAGCCGGACCAGCTGGACTCGCGGTACGGGGCCAGTTCCGCCTCCTTGTCCTGCTGGTAGGCCATCGGATCGGTGCCGTAGCGGGACGTGGTGTCGCGGCCGGGCACGATCAGCAGCTCGAAGTCGTTACCCAGGTAACGGATCTGGCCGCGCTCGTTCTCCCCGCGGCGCTGCCAGCCCTGGTGGACGGCGACCTGGAAGCCTTTCGGGTCCTTGCGCACCGCGAAGCCTTCGGCGAGGTCGGCGGGTTCGGTCGTCTGCGGCTGCTGTTTGCGTGAGCCCTGGTCGCCGGACCGGCTGCCGGAGCTGTCGTCAGGTGTCGAGCTCTGCGTGCCCACGGCGCCCTTGCGTTCACGGACGCTGTCCGCGCCGCCCTCCCCCGGGCCGGCCTTCGGCATGAACAGCACCGCGACCAGGATCGTGCCCACGACCAGGAGGATCACCAGCCCGACGAGAAGCAGCCCGAGGCGGCGCGGGCTGCGTCCGCCCGGGGACGAGGCGCCCTCGTTCCGCCGGGGCTGCTTGGCGGGGCGGGGCTGCTTGGCCGGGCGGGGCTGCTTGGGGGTGCGGGACGGGCCGGACCGGTGCGAGTGCTGGGTCGCGGCCGCTGCGTGCTGGGTCGCGGCCGCTGCGTGCGGGGGCGGGGGTGGGGCGGAGTGGTGGAGGGACTGGTGGACGGGCGGCTGGTACTGAGGGGGTGACTGGGGCTGGGACTGGGACGGGGACGGGAATGAGGGGTGGGGCTGAGGCTGGGACTGAGGTGTCGGTGGCGTGAGGAGCTGCGGCTGCTGCTCGGCGGGCGCTTCGGAGAGGCCGGGCTGGGCGTGCTGGGTGGTCTCCCGGAAGGCCGCGGCCGGACGCTTGCCCTTCGGCTGCCGCGGCGGCTTGGCCGGGCGCGGGGGCCGGGACTGGCGCGCCTTCTTGTGCCGTCCCTTGCGGACGAGTTCGCCCCGGCGCCGGAGGATCGGGAGCCGCCGCGAGTCGGCCGGCCCTTCCAGCGACGGTACGGTCACGACCCGGCTGCCCACCTCGGGCTCCGGCGCGGTACGGATCAGCGACCGCAGCCAGCCGCGCAGCTCCTCGAAGTCCGGGCGGTCGGCCGGGTCCTGCCGCATCAGCGACTCGACGACCGGCCGCAGCGCGCCGCACTCCTCGGCGTACGACGGCGGTTCCGAGCACACCAGCTGCACCAGCTCGGCGGCGCTGTCCTCGGGGTAGGCGGAGTGCCCCTGCACGATCCGGAACAGCAGTGCGCCGACCGCCCACAGGTCGGTGGCGGGGCCGATCGGCGGCGCGAGCTGCCAGTTGGCGTGGACCGGTCCCGCCTGTTCCGGGGCCCAGCGCTCGGTGACCGCGCCGACGACGTTGATCCGTATCTGCCGGGCCCGCTCGGCGGCCAGGGCCGCGCCCGGGCGCCCGTAGGCAGCGGGCTGGTCCGGACGCTCCGCATACTCCGCCGGGTGCTCCGACTGCTCCGGACGCTCCGACCGCTCCGACCGCTCCGACCGCTCCGGATCATTCGATTCCGCACCCTCCTTGGACAAGGAGGGGCCCGCCTCCGGCGCCGGGCGCTGCACCGGCAGCGGGTGCGGCACCTGGATACCTCCGGGCCGCGGCCCCGGCCCCACCCCCGGTCCGGGCAGGCTGCCGCCGTACGTGACACTGCCCGGCCGCTCCGGCGCGACCGGTGACGCCGGTGTGACCGGTGACGCCGGTGTGACCGGTGACGCCGGTACAGCCGATGGCGTCGGTGACGTCGGCGCGGTGATGTGATCCCGGTACGGGCTGAAGTGCGGGTCGGCGGGGTGTGCGGGATCGGTGGCCGCCATCGCGTTCTCGCCGGTGGCCGTACGGGCGGCCGCCGCCCGGGTGCCCGCCTGGTAGGCGGCTATCGCCCCGGCCCGGGCCCGGCGCGGGTCCGCTTCGGGTGCGGCGTCCGGCTCCCCGCCACCGTCCCCGGCCGTCGCTCCGGGGCCGGCCGGCTCCGCCGCCATCTCATCCGACGCGGCGGCCTGCCCCGGCACCGCCGCACGCTCCCCCGCGTCGGCACCTTCCCCCTCCTCCGGCACCGGGTCGTACCCGCACAGCGCTTCCTCCGCCGCGCCCGCTGCCAGGCCGGTCAGGATGGCCCGCCCGTCGTCGCACACCAGGACCGTGCGGACGGTGATGTTGCGGTGGGTCCAGCCGTGCGCGTGCAGGGCGCGGAGGGCGGTGAGGATGTCGGCGGCGACCTCCGCCGCCCGGTGCGGGGTGAGGGTGCGTTCGGCGAGGAGCGCGGCGAGCGGGCGGGCGGCGACGCGTTCACTGACGATCCACAGACTGCCGTCCTGGGCGAAGACGTCGAAGACCTGGTCGAGTTGCGGGTGGTCGGGCAGCCGGGCCGCGGCGGTCGCGGCCTCCAGGGCGCGCCGTACGGCGGGGTCCCGCGGCGTCCGGTCGGCGCCGGACAGCCGGTGTCCGGGACCGTGCCCGTGCCCGTGCCCGTGCCCGGGCCCATGTCCGGTTCCGTGCCCATGTCCGGTTCCGTGCCCGTATCCGTACCCGCCCGGCGCGGGACGTCCGCCCGCACGGCCGGTGTCCAGGAGCTCCGCGTCCACGACTTCGGGCAGCGGCACCTGGCGTACGAGGACCTCCTGCCCGCTGTACGTGTCGAAGGCGCGGGTCTCGGCGAACTCGTACTCGTCCGCCGGCGGCACCGGCAGGCGGTAGCGCTCGGCGAGCACTCTTCCCGCGTACTCGTCCACGACGCCTCCCCAGCGCGCGATTCACGCCGCCTGCCCGGCTTTGCCCGGGAACTCCCGGTTCCACTGGTTACCCCCAGTGGTCAAAACCGGTCGCATTCCCTCCGATTGCGGCTGCGTACGGTCTTCGGGGTCTCACGATACGTGCCGGGAGCGTGGGTTGAGGAGCGCTCCGGCCAACAGTTCCCCCAGGACTTCGCTCGCGCCCTGCGCCCGTCACCCCGCACACCGCGTCGGCCTGCGCACCTCTGGATACGCGGGTCGGCACGCGGGAAGCGGTGGGTCAGTCCTTCACCTGGAAGGTCGCGAACACGGTGTCCCTCAGCTGACGGCACTCCGCCGCGTCCCAGGCGTCCGCCTTGCAGGTGACCATGATGGCGTAGCCGTGCTGGTCGTCCGCCCGGAAACCGCGGTTGAGCACGCGGACGTCCTGGCCGCTCTGCTTGCGCGTGAACGACCAGTCGGCGACCGTCGGGTACCCCCGCCACTCGATCGGCTTGATGTCGATGCGCCGGTAGTCCTGGACGCTGCCGCGCACGGCGGGCTCCAGGCCGCGCCAGGCGGCCGCGGCGTCGCTGCCGGGCTTGGCGTTGTAGTCGATCTGGACGCGCGGGAAGCCGCCCGACGCGCTGTAGATCGCGCCGGAGTTCTGGCCGGCCGTGTCCGTCTGCTTCCAGCCGGACGGCAGCGCCACGGCGAAGTGGAATCCGGGGTGGCTCACCGTGCCGTAGCCCTGCGGCACCGCCTTGTCCTTGGCGTCGCCGCCCGGCTTGCCGCTCTGGCCGTTCCGACCGCTGTCCGGCGTGCCGTCCGTCGGCCGGCTGGGAGTGTCCCCGGCGGTCGCCGGGGCGGAGCCGGCCTGACCCGTGGCCGCCTTGTCGGCGCCCGCCGCCCGGCCGCCGTCCTTCTCGTCGCCCCCGCTGAGCGCGAAGGCCAGCACCGTGCCGAGCACGGCGAGCACCACGACCACGGCGGCGATGACGAGCGTACGGCGGGGTACGACGTCGGTGACGGACGCCCGCGGCGGGCCGGACGGGCGCGCGCCGTCGTCCGGCTTCGGCTCCGGCTTGGCGGCGGCGGCCGCGGCGGCCGCCGCCTTGCGCACCGCCTGGAGCGCGGTCCGTACCTTCTCCTTCGCGCCCTCCGACTCGAAGCCCGTCCGGCCGGCCGAGCCGACCGCCGTCGGCCAGTTCTTCGGCCCGTTCGTCGAGCCGGTCTGCGCCGACGACTGGCCGGTGGTGCTCCGCGTCGTCGAGGCGGTCGCCGCCTTGGCGCCGGAGCCCGTACCCGCGGCCGTCATGCCCGTACCCGTACCCGCGCCCGATCCGGTGCGCGAGCCCGGTCCGGTACGGGAACCGGAGCCCGTACGCGACCCGGCGTCCGTGAGCGGACCGGCGGCCGACGCCGTGCGGGCAGCCGCGCCCGCCCCCGCGCCCGTAGCCGGCGCGTCCGGCCGCGACGCACCGCGGCCCGCTTCCGGTGCGCGTCTCTCCGTGTCCTTGCCGCGCTGCTTGGGCTTCCACTGCGGGCGCGGCACCGACGGCTTCGACCGCGCCGTCTCCCGGCCGCGGTCCTTGGCCGGCGCGGCGGGCTCCTCGGGGACGACGGGCAGGGCCATCGCGCGGGTCGCGTCCGGAGCGGGCGGTTCCGGTCCGGTGCCCTCCGGCGCGCTGGCCGCGTCCAGCAGCAGCGCCCGCGCCGCCGGGGTGTCGAGCCGCCCCGCCGGGTCCTTGACCAGCAGGCCGTAGATGACTTCTTCCAGCACACCGGCGCTCTTCGGCGGCTCCAGCGGCTCGGTCATCACCGCGGTCAGGGTGGCGATCGCCGACCCCTTGTCGTACGGCGGCACGCCCTCGACACAGGCGTACAGCAGGCCGCCCAGCGACCACAGGTCCGCCGGCGGGCCCGGCTTCTGGCCGCGGGCCCGCTCGGGCGATATGTACGAGGGCGCGCCGACGAGCATGCCGGTGGAGGTCACCGAGGGGTCGCCCTCGACCTGGGCGATGCCGAAGTCGGTGAGCACGACCCGGCCGTCGTCGGACATCAGGACGTTGGAGGGCTTCACGTCACGGTGCAGGATGCCCTCGCGGTGGGCGGCGTTCAGCACGTCGAGGACGGCGAGGCCGACCTCGGCCGCCCGGCGCGGCGTCAGCGGGCCGTCGTCACGCACCACCTCGGCGAGCGAGCGGCCCTCGACCAGCTCCATGACAATCCACGGGCGGTCGTCCTCGTCGACCACGTCGAAGACCGTGACCGCGCCGTTGTTGCGGATCCGGGCGATCGCCTTGGCCTCCCGCAGCGTACGGGTGATCAGGCGGCGCTTCTCGTCCTCCTCGACCCCGCCAGGGAAGCGCAGTTCCTTGACCGCGACCGTACGGCCGAGCACCTCGTCCCGTGCGCGCCAGACCGTACCCATTCCGCCCCGGCCGAGGACTTCGGCGAGCCGGTACCGGCCGGCGAGCAGCCTGCCCTCCTTGCCGTCCATCTCGACCTCGTCGCCCACTGAATCCCCTCTGCAATCCAGCCGAGTTGGCATCTCGAACACTTGTCGATCACCAAACTGGCCCAACTCGGACAACCCACCCTGGCGGAGCCTTCATTCTCTCTCATCCGCGCCCGTGGGGAAGGCCAGGGTCCACGACTCGGCGCCTGTTGTGCACCCGCCATGATGGCCTGTACGGGCGCCGTCCCCGCTGACGAGGGCATCGTCGGCGCGGTGCCGGCAGGCCCCGGGACGGCGGACGGCGGCGGGAAACGCCGGGGAACAGCAGGAACGAGAACGGCACCACGACGCACCGCCCGCCCCTTCCACACCTCCGGCACCCCCGACACCACCGGCCTCATCTCCTCCAGCGTCTCCCGCGTCCCTTCCGTCACCCCGTCCGGTTCCGGTCCCCTTCCTTCCACGCCGGCACCACCCCCTCCGGTTCTCCCCGCGCCGCACGCGCCCCACCCGCCGCACCTTCCTTCGCCTGCTCACCCTCACCGTCACCGGCATCGCCACCGGGACGCCTGCCGGCCGACCTCGCTCGGGAGGTCACCGGGACGCCAAGCCGGCCACCCTCACTCGGGACGCCACCGGGTCCGTCTTCCGGACGTCTCGGGACGCCCTCGGGAGGCCACCGGGTCACCTGCCGGACGCCGTCGGACCGCCACCGGTACACCGCCACCGGTACCAGGACAGAGTTCTGCCGGGCGGCCCCCGACGTGTCGGGTCCGCCCGGCAGAGCGGGCTGAGGCCAGAGGCCCCTACAGCGGCACGATGTCCGGCGCCCCCAGCCGTGCCGCGTCGGCGGTCAGGTCGTCCGGCTGCCGCTGCGACTCGCGCTCCGCCTCCACCCGCTTCTCGTAGTGCTGCACCTCGCGGTCGACCTGGTCCGCGTCCCAGCCCAGGACCGGCGCCATCAGCTCCGCGCACTCGCGGGCGCTGCGGGTGCCCCGGTCGAAGGTCTCGATGGAGATGCGCGTACGCCGGGTGAGGACGTCGTCGAGGTGCCGGGCGCCCTCGTGGGTGCAGGCGTAGACGACCTCGGCGCGCAGGTAGTCGTCGGCGGCGGCGAGCGGCTCGCCGAGCCCGGGGTCGGCGAGGACGAGTTCGAAAACCTCGTCGGCCAGGGAGCCGTAACGGTTCAGCAGATGCTCGACGCGCACCACGTGCAGGCCGGTGCGCGCGGCCGTGCGGGCCCGCGCGTTCCACCGCGCCCTGTAGCCCTCCGCGCCGACGAGCGGCGTGTCCTCGGTGACGCACTCGGCCACCCGCTGGTCGAGCCCGTGCACCGCCTCGTCCACCGCGTCCTTGGCCATCACCCGGTACGTCGTGTACTTGCCGCCCGCGACCACCACGACCCCCGGCACCGGGTGCGCGACCGTGTGCTCGCGCGACAGCTTGCTGGTCGCGTCCGACTCACCGGCCAGCAGGGGGCGCAGGCCCGCGTAGACGCCCTCGACGTCGTCGCGGGTCAGCGGCGTGGCGAGCACCGAGTTCACGTGCTCCAGCAGATAGTCGATGTCGGCGCTGGACGCCGCCGGGTGCGCCTTGTCCAGGTCCCAGTCCGTGTCGGTCGTGCCGACGATCCAGTGCCGGCCCCACGGGATGACGAAGAGCACGCTCTTCTCCGTGCGCAGGATCAGCCCGGTCGTCGAGTGGATGCGGTCCTTGGGCACGACCAGGTGGATGCCCTTGGACGCGCGTACGTGGAACTGGCCGCGCTCGCCGATCAGGGCCTGGGTGTCGTCGGTCCACACGCCGGTCGCGTTCACCACCTGGCGCGCCCGCACCTCGTACTCGCCGCCCGCCTCCACGTCCTGCACCCGGGCGCCGACGACGCGTTCGCCCTCGCGCAGGAAGCCGACCACCCTGGCCCGGTTGGCGGCGTCCGCCCCGTACGCGGTCGCGGTGCGGACGAGGTTCATCACGAAGCGGGCGTCGTCCATCTGGGCGTCGTAGTACTGCAACGCGCCGACCAGGGCGTCCTTCTTCAGGCAGGGCGCGACGCGCAGGGCGCGCTTGTGCGAGAGGTGCCGGTGGACGGGCAGGCCGCGGCCGTGCCCGGAGGAGACCGACATGCCGTCGTACAGGGCGACACCGGAGCCCGCGTACCAGCGCTCCCAGCCCTTGTGGGTGAGCGGGTAGAGGAACGGCACGGGCTTGACCAGGTGCGGCGCGAGCCGTTCCAGCAGCAGCCCGCGCTCCTTCAGCGCTTCCCGCACGAGCGCGAAGTCCAGCATCTCCAGATACCGCAGTCCGCCGTGGATGAGCTTGCTCGACCGGCTCGACGTGCCCGAGGCCCAGTCGCGGGCCTCGACCAGTCCGGTGTCCAGGCCGCGGGTCGCCGCGTCCAGTGCCGTGCCGGCGCCGACGACTCCGCCGCCGACCACCAAAATGTCCAGCTCCCGTTCCGCCATCCGTGCGAGCGCTTCGGCACGCTGGGCCGGTCCGAGTGTCGCTGTCCTCACCGCTGCCTCCCGCTGTGGTCGGGGCCACACTCCCCGTCCGTCGATTTTGGCCGCGCCACCGGCCCGTATCCACCCTCCGGCGGGCCGGGCAACACCCCGCCGCCCCCGATCCGCCAATCCCCATTCTGGGCCAAATGTCCGCTTAGTCTACTTATGCTCTTATGCTTCACCGCCTCATCCGGAACCGCTCGGGAAGGACGGCAGCCAGCCATGCCCGCAGACCTCGCCGTCATCGGACTAGGCCATATCGGTCTCCCCCTCGCCCAGGCCGCCACCCTCGCCGGCGTCCGCACCATCGGCTACGACCCCGGACCGCCGCCGGCGACGGCCGCCCCGGACCCGCCCTCGGCCGCGCCCCCGGAAGGGCGCGCGGCCCACACCGCACACAGTCCGCTCTCCGCGTCCGAGACCCGCCGGCTGCTCGCGGCCGGCTTCCGCGTCACCGACGACCCCACCGTGCTCGGCCGGGTCCGTACGGCAGTCATCTGCGCCCCCACCCCACTCGGCGCGGACGGCGCCCTCGACCTGACCGCGGTCGCCGACGCCGCACGCGTACTGGCGGCGCGGCTGCGCCCGCACACCACGGTCGTCCTGGAGTCCACCGTCTACCCGGGCACCACCGAGGAATTCCTGCGCCCCCTCCTGGAAGAGGGCTCCGGTCTGACCGCAGGACGCGACTTCCACCTCGCCTGCTCCCCCGCCCGCCACGACCCCGGCAACCGCGCGCACCGCTACAGCACCGTCCCGAAGGTCATCGGCGGCCTGACCCCCGCCTGCACGGAGGCCGCGGCGGCGTTCTACGCCCGGCTCACCGACAAGGTCGTCCGCGCGCGCGGCCCGCGCGAGGCGGAGACGGCCAAGTTGCTGGAGACCAACTACCGGCATCTGAACATCGCGCTCATGAACGAGATGGCAGTGCTCTGCCACGACATCGGCGTCGACCTGTGGGACGTCATCCGCTGCGCCGAGACCAAGCCGTTCGGGTTCCAGGCGTTCCGCCCCGGCCCGGGGGTCGGCGGGCACACCGCCCCCATCGACCCCAACTACTACTCCTACAAGGGGCGTTCACTCGGCTACCCGCTGCGCCTGGTCGAGCTGGCGCAGGAGGTCAACAGCCGGATGCCGCGCTACGTCGTACAGCGCAGCGCGACCCTGCTCAACGAGCACGGCAAGTCCGCGCGTGGCGCCCGCGTCCTGCTGCTCGGCGTCACGTACAAGCCGGACACCGGCGACGAGGAAGGCTCCCCGGCCCGCGAAGTCGCCTCCCGGCTCATGGAGTTGGGCGCGCACATCACGTACCACGATCCGTACGTCCATCAGTGGCAGGTCCGCGACCGGCCCGTCCCGCGCGCCGACGCCCTCTACGAGGCGGCCGCCGGGGCCGACCTGACGCTGCTGCTCCAGCACCACCGCACATACGACCTCCAGGGTCTGGCGGTGAAGGCCCAGCTCCTCCTGGACACCCGGGGGGCGACACCGACGGGGGCCGCGCACCGGCTCTGACCTGCGGCGCGCAGTCCGCCCAGCGGCCGGCGGGGGACAAATCCATAGTGGACATGTCAGACCGGTCTGTTAATTTGTTCCGGCGCATCGAACGTGTGCGCGTCCACGCCGACCGGTCCCGCGCCCGACGCCGCGACGGTCTCCACCTCGGGGGAATCTTCATGAGCCAGTCCATGCCGCCCGCGCCTCAGCAGCCGCAGCAGCCCCACCAGCCGCAGCAGGCTCCGTACGGCGCTCCCGCACCGGGCGGCTTCCCGGCACCGATGGCCCCGCCGGCCGCCCGCCAGGGCAACGCCGGCCTGGCCGTCGCGCTCGGTGTCGTCACCACGCTGGTCGCGGCCGGCGTCTACGGCGCGGTCCTCAAGGCCGTCGACGGCGCCTCGATCGGCTACGCGGCGCTCGCCGTCGGCGCTCTGATCGGCGCCGTCATGGGCAAGGTGGGCGGCCGCAACGCCGCGCTGCCCGTGGTCGGCGCGGTGCTCGGCCTGCTCGGGCTCTACCTCGGCCAGGTCTTCGGCATGGCCCTGATCACGTCCGACGCCCTGCGCGCCCCGCTCACCGAGACCGTCTTCGACCACTTCGACCTGGTTCACACCGTGTGGAAGGAGTACCTCGGCGCGATCGACGTGGTCTTCTACCTGCTGGCGGCGGCCGGCGGCTTCCAGGTCGCGAAGAAGCTGGGCGCCTGACACCCCGCGCGCACGCCGAAGGGCCCGGACCGCACGAGGTGTGCGGTCCGGGCCCTTCGGCGTCCGGGCGTCGTGCCTCAGCGGTTGTCGTGCTGCGACGGCGCGACCGTCACCTCGACCCGCTGGAACTCCTTGAGCTCGGAGTAGCCGGTGGTCGCCATCGCCCGGCGCAGCGCGCCGAAGAAGTTCATCGAACCGTCCGGCGTGTTCGAGGGACCGCACAGGATCTCCTCGGTGGTGCCGACCGCACCCAGGTCCATCCGCTTGCCGCGCGGCACGTCCGGGTGGACGGCCTCCATGCCCCAGTGGTGGCCGCGGCCCGGCGCGTCGGTGGCGCGCGCCAGCGGCGAGCCCATCATGACCGCGTCCGCGCCGCAGGCGACGGCCTTGGGCAGGTCGCCGGACCAGCCCACGCCGCCGTCGGCGATGACGTGGACGTAGCGGCCGCCGGACTCGTCCATGTAGTCCCGGCGGGCGGCGGCCACGTCGGCCACCGCGGTCGCCATCGGCACCTGGATGCCGAGCACGTTACGGGTGGTGTGCGCGGCGCCGCCGCCGAAGCCGACGAGCACGCCCGCCGCGCCGGTGCGCATCAGGTGCAGGGCCGCGGTGTACGTGGCGCAGCCGCCGACGATCACCGGGACGTCCAGCTCGTAGATGAACTGCTTCAGGTTCAGCGGCTCGGCGGCCGAGGAGACGTGCTCCGCGGAGACGGTGGTGCCGCGGATCACGAAGATGTCCACGCCCGCGTCCACGACGGCCTTGGAGAACTCGGCCGTGCGCTGCGGCGAGAGCGCGGCGGCGGTGACGACACCGGAGTCGCGCACCTCCTTGATGCGCTGCCCGATCAGCTCTTCCTTGATCGGCGCGGCGTAGATCTCCTGGAGCCGCTTGGTGGCGGCCTCGCCGTCCAGCTCCGCGATCTCCGCGAGCAGCGGCTCCGGGTCCTCGTAGCGCGTCCAGAGCCCTTCCAGGTTCAGTACGCCCAGGCCGCCCAGCTCACCGATGCGGATCGCGGTCTGCGGGGAGACGACCGAGTCCATCGGGGCCGCCAGGAACGGCAGCTCGAAACGGTAGGCATCGATCTGCCAGGCGATCGAGACCTCCTTCGGGTCGCGGGTGCGCCGACTCGGTACGACGGCGATGTCGTCGAAGGCGTACGCCCGGCGGCCGCGCTTGCCGCGCCCGATCTCGATCTCAGTCACGTGTGTGGCCCTTCCATACGATTACGTCCCCAGTATCCCCGACCGGGGACGCTGGGGACGTATCAGGGCTTGATCACTCCTCGTTTTCGAGGAGTACCTGCGATGTGTCCACGACATGGACCACAAGGACGATCAGCAGGCCCTCGCTGATGACGTACTCGATCGCGATGTTCTGGGTGAGCGCCAGCGACCGGGTGTTCTCGTCGTTCGAGATCGGTATCGAGATCTTCGGCCGCGGGTCGTCCGCCAGCTTCTTGAGGCCCCGCTCCAGCAGAGCCCTGTGGTCCTCGGGCAAACTGTCGCGGATCTGGGCCGCGCGTTCGCTGTAGCTCACCGAGTACAACATCTGACCCCCTTGAACAGGCGCCCCAAGCCTACCGGCTTCACCGCCGCGCGTAGTTCGGCGCCTCGGTCACCATCTGCACGTCGTGCGGGTGGCTCTCCTTCAGGCCCGCCGCCGTGATGCGGACGAAGCGGCCCTTGTCCTTCAGCTCCTCGATGCTCGCGGAGCCGACGTAGCCCATGGAGGCGCGCAGGCCGCCGACGAGCTGGTGGGCCACCGAGCCGAGCGGGCCGCGGTAGGGGACCTGGCCCTCGATGCCCTCGGGGACCAGCTTGTCCTCGGAGAGGACGTTGTCCTGGAAGTAGCGGTCCTTGGAGAAGGAGCGCGCCTGGCCGCGGGACTGCATCGCGCCGAGCGAGCCCATGCCGCGGTACGACTTGAACTGCTTGCCGTTGATGAAGACCATCTCGCCCGGCGACTCCTCGCAGCCGGCCAGCAGCGAGCCCAGCATGACCGTGTCGGCGCCGGCCGCGATGGCCTTGGCGATGTCGCCGGAGAACTGCAGGCCGCCGTCGCCGATCAGCGGCACGCCCGCCGCGTTCGCGGCCTGCGCGGCCTCGTAGATCGCGGTGACCTGCGGCACGCCGACACCGGCGACCACACGGGTGGTGCAGATCGAGCCCGGGCCGACACCGACCTTGATGCCGTCCGCACCGGCGTCGATCAGCGCCTGGGCGCCGTCACGGGTGGCGACGTTGCCGCCGACCACGTCGACGCGGACGTTGGACTTCACCTTGGCGATCATGTCGAGGATGCCGCGGCTGTGGCCGTGCGCGCTGTCCACGACCAGGAAGTCCGCACCGGCCTCGACCAGCGCCTGGGCGCGGTCGAACGCCTCGTCGCCGACGCCCACCGCGGCACCGACGACCAGCCGGCCCTCGGAGTCCTTGGCCGCGTTCGGGTACTTCTCGGCCTTCACGAAGTCCTTGACCGTGATCAGGCCCTTGAGCACGCCCGCGTCGTCGACCAGCGGCAGCTTCTCGATCTTGTGGCGGCGGAGCAGCTCGACGGCGTCCTCGCCGGAGATGCCGACCTTGCCGGTGACCAGCGGCATCGGGGTCATGACCTCGCGCACCTGGCGGCTGCGGTCCAGCTCGAAGGCCATGTCGCGGTTGGTGACGATGCCCAGCAGCTTGCCCGCCGGGTCGGTGACCGGCACCCCGCTGATGCGGAACTTCGCACAGAGCGCGTCCGCCTCGACGAGGGTGGCGTCCGGGCGGACCGTGATCGGGTCGGTGACCATGCCGGACTCGGAGCGCTTGACCAGGTCGACCTGATTGGCCTGGTCCTCGATGGACAGGTTGCGGTGCAGCACGCCCGCGCCGCCCTGCCGCGCCATGGCGATCGCCATCCGCGCCTCGGTGACCTTGTCCATCGCGGCGGACAGCAGCGGGATGTTGACCTTCACGTTGCGCGAGACCCGGGACGCCGTGTCGACCGCGTTCGGCAGCACCTCGGAGGCGCCGGGCAGCAGCAGCACGTCGTCATATGTCAGACCGAGCATCGCGAATTTGGCGGGCATTCCGTCGACGTTGTCAGTCATGACACCTTCCCAAATGGTCTTGCCTCAGCGCGGACACCCATGCTAACGGCCACCACAGGCGTCTCATTCCACAACCGGTGAGGAGCGCATCACTTGTGCGTTCCTATGAAATGGCCGCGGCACGGACGTACGTTCCTACGGCTGTACGTTTCTTCGACTGTACGTTCCCGCACGGCGTCCGGCCGCCCCGGCCTCCACCGGGGCCGGGCAGCCCTTTCGCCGGGCACCGGAACGCCACCGGGGCACGCCGCGCCCCGCCGGTCCGGTCACTGCTCGGCCAGCGCCCGAAGCCGGCTCAGCGCCCGGTGCTGCGCGACTCGCACCGCGCCCGGCGACATCCCCAGCATCTGTCCGGTCTCCTCGGCCGTCAGCCCGACCGCGACCCGCAGCAGCACCAGCTCACGCTGGTTCTCCGGCAGGTTGGCCAGCAGCTTCTTGGCCCACTCGGCGTCACTGCTGAGCAGCGCCCGCTCCTCGGGGCCCAGCGAGTCGTCCGGCTTCTCGGGCATCTCGTTGGACGGCACGGCCGTGCTGCCGGGGCCGCGCATCGCGGCCCGCTGGAGGTCGGCGACCTTGTGGGCGGCGATGGCGAAGACGAACGCCTCGAACGGCTTTCCGGTGTCCCGGTAGCGCGGCAGCGCGCAGAGCACCGCGACGCAGACCTCCTGCGCCAGGTCCTCCACGAAGTGCCGCGCGTCACCCGGCAGCCGGGACAGCCGGGTGCGGCAGTAGCGCAGGGCGAGGGGATGCACATGGGCCAGCAGGTCGTGGGTGGCCCGGCGATCCCCTTCCACGGCGCGTGCGACGAGATCGCCGATCTCCTGAATCCCGTCATCGCGCATCGGTCCATGGTGCCTTGGCGCGGCGCGATCCGCGGCATCAGGTCCGTACTTGTGCACCGAAGCGTTATGCGCGGCAGGTGCGCCGGCTGTCATCTCCCGCGCCCTCCCCTCGCACCGGATCGGCCCGTCCCCGAGGAACTCCATACCTCAAGGATGCGGCACCGCGCGCCGAACCGGGATTCCGCTCCCGGACCGGCACCTGCGGGACCTCCTGCCACCCCGCCCGCCACGCGGCGGGCGGGGACCCTCATTCCCCCGCATCGCTGCACGTCACGGCCGTCCTAGCGGACCAGACCCCAGCGGAATCCGAGCGCGACCGCATGGGCCCGGTCGGAGGCGCCGAGCTTCTTGAACAGCCGCCGGGCGTGGGTCTTGACCGTGTCCTCGGAGAGGAACAGCTCACGTCCGATCTCCGCGTTGGAGCGGCCGTGACTCATGCCCTCCAGCACCTGGATCTCGCGCGCGGTGAGCGTCGGCGCGGCACCCATCTCGGCGGACCGCAGCCTGCGCGGCGCGAGCCGCCAGGTGGGGTCCGCGAGCGCCTGGGTGACCGTCGCGCGCAGCTCGGCGCGTGAGGCGTCCTTGTGCAGATAGCCGCGGGCGCCGGCCGCGACCGCCAGGGCGACCCCGTCCAGATCCTCGGCGACCGTGAGCATGATGATGCGGGCGCCCGGGTCGGCGGAGAGCAGCCGGCGCACCGTCTCGACTCCGCCCAGCCCGGGCATCCGCACGTCCATCAAGATCAGGTCGGAGCGATCGGCGCCCCAGCGGCGGAGGACTTCCTCGCCGTTGGCCGCCGTCGTCACACGCTCTACACCGGGCACGGTCGCGACCGCGCGGCGGAGCGCCTCTCGGGCAAGCGGGGAGTCGTCACAGACGAGGACGGATGTCATGACGGTCCTCCGCGGCTCTCACAGCTGCTGCGCGTCACCTTGAGCCTCCAGGCTGGTACGTATCGTCACCTGAGCGATCGACCGCCTCGGACACCTGCCCGAGACCTACCTCCGCCAACCGCTTCCGCCCTTCCAACGACGGTCACTCGAAAGAGTTACGGGTTGGACAGCCGCCTTCGGCACTCTACGTGAGGGCCCGGACACGCAGAAGATGTGCGGCCGTAGATCGCCCTCCTTCATGGCGCTATGCCCTATTTGGTGGCTTTTCTTCCGTTTTAACGGTGTCTGTGGCTAGATTCGCAATGAGTCATATTTACATCTACTTAGACAGTAGATGTACGGTCGTGAGCACCGAGCCCGAACCGGTATCGCTTCGAGGGGACTAGCAATGGCAGATTTCTCGCGCCTTCCGGGCCCGAACGCAGATCTCTGGGACTGGCAGCTGCTCGCCGCGTGCCGTGGCGTGGACAGTTCCCTCTTCTTCCACCCCGAGGGCGAACGCGGTGCCGCCCGCAGCGCGCGTGAGACCTCGGCGAAAGAGGTGTGCATGCGCTGCCCGGTGCGCGCCCAGTGCGCGGCGCACGCCCTCGCGGTCCGCGAGCCGTACGGGGTGTGGGGCGGGCTGACGGAGGACGAGCGCGAAGAGCTGATGGGCCGGGCGCGGCACCGGCTGGTGCCGGCGACGGCGGCGATGGGGCACCCCGGTGCCGGGGGTGGCTGAGCACACGGACTGAAGAAACGTTTCTTCGACAACTTCACCCGATCGGCGCAGTCGGCAGTCGGGCCGGGTCCCCGCCGCCTCGCCGCGCGCCACCTGCGACCTGCCGTCTGCCGTCTTGTCGTCTGTCGCCTGCCGTCTGCCGTCTGCCGTCTGCGGCCTGCCGCCCCCGGACGCCTCAGCGGCCGACCCGTTCCGCCGCCCCGTCCCGCCGCCTCAGTCCCCGACCGCGCCCGCCAGCCGCCCGAGCATCGCCTCGACCGCCGGGACCTGGGCGAGGTCCGGCAGGGTGAGCGCCACGACCTCGCGCTGCACGCACGGCTCCATCGCGACCGTACGGACCCCCTTGTGCCGTACCGACTCCAGCGCCAGCTCCGGCAGTACGGCGACGCCCAGACCCGCGCCCACCAGCCCGATCACCGCCGGGTAGTCGTCCGTCGCGAAGTCGATGCGCGGCGTGAAGCCGGCCCCCTCGCAGACCTCGACCAGGTGCCGCCGGCAGCGCGGGCAGCCCGCGATCCACGGCTCGCCGGCCAGGTCGGCGTAGCCCGCCGTCCCGGCGCCGGCCAGCCGGTGCGTCTCCGGGACCAGGCCCACCAGCCGGTCGACCAGGACCGGCCGGACGACCAGGTCGTCCCACTCCGCCTCGGCGGCGGGGTCCGCGCCGCGCACCTCCGGGTAGCGGAAGGCCAGCGTGATCTCGCAGTCGCCGTTGCGCAGCATCTCGACCGAGCGCGGCGGCTCGGCCTCGACCAGGGAGACTCGGGTGCCGGGGTGGTCGGCGCGCATGGCGGCCAGGGCGGCGGGCACCAGCGTCGAGCTGCCGGAGGGGAAGGAGACCAGCCGTACCCGCCCGGCGCGCAGCCCGGCGATGGCGGCGACCTCCTCCTCGGCGGCGGTCAGCCCGGCCAGGATGCCGGTGGCGTGGCGTACCAGCGCCTCGCCCGCCTGCGTCAGCCGCATCTCGCGGCCCGTACGGATCAGCAGCGGGGTGCCCGCCGACTGTTCGAGGGCCTTCATCTGCTGGCTGACGGCGGGCTGGGTGCAGCCCAGCTCGCGGGCGGCGGCGGAGAAGGAGCCGGTCCGGTGGACGGCGCGCAGTACACGGAGATGACGGGCCTCGATCATGCTTCGAGCATAAGCGGACCTTGGGGCGAGCGGGAAATAATGACTCGCGACTTTGGCTGGATGCCAGTAGCGTGCCGCCATGAAGCTTCTGTCTGTGAACGTGGGGCGGCCGGGGCCCATGGAGTACCCCGGCGCCACGGGCAGTACGGGCATCGGAAAGCAGCCCGTCGACGGACCGGTGGCGGTCTCCGCGCCCGGCCCCAAGGGGGTCGCCGGCAGCGGTCTGGCCGGGGACGCGGTGGTCAATCTCCGGCATCACGGCGGCGACGACCAGGCGGTGTACGCGTACGCCCGCGAGGATCTGGACGCCTGGGAGAAGGAGCTGGGCCGGACGCTGCCCGCCGGGATGTTCGGGGAGAACTTCACCACCAGCGGCCTGGACGTGACGCACGCGCTGATCGGCGAACGCTGGCGCGTGGGCCCTCGGCTGCTGCTGGAGGTGACCTCCGCGCGCATCCCCTGCATGACCTTCCAGGGGCGGCTGGGCGAACCTGGCTGGATCAAGCGCTTCACGCGGGCCGGTGCGCCCGGCGCGTACCTGCGGGTCCTGGAGCCGGGCCAGGTCCGGGCCGGGGACACGATCACCGTCGAGCACCGCCCGGACCACGACGTGACGATCGCCCTCGCCTTCCGCGGCATGACCACGGGGCGCGAGGTGCTGCCGCGGCTCCTGGAGGCGGGGGCGGCACTCCACCCCGAGCTGCGCGAATGGGCGCTCAAGTACATCCGCGCACAAGAGGCTTGAACCCGGCTGAACGGGGCGCCCGTACCCCGGCCGGCGGGTACCGGCCGGGGCGAGTGGCGTACGCGGATGCGGATAGCGTGCCCGTATGACGACTGCATTGATTACGGGAGCGACGGCGGGCATCGGCGCCGCTTTCGCCCGCCGGCTGGCGGGCGACGGCCACAACCTGGTGCTCGTGGCGCGCAACGAGAAGCGGCTGCGCGAGCAGGCCACCGAGCTGCACGACCGGCACGGCGTCGAGGTGTCCGTGCTGGTCGCCGACCTGGCGACGGAGGACGGCATCGCCGCGGTCGAGCAGCGGCTCGGCGACCGCACCCATCCGGTGGACCTGCTGGTCAACAACGCGGGCTTCGGCAACAAGGGCGAGTTCCTGGACGTGCCGATGGCCGACGAGCTGAAGATGCTCAAGGTGCACTGCGAGGCGGTGCTGCGGCTGACGTCGGAGGCGCTGAAGGGGATGCGCGAGCGGCGTCGCGGCGGGGTCGTCAACGTGGCCTCGGTGGCTGCGTTCGTGCCGCGCGGCACGTACGGGGCGAGCAAGGCGTGGGTCGTGCAGTTCACCCAGGGCGCCGCCCGCGACCTGGCGGGCAGCAACGTACGGCTGATGGCGCTGTGCCCGGGCTTCGTGCGGACCGAGTTCCACGAGCGGGCCGGAATGGGGACGGACAGCATCCCCGACTGGATGTGGCTGGACGCCGACAAGCTGGTGGACGCTGCGATGAAGGACCTCGCGCGCGGCAAGTCGCTGTCCATCCCGGACCCGCGCTACAAGGCGCTGATGGGCGTGGCGAAGCTGGCGCCGCGCAACCTGCTCGGCGGGATCACGTCGAAGACGGGACGCAAGTACGGGCCGCAGTGACGCGGTGCGGTACGGGCCGTGGGTGAGGCGCCCTCGGCCCGTACCGTCCTGGAGTCGTCAGCGGACGCCGGGGCCCTCGTATGCGCCGATGGTGGGGGCTCCGGCGGGCAGCGGTGTGCCGAAGTAGTCGCGGCCGCCGTTGCCCGCGACGTGCTGTCCGGCAGCGTGGGCAGGTGACCCGGCGGTGAGACGGAAGTCGTCGCGCAGTCCGGGGTCGGCCGTGGTGCCGCCGGGGTTGGCGGGCAGGTGCGCCGGTGGCAGGCCGTGGAAGACGTTGTGGTCGAAGCGCAGGCCGGGTGTGGGGTTCTTGAGGGCGTAGCCGCCCTGTCCGCGGCTGGCGAAGATGTTGTTGCGGATGGTCAGCCGGTGGTCGGTGGTGGTGGGGGACGTGGTGTCGTCCTGGACCAGGTAGGCGGGGATGCGGGTCGTGTTCAGGAAGCTGTTGTTGTAGATGCGGGTGTCGAGGACGGGGCCGGCACAGTTCTGGATCAGCCGTGCGCCGTCGTTGCGGCTGACGTTGTAGCGGACGGTGGTGCCGACGGTCTTGGCGCCGCTGTACGGGCACAGCAGCAGGAAGCCGCCCGCGTTGTCGTGGCTGTTGTTGTACTGGAACACCGTGTTCCGGGAGGCGCCGTCCGCGTCGAAGGACATGCCGTCGTGTGTGTTGCCACCGCCGGAGACCTCGTTGAACTGGACGAGGGTGTCGTCCGTGTTGAACGTCCAGACTCCCGCGTTGGCCGAGGGCGAGCGGAGCTGGAAGCCGTCCACCCGGTTGTGCTCGACGACGGCGCCCGCCGTGGTGTCCAGCTTGATGCCGTCGCCCGCCAGTGACCTGAGGGTGTTGTGGTGGACGCGGACCCGGGTGCTCGGGGTCCAGGCGCCGGGGTAGG
The DNA here is from genome assembly GCF_022271435.1 of Streptomyces monomycini. Classification (GTDB taxonomy): domain Bacteria; phylum Actinomycetota; class Actinomycetes; order Streptomycetales; family Streptomycetaceae; genus Streptomyces; species Streptomyces monomycini. The sequence goes on along the minus strand of NZ_JAFIQY010000033.1, from coordinate 61,978 downwards.
TGTGCGGGTCCTGCTGGTTGCCGACGAGGGGGCGCCGGGACCAGGTGGACTTGAAGTACACGCCCTCCCGGTCGACGTCCTCGATGCGGTTCCCGGCGATCTCCAGTCCGTCGTAGCGGCTGGGCCGTGCGGTGCCCTCCACCGCGACGTGGACACCGCTGGATCCGGTCAGGGTCTTGGCGTCGCCGCCGCGTACGTCGTGCACGTACAGCCCGGTGACCGCGATCCCGCGGGCGGTGCCGTAGTCGGTCAGGCGCAGCCGTACGCCGTTGCGTTCGCTGCCGGGACGTGCCGCGTTGACGATTTCCAGCGCGCTGAGCCGTACGTACTGCGTGTTGGCCAGCAGCACGGTGTCGTGGGCGCCGGCGCCGTCCAGTCGGGCACGGGCGGCGGCGCTCCCGTAGTCGGCGATGGTGAAGGGCGCGGTGGCGGAGCCCTCGCCCCTGGGGGCGAGGGTGCCGGTGCAGGTACTGCCGCGGCGGAACAGCAGGCGGTCACCGGGGCCGTACGGCTGGGCGTTGGCCTGGGCCAGGGAGGACCAGGGGCGGGCGCGCGAGCCGTCGCCCCCGGCGGGCGCGGCGCAATCGACGTGGAAGACGTGGCCTGCCGAAGCGGAGGGGCGGTCGGCGGCGCGCGCGCCGGGGGCTGTGACGAGCGTGAGCGCGGCGGACAGGACGAGCACGGTGGGTGTCGCGCGCGCGGCGGCGCGCGGCCCGGGTCTCATGGTGCGGTACCTGTTCCGGTTCCTGCTCCGGTACCTGTTCCGGGTCTCATGGTCCGTGGGCCTCCGTTACGGGGCGGTGGCGGTGTCCGCGGTCAGGGTCAGGGCGCTGGTGGTGCCGTCCTTCCAGGTCACGTGGATGTCGTGGGAGCCGCTGAGCCGGACCTCGGCCAGGGTGCGGGCCGGTTCCGGGCCGGGCTCGGCGGTGAGCGAGGCGATCGAGACGAACAGGGCGCCTTCGGGGGCGTCGGGCACCGTGCCGTCGAGGCAGGCGGTGCTGGTGCGCTCCCCGAAGGGCGTGCTGCCGGTCGGCACGGTCCGCGGTTGTCCGGCGTCCTTCGTGAAGCCGTGTACGGCGTGCAGCTGGGCGGCCGGTCCGTCGTCCGGGACGGCCCAGCCGGTCTGCCGTACGGGGGTGCCGGGCGCGGCCCCGGTGACGAGGTGGACGCGCACCTCGGCGCGGCCGTGCGCCAGGGTCGCGGACAGGACCCGTACTCCGGCGAGTTCGGAGCCGTCCGCGCGGCGCGGGGTGTGCGCCGAGGCGGCCCAGCCGGGGCCGCTGCCCAGCGGTTCGACCGGGCCGCGGCCGGTGGGTGTGCCGTCCACGAGCAGCGCGAAGTGGTTGTCCGGGGTCGCGGCGGGGGTGGTGTCGGAGCCGGGGTTCGCCGACGTGTCCACGACCGCCACGGTCTCTTCCGCGGCCGACGGCCCCGTACGCGTCGAGTAGGCGAACCGCGCGTAGTTCGGGTCGGCCGGGCCGAAGACCGAGGAGCTGCCGTGGTTGTGCAGCCTGACCAGCCCGTCGGCCGCCGTGGACTGCACGAGCAGACCGGGCGCGCGCAGCGTGGTGACGGCGTCCTTGGTCTCGGCGGGCAGCGGCTCCTCGCGCTCGGTCCAGGCGGGGTGGCCGTCCGGCAGCAGCAGGCCGAGCAGCCCCTTGGACGCCCAGTACGGGGAGGCGGGCCCCGAGTAGCCCTGGAGCATCGGCGCGTACGGGCCGTACCAGCCGAGCGGCAGGAGGCCCTCGTCCGTCACCGCGCCGTGGTCGATGAAGTGCCGCAGGGTGCCGGAGGCGAGGCGGCGGGTGGCGCCGGGGGTGAGCGGGGTGTGGCCGGTGAGGGCGCCGAGCCAGGGCGCGGCGAGGGTGGCGAAGCGGTAGGTGAGGGAGCGGCCGAAGGGCATCGGCGCGCCGTTGGCGTCGAACATGCGGCGGTAGCCGTCGAGGTGGGCGCGCAGCCGCTCGCCGTACGTGTCGAGCAGCGCGCGGTCGCCGGAGAGATGGGCGTGCAGGACGGGATAGAAATGCAGCGCCCAGCCGTTGTAGTGGTCGAACGCCTGGTTGTCGCCGTCGCTGTACCACCCCTCGCCCCGGTACCAGCCGTCGATGCGCTCCAGCGCGCGGTCGACGGACGCCTGCGCGCGTTCCGTCTCGACGCCCGCGTCGAGGAGGAAACCGCCGACGGTCAGGCCGAACAGCCACCAGTTGTTGTCGATGGGCGGCGGGTCGAGAGCGGGCAGCAGCCAGTCCACGGCCCGGGTGCGGACCTCGTCGTCCAGGGTGTCCCAGAGCCAGGGGCGGGTCAGCCGCAGGCCGAGGGCGATGGAGGCGGACTCGACGATGGCCTGCCGAGTGTCCGGGATGACCGGCCAGGCGTCGGGGTGCTTGCCGTCGAGCCCGGGTTCGGTCACCGGGTGCCCGGTGCCCGCGGCGAGCCCTTCGCCGTACCGTGCCAGGTAGCCGTGCGGGTCCCGGCCGCCGCTGCCGGCCACCCGGAAGGCGGCCGCGAGGAAGGTGCGCGCGTAGCCTTCCAGACCGTCCGAGCGCGGCCCCGACCAACTGGGGCGGGCGCCCGGGAGGTTGACGAGGCCGTTCCGGGGTGACGCGTACGGAGTGACCGCTTGCAGGAGGCTGTCGGCCGTGGCCTCCCAGTGCGCACGGGTCCAGCCGGTGTACGGGCTGCGCTCGCGGTCCTCCGGCGGAAGGGCGCCGGACTTCCGGCCGGTGGGCTGAACGGGCTGTGAGGGCTGGGCGGGCTGCGGGGGCTGGGGCACGGTCATGAGCGCTTCCCTTACGGTCGACGACCCCAGGAATCCTCAACTCGCCGCGATCGAACGTCAAGAGCACCTGATCGAACGACCGTTTACTGGGCGGCTCGATCACGCTGGACTAGGGTGCGTCTTCACCTTTTCACCCTGGAGACGGACCGGAGCCGGGGCCGGGGCCTGGACCGGGACCGGAGCCGGGGCCTGGACCGGGACCGGAGCCGGGACCGGAGCCGGGATCGGGGCCGGGATCGGGACCGCCCGCCGTCCCGGCCGTCACCGGTCCGGGTCCACCACACCGCGAGGGGGCTGCCGCCGTGCGCGAGCGTGCTGTGCAACGTCATGACCGCCTGCTGTCCTTGGTACGGCAACGCGGCTCGGCCCGCGTCACCGACCTGGCCGACCAGCTCGGCGTCTCGCCCGTCACCGTACGGCGCGACGTCGAGACGCTGACCGGCAAGGGCCTGCTCGACCGGGTGCACGGCGCGGTGTCCTGGCCCCGGCGGCACGACCGCGCCGCCGACGGCCACGCGCCCGCCGCCGAGGGGCCGGTGCTGGGCCTGCTGGCGCCCTCGGCCACGTACTACTTCGCCGACGTGATCCGCGGCGCCCACGAGGCCGCGGCGCGGGCCGGGGCCCGGCTGGTCCTGCGGATATCCGGCTACCGGCCCGAGGAGGACCCGGTGCGCGCCGAGGGGCTGCTGTCCGCCGGGGCCGAAGGGCTGCTCGTCGCGCCGGGCTGGCGCGGGCCGGGCGACCCGGCCGAGTACGGCGGCTGGGTCGCCGGACTCCCCGTGCCCGTCGTGCTGTTGGAGCGCAGCGTGCCGCCGGACAGCCCGCTGGCGGGGCTGGACCGGGTGTGCTCGGACCACGGCCACGGGGTGCTGCTCGCGCTGCGCCACCTGATCGCCCGTGGACACCCCGCGCCGCTGCTGGTGGCCCGCGCCGACAGCCCGACGGCGCTCGCCGTGCGCGAGGGGTACGACGCGGCGCTGCGCGCCCTCGGCGTGCCGCGGCCGCGGCCGGCGATCGGGTCGGTGCCCGCCGATCTGGACCCGGCGGGCTTCGAGCGGGCCGTACGGGAGCTACGGGCGGCGGTGGCCTCGGGGGAGGCGACGGCGGCGCTGGTGCACAACGACGTGGACGCGATCCAGATCGTGCAGCGGCTCGCGGAACTGGGCGTACGGGTGCCGCGCGACTTGGCCCTGGTCGCGTACGACGACGAGGTGGCGGCGCTGGCGGACACGCCGCTGACGGCCGTGGCGCCGCCCAAGCGGGAGGTGGGGCGGCAGGCCGCCGGCCTGCTGATGCACCGGCTGCGCGAGCGGGGCGTCGGGGGCGGGGACGGGGCGGCAGGCGGCGGGGAGCCGGGCGGGGAAGGTCCCGGAGGTCTCGGAGAGCCGGGGCCGCGGCGCCACCTCACCCTGCTGCCGACCCTACGGGTCCGCGCTTCGTGCGGGGCGGGAAGCGGTACGGGCGCGGGAAGCGGTACGGGGTCAGGCGAGGGCGGCGACGGCTCCCGCCCCGCCTGACCGCCACCGGTCCACCCGCTCCACCCGCTCCACCCCGCCTGACCGCCACCCGCCGTCCGGCCACCCCCGGACGCCACACCCGCCTCCCCCATCCTGTTCTTTTTTCGATCAATCAATCTTTCGCTCTTGACTTCGCTCAAGGCCGGCCCAAGGATCGCGGATCGCGGCCATCACCTTCGCGCCGCGCCCTCCCTCATGCTCAGGAGCCGTGCCATGAGCCCAAGTTGGAGCAGAACGACGCTCGCGCTGGCCGGCGGCCTCACCGCCCTGGCCCTGTTGACGGCCTGCGGCGGCGGTGGCGCCGCCGGGAGCGAAGGCACCGTCACCCTCACGTACTGGGGCTGGACCAAGGGCACGCGACAGGCCGTGGACGCGTTCAACGCCACCCACCGCGACACGAAGGTACGGTTCGAGGAGATCCCCTCGGGCACCGCGGGCGGGTACGCCAAGATCTCCAACGCGGTCAAGGCGGGCAACGCGCCCGACCTGGTCAGCGTCGAGTACCCGACGCTCCCCGAGTTCGTCAGCCAGGGCGCCGTCAAGGACATCACCCCGTACGTGACGCCGGAACTGAAGCGGAAGCTGCTGCCGCAGGCCGTCCGGCTCACCACCCTCGGCGGCCGGAACTGGGCCGTCCCCTTCGACGCCGCGCCGCAGGTCTTCTACTACCGCAAGGACTTCTTCACCCGGCACAGGATCGAGGTGCCGCGGACCTGGGACGCCTTCCGCTCCGCTGCCGCCGCCGTGAAGAAGGCCGACCCGAGGGCGCGCATCGGCACCTTCTTCCCCGACGACCCGACCACCTTCGAGGCGATGGTCTGGCAGGCCGGCGCCCACTGGTTCGCCACCCAGGGCGACTCCTGGAAGCTGGACACCACCGACCCGGCGACCAGGAAGGTCACCGACTACTGGCAGGGCCTTCTCAAGGACGGCCTGGTGCACACCCACGTCTCCTTCAGCCCCGGGTGGACCAACTCGCTCAAGAGCGGCGCCACCGTCGGCTACCTCGGCGCCTCCTGGGGCGCGGGCGTCCTGAAGGGCACCCTGCCCGACCAGAGCGGCAAGTGGGCCGCGGCGCCCGTGCCGAGCTGGGACGGCCGGCCCGCCAGCGGCATGCTCGGCGGCTCCACGACCGCCGTGACCAAGAGCAGCCGCCACACCGAGGCCGCGGTGCGGTTCGCGACCTGGATGTCCACCTCCGCCGACGCGGTCCGGGCCCGGGTCGCCTCCGGCGAGTCCAGTGCCTACCCGGCCGCCGCGGCGCTGCGCCCGGTCGCCCGGCGGGCGTTCGACACCCGCTACTACGGCGGCCAGGACGTCTACGCCCTCTTCGACGCCGCGGCCGCCTCGGTCGACGGGAAGTGGGGCTGGGGCCCGGCCACCGGCACCACCAACACCACGCTCAAGGACGAGTTCGGCAAGGTCGCGGGCGCGGGCGGCGGCACGGGCTCGCTCGCCGCCGCCGTACGCGCCGGCAGCGACGCGACGGTACGTGAACTGAGGAAGCGCGGCCTGAAGGTCATGGGCCGGTGAACGCCAAGGCGCGGGCCGTCACCGTCCTGCTCACCCCCTTTTTCGCCCTGTTCGCCGTGGTCATGGTCCTCCCGGTCGGGTACGCGGTCTGGCTCAGCCTCTTCACCGAGCAGCAGTCCGGCCTCGGCTTCGGCGGTACGCACACGGTCTTCAGCGGACTCGGCAACTACGCGGCGGCGCTCGGCGACCACGCCTTCCGCGACGGCTTCCTCGTCCTGCTCGGCTACTGCGCCCTCTACCTCCCCCTCCTGCTGGCCGGTGCGCTGACACTGGCCCTGCTCCTGGACTCCGCCCTCGCCCGCGCCCGGCGCGTCTTCCAGCTCGCCCTCTTCCTGCCGCACGCCGTGCCCGGCATCATCGCCGCCCTGATCTGGGTCTACCTCTACACGCCCCAGCTCAGCCCGGTCGTGGCCGCGCTGGAGTCCGGCGGCGCCGGCGTCGACTTCCTGTCCCCCGCCGGGGCGCTGCCCTCGGTCGTCAACATCGCCCTGTGGGAGTGGCTCGGCTACAACATGGTCATCTTCTACGCCGCCCTCCAGGCCGTGGACCGCTCGGTGATCGAGGCCGCGACGGTGGACGGCGCGGGCGCCTGGCGCGTCGCGACCGGTATCAAGATCCCCCTCATCCGCTCCTCCCTCGTCATGGTGGCCCTCTTCACCGTCATCGGCTCGCTCCAGCTCTTCACCGAGCCGCTGATCCTCAACCAGGGGTCCGGCTCCGCCGTCACCTCCTCCTGGACGCCGAACATGTACGCCTACACCGCCGCCTTCGCCCGCAACGACTACGGCCTCGCGGCCGCCTCCTCCGTCCTGCTCGCCCTCGTCGCCGCGCTGCTGTCCTTCGCCGTCACCCGTCTCTCCGGCCGGTCCGCCAGGCCCGGCCGGTCACCCCGGCCCGGCCGCCGCCTGCCGGCCGCTCCCCGTACCCCGCTCACCCACCCGGTCCCGTCCCGTACGCCCCTCGCTCACCCAGACGCGTCCCCTGCCCCGCTCGCCCACCCGAAGGGCAGGCCCTGATGGCGCCCCCACCCCGCACCGCCGTCACCGGCCCGGGCCCGACGGCCCTTGCCTCCGCGCCCGTACGCCCGTCCCGCACCCCGTCCGTACGCGCCGCCGACCGCCGTCCGCGCGGCCGCTGGCTGTCCCCCGCCGCCGTCAATGCGGCCCTCGGCCTCGCCGTCCTCTACACGCTCCTCCCCCTCGTCTGGCTGGTCACCGCCGCCACCAAGGACGCGGGCGGCCTGCTGGCCGGGGACGCCCTGTCCTTCGAGGGCTTCGACCTGTCCGGCAACCTCTCCCGCCTCGCCTCGGAGGGCGGCGGCATCTACTTCCGGTGGTACGCCAACAGCCTGCTCTACGCGGGCGTCGGCGCCGCGCTCTGCGCCCTGATCTGCGTGGCCGCCGGTTACGCCTTCGACAAGTACCGGTTCCCGGGCAAGGAGAAGCTGTTCGGCGTCGTCCTGCTCGGCGTGCTGGTCCCCACCACGGCGCTGGCCCTCCCCCTCTATCTGCTGGCCAGCCGGACCGGCCTGGTCAACACCTACTGGTCGGTGCTGGTGCCCGTACTCGTCAACCCGTTCGGCGTATACCTGGCGCGGGTCTTCAGCGCCGGCTACATCCCGGACGAGGCGCTGGAAGCGGCCCGTATCGACGGCGCGGGCGAGCTGCGCGTCTTCTGGTCCATCGGCCTGCGTATGGTCGCGCCGGGCCTGGTGACCGTCTTCCTCTTCCAGTTCACCGCGATCTGGAACAACTTCTTCCTCCCCCTCGTGATGCTCTCCGACCAGCGGCTCTTCCCCGTGAGCCTCGGCCTGTACGCCTGGAACGGCAACGCGCACGGCGAGCCGTCCTTCTACCCCCTCGTCGTCACCGGCTCCCTCCTCGCCGTCGTCCCCCTGATCATCGCCTTCGTGACCCTCCAGCGGCACTGGAAGGCCGGACTCGCCGCCGGAAGCGTCAGATGACGCCCCGAACCAGGAGCACGCTTCCACCATGCACCACACCACTGACAATCGGCCTGACCAGGCACGATCCCTCCCCGCGCTGCTGCTCGCGATGGAACCCGGCCTCGCCGGGCGCCTGTTCGCCGACCGGCACCGCGTCCGTCTGACAGCCCTCGCCCGCACCGACCCCGGCCTGGTGGCCCACGACTTGGCCGACCCGCCCCCGGCCGTGGCCGCCGCACTGGCCGACGCCGAGGTCCTCCTGACGTCGTGGGGAGCGACCCCGCTGACCGCCGCCGTCCTCGACCGGGCCCCGCGCCTGCGCGCCGTCGTCCACGCCGGCGGGTCGGTCAAACCCCATGTCACCGCGGCCTGTTGGGACCGCGACATCACCGTCGCCTCGGCGGCCGCCGCCAACGCGCAGCCCGTCGCCGAGTACACGCTCGCCGCGATCCTCTTCGCCAACAAGCGCGTCCTGCACTCCGCACACCGCTACCGCGCGCTGCGCGCCCCCCACGACTGGCTCCGGGAACTGGACGGCGCCGGCAACCACCGCCGCACCGTGGGCGTGATCGGCGCCTCCCGCATCGGCCGCCGCGTCATCGAACTCCTGCGCCCCTTCGACCTGACGGTCCTCCTCCACGACCCGTACGTGGACGAGACCGAAGCCGACCGTCTCGGCGTCGCCCTCGCCCCCTTGGACGACCTCTGCGCCGCCTCCGACGTGATCACCGTCCACGCGCCGCAACTGCCCGCGACCCACCACCTGCTCGACGCCCGGCGGCTGGCCCTTCTGCCCGACGGCGCCACCCTGATCAACACCGCCCGCGGCACCCTCGTCGACGGAACGGCCCTGCTCCCCGAGCTGGTCTCCGGCCGTATCAACGCCGTACTCGACGTCACGGACCCCGAGCTCCCGCACCCCGACTCCCCCCTCTACGACCTGCCCAACGTCCTGCTCACCCCGCACGTCGCCGGTTCCCTCGGCGGCGAACTGCACCGCATGGCCGACCAGGCCCTGGACGAACTGGAGCGGTACACGCAGGGATCGCCGTTCATGGATCCCGTACGTCCGGAAGGGCTCGGGCGGTCGGCCTGAGGCCGGAGCCAAGGCCGGCACTGAAGGCCACCCACCGTCCCCAGCGCCGTCAAGTAGCGCCCGCGGGCGGCCACTTCACCATTGACTTGTCGCAAGCCTTGTCGCACCGTGTTGAGACAAGGGTTGAGGCAAGGAGGCGTCATGCCGAAAGGAACGACTCCGCACCACGACCGGTCGGTACGGCCGGTCGACCTCGAACGGGCCGGCGCGTGGCTGGCCCACCACGGCCTGCCCGACGACCGGCCGACACCGTTGCTGGCCACACGCCTGGCGGCCCGGCGAGGCGCCCGCCTCGCCGCTGATGTCCTGCTGGCCGCGTTCATCATCGCGGTCTCCCTCATCTACACCGTCCACCGCCCCGACGGCGACGCGGTGGACGGGCCCGGGCCTCTCCGGCACTGGTCGCTGCTGATCCCGACGGCGGTGGTGGCCGGGCTGGTGCTGGCCCAGTCGCTGCTGGACCGGCGGGTGCGGCAGGCCGACCGGCGGGCCGCGGCGACGCTGCCGCGACGGGCGGCCCACCCGGTCCGGCTCGGCTGGCGCACCGTGCTCGGCGGGCCGCGTGCCGCCTTCGCGGTGGTGACGTTCGCGGGCGCGACGGCGCTGGCGATCCATGCCCTGACCGTGCAGGACTCCACCGCGCGGTACGCGGCGGCCCTCCTGCTCATCGGGCTGGGCGGGCTCGCGGCCGGCATGCTCGTCCAGTTGCGCCATGTGCTGGAGCGCCCGGTCGTGGCCGACGACGCAAGCTCGCTGACCGCCGACGTCACCCTGCGGGTCGAGGACGCCCGCCACGTCGCCACCCCCTCCGTGGTGTGGTGCCTGCCGACCGTGTCGGTGCTCGCCACCGGGCTCGGCTGGTGGACCGTCGCCTGGATCGCCTTCGTCGCCCTGAGCGTCATCGCGCTCGCCCTGATCACAGCGCGGACCGCACCGAGCTCCACGGTGGCACAGCACGTCATGAGCGCCCGGTGAGACCGATGATCGTCATCGACCCGGCCTCCCCCGTCCCGCCGTTCGAGCAGCTCCGGGCCCAGCTCGCCCGGCAGATCCAGGACCGCACACTGGCCGTGGGCACCCGGCTGCCGGCCATCCGACGCCTGGCCGCGGACCTCGGCCTGGCCGCCAACACCGTCGGCCGGTCCTACCGGGAACTGGAGGAGGCGGGGCTGATCGAGACCCGCGGAGCGGCCGGATCGTTCGTGTCAGCGGCCGGCGAGAAGGGACGCGAACGGGCTCGCCGCGCCGCCGCCGAGTTCGCCGCCGTCGTCGCCCGCGCCAGCATCGACACCGACGAGGCGGTCCGTATCGTCCGGGCGGCGCTCGCCGACGGCTCCGCGGGGTGACGGCGGGGAGCCCCGTCAACGGGACGAGGCCCGGTCCCCTCGAAAGGGGGCCGGGCCTCGAACGGCTGTGAGCTGCCTCAGTGGGCGTGGCCGTGGCCGTGACCGGCCTCGGGCTCCTCCTCGGCCGGCTTCTCGACGACCAGGGTCTCGGTCGTGAGCAGCAGCGAGGCGATCGACGCGGCGTTCTCCAGCGCCGAGCGGGTGACCTTGACCGGGTCGATGACGCCGGCCTTCACCAGGTCGCCGTACTCGCCGGTCGCGGCGTTGAAGCCCTGGTTCTTGTCCAGCTCCGCCACCTTCGAGGTGATGACGTAGCCCTCCAGGCCGGCGTTCTCGGCGATCCAGCGCAGCGGCTCGACGGCGGCGCGGCGGACCACGGCGACACCGGTGGCCTCGTCGCCCTCCTTGCCGAGGGAGCCTTCCAGCACCTTGGCGGCGTGCACCAGGGCGGAGCCACCACCGGAGACGATGCCCTCCTCGACCGCGGCGCGGGTCGCGGAGATGGCGTCCTCCAGACGGTGCTTCTTCTCCTTGAGCTCGACCTCGGTGGCCGCACCCACACGGATCACGCAGACGCCGCCGGCCAGCTTCGCCAGGCGCTCCTGGAGCTTCTCGCGGTCCCAGTCCGAGTCGGTGGACTCGATCTCGCCCTTGATCTGGTTGACGCGGCCCTCGACGTCGGCGGAGTTGCCGCCGCCGTCCACGATGGTCGTGTCGTCCTTGGTGACGGTCACGCGGCGGGCGGTGCCCAGCACGTCCAGACCGGCCTGGTCGAGCTTGAGGCCGACCTCCTCGGCGATGACGGTCGCGCCGGTCAGCGCGGCCATGTCACCGAGCATCGCCTTGCGGCGGTCGCCGAAGCCGGGCGCCTTGACGGCGACGGCGTTGAACGTGCCGCGGATCTTGTTGACGACCAGGGTCGACAGGGCCTCGCCCTCGACGTCCTCGGCGATGATCAGCAGCGGCTTGGAGGAGCCGGCCTGGATGACCTTCTCCAGCAGCGGCAGCAGGTCCTGGATCGAGCCGATCTTGCCCTGGTGGATCAGGATGTACGGGTCCTCCAGGACCGCTTCCATCCGCTCCTGGTCGGTGACCATGTAGGGCGAGAGGTAACCCTTGTCGAAGGCCATGCCCTCGGTGAAGTCCAGCTCCAGACCGAAGGTGTTGGACTCCTCGACGGTGATCACACCGTCCTTGCCGACCTTGTCCATCGCCTCGGCGATCAGCTCGCCGACCTGCTTGTCCTGGGCGGACAGACCGGCGACGGCGGCGATGTCGGACTTCTCGTCGATCGGGCGGGCGGTCGCGAGGAGGTCCTCGGACACGGCCTTGACCGCGGCGTCGATGCCCTTCTTCAGGGCGGCCGGGGAAGCGCCCGCGGCGACGTTGCGCAGACCCTCACGGACCAGCGCCTGCGCCAGCACGGTGGCGGTGGTGGTGCCGTCACCAGCGATGTCGTTGGTCTTGGTCGCCACCTCCTTCACCAGCTGCGCGCCGAGGTTCTCGTACGGGTCGTCGACCTCGACCTCACGGGCGATGGTCACACCGTCGTTGGTGATGGTCGGGGCGCCGAACTTCTTGTCGATGACGACGTTGCGGCCCTTGGGGCCGATCGTCACCTTCACGGTGTCGGCAAGCTTGTTGACGCCGCGCTCAAGGGCGCGACGGGCGTCCTCGTCGAACTTCAGGATCTTCGCCATGAGTTACGTGTCCTTAGTCGTTCTCTGCAACGAACTGCGCCCCGGGAAACCGGTTGTTTAGACGCGGGAACCAGGGGCGCAGATCAAGGCAATCTTCGGTGAATTACTTCTCGATGATCGCGAGCACGTCGCGCGCCGAGAGGACGAGGTACTCGTCGCCGTTGTACTTCACCTCGGTGCCGCCGTACTTGCTGTAGAGAACGACGTCACCCACCTGGACGTCGAGCGGCAGGCGCTCGCCGTTCTCGAAGCGGCCCGGACCCACGGCGAGGACGGCGCCCTCCTGGGGCTTCTCCTTCGCGGTGTCGGGAATGACCAGGCCCGAAGCCGTGGTCTGCTCGGCGTCGAGCGGCTGGACCACGATGCGGTCCTCGAGCGGCTTGATGGCAACCTTGGAGCTGGCGGTCGTCACGATCCGACCTCCCCCTTCGGAGATCTCACGGGGTTAACTGTCTGAGGTGGCGACCAGGTCGATCCGTCGTCGCGGGTGCCGGACCTGCCCGTCGCTGTGTTTGGCACTCCCCGGTGGAGAGTGCCAGAGCCGAGACTATGACGCGGTTAGCACTCGGTCAAGCGGAGTGCCAATGCGCCTTCGGCGCGTCTTTCGGGGGGGGTGCTGGCACGGGGGCACCTTGCCCAGGTGGGGGGCTTGGCAATCCTGGGTTTGTGGTGCGCTTCGCGCGGGGGTGGTGGGTTGACGTTTGGCTCGCATGGGTTCGTTGTGGGGCGGGGGCGCGCAGGGGGCCAACTCCTCGGCACCGTGTACGTCGCCCAGGGTGTGTTGGTGAACCGGGGGCTCCCGGCTGCCTGCGGGGATGGCCCCCTACGCGCCCCCTCCGGCCGGATTGGCGAGGCTAGGTCGGTGGGGGGAAGAAAAAGAACGATCACCCTGGTGCCCGCCCACCTGGTGGAGAGCCGCACGGGGTGGATGGCGGTAGGGCGGCTGGGCTGGCCTGGCCGTATGCCAGGGGCTCGCGTCTGTCTTGGCTTGTGAAATCCCCAGCCCGATCGTTCGGATAGTCGCCGGACGGCCAGGGCTCGGGGGTACGCAGGGGTCTCCCCGCAGGCAGTCCGCACGCTGGCCAACGCCTGGGATTCACTGAAGCTAAAGGATGCTGTGGGAGCACCCCCGGCCGGAGGCTGGGGGAGAGTGACCCCGGAGTGCCCCCGAGCCCCCACCCACCGGACCTTTTGCGCAGGACGCGCGCCCCCACACGCCCCCGGGAATAGGGCCGAACCATGACAATGGGTTCATGCACATACTGGTCGTGGAGGACGAAGAGGGGCTTGCCGACTCCTTGCGGCGGGGGCTGGCTGCTGAGGGGCACTGGGTGGATGTGGCCCGGGACGGGCATCGGGGGCTGGAGTTGGCGCTGGCCGGGGCGTATGACGCGATCGTGCTGGATGTGATGCTGCCGGGGCCCAGCGGGTACGAGATCTGTGGGCGGCTGCGGCGTCGGGACGACTGGACGCCGGTGCTGATGCTGACCGCCAAGGACGGCGAGTACGACGTGGCCGAAGGGCTGGACGCGGGCGCCGATGACTATCTGACCAAGCCGTTTTCGTTTGTCGTGCTGCTGGCCCGGCTGCGGGCGCTCACCCGGCGTGGGCGTGCTGCCGAGCGGCCGCGCACCTTGCAGAGCGGTGATCTCACACTGGACGCCGATGCCCGGCGCTGTCGTCGTGGCGATACCGAGATCGAGCTGACCGCCCGCGAGCTGGGTGTGCTGCGCTGTCTCATGGCGGGCGAGGGGCAGGCGGTCGCCAAGCGGGACATTCTCGACGAGGTGTGGGACTCGCCGGCCGACGTGGACCCGAACATCGTCGAGGTGTACGTCTCGTCGCTGCGCAAGAAGGTGGACGTGCCGTTCGGCCGCCATTCCATCCGTACGGTGCACGGCACGGGGTACCGGATGGCGCCCGATGACGGCTGAGAACCGCCGTCGGGCCCGGTTCCGGGCCGGGCCCGCTTCCATGCGCGGCCGCACCGCCGCGGCCGCGGCGCTCGCGATGGGCCTCGTACTGGCCGTCGGGGGTGGCTGGCTGTACGTGTTGTTGCGGGCGAATCTTCTGGACAACACCACCAGTCGTACGGAAGTGGCCGCCCGTAAGGTCGCCGCGCAGGCGGACACGGGTGCCCTGCCGGAGGTGCTGCCTTCGCCCGCCGAGGGCGTCGACCTGGTGCTGGTTCTGGACGCGGCGGGGCAGGTCGTCGCGACCAGTCTCCGTACCGCCGACCCGCTGGCCGCCGAGTTGCGGGGCTTGCGGCCGTCGCCGGGCCAGGATTCCGCCGACCGCGTGCTGACCGGCTCGCCCGCCGCGGCGGCGGGCGGTACGCGCGCGGACGTGGTGGTGGTCCGGGCGTCGCCGCCCGGCGGCAGCGGGCAGGAGCGGTACGTGTACGCCGTGACCGTGCTCTCGGACGTGGACGACGCGACCCACGCCATCGGCGTGGCCCTGCTGGCCAGCGCCCCGCCGCTGATCGCGCTGGCCGCCGCCATCGCGTGGGCGGTGACGGGCCTGGCGCTGCGCCCGGTGACCGCCATCAGGACCGAGCTGGCCGCCGTCAGCGAGAGCGAGCTGGACCGGCGGGTGCCGGACCCGGCGGGCGGTGACGAGATCGCGCTGATGGCCCGTACGGTCAACGCCACCCTGGACCGGCTGGAGCAGGCCGTCACCCGGCAGCGCCAGTTCGTCGCGGACGCGTCGCACGAGCTGCGCAATCCGATCGCGGCGGTGCGGTCCCGGCTGGAGGTGGCGCTCGCGGGCGGGGCCGGCGGCGACGGTGAGCATCAGAAGTCCGTACGCGCGGCGCTCCGGGACACCGAGCGTCTACAGCGGATCGCCGCCGACCTGCTGCTTCTCGCGCGGCTCGACGCGCATGCCTCGCGGGGCGCGGAGCCGGTGGATCTGGCGCTGCTGGCGGCGGAGGAGGCCGCGCGCCGTCCGGTGGGCGGCGGGCCGCGGCTGGTCGTCGAGGCGGGTGAGCCCGTTCCCGTGCGGGGTGATCCGGCGCAGCTGGAGCGCCTGCTGACCAATCTGGTCGACAACGCGCTGCGGTATGCGGCGTCCGAGGTGCGGGTCGTGGCGTGGAGGGAGGGGGGTGGGCACGAGGGTGCCGCCGGTCGGGCCGTGCTGGAAGTGGTGGATGACGGGCCCGGTGTTCCGGAGGCGGACCGGGGCAAGGTCTTCGAGCGGTTCGCCCGGCTCGACGCGGCGCGTGACCGGGAGACCGGCGGTACGGGGCTGGGGCTGGCCATCGCCCGGGGGGTCGCCCGCGCGCACGGCGGGGATCTGACCGTGCGGGCGCGGGAGGACGGGCGCGCCGGTGCCCGCTTTGTGCTCGTGTTGCCCGTACCGCCTGGTGGGCAGGGGCGGTCCGGGAGCTCCTGACGGGGGCGGCCGGGCTGAGGGGCTGCTCCTGAGCGGCTCTTCAGGACTTTCAGACTTTCTTCAGTGGCGGGCCGCCAGCCTGGTCGGATGAAGCACCGTCGTAGGCCCACCGCTCCGGACACCGTCCGCCCGCGAGGGCGCCGGCACCGGTCCCGGCGTCGTGTCGTGTTGCGCAGGCTGGCCCTGTGCGTCGCCGTGCTCCTGCTGGGTACGGCGGGCGCCGGCTGGTACTTCTACCAGGATCTCGCCGCGCGGATCGGCTCGTCGCGGGCGCTCGGCGACGGGGCGCCCAGATCGTCCGGCGGGGCGGTCAACATCCTGCTGATGGGGCTGGACAGCCGTAAGGACCAGAACGGGAACGACCTGCCGAAGGACGTGCTGGCGAAGCTGCACGCGGGCGCCTCGTCCGACATCGGCGGTTACAACACCAACACGCTGATGCTGCTGCATGTGCCTGCCGGCGGGGGGCGGGCCACTGCGTTCTCGATTCCCCGCGACGATCTCGTGGACATCCCGGGGCACGGCAAGGACAAGATCAAGAAGGCGTACGGGCTGGCCAAGGCCGCGACGGAGGAGCGGCTGGCGCGGCAGGGCGTCACCGATCACGACCGGCTGGAGCACGAGGGCCGGGAGGCCGGGCGGCGGGCCCAGATCGCGACGGTGCGTGCCTTCCTCGGCGTGCCGGTCGACCACTTCGCCGAGGTGAACCTGGTGGGGTTCCTGCACATCGCGGACGCGCTCGACGGCGTACCGGTGTGCCTGAAGCACGCGGTGCGGGACCGGTACTCGGGTGCCGACTTCCCGGCCGGGCGGCAGACGCTCGACGGGCCGCAGTCGCTGGCCTTTGTACGGCAGCGGCACGGGCTGCCCGCGGGCGACCTGGACCGTACGCGCCGCCAGCAGGCGTTCCTCGCCTCCGCCACGCACAAGCTGAACTCGGCCGGCACCTTCACCGACCCGCTGCGGCTGCTGAAGCTGACGGATGTCGCGAAGCAGGACCTGGTGATCGACGAGGGCTGGGACCTGCTGTCGTTCCTCCAGCAGGCGAAGAACCTTTCGGGAGGGAATGTACGATTCACCACGCTGCCCGTGGAGGGCTTCGCCACGCATCACGGTGAGGACGTGAACCGGGTGGATCCGGACAAGATACGGCGGCTCGTCGCCCGCGAAACCAGGCCGGAGGCCGACCGTTCCGCCGCTCCCACCAGCGGCGACGCGCCCGATGGCGGGTCTGTCGCACCCCGGTCGGCTGTGGGAACCCTGCAACCGTCACCCTCGTCTTCCTCCTCGACGGTGGAGTCCGGCCCCGGAGCGGAAGGTTCCGGGCAGACGGCTCCCATGATGGACGGCGGAGGCATCCCGTGCGTGGACTGACGAGCTCGCTCCGGCCCCTCGGGGGGCCGGAGAGCGACGCCGAGCGCACCATGACGTTCGCCGCTCTCGCCCAGGCCCCGAACCGGCGGCGTACGGAGATGTGGCTGCTCGCCTTCGCCGTACTGATCACGGTCTTCGGCTACACGTACACCGGTCTGTCGATGAACGGCCGGGTGCCCGCCGGGCTGCCCGGCTTCGCCGCCGCCGCCTTCTTCATGGCGCTCGTCCCGCACCTGGTCGTGCGCCGCTTCGCGCCGCGCGCCGACCCGCTGATCCTGCCGCTCGCCACCCTGCTGTCCGGCATCGGCCTGGTGCTGCTGAACCGCCTCGACATCACGTACGCGGCCAAACCCAGCCTGCACATGACCCCGGCAGCGGACGGGCAGCTGGTGTGGACGGTCATCGGGGTGGCGGTCTGTACGGCCGCGCTGATGCTGCTGCGCGACCACCGCTTCCTCCAGCGGTACATCTACCTGACGATGGCCGTCGCGCTGGTGCTGCTGATGGCCCCGGCGTTCTTCCCCGGTGACACGTTCGGCGCCAAGCGGTGGATCTTCGTGGGGCCGCTGTCGTTGCAGCCCGGCGAGTTCGTGAAGATCATGATCGCGGTGTTCTTCGCGGGCTACCTGACGCTCAACCGCGACGCGCTCGCCCTCTCCGGACGCCGCGTCATGGGCGTCCAGCTGCCGCCGGGCCGCCAGCTCGGACCGATCTTCACCATCTGGGTCATCAGCCTCCTGGTACTGGTCTTCGAACGCGACCTCGGCACCTCGCTGATCTTCTTCGGCCTCTTCGTGATCACCCTCTACATGGCCACCGAGCGCACCAGCTGGGTGCTGTGCGGCCTGGCCATGGCGGTGATCGGCGCCGCCGTCGTCGGCTCGACCGAACCACACGTCAAGGGGCGGGTGATGGCCTGGCTGCACCCCATGGACATCTTCCTGCCCGAGAAGGAGCGGCCGCCGGGCCTGATATCCGAGCAGGCCGCGCAGGCCCTGTTCAGCTTCGGCAGCGGCGGCATCAGCGGTACGGGCCTGGGCCAGGGACACCCCGAACTGATCGGCTTCGCGGGCAACAGCGACTTCATCCTCACCACCGTCGGCGAGGAACTGGGCCTCGCCGGCGTGATGGCCGTCCTGCTCCTGTACGTCCTGCTCGCCCAGCGCGGCCTGCGCGTCGGCCTCCTCGCCCGCGACCCCTTCGGCAAGCTGCTGGCGGTCGGCCTGGCCAGCTCGCTGCTGCTCCAGGTCTTCGTCGTCGCGGGCGGCGTCACCGGGCTGATACCCCTGACCGGCAAGGCACTGCCCTTCCTGGCCAAGGGCGGGTCCTCGCTCGTCGCGAACTGGGTCATGGTCGCGCTGCTCATCCGCATCAGCGACAGCGCGCAGCGCCGCCGTGAGCCGGTGGGAGAGCCGACCGGACGGCGCGGGCGGCGTGGACGGCGCGCCGCGGGCGCCGCGGTGGACCTGGACGCCACCCAGGCCACTCCCCGCGTGAACCCGGCCGCCCTGCCCGCCCCGGTCCTGCCCCGGGACGGCGGCCGCACCCCCGGCCACGGCCGCCGCGCCCGCCGCTCACGCGGCTGACAGCGCCCCGTCACCACCGGCCCCCTCCGCTCCCCGCCGCGCGCGCTGGCCCACAATGGACCGGGTGAACCAGGCGAACGACCTCGACTCCTTCTCCGCGCTGCACACGCCCGAAGGCCAGGCCCTGCTGGCCGAACTGCGCGACCACGACCCGGCCGACGAACTGGCGACCGCGACCCGGCTGCGGCGCGCCCACCCGGCACCGCTGGTCTCCGCCGCGCTGGGACAGGCGCGGCTGCGCCAGCGCGCCGCGGCCAAGTTCGGGGCGGACGCCGCGCGCATGTACTTCACGCCCAACGGCGTCGAACAGTCCACGCGCAGCACGGTCGCCGCCCACCGCGCCACCCGCCTCGCCGCCCTCGGCGTCCGCACGCTCGCCGACCTGTGCTCCGGCATCGGCGGCGACGCCATCGCCCTGGCCCGCGCCGGCATCCACGTGCTGGCCGTCGACCGCGACCCGCTGACCTGCGCGGCGGCCCGCGCCAACGCGGAGGCGCTGGGGCTGGCCGACCGGATCGAGGTGCGCTGCGCGGACGTCACCGAGGTGGACACCTCGGCGTACGACGCGGTGTTCGTCGACCCGGCACGGCGCGGCGGCCGGGGCGGGCGCGGTGGGCGGATCTTCGATCCGGAGGCGTACTCGCCGCCGCTGTCCTGGGCCGTCCAGGCCGCCCGTACGGCGCCGCACGCCGCCCTGAAGATCGCGCCGGGCATCCCGCACGAGGTCGTCCCCGACGAGGCGGAGGCGGAGTGGATCTCCGACGGCGGCGACGTGAAGGAGGCCGTCCTGTGGTTCGGCACCGCGCCCGGCACGCGCCGCGCCACACTCCTGCCCGCCGGTGACTTCCTGCTGGGCACCGGCCTGCCGGACCCCGAGCCGGGCCCGGTCGGCCGCTGGCTGTACGAGCCGGACGGCGCCGTCATCCGCGCGCACCTCGTCGTGGAGGTCGCCCAGCAGGTGGACGGCCGCCTGATCGACCCGACCATCGCCTACGTCACGGCCGACGAGCACCGCCCGACCCCGTACGCCACCGCGTACGAGATCACCGACACGCTGCCGTTCAACGTCAAGAAGCTCCGGGCGCTGCTGCGCGAACGCGGTGTCGGCGTCGCCGTCATCAAGAAACGCGGCTCGGCCGTCGAACCCGAGGAACTGCGCAAGAAGCTGAAGCTGTCGGGGCCGAACTCCTGCGTGGTGTTCCTGACGCGGGTGGCCGGGGCGCCCACGATGCTGCTGGGGCGCGCGGCACCGGCCTGCTGAGGCCGCCTATGCCCGGTCCTGAGGCCGCCTACGCCCGGTCCGTCAGCTCCTCCGCGAACACCTGCGACAGGGGCTGCGGGCCGACGTACTGCTGACAGGTGCACTGCCCCGGCTCGTACGCGACCGGCTTCTTCTCCGCGTCCCAGGCCGTCGGCACCTGGACCGCCTCATGGCACCTGCCCTGCTTGTCATGCTTGGCGAGATGGTGCGTACACCCGCACACCGCCTCTGGCGGCCGCTGCGCCGCCTCCAGCTCCAGCCGCTCGCGCCGCGTGCCTTCCAGCCGCTCCATCTTCCGCGCGTGCCGCGTACTCATCGCCTTCCGCCCGACATCCGCGACCTTCGCGAAACCCCCCGCCATGAAGAACGCGAACACCCACCAGATCCAGTTCACAGCCTGCCGCCTCCCCGTAACCACATATGCGAGCTATAACCAGGGTATGACCTGGCGTCAGGGGGCGAGTGGGGCAGGGCGTTCTCTCAGAGGCTCGCGAACGGCGGAATGACGCGTGTGACGGCCACCAGCTTGCTTCGGGGAAGCGGCAGGAAGAAGAAATAGCCGCCTGCCGCATCCATCCGGCGCAATCCACCTGGGCGAGGACCGTAGCCCATGTCGGTGATGTCTACACCCACTTCGGCCAGTTCGACGAGCTGGCCGACCAGATGCTCGACCTCAGCCACCACCTCGGCCGGAAGGCCGCCCGTCACATGCCGGGTGTCGGGGTCGTACTCCCCCTTCCACGGCTCCTTCAAGACGTTTCCTGCGCTACGGCGGCGTGGGCGGCGTCCAGGATGCGGCCCAGTTCGGCCACCGCGCTCCGGGCCTCTTCCACGTCGTCGGTGGCCACGGCCAGGTCTTCCAGTTCCCGGAACCTGGCGGCGACCCCGGGGTGACGCTGGATGTGCACGTAAACGGCCCACTGCATCGTGAAGCGGCGCAATGGCAACAGGTCGGAGCCCTGTCGCGCCTGGTCGGCGGCGTGCGACAGTTCGCGGGTGAAGGCCGGCAGGGCCGCAGGCGCGATCTGCGCCACGGCCTCACGCAACAGCGTGATCGAGGCTTGTGGCTGTGGGATGAGGGGGCTCTCGGAAGCGCTGGCGGTCATCGGTTCTCCCCTGGGCGGGATGCTGGGCCGTGGGCCCAGAGTAGCCAGCGGGAACCGGGACGCTTCATGCGAACGAGTGGCGCGGCAGGTGCCGTGAGGCGTGTCGCGGCGGCTCTCCCCCTACGAGTACAAGTTGTCCTTGCTCAGCTCGTGGAAGTGGTCGTGGTCATGACCGTGGCCCCCGTGGCCGTGGGCCCCGTGATCGTGGTCCGGGGCCGGTACGTGGGGCTCCGTCACCGGCAGGGAGGAGTCGGCCGGGAGGTCCCAGGCGGAGGCGGGGCGGTTGCGGGCGACCATTTCGGCGCCGAGGGCGGCGACCATGGCGCCGTTGTCGGTGCAGAGTTTGGGGCGGGGGACGCGCAGGGTGATGCCCGCCTTCTCGCAGCGGTGCTGGGCCAGCGCGCGGAGGCGGGAGTTGGCGGCGACGCCGCCGCCGATCATCAGGTGGTCGACGCCGTTGTCCTTGCAGGCGCGTACGGCCTTGCGGGTCAGGACGTCGACGACCGCTTCCTGGAAGGACGCCGCGACGTCCGCGACCGGGACCTCCTCGCCCGCGGCGCGCTTCGCCTCGATCCAGCGGGCGACGGCCGTCTTGAGGCCGGAGAAGGAGAAGTCGTAGACGGGGTCGCGGGAGCCGGTCAGGCCGCGCGGGAAGCGGATCGCCTCCGGGTCGCCCTCGCGCGCGTAGCGGTCGATGACCGGACCGCCCGGGAAGCCCAGGTGCAGGACGCGGGCGACCTTGTCGAACGCCTCGCCCGCCGCGTCGTCGATGGTCGAGCCGAGGGGGCGTACGTCGGAGGTGATGTCGGGGGCCAGCAGGAGCGAGGAGTGGCCGCCGGAGACCAGCAGGGCCATCGTCGGTTCGGGCAGGGCGCCGTGTTCCAACTGGTCGACGCAGATGTGCGAGGCGAGGTGGTTGACGCCGTAGAGCGGCTTGCCGAGGGCGTAGGCGTACGCCTTGGCCGCCGAGACACCGACGAGCAGGGCGCCCGCCAGGCCGGGGCCGGCGGTGACCGCGATGCCGTCGAGGTCGGACGCCGCCACCCCGGCCTCCTTCAGGGCACGCTGGATGGTGGGGACCATCGCCTCCAGATGCGCGCGCGAGGCCACCTCCGGGACGACGCCGCCGAAGCGCGCGTGCTCGTCGACGCTGGAGGCGACGGCGTCCGCGAGGAGCGTGTGGCCGCGCACGATGCCGACGCCGGTTTCGTCGCAGGAGGTCTCGATGCCGAGGACGAGCGGTTCGTCAGCCATGGGTCCGGTTTCCTTGCGCGGGGGGTGGGGAGGAGGGGGCGTCGTCGGCCGGCCCGGGGGCGGAATCGGCCGGGGATTCGGAGGGGGACTCGGTGGTACGGCGCATGACGAGGGCGTCCACGTTGCCGGGCTGGTAGTAGCCGCGCCGGAAGCCGATCGGCTCGAAGCCGAACCGCTCGTACAGGCGCTGTGCCCGGGTGTTGTCGACGCGCACTTCGAGCAGCACCTCGGCGCATTCGAAGGCGGTGGCGGCGGACAGCAGCTCGGTCAGCAGCCGGGCGCCGAGGCCGGAGCCCCACTGGTCGCGGGCGGTGGCGATGGTCTGGATGTCGCCGGTGCCGTCGACGGCGGCCAGGCCGCCGTAGCCGACCAGGCGGCCGTCCCGTTCGGCGACGAGGTAGCGGCGGTTGGCGGCCGGGCCGCGCGCGTGCGCCAGCTCGGACCAGAACATGCCCGCCGACCAGGCGTCCTCGGGGAACAGCTCGCGCTCCAGGTCCAGCACCGGCGCGATGTCCCACCAGCGCATCTCGCGGAGTACGGCGCCGTCGCGCGCGCCGTCTCCGGCCGCCGTCCGCGCGGTCACTTGGGGGTGACCACCTTGTAGTTGGCGGGCACCTGCGCGTCCGGGCGGCGCAGGTACAGCGGCTGCGGCGGCAGCAGTTCCGCGCCGCGCGCGAGCTTCTCGGCGGCCAGCCCGGCGAGCGCGCCCGCGGACTGGTGCTCCGGGCCGCCGTCCCGTACGCCGGTGAACGTGCCGGCGTACAGCAGCGCGCCCGCGCCCACCGACGGCAGCGCGCCGGCCTCGTCGGCGATGTCCGCGGGGCGGTCCACGGCGGGCTCGGTGAGCCGCGTGCGGGCGTCGGCGTAGCGCGCCCAGTAGACCTCCTTGCGGCGGGCGTCGGTCGCCACCAGGAACGGCTCGTCGAGCCCGGCGGCGTACGCGATGCCGTCCAGCGTGCACAGGCCGTGCACCGGCACGTCGAGCGCGGCCCCGAACGTCGCGGCCGTGACGAGACCGACCCGCAGGCCCGTGTACGGGCCGGGGCCGACGCCGACGACGATGTCGGTCACCGCGCCGAGTTTCACGCCGGCCTCGGCGAGGACCCGGTCGACGGCGGGCAGCAGCAGTTCGCCGTGCCGGCGGGCGTCCACCTGGCGCTCCTCGGCGAGGACGCGGGAGCCGTCGTGGACGGCGACGGTGACGGCGGGGGTTGCGGTGTCCAGAGCAAGCAGCAGCACGCCTCCAAGACTACGGCGCGGCCGCGGGTGCCTTGCCGGGTGCTACCGTCACCCGTAGTCACGCGCGTACGAAAGGTGGCACGGCGGTGTCCGCAAAGAGCAGCTCGATCGTCACCGCTCTGACCACGGTTGCGCTCGCCGCCGTCGGTTTCCTGGCCTACCAGGCGTCCGCCTCGGCCCCCGACCACATCACTCCGGGCAAGCAGCCGTCGTCGACCGCGAGCCCGGCTCCCGGCAAGGGCAAGGGCGGCGCGGACCAGCAGAAGACCGAGGTGCCGGTGCCGGCCGACTCGGGCGAGGGCGAGCGGGTCGTCTACGCGCTGGGCGCGCGGCGGGTGTGGCTGGTCACGGCGGACGGCAAGGTGAAGCGGACGTACGAGGTCACGCCGAGCTCCGTCAGCCCGGCCCCGGGCACGTACAAGGTCAGCGGCCGGACCCTGAAGCTCACCGGCTCCGACGGGGTGCCGGTCGAGCACGTGGTGCGTTTCGCCATGGCCGACGGTGTGGTGGTCGGCTTCAGCGCGGCGGTCGACGGCTCCATGCCGGACCCGAACGCGACGAAGAAGACCGGCGGCATCCGCGAGGCGCGTGCGGACGGCACGGCGATGTGGGACTTCGCGCTGAACAAGACGAAGATCGTCGTCGTGAAGTGAGCCGGGGCGGGGCGTAAGCCGACGCGCGGGGCGCGCGCCCCCGCTATGCCGCGTCGCGCGCGTCGCCCTCGATGTCCTCGGAGTTCTCGGTGCCCTCGGCGCTCTCGGTGCCCTCGGCGTCTTCCGCTCCCTCGGCCCGGGACGGCGGCCGCGGGGGCGTGGACACCGCGCTGGCCGCGGCGCACGCCGCCAGCAGCTGGTTCATGGTCGGCGTCGGTTCGGCCGCGCCGTTGCGGACCGCTGCGGTGACGGGCTGGTGGGCCGACATGGATGCCTCCCGTGGCTCCTGGGCAAGCGGGCGTAGTTAGGCAGACCTAACCGGCTCTCTCTTCACCCATGTGACCACGTTCGGCGCCGCGCGCGCAACATCTTCCCGACGGCTTGTCGGAAACTACGGTACGGGCGCCGCCTACACCCCGGCCAGCACCGTCAGGTCCACGTCCGCCCAGCGCGCCCCGACACCGCGCACCGTGACCTCGCGCACGTCGTCCTCGTCCGGCGCCTCCCCGTCGGCGGACGCGGCGGGCGCGTCCGCGCCGACGGCGCGCTCGATGACCACGTGCAGCCGGTCCTCGGACAGCTCCTCGACCTTGCCGTCGCCCCACTCCACGACCACCACCGACTCGGGCAGCGACACGTCGAGGTCCAGGTCCTCCATCTCGTCCAGGCCGCCGCCGAGCCGGTACGCGTCCACGTGCACCAGGGCCGGTCCGCCGGCCAGCGGCGGGTGCACCCGGGCGATCACGAAGGTCGGCGAGGTGACCGCGCCGCGCACGCCGAGGCCCTCGCCCAGCCCGCGGGTCAGCGTCGTCTTGCCCGCGCCCAGCTCCCCGGTCAGCAGCACCAGGTCCCCCGGGCGCAGCAGCCCGGCCAGGGCGCGGCCCAACTCCTGCATCCGCTGGGGCGAGTTGACGGTTACGTGCTCGATCGTCTCGGTGGCGCTCATGCGCCGATGGTACGGCGCGCACAACCGGCATTTCGAACCCGTCCGCGGCGGACGGACGCCGCCGGGCCCGTCCGGACCCGACGGCCGCGCCGCTACGCCCGCGCCGACCGGGCAGCCGCCGCCGTCGCCGCCGCCCGCTCGATCAGCGTCTCCAGATGGCCGCTGACCACCTCGGGGCGCTCCAGCATCACCAGATGGCCCGCCCCCGCCTCGCACACCGACTCAGCGCCCGGCAGCAGCCCGGCGATGGCGTCGCTGTGGTCGGACGGCGTGATCAGGTCCCGGTCGCCGGCCAGCACCAGCGCCGGTACGGGGTCGAACGCGACCAGCGCCTCGGTCTTGTCGTGCACGGCGAAGGCCGGGAAGAACTCGGCGACGACGTCGATCGGGGTCGCCTCGATCATCCGCTCGGCGAACCGCGCCACCCCCGGGTCCACCTCTTTCGGCGTACCGAAGGAGTAGCGCTTGACCAGCCCGGCGAAGAGGTCGGCGGTCGCCCGGCGGCCCTTCTCGACCAGCTCGCTCTGCGCGCCGAGCGCCTTGAGCACGCCCGGCGCGAAACGGTGGAACGCCTTGACGCCCAGCGACGGCAGGCCGAAGGCGACCTCGCTGAGCCGGCCCGCCGAGGTGCCGATCAGGGCCACGCCGACCACCCGCTCCGCGACGTACTCCGGGTACTGGTCGGCCAGCGCCATCACCGTCATACCGCCCATGGAGTGCCCGACCAGCACGATCGGCCCCTCGGGCACGGCGGCGTCCAGCACCGCCTTCAGGTCCCGGCCCAGCAGCTCGATGGTGACCGGTTCGGTGCCGTCGCGCTGGGCCCGGCCGCGCTCCGAGCGGCCGTGGCTGCGCTGGTCCCAGTGGACGCTGCGCACCGCGCCGCGCAGGGCCGCGCGCTGGAAGTGCCAGGAGTCCTGGTTCAGGCAGTAGCCGTGGCTGAAGACGACCGTGGGCGCTCCGGAGCGGCGCCCCAGCAGCCCCAGCAGCCGCTTGCGGCGCGCGCCGCCGGCACCGCCGCCCTTGCCGCTCCGGCTGCCCTTGCCGTCCTTGCCGTCGTCCGGCTCGTCGATCTCGTAGTGCAGCTCCGTGCCGTCCTCGGCGACCGCCGTGCCCGGTGTGCCGCGCAGCGTGCCGTACGGGCCCGCCGCGTCCAGCGCGAGCCGCGCCTTGCGCCGTACGCCCCGGCCGACCGTCAGCCGCTCGACGGCGACGCCCGCCGCGGCGCCCGCGGCGACCACGCCGAGCGCGACGCCCGCGAGGCTCGCGCGCCGTCCCGCCCGGGTCCAGTTGCCGGCCGTCGTGGCCGCTTCGGCCGCCGCGTCGATCGCGGCGTCGGCGGCCGCCCCCGTCCTGTCGCTCATGTCCCGCTCCCCGTGTCCGCGCGTTCGTCGACATAGACGCGTGGCACCCGGGTACCGATCCGCGTAACGATCTCGTACCCGATCGTGCCCGTCGCACGCGCCCAGTCCTCGACGCCCGGCTCCCCCCGGTCCCCCGGGCCGAACAGCACGGCCACGTCGCCCACCTGGGCCGGGTCCCCGCCGAGGTCCACCACGAACTGGTCCATCGCGACGGTGCCGGCGACCGTCCGCCATTTGCCCGCGACCAGCACCGGTCCGCTGTTCGACGCATGGCGGGGGATGCCGTCGGCGTAGCCGAGCGGGACCAGGGCGAGGGTGGTCTCCCCGGCCGTCGTGTAGCGGTGCCCGTACGAGACGCCGTGGCCGCCGGGTACGTGCTTGACCGACGCCAGGGACGCCTCCAGCGTCATCGCGGGCCGCAGCCCGAAGTCCTCCGGCGCGCCCATCTCGGGGCTGGGCGAGACACCGTAGATGCCGATACCGGCACGTACCAGGTCGAAGTGCGCGTGCGGGAGGCTGAGCAGCGCCGGGGTGTTGGCGTGGTGGCGCACCTCCGGGTCCAGGCCCGCCCGGCGGGCCACCGCGTCCGCGTCGGCGAAGACCGCGAGCTGCGCGTCGATGGAGGGGTGACCGGGCTCGTCGGCGCAGGCGAAGTGCGACCAGACGCCGGTGACCCGTATCGCGCCCTCGGCCTCGGCGGCACGGGCGGCGGCGACCAGTTCGGGCCAGTCGACGGGCTGGCAGCCGCTGCGCCCCAGCCCCGTGTCGACCTTCAGCTGGACGCGGGCGGTACGGCCGCACGCGCGCGCCGCCGCGGTCACCTCGGCCAGCGCCCACATGCCGCTGACCGACACGTCGATGTCCTGCTCGACGGCCTGCCGCCAGGGCCCGCCGGGCGTCCACAGCCAGCACATCAGCCGGCCGGTGTCGCCCGCGGCGCGCAGCGCGAACGCCTCCTCGGGGAGCGCGGTGCCCAGCCACGTCGCCCCGGCCTCCCGGGCCGCGCGGGCGCACCGGAGCGCGCCGTGGCCGTACGCGTCCGACTTCACCACGGCCATCAGCTCGGCCCGGGGCGCCCGGGCCCGCAGCGCCCGCACGTTGGAGCGCACCGCGTCGAGGTCCACGGCCGCACGGGCCCGCATGGCTGCATGGTTCATCCACCCAGTGTCGCAGAACGGGGTGTTGGGGCCGGGAGAGACGGGTGCGCGGGAGTGCGCACGGGCGCCCGCGGTACAGGCTCGCGCCCCGGCGCCCTCAGTGGCGGCCGACGTCCCGCCACGCCGCGCCCAGCGCCCCGGCCACGTCCGTCGCCAGGATCGGCGCGCCGTCCGGGGTGGCCGCCAGCCGGGCGGCCAGACCGTGCAGGTACGCGCCGACGGCGGCCGCGTCGTGCGCGGGCAGGCCGGTGGCCAGCAGGGACCCGGTCAGTCCGGACAGCACGTCGCCGCTGCCCGCGGTGGCGAGCCAGCCCGTGCCGGTGGGGTTGGCGCGCACCGGGCCGCCCGCCGCGCCGGCGACGAGGGTCGTGGAGCCCTTCAGGAGGGCCGTGGCGCCGTACCGCTCGGCCAGTTCCCGTACGGAGCGCAGGCGGGACGCCTCCACGTCCGCCCGGCCGGTGCCGAGCAGGGCAGCGGCCTCCCCGGCGTGCGGGGTGAGCAGGGTCGGCGCGCCGCGGCCCCGTACCCGCGCCGGGTCCAGGAAGCGCAGCCCGTCGGCGTCCACCAGGACGGGGACGTCCGAGTCGAGGACGTCCGCCATGGCGTCCCCCTCGTCGCCGATGCCGGGCCCGATGACCCAGGACTGCACGCGGCCCGCCTTCGAGGGCGGCCCGGCGTGCACCAGGGTCTCCGGGAACTGCGCGAGCACGGCGTCGGCCGCCGGGCCCACGTACCGTACGGCCCCGGCGCCGCCCCGCAGCGCCCCGGAGACCGCCAGGACGGCCGCGCCCGGGTAGCGCGCCGAGCCCGCGACGACACCCACCACGCCACGCCGGTACTTGTCGCTCTCCACCGTGGGACGCGGCAGCAGCTCCGCCACGTCCGCGTACTGAAGCGCCTCGGCCGTCGCGTCCCCGGGCAGCTCCAGGCCGATGTCCACCAGCCGCAGCGCGCCCGCGTACTCGCGCGCCGGGTCGATCAGCAGCCCCGGCTTGTACGCGCCGAACGTCACCGTCGCGTCGGCCCGTACGGCGTCGCCCGCCACCTCCCCGGTGTCCGCGTCCACTCCGCTCGGCAGGTCGACGGAGACGACCAGGGACCGCCGCGCCGCGTCGGCCAGCCGGGCCGCCTCCGGCCGCAGCCCGCCCTTACCGCCGATACCGACGATCCCGTCCACGACGAGGTCGGCCCGCGCGAGATCGGCCAGGGCGTCGCCGGACACCCGGCCGCCCGCCGCGCGCAGCGCCGCCAGGCCGCCCGCGTGGGCCCGGTCGGGGGACAGCAGGACGGCACGTACGCCCGCGCCGCGCCGGGCCAGCCGGGCGCCCGCGTACAGGGCGTCGCCGCCGTTGTCACCGCTGCCCACGAGCAGCACGACCCGCGATCCGTACACCCGCCCCAGCAGCTCCGCGCAGGCCACCGCGAGACCGGCGGCGGCCCGCTGCATCAGGGCCCCTTCGGGCAGCCGCGCCATCAGGTCCCGCTCGGCCGCCCGTACGACATCCACGCTGTACGCAGTCCTCATGCCCCCAGTCTCACCCCGGACGGCGCGGGCATTCCTCCCGGCTCGCCCGGCCGACGGCGGCGCGTACGGACACGGGAGCGGCGCCGCGCGACGGATACGCGCACGGCCCGGCCGACGACCGTCCGTCCGTCCGGATAGGGGCCCGGCGTACGGGCAGGCACCCGGTCCGGCCGCCCGCCGCTCACCCCTCCGCGATCACCACCGCCGAAGCCACACCCGCGTCATGACTGAGCGACACGTGCCAGGACCGCACGCCGAGTTCCGCCGCGCGCTCCGCGACCGTCCCGCGGATCTTGAGTATCGGCTGCCCGGAATCCAGCACCGCCACCTCCGCGTCCGTCCACCGCAGCCCGGCCGGCGCCCCCAGCGCCTTGGCCACCGCCTCCTTGGCCGCGAACCGCGCGGCGAGCGAGGCGATGCCCCGGCGCTCGCCGCTGGGCAGCGTCAGCTCCCGTTCGACGAACAGCCGCGTCGCCATGTCCGGGGTGCGCTCCAGCGCCGCCGCGAACCGGTCGATCTCGGCGACGTCGATCCCCACCCCGATGATCATTCGACGGTCACCGACTTGGCGAGGTTGCGCGGCTGGTCGACCTCGTTGCCGCGGGCGGTGGCCAGTTCGCAGGCGAAGACCTGGAGCGGCACGGTGGTGACCATCGGCTGGAGCAGGGTGGGCGTGCGCGGGACGCGCACCAGGTGGTCCGCGTACGGGACGACCGTCTCGTCCCCCTCCTCGGCGATGACGATGGTGAGCGCGCCCCGGGCCCGGATCTCCTGGATGTTGGAGACGATCTTGTCGTACAGCACGGACCGGCCGCGCGGCGACGGCACGACCACGACGACCGGCACGCCCTCCTCGATCAGCGCGATCGGCCCGTGCTTCAGCTCGCCCGCCGCGAAGCCCTCCGCGTGCATGTACGCGAGTTCCTTGAGCTTCAGCGCGCCCTCCAGGGCGACGGGATAGCCCACGTGCCGCCCGAGGAAGAGCACCGTGTTCTTCTCCGCGAGGCCGCGCGCCAGCTCCCGTACCGGCTCCATCGTCCCCAGGACCTGGTCGACCTGGGTGCCGATCGCGGCCAGTTCGCGCACCACCGCCCGGATCTCGTCACCCCACTGGGTGCCGCGCACCTGGCCCAGGTACAGCGCGAGGAGGTAGCAGGCCACCAGCTGCGTCAGGAACGCCTTGGTCGAGGCGACCGCGACCTCGGGACCCGCGTGCGTGTAGAGCACCGCGTCCGACTCGCGGGGAATCGTCGAGCCGTTGGTGTTGCACACCGCGAGCACCTTCGCGCCCTGCTCACGGGCGTGCCGTACGGCCATCAGGGTGTCCATCGTCTCGCCGGACTGCGAGATGGCGACGACCAGGGTGCGCGGGTCCAGGATCGGGTCGCGGTAGCGGAACTCGCTGGCCAGCTCCACCTCGCAGGGGATGCGCGTCCAGTGCTCGATCGCGTACTTGGCGATCATCCCGGCGTGGAAGGCGGTGCCGCAGGCCACTATCACCACCTTGGTGGCCTCGCGCAGCACCGAGTCCTCGATGCGGACCTCGTCCAGCGAGAGCACCCCGGACTCGCCCACCCGGCCCAGCAGCGTGTCGGCGACGGCCTTCGGCTGCTCGGCGATCTCCTTGAGCATGAAGTAGTCGTAGCCGCCCTTCTCGGCGGCCGACGCGTCCCAGTCCACGTGGAAGTTCCGCACCTCGCCCGGCGCGCCGTCGAAGCCGGTGACCGTCACCCCGTCCCGGCGCACCTCCACGACCTGGTCCTGGCCCAGTTCGACGGCCTCACGGGTGTACGAGATGAACGCCGCCACGTCCGACGCCAGGAACGCCTCGTCCTCGCCGATGCCCACCACCAGCGGGGAGTTGCGGCGCGCGCCCACCACCACGTCCGGCGCGTCCGCGTGCACCGCGACCAGCGTGAACGCGCCCTCCAGCCGGCGGCACACCTGGCGCATCGCCTCGGCCAGGTCCCCGCAGGAGGAGAAGTTCTCCGCCAGCAGGTGTCCGACGACCTCGGTGTCCGTCTCGGAGCCCAGCGTGTGGCCGCGCTCCGCCAGTTCCGCGCGCAGGGCCGCGAAGTTCTCGATGATGCCGTTGTGGACGACGGCGACCCGCCCGGCGTTGTCCAGATGCGGGTGGGCGTTGGTGTCGGTCGGCGCGCCGTGCGTGGCCCACCGGGTGTGCCCGATCCCGGTCGTACCGGCCGGCAGCGGACGGTCGGCCAGTTCCTTGTCCAGATTGGCGAGTTTGCCGGCCTTCTTGGCCGCCGCCAGCCCGCCGTCGGCGAGCACGGCCACCCCGGCCGAGTCGTAGCCGCGGTACTCCAGCCGCTTCAGCCCGGTGAGCACGACGTCCAGGGCGGACCGGCCGCCCGCATACCCCACGATTCCGCACATGAGGGCAGCCTACGGGGCCGCGCGAGCCCGCCCCGCGCGCCATCCGGCCAACGGCGCCGCGCACCGGACCCGCACCCTCCGCCGCCACGCGCGCCGCCCGGGACCGCCGTGCCCCGTACGCGCGACACGCGGACCGGGCGGCCACAACCCCACCCCGGGGTGAACCGGCCCCCGCGCCTGCGGACAATGGGCGCGTGCCCCTCACCACAGAGCCGACCGAGTCGCAGCACCGCCGCCGCGCCGAGCGCTCGCCGTACGTCGACCTGACGCGCGCCGAGTGGAGCGCCCTGCGGGAGAAGACCCCGCTGCCGCTGACCGCCGAGGAGGTCGAGCGGCTGCGCGGCCTGGGCGACGTGATCGACCTGGACGAGGTACGCGACGTCTACCTCCCGCTGTCCCGCCTGCTCAACCTGTACGTGGGCGCCTCCAGCAACCTGCGCGGCGCGCTGAACACCTTCCTCGGTGACGCGGGCGGCGGCCACGGCGCGCAGCCCGGCACACCGTTCGTCATAGGGGTCGCGGGCAGCGTGGCGGTCGGCAAGTCCACCACCGCCCGGCTCCTCCAGGCACTGCTGGCCCGCTGGCCGGAGCACCCGCGCGTCGAACTGGTCACCACCGACGGCTTCCTGTTCCCCAACGCCGAACTGCACCGCCGCGGCCTGATGTCCCGCAAGGGCTTCCCCGAGTCGTACGACCGCCGCGCCCTGACCCGCTTCGTCGCCGATGTGAAGTCCGGGAAGGCCGAGGTCAGCGCCCCGGTCTACTCCCACCTGATCTACGACATCGTGCCCGGCGAACGGCTGACCGTGCACCGGCCCGACATCCTGATCGTCGAGGGCCTGAACGTCCTCCAGCCCGCCCTGCCCGGCAAGGACGGACGCACCCGCCTGGGCCTCGCGGACTTCTTCGACTTCTCGGTGTACGTGGACGCCCGCACGGAGGACATCGAGCGCTGGTACCTGGGCCGGTTCCGCAAACTGCGCGAGACCGCCTTCCAGAACCCGTTCTCGTACTTCCGCAAGTACACCCAGGTCTCCGAGGAGGAAGCCCTCGACTATGCGCGGATGATCTGGCGCACCGTCAACAAGCCCAACCTGGAACAGAACGTCGCACCGACCCGCGGCCGTGCCAACCTCGTGCTGCGCAAGGGGCCCGACCACAAGGTGCAGCGGCTGTCCTTGCGCAAGCTCTGACGACGGCGATCCGCCGCCTTCCACGAGAGGTACACCGTGCTGCACCTGCGCATGATCGTTCCCGCCTGCCGTACGCAGGCCGTGCTGCACCTGGTGGAGAACACCGTCGGCACCACCCACCTCGCCGTCCTGACCGGCGCCGCGCGCGAACCGCGCGGGGACGTGATCCTGTGCGACGTGGCCCGTGAGGCCGCTGACGGCCTGCTGCACGAGCTGCGGGCGCTCGGCATCGACCGGGACGGCTCGATCGCCGTCGAGAACATCGACCTGTCCCTGTCCACCCGCGCGGACACGGCGGAGAAGGACGCGCCCGGCGAGGGCGCGGACGCCGTGCTGTGGGAGTCGCTGGCCGACGCCACCCACGAGGAGTCCACGCTCTCCGTCACCTATCTGGCGTTCCTGACGCTCGCCACGATGATCGCGGCCTGCGGCGTGGTGCTGGACAACGCGATCCTGATCGTCGGCGCGATGGCCGTCGGCCCGGAGTTCGGCCCGCTGGCCGGCGTCTGCACCGCCCTGGTGCGCCGCGCGCCCCGGCTGGCCTGGCGCTCCCTGCTGGCACTGGTCGTGGGCTTCGCGGTGGCGATGGCGGCGACGGTGGGCTTCAGCCTGTTCATGGACGCGGTGGGGCTCTTCGACGCCGGGGCGCTGACGGCGGACCGCCCGAACACGAACTTCATCTACCGGCCGGACTGGTTCTCGTTCGTGGTCGCCGTCCTCGCCGGAATCGCCGGTGTCCTCTCGCTGACCTCGGCGAAGTCCGGCGCGCTGGTCGGCGTGGCGATCTCGGTCACCACCGTCCCGGCCGCCGCCAACGCCGCCGTCGCCTTCGGCTACCGCTCGTACAAGCAGGCGTGGGGCTCCACGGAACAACTCCTGCTGAACCTGGCCGGCATCGTCGTCGCGGGCACGCTGACGCTGCTGGCCCAGAAGCTCTTCTGGGCCAGGCAGCGGCAGCGCTGACCGGCCGGTGTCAGCCGAGCGCCGACTTCACCACATCCGCCAGACGGCCGGCCACGGCCCCCGCCTGCTCGATGTCGGCGGCCTCGACCATGACGCGCACCAGCGGCTCCGTGCCCGAGGGGCGCAGCAGGACGCGGCCGGTGGTGCCCAGCTCGCGCTCCGCCTCCGCGACGGCCGAGGTGACCTCCGGCGACGTGCCGACCCGGGACTTGTCCACGTCCGGCACGTTGACCAGTACCTGCGGCAGGCGCTGCATGACGCCCGCCAGCTCGCTCAGCGGGCGGCCGGTCGCCGCGACGCGGGCGGCCAGCATCAGGCCGGTGAGCGTGCCGTCGCCGGTCGTCGCGTGGTCCAGCGCGATGACGTGCCCGGACTGCTCGCCGCCGAGCGCGAAGCCGCCGGCCTTCATCTCCTCCAGGACGTACCGGTCGCCGACCGCCGTCTGGACGAAGGTCAGGCCCTCGCGCTCCATGGCCAGCTTGAAGCCCAGGTTGGACATCACGGTCGCCACGACGGTGTCCTTGCGCAGCGTGCCCGCCTCGCGCATCCCGAGGGCGAGGACGGCCAGGATCTGGTCGCCGTCGATCTCGTTGCCGTCGCGGTCCACCGCCAGGCAGCGGTCCGCGTCGCCGTCGTGCGCCACGCCGAGGTCCGCGCCGTGCTCGACCACCGCGGCGCACAGGCCGGACAGGTGGGTGGAGCCGCAGTCGTCGTTGATGTTCAGGCCGTCGGGGTCGGCGCCGATGGTGACGACCTCGGCACCGGCCCGCGCGAACGCCTCCGGGGAGACGCGGGAGGCCGCGCCGTGCGCGCCGTCGATGACGACCTTCAGGCCGTCCAGGCGGTTGGGCAGTACGCCCACCAGGTGCGCGACGTAGTTGTCAAAGCCCTGGTCGTAGTCCTTGACCCGGCCCACGCCGGCGCCGGTCGGCCGGTCCCACGGCTCGCCGGAGCTGTGCGAGCGGTACGTGCGCTCGATGCGGTCCTCCAGCTCGTCGGCAAGCTTGTGGCCGCCGCGGGCGAAGAACTTGATGCCGTTGTCGGGCATCGGGTTGTGGCTGGCGGAGAGCATCACGCCCAGGTCCGCGCCGAGCGAGCCGGTCAGGTACGCCACGGCCGGGGTCGGCAGCACACCCACCCGCAGGACGTCCACACCCGCGCTGGCCAGGCCCGCGACCACGGCGGCCTCCAGGAACTCCCCCGACGCCCGCGGATCGCGGCCGACCACGGCCACCGGCCGATGCCCCGCAAACGTGCCGGCTTCCGCGAGCACGTGCGCCGCCGCGACCGACAGACCGAGCGCCAGCTCCGCCGTGAGATCCGCGTTGGCGACACCGCGCACACCGTCCGTGCCGAAGAGTCGTCCCACTGGTGTCCTCCGAGTTGATGTACGTGGACCAGGGCATTGCGTCCAGGTATACGCCGCTGGTCCCGGATAGCCGAACGCCCCGGCAGCACGGATCGTGCCACCGGGGCGTTCGCCAAGAGCTGCGCGAGCAGCCGAGCGGCAATTAGCGCTTGCTGTACTGCGGCGCCTTGCGGGCCTTCTTCAGACCGGCCTTCTTGCGCTCGACCGCACGGTCGTCGCGCTTGAGGAAGCCGGCCTTCTTCAGCGGGCCGCGGTTGTTGTCCTCGTCCGCCTCGTTCAGCGCACGGGCCACGCCCAGGCGCAGCGCACCGGCCTGGCCGGAGATGCCGCCGCCGGAGATGCGGGCCACCACGTCGTAGCGGTTGTCGAGCTCGAGCACCTTGAAGGGCTCGTTGACTTCCTGCTGGTGCACCTTGTTCGGGAAGTAACCCTCAAGGGTGCGGCCGTTGATCTTCCACTGGCCGGAGCCGGGGATGATCCGCACGCGGGCGATGGCGTTCTTGCGACGGCCCAGGCCGGCGGCCGGCTGCGGGTCACCGAAGCGCGACGCGAGCGACTCGGAGGTGTACTCACCCTCCAGCGGAACCTCGGTCTCGGTGGTGTACTCCTCGACCTCGTCCAGCGGGGTCTCGGGGGTGGTCTCAGCCACGATTCTCCTCAGATTCTCTTCGTCTTAGGGGGTGGCCGGACTTACTGCGCGACCTGGGTGATCTCGAACGGGACCGGCTGCTGCGCAGCGTGCGGGTGCTCGGCGCCCGCGTAGACCTTCAGCTTCGAGAGCATCTGACGGCCCAGGGTGTTCTTGGGGAGCATGCCCTTGACGGCCTTCTCGACGGCCTTCTCGGGGTTCTTCTCGAGGAGCTCGTCGTAGCGCACCGAGCGCAGACCGCCCGGGAAGCCGGAGTGGCGGTAGGCCATCTTCTGGCTGCGCTTGTTGCCGGACAGGTGCACCTTGTCGGCGTTGACGATGATGACGAAGTCACCGGTGTCGACGTGCGGCGCGTACACCGGCTTGTGCTTGCCCCTCAGGAGGGACGCGGCCTGGGAGGCCAGACGGCCCAGGACAACGTCCTGCGCGTCAATGATGTGCCACTGGCGCTGGACATCGCCGGGCTTGGGGCTGAACGTACGCACGGTTAGCCTTCGCTTCTTCAGTGAATAGGGTCCTGTACTGGTCACCTCGGTCGATCTCCAGCACTGGCGGCACCGCGGGTGACGCAACCCGGGTTCCTGCCGCTGGTCATCGGCCCGGTGGACCGGCGTAAGGGCCCCTCACGTGAGATAGAGCAAGCCAATACGCATAACGAACTGGCAGAATACCGGGCCGCCCCCAGCCGGGTCAAAACACGTCCCGAACCGGCGTACGATCCGTGCCCTCGGGCCCCATGGGCATGATAGCCACCGCCCGCAGTACCCGCGGCCGTACGCAGGTCCATGCCAGCACGGCGGCCACCGTGCACAGCATCACCGTGTCCTTGAAGGCCCGCCGGTGCAGTCCCTCCAGGTGCGGCCAGGAGAGCCCGCTGATCTGCGGCACCAGGGCGATCCAGAACCAGACCGTACGGGCCGCCGACCCCGGCAGCACCACGGAGGCGACCAGCGGCGGCAGCACCACCAGCAGGTAGTGGTCGAAGGACGGCCGGGACACCAGGAAGGCCGCCAGCATCAGCATCGCGGCGGTCTCCACCAGCCGCTGCGCCCCCTGGTCGCCGCGCCGCCACCGCAGCCACGCACAGCCCGTCCCCGCGACCGCCGCGACCGCGGCCACTCCGTACGCCGCGGTCTCGGGCACGCCCAGCCGGGTGAGGATCATCCCGGGCGAGGCGTCGAAGGGGCGGGCGAAGCTGTCCTGGCCATGCAGCAGGAACGGCAGCGTACGGGTGAAGAACATGCCCGGGCGCGGCATCACCAGCGCCGCCAGTACGGACGCCACGGCCGGCACCGCCACCGCCACCGCGAGGGCCCGCCACCGCCGCGCGAGGACCAGGAGCAGCAGCAGCGGCGCCAGCATCGGCTTGACCGCCAGCGCGAGCCCCAGGACCGCGCCCGCGGCGGTCCACCGGGAGCGCAGCGCCAGCAGCAGCACAAGGGGCAGCGCCGCCACCGAGGCCAGCGTCCAGTTCCCGATGTTCACGACGTTGCGGAACGGCTCGAAGAACGCCAGGGCCACCACGCCGAGCGCCGCCAGCCGGCTCCCTACGGGAATTCGGAAGATCCGCAGCGAGGCGAGCCACCCCAGCAGCACCAGCCCCACCCCAACCACCGGCACCAGCAGCCGCAGCTTCCCGGCGGACAGCAGCGCCTCGGGCACCGCGGCCAGCACCGCGCTCGGCAGATACAGGAACCGCTTGTCGGCATACGGAGCGTCACCGTCCAGCAGCGCCCGCGCCGCCTTCACGACGAAGTCGTTGTCCATGCCGACCGTGGGGCTGTGCCGCTGCACATGGAAGATCACCGCCCCCATCAGGGCGGCGGCCACCGCCCACAGGGGCCACGGGGCCCGCCGGAGCAGCCACCCGACGACCGGCGAGTCCGCGGGCCGCACCGCGTCCCGGACCTCGCCAGCACCCGCTATGCCCGTTTTCTCCGTGCTCATGCGTCCATCTAAGAGCCGCCCCCACGGCCCCACCACCGGACGGGAACCAAGCGGTGACGTCCCGCTACCGCTTGCGCTCCACTCTCCGCTCGTCCCACACCGGCTCCGTCGTCTCCCGCACCCGCCCGTCCGAACCGAAGACCAGGTACCGGTCGAAGGACCGCGCGAACCAGCGGTCGTGCGTCACCGCCAGCACCGTCCCCTCATACGCCTCCAGCCCCTCCTGAAGCGCCTCCGCGCTCTCCAGGTCGAGGTTGTCGGTCGGCTCGTCCAGCAGCAGGGCGGTCGTCCCCGCCAGCTCCAGCAGCAGGATCTGGAAACGCGCCTGCTGGCCGCCGGACAGCCGGTCGAAGCGCTGCTCGGCCTGGCGCTCCAGCTCGTACCGGCGCAGCGCGCTCATCGCCTTGCCACGGTCCTTGGCGTGTTCCGTCCACAGGATGTCCAGAAGGATGCGCCCCTCCAGTTCCGGGTGGGCGTGGGTCTGCGCGAAGTGACCGGGCACGACGCGGGCGCCCAGCTTCCAGGTCCCCGTGTGCGCCACCGGATTCTCGGGGTCCCCCGCCAGCAGCCGCAGGAAGTGCGACTTCCCGGAGCCGTTCGACCCCAGCACCGCGACCCGCTCCCCGTAGAAGACCTCCAGGTCGAACGGCTTCATCAGCCCGGTCAGCTCAAGGTTCTCGCAGGTCACCGCCCGTACGCCGGTACGGCCACCCTTCAGCCGCATGGTGATCTCCTGCTCGCGCGGCGGCTCCGGGGGCGGCCCGGCCTCCTCGAACTTGCGCAGCCGGGTCTGGGCCGCGTGGTACCGCGAGGCCAGCTCGTGGCTGTTCTCCGCCGCCTGCCGCAGACTGCGCACCAGCTTCTTCAGCTGCTCGTGCTTCTCGTCCCAGCGCCGCCGCAGCTCCTCGAAGCGCGCGAAGCGCTCCTTACGGGCATCGTGGTACGTGCCGAAGCCACCGCCGTGCACCCATACGTCCGACCCGGCGGGCCCCGGCTCGACGCTGACGATCTTCTCGGCGGAGCGGGCCAGCAGCTCCCGGTCGTGGCTGACGAACAGCACCGTCTTCTTCGTCTCGCGCAGCCGCTCCTCCAGCCAGCGCTTGCCCGGCACGTCCAGATAGTTGTCCGGCTCGTCCAACAGCAGCACCTCGTCGGTGCCACGCAGCAGTGACTCCAGCACCAGCCGCTTCTGCTCGCCGCCACTGAGCGTGCGCACCTGCCGCCACTGCGCCTTCTCGTACGGGACGCCCAGCGCGGCCATGGTGCACATGTCCCACACCGTCTCGGCCTCGTACCCGCGCGCCTCGGCCCAGTCGCTGAGCGCCTGCGCGTACGCCATCTGCGCGGCCTCGTCGTCGACGGTCATCACCGCGTGCTCGGCGGCGTCCACGGCCGCGGCAGCCTCCCTGAGCCGCGGCTGCGCCACCGAAACCAGCAGGTCACGCACGGTGCGCTCATCCCGTACGGACCCCACGAACTGCGGCATCACCCCCAGCCCGCCACTGACCGTCACCGCGCCGCCGTGCGGCTGCAGCTCCCCCGCGATCAGCCGCAGCAGCGTCGTCTTGCCCGCCCCGTTGGCGCCGACCAGGGCGACCGAGGCCCCCTCGCCGACCCTGAAGGACACGTCGCCCAACAGCACCCGCCCGTCCGGCAGGTAGTACTCCAGATGCCCGGCCTCCACGTGTCCCATAGCCCCGGATTCTCTCCGCCCGCCGTGCGATCCACCAACCGGTTTAGGATGCGCGGCATGAGCTTTGGGAATGGCGGGCCGTTCGGCCCCGGGGGACCGGACTTTTCGACTCCTGACTGGGACGCGCTCGCCGACGAGAGCGAGGCGCGCGGCCGCCGCAAGCGATGGCTGCTGATCGGCGGCGGGGCGCTGGCGACCGCGGCCGTGGCCGGCATCGTCGCCACCGCCGTCATCACCAGCAACAAGGGCGGCGACCTGCCGCACCCCGTGACCCTGCCGTCCGAGTCCGCCGCCCCCGAACCCTCCTTCTCCGAGGTCTCGGTCCCCCCGCCGCCGAACCCGCGGGACTACATCACCGACCCCAAGAAGGACACCGCCGCCCTCACCCCCGCCGGCCTCTTCCCCGACAAGGCCATGGTGCTCGGCAAGAACAGCTACCCCCGGCACAGCACCGCCGTCACCGACGACTGCACGGCCGGCACCTACGGCGCCCTCGGCTCGCTGCTCCAGCACAACGGCTGCAAGAAGCTGCTGCGCGCCACCTACGCCAAGGACGGCGTGGCGGTCACCGTCGGCGTCGCGGTCTTCGACTCCAAGGCCGCCGCGTTCAAGGTCAAGGCCGCCGACAAGCCCGGTCTCGCACCGCTGGCAGGCGACGGCGTCGGCTCCTTCTGCCAGGGCTCGCCCTGCACCACGTACGCCAACGCCACCGGCCGCTACGCCTACTTCACCATCGCCGGCAACCTGGACGGCTCGCCCGTCACCAAGGCGTCCGCCCAGGCCCTCCAGATAGGGCGGGACGGCGGCCAGTACGCCTTCAACCGCATCTGGCAGCGGGGCAAGGACCAGGCGGCCAAGGCCGCCCGCGCCCAGTCCTGACGCCCCCCCGGGGGGCGGCTCAGCAGCAGCCGCCCCCCGGCAGGGTCCGCTTGTTGCGCGCCTCCTTGTTACGGGCCATGAGCTGGTCGTCCGCCGGATAGCCGACCTCTTCCAGCGTCAGCCCGTGCGGCCGTACGACGTGCACCGCCGAGTCCCGCACCCCGGCCGCCAGCACCTTGCCCGGCCACTCCACCGGCCGGTGCCCGTCCCCCACGAACAGCAGCGCGCCCACCAGCGAGCGCACCATGTTGTGGCAGAACGCGTCCGCCTTCACCGTCGCCGTGACGATCCCGTCCGCGTCCCGCACCCAGCTCAGCGTCTGGAGCGTACGGATCGTCGTCGCGCCCTCACGCCGCTTGCAGTACGCCGCGAAGTCGTGCTCCCCCAGCAGCGCCTGCGACGCCGCGTTCATCGCGTCGACGTCCAGGTCCCAGTCGTGCCACAGCACATGGCCGCGCAGCAGCGGGTCCACGCCGCCCGGGTGGTCGGTCACCCGGTACGCGTACCGCCGCCAGATCGCCGAGAACCGCGCGTTGAACCCGTACGGCGCCTCGGCCGCCCGCCACACCCGTACGTCCTTCGGCAGCCGCCCGGCCAGCCGCCGCAGCAGCTTGTCCGCGTGCTCGGCCCACAGCTCCGCCGGCAGGTCCACGTGCGCCACCTGCCCGCGCGCGTGCACCCCGGCGTCCGTCCGCCCCGCCACCGTCAGCTCGTACGTCTCCGCCGACCGCGTCACCGTCCGCAGCGCGGTCTCCAGCTCCTCCTGGACCGTGCGCCGCGCGCGCTGCTTCGCCCAGCCCGAGAAGTCCTTCCCGTCGTAGGAAAGGTCCAGCCGCACCCGTACGAACCCGGGCTCCACTTCATCGCTCACGCGTGCATCCTCTCAAGCGGAACGGGCCCGCCCCCCTGAGGGGAGCGGGCCCGTCCTAGGTCCTGTCGTCACATTCCCGTTGTCCGCCCGAAGGGCGGGAGGCGGGAGTTTGACGACAGGGCCTACGGCCTGTGTCAGGCTCAGGCGTCCTTCGACTCCTCGGCCGGGGCCTCGGCGGCCTCGCCCTTGGTGTCCTCGGCCTTGGCGGCCTCGTCGGACTCCTTCACCGCGCGCTTGGCAGCGGCCTCGGCCTCGGCAACGGTGGCCTTCTTGGCGATCTCGCCCTCGACCAGCTCGATGACGGCCATCGGGGCGTTGTCGCCACGACGGTTGCCGATCTTGGTGATGCGGGTGTAGCCACCCGGGCGCTCCTCGAAGCGCGGGGCGATCTCCGTGAAGAGCGTGTGCACGACGCTCTTGTCCGAGATCAGCTGCATGACCTGGCGACGGTTGTGAAGGTCACCCTTCTTCGCCTTGGTCACCAGACGCTCGGCGTACGGACGCAGACGACGGGCCTTGGCCTCGGTCGTCGTGATGCGGCCGTGCTCGAACAGCGCGGTGGCCAGGTTGCGCAGCATGAGACGCTCGTGCGCTGCGCTGCCGCCCAGACGGGCACCCTTGGCGGGCTTCGGCATGGTATTTCTCCTTCATTGCTGCACCGGCCGTATCAGGTACCGGTGTCAGTTCCCACGTGGCGGCCGCCACGTAGAAGATCGTTCGCACTGGAAGCGGCCGGGCTACCCCGACGCTTCCAGTCTCGGCGAGGCTCATTCATCCAGCCCGGCCGAAATCAAGCCCGTCCGGCGCTTGAGGACGAGGCCTCAGGGCCGATCAAGCCTGCACCCGAACACGGCGGGCCAGCCGACTTCAGCCGGCCCGCCGCAGGCGGGCTCAGTACTGCTCGGTCTCCACGAACCCGGCGTCCGCGTCGTCGTCGGCGCCGAAGGCGTCGGCGGCGGCGGTCGGGTCGAACCCGGGGGGCGAGTCCTTCAGGGCCAGGCCCATGCCGGCCAGCTTCGCCTTGACCTCGTCGATCGACTTCGCACCGAAGTTGCGGATGTCGAGCAGGTCGGCCTCGGAGCGGGCCACGAGCTCACCCACGGAGTGGATGCCCTCGCGCTTGAGGCAGTTGTACGACCGAACGGTGAGCTCCAGCTCCTCGATCGGCAGCGCCAGGTCGGCGGCCAGGGCGGCGTCCGTGGGGGACGGGCCCATGTCGATGCCCTCGGCGTCGATGTTCAGCTCGCGCGCCAGACCGAACAGCTCGACCAGGGTCTTGCCGGCCGACGCCATGGCGTCACGCGGACGCATGGCCTGCTTGGTCTCGACGTCGACGATCAGCTTGTCGAAGTCGGTGCGCTGCTCGACACGGGTCGCCTCGACCTTGTAGGTGACCTTCAGCACGGGGCTGTAGATGGAGTCGACCGGGATACGGCCGATCTCCTGGCCGACCTGCTTGTTCTGCACGGCGGAGACGTAGCCGCGACCGCGCTCGACGGTCAGCTCCATCTCCAGCTTGCCCTTGCCGTTGAGGGTGGC
Organism: Streptomyces monomycini; assembly: GCF_022271435.1. GTDB lineage: Bacteria > Actinomycetota > Actinomycetes > Streptomycetales > Streptomycetaceae > Streptomyces > Streptomyces monomycini. Next base: position 19,707 of record NZ_JAFIQY010000033.1, on the reverse strand, counting down.
GAGGACCAGGTCGGGGTTGTGCACCTCGACACCGGCCGGCGGGGCGATGTCCGCGGCGGTGACCAGGCCGGGGCCCTGCTTGCGCAGGTACATCACGACGGGCTCGTCGTGCTCCGAGGAGACGACCAGCTGCTTGATGTTCAGGATGAGGTCGGTGACGTCCTCCTTGACGCCCGGCACGGTGGTGAACTCGTGCAGGACACCGTCGATGCGGATGGACGTGACCGCCGCACCCGGGATCGAGGAGAGGAGCGTACGACGCAGGGAGTTGCCGAGGGTGTAGCCGAAGCCCGGCTCCAGCGGCTCGATCACGAACCGCGAGCGGTATTCGTCGACGACCTCTTCGGTCAGCGAGGGACGCTGAGCGATCAGCATGAGGTGTTTCGCCTTCCAGTCATGGCACCCGCTATTTGATGCCAGCTGCGCCGGACGGTGGCCCGGCGGTGTCTACAAGGGTACGGGCGGCACGGCGCGGCTCCCAGGAGTCGCGGCGTACCGCCCGAAAAGTGCCCGGTGCCGGGCCGCGCCGGAGCGCGGACCGACAGGCTGCGGCCCTTACAGGCCGCGCGACGTCAGACGCGACGACGCTTGGGGGGACGGCAGCCGTTGTGCGGCGTGGGGGTGACGTCCTGGATCGAGCCGACCTCCAGGCCGGTGGCCTGGAGCGAGCGGATCGCGGTCTCACGGCCGGAGCCGGGACCCTTGACGAAGACGTCGACCTTGCGCATGCCGTGCTCCTGCGCGCGGCGGGCGGCCGACTCGGCAGCCATCTGCGCGGCGAACGGCGTGGACTTGCGCGAGCCCTTGAAGCCCACGTGGCCCGCCGAGGCCCAGGAGATCACGTTGCCCGTGGGGTCGGTGATCGAGACGATGGTGTTGTTGAACGTGCTCTTGATGTGAGCGTGCCCGTGGGCGACGTTCTTCTTCTCCTTGCGGCGCACCTTCTTGGCGCCGGCCGTACGGCCCTTCGGAGGCATGTATTACTCCCGGTGGAGGTGGTCGGTCCTACAGCGAAGACCGCTGATGAGCGTCCGCTGAGGACTACTTCTTGCCCGGCTTCTTCTTGCCGGCGATCGCGCGACGCGGGCCCTTGCGGGTACGGGCGTTCGTGCTGGTGCGCTGACCGTGCACCGGCAGGCCGCGGCGGTGACGCAGACCCTGGTAGCAGCCGATCTCGACCTTGCGGCGGATGTCGGCCTGGATCTCGCGACGGAGGTCACCCTCGGTCTTGAGGTTGTTGTCCACGTACTCGCGGATCTTGACCAGGTCTTCCTCGGCCAGGTCGCGAACGCGGGTGTCCGGGTTCACGCCGGTGGCGGCGAGGGTCTGCTGCGACAGGGTGCGCCCGATGCCGAAGACGTAGGTGAGGGCGACCTCGACGCGCTTGTCGCGCGGGAGATCAACGCCTGCGAGGCGTGCCATGGATTGGCTCCTGAGGTATTCGGAGGTCTTCCGCAGCACCGTTCCCGTAAGACTCTGGAGCATTACGAGCCGGGTCCCCGGCCTCCGAGCCGGGGGTGTCGTCCCCTGCGTGCGCCCTGGGGGCGGGCACGAGAGGTCGGGTGTCTGCGTATGTACGTATTACTGTGCGTATGCGTCGCGCGAAGATACTGCGAAATGCAGAGAGGTCGGCGTGCGTCAGCCCTGGCGCTGCTTGTGGCGCAGGTTGTCGCAGATCACCATGACCCGGCCGTGGCGGCGGATCACCTTGCACTTGTCGCAGATCTTCTTGACGCTCGGCTTGACCTTCATGGGTGTGAGGTTCTCCGGGTCAGTGCCGCCACCCCGCAGAAGGGGGCGTCGACAAGATCTACTTGTAGCGGTAGACGATCCGGCCACGCGTCAGGTCGTAGGGAGACAGCTCCACGACGACCCGGTCATCCGGAAGGATGCGGATGTAGTGCATCCGCATCTTGCCGCTGATGTGCGCGAGGACCTTGTGACCGTTCTGAAGCTCCACCTTGAACATCGCGTTCGGGAGGGACTCGATCACGGTGCCCTCGATTTCGATGGCACCTTGCTTCTTGGCCACGCTTCGCCCTTCGAATCGGCTACCTTGATCGACTACGTGCGGGACGCGTACCCGGCAAACAGGCACACGGATGCACGACAGCCGACGCGTCAGTCTACGTCAGCGTTCCCGAAAAGACGAATCCACGATTATTGCCCACGGACAGTGATCGTTACGCCTCGGGTCCGGCCCGTACCGCCGGCCGGGTGCGGGCCTCAGGCCAGCGGGTCGGGCGCCGCCTCGATGCCCAGCTCGGCCAGTTTCGCCTTGCCGCCGTCGGGCGCGGTCAGCACCAGCGGGCCCTGCTCGGTCAGCGCGACCGAGTGCTCCCAGTGCGAGGACCAGCTGCCGTCGTTCGACTTGACCGTCCAGTCGTCTTCCAGCACGTGGGTCTTGGCCGTACCCAGGTTGACCATGGGCTCGATGGCGATGCAGAAGCCCGGGACCAGCTTCGGACCGCGGCCGCGCTTGCGGTCGACGTAGTTCAGCAGGTGCGGGTCCATGTGCATCTGCGAGCCGATGCCGTGGCCGCCGTAGTCCTCGACGATGCCGTACTTGCCGTTGGCCGGACGCGGCTGGCGGCGGATGTAGCCCTCGATCGCCTTGGAGATGTCGACCAGGCGGTTGCCCTTGCGGACGGCGGCGATGCCGGCCCACATGGACTCCTCGGTCACCCGGCTCAGCTCCACCAGCTCCGGAGCGTGACCGGAGCCCACGAAGGCGGTGTAGGCCGCGTCGCCGTGCCAGCCGTCGATGATCGCGCCGCAGTCGATGGAGATGATGTCGCCGTCGGCGAGCACGGTCTCGGTGTCGGGGATGCCGTGGACGACGACGTCGTTGACCGACGTGCAGATCGTCGCGGGGAAGCCGCCGTACCCGAGGAAGTTCGACTTGGCGCCGTGCTCGGCCAGCACCTTGCGCGCGGCGTCGTCCAGGTCCTTGGTGGTGGCGCCGGGCACCGCCACCTCACGGGTGGCCGCGTGGATGGCGGCGACCACCAGCCCCGCCTCGCGCATCTTCGCGATCTGCTCGGGGTTCTTGATCTCCACCATGGGGGCTGACGCCTTCCTCACACCGACTGCTACGACACTGCCGCGGCCGCACGGGCCGCCCCATACACGATACGGCCGCGGCGCCCATGCCCGGGCACCGCGGCCGTACGTGTGCTTCTCGTGCCTGTCAGGCCTTGCCGAGCGCGGCCATCGCGCGCTGGGTGACCTCGTCGACCTTGCCGAGGGCCAGGATCGTGACGACCAGGTCCTGGGCCTTGTAGTGGTCGATGATCGGCTCGGTCTCCGTGTGGTAGACCTCCAGCCGCTTGCGGACGGTGTCCTCGCGGTCGTCCTCGCGCTGGTACAGGTCACCGCCGCAGAGGTCGCAGACGCCCTCGGTCTTCGGCTGGTGGTAGTCCACGTGGAAGACGTGGCTGCTGTCGTTGCGGCAGATCCGGCGGCCGGCGATCCGCTTGACGACCTCGTCCTCGGGGACCTCCAGGTCCAGGACGGCGTCGAGCTTCACGCCCTTGCTCCCGAGGAACGCGTCCAGCGCCTCGGCCTGGCCGATGTTGCGCGGGAAGCCGTCCAGCAGGAAGCCGTTCTCGGCGTCCGGCTGGTCCATCCGGTCCTCGGCCATCGCGATCGTCACCGAGTCGGGGACCAGGTTGCCCGCGTCCATGTAGGACTTGGCCTCTTTGCCCAGGTCGGTGCCCTGGCTGATGTTGGCGCGGAACAGGTCGCCCGTGGAGATGTGCGGGATCGAGAGGTTCTTGGCGAGGTACGCGGCCTGCGTACCCTTGCCTGCCCCAGGAGGCCCGACGAGGACGATTCGCATCAGCGGAGGAACCCTTCGTAGTTGCGCTGCTGGAGCTGGCTCTCGATCTGCTTCACGGTCTCCAGACCCACACCCACGATGATCAGGATGCTCGTCCCGCCGAACGGGAAGTTCTGGTTGGCCTTGAACAGCACCAACGCCACGGTGGGCACCAGCGCGATCAGACCCAGATACAGCGAGCCCGGCCACGTGATCCGGTTGAGCACGTAGCTGAGGTACTCGGCCGTGGGGCGACCGGCCCGGATCCCCGGGATGAAGCCACCATACTTCTTCATGTTGTCGGCAACTTCTTCGGGGTTGAAGGAGATGGCGACGTAGAAGAACGCGAAGAAGACGATCAGCAGGAAGTACGTGACGATGTAGACCGGGTGGTTGCCCTTGGTGAAGTTGGTTTCGATCCAGGTCGCCCAGCCGGCCTTCGACCCGCTGAACTGTGCCACCAGGGCCGGGATGTAGAGCAGCGACGAAGCGAAGATGACGGGGATCACACCCGCCTGGTTCACCTTGAGCGGGATGTAGGTGGACGTACCGCCGTACGAGCGACGTCCGATCATCCGCTTGGCGTACTGCACGGGGATCCGCCGCTGGGCCTGCTCGACGAAGACGACCAGGGCGACCATCGCCAGACCCACGACGATGACGGCGAAGAACTCGATCCAGCCGTCGGCCAGCTTGCCGGACATCTTGATCTGCCACAGCGAACCGGGGAAGCCGGCGGCGATACCGACGAACATCAGGATCGACATGCCGTTGCCGATGCCGCGGTCGGTCACCAGCTCACCGAGCCACATGACCATGGCCGTACCGGCGGTCATCGTGATGACCATGGTGATGGTCGTGAAGATCGAATCGCTCGGCACGATCTCACTGGCGACGGGGCAGCCCTGGAACAGCGCGCCGCTCTTGGCGGTCGCGACCAGGCCGGTGCCCTGGAGGACCGCCAGCGCGACGGTCAGGTACCGGGTGTACTGAGTGATCTTTGCCTGTCCGGACTGTCCCTCTTTCTTGAGGGCCTCCAGACGCGGGATGACCACGGTCAGCAGCTGGAGGATGATGCTTGCCGTGATGTACGGCATGATCCCCAGCGCGAAGATCGTGATCTGGAGCAGCGCACCACCGCTGAACATGTTCACCAGGCCGAAGAGGCCGCCGTTGGCGCCGGCCTGCTTCATGCAGGTGTCGACATTGGAGTAGTTCACCCCGGGCACCGGAACGTGCGCTCCGAGCCGGTAGACGAGCACAATGCCCAACGTGAACAGCAGCTTCTTGCGCAGGTCGGGCGTCTTGAACGCTCGGGCGAACGCGGTGAGCACGGTGCCTCCTGCGCCTCCCGCCTCTGGAGCGAGAGGTGACGGTCTTGAGGATCGACGAATACAAAGCGGCCAAAACCGCGCAGGACATTAGCCCACGCGGTGGGGGTCCAGGGGAAGAACCCCCGGAAAATACAGCAACAGTGCACGCCACCTTACCGGCGACCATGCCCCCCTTGGAACGACCAACCGGGGATGCCCCAATACGTGGGCATCCCCGGTCAGTTGATTCACTGAGCTCAGATGAGCTCGGTGACGCTGCCACCGGCAGCGGTGATCTTCTCCTTGGCGGAGCCGGAGACGGAGTCCACCGTCACCGTCAGCGCCACGGAGATCTCGCCCTGGCCCAGGACCTTGACGAGCTCGTTCTTGCGCACCGCGCCCTTGGCGACCAGGTCGGTCACCGTGACCTCGCCACCCTGCGGGTAGAGCGCGGCCAGCTTGTCCAGGTTCACGACCTGGAACTGCTTGTGGGCGGGGTTCTTGAAGCCCTTCAGCTTCGGGAGGCGCATGTGGAGGGGCATCTGCCCGCCCTCGAAGCGCTCCGGAACCTGGTAACGGGCCTTCGTGCCCTTGGTACCACGACCTGCGGTCTTACCCTTGGACGCCTCACCACGACCCACACGGGTCTTGGCGGTCTTGGCGCCCGGGGCAGGACGGAGGTTGTGGACCTTCAGCGGGTTGTTCTCCGCCATGTCAGTCGACCTCCTCGACCGTCACGAGGTGGCGGACGGTGTGCACCATGCCGCGGTACTCGGGGCGGTCTTCCTTGACAACCACGTCGTTGATCTTCTTGAGACCGAGCGAACGCAGGGTGTCGCGGTGGTTCTGCTTGCTGCCGATGATGGACTTGGTCTGCGTGATCTTGAGCGAAGCCATTACGCGTTCACCCCGGCACGCGCCCGCAGCAGAGCGGCGGGAGCAACGTCCTCCAGCGGCAGGCCACGGCGGGCAGCGATCTCCTCGGGCCGCTGAAGGCCCTGGAGCGCGGCGCGCGTGGCGTGCACGATGTTGATCGGGTTCGACGAACCGAGCGACTTGCTCAGCACGTCGTGGATGCCCGCGCACTCCAGCACGGCACGCACCGGGCCACCGGCGATCACACCGGTACCGGGGGAAGCCGGCTTGAGCAGGACGACGCCCGCGGCCTCTTCGCCCTGGATGGGGTGCGGGATGGTGCCACCGATACGGGGGACCTTGAAGAAGTGCTTCTTGGCCTCCTCAACACCCTTGGCGATGGCGGCCGGCACCTCCTTGGCCTTGCCGTAACCGACACCCACGGTGCCGTCACCGTCGCCCACCACGACCAGCGCGGTGAAGCTGAAGCGACGACCACCCTTCACAACCTTGGCGACGCGGTTGATTGCGACAACACGCTCGACGTAGGCGGTCTTCTCGGCAGCTGCGCCGCCGTCCCGCCGGTCCTTACGGTCCCGCCGCTCGCCGCCACCGGCACCGCTCCCGCGGCGCTGGGGTCCAGCCATTGGATTTACCTCTCTCTGTTACGTCCGCTAGCTCGGAACCGGGGCTTAGAACTTCAGCCCGGCTTCGCGGGCGGCGTCGGCCAGAGCGGCAATCCGCCCGGCGTACTGCTTGCCACCACGGTCGAACACGACGGCCTCGACGCCGGCGGCCTTGGCGCGCTCGGCGACCAGGGATCCGACCTGCTTGGCCAGGTCCGTCTTGTTGCCCTCGCCGCCGCGGATCGACGCGTCCAGGGTCGACGCCGACGCCAGGGTGTGCCCCTGGATGTCGTCGATGACCTGGGCGGTGATACCGCGGTTGGACCGCGTCACGACCAGACGCGGACGCTCCGGCGTACCCGAAATCCGCTTGCGGATGCGGATGTGGCGACGCTTGGCGGCGGCGCGCTTGTAGGCGTCACCCTTCGCGACCTTCACACCGTATGCCATGGCTTACTTACCAGCCTTTCCGACCTTGCGGCGGATGACCTCGCCGGCGTACTTGACGCCCTTGGCCTTGTACGGGTCGGGCTTGCGCAGCTTGCGGATGTTCGCGGCGACCTCGCCGACCTTCTGCTTGTCGATGCCCTCGACGCTCAGCTTGGTCGGGGACTCGACCTTGAACGAGATGCCCTCGGGCGCCTCGACCAGGATCGGGTGGCTGTAACCGAGCGAGAACTCCAGGTTGGAGCCCTTCGCCTGGACGCGGTAACCGACACCGCTGATCTCGAGCGCCTTGCTGAATCCCTGGGTCACGCCGGTGATCATGTTCGCCACCAGCGTGCGGGACAGGCCGTGCAGGGCCTTGTTCTGACGCTCGTCGTTCGGGCGGGTGACGGCGATGAAACCGTCCTCACCCTTGGCGACCTCGATGGGCGCGGCGACGGTGTGCTGCAGGGAGCCCTTGGGACCCTTCACCGAGACCGTGCGACCGTCGATGGTGACGTCCACACCAGCGGGAACCTGGATGGGCAGCTTGCCAATACGCGACATTAGCTATTCCTCCGTTCCCGAATTACCAGACGTAGGCGAGAACTTCTCCGCCTACGCCCTTCTTGCTGGCCTGCTGACCGGTGAGGAGACCGTGCGACGTGGAGATGATCGCCACGCCCAGGCCGCCGAGCACCTTCGGCAGGTTGGTGGACTTTGCGTAGACCCGCAGGCCCGGCTTCGAGATGCGCTTGATGCCGGCGATCGACCGCTCACGGTTCGGACCGAACTTCAGCTCGAGGATGAGGTTCTTGCCGACCTCGGCGTCCTCGACCTTCCAGCCGGTGATGTAACCCTCCTGCTGGAGGATCTCCGCGATGTGCGACTTGATCTTGCTGTGCGGCATCACGACGGTGTCGTGGTACGCCGAGTTCGCGTTACGCAGACGCGTGAGCATGTCTGCGATGGGGTCAGTCATGGTCATGAATTGGCCTTCGGCCTCTCTCGCCGGGGTTTCCTGTATGCGCCATCCCTCTCCCCGAGCTGGGTCGGGACGGGTGCGGCGCGGGGACCTTCGGCGTAGTAAGTCGTTCCTGGGCGGCGGGGCGCCCAACCCTTCTACCCTACGGGATCAAAGGGCGGGGCCCCGCCGAACAGATGCTTACCGAGAGACTCCGGAACCACCCACATGATTCCTGCCGTCCGCCGGGGCGCCCGTGCGGGCGCTGGTCGGACGTGCGGGAGGGGGTGTTACCAGGAGCTCTTGGTCACGCCCGGCAGCTCGCCACGGTGAGCCATCTCACGGAGGCACACGCGGCACAGGCCGAACTTGCGGTAGACGGAGTGCGGGCGGCCGCAACGCTGGCAACGCGTGTACGCGCGCACAGCGAACTTCGGCTTGCGGGCCGCCTTAGCGATCAGAGCCTTCTTCGCCACGGTCAGTTCTCCTTGAACGGGAAGCCGAGGTGACGAAGCAGGGCGCGGCCCTCATCGTCGTTGGACGCCGTGGTGACCACGGTGATGTCCATGCCCCGCTGCCGGTCGATCTTGTCCTGGTCGATCTCGTGGAACATGACCTGCTCCGTGAGACCGAAGGTGTAGTTGCCCCGACCGTCGAACTGCTTCGGGGACAGACCACGGAAGTCGCGGATGCGCGGCAGCGCGAGCGACAGCAGGCGGTCCAGGAACTCCCACATGCGGTCACCGCGGAGGGTGACGTGGGCACCGATCGGCTGGCCCTCGCGCAGCTTGAACTGCGCGATGGACTTACGGGCCTTGGTGACGGCCGGCTTCTGGCCGGTGATCGTGGTGAGGTCCTTGATGGCACCCTCGATCAGCTTGGAGTCGCGGGCGGCGTCGCCCACACCCATGTTGACCACGATCTTGGTCAGACCGGGGATCTGCATGACGTTCTCGTAGGAGAACTCGTCCTTCAGCTTCCCGGCGATCTCTTCGCGGTAGCGCTGCTTGAGGCGCGGCGCGTTGGTGGTGGCAGTCATCAGATGTCCTCACCGGTCCGCTTGGCAACGCGGATCTTGTTGCCCTCTTCGTCGAAGCGGTACCCGACGCGGGTGACGACCTTGTTGCCGTCCTTCTCCACGACCAGCTGAACGTTGCTGACGTGGATGGGGGCCTCGGTCGTCACGATGCCGCCGGTCTGCGAGCCGCGAGCGGTCTGACCGGCCTTGGTGTGCTTCTTGACCCGGTTGACACCCTCGACCAGGACACGGTCCTCACGGGGGAAGGCCGCGATGACCTTGCCCTGCTTGCCCTTGTCCTTGCCGGTGATGATCTGGACCAGGTCGCCCTTCTTGATCTTCATCGGTTACAGCACCTCCGGCGCGAGCGAGATGATCTTCATGAACTTCTTCTCGCGCAGCTCCCGGCCCACCGGGCCGAAGATGCGGGTGCCGCGGGGGTCGCCATCGTTCTTGAGGATGACGGCCGCGTTCTCGTCGAAGCGGATGTACGAGCCGTCCGGACGGCGGCGCTCCTTGACGGTGCGAACGATGACCGCCTTGACGACGTCACCCTTCTTCACGTTGCCACCGGGGATCGCATCCTTGACGGTGGCGACGATGACGTCACCGATGCCCGCGTAGCGGCGGCCCGAGCCACCGAGAACACGGATGGTGAGAATTTCCTTCGCACCCGTGTTGTCGGCGACCCGAAGCCGCGACTCCTGCTGGATCACGTCTATCTCCTGATCGTCTGCCGGTTCCCGGCGGGGGCCTCATTGCTGAGGCCCACCGCCGAGCCTGGCGGAACTGACCTGGGGGAAACCCCCCAGGCGGTATCTAGCGGAATTCCCTGACGGGAAATTCCTTACTTGGCCTTCTCGAGGATCTCGACGATGCGCCAGCGCTTGCTCGCCGACAGCGGACGCGTCTCCATCAGGAGGACGCGGTCGCCGACACCGGCAGCGTTCTGCTCGTCGTGCGCCTTGAGCTTGTTCGTACGGCGGATGACCTTGCCGTACAGCGCGTGCTTGACACGGTCCTCGACAGCGACGACGACGGTCTTGTCCATCTTGTCGCTGACGACGAGACCCTCGCGGGTCTTGCGGAAGCCGCGCTGCTCGTTCGTCTCAGTCACATTCTTCTCGCTCATCAGGCGCTCTCCACCGTCTCGATGCCGAGCTCGCGCTCACGCATCAGGGTGTAGATCCGGGCGATGTCCTTGCGGACGGCCTTCAGCCGGCCGTGGTTCTCAAGCTGTCCGGTCGCCGCCTGGAAGCGGAGGTTGAACAGCTCCTCCTTGGCCTCACGCAGCTTCTTGACGAGGTCCTCGCCATTCAGCTCGCGCAGCTCGGTCGCCTTGGTACCGGCCGCCATCACGACTCACCTGCCTCGCGCCGCACGATGCGGCACTTCATCGGAAGCTTGTGGGCGGCGCGGGTCAGCGCCTCCTTCGCAACCTTTTCGTTCGGGAAGGACAGCTCGAACATCACCCGACCGGGCTTGACGTTCGCGACCCACCACTCCGGAGAACCCTTACCGGAACCCATGCGGGTCTCGGCCGGCTTCTTCGTCAGCGGGCGGTCCGGGTAAATGTTGATCCAGACCTTGCCGCCACGCTTGATGTGACGGGTCATGGCGATACGAGCGGACTCGATCTGCCGGTTCGTCACGTAGGCGGGGGTCACGGCCTGAATGCCGTACTCACCGAAGGCAAGCTCGGTGCCACCCTTGGCCATACCGTTGCGCTTCGGGTGGTGCTGCTTGCGGTGCTTGACCCTGCGAGGGATCAGCATGTCGGTCAGCCCTCCGTTCCGGTGCTCTCAGCAGCCGGAGCAGCGGCAGCGGCCTCGGCCTTGGGGGCCTCGGCAGCGGCGTTCTGCTGCGGCTTGCGGCCGCCACGGCCGCCACGCTCGCCACCGCGGCGCGGACGGTCGTTGCCGCCCCCACCACGGGCCGGGCGGTTGCCCGCACGGGCGGCGGCGTTCTCGGCGCGGACCTCGGCGATGTTCTTGACGTCGCCCTTGTAGATCCAGACCTTCACACCGATACGGCCGAAGGTCGTCTTGGCCTCGAAGAAGCCGTAGTCGACGTTGGCGCGGAGCGTGTGCAGGGGCACGCGGCCCTCGCGGTAGAACTCCGAGCGCGACATCTCGGCGCCGCCGAGACGGCCACCACACTGGATCTTGATGCCCTTGGCGCCGGCCTTCATCGTCGACTGCATGCTCTTGCGCATGGCACGACGGAAGGAGACGCGGGAGGACAGCTGCTCGGCGACGGCCTGGGCCACGAGCTGAGCATCGGTCTCGGGGTTCTTGACCTCGAGGATGTTCAGCTGGACCTGCTTGCCGGTCAGCTTCTCCAGTTCGCCGCGGATACGGTCGGCCTCGGCGCCGCGGCGGCCGATGACGATGCCCGGACGAGCGGTGTGGATGTCGACGCGGACGCGCTCACGGGTGCGCTCGATCTCCACCTTCGAGATGCCGGCGCGCTCCATGCCCTTCGTCATCATGCGACGAATGGCGACGTCTTCCTTGACGTAGTCCTTGTACAGCTTGTCGGCGTACCAACGCGACTTGAAGTCGGTGGTGATGCCGAGCCGGAACCCGTGCGGGTTTACCTTCTGGCCCATTACCGGGTTCCTTCCTTGCTGCTGACGACCACGGTGATGTGGCTGGTCCGCTTGCGGATCCGGTAGGCACGGCCCTGAGCACGCGGGCGGAACCGCTTCAGGGTCGGACCCTCGTCGACGTACGCCTCGGAAATGACGAGGCTGCCGGCGTCGGTGTGGTCGTAGTTGTGCGCCGCGTTGGCAATGGCGCTGTCCAGCACCTTGCCGACGGGCACGCTCGCGGCCTGCGGGGCGAAACGCAGGACCGCCTGAGCCTCCGTGGCATCCATGCCACGGATAAGGTCCACCACGCGGCGGGCCTTCATGGGCGTGACGCGGATGTACCGCGCCTGGGCCCTGGCTTCCATGGTTGTCCCTTCGGTGTCAGTCATAGTCTTCGCACTCCGGTCGATCAGCGACGACGCGACTTGCGGTCGTCCTTCTCGTGGCCGCGGAAGGTGCGGGTCGGCGCAAACTCGCCGAGCTTGTGGCCGACCATCGACTCGGTGACGAACACCGGGACGTGCTTGCGGCCGTCGTGCACCGCGATCGTGTGGCCGAGCATGGCCGGGACGATCATGGAGCGGCGGGACCAGGTCTTGATGACGTTCTTGGTGCCGGCTTCGTTCTGCGTGTCCACCTTCTTGCTCAGGTGGTCGTCGACGAAGGGCCCCTTCTTGAGACTACGCGGCATCTAAACCCGCTCCTAGCGCTTCTTGTTCGTCTTGCGGCGGCGGACGATGTACTTGTTCGAAGCCTTCTTCGGCGAACGCGTACGACCCTCCTTCTGGCCCCAGGGCGAGACCGGGTGGCGACCACCGGAGGTCTTGCCCTCACCACCACCGTGCGGGTGGTCGACCGGGTTCATCACGACACCACGCACGGTCGGGCGGACGCCCTTCCAGCGCATACGGCCGGCCTTGCCCCAGTTGATGTTCGACTGCTCGGCATTGCCGACCTCGCCGACGGTGGCGCGGCAGCGCACGTCGACCAGGCGGATCTCACCGGACGGCATACGAAGGTGGGCCATGGAGCCCTCCTTCGCCAGCAGCTGCACGGAGGCACCCGCGGAGCGGGCGAACTTCGCGCCGCCGCCGGGCCGCAGCTCGATGGCGTGGATCGTCGTACCGACCGGGATGTGGCGCAGCGGCAGGTTGTTGCCCGGCTTGATGTCGGCGCCCTGGCCGTTCTCAATCCGAGCACCCTGCACCAGGCCACGCGGCGCGATGATGTAGCGCTTCTCGCCGTCTGCGTAGTGCAGCAGCGCGATGCGCGCGGTGCGGTTGGGGTCGTACTCGATGTGCGCGACCTTGGCCGGCACGCCGTCCTTGTCGTGACGACGGAAGTCGATCACGCGGTAGGCGCGCTTGTGGCCACCACCCTGGTGGCGAACGGTCACACGACCGGCGTTGTTACGGCCGCCCTTGCTGTGCAGCGGGCGGACCAGCGACTTCTCCGGCGTGGACCGCGTGATCTCGACAAAGTCGGCGACGCTGGAGCCACGACGGCCCGGGGTCGTCGGCTTGTACTTGCGGATACCCATTTCTCAGTCCTCGTCCGATTCCGGACGACTCGGACTCCGTTAGGAGACCGGGCCGCCGAAGATGTCGATACGGTCGCCCTCGGCGAGGGTCACGATGGCGCGCTTGGTGTTCGCGCGCTTACCGAAACCGGTGCGGGTGCGCTTGCGCTTGCCCTGGCGGTTGATCGTGTTGACCCCGGTGACCTTGACCGAGAAGACCGCCTCGACGGCCTGCTTGATCTGGGTCTTGTTCGCACGCGGGTCGACGATGAACGTGTACTTGTTCTCGTCCAGCAGCGCGTAGCTCTTCTCGGAGACGACCGGCTTGACCAGAAGGTCGCGCGGGTCCGAGAAGGACTTGCTGGTAACGGTCGCCTCAGTCATCAGGCGGCGCTCCCTTCGAGCTCAGCGGCCTTGGGACCAGCCACGAAGGACTCGAAGGCGGCCTTGGTGAAGACCACGTCGTCGGAGACGAGCACGTCGTACGTGTTCAGCTGGCCCGGCTCCAGGATGTGGACCTGGGGCAGGTTGCGGGCGGAGAGCCACGCGGCCTGGTCGGCGCGCTCGGCGACCAGCAGCACGTGCTTGCGCTCGCTGATCTTGCCGAGGAGAGCCTTGGCGGCCTTCGTGGAGACCTCGCCCTCGACCACGCCGGAGACGACGTGGACGCGGCTGTTGCGGGCCCGGTCGGTGAGGGCACCGCGCAGGGCGGCGGCCTTCATCTTCTTCGGGGTCCGCTGCGAGTAGTCACGCGGCACGGGACCGTGCACGACGCCACCGCCGGCGAACTGCGGCGCACGGGTCGAACCCTGGCGCGCGCGGCCGGTGCCCTTCTGGCGGTACGGCTTCTTGCCACCGCCGCGGACCTCGCCACGGGTCTTGGTCTTGTGCGTGCCCTGACGGGCCGCGGCCAGCTGCGCGACGACGACCTGGTGGATCAGCGGAACGCTGACCTTCGCGTCGAAGATCTCCGTGGGGAGCTCGACGGTCCCGGCCTTGTCGCCTGCCGGCGAAAGGATGTCAATGGTGCTCATCGGTTACCTCAGGCCCCCTTGGCCGCGGTACGGACCAGGACGAGGCCGCCGTTCGGACCAGGAACTGCGCCCTTGATGAGCAGCAGGCCCTTCTCCGCGTCAACGGCATGGACGGTCAGGTTCTGGGTGGTGACCCGCTCATTGCCCATACGGCCGGCCATCCGCATGCCCTTGAACACGCGGCCCGGGGTGGCACAGCCACCGATGGAGCCCGGCTTGCGGTGCACGCGGTGGGCACCGTGCGAAGCCTTGCCGCCGTGGAAGCCGTGACGCTTCATGACACCGGCGAAGCCCTTGCCCTTGCTCTTGCCGGTCACGTCCACCTTGACGCCGGACTCGAAGGTCTCGGCGGTCAGCTCCTGGCCGAGGGTGTACTCACTGGCGTCAGTGGTACGGACCTCGACGAGGTGACGGCGGGGGGTGACGTCGGCCTTCGCGAAGTGGCCCTTGAGGGGCTTGTTCACCTTGCGCGGGTCGATCTCGCCGAAGGCGATCTGGACGGAGTCGTAGCCGTCCTGGTCATTGGTGCGCACCTGGGTAACGACGCAGGGGCCGGCCTTGACCACAGTGACCGGGACGACACGGTTGTTCTCGTCCCAGACCTGGGTCATGCCGAGCTTCTCGCCCAGGATGCCCTTGATCTGCTTAGCCATCTCTACTGCGCCTCTCAGAGCTTGATCTCGATGTCAACGCCGGCCGGAAGGTCCAGGCGCATCAGCGAGTCAACGGTCTTGGGCGTCGGGTCGAGGATGTCGATCAGGCGCTTGTGCGTGCGCATCTCGAAGTGCTCGCGCGAGTCCTTGTACTTGTGCGGCGACTTGATGACGCAGTACACGTTCTTCTCGGTGGGGAGCGGCACCGGGCCCGCGACCGACGCACCAGTACGGGTCACCGTCTCGACGATCTTCTTCGCCGACGTGTCGATGACCTCGTGGTCGTAGGCCTTGAGCCGGATGCGGATCTTCTGTCCCGCCATGGCTACTTCGTAGTCCTGTCTCTCGTAACGCTCTGGGACCCGGTACGTTGCCGTTCATCCTCCGACCCTCCGACCCACGCGGTCGGGCGTGTCGCGCTCCTTCCCGCAGATCCCCGCAAGGGCGATCCTTCGAGAAGGAAAACGTGGGGGATGAACACCCACCGGGCGCCTGGCTGAGGCACCCCGCTGCACTTCCCGGAAGATTCCCGTACTTCCGTCCCTGATAAGGAACGACGAATACCTAGGACTCGCTTCCAGTCCCCCCGGCGGGAGGCGCGCAGCATCGGCACTCAACCGAGCAACCTGGACAGTGTGCCACACCAGCGGCGAACGCTGCCAATCGGGCGGGAGATCGTACACCGCGTCACACCGTCCGGATGCACGGACCCGCCTCCGGCGTGCCGGGGCGGACCGCCGCCGAGGCCGCTACGGGCCCGCCCTCACGCCGCGATCGCCAGCTGCCACTGGATACGGGCGGACTCCTCCGCGTGACGGTCGTCACCCTCCACGGCGAAGGTCGCGTGCGGGAAGTCGCGGATCTGACGGAGCCACTCGCCGACCGTCGCCGTGCCGGGTACGGGGACCACGCGGTCCGAGCGGTCCGCCCCGCGGCTGGCGAGGACGGTGACCGTGAACTGGTCGGTCTCGGTGACCAGCACCACGTCGTGCGGGAACTGCGCGACCCGCTCCATGACCCCGCGGACCGGTTCGCGCCCGTCGGCCACCACCAGGACGTGGTTGCCGTGCTCGTCCGTGGTCCCTTCGAACCCCGCCAGTATGCCGAGGAACCGGTTTATGTGGCGGTTGCGCAGCTCGTCGATGACACGCTGCCGCCCTTCCTGGAAGCCCGTGGTCGCGGCGAACCGGAACGTCAGCGAGACCCGGCCGGCCAGCGCCACGTCGATCTCCGCCATCTCCTCGCGCGTGGGGTGGGCCGCCCCGTCGTCGAGGCCGTACGCCGCGAGCCAGCGGTTGACCTCCGACCACAGCCACGCCTGGGAGCGCCCGACGGTGCCCTCGGCGGCCGGGAAGGGGGCGCCCTGGGCCTTGCGCACCCCGGCGGCCCACTGAGCGACGTTCTGCCGGGAGCGGCCCGTGCGCTCGGCGATCTCGTGTATCCCGACCAGGTCGCGGTCGAGGCGGCGCACCCGCAGGCGCGGTACAGCGGCGTGCACCGCCGAGGCCGCTTCGAGGGCGGCCCGGACCGCGCAGTCGCCGGGCCAGGCGATGCTGAGCAGGTCGGTGCCGCCGGCCCGCGCCAGGAGGGCGTCGCAGGTGTCGCGCAGCGCATCGACGGCGTCCTGGTCGTCGACGGTCGCACCCGTGACGACGAAGGTGAAGTCGTAGTCCATGGCGGCGTCCCCCTAGTCCTTGGGCAGGGTTGCAGGTCTGTTGTCGTTCGTCAACAGACAAAGCATGACAAAACCCCACGCGGCTCGCATGGGCAACTGTCGCAAAACGCACGGCCGCCGACGGCCCATCTCAGTTGACGCGACGGTCACGCTTCGCCGCGCGGCATCCCCGTCAGACTGCGGTTCGCCGCGTCCCCCGGCAGCGGACACCGCGCCGCCAGCCGGTCGATCACGCGCGCGTGCGCGGTGGGGCTGCGCGGGGTGCCCGCCACCGGGATGACCGTGCACCGCCCCGCACACGGGCAGTAGAGCCGCCCCCAGTGCCCGTCCTTGCGCAGCACCCAGCCGCGGGCCGCCCACTTCTCCAGCACCCGCCGCACGTCCTTCTTGGGGTGATCGCAGGGCCTGATCTCGCTGCCGACCACCCCCTCACCGCCCGTCGGCACGTACGGAAGGCACCGGGGGCCCGGGGCGCACGCGCGGCTTCGGAGCGGGAGCGGAGCCGGCGCTCCGCGGCACGGCACGGGTGACGGGGTGAGCAAGGACCACGAGCGGCTGACTCCTCTGGTGCCGGCTGGACTTCCTGGCGACGCCTGACCCCCCGGCGCGAGCCGCCCCTCCCCGGGCGGTGACGCTCCGACACCAGTACGTTACTCCAAATGACGGAAGGTCCCCCGGCATTTCGAGCGCGCCGCACCCGGGATACGAACTTCCGCACCGTACGGCGCGGCGCACGGCGCGCCCCGCTCCCCCGCTCCGGCTCACGACCGCGCACCGCCGAAGGCTCCCCGGGCGCCGGGCGCGAAAAATTGTCCGGCGCGAACAGCGGCACGCCGTATCGAATGACCGCAAAAATCCTACAGCTCACAAGAAATGGAAGCCTTACGGCTGAAGCTGCGCACCCGGCGACTATGCCGCACCCCCGAGGGAATCCTGAACCATGTCGACCGGGCGAGCAGGAAGGAGGATTTCATGCAGCGTTCCCATTCCGGAGGCCGTTTCCGGCGCGGCGGCCGCGCCCGTTCCAGAACCCGTTCTTTCCCCGGACACCGATCGTGCCGCGGAGAAAGAAAACCCGGCCGCGCGCACGGGAGACGGACGGCCCCGGGCCCCGGGCGAGGGCGGCGGGCGTGACCGGGGCGCCGGGCCCCGCCTCCGCCGCCCTCCCGCCCGGCCGCGAGGACGGCTCCGCGCGCCGCGCCACGACGACGTTCGGCTCCCTGCGCATCCGCAACTACCGGCTGTTCACCGTCGGCCAGGCCGTCTCCCACACCGGCACCTGGATGCAGCGCATCGCCCAGGACTGGCTGGTCGTCGAGCTGACCGGCTCCCCCGCCGCCGTCGGCTTCACCATCGGACTCCAGTACGCGCCCATGCTGCTCCTCGGGCTGCACGGCGGCCTGATCGCCGACCGGCTGCCGATGCGCCGGCTGCTGCTGCACACGCAGGCCGCGCTGGGCACGACCGGGCTGGTCCTGGCCGTGCTGGTGCTGGCCGGCCAGGCACGGCCCTGGCACGTGTACGTCATGGCGGCCGTGCTGGGCCTGGTCTCCGTCGCGGACGCCCCCGCCCGGCAGGCGTTCGTCGCCGAGCTGGTCGGACCGGAGCACCTGCGCAACGCGGTCAGCCTGAACTCCGCCGTCTTCCAGACCGCGCGCCTGGTCGGCCCCGCCGTCGCCGGTGTGGTGATCACGGTGGTGGGCATCGGCTGGGCCTTCCTCCTCAACGCCCTCTCCTACCTCGCGCCCCTGACCGCCCTGCTGCTCATGCGCACCGCCGAGATGCACCCGGCCGAGCGCGCCCCGCACGGCCGCGGGCAGGTCAGGGCGGCCCTGCGGCAGGTCGGCCGCGACCCCGGCCTGCTGTGGCCGATCGTGCTGGTCGCCTTCATCGGAACGTTCGGGTTCAACTTCCCCGTCTGGCTGACCGCGTTCACCGTGCAGGTCTTCCGTACCGGCTCCGGCGTGTACGGACTGCTCAACTCGCTGCTGGCGGCGGGCGCGGTGGCGGGGGCGCTGTGGGCCGCGCGCAGCCTCGCGCCGCCGCGGCGGGTGCTGACCACGGCGGCGCTGCTGTTCGGCGCGCTGGAGACGGCCGCCGCCCTGGCGCCCGCCCTGTGGCTCTTCGCGGCCCTGCTGGTCCCGGTCGGCATGGCCGGTCTGGCCGTCACCGCCACCGCCAACGCGCACGTCCAGCTCACCGCCGACGCCGCGACGCGGGGCAGGGTGATGAGCCTCTTCAAGATCGCGTTCGTGGGCGGCACGCCGGTGGCCGCGCCGGCCGTCGGCTGGGTCACCGAGACCTGCGGCCCCCGCGCCGGTTTCCTCACCGGCGGCCTGACCTCGCTCGTGGCGGCCGCCGTCGTCGGCTGGGCGCTCTCCCGTCCGGCGGCGGAGACGGAACCGGGCACGGCGACGGGAACGACGTCCGGCACCGGGCCGGAACGGGAGACGGAAAAGACGCCAGACGGGGACGCGGACTCGGACACGGCCGCGAAGACCTGACCTCCGGCCGCGGGCCACGGCCTTTTCCGCACTGCCGGTATTCAGTACCACAGGGGCCACCACACCGGAGACCGCTATACAGGGAATTCCTGAGATCGACGTGTCGATCATCCGTCATTCCTTCACCTGCCCGATCCGACTCGCACCCACGAAAACACCCGTGAAAACACCCGGAAAAAGAAACGCACCGCACCGCCTTATGCCGAAAGCCCGTCCCCCGTCCGACCGTGCACCTCCGGAGGTCACCACCATGCCCCTGAACCCACCGGCCGAAGACCGCCCGCCGACGGCACACCGGGTCATCGCCGTGAGCGGACCGGCGTACGTGGGCAAGGACACCCAGCTCCGCATGCTGGCCCGCCGCGCCCCGCAGATCGAGATCGCCGCCCACGCGGAGACCTACGCCCCCCGGTGGCCCGCTCTGAGCGGCACGGAGGCGACCGGATGGTGGCTCGACGGCGCGTCCTACCAGGAGCTGGCGGACGTCCTCGCCGCGGCTTACCTGGCCCGCGCCCGGCAGCCCCGGGCCGGCGGGGGCCTGCGCTGCGTACGGCAGGGCCTGCCCATGCTGGAGGCGACGCTGGCCGCCGTCGCCGCCGTACGCGAGCGGTGCGGTACGGCGCGAGCGGCCCGTGCCGCGTGCGCGGCACTCGCGCCGTACCGCACCGCGCGGCGCGCCGCCGCGGAGACCCCCTACGGCGTCGTCC
>NZ_JAFIQY010000032.1 GCF_022271435.1 Streptomyces monomycini | reverse complement strand
CGCCGCCGCGTCGGCCGCGCGGGCGGCGGCACTGCGCGCCGGACCGCCCGCGTCCAGTTCGGCCCGCGAGTCCCGCGGCTCCCACTGCCGGCCCGCCTTGCCCGCGTCCATCGCCTCGTTGGCGAGCCGGTCGGCGTGCTTGTTCTCCTCGCGCGGGATCCACTCGTACGTCACCTGCGCGGGCGGGAAGACGCTCCGCGCCTCCGCCGCCAGCGGCCGCATGTCCGGGTGCTTGATCTTCCAGCGCCCGGACATCTGCTCCACGACGAGCTTGGAGTCCATCCGCACCCGGACGTCCGCCTCCGGGTCCAGCGCGTACGCGGCGCGCAGGCCGGCGACCAGGCCCCGGTACTCGGCGACGTTGTTGGTCGCCGTGCCGATGTACTCGGCGGCCTCGGCGAGCGCCTGCCCGGTCTCCGGGTCGATGACGACCGCGCCGTAGCCCGCGGGCCCCGGGTTGCCCCGGGACCCGCCGTCGGCCTCGACGACGAACGTACGGGCCACGGCCTACAGGCCCGAGTCGGGCGTGCGCACCAGGATGCGGCTGCAGTTCTCGCAGCGCACGACCTTGTCGGCGGGCGCGCTGCGCACGTCGTTCAGCTCGGTGATGTCCAGCTCCAGGCGGCAGCCCTCGCAGCGGCGCTGGTAGAGGCGGGCCGCGCCGAGGCCGCCCTGCTTCTCGCGCAGCCGGTCGTAGAGCTTGAGCAGGTCGGCCGGGATGTCGGCGACGGTCAGCTCGCGCTCCTTGCGGACCGTGTCGGCCTCGGCGTCGATCTCGGCCCAGGCGGCGTCCCGGCGGGCGGTGGCGTCGTTGACCTTGGCCTGGACGGACTCCACGCGTCCGGTCAGCTCGGTGACCCGCTCCTGGGCGGACTCGCGGCGCTCCATGACCTCCAGGACGACGTCCTCCAGGTCACCCTGGCGCTTGGCGAGGGAGGCGATCTCCCGCTGGAGGTTCTCCAGGTCCTTGGGCGAGGTGATGGCGCCGGAGTCCAGGCGCTGCTGGTCGCGGGCGGCGCGCTGGCGCACCTGGTCCACGTCCTGTTCCGCCTTGGTCTGCTCGCGGGTGGTGTCGCTCTCCTCGGTCTGCGCGGCGACGAGCAGGTCGCGCTGCTGGGTGAGGTCGCCCTCCAGGGTCTGGATCTCGGCCAGCTCGGGGAGGGTCCTGCGCTTGTGCGCGAGCTGGCTGAGCCTCACGTCCAGGGCCTGGACGTCGAGGAGGCGGATCTGGTCGGCGGGCGCGGCGTTCAGCGGGGGGCTCCTGATGTGTTCGTCGGGGTCGTGCGGGCGTCGGACGCCGCGTGGGCGGTCCAGGGGTCGGTGACCGTGCGCGACACGTGGGTGCGCAGGTTCCAGCCGTGCCGGTCGGAAATCTCGTCGAGCTGGGCCGCGGCCTGCTCGCACCAGGGCCACTCGGTGGCCCAGTGGGCGGCGTCCAGCAGTGCCAGCGGGCTCTTCTGGGTCGCCTCGGAGGCGGGGTGGTGGCGCAGGTCGGCGGTGAGGAACGCGTCCGCACCGGCCGCCCGTACGTCGTCGAAGAGGCTGTCGCCGGAGCCGCCGGAGACGGCGACCGTGCGGATCGTACGGTCCGGGTCGCCGGCGATCCGGACGCCCTGCGCGGTGGCGGGCAGCCGGGCGGCGGCGTACGGGCCGAACTCCGCGAGCGTCATCGGGTGCGGCAGCTCGCAGATCCGGCCCAGGCCGCGGCGGCCGTGGGAGTCGGTCTCGTCCGGCACCAGCGGACGCAGGACCCGCAGGTCCAGCGCGCCGGCCAGGGCGTCGGAGACGCCGGGGTCGGCGGTGTCGGCGTTGGTGTGCGCGACGTGCAGCGCGACATCGTTCTTGATCAGCGTGTGCACGACGCGGCCCTTGAAGGTGCCGGCCGCGACCGTGGTGGTACCGCGCAGGTAGAGCGGGTGGTGCGTGACGAGCAGGTCGGCGCCGAGCCGGACCGCCTCGTCGGCGATCTCCTGGACGGGGTCGACGGCGAACAGGACCCGGCGCACCTCGGCGTCCGGATCACCGCAGACCGTGCCGACGGCGTCCCACGACGCGGCCCGCTCGGGGGGCCAGAGGGCGTCGAGCGCGGCAAGGACTTCAGACAGTACGGGCACGGGGGAAGGTTACCTCCCAGCCGCACCGCCGCGCCGGGCCGCTTCGGACGGCGGCCCGGCAGGCCGGGAGCGCCGCGGCCGTCGGGGCGTACGGCGGGCACCGGGGCCGCCGGGGGCGTTCCGGCGTCGTGGCCGCTCCCGCCGCCGCCCCGTCCCGCCGCACACAGCACAAGCACCCCTCGCACCTCAAGGCGAACCGGACATCAGCCACTCTTTTGCGTGAAGTGCCGCAACCTTCTCTCCTCGTTTGAGAGTGCGAAAACTAGCTTCGACCGCACTGACTGGAGGTGAGCACTCGATGACAGCCTGTGTCACCGAGGACGCCGCGACGCCGGACACCCGGCAGCACGGCGCGGCGCTGACGATCGCCGCCGACGGCTCCTACGCCGCCCGGCTCGCGCGGCACCGCAGCACCGGGAGCTGGTACCCCGAGCGCTGGACGCTGGCGGGCCCCGAGCCGTACGCGGTCCCCCTGCCCGGCCACCAGCCCGAGGAGGCGGGCACCGGGCTGCTGCCCCTGACGGACGGCCGGGTGCTGATCCGGCGCCGGGCCGCGGACCGCTGCACGCTCGGCCTGCTGTACCCGACCGGCCCGGGCACCGGCGAGCTGCCGCTCGGCGCCGTCGGGACGGCGGAGCTGACGCTGCTGCCCGCCGCGCCGTGCGGCTCGCGCGCGTACGCGCTGGCGCCCGGCGAGCACTCCACCGTGCTGTGGCTGGTGCACGACGGGCGGCCGTCCACCGTTCCCGGCCGGGCGCGCTCCGTGCCCGCCTGCGTCGCCGAGATCGAGGGCCGCTGCACGGGCGGTGTCTGGCTGGACCGTACGGGCCGGCTGCTGGCCCTGGACCAGGAGGTGGCGGGGCGCACCAAGACGGTGGCGGTCGATCTGGAGCGCGGCGGCGAGGTCAGCCCGCTGCTCCAGATCACCGAGGAGAGCAACGACCGGCTGCTGCTGGCCGACCCGGACAGCGGGCTGCTGGTGCTGCGGTCGGACGCGGCGGGGCACGACCGGCTGGGCTGGGGCGTGCTGGGCAGCGCGCTGCCGGTGCGCTTCCCGGAGTGCCTGCGGCTGCCGGACGCGGCGCTGCGGCCGTTCGCCGTGCAGTCGGGTCAGGCGCTGGCGCCGGAGAGCTGCGCGGTGGCGTTCCGTGTGGACGCGGCCGCCGGGACCTGGCTGGGCGTCTGGCGGCCGGCGGAGCGCCGCCTGCGCCAGCTGCCGCCGCCGCGCGGGTGGCTGGCGGGCACCGGACTGTGGACGCCGGACGGCGAACTGCGGCTGCCGTTCGAGACACCGGCGGTGCCGTGCGGGGTGGCCCGGCTGCCGGCCGCGGCCACGGGGGCGCAGTCCCGGGATGCCGCGCCCGTCGTGCTGTCCGCCGGCGCCGGGCGTCGCGCGGAGCCGCCTGCCGTGCCCGGTTCCTCCGGTGGTCCGTCCGGCGGTCCGTCCGGTGCTGCCTCCGGTGATCCGACGCCCACCGGTTTTCCGGTCAGAGCCGCACGATGGGTACGTATCCCCTCAACTCCCGCGGGGCTGCACGTCCGTACGCCGCCACCGCCCGCTCCCTCCACACCATTCACACAAGCGGAACCCGTGACCCTGGAACCGTACGGCGCGTCCGCACATCCCTCTCCGTGCAGACCGGTGCCGCTGCAACAGGCGCCGCTGGCGGTCCGGGAAGCCCGGTAGAGCAAGATCGTTCGCTTCGTTAGGATCGGCGGTCGACCGGCCGCCGACGGCATCTCGCCGCGGCACTTCCCAGTGGTGACTGGGAGAGGTCCGACGCGTACCGCCGTAAGCGATCCGACGGAGTGACTCCCCGCATGTCCGAAGCCCGAACCGATACGACCCAGGCGCACCAGCAGGACGCCGACCGGGCCGCCGCGGCGGCAGGCGCCGGCAAACACCGTGGCCCGGCCGCCTCGGAGGACACCGCCGCGTCCCCGAACGGCAGGCACCGCCGGGACCAGTAGCCGCAGGACTCCCGAGAGCCCGCGTCCGAGCCTCCGGGGCCGCCCCGGGCCGTGGGGCCCGCCCCGGACCGCGCGCCACGCGACGGCCGTGACCTCCGTGCCACCCGGTCAGGGGCACGGCGGGCACGGCCGTCGGGTGTGTCCGGGGGCCGGAGGACTCACCTGCGCTTGAGGCCGAGCACCTCCGCCGCCGCGAACGTCTCGTTCGGCGGGCGCTCCGCGTAGTACGGCGTCAGGACGCCGTCCAGCTCCGCGTACGTGAAAGCGTCCTTCGCGGTGTCGAACTGCGCGGCCACCCTGGGCCGTTCGACCACCGCGACCATGCCGCCGTGCACCACGAGCACCTGCCCGTTGACCCGCGCCGCGGCGGGCGAGGCCAGGTAGCCGACGAGGGGCGCGACGTGCTCGGGGGCCAGCGCGTCGAGAGCCCCCTCCCCCGGTACCTCGAACCCGGCGAAGACGTCCTCGGTCATCCGGGTACGGGCGCGCGGGCAGATGGCGTTGACGGTGACGCCGTACTTGGCCAGCGCGAGCGCCGAGGAGGTGGTCAGGCCGACGATGCCGCCTTTGGCCGCCGCGTAGTTGGGCTGGCCCGCCGAGCCCGCGAGGAACGCCTCGGACGAGGTGTTGACGATCCGCCCGTACACGGCGGCGCCGGCGGCCTTGGAGCGTTCGCGCCAGTGGGCGGCGGCGAAGTGCGTGGTGTTGAAGTGGCCCTTGAGGTGGACGCGGATCACCGTGTCCCACTCGTCCTCCGTCATGGAGAACACCATCCGGTCGCGCAGGATGCCCGCGTTGTTGACCAGGACGTCCAGCTTGCCCCAGCGGTCCACGGCCTCCCGGACCAGGCCGCTCGCCGTCTCGTGGTCGGCGACGTCGCCGACGTGCGCGACGGCCTCGCCGCCCGCCGCGCGGATCTCGGCGGCGGTCTCCTCGGCCGGGGCCGCCGACGCGGCGCCGGAGCCGTCGCGGCCGGGCTGCCCGTAGTCGTTGACGACGACGGCCGCGCCGAGCCGGGCGAGTTCCAGCGCCTCCGCCCGGCCCAGGCCGCGGCCCGCCCCGGTGACGATCGCGGTCAGGCCGTCGAGCGGCCGTTCGGTGGGAAGAGTCACGTTCTCGGCTTCCTCTCGTTCGTCGGGGGCGTGCCACCCGCGCCGGGACGGGTCACATCTCGACGCACGTACGGAGCGCGACGCCGGTCCGCATCTGCTCCAGCGCCTCGTTGATCTCGGTGAGCCGCACCCGGTGGGTGATCAGCCCCGCCAGGTCGATGCGGCCCGCCCGCCACAGGGCGACGGCCCGCTCGTAGGAGCGCAGCACGTCCCCGCCCCCGTACAGCGACGGCAGGATGCGCTTCTCGTCGAAGAACAGCTCGAACATGTTGACCTGGAAGTGATCGTCCATCGCCCCGGCACCGACGACGCAGAGGGTGCCGCCGCGCCGCGTCGCCTCGTAAGCGGTGCGCGCGGTGGCGGACTTGCCGACGACCTCGAAGACGTAGTCGAAGCCTTCACCGGCGGTGATCCGCTGCACGGCGTCGGCCAGCGCCTCCGGGGCGACCGCTTCCGTGGCGCCGAAGCGCAGCGCCGCCTCGCGCCGCGTCTCCACCGGGTCCACCGCGACGATCGACGTGGCCCCGCACACCCGCGCGCCCTGGACGGCGGAGATCCCCACGCCGCCGCAGCCGAGGACGGCGACCGACGAGCCGGGCTCCACCCGCGCGGTGTTCAGCGCGGCACCCAGCCCCGTCGTCACCCCGCACCCGATCAGCGCCGCGATCTCGTACGGCACGTCGTCCGGGATCGGTACGGCGCAGTTGGCGGCGACCACCACCTCCTCCGCGAAGGTGCCGGTGCCCGCGAAGCCGAAGACGTCGGACGGGTCGGCGCCGGGGCGGCGGAAGTTGGGGGTGCCGGCGTTCATGAACCCGGCCAGGCACAGGTGGGTCTGGCCGCGCTTGCAGGACGGGCACGTACCGCAGGCGGGCAGCCAGCACATCAGCACCCGGTCGCCCGCCGACAGGCCCGCGACGCCGTCACCCACCTCCAGAATCTCGCCCGCGCCCTCGTGCCCGGGGACGAACGGGGCGGGCTGCGGCAGCACCCCGCTCATCGCGGACAGGTCGGAGTGGCACAGCCCGGTGGCCCGGATGCGGATACGGACCTTTCCCGGGCCGAACCCGACCGCCTCGATGCCATCGACGACTTCCAGCTTGTCCTGCCCTGTCTGGTGCTGAATCGCTGCGCGCATGTGCGCTCCCTTCGCGGGGCGGCCAGAGTGGGGTGGTCATGTGCGGCCGGGCCTGTCCTCACACACCCGGCGGGCCGGTCTCGACGGCGGTGTCCGCCAGGACCGGCGCGTCCTCCCGGTCGGCCGCCGTGACCGACACCAGGACCCCCTCCGGCTCCCGCCACATGCGGACGCGCAGCGTCTCGCCGGGGAAGACCACCCCGGCGAACCGGGTCGTGTACGCGGTGACGCGCGCCACGTCGCCGTCCAGCACCTCGTCCACCACCGCCTTCAGCGTGATGCCGTAGGTGCACAACCCGTGCAGGATCGGCCGGTCGAAGCCGGCCAGCTTGGCGAACTCGGGGTCGGCGTGCAGGGGGTTCCAGTCACCGGACAGCCGGTAGAGCAGGGCCTGGTCCTCCCGTACGGGCCGCTCGACGGTACGGTCCGGCGCGCGCTCGGGAAGCTCCCGCCTGCTGGACGGGCCCCGCTCCCCGCCGAAGCCGCCCTCCCCCTTGACGAAGATCTGCGTGTCGCACGTCCACAGCGGCCCGTCGTCGTCGGCCGTCTCGGAGCGCAGCACGATGACCGCGGCCTTCCCCTTGTCGTACACGGCGGGCACGGTGGACGTCTGGACGGCCCGGCCCCGTACGGGCAGGGGCCGGTGCACGGTCACGGTCTGGCCGCCGTGCAGGACGGCGGCCAGGTCCACGTCGATGCCGGGCGCGGACAGGCCGCCGGCCAGTGCCATGCCGCCGCCCGCCACCGTCGCGAAGCTGGGCAGTACGTGCAGCTCGCTCTCCAGGGTGTAGCGCAGCTCGCCGGGGTCGGTGGCGGGCACGCCGGCGCCGATGCCCAGGTGGTAGAGCAGGACGTCCTTCGGCTCCCAGGCGAGTTCGGTGGTCCGCGGCTCGGCGGAGGTGGCCTTGGCGGCGTCGATGGGCATGGGGCTGCTGCTCCTTCACCACGGTGGGAAGACCCCGGCCCGGCCGTCCGCACCGTCGGCCGTGCCGGGGTCGCCTGCGGTCGGCCGTCGCGTCGGCGGTCCGGGCGGTACGGGGCCGGCCACGGCGCCCGGCCCGCCGTTCTAGAACGCGTTCTATCCGACGGCTCCCATGTATAGCCGATCCGGCGGAAGCCCGGAACCCCCTGACGCCCCGTCAGGCGGGCGCGGCGCACCCACCGCCCGCCTCTGTGACATTTGTCGGTACCGACCGCGTACATTCACCCCTGCCGAGGCCGCGGACGGCGTCGGTAGCGTCGCGGGCGGAGCGCGGACAGCGGCGCGGAACAGGGAAGAGGCAGTACGGAACGTGCGCAGGAACCGGCAGACCGAGGCGGACGGCCAGAACGGGCAGGAAGGACAGGACGGGCGAGACGGCCAAGAGGCGCAGGGCGCGTGCGGCGGGCGGCGCCGGCCCGGCCGGCGCCGCCCCCGTCAGCAGGCCCGGCCGGGCTGGTCCGGCCTGCTCGACGTACCCATCGAGCCGCACCGGGCCGTCGAGGCCGGGACGAGCGACGGGAGCGCCCCCGCCAAGGGCACCCCCGACAAGGGACCGCGCGCCTTCACCTTCCTGCCGTGGCTGCTGATGGGCATCGGCGCCCTGTCCAACATCATCAGCGGCAAGTCGCAGAACACCTGGCTGGCGGGGCTCGGCCTGCTCGCCTTCAACTCGATCTACATCTTCGTCGTCTTCTCGGCCTTCAACCCCCGCTACCGCGACTCCCGCGTCCCCGTGTACGGCCTCGCCGCCCTGACCGCCGTCACCTACGCCATCTCGATCACCTTCGGCCACGCCTGGCTGCTCTTCTTCCCGCTCCTCTCCCTGGCCTCCGGTGCGGTCCGGGCGATCCGCGGCAAGCCCCACTTCATCCTGCTGTTCGTCCTCAGCGGCTCCGCGGGCACCATCGCGGGCCGGCTCGTCGGCGACCACTGGGAGGCCGCCGCCATCGGCTACGGCACTTTCATCTCCGGCATGGTCACCGCGACCGTCCTGAGCCTCTTCGACACCGTCAAGCAGCTCGACGCGACCCGCCAGGAGCTGGCCCGCACCGCCGTGGAGAAGGAACGCCTGCGCTTCTCCCGGGACCTGCACGACCTGCTCGGCCACACCCTGTCGGTGATCGTGGTCAAGGCGGAGGCGGTACGGCGGCTCGCGCCGCGCGACCTCGACGCGGCGCTGGCCCAGACCGCCGACATCGAGGCGGTGGGCCGCCAGGCGCTCACCGAGATCCGCGAGGCGGTCACCGGCTACCGCGAGGGCAGTCTGAGCACCGAGCTGGACCGCGCCCGGTCCGCCCTGGAGGCCGCCGGCATCGAACCCGTCGTACGCGAGTCCGGCCCGCCGCTGCCCCCGCAGGCGAGCGCGCTGCTCGGCTGGGTGGTGCGCGAAGGCGTCACCAACACCGTGCGGCACAGCGGCGCGACCCGCTGCGAGATCGAGGTCCGTACCGACGCCGCCGGCGACCGGGCCCGCCTCACCGTCACCGACGACGGCCACGGCCCCGCCCCGTCCGCCGCACCCGCCACCACCGGCGGCACCGGCCTCAAGGGCCTCACCGAACGCCTCGCGGCCGCCGGCGGCGCGCTGGACGCCGGGCCGGACGGCCGCCGGGGATTCCGGCTGGTGGCGGAGCTGCCGGTGGGCGGCGAGGAGCTCACGGGACGCTAGCGTGTCCTTTACCGCACAGTTCCGCCCCACGGTGCAACTTCGCTCTCATGGGATAACTCCCGCCCCGTCCGGGACAACCTGTAGCTGAGTTCCCGCGACTACGAACGGAGAACCCCTGTGCGCATGACCGACATCCAGCGTTGCGAGGTCCGGCCCGGACGCCTCGTGGAGTGGACCCTGCACCCGGCGGTCGTCGAGGCCGCCACGAGCTTGCCGAACGATGCGCGCCCGCCCGCCTACATCCAGGAATCCCACGTGCGCACGGCACGATCGGTACGCGAGGACGGGCTGTTCGTCCCCACCTGGCTCGGCACGGCCTTCGACATACCGCAGAGAGCCGACCTCGACGTCCTGCAGGAGGCGCTGCGGACCTGGACCCTCCGGCACGAGACGCTGCGCAGCGGTTTCCGCTGGGCCGGTGACGAGATGCAGCGGTTCACGCTCGACGCCGGCGACGTCGAGCTGCACCGTACGGAGGCCGGCGACTTCACCGACGCGGCGGCGCTGACCCAGCATCTGCAGGATCGATTCGACACCGCGGCGGACGCGCTCAGCTGGCCGAACTTCATCTTCGCCGCGGTCGTCCGGGACGACAGTACGAGTGTCTACATGGCGTTCGACCACAGCAACGTCGACGCGTACTCCATCCAGCGGATCACCGCCGAGATCCACGAGCTCTACGCGGCCGGTCTCGACCGCCGCACCGTGGACGCGGCGCCCGTCGCCAGCTACGTCGACTTCTGCGCGACCGAACGCAGCACCGCCGACCAGGTCGACGACACGCACGAGATCGTCGCCCGCTGGCGGAAGTTCATCGCCCAGTGCGACGGGAAGCTGCCGAACTTCCCCCTGGACCTCGGCCTCGACCCCGCCGGACCGCTGCCCACGCAGAAATTCCTGCACGAGATGCTGGTGGACGACGCCGCGGCGGCCGCCTTCGAGGCGTACTGCCGTCCGTACGGCGGCAGCTTCATCGGCTTCCTCGCGGCCACCGGCCTCATCGTCCGCGACGTCGGCGGCCACCCGGTGTACCGCACCGTCGTGCCCTTCCACACCCGGGCGAAGTCCCGGTGGTCGGACTCCGTGGGCTGGTACGTGGGCGGCGCGCCGATCGAGGTGCCCGTGGGCCAGGCGCCGGACTTCGACACCGCCATGCGGATGGTCCGTACCGCGTTACGCGAGAACCGGTCGCTGTCCCGGATTCCCCTCGCCCGCGTGCTCCGGCTGCTGGGCTCGGACTTCCGGCCCACGTCCCCCGACCTGTACTCGATCGTCTCGTTCGTCGACGCGCGCGGCGTCCCCGGCTCCGAACAGTGGCAGCACCTCAAGGCGTACGGGCTGATCCGGGTCTCGTACGGCGACCAGGTGTGCGCGTGGATCACCAGGCTCCACGAGGGCCTGCAGTTCGCCGGCCGCTACCCGGACACCGACGCCGCGTACGGCAGCCTGCGGCTGTACGTCGAGCGGCTGCGGGAGATCGTCCTGTCGGTGGCGCACGAGGGCGCCGCGACGCCCGTCTGAGTCCTGACGCTCCGACCCGCGCCGAGCCGCCGGCCGGCGCCGAGGCCCGCGCTGTCCGCACGAGCGTCCTCGGCGCCGGCCGTGGGCGGCCCGGCCCGGCGGGTCAGCGCTGGATCTTCACGCTGATCCCCCGGGGCGCTTTCGCCGACTTCCCCGGCGGGACGACCTGCCCGACGGTGCCGGAGCAGTTCGTCCCCCGGTACACGACCACTTCGCGGTTGGTCTGGTTCTTGATGTCCAAACCGGCCTTGGGCCAGGAAAAACAGGCCCCGTCGTGCGGATTGACGAATTTCTCGCCGCCGTTGACCGTGAGCGTGCCGGTGGCCGCCTGGGCGCTCGTCGGACACGTCAGACACAGGGCCGCAGCGGCGCACGAGATGCCGACCGCGGCACGCAGACGTTTCAAGGTTCCTCCCGGGGTGCGCAATGCATTCCCCTTATCGCTACCTCGCCTCGGCACCACCACACCACTCGTTCGCATGGTGTCGCAGCGCTCTACCCTGGTGCCATGAGCTGCGTAAGAGTCCTGCTGGCCGAGGACCAGGGAATGATGCGGGGCGCGCTCGCGCTGCTGCTCAACCTGGAGGACGACATGGAGGTCGTCGCCCAGGTGTCGGCCGGGGACGAGATCGTGCGGACGGCGCTGGAGGCGCGGCCGGACATCGCGCTGCTGGACATCGAGCTGCCGGGCCGCAGCGGGCTGGACGCGGCGGCGGAGCTGCGGGAGGCGCTGCCGTCCTGCAAGGTGCTGATCGTGACGACGTTCGGGCGGCCCGGGTACCTGCGGCGGGCGATGGAGGCGGGCGCCTCCGGGTTCCTCGTCAAGGACGGGCCGGTGGAGGAGCTGGCGGCGGCGATCCGGCGGGTGCTGGCCGGGGAGCGGGTCATCGACCCGGGGCTGGCCGCCGCCGCGCTCAGCGCGGGGCCCAATCCGCTGACCCAGCGTGAGCGCGATGTGCTGACCGCGTCCGTGGACGGGGCGACCGTCGCCGACATCGCGGGGAAGCTGCACCTGTCGCAGGCGACGGTGCGCAACTACCTATCCGGCGCCATCGGCAAGACCGGCACGCGCAACCGTATGGAGGCGGCGCGTACCGCCCGTCAGAACGGCTGGCTGTAGCGGCGGGCCGGGCCGTCAGCTCTCCGTGCCCTCCTGGAGATAGCCCTCGTAGCCCTTCGCGTCCATCAGCGCGTCGAGTTCGGCGGGCCGGGACAGGCGGAGGACGATCAGCCAGCCCGCGCCGTACGGCTCGTCGTTGATCTGCTCGGGGGCGTCGTTGACGGTGTCGTTGACCACGAGGACCGTACCGGTCAGCGGTACGTAGACCTCGGTGACGGCCTTGACCGACTCCAGCGACCCGAACGCGTCACCCGCCTCGAACCGCTCACCCTGCTTGGGCAGTTCGGCATAGACGATGTCACCCAGCTGCCGCTGCGCGTGGTCGGTGATGCCGACGGTGACCTGATCGCCTCTGACCCGGACCCACTCGTGGTCCTTGGTGTACGAAAGATCCGCGGGGATGTTCGCCATGCCGCGGACGGTGCCACCACGCCCGGGCGGAGGGAAGGCTTCCGGCGGCCGGGGCCCGGGCGGCCGCTCACGTCCGCAGGTACGACGCCCCGTTGAGGTCCAGTACCGCGCCCGAGCTCCACTGCGCCTCCGGGGAGGCCAGCCACCGTACGGCGGCCGCGACCTCCTCCGGCGTGGCGACCCGGCCGAACGGGCTCTGCGCGCGGATCGCCGCGCCCTCGGCGCCGGTCAGGCGGTGGGCCACCCGGTCCGTGTCGATGAAGCCGGGAGCCACCGAGGCCACCGCGATGCCGTACGGGGCGAGGGCGACGGCGAGCGACTGGCCGAGGGCGTGCACGGCGGCCTTGGTGGCACCGTAGGCGGGATGGTCGGGTTCGCCGCGGAAGGCCCCGCGGGAGCCGACGTTGACGATCCGGCCGCCGGTGCCCTGCGCGATCATCGCCTGGGCCGCGCCGTGACCGAGGTGGGCCGTGCCGAGCAGGTTGACGGCGACGTGCTGCTGCCAGGCGGCGGTCCAGTCGTCGTACGGCGTGGTCGCGGGCGGGTGCGGGGTGTTGACGGCGGCGTTGTTCACCAGGACGTCGAGGCCGCCGAGCGCCTCGACGGCCGCACCGGTCAGCGCGGCGGCACCGGCCGGGTCGGCGAGGTCGGCGCCGAGCAGGACGTGGCCGCTGCCGGGCAGCGCGGCGAGGGTCTCCTCGGCGTCGGCGCGCCGCGATCCGTAGTGCACCGCGACCCGGTCGCCGTTCGCGGCGAAGGCGTGGGCGACGGCCCGGCCGAGGCCGCGCGAGGCGCCGCTGACCAGGACGCGGCGGCCGGTGGCGGGGAACGCCGGGACGGGGGCGGCGGGTGCGGGGGTCACGGGGGCGGGGTCAGTCATGGTGGGCGTCCTCGGGGCGGCGCGGCAGGGCTAGGACCATCAGGAGCACGCTCGCCAGCAGGACGGCCGTGCCGACCTCGAAGGCGAGGCCGTACCCGGCGGCCATGGCGGCCCGGCCGCCGTGGTCCGCCGCGATGCGGGTGGCCGCGACCGTGGACAGGATCGACAGGCCGAGCGCGCCGCCCATCTGCCGCGAGGTGTTGATCAGGCCGGAGACCAGGCCCTGGTCGGAGGGGGCGGCGCCGGAGGTGGCGATGGAGGCGATCGGGGTGGCGGTCAGGCCCGCGCCGAAGGCCATCAGGATGCCGGGGCCGAGCAGCGTGCCGAGGTAGGTGCCGTCGGCGTCCATCTGCCCCTGCCAGAGCATGCCGGCGGCGGAGACCAGCGCGCCCGTGACGGCCAGCGTCTTGGCGCCCGCCCGCTTCATCAGGCGCGGCGCGATCTTGGAGCCCAGCACGATGCTCAGCGAGTGCGGGATGAAGGAGAGGCCGGCTTCGAGAGGGGTGTAGCCGAGGACGTTCTGCACGTAGAGGGAGAGGAAGTACCACATGGAGAACATCGCGGCGCCGGCCAGCACCATGGCGCTGTTCGCCGCGTACACCGAGCGCAGCCGGAAGAGCGTGAGCGGCATCAGCGGTGCCTTCGTACGGGCTTCGACGGCCACGAAGGCGAGGAGCACCAGCAGGCCGGCGGCCAGCGGCAGCAGCGCGGTCGCGGAGGTCCAGCCGTCCGACTCGGTCTGCACGATGCCGTACGCCACCAGCGCGAGGCCGGCCGTCACCAGCAGGGCGCCCGGTATGTCGAGCCGCCGTCCCTCGCCGCGCCGGCTCTCGGTGAGCCAGCGCAGCGCCCCGGCCAGCACGAGCGCGCCGACCGGCACGTTGATCAGCAGCACCCACCGCCAGGAGAGGTACTCGGTCAGTACGCCGCCGACCAGGCCGCCGACGGCGCCGCCGCCCGCGCCGACCGCGGTCCAGGTGGCGATGGCCCGGGTCCGGGCCGGGCCCGCGGGGAACGCGGTGGTGAGGATGGTGAGCGTGGCCGGGGAGAGCACCGCCGCGCCGATGCCCTGCACCGCGCGGGCCGCGATCAGCTGCCACGGCTCCCGCGCCAGGCCGCCCGCCAGACTGGCGACGGTGAAGAGGGTGAGCCCCACGACGAAGATGCGCTTGCGCCCGAAGAGGTCGGCCACCCGGCCGCCGAGCAGCATGAACCCGGCGAAGGTGATCACGTAGGCGTTGACCACCCATTGCAGCCCCAGCTCGCTGAGTCCGAGGCCGGTGCGCATGCTCGGCAGCGCGACGTTGACGACCGAGACGTCGAGGACGACGAGGAACTGCCCGGCGCAGACCAGCAGCGTCACCAGCCAGACGGGCGGGGTACGGCGGGCGTTTTCGGGCAGCGTGGCGGGGGTGGCTGTCGGGGGCATGGTCTCCATAGTTGCACCTGACACGCGCCGGCGGCATCGGATTATCGGCCCGGAGTGGCCGGTCGGCGGGCCTACGACGAAGGTCACCGGGTCCGGGCCGGAGGTCGCAGGACCGGGCCGGAGGTCCCGGCCGGACGAGGCGGTGTCCGCGCGTCCGCGCCCTTTAGGGTTACCGCCATTGATCATCGGGAGCGCGCGGCCGACCCTGCGCGCCCTCACCTGCCAGGAGAGACACCATGCGCTTACGCAGCCGTACGGCATCACCTGCGGCATTACCCAGCCGTTCGGCGTTGTCCACCGTGGCCGCGATCGCCGCCCCCGGCCCGGCCCCGGTCGTATGCTGACCGCCGTCTTCGGCGGGCACGGACAGTTCGTCGCCCTCGCCGTCGTCCTCTCCTGCGCCGTGGGCGCGGTGACCTGCGCCGTCGCCCGCAGGAAACGCGCCCGCCCCCTTGCCTGGGGACTGTGGGGCGCCTGTACGACCGCCACGCTCGCCCTGACGCTGTGGAGCACCGGCGACGGAGGCGAGGCGGCATCCTGCACCGTGAATCTCGATGTCTTCGAGCCCTTCCGGCAGACGCAGGGGCTGCTCAACTTCGGGATGCTGGTGCCGTTCGGCCTGCTCGGCGTTCTCGCCACCGGACGTCCGGTCCTGGTCGCCGCGCTCGGCCTCCTGCTCCCGGCCGCGATCGAGACGGCTCAGGCGCTGGCCCCGATAGGACGGGCGTGCGATACGAGCGACCTGGTGGCCAACGGCCTCGGCGCGCTGCTCGGTACGGCGGCCGGCACCGTCCTCGCGCAGTTCGGCCGCGGTACCCCCTTGTCCCCGGGCGTGACCAGAAGAGCCTTCCTCGGCGGCGGGGTCGCGGCGGCCGTCATGGGCGCCCTGCTGTTCTCCTTCACCGAGTTCAGCGTCGTCAGCCGCACGGTGAACACCGTGGCGGCCACGGCGGAGCAGAAGGCCGCGATCGACGGCCGGCTCCGGGCGGCCTTCGGTGGCGCGTACCGCGCGACCGACCACAGCGTCACGCTCGGCGAGGACGGTACCGGCACCGTCACCGCCTTCTTCGGTGCCGGTGCGGCCGAGCTGAGCTGGCCGGACCAGAGCGAGTTCACCGCCTCGATGCCCCCGGCGGACGTGGAGCCCGGTCAGGCGTTCGCGGTGCCGGGCACCCAGCCGCGGCCCGCGACCGGACCGGATGCCGTGCGGATCGCCGAGGCGTACGCCGGCCGGTACGCGCCCGGATGGCTGAAGAACGCGAAGATCCATGTCTCGCGCGACGACGGGCCGGCCGGCCGCGGCTGGCACGTCTACTGGCGTCGGCGGGAAGGCAAGGTCCTCCTCCCCCCGGGGCTCGACCTGCGTATGGACGGTGAAGGGCGCATCAGCGACCTGACCGAACGCAGGACCAACGATCCCGCGCGCGCTGCCGCCGGGTGACCGGGGCGGGCGAGGGCTCCGGAGCTCCGGGCCCTCACCCCTTCCGCAGCAACGTCACCACCGCCGCGCCGCCCAGGCCGATGTTGTGCGCGAGGCCCACGCGTGCGCCGGGTACCTGCCGGGCGCCCGCCGTTCCGCGCAGCTGCCACACCAGCTCGGCGGCCTGGGCCAGGCCCGTCGCGCCGAGCGGGTGGCCCTTGGAGATGAGGCCGCCGGACGGGTTGACCACCCACCGGCCGCCGTGGGTCGTGGCGCCGTCCTCGGCCAGCTTGCCGGACTCGCCGTCCGCGCACATGCCGAGCGCCTCGTACGTCAGCAGTTCGTTGACCGAGAAGCAGTCGTGCAGCTCGATCACGTCCACGTCCTCGATGCCGAGGCCGCTCGCCTCGTACGCCTGGCGGGCGGCGGCCCGGGACATCGGGCGGCCGACGACGTCGATGCAGGACCCGGCGGTGAAGCTGTCCTGGGTGTCGGTCGTCATGGCCTGCCCGGCGATCTCCACCGCCCGGCCGGCCAGGCCGTGTTCGCGGACGAACCGCTCGGAGGCGACGACGGCGGCGGCCGCGCCGTCCGAGGTCGGTGAGCACTGGAGCTTGGTCAGCGGCCGGTGGACGGTCCGGGCGGCGAGGATCTCCTCGACCGTGTACACGTCCTGGAACTGGGCGTTCGGGTTGTCCGCCGAGTGCCGGTGGTTCTTGGCGCCGACCGCGGCGAGCTGGCGTGCGGTGGTGCCGTACCGGTCCATGTGCTCGCGGGCGGCGTTGCCGAAGAGCTGCGCGGTGGGCGGGGACATCTCGAAGCCGTGCGCGGCGGCCATCACCGCGTAGTGGCGGGCCACCGGGGAGGTCGCGAAGTCGCCGCTGTCCGCGCCGCCGCCGAGCGCGCCGCGCTTCATCTTCTCGAAGCCGAGGGCCAGTACGCAGTCGTTGAGGCCGGAGGCGACGAACTGCCGGGCCATCATCAGCGCGGTGGCGCCGGTCGCGCAGTTGTTGTTGACGTTGTAGACGGGGATGCCGGTCAGGCCCAGTTCGTAGACGGCGCGCTGGCCGGCCGTGGAGGCCTGGTAGCAGTAGCCGACCGGTGCCTGTTCCACGGCGCTGTACGGAATGCCCGCGTCGGCGAGGGCCTTGCCGCCCGCTTCCCCCGCCATGTCCCAGTACTGCCAGTCGCGCGTTTCCGGCTTCTCGAACTTCGTCATGCCCACGCCGATGATGTACGCCTTGCCGGCCATGTCCGTCCTCCTCCTCGGGGGCGTATCCGGGCCCTGCTGTCCGGGCGTCCGGGCTCCGGATACCGGGTCTCCGGGTACCGGGTCAGATGAGCGGGCGCGGCTCCGGATCCCTGGGCAGGCCGAGCAGCCGCTCCGCGACGACGTTCAGCTGCACCTGCGTCGTACCGCCCGCGATCGTCAGGCAGCGCGACATCAGGAAGCCGTGCAGGGCGCGTTCCGCTTCGCCCTCGCCCGTCGCGCCCTCCGGGCCGAGGAGTTCGAGGGCCAGCTCGGCGACCTTCTGCTGGTGCGCGGTCTGCACCAGTTTGCGAATGCTGGCACCGGCGCCCGGTTCCCGTCCCGCCACCTGCTGGAGGGTGGTGCGCAGCCCGATGCAGGCCAGCGCGTGCGCCTCGGCGGCCAGCGCGCCCACCCGCTCGCGTACCGCGCCGTCCAGTCCGGCGGTCCGCTCGATCAGCGCCTCCAGGCCGGTGCCGAAGGTCACCTGATCGGCCATGTGGACGCGCTCGTTGCCGAGGGTGTGCCGGGCCACCGTCCATCCGTCGTCCACCTCACCCACCACCGCGTCCGCCGGGAGCAGTACGTCGTCGAAGTACACCTCGCTGAAGAGCGCGTCGCCGGTGATCTCCCGCAGCGGCCGCACCTCGACGCCGGGTGCCGACATGTCGACCAGGAAGAAGGTCAGCCCCTGGTGCTTCGGCGCCTCCGGGGCCGTCCGGGCGAGCAGGATGCCGTACCCCGCCCACTGGGCCGCCGAGGTCCACACCTTCTGGCCGTTGACCCGCCAGCCGCCGTCCGCCCGCTCGGCCCGGGTACGCAGCGCCGCCAGGTCCGACCCGGCCTCCGGCTCGGAGAACAGCTGGCACCACAGCTGGTCGCCGCGGAGCGTCGGCAGCAGGTGGCGCTCCTTCTGCTCCGGCGTCCCGTAGGTGATCAGGGAGGGCACCACCCAGGTGGCGATCCCCAGATCGCTGATCCGGACCCCCGCGTCCCGCAGTTCCCGCTGGACGGCCAGCTGCTGTACGGGGCCGGCGCCCAGACCGTACGGGGCGGGCAGGTGCGGCGCCGCGTACCCGGTGGGCGCCAGCTCGCGCCGTACGGCTGCGGGGTCCAGGCCGCGCACCTTCGCGATCACCGCGCGGGCCTCCTCGCGGTACCGGGCCGCCTCCCGCGACCGCTCCTCGGGCAGGTCCACGCGCAGCTCGCGCCGGGCGCCCCCGGCGCCGTACGCGGCCGCCCGCAGCCGGTGTTCGGCGCCGCTGCCCAGCAGTTGGCGGGCCACGGTCGCGCGCCGCAGGTACAGGTGCGCGTCGTGCTCCCAGGTGAAGCCGATGCCGCCGAGGATCTGGATGCAGTCCTTGGCGCAGGTGAAGGCGGCGTCCAGGGCGGTGGCGGCGGCCAGCGCGGCGACCATGCCGCGGGCCGCCGGGGCTTCGTCCGCGGCACGCGCCGCGTCCCATGCCAGGGCGCGGGCCTGCTCGACGCGTACGAGCATGTCCGCGCAGAGGTGCTTGACCGCCTGGAACTGGCCGATCGGCCGCCCGAACTGTTCGCGTACGCGGGCGTGCTCGGCGGCGGTGTGCAGGGCCCGGTCCGCCGTACCGCACGCCTCCGCCGCGAACAGCGTCGCGGCCAGGTCCCGCACGAGGGCGGAGTCGACGTCCAGCACCCGCGCGGACGGGACCGTGACGCCCTCGGCCGTCACGCGTGCGGCCGGGCGGGTCGGGTCGGCGGCGGACGGCACCCGTACGGCGAGGGCGTCGGCGTCCACGGCGAGCCAGAGGGTGCGCGGCGGCGCGGCGGACGGGCTGGTGGGCGAGTCGGCGGGCGGGTCGTCGGGGGCGGCCTCTTCCGCCGCTTCCGCCGCTTCCGTCTCCGCCGCCGCCAGGATGATCAGGTCCGCGTCGCCACCGCCGAGGACGGGCGGCGCGGCGCCGTCCAGCACCCACCCGTCCGTCGTGGCGGCCGCCCGGAGCGTACCCGCGCCGAGCGCCACCGCGCCGATGCGTTCGCCGGTGGCCAGGGCCCGCGCCAGATCGGGGGCGCCGCCACGCCGCAGCAGTTCGGCGGCGAGCACGCTGGGCAGATACGGGCCGGGCAGCGCGGCACGGCCGGTCTCCTCCAACACGACGGCGAGGTCGAGCAGTTCACCGCCGCCCCCACCGCACTCCTGCGGCAGGTGCGGCCCGAGCAGGCCCATCTCGGCGAGCCCGTCCCAGTACGCGGGGCGGCCGTGACGGGCGGGCCCGGCGTCGAGCAGCTTGCGCACCTCCTCCGGAGGCACGGCCCGGGCCGCCCACCCCCGTACCGCCTCGGCCAGCTCCCCTTGCTCCGGTGTGATTCCGATGCCCATGCCGGGCAGACTAGAACACGTTCCAAACTGACGGTAGGTCAGACGGGGCAGCGCATGGGCCCGACCGGGTGGGGCCGGCCGGCCCCACCCCGGACCGCCCCACCGGTCGTACGGCACCCTCGCCTGCACGGCACCCTCGACCACGCGGCGCCCCCTGCCGTACGGTGCCACCGCCCCCACGCCCCCGAACTCCTCCCCGGATTCCCCGCGACCTTCCGCACCGCCGCATTCCCCGTACCCTCCGGAATTCCCCGCCCCATTCCCCGCCGACCCGCCGCCCCCTCCCGCCGCCGAACGCCCACCCGTCCGTCCCGCGCATTACCGGCACGTACGATCCGTCGTTATGAGTCACCGCCGTACTCCGGTGACCGTACGACCGAGGAGGAATCCCCATGGCCGCCGCGAACACCCCCAAGCCGGAGATACTCGCCGCATTCGAGGCGGCAAAAGGGTTCATGCCGCTCGACGAAGGGCTGGCGCTTTACGCGGCGGCCGGTGAGGCGGCGGCGCTGGGGATGCCCCTCGTCGAGGTCGGCACCTATTGCGGGCGCTCCACGATTCTGCTCGCCGACGCCGCGCGCGCGGCGGGCGTGACGGCCGTCACCGTCGACCACCACCGCGGCAGCGAGGAGCAGCAGCCCGGCTGGGAGTACCACGACCCGACCGTGGTCGACCCCGAGGTGGGCCTGATGGACACCCTGCCCGCCTTCCGCCGCGCGCTCTACGCGGCCGGGCTGGAGGACCACGTCGTCGCCCTGGTGGGCCGCTCCCCGCAGGTCGCGGCGCTCTGGAACACCCCCGTCGGCCTGGTCTTCATCGACGGCGGCCACACCGACGAGCACGCCACCGCGGACTACGAGGGCTGGGCGCCGCACGTCGCGCCCGGGGGGCTGCTCGTCATCCACGACGTCTTCGCCGACCCGGCGGACGGCGGCCAGGCCCCGTACCGCGTCTACCGGCGCGCCCTGGAATCCGGCGCCTTCACCGAAATGTCGGCACAGGGATCGCTGCACGTGCTGCGTCGTACCGGCGAAGGGCACTGACCTCACCACTACGATCGCGATGTGACGAACGGCAGTACATTCCCCCCGCGCCGCCGTTTCGGCGGCACCCTCGTCGTCGTCCTGGCCGCACTGCTGGCCGCCTGCGCCGCGGGCTGGCTGATCTGGCGGTCCGCGAGCGGGCACGGCGGCGACAAGCCGCCCAAGGCCCTGCCCGCCGCGACCCCGGCCTCCCCCGACGGCCGGCCCGGCACGGACGGCGCGCACGGCAAGGACGGCGCGCACGGCAAGGACGGCACTCCCGGCGACGGCGGACCGGACAGAACGGACGGCGGGAACGCCGGAACCGGCGGAGACCGGGACGGCAAGGGTGACCAGGCCGGACCCGGCGGCCGGACCGGCACCCGCCTCCAGGGCAAGGTCGTCCTCCT
Source organism: Streptomyces monomycini (assembly GCF_022271435.1). Lineage (GTDB taxonomy): Bacteria > Actinomycetota > Actinomycetes > Streptomycetales > Streptomycetaceae > Streptomyces > Streptomyces monomycini. The sequence goes on along the minus strand of NZ_JAFIQY010000032.1, from coordinate 82,215 downwards.
CGACCCCGGCCACAACCCCCACAACCGCGACCACCCCCGCGAGATCGCGCGCCAGGTGGACGTCGGCAACGCGCACAAGGAGTGCGACACCACCGGCACCTCCACCAACGACGGCTACGCCGAGGCGTCCTTCACCCTCGACGTCGCGCGGCGCGCCCGTACCCTCCTCCAGGCCGAGGGCGCCAAGGTCGTCTTCACGCAGGACGGCGACCGCCCGTACGGCCCGTGCGTCGACGAGCGGGCCCGCGCCGGGAACGAGGCGAAGGCCGACGCCGCGGTGTCCGTGCACGCCGACGGGGCGGGCGACGGCAACCGCGGCTTCCACGTGATCCTGCCCGCCCGGGTCACCGCGGGCGCGGCGGACACCTCCGCCATCGTCGGCCCGTCCCGGGAGCTCGGCGAACGCCTGGCGGGCCGCTTCGTGGCGGCCACCGGGAGCGCGCCGGCCAATTACCTGGGCGGCGGTACCGGGTTGGTCGTCCGGTCCGACCTCGGCGGCCTCAACCTCTCCGGCATTCCCAAGGTGTTCCTGGAGTGCGGCAATATGCGCGACCCGAAGGACGCCGCGCAATTGACCGATCCGCAATGGCGGGAAAAAGCGGCCCGCGGGATCGCCGAGGGCATTACAGGCTTCCTGACCCGGTAGCGGGCGGCGCCGATACCGACTCGATACCTGACCGATACCTACAAGACGGCCCACAGGATCCGGCGGTAGGTTCCCCCTTACGATGGGGGGCCACCCCATGCCTCGCCACGCGCCCACCAGCGCTTACGGCAGCGACAGCGAAGACCAGAACACCGGAACCGACAAAGGACCCTTACGTGAACATCCGCTCCCTCACTAGAGGCGACGGCGTGGTGATCGGAGCAGCGGTGTTGCTGTTCATCGCCTCGTTTCTCGACATCAGCTCGTACGACGGATCCGACTGCACCGGCAGCTTCTGCCCGAAGATCGCGTCCACGAACGCCTGGGACTCGCTGTCCCTGCTGATGGGCATGTTCCTGGCCGGCGTGATCGCGGCCGCCCTGATCGTGGTGGCCCGCGCCCTGCCGCAGCCGCTGAAGGTCGCCGGGCTCGACCTCGGGCAGTTCGGCGTCGCGTGGACCGTGTTCGTCGCCTGGTTCGCCTTCTGGACGACGGTCAACAGCGGCGGCGCGGGCGCCGGCCTGATCCTCGGCCTGATCGCCGCGCTCGTGCTGGCGGCCGCGGCCGTGGCCACGCCGCTGGTACCGGCCCTGAAGGCCGGCCTCGTCCCGGCCCCGCGGCCGCAGACCCCGTCCCCGTACGGCGCGGCTCCGGGCCAGGGCTACGGCTACCCCGGTGCCCACCAGCAGCAGCCGGGCCACGGCGGGTACGGCTACCCGGGCGCCCAGCAGCCCGGTCAGGGCCAGCCGCAGCCGGGGCAGGCCCAGGCCCAGCCCGGCCCGCAGTCGTACGGCGGGCAGCAGCCCTCCCCGGCCGCCGCGCAGCAGCCGGCGCCCGCCGCGGACTTCGCGCCGTTCTGGTTCGCGGTGCCGGTGGCGCGCCCGCTGTACGGCGAGGACGGCGCGCCCACGCCGATCGCCGAACTGGCGCCCGGCACGTGGTACCTGGCCGTGGACCAGCGGGGCCAGGCGCTCATCGCGCAGACGCAGGACGGGCGCCGCGGCGTCCTCCAGGACACGACCGGCATCCAGCGCGGCTGACACCGGCCGCCGTCCACGCCGCACGGCCCCTCACCCGCTCCGGGTGAGGGGCCGTCGCCGTACCCGCCCTTCCTTTCCCCCCTCGCCCCTCATACAGTGCACCGACCACTAAGCCGGCCTGCCCACCCGTCACTTCTCCTCCCTCCCGTCGGCCGTCCCGGAAGGGGCCCACCGTGCGACTCGGACTGGCACTCGGTTACTGGGGCCGCGGCCCCGACCCCCGGCACGTCGAACTCGCCCAGGAGGCCGAACGGCTGGGCTACGACTCCGTGTGGACCGCGGAGGCCTGGGGCTCCGACGCCTTCACCGCCCTCACCTGGATCGCCGCCCACACGTCCCGGATCAAGCTGGGCACCGCCATCGCCCAGATGGCCGCCCGCACCCCCACCGCCACCGCGATGCAGGCCCTCACCCTGGACCACCTGTCCGGCGGCCGGATGCTGCTCGGGCTCGGCCTGTCGGGGCCGCAGGTGGTCGAGGGCTGGTACGGCCGCCCGTTCCCGGCGAGCCCGCTCACCGCCACCCGGGAGTACGTGGACATCGTCCGCCAAGTGCTGCGCCGGGAAGCCCCGGTGACGCTCGACGGCCGCTTCCACCCGCTCCCCTACCGCGGCCCGGACAGCACCGGCCTCGGCAAGCCGCTCAAGCCCATCACCCACCCACGCCGCTCCGGCCTCCCCGTCCTCCTCGGCGCCGAGGGCCCCAAGAACATCGTCCAGACCACGCGCATCGCCGACGGCTGGCTCCCGCTGTACTGGTCCCCGTACCGCACCGACGCCTACGAAGCGTCCCTCGCCGACGCCCCCGAGGGCTTCCTCGTCGCCCCGATGGCCCGCGCCCGGCTCTGCGACGACGTGGCCGAGGGCCTGCTCCCCGTCAAGGCCATGCTCGCCTTCTACATCGGCGGCATGGGCCACGCCTCCCGCAACTTCCACGCGGACCTGATGTCCCGCATGGGCCACGAGGAAGCGGCCCACCGCGTCCAGGACCTCTTCCTCCAGGGCCGCCGCGACGAGGCCGTCCACGCCGTCCCCGACACCTTCGCCGACGACATCTCCCTCATCGGCCCCCGCCCCCGCCTCGCCGACCGCCTCGCCGCCTGGCGCAAGGGCCCGGTGACCGACCTCCTCGTCACGTCCCCCGACCTGAAGACGTTGCGGGTACTGGCAGAGCTGAACGGCTGACCTCACCGCACACCCCACACGAGCGGGTGAACCACCCCCCTTCCACCCGCCGCCCTGCCACCTGCGCTCTTAGCCTCGCGCCATGGAAGCTCCGTACAAGACCCGGTGGCAGGTGCCGGAAGAGCACCGCAGTGACCCGGCCTACGTGGAGGCGGGGACGGCGATCGCGCTCGGGCAGGCGGTGTTCGACGTGCGCGGTGCGCTCGGGATGTCGGTGGGTGAGCTGGCGCGCCGGGCGGGGCTCGGTGAGGACGAGATCGAGCGGATCGAAGGGGGCGGCACCGTGCCGACGCTGCCGTTGCTGCGCCGGCTGGCGGGTGCGTTCGACGCGCAGCTCGATCTGTCCATCGACTCGGACGAGCTGTCGCTGTCGTTCGTCCCGCACGCCGCCTGACCCGAAGAGGCCGGCGCCCGGCCTGACCAGCAGAGGCCGGGCGCCCGGCCTGCCGCGAAGAGGCCCGTGCCCGGTCGCGTCGCCGGGCGCCGTGGCGGGTGGGTCAGCCGAACACCGCCATCCCCAGCCACTCCTCCAGGAATGCCCGGTCGCCCGTGACCTCGATGCCCGGTGTGCCGACCGGGAGGCGGCGGTAGTAGACGCGGAGGAGGTCGGCGACGGGGCCCTGGAGGGTGACGGTGGACGGTTCGGTCGAGTGGCGGTAGGTGGGGGCGGTGCCGGAGAAGTCGAGGAGCCAGTCGGCGGGGGCGCCGGGCGGGGTGTCGGTCGCGTGCAGGCGGACGGTGCGATCGGAGCCGAGGAGGGTGTTGAGGGCGTGGCCGGGCCGGAGGGTGGGCAGCAGGCACATCAGCTGGGACCACTCCTCTATCGTATCGGCGGCGACCTCCGGGTCCAGGGGGAAGGCGGCGCCCGTGGTGGCGGCCGCGTCCGCCCGGTGGACGATCGTCTCGTGGGTCATCCGCCGGGGCCAGAAGCCGGACGGCTGTCCCGGGGCCCAGGCCCAGACCGACGCGTCGGGGCCCGCCTCGCGCATCGCCTCGGCGGCCAGCCGTGCGCCCTCCGCCAGCCAGGCGTCCAGGGCCGCCGGGTCGTCGGCGGACGGGCCCTTGGCCTCCGGGACCGCCTCGTAGGACACCATCTCGGTGGCCCGGGTCCGTACGGTCGTGGCGGCCCAGCGGTAGGCGCCGCCGACGTGCCGGACGAGGTCCTCCAGGGTCCAGTCCGGGCAGGTCGGTACGGCCGCCGTCAGGTCGGCGCCCCGGATGGTCTGCCGGAACCGGTCGCCCTCCACGAGGACTTCGGCACAGTAGCGGTCGTGGTCGAGTGTTCCGTTCATGGTCGTCATGGGTCGCACAGTAACGGGTAGGAGCGGATGCCGCCTCCGGTTATTCGGGAACGGAGCGGGAACGGCGGGGAGTTGTTTATCGCGGGCCGGTGCGGCTACCCGGCCGGCATGTCCAGGAGACACCGGTACGGAAGCAGTCACGCGGCCACGGCCGTCACCGTCGTCGCGGACGTCACGGCCGTCATCCTCGGCCTGTGGATCGCGATGTACCTGCTCGACGCGAACCGCGCCAACGACCTGGTGCACTTCGTCCAGGGCGCGGCGCGGTGGCTGGCGGGCTGGTCCTACAACCTCTTCACCTTCGACGCCGACTGGCTGCGGACGCTGCTGAACTACGGGCTGCCCGCGATCGTGTACCTGTTCGTCGGGCACGCGCTGGCCGCCCGTATCCGGCGGATCGAGCGGGTCGAGCGGTGAGGAGGGGCGGCCCCGGGGCGCCCCTCCGTACCCGTCAGCGGCAGCAGTCCGGGGCCAGTCCCGTCGGCAGGCGTTCGCCGCCGAAGACGCTGGTGGTGGCCTCGTCTCCGCCCAGCGCGGCCACGGCCAGCAGCATCGATCCGGCCGTCCAGGAGGTCTGTTCCTCGGGCCAGACCGCGTCGTCGTCGAAGACGTAGCCGGTCCAGTACATGCCGTTGTCGGCGCGCAGGTGCTGGACCCACTTGAGGATCTGCACGGCGCGGTCGGACTCGCCCATCGCCCAGAGCGCCAGGGCCAGTTCGGCGCTCTCGCCGCCGGTGACCCACGGGTTGGGCAGGACGCAGCGTACGCCGAGGCCGGGGACCACGAAGTCTTCCCAGGCGGACTCGATGCGCTCCTTGGCGGCGGTGCCGCGCACGGCGCCGCCGAGGACCGGGTAGTACCAGTCCATGGAGTAGCGCGCCTTGTCGAGGAAGCGTTCGGGGTGGTGCTGGATGGCGTGGCCGAGCCGGCCGAGGGCCAGTTCCCAGTCGGGCTGGGGCTCTTCGCGCTGGTCGGCGAGGGCCAGGGCGCAGCGCAGGGCCTGGTAGACGGAGGAGGAGCCGGTCAGCAGGGCGTCGGTGACGGGTGTGCCGTCGTCCTCGCGCTTCCAGCCGATCTCGCCGCCGGGCTGCTGGAGGTCGAGGACGAATTCGACGGCCGCGTAGACGGCGGGCCACATGCGGTCGACGAAGGTGTCGTCGCCGGTGGACAGGTAGTGGTGCCAGACGCCGACGGCGAGGTACGCGCAGAAGTTGGTCTCGCGGCCGCGGTCGGTGGGGGCGGCGGCGTTCCCGTCGGCGTAGGCCGCGTACCAGGAGCCGTCCGGGTTCTGGTGCCGGGCCAGCCAGTCGTACGCGGCCTCGGCGCGCTCGTGCTCGCCGGCCGCGTCCAGGGCCATGGCGGCCTCGGTGTGGTCCCACGGGTCGAGGTGGTGGCCGCGGAACCAGGGGATGGCGCCGTCCTCGCGCTGGGTCGCCAGGATGCCGGCGACGGTGCGGGCCGCCTGTTCGGCGGTCAGCACTCCGGGCAGGACCAGGCGTTCGGTACGTCCTGGTGTGGTCACTTGGCGGCCCCGGAGGCGGCGGCGTCGGCTTCGGCGACGGGGGCGGCGGTGGCGTCCGCGGCGGCGGGGCCGGCGGCCCGTTCCGGCAGGTGCGGCTTGGTGGCGTACGCGACGAAGCTCTTGCCGATGACCGGGTTGAGCAGCTGCTCGGCCATCCGCGTGGCCAGCGGCTTCTTCATGATGTCCCAGACCAGCAGCTTGTGGTACGCCTTGACCGGCAGCGCCTGGTCGTTGTCGACGCCGAAGGCGCACTTGAGCCACCAGTAGGGGCTGTGCAGCCCGTGCGCGTGGTGGGTGCCGTACGGCTTCAGGCCCGCCTCGCGCATCCTGCCGAGGAGTTCGTCGGCCTTGTAGATGCGGATGTGGCCGCCCTCGACCTCGTGGTACGCGTCGCTGAGCGCCCAGCAGACCTTCTCCGGGCCGTAGCGCGGCACGGTCACCGCGATCCGCCCGCCGGGCCGCAGCACCCGCACCATCTCGGCGAGCACCCCCTTGTCGTCGGGGATGTGCTCCATGACCTCGGAGATGATGACGACGTCGAAGCTCTCGTCGGGGAACGGCAGGGCCAGCGCGTCGCCCTCCATGGCGGTGGCGGTGGCGCCCGCCGGGGCCTCCCCGGCCTCCTTCATCGCGGCGAACCACTTGGCGACCTCGCGGATCTCCTCGGCGTTCTGGTCGAGCGCCACGACCTGCGCGCCGCGCCGGTAGCACTCGAAGGCGTGCCGGCCCGCGCCGCAGCCCAGGTCCAGGACGCGGTCGCCCTGCGCCAGCGGGAATCGGGAAAAGTCGACGGTCAGCAAGGGCTCTCTGCTTTCGTCCTGGAGGTCCGCGGCAGCTACGGCCGACGGCGGCGGGTCATGGCGGTGGTCACGGTGGTGCGGGTCGGTGCCCGGCCGGCGCGCATCAGGCGCGGCCGGCCGGGGACGGTGCGGTGGCAGGCGCGGAGCCGCGGACGGCGCGCCCGCTCCGGGACTGCACGGCGATGGCCTCCCGGTAGCGCTCGGCGGTGCCGATGGCGGCCTGGCGCCAGGTGAAGCGGGCGAGGACGCGTTCGCGCCCGGCGGCGCCGAGGCGGCGGCGCAGGCGGTCGTCGTCCAGCAGCCGGGTCAGTCCGGCGGCCAGCGCGTCCGCGTCGCCCGGCGGTACGGACAGGCAGGTCTCGCCGTCCGGTCCGGAGACCTCGGGAATGGCACCACCGGTGGTGGCCAGCAGCGGCGTACCGGTGGCCATGGCTTCGGCGGCGGGCAGCGAGAAGCCTTCGTACAAGGAGGGGACGCAGGCGATCTGGGCGCCGCGGACCAGGTTCACCAGCTCGGCGTCGCTGATGCCCTTGACGAATTCGACGGCGTCGCCGAGGCCGTGCCGGGCGATGGCGGCGGCGACCGGGCCGTCGTCGGCGCGCTTGCCGACGACCACCAGGTGGGCCCGGGGGTTGCCGGTACGGACCTTGGCGAGGGCCTCGACCAGGTGGATCAGGCCCTTGAGGGGGACGTCGGCGCTGGAGGTGGTGACGATCCGGCCGGGGATCTCGGGGACCGACGGATCCGGCGAGAAAAGGTCGGTGTCGGCGCCGATGTGCACGACGTGGATCCGGCCGTCCCGTACGCCGAGGTGGTCCACGATCTCCTGGCGGGAGGAGCCGGAGACGGTCAGCACCGACGGCAGGCGGCGGGCGACGCGCTTCTGCATCCGGGTGAAGCCGTACCAGCGGCGGACCGAGGCGCGCCGCTTCCAGCCTTCGGCGGCGTCGAGGTCGAGCTGCCGGTCGACGGTGATGGGGTGGTGGATGGTGGTCACCAGGGGCGCGCCGAGGTCGCCGAGCAGGCCGTAGCCGAGGGTCTGGTTGTCGTGCACGACGTCGAAGTCGCCGCGGCGGGCGGCGAGGTGGCGGCGGGCGCGCAGCGAGAAGGTGAGCGGTTCGGGGAAGCCGCCGGTCCACATGGTGCCGACCTCGACGGCGTCGATCCAGTCCCGGTACTCGCCGCGCTCGGGCGTGCGGAACGGGTCGGGCTGGCGGTAGAGGTCGAGGCTGGGCAGCTCGGTGAGGGTGACGCCGCCCCCGGACTCCGGCCGGGAGGAGGCGGCCACGTCGTCGAGGACCGGGTACGGCTGGGCGCCGATCACTTCGACGGTGTGGCCCAGGCGGGCCAGTTCGCGGGAGAGATGGCGGACGTAGACGCCCTGGCCGCCGCAGAACGGGTTGCCCTTGTAGGTCAGCAGGGCGATGCGCAGGGGGCGGTCGCCGTCCGGACCCGGGGAGGCGGCGGGGGCCTCGGCGGGGTGCTGCGCGGCTGCCTGGACGGCCTCGGCGGACACTCTCGGCCCCCTTCTCGCTGGACTTTCGCCGGAGCGTAACCGCTGGCGCTAATCTAGAACAAGTTTCAGTACGGTTCGGCCGCGGCCGGCCGGCGACCGGCCCGCGGGCCACGGCGGCCGGTGGGCTACCGACCAGTTCAAGGAGCTTCGAATCTACCGGCCGGAAACCCGGCGGAAAGAGCAGCACCAGGTGATTCGCACCACCACCTGCGCCCCTGCCATGCTGTGCCGATCGCATGACCGGTACGCGCCGCACCGCGGGCGGACTGTCACGGAATGGGACATATGACTACGGACTCCACAGCGGCCGGTGCGGCGCTCCCCGCCAGTCCTCCCCTGACCGCGCGTCAGGAGGCCCGCCGCCGGCGCATCCTGCACGCCAGCGCCCGGCTGGCCGGCCGCGGCGGGTTCGACGCCGTACAGATGCGCGAGGTCGCCGAGTCGTCCGACGTCGCGCTCGGCACCCTGTACCGGTACTTCCCCTCCAAGGTGCACCTGCTCGTGGCGACCATGCAGGACCAGTTGCAGCACATGCACGAGACGCTGCGCAAGCGCCCGCCGACGGAGCGGGAGCCGGGCGCCCGGGTGGCGCAGACCCTGATGCGGGCCTTCCGGGCGCTCCAGCGCGAGCCGCAGCTGGCGGACGCGATGGTGCGCGCCCTGACGTTCGCCGACCGTTCGGTCAGTCCGGAGGTGGACACCGTCTCCCGGCTCACCACCGCGATCATCCTGGACGCGATGGGGCTGGACGGCGCGCCGACGCCGGAGCAGCTGTCCGCCGTCCGGGTCATCGAGCACACCTGGCACTCGGCACTGATCACCTGGCTCTCCGGGCGCGCCTCGATCGCCCAGGTGAAGATCGACATCGAGACGGTCTGCCGGCTCATCGACCTCACCGCGCCGCGCCGCCGATCCTGACCCGAAGGCTACGAACGGGTAACCCCTAACGAGGCGCATTCGGGGCGCGCACTCCCCCAACGCGCGCCCCCGCGCCCCCGCTTGGCCAATTCTTCGGGTCCATGACAGCGGCATTGCCGGTATGAATTCCGGGTACTCGCAACGGTGCCGGTACGCGGGGGTCTGGAGGGGGACTGCAGTGATCCGGGTGCTACTCGTGCATGACATCTGTCTGTTCCGATGGGCATTGACGGAAGTGCTCGACCGGGAGAACGACATCGACGTCTCCGCCGCCACCACCCGTGACGCGGCGGAACGGGTGCGCGCATTGCGCCCCGACGTCTGCGTGGTGGACGCGGAGAGCCCGGAGCCCACCGGGCCAGGCATATTGCGCAAGTTATCCAAACTCGCGAAAGGGAAAGGCCCGGGGAAATCACCGGCCCTGCTGGTGCTGGGCTCGGCGCACCGGCCCGGACCGCTGCGCCGGGCCTTCGAGGCGGAGGCCCTCGGCTACGTCGACAAGGAGGCCTCGCCGGTACAGCTGACCACCGGAATACGGCAGGTGGCGGAGGGGAAACGGTTCATCGACGGATCGCTGGGGTTCGGCTTCCTGCAAGCCGCCGACATCCCGCTGACCCGCCGCGAACTGAGCGTGCTGTCACTGGCCGCCGAGGGCTCCTCGGTCTCCGAGATCGCCGGCGTCCTGCATCTGTCGACCGGGACCGTGCGCAACTACATGTCCGCCATCACCCGCAAGACGGGCGCCCGCAACCGCGTCGACGCCATCCGCATCTCGCGCGGCGAGGGCTGGCTGTAGAGGGTGCCCGACGGGCGCGGCGGCCGGGGGCTCCTCGTGGGCCCACCCGCCCGTCAGCTCGCGGTAGAGCGCGGACCGCCGCAGCAGTTCGCCGTGCCGTCCCGTACGGACGTGCGTACCGTCCATCACCAGCACCCGGCCGGCCCGCAGCGCCGAGCTGATGCGGTGCGCGACGACGATCAGCGTGCCGCCGGGCCGGGCCGCGAAGGCGCGTTCGGCACGGGCCTCGGCCTCCGGGTCGAGGTGGCAGGTCGCCTCGTCCAGGACGACCAGCGGCGCGGGCGCGAGGTAGGCGCGCACCAGGGCGAGCAGCTGGCGCTCCCCCGCGGACAGTTCGGCGGGGGCGAGCGTGGCGTCCGGCCCGCCCAGCCGCGCCAGCAGCGCGCCCGCGCCGATCTCCGCGGCGGCCGCCAGCAGGTCGGCGTCCGGGACCCGGCCGCCGGGGCACAGGTAGGCCAGGTTCTCCCGTACGGTGCCGGAGAAGACGTACGCCTCCTGCGGTACGAGCACCCGGTCCGCGGTGGCGGGACGGCGGACCTCGCCGCTGCCGGGCTCCAGCAGGCCCGCGATCAGCGCGGCCAGGGTGGACTTGCCGATGCCGCTCGGGCCGACGACGGCCAGGTGCCCGCCGGCCGGCACGGTCAGGTCCAGGCCGCGCACGACGGGGTCGGCATGCGGGCCGTAGGCGAAGGTCACGCCGGTGAGTTCGACGGCGTGCCCGTCGCGGGGCGCACGGTGCGGCCGGGCGTCCGCCGCGCCGGTGGCCGGTTCGGCGGTGAGGCGGCGCAGCACCACGCCCAGGCGGGTGCCGGCCGTGCCCAGGCCGTGCATCAGGCTCTGCAGCGCGGGCAGCAGCGATTGCGTGAGGTAGGCGAGGGCGGCCACCAGCGCGCCGGGTGTCACGCCCCGGCCCAGCAGCCAGGGCGCGGCGACCAGCAGCAGCACGATGGGCAGCCGGCCGCTGATCCCGAGGGCGAGCACCCGGATCACGCTCCAGCGGGCCAGAGCGCCGGACGCCCGCGCTTCGGCGTCGAACCTCTCGCCCGCCGCGTCGGCCACCGTCCGCTCCGCGCCCGCCGCGGTGATGTCGCGCAGCCCGCCGACCGCCGTACCGGTCTCCGCCGCGATGGCCTCGTCCGCGGCGAGGAACGTCTCCTGCCGGCGGGCCATCGGCCGCAGCGCCCCGGCGAACAGCGCCAGGCCGAGCACCAGCGGCGGCAGCACCAGCAGCAGGAGTACGGGCGCGAGCGAGCAGAGTCCGACCAGCGCGCCGGCGGTGACGAAGACGAACGAGCGGGACACCAGCACCAGTCCGGCGAAGGTGTCACGGGCGATCTCGACCTGGTGGGTGAGCCGGGAGACCGCCGCGCCGTCCGGGGCGTACAGCCCGCGGGTGACGACCTTGCGCACCAGGGTGTCGCGCAGCGGTTCCACCAGGTCGGCCACGGCCCCGTAGACCCGGGCCGTGCCGTACGCCCCGGCGCCGACGCAGACCGCAGCGGCGGCCAGCCAGGCGGCGCCGACGACGGGGCTGCCGCGCAGGAACCCGTCGTCGAGGGCGTGCGCGAGCGCGAACCCGAACAGGAAGGTCTGCGCGGACTCGACCAGCGACCAGCCCGCGAGCCGGGCCAGGACCGTACGCCGCCGCTTGAGGAAGCGCAGTCCGGACCGCCGCAGCGGGGCCCCCGGGACGACCCCCTGCCGCTGGGCTTCAGACATGCGCGGTCTCCTTCGGGGCCGTGGCGAACAGCGCCCGGTACGCGGGCAGCTCCCACAGTTCGGCGTGCGGCGCAAGGGCGCGAATCCGCCCGTCGTCGAGCCAGGCCACCAGATCGGCGCGGGCGGCGGTGGCGGCGCGGTGCGCGATGACGATCCGGGTGGCGGCCTTGACGTCGTGCAGCAGGGCGTGGGTGACGTTCAGCTCGGTGACGGTGTCCAGGCTGGAGGTGGCGTCGTCGAGGACGAGCAGCCGCTCGGCGTGCGCGAACGCCCGGGCCAGGCCGAGACGCTGCATCTCGCCGCCGGACAGCGGGGCGTCCGCGCACGGGGTGGCGTAGCCGTCGGGCAGCCGGTGGATGAAGGGCGCGGCGCAGGCGGCTTCGGCGGCGGCCTCCACCTCCTCGCGCCCGGGGGCGTACGAGCCGAGTGTCAGCGTGTCGCGGAGGGTGGTGCCGAGGAGCGCCGGGCGTTCGAAGGCGTAGCCGACGGCGCGGCGCAGGGCGTCGTGCGACAGGTCGCGCAGCGGTACGTCGTCGAGGGTGATCATGCCGGAGTCGGGGTCGGCCAGCCGCCCGGCGACGGCGGCCAGCACGGACTTGCCGGTGCCGGAGCGGCCGACGACGGCGAGCGAGGTGCCGCCGGGCACGGTGAGGTCCAGGCCGCGCAGCACGGCACGGTCGCCGCGCCGTACGGTCACGCCGTGCAGCTTCAGCGTGCCGCCGCCCGCGCCGAGCTGCCGCCTCCCGTAGGGCATCGCGGGCACCTCCAGGGCCTCCGCGATGCGCCGGGCGGCGGCGCGGGCGTGCACCAGGCTGTTCAGCCGGCCGACGATCTGGCCGATCCCGGAGGCCAGCGCCGCGTACCGGGAGGCCGCGAGCAGCGCGCCGACGGTCAGCGCGCCCTGTGACAGCCGGACGCCCGCCACGCACAGCACGGCGATCTGGAGCAGCGGTACGAGCATGGCGGCCTGGGCCGTGGACCGTCCCAGGACGTGCCACATGCGGCGTCCGTGCTCGGCGAGGCCGGGCAGCGGGGCGAGGATGCGGGCGGCTTCGCGGCGCTGGGTGCCGGCGGCGGTGATGGTCCGGGCGCCGCCGACCGCCTCGACCAGGCGTCCGGCCATGTCGCCCTGGCTCTCCTGGTACCGCCCGACGCAGTCGCCGGTGTCGCGCGCGAAGGCCCGCAGCAGCAGGGCCAGCAGCGGCATGCCCAGGAGGAAGGCGACGGCGGTCCACCCGTCCACCAGCGCGAGGGCGGCCAGCGCGCCGACCGGGGTGATGACGGCGGCGACGGAGGCGGCGAGGGCGGTGGGCGCGGTACCGGCGTGGGTGGCGTTGCCGACGACGCGGGTGACCAGGTCGCCGGTCCCGTACCGCTCGGTGGCGCGCGGCCCGGCGGCGAGCAGGTGGTGGGTCAGGCGGCGCCGTACCCAGGCGGTGCCGCGGGCGTCGGTGGTGCCGGTGAGCAGCCCGTCGAGGGCGTCCAGCAGGACGATCAGGCAGGTCAGGGCCGCGCAGAGGGTGAGCCAGCCGGCCGCCGGCCGGTGGTCGAGCAGCAGGTCGAGGGTGTGGCCGAGGGCGGCGGGCAGTGCCAGGCCGAGGCCGGCCGATGCGGCGGTGAGCAGCAGGAGCGCGGTGGCGCGCACGGCGCTGTGGCGCAGGGCGCCGGCCAGCAGCCGGTCGGCGGGGGTCACGGTCGCAGCCTCTCGACGGGGTGTGCGTGCGGCCCGCGCAGGGGCCGCACGCACGTCCGGATCACAAGTCCCGGATCTGGGCTGCCGGTTCAGGCATTCCGGCAGCGGTCACCGACCGGTCAGGTCAGAGACACAGGACGATGCTGGCCTCGCTCCAGCAGAGCAGCAGGCTGGCCTCGCTGCCGCCACCGCCGCCGCCGTGCTCGGGTGCGTCCATCGCCTGGAGGTCGAGAAGCGCCATGACACTTTCCTCTCACTATGGGGACGTAGTTGTACTGGTGTTGCTGTACTGCTGTGTTACTCGGTGGTGCTGTGTTGCGGGTGTTGCTGCGGTTCCGGATGACGGGTCTCCCCGCGGCACCCGGTGGTACGGCTCCGGCACGGCGGCCGGGGCCGGCTTCAGGGCCGCCGGACCTCCGCGGAGGGCGGCGGCGGGAGGAAGGGCAACTGGACGGGCCGGTCGTGCAGCGCGGCACCGAGGGCCAGCAGGCAGCCCGCCGTACCGGTCGCCAGGTCCATCGACAGGCGCATCATCTGGTCGCCGGGGAAGGCGAGGTGCTTCTGGTAAGGCATGGCGTACCAGCCCAGGTAGGAGATCTGGGCCGCCAGCGCACCGTCCAGGTCGGCGCCCGGCGTGGTCGTGCGCGCCAGGTGCAGGACGCATCCCGCGCGTCCGCGGAAGAGGCCGGGCTGCGCGTAGAAGCGGGAACGGGCGGCGGGCAGGATGGCGGTCCGCGCCTCCTGGAACTCCTCGTCCGCGCGGTGCGCCAGGTAGTCGTCCAGCACCGCCGCGATGCCGACACTGCCGGCGCCGAGGTACGGCAGCGTCCGCCAGCCCTCGTCGACGACCAGGGTGCCGTTCTTGTTCCGTACGCAGCGCGCCAGGTCGCGCCGGAGCGCCTCGGCCGCGAGGTCGAGCAGCCCCGGGTCGCCGGTGGACTCGTACAGCCGCAGGAAGAGCAGCGCGGGACCGCTGGCGCCGCGCAGCAGGCCGGCCCGCTTCCCGCAGGCGTCCAGCCGGTCGGCGGTGTGCCCGGCGGCCTCCAGGGCCCGGTCGCGCAGCTCCCGTTCGCCGCGGGTGCGGGCGAGGTGGTCGAGGGCCAGGCCGACGCCGGCCAGCCCGCCGTGCAGATCGGGCGCGAGGCGGTGCCACTTCTCGGCGAGGACCCGCTCCATCAGCTCCATGGCGCGCTCGGGGTGGCCCAGCCGGTCCAGTACGCAGGCGACGCCGGACAGCCCGTCGTAGAAGCCCAGCGAGGTGCCGGGAGGAGGCGGGGCGGTCTGCCGCAACAACCACTCCTCGCCTTCCCCGTACCTCCCGGCACCGGTCTCGGCGAGCGCGTACAGGACGCCGGCGGCGCCGTACGCGATCCCCAGTCCGCCGCCGTCCGTGAACTGGGCTATGTCGCCGGGGAAGAGCCGGTCGGTGCGTTCGGGGGTGGCCGAGGCCAGGATGCCGGCGACCATCGCGTCGCGGCTGTGCGGCCAGTCGGCGGGTTCGGCGGGGAGGTAGGGCGCGGGGCCGGTACGGCGCTCGGCGGGCGGGGCCGTCACGGGAGCGGCCGTCTCCGGCGCGTCCGAAGGCGTCGTCGAAGCCGTCGCCGAAGCCGTCGGCGTCCCCTGGATCACGTCCACCGCCTCGGCCAGGAACTCCGCCGGTACGTCGGGGAATTCGTGCGCCACGATCTCGGCGAGGTGCCCGGCCTTGTCCCGGTCGATCACCAGCAGCGTGGTCATCGGCAGGAACAGTGCGAGCCGCAGGCAGGCGAGCGCGTACCGGTCCACCTCGAAGCCGGTGCGGTCGGCCGGGGCGATGAAGCCCGGGTGGGCCAGCGTCTGCCGCTGCGCCTCGCCGGCGTCCGCCGCCGCCTCGAAGTCCAAAAGTTTCACGCCGCTCTCGTCGGGCGCGACCATGATGTTGAACATGTGCAGGTCGTTGAAGACGACACCGCGGCGGTGCACGGCGGCCACCACGTCCTCGACCGCCGCGTGGATGCCCAGCGCCCAGCGCGTGTACTCGGCCAGCGCGGACGGCTCCGGCGCCGGCCCCATCAGCGGGTGCCGCTCGGCGAAGAACGCGTTGAGGGTGCGCCCCTCCAGGAAGTCCATGACCAGGAAGCGGTGGTCGTCCAGGGTGAACCAGTCGCGGACCTCCGGCGCGACGCCGAGTCCGGACAGCTTCTCCAGGGCGGCCCGTTCGCGCTCCAGGCGGGTGACGGCGTCGGCGCGGTCGGCGGCCAGCCCGGCGTGCGGGCGGGCTTCCTTGAGCACCACCTTGTCGCCGGTGCGCCGGTCGCGGCCGAGGTAGACGCCGCCGCCGTTGGAGAAGTGCAGCGCCGACTCGATCTGGTACGGCAGGTCGGCGACGGTGGTGGAGTTGCGGGCGGCGAGCTGCGGGGCGAGGAAGTCCGGCAGCTCGATCCACTCCGGTACGTGGAACCGCGGCTCGCGCCGGTCGGGGACCAGCTTGCCCTCGGCGTTCTCGATCGCGCCGACCAGGTTGCCGTGCTCGTCGACGCAGTAGCGCCGGGTGAACCCGCCGTACCGCACGTAGAGAGGGCCGTCCTGCCAGCGCAGGTCGCTGAGGATGTACGGGCCCGGCTCGCCGGCCAGCAGCGCGCCCAGTTCCCGCAGGACGGTGTGCAGCTGCTGCTCGTCCGACGGGTAGATGGTGGCGAACTTGCCGCTCGAACCGCGGTCGGCGTACTTGGAGTTGCGCAGGTGCAGCGGACGCGGACCCGGCACGAACTTGAACGGGATCAGCCGGGCGACGCAGTAGTCCCACACCTGGGACGCCGTCTTCTCGGCGTTGTCGGTACAGGCCGAGACGTGGATCTTCCAGCCCTGCGGGGGCAGTCCGGGACGCGGCTGTCCTTCGGCGTCGACCGGGTTGACGTGGAGCCAGTCCCCGGAGAGGAAACACCGCCACCCTTCGGGGACTGCGCGCTGCGCCGCTTCGTACAGGGGACCGCGGCCCGACGCGGCTCCGGTTCCGGCGGAGAGTCGGTCCGGGGTCTCGTAGAAGAATCTGTCGGCGAGACAGTAAACCTCGTACCGCTTGTCCATCGTCTCCCCCCTCGGCGGCGTGGCACAGAGATTTCCACGCCGCCGGGGAGCGTTAACAGTCGCAGATGTCACGAGGTCACCGTGAGAAGTTCACGGGTTACCGACAGTACGTCCCGGTGGGCGCGGGCCTCGCACCCGTACCGCCCAACGGGAACGGCCGCTCACTCCTCCGGCGGGAAGACGGCCTCCCCCGTGGCGGCGTCCGTCACGGTGATCGCTTCGACGGGGCAGCCCTCGGCCGCCGCGAGCACGTCGTCGGACGCCTCGCACTCGGGCCGTACGGGGTGCGACTGGCGGGCCGCGTCCAGCGCGAAGCCGCCGGGCGCGGTGGCCGCGCACAGGCCGGAGCCGATGCAGACACCCCGGTCGACCGCCACGTGCCAGCGGGGTCCTTCCGGCCCGGCCGCCACGCCCTTCCCGCCCTTGCCGTCCGTACCGCTCATACCGTCCCTCACCCCTCCGCCGGCAGATGGATCATCTTGTGCTCCAGGTACTCGCCGAAGCCCTCGGGCCCGAATTCCCGCCCGATCCCGGAGTTCTTGTAACCGCCGAAGGGGCCGAGCATGTCGATGCCGAAGGTGTTCACGGAGTACGTACCGGTCCGCACCCGCCGGGCGATGTCGATGCCGTGCGCGGTGTCCGCGGTCCACACCGAGCCGGAGAGCCCGTAGTCGGAGTCGTTCGCGATGCGGACCGCCTCGTCCTCGTTCTCGTACGGCAGCAGGCAGATCACCGGGCCGAAGATCTCCTCACGGGCTATGCGCATGGAGTTGGATACCTCGCCGAACAGCGTCGGCTCCACGTACCAGCCGGTCTCCTGGCCCTTCGGCCGCCCGCCGCCGGTGAGGACCTTGGCGCCCTCGCGCTGCCCGAGGGCGATGTAGTCCAGCGAACGCTGCTGCTGACGCCGGGCGACCAGCGGGCCGATCTCGGTCGCCGGGTCCAGCGGGTCGCCCACGCGCAGCGCGGACGCCGCGGCGGCGAAGCGTTCGGCGATCTCGTCATAGCGCTCGCGCGGCGCCAGGACGCGCGACTGCGCGATGCACGCCTGCCCGTTGACCAGGTACGCGTACGGCACGATGCCCGCCACCGCGGCGTCCAGGTCGGCGTCCGGCAGGATCACGGCGGCCGACTTGCCGCCCAGTTCCAGCGTCACCCGCGTCAGGTTGCGCGCCGCGACCTCCATGACGCGCTTGCCCGCGGCGACCGACCCGGTGAAGGACACCTTGTCCACGTCCGGGTGCCCGACCAGGTACTCGCTCACCTCCCGGTCCGCCGCGAGGATGGACAGCACACCCGGGGGCAGCCCGGCCTCGCTCGCGATGTCCGCCAGCAGATAGGCGTCCAGCGGCGTCTCGGGCGACACCTTGAGGATTACCGAACAGCCGGCCAGCAGCGCGGGCGCCAGTTTGGCCGCCGCGGTGAACTGCGGCACGTTCCACGGCACCACGGCCGCCACCACACCGGCCGGCTCGCGCCGCACCAGCAGCGGCCCCAGCACACCGGCCCGGCGTTCCTCGAACGGGAAGTCGCGGGCGACGGTGAGCGCCGCGTCCCACACCATCATCGCGGCCAGCGCCTGCACCAGCACGCCGGAGGTGTACGGGGTGCCGTTCTCGGCGCTGATGACCCGGGCGATCTCCTCGCTGCGCACGGCGAAGGCGTCCTTGACGCGGGTGACCACCGCGATCCGCTCCGCGAGCGGGGTGTCCGCCCACACTCCGGAGTCGAAGGAGGCGCGGGCGGCGGAGACGGCCCGGTCCACGTCGGTCCGCGAGGCGTGCGGCACCCGGCCGATGACCTGCTCGGTGTGCGGCGAGACCACCTCGATGGTGCCGCCGCCGGCCGGGTCGGTGAACTCGCCGCCGATGTAGAGCTGTTCGTACTCGACGAGTGCGCTCATGGCTGCCGCCTCCTGGGGGCCGGAAGAGTTCCTGACGGTGCATCAGACCTGATACCAGTTCCCGTTATGCTGGGCAATGCCCGGCACGGGGGCGCGGCCGGTCCGCGCGGAGGCGGAGGTGCGGCGGATGACGGCAGCGGCCCGTACGGGGGCGGCGGAGGCCGGGCCCCGGGTGACCGACCACCGGGGCGGCGTGTGGTCGATCGCCGTCCCCATCCCGGACAACCCGCTCGGCCACACCCTCGTCCACCTCTTGGAGACCGGCCGCGGCCCGGTCCTCGTGGACACCGGGTGGGACGACCCGGACGCCTGGGACACCCTGACCGCCGGGATCACCGCCTGCGGCTTCGACGTCACCGACCTGCACGGGGTCCTCATCACACACCACCACCCCGACCACCACGGCCTCTCCGCCCGCGTACGGGAGGCGTCCGGCGCGTGGATCGCCATGCACGCGGCGGACGCCGCCGTCGTACGCCGCACCCGGGAGGCCGAACCCGGCCGGTGGCTGGACCACCTGATCGCCAAGCTGGCCGCGGCCGGCGCGCCCGACAGTCACCTGGCGCCCCTGCGCCGGGTGCGCGCCAAGGGCCCGGTGCGCGACCTCCCCGGGCAGCGGGCGGCGCTGCCCGACCGCGAGATCGCGCCCGGCGCTCTCCTCGACCTGCCCGGCCGCCGGCTGCGCGCCGTCTGGACGCCCGGCCACACGCCCGGCCACGTGTGCCTGCACCTGGAGGAGGAGCACCCGGCCCGGCGGCCGGGCCACGGCCGGCTCTTCTCCGGTGACCACCTGCTGCCGGGCATCAGCCCGCACATCGGGCTCTACGAGGACCCGGACGACGCGACGCCCGCCGACCCCCTCGGCGACTACCTGGCCTCCCTGGAACGCGTCGCCCGGCTGGCGCCCGCCGAGGTGCTCCCCGCCCACCAGCACGCGTTCACGGACGCGGCCGGCCGGGTGCGCGAGCTGCTCGCCCACCACGAGGAGCGGCTGGCCGGGCTGCGCGCGCTGCTCGCCGTACCCCGTACGCCGTGGCAGCTCGCCGAGGCCATGGAGTGGAACCGGCCGTGGGATCGGATCCCGTACGCGTCGCGCACCATCGCGGTCGCGGAGGCGGAGGCGCATCTACGGCGGCTGGTGCGGCTGGGGCTGGCGGAGGCGGTGCCGGAGGCTTCGGGCGCGTCGGGAGCAGCGGGGGCCTCGCGGGCGGGGGCAGCGGGGGCCTCGGGGTCGGAGCCGGTGACGTACCGGGCGGTGTGAAGCGTGCACCTGCCGGCCAGCCCGTACCCGGGGCTCCCCCGGCCCGCCGGTTAAGGTGTGCGAGACAATTTCATCCTGTGCCCGATCGGGGGAAGCCGGTGGAAATCCGGCGCTGACCCGCAACCGTGATCCGACGCGTACGGCACCGTACGCCCGGCGAGCCGGAGCACCCGCTGGGGCACGACCAAGGCTCCCGCCGCCGGAAGGCCGCGCCTCCTCGCGCGGACGCCCGGCGCGCGGCACCGTCGAGGTATGCGGAGCTGAGCCCGGTGCCACCGCGGCCGGTCGTCGACCGGCGGGCGGCGGGGCGTCCGAGTGCGGCTGCGCGTCCACCGCAGCACCCATCACCGGCCCACCGCGGACCCACCGCAGCGACCTGATCCGAGAGGCACCGACCCGATGGCCACCACGGCTTCCCAGGCTCCCCTGGCTCCCAGGGCTTCCACGGCCCCCACCTTCGCCGTCCTGGCGCGCCGCGCCGCCGCGGCGCTGGCCGGGGCCGCCGTGCTGTGCGCGGCCGGTGCCCCCGTGGCGGCCGCCGACTCCCCCGCGCCCGCCGCGCAGGCGTCGAAGCTGCCCGACGGGCTGTACGGCAGCAAGGACCCGCAGTTCGACGGCGTGTGGCGGCAGTCGCTCGCCCTCCTCGCGCAGCGCACCGTCGGGGTGCGTCCGTCGGTGACGGGCGTCGACTGGCTCGCCGGGCAGCAGTGCTCCGACGGCGCCTTCAGCGCCTACCGCGCCGACCCGGCCAAGGCCTGCGACGACAAGACGATGCGGGACACCAACCAGACGGCTGCCGCGGTACAGGCGCTGGCCGCGCTCGGCGGGCACGACGACGCCGTACAGAAGGCCGTGAAGTGGCTGAAGTCCGTACAGAACGACGACGGCGGCTGGCCCTCGATGGGCGGCTCGCCCAGTGACGCCAACTCCACCTCCGTGGTGATCGGCGCGCTCAAGGCGGCGGGACAGAAGCCGGAGTCCGTGCAGAAGGGCGGCAAGTCCCCGTACGACGCGCTGGTCACCTTCCAGCTCGGCTGCGACGCGAAGGAAGGGGAGCGCGGCGCGTTCGCCTTCCAGCCCAAGGACGGCAAGCTGGCCCCGAACGCGGACGCCACGGCCGCCGCCGTGCTCGGCGGGCTGGGCGACGGCTTCGTGGTCGACCCGGCGGGCAAGGACGTCAACGCGCCGGTCAAGCCCCTGAAGTGCGAGGGTGGCGCGGCGGGCCAGGACGCGAAGCGCGACCCGAAGCAGGCCGCCGAGGGCGGCGCCGCCTACCTGGCCGCGGTGCTCGGCGCCAACGGCGGGCACCTGAAGTCCGCGATGCCCGGCGCCGAGGACCAGCCCGACGTCGGCAACACCGCCGACGCCGTGGTGGCCCTCGCCGCCGGCTCGCACGGCGACGCCGCGCAGGCGCCGCTGAAGTGGCTGGAGAAGAACTCCGCGAACTGGGCCAAGGAGGCCGGCCCGGCCGCGTACGCGCAGCTGGTGCTCGCCGCGCACGCCGCGGGCGCCGACCCGCGCTCCTTCGGCGGCGCCGACCTGGTCGCGCAGCTGAACGCCACCGGCCCCAAGCCGGCCGGCAGCTCCGCGCCGTCCGCCGCGCCGGAGAAGGACGCGCAGGACCAGGACGAGCAGAACTCCGGCGTGTGGTGGATCTTCGGCATCGTGTTCGTGGCGAGCATCGGCGCCGGGTTCCTGCTCAGCGGCCGCCGGAAGAAGAGCGACGTCTGATGCGCCCGCCGCGGCCCCGCTCCGCCCGCCTCCTCGGCGCCCTGGCCCTGGCCGGTACGGTCACGGGCCTGGGCGCGGCGCCCGCCCAGGCGCAGGAGTACCGCTACTGGTCCTTCTGGGACGGGCCCGCCGCCGGCGCCCCGGCCTCCGGGGGCGGCTGGTCGTACGCGACCGAGGGGCCGGCCACCAGCCGCCCCCGGGACGGCGCCGTGGCGGGCTTCCGTTTCACCGTCAGCGCCGACTCGGCGGCGGCCGGCAAGCCGCGCCGGGCCGCGGACTTCGCCGCGATCTGCGGGAAGACGTCCGCGCAGGACGGCACCAAGCGCGTCGGACTCGTCCTCGACTTCGGCACGAAGGCGGAGGCGGCGGCCGGGGAGAACCCGCCGCCGGTCCGTACGGAGTGCGCGCGGCTGCCGGAGGACGGGACGGTCGGTGACGCGCTGGCGGCCGTCGCCAAGCCGCTGCGGTACGACGCGAGCGCGCTGCTGTGCGCGATCGCCGGATATCCGAAGGCGGGGTGCGCGGACAAGGCTTCCGGTTCCGCTCCCGGCTCCGGTTCCGCTTCCGCTTCCGGTGCGCCGGACCCGGGTGCTTCCGGGGGCGCTGCCGCCTCCGGCGAGCAGGCGGCGGACGACGATTCGGGCGGCCCCTCCGCCGGACTGATCAGTGGCATCGCCGTCGTGGTCGTCCTGGGCGCGGCGGCCGGGTGGCAGGCCCGCCGCCGCCGCGGATGAGCGCCCGCGTCGCCGGCGCCCCCCGCGCCACCCGCTCGACCGCGCTGCACGCGGGCGCCTGGTGGCTGTGGGCGCTCGGCCTGGCCACCGCGGCGTCCCGGACGACCAACCCGCTGCTGCTGGGCCTGCTGATCGGCGTGGCCGGGTACGTCGTCGCGGCGCGCCGCACGGACGCGCCGTGGGCCCGCTCGTACGGCGCGTTCCTGAAGCTCGGCCTGCTGGTGATCGGCATCCGGCTGGTCTTCGCGTTCCTCCTGGGCTCGCCCATCCCCGGCACGCACACCCTGGTCACGCTGCCAGAAGTGCCGCTGCCCGAGTGGGCGCGCGGGGTACGCATCGGCGGCCGGGTCACCGCCGAGGGCATGCTCTTCGCCTTCTACGACGGGCTGAAGCTGGGCACCCTGCTGATCTGCGTCGGCGCCGCGAACGCGCTCGCCAGCCCGGCCCGCCTGCTGAAGTCCCTGCCGGGGGCGCTGTACGAGGCGGGCGTCGCGGTCGTCGTCGCGATGTCCTTCGCGCCCCATCTCGTCGCCGACGTGCAGCGGCTGCGCGCCGCCCGCCGGCTGCGCGGCCGCCCGGACCGGGGCGTCAAGGCGCTGCTCCAGGTCGGGCTGCCGGTCCTGGAGGGCGCGCTGGAACGCTCGGTGTCGCTGGCCGCGGCGATGGACGCGCGCGGTTACGGCCGTACGGCGCAGGTACCGCCCGCCGTACGGCACATCACCACCGCGCTCACCCTCGGCGGCCTGCTCGGGGTCTGCGCCGGTACGTACGGACTGCTGGCCGACACCGGAGCCGCGTACGGCCTGCCGGTGCTGCTCGCCGGACTCGTCGCGGCCCTCGGCGGACTGTGGCTGGGCGGCCGCCGGTCCGTGCGCAGCCGCTACCGGCCCGACCGGTGGGGCCTGCGCGCCTGGCTGGTGTCGGGCTCCGGCATCGCGGTGGCCGCCCTGATGATCTGGGCGAACTCCTACGACCCGGCCGCCCTGCACCCGCCCGCCGTCCCGCTCACCGCTCCCGTCCTGCCGCTGTGGCCGGCGGCCGGTGTCCTGGTGGGGCTGCTTCCGGCGTTCGTCGCACCGCTGCCGATGCGGGCGGCGGGGGCGGAGGCCGGGTCCGGGGCGGGGGCTGCCGCGGAGCCGGGGGCGGTACCGGGGCCCGTGCCGGGAGAACCGGGCGCCGGGCGGGCACGCGTAAGGAAGTCTCCGGCGCCGGGCGCGCCGCACACGAAGGAGTCCCCTCAGTGATCCGCTTCGACCAGGTGTCGGTCACCTACGGGGACGCGGCGGAGCCCGCCGTCCAGGGCGTCGACCTGACCGTGCCGGAAGGCGAACTGTGCCTGCTCGTCGGCCCGTCCGGCGTCGGCAAGTCCACCGTGCTGAACGCCGTCTGCGGCCTCGTGCCGCACTTCACCGGTGGCACCCTGCGCGGCCGCGTCACCGTGGCCGGCCGGGACACCCGTACCCACAAGCCGCGCGAACTGGCCGACGTGGTCGGCACCGTCGGCCAGGACCCGCTCGCCCACTTCGTCACCGACACCGTCGAGGACGAACTCGCGTACGGCATGGAGTCACTGGGCCTGGCCCCTGACGTCATGCGGCGCCGCGTCGAGGAGACCCTGGACCTCCTCGGCCTCGCCGACCTGCGCGACCGCGCCATCACCACACTCTCCGGCGGCCAGCAGCAGCGCGTCGCCATCGGTTCCGTCCTCACCACCCACCCCAAGGTGCTGGTGCTGGACGAACCGACCTCCGCCCTGGACCCGGCCGCCGCCGAGGAGGTGCTCGCCGTGCTGCAACGCCTGGTGCACGACCTCGGCACCACGGTCCTGCTCGCCGAACACCGGCTGGAGCGCGTCGTCCAGTACGCGGATCAGGTCATCCTGCTGCCCGCGCCCGGCGCGCCCCCGGTCGTCGGCGCGCCCGCCGACATCATGGCCGTCTCCCCCGTCCACCCGCCGGTGGTGGCCCTGGGCCGGCTCGCCCACTGGTCACCGCTGCCGCTGTCGGTACGCGACGCCCGCCGCAAGGCGTCGTCGCTGCGCGAGCGGCTGGCGGGGGTGGAGCCGGGAGGAAACGGGGCGACGGTGCCGCATGCCGGTTCCGGGGCGTCCAGCTCCGGTGCCGATCCCGGTGCCGACGCCGATCCTGGTGCCGATGCCGATGCCGATGCCGGTGCCGATGCCGATCCCGGTGCCGGTGCCGGCCCGGAGGACGGGGGCTCCGCCCGTAAGCGCTTCGGGTGGTGGCGCCGCCGCGAGGACCGCCACCGGGCCGGGGCGACACCCGGGTCGGAGCCCGTGCGCGCGCCGGAGGGCTCCGGCGGCCCCCTCGCCGCCGAGACCGTCGGGCTCTCCGTACGGCGCGGCCGGATCGACGCCCTGCACCGCGTCGGCCTGACCGTCCGCGCCGGCGAGACGATCGCCCTCATGGGCCGCAACGGCGCGGGCAAGTCCACCCTGCTCAGCACCCTCGTCGGAATGCACGAGCCGACCGCCGGCTCGGTACGCGTCGGCGGCGCGGCCCCGCACCGCACCGGCCCGCGCACGCTGCTGCGGCACGTCGGCCTCGTACCGCAGGAGCCGCGCGACCTCCTGTACGCGGACACCGTCGCCGCCGAGTGCGCCGCCGCCGACCACGACGCGGACGCCGCCCCCGGCACCTGCCGCGGCCTGGTCACCCGGCTGCTCCCGGACGTACAGGACAGCACCCACCCGCGCGACCTCTCCGAAGGCCAGCGGCTCGCCCTCGCGCTGGCCGTCGTGCTGACCGCCCGGCCGCCGCTGCTCCTGCTCGACGAGCCGACCCGCGGGCTGGACTACGCGGCCAAGGGCCGTCTCGTGCAGCTGCTGCGCGGGCTGGCCGCCGAGGGGCACGCGATCGTCCTGGCCACCCACGACGTCGAACTGGCCGCCGAGCTGGCCCACCGGGTCGTCATCCTCGCGGACGGCGAGGTCGTCGCGGACGGCCCGACCGCCGAGGTCGTCGTCTCCTCGCCCGCCTTCGCACCGCAGGTCTCCAAGGTGCTGGCGCCGCTGCCGTGGCTCACCGTCCCGCAGGTCGCCCACGCCCTGGAGGCCACGGCATGACCCGTACGTCCCCCGCTCCCCCGGACCGGCAGGCACGGGCGGTACGGCTGGGCCCGCGCGCCGTGGCCGCGCTCGTCCTCGTCTCCGTCATGGGGGTGATGGCCTTCGGCTGGCCCCTGCTGGCCGGCTCCGCCTCCGGCCTCGCGCACTCCAAGGACGCGCCGTGGCTGTTCGCGGCCCTGCTGCCGCTGCTGCTCGCCGTCGTCGTGGCCACGATCGCCGACTCCTCGGCGTCCGCCGCGACGGGCGGGGCGCCCAGCCTGGACGCCAAGGCCATCGCCATGCTCGGCGTGCTGGCCGCCGCGGGCGCGGCGATGCGCCCGCTGGGCGCGGGCACCGCCGGCATCGAGCCGATGTTCTTCCTGATGGTGCTGTCCGGGCGGGTCCTGGGGCCGGGCTTCGGGTTCGTGCTCGGCTCGGGGTCGATGTTCGCCTCCGCGCTGCTGACCGGCGGGGTGGGGCCGTGGCTGCCGTTCCAGATGCTGTCGATGGGGTGGGTGGCGATGGGCGCGGGCCTGCTGCCGGGCCCGGACCGGCTGCGCGGCCGCCGTGAGCTGGCCATGATCGCGGTGTACGGCGCGGTCTCCGCCGTCCTGTACGGCCTGGCCATGAACCTCCAGGGCTGGCCCTACATCGGCGGTATGGCCACCGGCGTCTCCTTCGTGCCGGGCGATCCGCTGCCCGACAATCTGGCCCGCTTCGTCGCCTACTGTCTGGCGACCTCGCTGGGCTGGGACCTGCCCCGGGCCGTGGTCACGGTGGTCCTCACCCTCACCCTCGGCCCCACCCTCCTCAAGGCCCTGCGCCGCGCCACCCGCCGCGCGGCGTTCGACGCCCCGGCGACGTTCACGACGGGGCCGGGGCCCGGCCCGGGCCCGGGATCGGAAACACCAGTCCAGAACGGCCCCAAATGATCTCCGAGAGCACCCGGTCGCCCTAGTCACCGGCCACCGTTCGTAATAGTTCATCGACACCCCTGTCCCTTACCCTCACCCCCCGCCCCTGTGTCCCCACCCACAGGACTTCCGTCACCTACGAGCCGCCTTCGTAGGCCGGCCCCTCCCCTCGATCCGCTCCCCCTCGGGAACTGACGGGCGGGACTTCCCGCCCCGCATGCGAGATCCACTAGTACGTACGGGGATTGCCAACCCGCCCGAGCACTTCCCAAGGTGAATGTGTCGCCGAGAGCAGCGTGCTTCTTCCCCCCTGGCCCGCAGCCTCGGCGGCGCCCCCCGCACCCCACCGGAAGGCTTCTTCTCCCGTGAGCGTCATCCCGTCCACGATCACCAGCCGTCTTGCCCTCCACAAGAAGGCCGTCGTCGCCGCCGGTGCCGTCGCCCTGGGTGCTTCGGCCTTCGCCGCCACGCCGGCCCAGGCCGCCACTCCCGCGCAGGCCCCGTCCTCCGCGAGCGCGAGCGCCGCCAAGGCCGCGGCGCACAAGCTGATCCCGGACCAGGCGCAGTACCAGTGCTTCAGCAACATCGTCGAGCGCGAGAGCGGCTGGGACCCGACCGCCACCAACCCGTCCAGCGGCGCCTACGGCCTCGTCCAGGCACAGCCGGGCTCGAAGATGGCCTCGGCCGGCTCGGACTGGAAGACCAACCCGGAGACCCAGATCAAGTGGGGCCTGGACTACATGAACTCCACCTACGGCAGCCCCTGCGACGCCTGGAAGTTCTGGCAGTCCCACAACTGGTACTGAGCAGCCGGGCCCCCGGACCGCCCGCGTCCCTGACGCCGGTACCGGCCTGCCCGTGACCCCGCAGCCCCGAAGCGGCCGACGCCCCAGGCGCCGGCCGCTTTCGCGCACCCCGCCGAGACCGCCCGCCGTCCCCGCCGCCCCCCGTCAGCGCCCGATCGCCCCGTCCATTCGCTCGCGCAGCAGGTCCGCGTGGCCGTTGTGCCGGGCGTACTCCGCTATCAGGTCGATCATGATGCGGCGCAGGGAGACCGGTTCCCCCGAGGCCGCGTGGGTGCCCGTCGCGTCCAGGGACGGTGCGCCGGCACGATGCGGCGGGAGTGCTCGCACTGCTCGCGCCAGACGGCCAGGGCCTCCTCCGGGTCGCCGGACAGGTCGTCGAAATCCTGGTCGGGGTCCGCGTCGGAGTAATGGAGCATCGGGGTCCGTTCGCCCGCGAACTGAATGTGGAACCACCACCGTTCCACCCCGGCGAGATGCCGTACGAGCCCGTGCAGGCTCATCCCGGACGGCGGCACCGTCCGCTCCGAGAGCCGCTCCGCCGGCACCCCCGAGCACTTCAGCGCGAAGGTGGCGCGGTGCCATTCCAGATAGCTGGTGAGGATGTCCCGCTCGTCCCCCACCAGCGGCGGGCGCTGCCGCGCGCCGCCGTCGTCGGCCCATACCGGCGCGTAATTGCCCTGCGGCACCGCCGGAGGGCCCGTCTCCCGCACCCCTGATTCGGTCATGAGGAGAGTGTGACAGGGACCACTGACAACGCCCCTCGCCCCCGGTCCCTCACAGCCGCTGGAGAATCGTCCCCGTCGCCAGTCCTCCGCCCGCACACATCGTGACCAGCGCGAACTCCTTGCCCGTACGCTCCAGTTCGTGCAGCGCCGTGGTGATCAGGCGGGCGCCCGTGGCGCCGACCGGGTGGCCGAGCGCGATGGCTCCGCCGTTCACGTTGACCTTGTCCAGGTCCTGGTCGAAGACCCGCGCCCAGGACAGGACGACCGACGCGAACGCCTCGTTGATCTCCACCAGGTCGATGTCCTTGAGCGACATCCCGGCCTTGCCCAGCACGGCCCGCGTCGCGTCGACGGGCCCGTCGAGGTGGTAGTGGGGATCGGCGCCGACCAGCGCCTGCGCGACGATCCGGGCCCGCGGCCGGAGTTTCAGCGCGCGGGCCATCCGCTTGGACGCCCACATCACCGCGCTCGCGCCGTCCGAGATCTGTGAGCAGTTGCCCGCCGTGTGCACGGCGGTCGGCATGACCGGCTTGAGCCCGCCGAGCGCCTCCATGCTCGTGTCGCGCAGCCCTTCGTCACGGTCCACGAGCCGCCACATGCCCTGCCCGGCGGCCTGTTCGTCCTCCGTCGTCGGCACCTGCACGGCGAACGTCTCGCGCTTGAAGCGCTCCTCGGCCCAGGCCGCCGCGGCCCGCTCCTGCGAGCGCAGCCCGAGCGCGTCGACGTCCTCGCGGGTCAGCCCCCGGTTGCGGGCGATGCGTTCGGCCGCCTCGAACTGGTTGGGCAGGTCCACGTTCCACTCGTCCGGCCAGGGCTTGCCGGGCCCGTGCTTGGAGCCGCTGCCCAGCGGCACCCGGGACATCGCCTCCACGCCGCACCCGATGCCGATGTCGATGACGCCGCCCGCGACCATGTTGGCGACCATGTGGTTGGCCTGCTGGGACGAGCCGCACTGGCAGTCCACGGTGGTGGCGGCCGTCTCGTACGGCAGGCCCATCGCCAGCCAGGCCGTGCGGGCCGGGTTCATGGACTGCTCGCCGGCGTGGGTGACCGTGCCGCCGACGATCTGTTCCACGCAGTCCGGCTGGATACCGGTGCGGGCGAGCAGTTCGCGGTAGGTCTCGCCGAGGAGATAGGCGGGGTGGAGGTTGGCGAGCGCGCCGCCGCGCTTGCCGATCGGGGTGCGTACGGCTTCCACGATGACGGGTTCCGCGGCCATGACTGACTCGTCCTCTCCTCACGTCCCGCAGGACGTCCCGGCACCCCCGACGACGGAACTGGTACGCGTTCTAGTTCCCCGGCCAGTCTCTTTGAGCCGCGGGCGGCGGCGCAAGGGTGCTGCACGGGCCTTCCGCCCCCAACGCCCGCGTGCGGGCAGGACTTGACGCCCCGCACCCCCTTGCCACTTATAGAACTCGTTACTACCTTCACCGCCGTGAGCTGACGGCCCGTCAGGACCGCCGGTCGGCATCCGTACGACGGCGGGCCGCCAGGACCCCCGACCGGCACCGGGCCGGACCAGAGCTGGAGTCGCCGAGATGCCATGCCCCGCGCTGCCCGACGGGTTCGACTTCACCGACCCCGACGTCTACCACCACCGCGTCCCCCTGCCCGAGTTCGCCCAACTGCGGCGCACCGAGCCCGTCTGGTGGAACGCCCAGCCGCACGGCATCGCCGGCTTCGGCGACGACGGCTACTGGGTGGTGACCCGCCACGAGGACGTCCGGGAGGTCTCCACCCGGCCGGAGGTCTTCTCGGCGAGCCTGAACACCTCGATCATCCGCTTCAACGCGGCCATGACCCGCGACAAGATCGACATCCAGAAGCTGATCATGCTGAACATGGACCCGCCGGAGCACACCCGGGTCCGGCAGATCGTCCAGCGCGGCTTCACGCCCCGCGCGATCCGCGCCCTCGAAGGGGCCCTGCGCGACCGCGCGCGGACCATCGTCGCCGCGGCCCGCGGCAAGGAGTCCGGCGACTTCGTCACCGACATCGCCTGCGAACTGCCGCTCCAGGCCATCGCCGAGCTGATCGGCGTCCCCCAGGACGACCGGTCCCGGATCTTCGACTGGTCGAACAAGATGATCGCGTACGACGACCCCGAGCTGGCCATCACCGAGGAGGTCGGCAGCACCGCGGCGGCCGAGCTGATCTCGTACGCGATGAACCTGGCCGCGGCCCGCAAGGAGTGCCCGGCGCAGGACATCGTCAGCCGGCTGGTCGCGGCGGAGGACGAGGGCAACCTCGCGTCCGACGAGTTCGGGTTCTTCGTCCTCCTGCTGGCCGTCGCGGGCAACGAGACGACCCGCAACGCGATCACCCACGGGATGCACGCGTTCCTGACCCACCCCGACCAGTGGGAGCTGTACAAACGGGAACGGCCCGGCACCGCCGCCGAGGAGATCGTGCGCTGGGCGACGCCCGTCGTCTCCTTCCAGCGCACCGCCACCCAGGACACCACCCTGGGCGGCGCGCGGATCGGCAAAGGGCAGCGCGTCGGCCTCTTCTACGCCTCCGCCAACCACGACCCGGAGGTCTTCGAGGACCCCGGGACGTTCGACATCACCCGCGATCCCAATCCCCACCTGGGGTTCGGCGGAGGCGGTCCGCACTTCTGCCTCGGCAAGTCGCTCGCCGTCCTGGAGATCGACCTGATCTTCCAGGCCATCGCCGACACCGTGCCGGACATCGCTCTCGCGGGCACCCCGCGCCGGCTGCGGTCGGCGTGGCTGAACGGGGTGAAGGAGCTGCGCGTCCGGTACGCGTGAGGCGTGCGCGGACGCGAAGACGCGGCGGAGCCGAGCGGTACGCAGGCGCGCGGGTACGGCGGTGGCGCCGGGTGACGTGCCGCCGCGTCTCTTTTGCGTCTCCTGTGGTTCCTTCGGTCCTCAACCTTGCCAACGGCTACTGGCAGACTTACATTCAACTCGCCAGTAACACCGGCCAGTTCTTCACACCCTCCACCTGATCACCACACGCTTGCCGTTTCCTGGCCCGGTGCCCAGCACGTCCCCCCACATCTCTCGGCTGCGCGACCCACCGCACTTCGAAGGGGACCACTCTCATGAAGGACGCACACGGCAGACACGTCACGGGGCGGGTCAGCTGGCGCAAGTTCGCCGTGCTGTCCGTCCCGGCCCTCGCCGGGACCGCCGCGCTGGCCATCGCGCTGGCCAACGGCGCGCTGGCGGCTTCGTTCGCCGTATCGGGACAGCAGTTCAAGGTGTCCGCCGCATCCCTCAACGGCGAAGGCTTCGCCCAGTACGGCGGCGTCGACCAGAACGCCCGCGGCGAGCTGCTGCCGGTGGCCGTGACCGCCATCAAGAAGGCCGACCTGCACAAACTGTGCCAGTCGGTGGTCACCACGCTGCCGGTCATCGGCGACATCTCCCTCAACATCACCGCGGGCGGCGGCAAGACGCCGGTCAAGGCGACCGACCTCTTCGTCGACGCCACCCAGCTCTCCGGCAACGCGGACTTCAACAACATCGAGATCGGCCGGGACGCCTCCACCCTCGACAAGGGACCGGCGACCGCCCAGGGCATGCAGGACCTGT
This sequence comes from Streptomyces monomycini, assembly GCF_022271435.1. Taxonomy (GTDB): domain Bacteria; phylum Actinomycetota; class Actinomycetes; order Streptomycetales; family Streptomycetaceae; genus Streptomyces; species Streptomyces monomycini. The sequence continues at coordinate 51,313 of NZ_JAFIQY010000032.1, read as the reverse complement.
TCGCCCAGCAGGCCGACGACGTGAACATCACCGACCTCAAGCAGACGGCCTGGGCCACCAACGCCGGGACGTTCCGGCTGACCGGCCTGAGCATGAAGATCTCCAAGGGCAAGAAGGAATGCTTCTGACCGGGCAGGGCTCCTGGCGGCGCGGGCGTGCGGCCTGGCGGCGCTGGCGCAAGGGCCGCCCCTTCTGGGGCGGGCTGGCGGCCGTCGTCGCCGGTGCGGAGATCTGCGCCATCCCGCTGGCACCGCTGAAGGTCATGCTCCAGCAGGGCATCGCCGGGATCCCGTCCGTCCTGATGGGCCTGGTGATGATCCTGATGGGCCTGTCCGCGTGGTTCGCGCCGCACTACCGGGGGCTGGCCGGCGTCCTCACCGTCCTGGTGGCCACCGCCGCACTGGTGATGTCCAACCTCGGCGGATTCCTGTTCGGCACGATCGTCGGCATCCTCGGCGGCGGCATGATCTTCGCCTGGCAGCCACGCCCGCTGCCGGCGCCCGGGCCGGAACCGCAGGCGGACGCGGGTACGGGTACGGGCCCGCGACCGGAGCCGGGTGCGGGGCCCTCCGGCAGCGAGCCGTCCGCACCGCACCGCACCCAGCCGCAGAGCTGACCGGGCCGCGCGGCAGGACCGCCGTACGCGTACGCCGGACACCTCGTACGCGTACGGCGCCACCCCCGCGCCCGTACGGCGCCACCCCCGGGCCCGTAAGACGGAACCCCCGCGCCCGTAAGACAGCGCCCTCGTACCCGTACGAAGGCGCCTGCCGTACCCGTACGACGGTGCCCGCCACGGGCGGCCCGCCGGGCCCCGTCGCCCGCGTACGGCAGGACAGCACACCCCCCTCCGACCCGCAGGTGTTCGCAGGCACCTGCGTCGCCCCACCAACACCGCTCGCAGAAGGAGATCCGCGATGACGCACAGACCCGCACGCTCTCGCGCACACCACTCCGTCACCCGGCGGCCGCGCGCCCTGCTCGCCGCCGGTACGGGCATCCTCGCGACCGCGTCCCTCTCCCTGGCCCTGACCGGCTCGGCCACCGCCCAGCCCACCGGGACCCCGGTCACCGCCGGCCCGACCACCGTCTCCCCGGCCGGCCACGCCTACGCCGCCACCCTCAGCGGCAAGGCCACCTTCAAGGCCGGTTCGGTGACGGTGACCTGCACCGTCTCCAAGGCCACCGGCCAGGTCCCGGAAGCCCCGGGCAACTCCAACGCCTCCGGCCCGGTCAGCAACGGCATCTCGGCGCCCGGCTACACCTCGTGCACCACGAGCATGCCGGGGGTCAGTGCCACCATCCAGACGTCCGGCGACTGGGGCGTCACCATGCAGAACGGCGCACCGAGCACCGCCGGGCTGACCATCCCGACCGCCGGTTTCGTCCTCAAGACCAGTGGCCTGGCCAGTTGTACGGTGACGGCCGCTCCCACCGGTGCGGCGACGGTGAGCGGCGCCTGGGCGAACGGCGCGCCGTCCACCCTGACCTTCACCAACGCCTCGGTGCCGGTGAAGGTCGTCGGCGGCTTCGGCTGCCCGACCAGCGCCACGACGTCGATCTTCAACGCCACGTACAAGGTGACCGACACCACCGACCCGGCGTCGCAGATCACGGTCACCGGCTGACGGGCGGCCCCGGCTGACAGGCGGCCCCGGCTGACGGCCGGCTCCGGCTGACGGCCGGGAGGCGCCAGCGGGCCGACCCCTCAGCCGCGGACGCCCCCGGTCGTCGTCAGTCCGTCGCCCTCACCCGCCGGTGAGGGCGACGGCAACCGCCACCGCGCCGATCACCAGCGCCCCTGCCACGGCGAGCAGGCCCGTCACCAGCCGGCGCCGCAGCACCCGGTACACGCCCTCGTACTCGGCACGCAGTTCTCCGCTGCGGGCGGCGATCCGCCGCAGGTAGGCGCGGGAGAATTCCAGCTGGTCGGCCTGGTACTGCCGCTCGACCTCCTCCTGCTGCGCGCGGGTCAGCCACGGCAGGCGGGCGGTGAAGTCGCGGGCGCGGGTGCGGGCGCGGTCCTTCTCCGCCTCCCAGAGCAGATATCCCTCGATCTCGTTGATGGCCTCGGCCGTGCTCACCGGCGTGCTTCCGCTCATACCAGCACCTCGCGTTCCTTCTCGCGGTCCAGTCCGGGCGTGCCGACCTCGGGATGGTGCAGGTCGAAGGCCGGGGATTCGGAGCGGATGCGCGGCAGGGAGGTGAAGTTGTGGCGCGGCGGCGGGCAGGAGGTCGCCCACTCCAGCGAACGTCCCCAGCCCCACGGGTCGTCGTCCGTGACCTTTTCCCCGTACTTCGCGGTCTTCCAGACGTTGTAGAGGAACGGCAGTATCGACAGGCCGAGCAGGAACGAGGCGATCGTCGAGACCGTGTTCAGCGTGGTGAAGCCGTCGGCGGCCAGGTAGTCGGGGATGCGGCGCAGCATGCCTTCGGCGCCCAGCCAGTGCTGGACCAGGAAGGTGCCGTGGAAGCCGATGAACAGCGTCCAGAACGTGATTTTCCCGAGCCGTTCGTCGAGCATCTTGCCGGTGAACTTCGGCCACCAGAAGTGGAAGCCGGCGAACATCGCGAAGACGACGGTGCCGAAGATGACGTAGTGGAAGTGGGCGACCACGAAATAGGAGTCCGTCACGTGGAAGTCCATGGGCGGCGACGCCAGGATGACGCCGGTCAGACCACCGAAGACGAAGGTGATCAGGAAGCCGACCGCCCACAGCATCGGTGTCTCGAAGGACAGTGAGCCCTTCCACATCGTGCCGATCCAGTTGAAGAACTTCACTCCGGTCGGTACCGCGATCAGGAACGTCATGAAGGAGAAGAACGGCAGCAGCACGCCGCCCGTCGCGTACATGTGGTGCGCCCAGACGGTGACCGAAAGGCCCGCGATCGAAATCGTCGCCGCGATCAGACCGATGTAACCGAACATCGGTTTCCGGGAGAAGACCGGAATGACCTCGGAGATGATGCCGAAGAACGGCAGCGCGATGATGTAGACCTCGGGGTGGCCGAAGAACCAGAAGAGGTGCTGCCACAGCAATGCGCCGCCATTGGCCGCGTCGAAGGCATGCGCCCCGAATTTACGGTCCGCCTCCAGCGCGAAGAGCGCCGCGGCCAGTACGGGAAAGGCGAGCAGGACCAGCACACCGGTCAGCAGCACGTTCCACGTGAAGATGGGCATGCGGAACATCGTCATGCCGGGGGCGCGCATGCAGATGATGGTGGTGATGAAATTGACCGCGCCCAGGATCGTCCCGAAGCCGGACAGCGCCAGGCCCATGACCCACATGTCGCCGCCGATCGCCGGGGAGTGCACGGAGCCGGAGAGCGGCGCGTAGGCGAACCAGCCGAAGTCGGCGGCGCCCTGCGGCGTGAGGAATCCGCCCACCGCGATCAGCGAGCCGAAGAGGTACAGCCAGTAGGCGAGCATGTTCAGCCGGGGGAAGGCGACGTCGGGGGCGCCGATCTGCAGCGGCATGATCCAGTTCGCGAAACCGGAGAACAGCGGCGTCGCGAACATCAGCAGCATGATCGTGCCGTGCATCGTGAACGCCTGGTTGAACTGTTCGTTGGACAGGATCTGGTGGCCCGGCCTGGCCAGCTCGGCGCGCATCAGCAGGGCCAGCAGGCCGCCGATGCAGAAGAACGCGAACGAGGTGATCAGGTACAGCGTGCCGATGGTCTTGTGGTCGGTGGTCGTCAGCCACTTCACGGTGGACTTCATGCACCGTAGGTGTCCGGGGCCGCCGGAAACTTCACCGCGGCAGGGTGTGAAGATCGCAGGCGTGCCGGACACCAACAGATCATGAGCAAGGACGCAGCCGCCGGGGACGGCCCGGACGAGGACTTCGGCGCGGGCCCCGGCACAGACCTCGGCCAGGACGTCGACGAAGCCTTCGCCGCCGCCTACCGCGCGCACTTCTGGGCGGTCAGCCGCTTCGTCGCCCGCCGGCTGGACAGCGGGCAGGAGGACGACGTGGAGGAGGTGGTGGCGGAGGTCTTCTCCATAGCCTGGCGGCGGCGCGCCGAGCTGCCGCCGTCCCCGCTGCCCTGGCTGTACGGCGTGGCGCGCAACTGCCTGTCGAACACGGTGCGCGGCTTCGGCCGCTACCGGCGCCTGCTGCACCGCCTCGGCAACCACGAGGCCGCGCACCGCCGCCAGACCGTGGACAGCCCCGACTCGGAACGGCCGGGGTCCTGGGTGCACGAGGCGCTGGAACGTCTCTCCCCCGCCGACCAGGAAGTGCTGCGTCTGACGGCCTGGGAGGAACTGACCCTCCAGGAACTGTCCGTCACCCTCGATTGCAGCCAGAGCGCCGCGGCGATGCGGCTGCACCGGGCGCGCAACCGGCTCCGTACACAGATAGACCGTCTCCGGCCGAAGGGAGCGCCGGAGCCAGGGCCCGACCCGGGCGCCGCTCCCCCACCGCGCCCGCGCGCGCACCGCCCACCCGCACGCCGTACCCCTGTACGTCCCCCTCTGCCCGCACCCGCGGTGCCGACCCGAGCCGGAGGCCGCAGCCTTGACTGACGAACTGGAGCTGCTGCGGCAGGCCGATCCCGTACGGTCCGACGAGGGCCCCTGGCGCGACCGCCCGCTCACCGCGCGCGCCGAGCACCGGCTGGCGGCGCTGAGGAGCGCCGACGCGCCGTCTCCCACGCCGGCGCGTACTCCTGAACGCGCCTCCCGCCCCGCCCGGCTCCCCCGTGCTGCCCGGCCGCGCCGTACCCGCCGCCTTCTCATCGGCGCCACCGCCGCCTCGGCCGCCGCCATCGCGGCTCTCACCCTCACCTTCTCCGGCGTCAGCACGGCCCCGGCGGCGGCCTCCCCCACGGCGCTCGTCGTGCAGCCCGACGCCCCGATCCTGCCGCTGGACGAGGTCGCGCGCCGGGCGGAGGCGTACGCCCGCGCCCTGCACGACGCCCCCAAGCCGCACCGGGGCAGCCACCTCCAGAGCTGGTACCTGAGCATGGAGACCGGCCCCGACGCGCAGCCGCCGGTCACCATCCCCGAGGAGCGCATCACCCGCTGGAACCCGGACGGCAGCGGCTCCGAACTCGTCGTCGCCACCGACCCCCGGCACCCCGGCCGCCCGGTGATCAACGACGCCGACGGCGAGTGGCGCACCGTCAACGACGGCAAGGTCCTGCACCGCAAGACCTACCCGGCAGGCACCCGCCTGGACGACCCGGCCACCGGGGACGGCCCCCTGCCCGCCCGGCCGCCCGCCGATCCGGACGAGCTGCGCTCCTACCTGTCCACCTTCTACAGCGGCGCCGGCACCGAGACGCAGCCGCTGCTGATGGCCCTCTCCTCGTTCCTCCAGGAGTGGACCCCGGGTCCGCGCGAGTCGGCGGCGCTGGTCCGGATGCTCTCCCGGACGAAGGACCTGCGCCCGGCCGGGCAGGTCATCGACCGTCTCGGGCGGCGCGGCCAGGCGTACGCCTACCGCGGCACGGACGCCTCGGGCGGCTCCATGGACGGCACCCTGCAACTGGTCATCCTCAACCCGGAGACCGGCCGGATCCTCGGTATGGAGACGACGCTGACGAAGGACGTCCCCGACTTCAAGATCAAGTCGGGTGATGTGCTGTCGTACGAGGCGTGGATGCCATGAGGGGGCCGCGGGCCGCCGGCCCAAGTCTCTCCGGCGGCCCGCGTCCCTCCGCTCAGTGACCGAGCCGCTCCAGAGCCTGCTGCGGGTAGCGCGCGCCCGCCACGGCGTCGGCGGGCACCGCCGCGCGCAGCCGCGCGACCTGCTCCCCGGTGAGGGTCAGGTCTGCCGCGGCGGCGTTCTCGGCGACGTAACGCGCCTGCTTCGTCCCGGGAATCGGCACGATGTCCTCGCCCTGCGCCAGCAGCCAGGCGAGCGCCGCGCGCGCCGGCGGCACCTCCAGCTCGTCCGCCACGCGGCGCACCGCGCGGACGAGCTCCAGGTTGCGCTCGATGTTCTCGGCGGAGAACCGCGGCCAGCGACGCCGGTTGTCGTCCTCGCTCAGCTCCTCGCGCGAGGCGAGCGCCCCCGCGAGCATCCCGCGCCCGAGGGGCGAGTACGCCACCACGGTCACGCCCAGCTCGCGGCACGTGGCGAGCAGTTCGCCCTCGACCACGCCCCGGGTGAACAGCGAGTACTCGACCTGCACCGCGCTGACGGGATGCACGGCGTGCGCCGTGCGCAGTGTCCGCGGGCTGACCTCCGAGAGGCCCAGGTGACGCACCTTCCCCGCCGCGACCAGTTCCGCCATCGCGCCGACGGTCTCCTCGACCGGTACGGCGGGGTCGCGGCGGTGCGCGTAATAGAGGTCGATGTACTCGACGCCGAGCCTGCGCAGCGAGGCGTCGCAGGCCACCGGTACGTACGCGGGCGACGTGTCCACCGTGTCGACCCGCCCGGTCGCCGGGTCGTGCCGCAGCCCGAACTTCGTCGCGAGGACGACGTCCTCCCGCGCGCTCCGGCCGCGCAGCCAGTCGCCGACGAACTCCTCGTTCGCGCCGCGCCCGTACGCGTCGGCCGTGTCGAGGAACGTCACGCCCAGGTCCGCGGCCCGGTCGAGCGCCCGTCGCGCTTCCGCCGGGTCGGCCGGCCCGTACGCGACGGACATCCCCATGCACCCGAGCCCCACGGCCGACACCGCGGCCCCGCCCGGCCCGCCGAGCCGTCGATACCTCATGGCGTTCCTCCATCACTCGCCGGGTCTGCTCCGCCGAGTGGCAGCGTACGGCCGGATGGCTGATGCTTGATGGGCGCGACGATCCCGCGGCGCGGCGGCGGAACACTGCCGCGCCGCTCGCGTCCGGCGCCCGGCGAGCCCGCGCCCGACGCCCCGACAGCGTCAGGCCGTTCCGCGCCCGGCGCCCGACAGCGTCAGGCCGTTCCGCGCCCGGCGCCCGACAGCGTCAGGCCAGCGGAACGTTGACGCAGGCCAGGCGGGCGCCCGCGGTCCCCGCGTGGCCCGGTTCGGTGTGCGTCTTGTGCTCGTGGACGACCACCGAGCGGGCCTGTCCGTAGCGGACGTGCCAGGTGACCCTGGCGACCGAGGCGCCGTCGCCGTCCGCGTCCGTCTTCAGGTCGAGCCACACCTCGTTGCGCGGGTTGGCGTAGGCGGGGTCGGTGGAGGGCTGCACCGGGTCGGGCACGTTCTGGTAGTGCGGCCCGGAGTCGGCCGGTGCGGGCCCGCACGGCTTGGTGTGGACGTGGGCGCCGTACGTACGGTCCGGGACCAGGCCCGCCAGGCGCAGGCCGACGACCGTACGGGCGTCCTTGCCGGACCCGTACCGCTTCTCCACGACCGTGACCCGGCTGCCCTCGGGCACCAGGGCCGGGTCGTGGGTGACGGCCTCACCCGTCGGCGACGCGGCGAAGTGGGCACGGACGGTCACGCTGGTGCACTGCACTCCCATGGATGGCGCGGCGGCCGGCGCCATCGCCAGTGATGCGGTCAGCACTGCCGTAGCGATAGACATGCGACGCACCCTCGCGTCCCGGCGCGCCGACCGGAACCGGGTATCCGGCCAGGCGGGGTGTACGGGGACGTTATGGAAGAGGCGTGGGGGAAGGGTTGCGGGAGGGTCCGCGGGGGCACACGGGAGGCGGGTTCGAGGAGGTCCTGAAGTGGGCCAGGGAACCTCGGAAAATTGTTTGGACATGGCCCGCATACATCCGCCCGGAGTGGGCAGGGTCAGGTCCGTGCCGTGCATATCCGCCGCACAACAGGGCAATTCGGTTGCGGTGATCCTGGCGAGATGGATCACATTCATAAAGGCCGGATAAGGCCCCTCGGAACGCTTCCTTCCCTGCCAGGAGCAGGGATCCGTACGGTTGCGCCGCCATTCGCTCACTGTCCGTGATGAGCCGCTCTGCCCCTATGGTCGTTCTTTGCCCGTCACGCCATGGCGGGCCCGACCCGCCAGCGCGGGTGTTCCATGCAGTCGTCCCAGAGAGCGCAGGCGAGCGAGCACGTGCCGACGCAGTCACCCGTCGCACCGCGGACCCGTACCGGTGGTCCCGTACCCGACCCGGCGAAGCCGGAGAAACCGGAGAAGCGGGGGCAGGGCAGCGACGACGTCACCGTCGTCGATCCGTCCATGGTCAAGCGGGCCGTCTCGGCAGCCGCCGTCGGCAACGCGATGGAGTGGTTCGACTTCGGCGTCTACAGCTACATCGCGGTCACGCTCGGACAGGTCTTCTTCCCGTCCGGCAACCCGACCGCGCAGTTGCTGTCGACGTTCGGTACCTTCGCCGCGGCCTTCCTCGTCCGCCCCATCGGCGGCATGGTCTTCGGGCCGCTCGGCGACCGTATCGGCCGCCAGAAGATCCTCGCCATCACCATGATCATGATGTCGGCGGGCACCTTCGCGATCGGCCTGATCCCCTCGTACGCCTCCATCGGCGTCGGGGCTCCGATCCTCCTGCTGGTCGCCCGGCTGATCCAGGGCTTCTCGACCGGCGGCGAGTACGGCGGCGCCTCCACCTTCATCGCCGAGTACGCGCCCGACAAGAAGCGCGGCTTCATGGGCAGCTGGCTGGAGTTCGGCACCCTCGCCGGTTACGTCGGCGGCGCCGGCCTGGTCACGCTGCTGACCTACCTCTTCCGTCACGACCACGACGCCCTGCTCTCCTGGGGCTGGCGCATCCCGTTCCTGGTCGCGGGCCCGATGGGCGTCATCGGCCTCTATCTGCGGATGCGGCTGGAGGAGACCCCGGCCTTCGCGCAGCTGGAGAAGGAGGCGCGCTCCAAGGAGAAGGAGCGCCGGGAGGCCGAGAAGAGGATCGGCCTGCGCGAGATGATCTTCGGCCAGTGGCGCCCGATGCTGCTCTGCGTCGGCCTGGTCCTGGTCTTCAACGTCACCGACTACATGCTGCTGTCGTACATGCCCAGCTACCTGACCTCGGAGCTGAAGTACGACGAGACGCACGGACTGCTGGTCGTACTGGCGGTCATGGTCGTGATGATGTGCGTGCAGCCCTTCGCGGGCCGGCTCACCGACCGCTTCGGGCGCCGCCCGGTCATCGCGACCGGCTGTGTCGGCTTCCTGGTGCTGTCCGTGCCGTCGCTGCTGCTGATCCGGCAGGGTTCGCTGGCCGGCATCGCGCTGGGCATGGCCGTCCTCGGCCTGCTGCTGGTGTGCTTCACGTCCACCATGCCGTCCACGCTGCCCGCGCTGTTCCCGACGAAGGTGCGCTACGGTTCGCTGTCCATCGGCTTCAACGTCTCGGTCTCCATCTTCGGCGGTACGACTCCGCTGGTGGTGACCGCGCTGATCGGCGCCACGGGCAACAACATGATGCCCGCGTTCTACATGATGGCCGCCGCCGTGGTCGGCGGGATCGCGGTCCTGCTGATGTCGGAGAGCGCGGGCAAGCCGCTGCCGGGGTCGCCCCCGGCGGTCGAGACGGATTCGGAGGCACGCGCGCTGCGCCGGGCCGCCGCCGCGGGCTCGGGTCCGGGTTCCAAGGCCGCTTCGGGCAAGCGACGGGTGACAGCGGAGTCGCCTGCCTGATACGGCCGGTGGCGCGAGCCCCCGCCCCGTACATCGGACAACGCCTGTGCGCGAGGACGAGACCGTCCTCGCGCACAGGCGTTCTCACGTACCCGTGGGGCCCGTGCCTCAGGTGTCGCTCGGGCGGTTCGGGCCGACCCACCCGCCGTTGTCGCAGGTGCGCCCCGTCGGGTCCTTCCGGCCGTGCGCGTACAGCCCGTCACCCGTGGTCGCGCCGGACGGCGAGGGGAAGAAGCTGGTGTAGGCGAAGCGGCAGCTGTCACCGCCCGCCGCACGGTCGTGCGCGGGACAGGCCGACGCGGCGGGAACGGCCGCCAGGACGGCGCCGGCCGCGGACACCGACACCACCACGGCACGGGTGAACTTCCGCATGGAGTACAAGAGGTTCCCTTTCGTCACCGGGCCGCGCCCTCGCACGCCCCGGCCGCCATGCTGGCGGGAAACCGCCGTCCCGGCCCGGCCACACTCCGGCGCCCCGACGGCTGCAACCCCAACAGCGGACACGGCCGTCACCACCGCGCCGCCGCCCCGTTGAACCCCTTCAGGTCACTGCTCCACGAGCCGTACGAACGGTATGTTCTCCCCCGCCTGCCGGTAGCCCTCCGCCGTGCCGTCGACCTCGAAGCCCATGTACGCCGTCAACTGCCGGGCCGCCTTCGGGTGCTTCTGCGCGTACCGCGCCATGATCCGGCCGCCCTCCTCGGCGGGGAGGAAGTGCGCGATCACGGCACACCGCCTGCGGCCCACCTGGATCGTGGCCCTGGGCTGCGACTGGAGGTTGCGGTACCACTGCGCGCCCGGGCCGAAGCCGGACGCCAGGGCCCAGGTACGGGCCTGCCGGTCGTACGACACGACCTCCAGGACGACGCGCCGGGTCTTGCCCGACGTACGGCCGAGGTGCTCCAGAAGCAGCAGCCGCTTGCCGAAGAGACCACCGAGACCGAGCCGGTAGAGGTGGATCGGAGCGCGCAGGGCAAGCCGCTTCCAGCCCGTCGGCCGCGCCGGTCTGCTGACCCGCCGCGCCGCCCGCGGTGTCCCCGACGGCTCCTGTCCCGCTTCTGAGTTCGACATACTCCGACGCTAACCCCACCCACCGACAACGGAAGTGACGCAACCGGCCGAGCTGCGGCACTCGGGAGCGGCCGGCCCGCCCCGGGGCGCACCAGCGTTCGATCCAGCGCTCCCCGCCCGGACCGGACTCGCCGCATGAGCACAGACCTGACCCCCGCCCCGGCCGGCCCGCCGCACGGCCCTGGTCTCCACCCGCCGGACGGTATGGGGCACGATGTTCGGTATGAGCATCGTGAAGATCAATGTGCTGACCGTTCCCGCCGAACAGCGGGAGGTCCTGGAGAAGCGCTTCGGCGCGCGGGCCGGCTCCGTCGAGTCGTCGGACGGCTTCGAGTGGTTCGAGCTGCTGCGCCCGGTCGAGGGCACCGACCAGTACCTCGTCTACACGCGGTGGCGCGACGAGGAGTCGTTCCAGGCCTGGATGGAGGGCCCGATGAAGGCCGCGCACCAGGGCGGCGGCGCGGAAGGCGGCGAGCGGCCCAAGCCCGCCGCATCCGGGTCCACGCTCTGGTCGTTCGAGGTGGTGCAGCAGGCCGGGCCGAAGGAACAGGGCTGAGCCGCCGGGTCACCGGGGTGCGGGAGGCGGCTCAGAAGTCGAGCAGGCGCTGGGCGGTCTCCCGGTAGTGGCGCAGGGCGACACGGAGTTGTTCGGTGTCGGTGTTGCCCTGCTCCCAGGACGAGTGCAGGGAGCGGCGGCGGGCGGCCAGGGCCTCCGGCAGGAGGGCGGCCAGCTCTTCGTAGATGCCGTCGGCTTCCTGCACGGCCTCACGGGGACGGTCGACGAAGCCGTTGACGGCGTGGTCGAGCCGCTGCCGCAGCTTCTCCCGGGCGTCGGAGGGGAGCAGGGGCTCGGGGGCGCCCGCCCCACGGCCGAAGCTTTCACCGTGCGTGGACGAGCCCTGGGTGGACGAGCCGGGTGCGGACGAGGCGGGAGTGCCCGGTGTGCCGGGGCCGCCGGGCGTTCCCGCCGGGTAGTCGGTCTCGGTGCCGGGCAGGCCCGCGTACACGCCCGGTACGGACTCGGTGGCGCCCGACGTGGTGGTGGGCGGCGGTGCGGTCGGCTGCTGCGCGCTGCGGTCGCCCTCGTACGCCGCGGCTCCGCGCTCCGGGGGCGGCATGCCTTCGCTCGCCGCGCGCTCGCCGGGCGTCTCGACGGGACCGGTACCGCGTTCGTCGTAGGTGCTCATCGCGCACCGCCTTCCGCAGTGTCGTGCCCGTGGCCGCGGCCGTGCGTCCAGGGGGCACGCAGCCGGTCGCCGAGCCGCCGGGCGGTGGGCTCGTGGTGCTGAGTACCGGACCGGGCGGCCGATGGGTCGTGACCGTCGTAGCCGTCGCGGGCCGGGTCGGTGCGGCCGTGCGCCGTGCCGCCGCGGCCGTGGTCACGAGGGCCGTGGTTCCGGGGGCCGTGGTCACGGTGGCCGTGCGAGGCGGAGCGGCCCGTACCGGCTTCGAGGAGTTCGGTGAACAGGGCGCGCGCGTGCACCACGGCGGCGCGCAGTTCCTCGGTACCGGCGGCGTTCTCGGGCCGGTTGTTCCGGGCGCGTACGGCGGTCTCGTGGGCCTTGCGGTAGTCGTGGACGCCCTGCGCGTGGTGGACGGAGAGCGCGTCGGTCTGCTCGTCGTAGGTGTCCGCGGGGTAGCCGCGCTCGCGGGCGAGCCGGCCGATCAGCAGGTCGGCCTCGACGACGGCCTGTTCCGGCTCGTCGACGAACTGCCGCTGCACGGCCTCCCACCGCTCCTCGTACTGGAGGCGCAGTTCGGCGGTCAGCGGGGTCGGGCGGAACGCGCCGTGGCGGTCCAGCCGCTGGTTGAGTTCGCGTTCAGCGGCCGCGGTGTCGCCGTCGTGCACGGCGACGGCCCGTTCGTACTCCGGGCCGAAGCGGCGCCGCAGGCCTCTGCTGCCACTGCGGGCGACCTTGGCGCGTGCCATGAGGACGAGAGCGGCGATCACCAGGAGCGCCACCACAGGGACGATGATCAAGGTGAGGGACATACGGATCGGGTAGCCACGCCGCCGGACGCCAAACACCGGCTGCTGACGGCCCCTTGAGGCGCACGGTCCGGACCGGCGGGCACCACCGCCCGGCCCGGCGGGGCGCCGTACGGCATATTCGGAGGCGGCGGTCCCACCCGTACCGTCACAATGCCGCCATGACTGACGCCGCCACCAGGCACCGGCCCGGGACCTGGCACCTCTCGACGGAGCCCGACGACTCGCCCGCCGCCACCGCCCTGTTCCGCGAGTACTACACCGAGGTCGCGCAGCGGTACCACGTCCTGCGCGGGCAGCCGCGGATCACGTCCGAGGAGATCGACGAGGGCGTGGCGGAGTATCCGGCCGGTCAACTGGTGGCACCGGGCGGCGCGTTGTTCATCGCCCGGCAGGCCGGCGAGGCCGTCGGGTGCGCCGGACTGCTGCTCATCGACGGCGGGCGTACGGCGGAGCTGAAGCGGGTGTTCGTCCGCGCGCCCTGGCGTGGCCGGGGCGCGGCGGGTGTGCTGATGTGCGCCGTCGAGCGGCACGCGGCGGAACTGGGCGCAGAACGGCTGCGGTTGGACACCCGGCGGGATCTGACCGAGGCGGTCGCGCTGTACCGGGCGTACGGGTACGAGGAGATTCCCGCGTACAAGGAGGACCGGTACGCGGAGGTGTTCTTCGAGAAGGCGGTGGCAGGGGCGCCCCCGGGACGCTGAGGCCGACGGGCCCGCGGGGCGGGACTCCGCTCAGCGCCCCTCCGGCGGCGGACGTCTGCGGGTGTCGTCCCGTCGGCGGGTGTCGTCCTTGCGCGGGCTCTCCTCGTCCGAGCCGCACAGTTCCGCCGTCAGCTCGTCGACCAGCTCCGTGAGATCGGTCGGCCGGTCCTCGGTCCACCAGTCGCCGAGCAGTTCGGCCAGCGACGCGCGGCGCGCGGCGGCCAGCCGTTCCGCGACCGCGCGGCCCTTGTCGGTGAGGACCAGCGGCAGCCCCTCCCGTACGGCCAGGCCGCGCTCCTCGATCTGCCGGGTGGCAGTGCCGATCACCCGGAACGGCACGATGCTGCGCTCGGAGAGCAGCGCGGGCTCCACCGACCCGAAGCGGTTGATGCGCAGCAGCATCCAGCTCGCCGCGGGCGCGAGGTCCAGCCCGGCCTTTTCGGTGATCTGCTCGTAGACCGCCTTGCGGCCCTCCAGGCCGCCCAGTCTGGACAGCGCGCGGCAGACCTCGTCGTACGAGGAACGGTGTACGGGGTTCGAGGACAGCACCTCGGAGGTATCGGGCGCGGTGACGCCCCGGCGCAGCGGCTCCTCGCGCAGGAACCAGGCCAGCACGAAGGCGATGAGGACGACCGGGACCGCGTAGAGGAAGACGTCGGTGATCGAGGTCGAGTAGGCGTCGAGCACGCCGGCCGCGGCGTCGGGAGGCAGTTGCCCGACCGTCCGCGGATCCTCGGCGATCTTCGACGGGTCGGTACCGGGCGGCAGCTGCTTGCCCGCGAGGGCGTCGGCGATCCGGGGCCCCAGCTTGTTGGCGAAGATCGTGCCGAAGATGGAGACGCCGAAGGAGGAGCCGATCGAACGGAAGAAGGTGGCGCCCGAGGTGGCGACGCCGAGGTCCTGGTAGTCGACGGCGTTCTGCACGATGAGGACGAGGACCTGCATGACCAGGCCGAGCCCGAAGCCGAAGACGAAGAAGTACAGGCTCATCACGGTGGTGCCGCTGGACGGGCCGAGCTGGTGCAGGAGCAGCAGGCCGACGGCCGTGACGGCGGTGCCGGCGATGGGGAAGACCTTGTAGTGCCCGGTACGGCTGACGAGCTGCCCGGAGCCGGTCGAGGACAGCAGCATGCCGACGACCATCGGCAGCATGTGCACCCCGGACATGGTCGGCGAGACGCCCTGCACCACCTGGAGGAAAGTGGGCAGGTAGGTCATCGAGCCGAACATCGCGAAGCCGATGACGAAGCCGATGACCGCGGTGAGGGTGAAGGAGCGCAGGCGGAACAGGCGGAGCGGCAGGACCGGTTCGGCGGCCCGCCGCTCGACGGCCACGAACACGGCCAGCAGGACCAGGCCGAGCACCCCGAGGCCGATGATCTGCCAGGAGCCCCAGTCGTAGCTGACGCCGCCGAGCGAGGTCATCAGGACGAAGCAGGCGGCGACCGCGGCGATCAGGAGGGTGCCGAGGTAGTCGATGCGGTGCGGGGTGCGGCGGACGGGGATGTGCAGCACGGCGGCGATCACGGCCAGCGCGACGATCCCGATGGGCAGGTTGACGTAGAAGACCCAGCGCCAGCTGAGGTGGTCCACGAACAGACCGCCGAGCAGCGGCCCGAGCACACTCGTCGCGCCGAAGACCGCGCCGAACAGGCCCTGGTAGCGGCCGCGGTCACGGGGCGGCACGATGTCGCCGACGATCGCCATCGACAGCACGATCAGACCGCCGCCGCCCAGCCCCTGGACGGCGCGGAACGCGATCAGCTGCGGCATGTCCTGCGCGATGCCGCACAGCGCGGACCCGATCAGGAAGATCACGATGGCGGTCTGGAACAGCCGCTTGCGCCCGTACTGGTCGCCGAGCTTGCCCCACAGCGGGGTCGCGGCGGTCGAGGCCAGCAGGTACGCGGTGACCACCCAGGACAGGTGGTCCAGGCCGCCGAGGTCGCTGACGATGGTGGGCAGCGCGGTGGCGACGATGGTCTGGTCGAGTGCCGCGATGAGCAGGCCGAGCAGCAGCGCGCCGATCGCGACGAGGACCGTCCGCCGAGACTGCCCCTCGCCGGGGGCGGCCGGAGCACCGGTGTCCTGCGCCATGAGTGTGTCTCTCTTCGTGCGGGGCGGGCGGGGTGTACGGGTCGTACGGGCGGGTTGTGCGGGCCCGGTCGAACGGGGCGGTCGTGCGGGGCGGGACCGGGCTCCGGTTCCATCCTGATCGTTTCGGTGGGATACGGCCTGCTGGGAGCCGTGGGGCCCGGTGGTGCCCGAAGGCTCCCTGTGCAGGAAGGGGCCAGACCGGGATAATCACTGACCGATCGAGAGGTTCAGGAGGGGGAACGCTCGTGACGGCTCAGTCCTGCCCGCACTGCTCGGCACCCACGCGTGACGACGGCCGGCCGAGGTGCCTGTGCGAGGCGGCCGGCGCCGAGGACTTCGATCCGCTGCGGGTACGCCCGTACGTGCAGCTGCCGGACGGGGCGGAAACCACCGGTACGGCGGCGGGCCCGACGGTGGAAGCCATGCGCCCCGACCCGCGTCCCGCGCCGCGCTTCGGCTCCCGTACGGTGCCGCCGGCCGGGTCCCGGTCGGGCGCGCGCGCCGGGGCACGCGCGGGCCTGCGCTCCGGAGGGCGGGCGGGGGCACAGGCCGGCCCGCGCGCCGGTTCACCTGCCGACACCTGCGCCGCCCCCCACACCGGCGCCGAGGCCAGAACGGACGCCTACCTCAGCACCGGCACCGACACCGACACGTACGAAGCCTCCCGGCGCCGTAAGAAGCAAGCAGCCCTGGCCGCCATGGCGGTCTCCGCGGCAGGTCTGGCCGCGGGCGCCGTGCTGCTCAGCGGCGCGCTGCTGAACGACGCGGACCAGGACCGCGCGCTGCCCGACAACCACCGGCACATGCCCAGCGCCGCCCGCACCCCGGGCAGCGGCGACGGCGGCCCGGTGGGCGGCGGCCCGGGACGCCGCGCCGCGCCGCCGTCGGCCGTCCCCACACCGGCGCCGCAGCGGGTGACCAGGGCCCAGCCGTCCGCCGGCCCGTCCCGTACCTCGTCACCGACGCCCGGCCCGTCGTCGGCCCCGCGTACGGCCACCGCCTCCGGCAGCATCACCAGCGCCCCGGAGAGCCGTGCGCCGAGCAGCCCGCCGGAGGGGCCGATGGTGCTGCGGGAGGGGGCCAGCGGGCCGGAGGTCCTGGAGCTGCAACGGCGGCTGGAGCAGGTGGCGGTGTACCCGGGCCCGGAGGACGGCCGTTTCGACGTCGCCGTACGCGACGCCGTCGCCGCGTTCCAGCGCTTCCACGGGCTGCGGCAGGACCCGGCCGGTGTCTACGGGGTGCAGACCCGGCGGTCGCTGGAGGCCCGTACGGTCGAACCGTGAGCCGGGGCACACGGACCTCACCAGGGGGCGGTTGGCCTCTCGCGGAGGCTCTTTGTATCGTGTAGGAACAAAGTGGTTCCGCCCGCACTCCCTGACCGGCGGGCGGAGCCGCTTGACTTTTTCCTCAGCGCCCAGGAGCCCGCCGATGCCGGCAACCACCCCGCTCATAGCCCGCGCCCTGCTGCTGGACATGGACAGCACGATCGTGAACTCCGAGGCCGTGGTCGAGCGCTGCTGGCGCCGCTGGGCCGCCGAGCAGGGGCTCGACGCGGACGAGGCGCTCAAGGTGGTGCACGGCCGGCAGGGCTGGGCCACGATGGCCGCCCTGCTCCCCGACCGCCCGATGGAGCTCAACCACGCGGACAACCGGCGGATGCTGGAGCAGGAGACCGCCGACGTGGACGGCGTCGTCCCGGTGCCCGGCGCGCCCGCCTTCATGGCCGCCCTCGCCCGGCTCCCGCACGCCCTCGTGACCTCCGCCGACATCGCCCTCTCCGACGCCCGCATGGGCGCGGCCGGGCTGCCGATGCCGGCCGTACGGATCACCGCCGAGTCGGTCAGCGCCAGCAAGCCGGACCCCGAGGGCTTCCTCAAGGGCGCGGCCGAGCTGGGGTACGCGCCCGAGGACTGCGTGGTCTTCGAGGACTCCGAGGCGGGCATCGCGGCCGGGCGCGCGGCGGGCATGCGCGTGGTCGGCGTCGGCGAGCGGGCCGCGGCCTTCGGCCCCGACGCCCACGTACGCGACCTGGAGCAGGTCCGGGTCGAGGCGCTGGCCGACGGCTCGATCGCGCTGCACATCGAGGGCTGAACCGGCCGGGGCGGGCGCCGCCGGCCGGTGGCGCCGCCCGCCCGTGCCCGTGCTCAGCCCACGATCGCCTCGTACAGGCTGAACGCCGCGAGCAGCACCATCACCGCCGCCGCCACCTTCGTGATCAGCTTGAGCGGTACGTACTTCATGAGCGTACGGCCGCCGAGGATGCCCAGGCCGGCCACCGCCCACAGGGCCAGCACCGCGCCGACGCCCACCGAGACCGGGTCGTCGTAGCGGGCGGCGAGGTTCGCGGTCATGATCTGGGTCAGATCGCCGAACTCGGCGACCAGGATCATCATGAAGCCCGCCCCGGAGACCTTCCAGAAGCTCTGGTCGGCGGGCTTCTTGACCTCTTCCTCGTCCTCGTCCTTCTTGAAGAGCAGCACGGCCGCACCCGCGAGGAAGAGCACGCCGACGACCGCCTGCACGAGGCGGTGCGGCAGCAGGGACAGCACGCTGCCCGCGGCGATGGCGAGCGCGACGTGCACGGCGAAGGCCGCGGCGACGCCGGCGAAGACGTACGAAGCGCGGTAGCGGGTGCCGAGCATCAGCCCGGCGAGGGCGGTCTTGTCCGGCAGCTCGGCCAGGAAGACGACGCCGAAGACGACGGCGGCGACGGTGAAACTGAACACGGGGTGTCTTACCTCGATCGGTCGGGCCGCACCGAGGGGCCCGGAAAAGGGGTCGCTTCGGCACGGCAGCGTCTCTTGCGCACACGTTTCGTGTGCGCAAACACTGCGGCCGAAGGTCTCGCTGGCGCGGCAGGGACACCGGTCCCCTGCCACGCTCCGGGCGCCGGCCCACCGCGGGCGGCCTGTCACCTGGGCGGTGACGGCCGACGGGCGGGCAGTATGTCGACGGTCCGGCGAAGAGCTACTCCCCTTCTGCTGCGGCCAAGGGTACGCGGTGCAGCCGCCCGCGGGCCACCAGCTCCAGCACCACCGCCACGGCCACCGCCTGTACGGCGAGCAGCGCCACCAGCACGAACATCTGCACGGCGCCCGCCTGAACGGGTGACGCGCCGCCCAGCAGCATGCCGACGAAGGCCCCGGGAAGCGTGACGAGCCCCACGGTGCGGGTCTGGTCCAGGCCCGGCAGCAGCGCGTCGGACGCGGCCGGACGGGCGACCTCCATACGGGCCTCCCGGTCGAGCAGGCCCAGCGCCAGCCCCGCCTCCACCTCCCCGTGCCGCGCGTCCAGCTCATCCAGGGCCCGCCGTCCGCCGAGAACGGTGGCGGTGAGGGCGCCGCCGATGAGGATGCCCGTGACGGGGATGAGGCTGATGCCGCGCGGCGGGACCAGGCCGGTGAGCAGCAGGGCGCCGACGACCGGCACGACCCCGGCGGCCAGCGGCACCGCCGCCCACCACCAGGTGCGGTTCGGGGTGAGGCGGCGGCCCGCGGTCCGTACGGCGACCGTGAACATCAGCGCGAGGAAGCAGAGCAGCCAGGGCACGGCCCGGACGACCCAGCCGATGAGGTACGAGACGGCGGCGAGCTGGAGGGCGGCGCGCAGGCCCGCGAGGGCGACGGCCCGCGCGTGGCCGAGGCGGGCGAGCGCGGCAGCGGCCACGGCGGCGGCCAGCAGGACGGCGAGAACGGCCCCGAGGGTGGCGTTGACCGGCAGCAGCACGCGCTCACTGTAGGGCGGCGGCGGAAGGGCGCGCCGGATACGCCACGGCGGAGGCCGGCGCTCCGGAGGGGGCGCACGCGCCCGCGCGAGCCACATCCCGGGGCGCCGGGGGCGGGTGACGTCACGTCAACCCCTTGAACTGACGTGGGCATGTCGTCACTCTGTTACCTGGAGCCCGTCCGGTGGTAACCCCACGGCGCCACCATGAGCTCCGTTCCGCACCTCGACTTCCCCCCACCGACAGGGAGTTCGCATGCCCAAGGTCTACGCGCGTCGCGTATCGCTCGCCGCCGGGTCCGCCGCCGCCCTCGCCTGCACGCTGGTGCTCGGCACCCAGAGCGCCCAGGCCGCGCCGCCCACCCCGCCGGACGCCGCCACGGCCCGTACGTACCTCGCCCAGATCAAGGAAGCGCCCCAGGGCTCGCAGGACGGCTACAGCCGCGACAAGTTCCCGCACTGGTCCGACCAGGGCAAGAACTGCAACACCCGCGAGGTCGTGCTCAAGCGGGACGGCGAGAACGTGCAGACCGACGGCAAGTGCGCCGCGACCAGCGGCACCTGGAAGTCGGCCTACGACGACGGCGTGTGGAACCAGGCGTCCGACGTGGACATCGACCACGTCGTCCCGCTGTCCGAGGCGTGGAAGTCCGGCGCCTCGAAGTGGACGACCGAGCGCCGCAAGGAACTGGCCAACGACCTCACCCACTCGCAGCTGATCGCCGTCACCGACAACGTGAACCAGGAGAAGGGCGACAAGGACCCGGCCAAGTGGCTGCCGCCGAAGACCTCGTACCACTGCACGTACGCCCGGATGTGGGTGTCGGTGAAACACGTGTACGGGCTGACGGCCGACGCGGCCGAGAAGGCGGCGCTGAAGAAGATCCTGGACCGCTGCTGAGCACCGCTCCCGCACGGCCCTGCTGATGAATGGTTACTTCCGGTGGTCCCGCCCGATCGGCACATGACCATACAGTCAGGTAACCGGACAACCGGGTAACCGGACGACGCAACCGTACGACCGGACGGCTCCGTCTTTCTCCGTGAGGAGGCCGAAGCCGTCCCGTCGCCCCGCGACCGGCTTCTATCCTCTGAGCACACACGTACGGGCACCGGCCCGTACGAGGGGAGGATCACCGATGGCCGGGCTGCTCCTGGGGCCGCTGCTGCGGTACGTGGACGAGATCAGCGCGACGGTGTGGGTCGAGACCGACCGGCCCTGCGAGGTGCACGTCCGCTGCGAGAACGGCGCGGGCGGCGCCGAGCGCACGTGGCAGGTGGCCGGACACCACTACGCGCTGGTGCCCGTCGCCGGGCTGACCCCGCACAGCGAGACCCCGTACCGGGTCCTGCTGGACGGCGAGCAGGTCTGGCCGCAGGCCGGCAGCCGCTTCCCGCAGAGCACGATCCACACACCGGCGGCCCCGGGCGGCGATCCGGCGGACCAGCACCTTCGGGTCGCGTTCGGTTCCTGCCGCTGGGCCGCGCCGCCCGCCGACGCGCACGACCCGGTGGGCCCGGACGCCCTGGACACCCTCGCGGCCGCGCTCGCCGCCGACCCCGCGCGCCGGCGCCCGAGCGTCCTGCTCCTGCTGGGCGACCAGGTGTACGCCGACCAGACCTCGGACGCGACCGCCCGGCTGCTCGCCTCCCGCCGCGACACCTCGGAGCCGCCCTGGCAGCAGGTCGCGGACTACGAGGAGTACACCCACCTGTACGCCGAGTCCTGGCTCGACCCGGAGGTGCGCTGGCTGCTGTCCACCGTTCCCAGCTGCATGATCTTCGACGACCATGACGTCATAGACGACTGGAACACCTCGGCCGCCTGGCAGACCCGGATGCGCGCGACCTCCTGGTGGCGGGAGCGGGTGCTGGGCGGCCTGATGTCGTACTGGGTGTACCAGCACCTGGGCAACCTCTCCCCCGCCGAGCTGGAGAAGGACGAGCTGTACGCACGGGTCCGGGCCCTGCCGGACGGCACGGACCTGGTGCGCGAGTTCGCCGCGGCGGCCGACGCCGACCCGGGCTGCGCGCGCTGGAGCTACCGCCGCGACTTCGGCCGCGTACGGCTGGTCATGGTCGACACCCGCGCCACCCGCGTCCTGGACGAGGGGCGGCGGGCCATGCTCGACCCGGCCGAGGCGGAGTGGCTGCGCGAACAGGTGCTGGCCGACCACGGCGCGTACGACCACCTGCTCATCGGCAGCTCGCTGCCCTGGCTCCTGCCGAACCTGATCCACGACGCGGAGGGCTGGAACGCCGCCCTGTGCGCCGGGGCGCGCGGCGCGCGCTGGGCGCGCCGGAGCGAGTCGCTGCGGCAGCGCGCCGACCTGGAGCACTGGGCGGCCTTCCCGGATTCCTTCGCCGCGCTCACCGGCCTGCTCGCCGAGGCCGGCTCGGGCGACGCGGCACCGGCGACGGTGTGCGTGCTGTCCGGCGACGTGCACCACGCGTACGTGGCCGAGCCGCACTGGCGCGACGGCTCCGCGCCCGCCGCCCGCGTGCTCCAGCTGACGTGCTCCCCCGTGCACAACAGCATTCCCGCCACCATGCGGGCCGGCTTCCGCTTCGGCTGGAGCCGGCTCGGCCGCCGCCTCGGTCACGCGCTGGCCCGGCACGCCCGGCTGGACCGGCCGTCGATCGGCTGGCGCCGCACGGGCGGCCCGTGGTTCGGAAACCAGCTGATGACCCTGGCGCTGAACGGGCGCTCGGCACGGCTGCGGCTGGACCAGGCGCAGCGCGAGCAGGGCGGCGGCGCGCGGCTGGTCCGCGCTTGGGACGAGCAGCTGACGGGCCGGCAGGAGGCCGAGGAGGGGTAGAGGGGTAGGGGCGGGGAAGAGGCAGGGGCGTAGGCGAGTCGGACAGGAGCTGGGGGCGTTCTCGTCCGGCAGGGGCGAGCAGCCGCCTTTTCCGTATCTTCCCCCTCACCCGCCCGCCCTGTCACCGACTCCTTTACCCGCGCTTTTACCTGACCTGTCGCCGCGCTTTCCGCCCGGCCGGACCTCTGCCGCCGCCGGGGCATTCCGCCCGGCGTACAGGCGTATTGCGGGGCATCCCGGGGTGATTTCGGTGGCCAGTACAAACATTTCCGCCGTCGCGCGCGGACGCGCGGGCGCCACTTCACGCCATGACCGTTTTTTTTCGGCCAACGGCCGGATATGGCCAGATGTTGAACTTGCAAGTACCTATTAGGTCTCCCTAACCTTTCTCCTTGTCGGTTCCCGTCCCCGAAACCGCAGGAGTTCCTTCATGTCCGCTCAATCCCCGGTGACCGAGTTCACCGAACGAATCAAGCCGCACACCCTCTCGCTCTTCCGCATCGTCACCGGCCTGCTCTTCGCCTGCCATGGCGCGTCCTCGCTGTTCGGCATCCTCGGCGGCGCGATGGGCAAGGGGCTCACCGTGCCCGCGGGCAGCTGGCCCGGCTGGTATGCGGCCGTCATCCAGTTCGTCGGGGGCGTCCTGGTGATGCTGGGCCTGGGCACCCGCGCCGCGGCCCTGATCAGCTCCGGCTCGATGGCGTACGCGTACTTCTCGGTGCACGCCGGCGAGTCCCTGTGGCCGCTGCAGAACGGCGGCGAGCTGTCCGTGCTGTTCTGCTGGGCGTTCCTGCTGCTGGCCTTCACCGGCCCCGGCTCCTGGTCGCTGGACCGCCTGTTCTTCCGCTCCCGGCAGCCGGCCGACGCCACGGCGGACGCCCGGCGCGAGCCGAGCGCGGTCTGACGGCAGACCGGCGGCCCGCGCGGCTGCCACCCGGCGACGAGCGGCGGCCCCCGGTACGTACCGGGGGCCGCCGCTCTTTCACCCGCTGCCGGGCCTCACCGGCGCCACCGTCAGAAGAGCCTCGTCAGCAGACCGGAGACGGCCTTCGCGGCTTCCTTCGACTGGTTGAACGGCACGGAGTAGCACGCGACCACCCGGCCGGCGGTCCCCGCCACCCCGGCCTTCGTCGCGGTACGGCGCTCATGGATCACCACGGACCGCGCCTCGCCGGACCGGAAGCGCCAGGCGTTCCGGGACGCGGAGCTCGCCTCGCCCCGCCCGTCGGTCGTGAAATCCAGCCAGACCTCGTTCTTCGGGTTGGCGTACGCCGGGTCGACGGACGGCGTGCGCGGGTCCTTGCGGTGCTGGTAGTGCGGCCCCGAGCTGTCCGGGCGGACGCCGCACGTCCCCGTGTGGACGTGCGCCCCGTAGGTGCGGTTCGCTACCAGACCGGACACCCGCAGGCCGACCCGGGTGTGCTTGCTGTCGGCACGCTCACTGACCGTGACGCGGGAGTTCACGGGCACCAGCTTGGGGTCGTACGTCAGCGCGCTGCTCAGCATCGCGCCGTTCGGGCGGGTGAACTGTGCCGCGATGGTGACGGAGTAGTCCTGCTGGACGGTGTTCTTCGTGACCTTGTCGCCGTCCGCCGCGACGGCCGCCGGGGCGAGCAGGAGCGTGCCCGCCGTGGCGAGGGCCGCCGCGGAGGCGCCCGCCGTCCTGGCGGCCGCCCGCCGGCGCGCCCGCGTCGGCATGGGCGCCGGCGTCACGCCGCTCCCGGCCCGTCCGCCGTGCACCGCCTGCCCGCCGCCGGCGGCCGGTCCCGCCGCGCTCTCCGACGCCTTCGACGCCTTCGACGCCACTGACGCCGCTACCTCTTCCGACGCCGCTGACGACTCCTTCAACGTCTGCATCCCTGTCTCCATTCGTGTGCCGTTCCGCTCCGGAGCACCCTGTTTGCGCGCTTCACAAGGCGACCATTTCGGCACATAACATGCCCAAAGCCGCGCTCTTTTGCGCCACGGCCGGAGCAGACGGGTGACCGTGCCGCCCGAGGCGGTTCCCCAGGGGTGTGAAGCCGACAACACCGTGCGCCCTGGAACGTCACGGCGGGCGGCCCAGGCGTACGCTGTATGGCGGTACAGCCGCCCCAGCCGCCGATGCGACGTCGCGGCAGGGGATCGGATCAGGAGAAGGACGTTGTTGGAAAGCCTGGGGTCGTTGAGCGACACCCCTTGGGTCTACGCGATCGTCGGACTCTCCGTACTTCTCGACGTCTTCGTACCGATTCTGCCCAGCGGTGTCCTGGTGATCACCGCGGCCACCACGGCCGCGGGCACCCGTACCGCGGCCGGCGCGGTGGGCGTCTCCACCTCCGTACGCGGTGACGCCGACATCGCCGAGATGCTGGCCCTGGTGCTGTGCGCCGCGACCGCCTCGGTCCTCGGCGACATGGTCGCCTACCGGCTCGCCTGGCGCGGCGGCGACCGGTTCGACCGCGCCATCGCCCGCTCCCGGCGGCTGACCGCCGCACAGGAACGGCTCGGCGCGGCGCTGACACGGGGCGGCGGCGGCATCGTCGTCCTGGCCCGCTTCGCGCCCGCCGGACGGTCGGTGGTCAGCCTCGGCGCGGGGGTCGCGCACCGTACGGTCCGGGAGTTCCTGCCGTGGTCCGCGCTGGCCGGACTGGCCTGGGCCGCGTACGGGGTGAGCCTGGGTTACGTGGGCGGCCAGTGGCTGGGCGTGTCGTGGATCAGCACCGCCATGTCGGTGTTCGCGCTGTTCGCGGCCGGGTCCGCGGCGGTCTTCCTGATGCGCAGGCCGGAGCGCCGGGACGCGGCGTTCTCGGCGGCCGGCTCGGACTGACCGCCTGCCGGAAGCCGGGGCCGGATGTCGGGGGCCGGGTGGTGCCGGGTGCCGGAAGCCGGGTACCGGAGGCCGTCCCGGCCCGCCGCCCGTCCGAAGGCCGAGGCGGGCGGAAAATCCCGGGCGGGTTGTCAGACCCCGGTGCGACCATGTGGGCATGAACAACTGGCAGTGCCGCCCCGAGACTCCCGAAGACATCCCGGCCGTCCGCCGGATCAACCTGGCCGCCTTCGAGACCGCGGGTGAGGCCGACCTCGTCGACGCGCTGCGGCAGGACCCGGCAGCCTGGCTGCCGGGCCTTTCGTACGTGGCCGGGCCCGTCGCCGAGCCGCCCGTCACCGAGCCGTCCGGCACCCCGGCCGCACCCGCCCCCGTCGTCGCGCACGCACTGCTCACCCGCTGTCACATATCCGGCGAGCCGGCCGTCGCGCTCGCGCCGTGCGCGGTGCTGCCCGAGTACCACCGGCAGGGCGCGGGCAGCGCGGTCATCCGGGCGCTGCTGGACGCGGCCCGGGCGGCCGGCGAGCGGACGGCCGTCGTGCTGGGTCACCCGCCGTACTACCCCAGGTTCGGCTTCGAGCCCGCCTCCCGCTTCGGCGTCCTGCCGCCCCAGGAGTGGCCGGACGAAGCGTTCCTGGCCCTGTCCCTGGACGGCAGCACGCCTCCGCGCGGCACGGTGCGCTACGCGGAGGCGTTCGGCATCGCCTGAGGAGAGGGGCAGGGAGAGAAGTGCTCGCGCTACTCCGCTGCCCCGCTGCGCTCCGTGTCCTCCGGCACGACCGCGATCGGGCACACCGCGTGCAGCAGTACGGCGTGGGCGACCGAGCCGAGCCGGCGGCCGACCGGCAGCCGCCTGCGGTGCCGGGCGACCACGACCAGATCGCTGGCCCTGGACGCCTCGACGAGCTGCCCGGCCGCGTCCGCGTTCCGCAGCTCGGCCGTCACCGCCACCTCGGGGTAGCGCTCCCGGTACGGCGCGAGCGTCTGTGTCACCTGCTCGACCAGCGCGTTCTCGTACTCCTGCTGGGTGCCTTCGTAGGCCGCGATGTATTCGAAGGACGGCGGTGTCAGCATCGGCCAGGCGTAGCCGGAGACCACCTTGAGGCGGGCGCCGCGGCGGCTCGCCTCGGCGAACGCGAAGCCGATCGCCCCCGGCTCGTCCGAGGAGGCGTCGACGCCCAGGGTGACCTGCGGCGGGTCGGGGCGGACCACCTCACCGTCGGCACCGAGCCCGGCGCCGGCCCGGTCCGGGCGCGGCACGACCACCACGGGCCCTTCCGAGTGCGCCGCGCACGCCATGCCGTTCGAGCCGAGCAGCAGGCTGGCGAAGCCGCCGCGCCCGCGCGAGCCGAGCACCAGCAGCTGCGCCTCGGCGCCGAGGGCGGGCAGCAGGGTGTCGGTGAGCCCGCTGAGACTGCGGAATTCCAGGCCCGGCAGACCGGCCGTGTCGGCCTGTCCGTCCAGCGTCTTGCGCAGCTCGTCCAGGACCGGGTCGCCGATGCCGGATTCGGCCGCCGCGCGGCCCTCCGAGGTCACGTACGGCCAGACGTGCACGATCTGGAGCGGCGCGGACCGCAGCCGGGCGGCCTCGATCGCCCAGCGCAGCGCCCGTTCGCTGTCGGGAGATCCGTCCACCGCGACAATGACCGGCAGGGTGTCCATGTACGCCTCCATACGACCAACAGCGTGTGCTATGCCCAACTATTTCCATACTCCTACCCCGAGCCGCCCGGAAGACAGGGGACGAAGGTCCCTCCCCGGCACGGAGTAGAGTCGAACGTCACTTCTCAGCCCCTTACCTGGGACGCAATGAACACACTTCAGGCCCCGCAGTCCGTCGAGTGGACCGAGGCCGGCGCGGCCCGCACCGCACGCTGGCGTTCCGAGAGCGGGGCGCCGGCGCCCCGCCGGGTGGTCGTCGCGGACGACCGTACGAAGGCCGACGACGCCTACAAGCTCGCCTGCGAGGGCACGGCGCTGCTGTGGCGCGGCGACTTCCACAACGCCCGCCAGCTGCTGACGGCGCTGGCCCGCCGTATCGACCGCCGCCCGCGCAAGCGGCCGCCGGCCGACCCCGCCCAGGCCTTCCACCTGCACCGGGCCGCGCAGAGTCAGCGCGCCCGCATCCTGGGGATGCTGCTGGTGTCCCTGGAGCCCGGCTACGGGCTCGCACTGCGCCGCGCGCCCGACGTACGGGAGGCGTGCTTCCAGGCGTACGGCCCTGACGGCGCGGTGCGCCCGGACGGCGCGGGTGGTCCGCACGGCACGGACGCCCCGGAGACCTCGGACGCCTCGGACGCCTCGGACGCCTCGGACGGCACCGGAACTCGCCCCGAGGCTTCCCCCGCCCCGCCCCTGATCGTCTCGCTGCGCGAACTGCTCGGGGTGATCGGCGCGTATGAATGGCGCAGAAACGGTGTCCGCATACCGGCGCTCGGCGGTGACCGCGTCCATCCGTACTACGGCGTCTTCTCGCCCGTGCGCGGCGAGTACGTCGACCTGGTGGCCCGGGCACCGCTCCCCTCCGTCCCCGGCCCGGCGTTCGACATCGGCACCGGGACCGGCGTCCTGGCCTCGGTGCTGGCCCGGCGCGGCGTCTCCCGTGTGGTGGCCACCGACCAGGACCCGAGGGCCCTGGCCTGTGCGCGGGAGAACACCGAGCGGCTGGGCGTGGCCGACCGCGTGGAGGTCCTGGAGGCCGACCTGTTCCCGGCCGGCCGCGCGGCGCTCATCGTCTGCAACCCGCCGTGGGTACCGGCCAAGCCCACCTCCCCCGTCGAGTACGCGGTCTACGACCCGGGCAGCCGGATGCTCCACGGCTTCCTGGACGGCCTGGCCGCCCACCTCGAACCGGGCGGCGAGGGCTGGCTGATCCTGTCCGACATCGCCGAGCACCTGGGGCTGCGCTCCCGCGCCGAGCTGACCTCCGCGTTCGGCGCGGCGGGCCTGACGGTCCTGGACCGGCTGGACATCCAGCCACGGCACCCCCGCGCCCGCGAAGCCGACGACCCCCTGCACACGGCCCGCGCCGCCGAGGTGACCTCGCTGTGGCGACTGGGAGCGGCGGGTTCCGCAGCGGCCGAGCAGGAAGCACGGCCATGACCGGGCCCACCCACCTGCGACAACTCGTCGAACGTGCCCGGTCGCTCGCTGCCTCCGCCTCCCCGGCCCGCCGCCGGCTCCTCGGGGTCGCGGGGCCGCCCGGCTCGGGCAAGTCCACCCTGGCCGCCCGTCTGGTGGCCGAGCTGGGCGGGTCGGCGGTGCTCGTGCCCATGGACGGTTTCCACCTCGCCGAGGCGGAGTTGCGCCGCCTGGGGCGCACGGACCGCAAGGGCGCGCCGGACACCTTCGACGCCGCCGGTTACGCGGCCCTGCTGGCCCGCCTGCGCTCCCCCGCCCCCGGCACCACCGTCTACGCCCCGGCCTTCGACCGCCGCATCGAGGAGCCGGTGGCGGGCAGCGTCCCCGTGGCGCCCGACGTGCCGCTCGTCGTGACCGAGGGCAACTACCTGCTGCTCGACGAGCCGTCGTGGACGGATGCCAGGGAGTGCCTGGACGAGGTCTGGTACGTGGACCTGGACGACGCGGAACGGGTGCGGCGCCTGGTCGACCGGCACGAGCGGTTCGGCAAGTCCCGCGCGCACGCCGAGCGTTTCGTGCGCACTTCGGACGAGGCCAACGCCCGCCTGGTGACGGCCGGGCGGGAGCGCGCCGATCTGGTCGTCAGGTTCGGCCCGGACACGGCACCGGAGCCGTACGGCGGGGGGTGAATGCCGAGGGCTTCCGCGGCCGGTCACCGCACCTTCTCGTAGACCTCTATGCGGCGGCCGACGGTGTCCGTGCGGCCGGTCCGTTCGAAGTGCCGGCCGAGGACGCGGAGTTTCTCGGTCTCGCGTACGGGTGCGGGCGGCGCGGCGCGGCGGGTGTCGGTGACGACCACGATGCGGGACTTGGTCAGCATGGCGGTACGTATGTG
The DNA here is from genome assembly GCF_022271435.1 of Streptomyces monomycini. Taxonomy (GTDB): domain Bacteria; phylum Actinomycetota; class Actinomycetes; order Streptomycetales; family Streptomycetaceae; genus Streptomyces; species Streptomyces monomycini. The sequence goes on along the minus strand of NZ_JAFIQY010000032.1, from coordinate 22,622 downwards.
CTCGGCGCTGCCCTCGACCCCCTTGATGGTGCCGGAGGCGGCCGGGCTCTCGGCCAGCGCGAGATCGTCCAGGCCGGTGAAGGCCGACGGCGTCACCAGCGCCGTGTCGCGCCGGGCGGCCGGTATGAACAGCACGCCGTCGCCCGTGCGCGCGGCCGCCGCGACCCGGTCGGCCGCCCGCAGCACGTCGTCCGCCCGGCTACTCGGCTCGCGCAGGCCGGTCTCCACGGGCAGCAGCGCCACGAAAGCGGTCGCCGTCACGCCCGCGAGCAGCACCCACGTACGGACCGGGAGCGCCTGGACGGCAGCGGCGACGCCGACGCCGAGGAGCAGGGCGAAGCCGAGGTTCGTGTAGAGGACGTAGCGGTCCAGATAGACGGGCTCCACGAGGACGGAGGCCAGCAGCAGACCGGCCTGCGGCACCGCGAGCAGAGGCAGCCCGACGGAGGCCGGTGACAGGGGCGCGCGGCCCCGGCCCGGATACGGGGCGCGGGCGCACACCAGCGCCACGAGCAGCAGGACGCCGATGCCCAGCACCGTGGACACGGCGACGGGCTTGATCCACGACACCTGGTCCGACTGGGCCCGGCTGGCCTGGATGAGCGGCAGTGCGCCCGCCAGCACCACGGCGGCCGACACCGACCACGGGGCGAGCAGCGGGCGCGCACCGCGGCGGCGGGCGACGAGCACGGTGACAGCGTGCGCGGGCAGGACGAACAGCGAGAACCAGTTCAGCAGGGCTGTGGTCAGCATGACCACCCCGTAACCTGCCCAGCCCGCCCAGCCCGCCCAGCGCGTACGGCGGCGCCGCGATACAGTCGCCGCTCCGTTCTCCGGTGTGCCCGCCGCGCTCACCAGAAGCCAGGTGGCGACCGCCACGCCGGCCGTCACCAGCGCGTACGCCCGGCCCTCCTGGGCGTAGTGCTGGACGTTGGGTATCAGTGCGAGGACCAGCCCGGCGGCGAGGCCGGCCCACGGCCCGGCGAGGCGGCGGCCGGCCGATGCGGTGGCGGCCGCGGCCGCGACGACGGCCAGGACGGACGGCATCCGGAGTACCGCCGGGCCGGTGCCGAAGAGCTCGAAGACGCCGTGCATCAGCACGTAGTAGAGGCCGTGCACGACGTCCACCTGGCCGAGCATGTCCCAGATCTCCGCCACCGGACGCTGCCCGACCTGCCAGGTCACGGCCTCGTCCCGCCACAGGCTGTTCTCCCGCCGGATGCCCCACAGGCCGAGCGCCAGCGCCAGCAGGGCGGGCAGCACGGGGACGGCGAGCCGCGCGAGGGCGGAGGCGCGGTGGGAGGCGCGGTTGGTAGCGCGGTTGGAGGAGGGGGCGGGAGCGGAGACGGAGGGTGCCGAGGCCGGGGCGGGGGTTGCGGTGAGGGTCGTGGTGGAGATGCCGCGTGGGGCGGGGAGGGCGGCGACCGGTGCGAAGGGGGCGGCTTCAGCGGGCATGGCGGAGACTCTACACTGCACGTATACATCGCATGTATACACATCGGGAGTAGCTCGCTCGCCCTGTCGAATCCGCAGGTCAGAGCCGCCCCGATGGACGAACCGCCCTACGAACGGCCCTACCGCCCCACCCGTACGAACGGAGCCCTCGGCGCTGTGCCCGACCAGACCACCGTCCGAGCCGTCACCGCGGCCACCCCCGCGGCCGCCCCCGCCTCCGCCCCCGCGCTCCCACGCCTCCGTACGACGCTCCTGCCCCTGCTCGCCGCCTGGCTCCTCACCCGGTTGTGGCTGGTGCCGGCGGCCCTGAAGATCAGCCCGTTCGTGGGCGGCGGCGGGCTCGATCCGTCCGTGAGCAAGGTCTACACCGGCTGGTACGCGGTCCTGAGCGACGGCAGCTTCCCGCTGCATGACGTGAGCTGGCAGTACCCGCCCGGCGCGGCCCTGCCGATCCTGGCCCCCGGCCTCGTCCCCGGCCTCGGCTTCGGGCCCGCCTTCATCGTGCTGGCCGCGCTGTGCGACGCCGCGATCTTCGCCCTGCTGGTACGGGTGGCGCGGCGCCGCGGCCGCTCCCTCGCCGCGCCCTGGCTGTGGACGGTGGGTCTGGCCGTCCTCAGCACCATGCCGTGGAACCGGTTCGACCTGCACGTGACCGCCCTGGCGATGCTCGCCCTGGTGGCCGCGTCCGCGCAGCGCGCCTGGGCCGACCGGACCTTCGGCGCCGTGACGGCACTCGCCGCCGTCATCAAGGTCTGGCCGGCGCTGCTGCTCGCCGGCACGGCGCGGGGCCGCCGCACCCGTACCGCCTGGACGGCCGCCGCCGTCACCGGCGCCGCCGTGACCGCCGGCTTCGCCCTCGCCATGCCGAACGCGTTCTCCTTCCTCGCCGCCCAGGAAGCGCGCGGCATCCAGATCGAGTCGGTGGGTTCCCTGCCGTTCCACCTGGCCCGGCACCTAGGCTGGAGCGGTTCCTGGGCAGCGAAGGACGGGTCGCACGAGTTCGTCGGTCCGTGGGTGCACGGGGTCAGCGTCGCCATGCAGGTGTCGACCGTGCTGGCCTTCGGCTGGCTGCTGTGGTGGCGGCGCCGTTCGGACCGCACCGCCGCCCGGGTGCTGCCGGACGCCGCACTGACCGCCACGCTGCTGTTCGTGGTCACCAGCCGGGTGATCAGCCCGCAGTACATGGTCTGGCTGCTCGGTCTGGCCGCGGTCTGCCTGCTGCGCGGCGACACCACCCAGCGTCCGGTCGCCCTGCTGATCCTGGCGGCCTGCCTCTTCACCACGCTGGACTTCCCGCTGCTGTACCGCGGACTGCGGGACGACGCGTCCTGGCTGTCCATCGCCAACCTGTACGCGCGCAATCTGCTGCTGCTCGCCGCGGCCTGGCTGTCCGCCCGCCGCCTGTGGCGCGGGACCGTGCCCGTCCGCCGCCCTTCCCGGTGAGCGGGCAGGGCGACTTCGACCGGCTCGGGAACTTCGGCGTCCCCCCATCCGTACAAAGAACGGAATCATCGGATTTCGCGAATCCGGGCGCGTACCGCGGAGAGCGGTAACTGCCGGGCGTGGGGCGCGACTTCCGTAACGACACCGTCGATGTCATCATGACACCATGAGTGTCACAGAGGGCGGCGCGGACTCCGCCGAGCACCTCGCGTACGAGGTGATCCGCCGCCTGTGGCCGCTGCACCGGACGGTCGTACGCGCCGTGGAACGGGAACTCGCGGGCACGGGCCTGACGGCCGGTCAGCGCGCCCTGCTGGACACCCTGCGTACGCACGGCCCGCGCACCGTACCGGAGCTGGCCCGCGCCCTGGACCTGGACCGACAGCCCGTACAGCGCTGGGTGAACCACGCGGCGGACCTGGGCTTCCTGGAGGCCGTCCCCAACCCCGCGCACCGGCGCTCCCCCCTGATCCGGCTCACCCCGGAAGGCACCGAGGTGACGAGCGCGCTCCGGCAGTCCGAGGCGGCCGGGCTGCGGCGGGTGCTGGCCGGGGTGCCGGCCGCCGACGTGGCCACCGCGCTGCACGTGCTCGACCGCCTCGGCGAGGACTTCCGGGCGCTGGCCCGGGACGAGCCGGCGCACCCCGGCCTCTCCCGTACGGCGGATCCGCCCCGGGAACCTCGGGCACCCCGGGAGTCTCGGTCACCCCGCGAACCTCGAACGCTCGGGGAGACTCGGGAACCCCGGGAACCTCAAACGCTCCGGGCACCCCGGGAACCTCAAACGCTCCAAGCGCCTCAAACCTCCCGGGGGCCCCGAACGGCCCGCACGTCCCCAGCAGACCGAGCGCCCCACCCGACAGCACCACCACCCCACACAGGACGGCACGGAGCATGACGACCGACGACATCCAAGGAACCCAGGGAATCCAAGGACTCCAGGAGGCCGGGGCCTGGGGTACGGAGGTCGAGAACGACACGGTCCCGGTCGAGAACGGTGAGCTGTTCTACGAGGCGGCCGGTGTCGGTACGGAGGGCGACCCCTCGGTGGTGCTGCTGCACGGCGGGATGCTCGACCAGCGCATGTGGGACGAACAGTTCTCCTGGCTCGCCCGGTCCGGCCTCCGCACGGTCCGCTACGACGCACGCGGCCACGGCCTGTCCTCCACCGTCGACGGCGACTACGCCAACCACGAGGACCTGCGCGCCCTCCTCGACCACCTCGGCATGGAGCGCGCCATCCTCGTCGGCCTCTCGCACGGCGCCCGCATCGCCCTGGACATGGCGCTCACCCATCCGGACCGCGTCTTCGCGCTGGCCCTGGCCTCCCCCGGGGTGAGCGGCCGGGCCTTCACCGACCCGTTCATCCTGGAGCACATCAAGGAGCAGGTGGCCGCCGTCACCGACGAGGAGGACGGCACGGAGCGCTTCATCGAGCACTTCCTGCGCATGTGGGTGGACGGCCCGCACCGCGCCCCCGACGCCGTGGACCCCGTCCTGCGCGAGCGGATGCGGGCCTCGGCGGACGCCAATGTGGTCGTGCACGCGGGCGGTATGGGCGCCGGGGTGCCGATCGAGGTCGGCGCGTACGGGCGGCTGGCGGAGATCCGCGTACCGACCCTGGTCCTGGACGGCGACCTGGACAGCTCCGACATCTCCGCCAACGCCCACGCCATCACCCTCGCCGTGCCGGGCGCCCAGCGGATACGGATCCCGGGCGCGGCCCACATGGTGAACCTGGAGAACACCAGCCACTTCGACCACGCCCTGCACGGGTTCCTCTCGGGTCTTCCGTACTGAGCCTGCCTCTGTCCCTGAGCCCGTCCCTGCTCCTGAGGCCCGCCCCTGACCCCGAGTCTGCACATGCCCCTGCCGTCGGGTGTCCGAACCGGGGTGCAACGATGAGCGGGTCATGATTGCGGGGCGTGTTCTCAGGGGATTGCGGGCCGGGGTGTTCGCGGCGGTGTGTGTGCTGCTCGCCGCCCTCGGCCACGCCCTCATGTCCGACGCGCCGGTGCCCTGGTGGGTACTGCTCGGCACGATGACGGCGACGGCCTTCGGCGCGTGGTGCCTGGCCGGCCGCGAGCGGGGACCGCTGTTCGTGACCTCGCTGACACTGGCGACACAGGCCGCGCTGCACTCCGCCTTCTCCTTCGGCCAGTCGGTGGCGGCCACCGTGTCCGCCACCGCCGGCACCGGGGGTGAGCAGGTTTCGCCGGCCCAGCGGTGGGCGGCCTCGCTGATGTGCGGCACGGTCGGCCCCATCCCGCAGCGCGAGGCCGAACAGATGGTGCACGAGGCGGGAATCGGGCGTCGGTACGGGCAGGCCATGGCCGACCTGCATGCGCTGCCCTCCGGCCACGGCACGCAGGCCGTACACGATATGCACGGCCTGCACGACATGCACGGCATGCCGGGTATGGGCGGCAGCATGACCGGCATGGTCGCGGCGCACGTCCTGGTCGCGCTGCTGAGTGCCTGGTGGCTGTGCGGCGGCGAACGGGCGGCGTTCCGCGTCGTACGGACCGTCTCCGTACGGCTCTTCGTGCCGCTCGCCCTCGTCCTCCGCGTGCTCCTTCCGGAGCCGCCCCGCCCTGCCCGCCCGGTACGCCGCGAACCCCGGCGGCCGTTGCGGCGGCTGATCCTCGTCCACGTCATCTGGCTCCGCGGCCCGCCCCGGGAGATCGCTGTCCGCTGACAGCACGGTCACACCCAGGACTGCGCGCCGCACGCCGGCCGGTCCTGGCCCTGGTAATCGTCACCGGCCCCGATCGTCGTCCGTCGAATACGCGGCAGGCGGGGCCGGATCTCCCGAAGGACTACTGATGATGACTCCTGTCCGCGTCGTCACCGTATGCGGCGGGCCGCCGCAACCGGTCGAGCAACCCGTCCAGCGCCGAAGCCCGCTCCGACCAGAGACGGCAGTCCGCGCACCCCGCCAGGTGGGCGTCGAGCAGCCCGCCCGTGACGCCCGGCGGCAGCTGTTCGCCGTCCAGGCGGGCGGAGACGGCGGTTCGTACGCGCGAGCAGTGCATGCCCCCATCCTCCCCGACGTGCGCGGCAGCGGTGCCGGGACCGGCGGCGAGGAGGTGCGGCGTGCGCGATGACCGTACGGTGACGGCCTGGGCCCTGGCGGCCCGTACCGGGGACGAGGCGGCAGTGGACCGGTTCGTCCGCGCGACGCAGCTGGACGTACGGCGCTACGTCACGCACCTCAGCGGCGACGCGCAGGCCGCCGACGACCTGGTGCAGGACACCTACCTGCGGGCCCTGCGCAGCCTCCCCCGCTTCGAGGGCCGGTCGTCGGCCCGTACGTGGCTGCTGACCATCGCCCGCCGGACGGTCGCCGACCGGCTGCGGTCCCTGGCCAGCAGACCGCGGCTCGCCGGGACCGACGACTGGCAGGCCGCGGTGGAGCGGGCGCAGCCGCGCGACGTGCCCGGTTTCGACGAGGGCGTCGCCCTCACCGAACTGCTGTCGGCGCTGCCCGCACCCCGCCGGGAGGCGTTCGTACTGACCCAGGTGCTGGGCCTGCCGTACGCGGAGACGGCGGCGATCGCCGGCTGCCCGGTGGGGACGGTGCGCTCCCGGGTGGCGCGGGCCCGCGAGACGCTGGTGTCCTTGCTGGCGGAGCAGGAGAAGCACACCGCCCGTGTCCCGGCGGGCTCCGCCGCGTGAGGCGGACGGCTGGGCCGGTTGCTTGAACGGCCGGTGTCCCGGGCGTGCGCCCGGGACACCGGCCTACGACTCCTGGGGTCCGGAATCAGAGGCGCAACTGGCCCGGGCGTACGGCGACGGCCTGGGCGGTGACGGGGCCGCTGTGGCGGAAGTGCAGCGTGAACGTGAGCCGGTCGCCCGGTGCGAGCCGCGGTGGCGGGCTGACCATGACGTCCAGACCGGTCGGCGCCATCCGCAGTTCGCCGCGGGCCGGTACGGTGACGGCGCCGGCCATCTCCATCCGGTGCGCCCCTTCGGCGACCTCGACATCGCGGCCGACCATGGCCCGCCGCAGCCCGGCGGGGCCGGTGACGCCCGTCAATTCGTCGGCGGTGGTACCGGTGTTGCTGATGGTGAAGAAGGCGGCGGTGGCCTCCGTGTTGGAGGCGGTGAGGATATGGCCGTCGGCCACGGTCAGCCGGGGCGGGGTGCCCGCGTTGCCGGTGACGGTCCAGGCGGTGAGGCAGCCGAGGGTCAGCACACCTGCCAGGAGCGGTGCGGCGGCGGAGCGCAGGGTGACGCGTACGGCGGTGGGTGAGGTGGCGGGGGTCATGGGGTGTCCGGGGTGGTCGTGGGGGAGGTGCGAGAGATGCGGGTGGTACGGGAGCCGTCGGCGGGGCGGGAGGTGCGGGAGGCCGGCGTCCACGCCCGTAGGCGCAGGCTGTTGCCCACCACCAGCAGCGAACTCGCGGACATCGCGGCGGCCGCGATCATCGGATCCAGCCGACCGACGGCGGCGAGCGGCACGGTGACCAGGTTGTAGCCGAAGGCCCAGACGAGGTTGGCGCGGATGGTGCCCAGCGTGCGCCGGGCCAGCCGTACGGCGTCGGGTACGGCCTGGAGGTCCTCGCGCAGCACGGTGACGTCGGCCGCGCCGATCGCGGCGTCCGTACCGCTGCCCAGGGCGATGCCGAGGTCCGCGCGGGCCAGCGCGGCCGCGTCGTTGACCCCGTCCCCGACCACCGCGACCCGGCCGCCGTGTTCCTTCAACGTGGTGACCAGCGCGGCCTTCTCCTCGGGGAGCGCCCCGGCGTGGATCTCCGTGATGCCGAGGTGCCCGGCGACGGCGCGCGCGGTGGCCGCCCGGTCCCCGGTGGCCAGCACCGGCCGCAGGCCGAGGCGGCGCAGGTGGTCGACGGCCCGGTAGCAGTCGGGCCGCAGGGCGTCGCCGATGGAGAAGACGGCCTGTGGGGCGCCGTCGACGGTCACCAGTACGGCGGTGTGCCCGGCGCTCTCGGCCGTACGGACCGCGTCGGCGAGCGAGGCGGGCAGTTCCGTCAGCTCGCCGGGCCGCCCGACGGTCACGGACCGGCCGTCCACCTCGCCGGTCACGCCGTACCCCGCGGTCGCGGCGAAGTGCCGCGCGGCGGGCGGCGGCCGGTGGCCGGCGAGGGCTTCGCGGCGCAGATCACCGTACGCGGTGATGGCGCGTGCCAGGGGGTGTTCGGAGCCGTGCTCCACGGCGGCGGCCAGCCGGAGGGTCTCGTCGGCCGTAAGGCCGGGGGTGTCTGTGGTTCCCGTGGCACCTGTGGTTTTCGTGGCGCCCGTAGTTTCCGTGGTGCCTGTTGTTCCAGTGGTGTCTATTGTTCCCGTGGCGCCTGTGCCTTTGGTGTCCGTGCCCTCCGTACGGACCGTCATAGCGATCACGCTCATCCGCCCGGTGGTCAAGGTGCCGGTCTTGTCCAGCACCAGGGTGTCGATGCGCCGCAACCGCTCCAGAGCCTGCGGCCCGCTGACCAGAATGCCCAACTGCGCGCCCCGGCCCGTGGCGGCCGACAAGGCGGTGGGGGTGGCCAGTCCGAGCGCGCAGGGGCAGGCGACGACCAGGACGGCCACCGCGGCGGTCACCGCTGCCTGCGGGCCCGCGCCCGCACCCAGCCAGAACCCCAGGACGGTCACGGACACCGCCAGCACGGCCGGGACGAAGACCCCCGCGACCGTGTCGGCCAGGCGCTGGGCCCGGGTCTTGCCGGTCTGCGCCTCCTCCACGAGACGGGTGATCCGGGCCAGCCGGGTGTCCGCGCCGACCGCGGCCGCCCGTACTTCGAGGAGGCCGCCCACGTTCACCGCGCCGCCCACCACCGCCGAACCCGGCCCGACCTCCACCGGACCGCTCTCCCCCGTGACGAGGGAGAGGTCGAGGGCGGAACTGCCGTCCACCACCGTGCCGTCGGTGGCCACCCGCTCCCCGGGGCGTACCAGAAACCGGTCGCCGACCTGGAGCCGGGCCACCGGAATGCGGCGTTCCACAGTGGCGGCACCGTCCGCGGAGCCGCCGCCGGAACCCCTGCCCGCCGCGTCGGCCGGTACGCGTACGGACACGTCCTTGCCGACCAGTTCGGCCAGCGCCCGCAGCGCGGACCCCGTACCCCGGCGGGCCCCGGCCTCCAGCCGCCGCCCCGCGAGGACGAACAGCGGTACGCCGACCGCCGCTTCCAGGTAGAAGTGCGCGGTGCCGCCGCTCAGGAAGAGCGCGTACGCGGACCAGGCGAACGAGGCGGCCACGCCGAGGGAGACCAGGGTATCCATCGTCGCCGCGCCGTGCCGCAGACCGCGGGCCGCGCGGCGGTGGAACGGCAGCGCGCCCCACACGGCGACCGGCGCGGTCAGCGCGAAGCAGAGCCACTGCCAGTCGCGGAACTGCCAGGCGGGGACCATCGACAGGACGAGTACGGGGACGGACAGCAGCGCGGTGACGAGGAGCCGGTCGCGTTCGCCGTCCGGTGTCCGCCCTTCAGGGGAAGGCGCGTTCTCCGCCGGGCCGGTCCGCCGGCTTTCCGGAAGCTCCGCCGTGAACCCCGCGGCCTCCACCGTCGCCAGGAGGTCGGTCACCGGCACGCCGGGCGGGTGCCGGACCTGCGCCTTGCCGGTGGCCAGGTTCACCGTGGCGGTCACCCCGTCGAGCCGGCCCAGCTTCTTCTCCACCCGGTTCACGCAGGCGGCGCAGGTCATGCCGCCCACCGTGAGTACGGTGACGCGCTCGCTCATCCCCTGCCGCCCATGCCGCTCATGCCGCTCATGCCGTCCATGCCGCCCGAGGGGTCGCCGGCTCCGGATTGTTGTGGTGCTCCGGGAAGCGTGCCGCTCGGCCGCATGCCCGGCGCCACGGGTCCGGCGGCCGAGCCCGCCCCGTACGCGCAGACGAACAGGACGGCGAGCAGTGCCACGAACCCGATCACCGGTTTCGCGGGCAGTGCGGATGACAGACGCTCTACGAGAGGCATGGCCGCTCCGATACACAGATACAGATTCGGACACCGACGACGGAAAGGGGGGCCGGGCTCTCCGAGCCCGAAAAGGCGAGGCGGGAGAAACGGAAAACGGAGTACGAGAAACGGGAAAGAAGGCGCGGGACAGCTCGCGCTTTCCGGGCCCAGCGCCTCGCACCCCGCGCCTAGCCACCCTGCCCCGCCCCACCGCCCGAAGCCGCCATCCTGGCACGGCCACAGCCCCCTCCCCCCTCTCCGACCGCCCCCGCCCCACGTGAGGTTTGTCCTGGTCACCCGCCGGAACTCTCTCGGCCGCCCATCCGACTACCTAAGACTGCGACCGCCGTTCACGAGGGCTCCCCACCGGAATTGCCGCATCCCCTCGGCGGAATTCCCGTAGCGCGCCGGGAACTCGTCCGCCTTTCCGCCCGACCTCTGAGGGAAGCGTGCGCACGACCGACCTCGGGCGTGTGAGCGAACAACTGCCACGCACTGCAAGCCTTTGAGGAGCACCCGCCCATGCCCCTTCCCGAATCCGAACCGCTCCCCCTCTACGGGGAGAGCTACAAGCGTGATCCGTACCCCCTCTACGCCGAACTGCGCGAGCGCGGCCCTGTCCACCGCGTCCGGTTCCCGAGCGGTGTGTGCGCCTGGCTCGTCACCGGATACGAAGCCGCTCACCGGGCGCTGAACGACCCGCGGCTCGGCAAACACCACTCCCGGGGCAACGCGGCCTGGCGCGCCCGTGCCTCGATCATGCCGGAGCCGCAGCACTCACAGCTCCAGGTGCACCTGCTGCACCAGGACCCGCCCCGGCACACCGCCCTGCGACGGCTGATCACGGACGCCTTCGCGCCCCGGCGCGTCGCGGAACTCCGCCCGCGCTTCGAGGCCTTGGCCGACGCGTTGCTGGACGAGCTGCCGCCGTCCGAGCGTCCGGGACGCGGCGGCACCGCCGATCTCGTCGCGTCGTTCGCCGCCCGCTTCCCCTTGCTCGTACTCTCCGAGGTCATCGGCCTGCCGGAAGAGTTCACCCGGCGCTTCGACCGGGACTGGGGCAAGGTCGTCCAGCCCGTCGGCCCGGCGGATCCCGGCCGCCCGGCCTACGAGGCGAGACTGCGCGGCCTACAGGAGTTCATCGCGGGCCTGGTACGGCACAAGCGGCGGGAACGCGGCACCGACCTGCTCTCCCGTCTCGTCACCGCCCGCGACGAAGGCGCGCTGGACGACGCCGAGCTGGACTCCATGATCTTCCAACTCCTCGTCGCCGGACAGGAACCCGTCACCCACCAGATCACGACCGCCCTGATCGCCCTCCTGCGCCACCCGCACCACCTCACGGCGCTCCGCGACGACCCCGCGCTTCTCCCCCGCGCCGTCGAGGAACTGCTGCGGTACGACAGTGCCTTCGAGCTGACGACCTGGCGCTTCCTCGCCACGGACGCGGACGTGTCCGGCACCCGGATTCCGGCCGGCGACTCCGTGATCGTCTCGCTGTGCGCCGCCAACCGCGACCCCGCCCGATTCCCCGCCCCCGACACCCTGGACCTCGGCCGGTCCCCCAACCCCCACCTCGCCTTCGGCCACGGAATCCATTTCTGCCCGGGCGCCACCCTGGCCCGTACCGAACTGCACGTCGCCCTGGAGACGGTGCTCCGCCGCCTGCCGGGACTCCGCCTGGCCGTACCGGACAGCGAGCTGAAGTGGATACCGGCGGTGCTCGCGCGGGGGGTCGGCGAGCTACCGGTGGCGTACGGCGCGTCCGCCACCGGGCGCCCCGCGGCGGAGAGTTCCCCGGCGGCAAGCTCGGGTGCTCCTCGCGGCTGCCCCTTCGGCGCCCCGGCCCTCACCTCCGAAGAGGCCCGATGAACAGCACAGCGGCCGCCATCCTCACCACTCTCCTCCCACACTGCCGCACCCCGGAGGAGACGACGGCCGGGGGCGGAGCGACCGCCCTCACCCCCGCCCACTTCCCGTACCAACTGCTCCGACTGGAAGCCCTGGTGGCAGCCCGCCGCCCGATCCGTTTCACCCTCCCCGGCTTCCCCTGCAAGTCCCCCAACCCCGCCAAGGTCGTCGGCCGGCTCCCCGACGAGGGTGAACGCCTCGCCCTGCGCTCCCTCGACCGGCTGTGCGCCCGGATCGGGGAGCTGTACGCGCCCGGCGCGCGGCTCGTCATCTGCTCCGACGGGCACCTCTTCAGCGACCTGATCGGCGTCCCGGACCCGCACGTGGACGCGTACAACGACGCGCTGCGCGCCATGATCCGTACGGCCGGACTGTCCCACCTCACCACCTTCGACCTGCGGGACGTTTACGGGGACCGGTCCTGCGACGCCAAACGCGCGGAGGTGCACCGCCGGTACGCGCCCTCCCTGGACTCGCTGCGCGCCGAGACCCGGGACCCGGCCGCCCACGGTGGTGAAACGCTTCGCCTCTACCGGGGCATCACTCGCTTCCTGTTCGAGGACACCACCGGCTTCGAGGGCACCCGCTCCGCCCTGCAACGCGCCTGCCGCACCCGCGCCTACGGAGTCGTCCAGCGCAGCCGCGCCTGGGGCGCGCTGATCGCCGAGCATCACCCGGACGCCCTACGGCTGTCCATCCATCCGCAGCCGCCCGGCACGGCGAAGTTCGGCATCCGGCTGCTCGACGCGCCCGACGTGTGGATGACGCCGTGGCACGCGTGCGTGCTGCGCGACGCGGACGGCGGCGTACGGCTGATGCGCGCGGCGGACGCGGCTCGGCTCGGGCAGCTCGTCCACCGGGACGGCCGCCCGAGCCATTACGTAGCGGACGTGTACGAGACCGGGCGGCCGGCGCCGGCTCAGCTCCCCGGCCCCGCAACTGCACCTGCACCTGCGTCCGCCCCCGTACCCGCACCCGCACCCGCACCCGCACCCGCACGCTGATCGACGGCGATCAGCGGGTCCCCCGTCAGCGGGTGATCGACCACCGCCGCCCGCACCCCGAACACCTCGGCCAGCAGCTCCGGCGTCAGCACCTCGCGCGGCGTGCCGGACGCCACCACCGTCCCCGCGGAGAGCACGTGGAGCCGGTCGCAGACCGAGGCCGCCGCGTTCAGGTCGTGCAGGGAGACGAGCGTCGTACAGGCCCGGCCGCGCAGCAGGTTCAGCAGCTCGACCTGGTGCCGTACGTCCAGGTGGTTCGTCGGTTCGTCCAGGACGAGGACGTCCGGCGCCTGGGCGAAGGCGCGGGCGAGCAGGGCCCGCTGCCGCTCCCCGCCGGAGAGCGCCGAGAACCGCCGCCCGCCGTGCTCCGCCAGCCCCACGTCGGCCAGGGCGCGCGCCACCGTCTCCCGGTCGGCCCGGTCGTCGCCCGCGAACGCCCGCTTGTACGGGGTGCGGCCCATCGCCACCACCTCGTGGACGGTGAGTTCGAAGTCGCCACCGCGTTCCTGGGGCAGGGCGGCGATGTGCCGGGCGGTGCGCGACGGCGGCATGGCTCTGATGTCCTCCCCGGCGAGCAGCACCCGGCCCGCTTCGGGGGTCAGGTGCCGGTAGACCGTACGCAGCACCGTGGACTTGCCGCTGCCGTTCGGGCCGACCACGCCCGCGATCTCGCCGGGCGCGGCCATCAGACGCACTCCGGCCACCACGCACCGGCCGGCGTAGGAGACCCGCAGGTCCTCGATGTCGATCCGCATGCCGTGGCCCGTGACGGCTTCCGTACGTTCCCCTCCGCCCGTACCCGTACCCGTACCCGTACCGCTCCTCATGCTCCCGCCCCCGATCCGGATCCCGCTCCCAGCCGCCGGTCCAGCACATACAGCAGTACCGGCGCGCCGATCAGTGCCGTCACCACGCCCACCGGCAGTTCCTGGCCGTCCATGGCGGTACGGCACGCGATGTCCACCACGACCAGCAGGAACGCCCCGGTCAGCGCGGCCAGCGGCAGTAGTCTGCGGTGGTCGCCCCCGACGATCAGCCGGCACAGGTGCGGCACCATCAGCCCCACGAAGGCGACCGCCCCGGACACGGACACCAGGACGCCGGTGAGCAGGCTGGTCACCACGAACAGCAGCCGGCGCAGCCGGACCACGTCCACGCCGACGCTCGCCGCCGTCTCGTCCCCCATCGTCAGCGCGTTCAGCGCGCGGGCCCGCGCCTGGAGGACCAGCAGCCCGGCCGGTACGGCGACGGCCGGCAGCAGGAGCGTGCCCCAAGTGGCCCCGCCCAGGCTGCCCATCAGCCAGAACAGCACGCCACGCGTCTGCTGCTCGTCCCCGGCCTGCAGTACGAGGTAGCTGGTGAACCCGGCCAGGAACTGCCCGACGCCGACCCCGGCCAGCACCAGCCGCAGCGGCGCGAAGCCGCCGCCCCGGCGGGCCAGCGTCCACACCAGCGCGAACGAGGCGAGCGCCCCGGCGAAGGCCGCCAACGGCAGCCCCACCCCACCGCCCAGCCCGAACGTCCCGCCCGCGCCCGCCAGGGTGCCCGCTCCCAGCACGATCGCGGCCACCGCGCCCAGCGAAGCACCGTTGGAGATGCCGAGCAGGTACGGATCCGCCAGCGGGTTGCGCACCAGCGCCTGGGTGGCCGTACCGACGAGCCCGAGGCCCGCGCCGACCAGCGCGGCGAGCAGCGCCCGCGGCACCCGCAGCTGCCAGACGATCAGATCGTCCGTACCCGGCCGGGGCGGTTCACCCCCCAGCCGCCGGAACACCACGGACCAGACCTCGGCCGGGGCGATGTCGCTGGCACCGAGTGCGACGGCCGTGGTCAGCGCGGTGAGCAGGGCGACCAGCAGCCCGAGAGCGAGCCAAGTGGCGCGCGCCCGGCCGCCCCTTTGTCCCTCGTCTCCCCCGCCTCGCTCGACGCCCCGCCGCGAAACCTGCCCTTCGGCCTCCCACCCCGGAGCCTGACCGACGGCCTCACCCTTCTCCCCCTTCTCCCCCTTCTCTTCCTTCTTTCCTTTCTTTCCCTTCTCCTCCACCGACGCCATCAGCGGCCCGCCCCGGACCCGGCCAGCCGGTCCGGGTAGAGCGTCGCCGCGATCCGCCGCACCGTATCGGCGTTACCCACCCCGGCAATGGTCGTCTGCTCCGAGCCGATACGCAGGAATTTCCCTTCCCGCACCGCGCGCAGTCCCGCCGTGGCCGGAAATTCCTTGAGGAACCTCTCGGCCTCGTCGAATGCCTTCTCGGTGGCCGCGGCACTTCCCCGGTTCCGTACGCCGAGCTGGATCCAGTCGGGGTTCTTTCCGACCACGTCCTCCCACGACACCCGCTTGAAATCGCCCGCACAGTCCGCGAAGACGTTCCGCGCCCCGGCTTCGGTCAGCACGGCATGGGCCACCTGCCGGTTGCAGGCCGCGATGGGCTGCTTCGTCCCCGCGTCGAAATCGAAGAAGAAGTACGACGGCCGCTTCGCCACAGGCACGTCCGCGATGGCCTCACGTACCGAGGAAACCTTCTTCTCCATCTCCTCCACCAGCTGCACCGCACGCTGTGAGGTGCCCGTGACCAGCCCGAGCCGCCGAATGTCACCTTCCACCGCGGACAGGTCCCGCTGCGGCACCTTCTTGCGCGGCGCACACGCCGTGGAAGCCAGATAGATGTGCTTGATGCCCGCCGCGGCGAATTCCTCCTCGCTCGGACCGGTCGCCGCGCCGCCCATGTTGCCCATGGACGCGAACGTGTCGACATAGACGTCGGCTCCGGAACCGAGCAGTTTCTCCTTCGGAATCACCGTCTTCCCCAGCACCGGGACGCGCTGCGCCCGGGCGTCGAGTTCAGGCGGCAACTTCCCTTTTCCCGGTGGGAATCCGGTACCGACGACGCGGTCGCCTGCTCCCAGCCGGAGCAGCATTTCCAGGCTCGCCGCATTGCTGGTGACGATTTTCCGCGGCGCCTCGGAGAACGTCGTCCGCCGCCCGTCGCAATCGGTGACCGTGACGGGAAAGCCACCCGCCCCGTCGCCCTGACCGTCCGCGGCCCCCGCTGCCGTACGCCCGTCGGCACTGCCGCAGCCGGTGGCCAGCGCGGCCACCGCCAGCACCGCCGCCGCCATGGCCGCCACCGCCGCCACCGGCCGGCCTCGCCGCGCCGAGGGGCCGTCCGGCACCGACCGGCCTCTCGGCGACCGGCTTCCGGCCACCGGCTCCACCAGATTCATCCGAGGACGCATACGTCCGCTCTCCCTGCCTCTCGACCACCCGACGGCCCGCGCGCACGGGCCCGGGACCAGGTAGTCGAGCGGACGGCGCCCCGGGTTCCCGCCGCATTGGTCCGATGACCACACCGCCGCCGGACGTTAGAGTGTCCGGGCCGTGGTGTCGGGAAGACCGGTGAAGACCGTCAGGTCCAGACCGGAGCGGCCCTCGCCACTGTGATCGGGAAGTTCCCGCCCCGTTCCGTACCCGCCCCGCGCCCGTACGGAGCCACTGGCCGCAGCCCGCGGCCGGGAAGGCAGGGGCGGGCGCGCACACCCGTCAGCCAGGAGACCGGCCACGGCATCTCACGAACTGATCCACGAGGTGCTGGAGCGTGACCACCGGATGCCCCTGTCCGCCGATTCCCCTACCCCGCCCCCGTCCCCGTCCCCGCCTTCTCCCTCTTCCCCCTCCCCTTCTTCCCCCTCCCCGATCTCTTCCGCGCCGTTGCCCGGGTTCCGCTGGCGGCGGCAGGACACCGTCCGGACCGCGGGGCTGATGGCGGTCATCGCCGCCCTGCACGTCGTCGCCTTCGGTGTGCTCTTCCTGCTGGTCGTGCCGCACCACTACACCGTGGGCTCGCAGGTCTTCGGCGTCGGTCTCGGCGTCACCGCGTACACCCTCGGCATGCGGCACGCCTTCGACGCCGACCACATCGCCGCCATCGACAACACCACCCGCAAACTGATGGCCGACGGCAAGCGCCCGGTCTCGGTGGGTTTCTGGTTCGCGCTCGGGCACTCCAGCGTGGTCGTCGCCATGGCGGCGCTGGTCGCGGGCGGCGCGCAGCTGGCCGGCACCCTGCTCGACGACGGATCGAGCACCCACCAGGTGCTCGGCACCGTGGGCACCACGGTCTCCGGCAGCTTCCTCTACCTCATCGCCGCGCTCAACCTCGTCGCGCTGGCGGGTATCTGGCGGGTGTTCCGGGCGATGCGGCAGGGCCGGTACGACGAGTCGGAGCTGGAGCAGCACCTCGACTCCCGTGGCTTCATGAACCGCGTCCTGGGCCGCTTCACCCGCTCCATCACCCGGCCCGGCCAGATGTACCCGCTCGGCCTGCTCTTCGGCCTCGGCTTCGACACCGCGACCGAGGTGACACTGATGGTGATGGCGGGCAGCGGCGCGGCGGCCGGTCTGCCCTGGTACGCGATCCTGGTGCTGCCGCTGCTGTTCGCGGCGGGGATGAGCCTGTTCGACACGCTGGACGGTACGTTCATGAACTTCGCGTACCAGTGGGCGTTCTCGAACCCGGTGCGCAAGGTCTACTACAACCTCACGATCACCGGTCTGTCGATCGCCGTGGCCTTCTTCATCGGGACCATCGAACTGGTCACCGTCCTGCACGAGAAACTTCACCTGACGGACGGCGTGACCGGCTGGATCTCGTCGATCGACCTGGACAACGTGGGCTTCGTCATCGTCGGGCTGTTCGTGGTGGTCTGGGCGGCGGCGCTGGCGTACTGGCGGCTGGCCGGGGTGGAGAAGCGCTGGTCGGCGCGGGCCACGGAGGCGGCCCGGGAGCCCGCCTGACCCACCGGGCCGGGCGCTGCGGGTGCCTGGCCCGGGCGCCTGGCCCGGGCACCGTGGGCGGGGGCCGGGCACCGTGGGCGGGGGCCGGCCCGTGGGCGGGGGCCGGGCACCGCGCCCGCCCTCAGGTGCCGCACCGGTACCGGCTACCGCGCCCGCCCTCAGGTCGCCGCCCCGACCACCATGTCCGCCTCAGGTCGCCGAACCGGCCGCCGCACCCGTCTTCAGATCGCGGCCCCAGCGCGCCAGCTCGGCTTCGAGGTCGAGCGGGCGCAGCCGGTCCGGCTCGTCCGGGCCCGGCCACTCCGTACGGGGCACCCGCCACATGACCTCGAACTCGTTGCCGTCCGGATCCTTGGCGTACAGCGACTTGGACACCAGGTGATCGGTGGCGCCGACCAGCGCGCCCCGACCCGCCAAGTGCGCCGCCACGTCCGCCAGCTCCCCGAGGGTGCCGACCTCCCAGGCCAGGTGGTACAGCCCCACCCGCCCGTGCTCGGGGCCGGGCGCCCCGGCGCCGACCGCGAACAGCCCGAGATCATGATCGTTGGCGGTCCCCTCGGCACTGAGGAACGCGGCCCTCCCCGGTATCTCGGTGTCCACCCGGAACCCCAGCGCCTCCGTGTAGAAGGCCACGGCGCGCGCCACGTCCCGTACGTAGAGCACCGCGTGATTCAGCCGCCGCACCGCCACGTCAATCCCTCACCTTTCCGCTTCTCTCCGGACACACATCACTTCACCTGGCTCCGCGCGCTTCCGACAGGTGTCAGTCGCGCACCAGCAGCATCACGAACGCCACGACCACGCCGAACACCAGAGCCGCCACCCCGTAGGCGAGCCGGTGGTTACGCAGGACCGGGAGCAGCCGGTCGACCGCGTACCGGCCGGGCCCGGTCAGCGCCAGGGCTCCCGCGCCCGCCGTGAGCAGCAGCTCGTACTCGACACCCTCGGGCGCGAAGAAGCCGCCGCCCCACTTCACGGCCAGCGCGTTCACCATCGTCCCGACGACCGCCGCGCCCGCCAGCGGCGTCAGCAGCCCGAGGACGAGCCCGAGGCCGCCCAGCGTCTCGCTGAGACCGGCCACCACGGCCATGGCCTTGCCGGCCGGGTAGCCACTGGCCGTGAAGAACTGCCCGGTCCCGTCCAGCCCCGGCCCGCCGAACCAGCCGAACAGCTTCTGCGCGCCGTGCGCGGCCATGATCAGACCGACCGCGAGCCGCAACAGCAGCAGACCGACGTCGTACGCGTGCGGGGTCGCGGCATGGCGGTCGTCGATGCTGCTGCCGTAGTCACGGAGGGGGCTACGGAGAGGGCTGAGGGGGGAGGTCATGCGAGCGCTCATTTCTGTCTGGTCTGTCCGGGCCGACGGGCCCTGCGGGAGGGCCGGGTCGCTCCCGACGGAAGTACTTGAAACTTCAAGTCACACTCCGACGATACACATCACTTGAAAGCCCAACAACAGCGCCGCGCCCACGCCCTAACTCTTCGGACACCACCCCACACAAGGCGTAACCCTCACCTCTACCCACCCCCAAAGCCCCCCACCCACACCCACCACACCCCAAAACCCCCTAAACCCACTCCCACCCCACCCATCCCATCCCATCCCACTCCACCTCCTCCCTACACCTCCCCCTCCCTACACCTCCCCCTCCCCGCCCCTCCACGTGTCCTTGTCCCCGCCACGCCACTCGACGAGCCCCGGAGCATCCAGATCGATGTCCTCGGCATCCGGCGCCAGCCCCGCGTGCCGCAGGAATTCGGCGACATCACCACGCCCGTGCGCCAGCCCGACGATCTGCCCATGAACGGTGACCCGCCGCGCACCGGACGAGGAAGGCGGATGGACGATCACCGGCGGATGCTCAACCATGCTTTCAGCGTGCACCGAGACCGACCACCACGCATGTCGACCACACCCCGACACAGCGCCACCCGACACCTGCGCCCTGGGTCTGGACTTCACCGTCACCACCGAAGCCCGACCGGGCCTGCCGCTGCGCGCCATCACCGACGTCAGCCGCAGATGCCACACGCCGACGGCCTCCTCACCACTCCTCACCACTCCAAGAGTCCCGCCCGCCCGAGTCTCGCGCCCCGGCCGCACCGTTCGCAGCTCGCTCCGCGGAACCTCGAAGAGGCGACTGAGCACGAGACTCCGGCACCTGGAGCCTGCCTGACCACGAACGCCCGGCGCCTGTAGTGCTGTTCGAGGCCGAGGTGGCGGAAATCTTCCTCACCGCCATGAAGAAGGACGAACAACGTCGGAACGAGAAAGCCACTCAGCTCATCCGACTCGTGTCGCCGACAGTCGGACCACGTCTTCACCACTCACACCGGCCGGCCAACCAAGCCGCAAAATCTCTACCGCTCCTTCACCCGCGTCACCAAGAACGCCGACCTCCACATGCCCCGGCTGCACGACACCCGACACGACCGCGCACCCCTGCTGCCCACCACCGGAGCCACCCCGCGCCGTCGACGTCGTTCCTGAACACCGAAGACCCCCCGTCAAGATCGACGAGGGGTCTTCGCGCTGGTGGGCACAACAGGATTTGAACCTGTGACATCTGCTTTGTAAGTTCGATCACCATCGACCACCTGCTGGTGCCTCGTTGCGCGGCTGGCATCATATGGTCCAGGCAGCGCCACGGCGATCCGTCAACGTCCTACGACGTTGATGTCAGCCGGTGATGTCAGAGACGGCAACCCCGGCCACACCCCCTGATCTTCATACCCTCATCAGCATCTCGTCGCCGCTTCGCATCCGCACTGCCGTCATTGAGCTACCGCCGCGCCCTCGCCCACTCAAATGGATCAAAGTTATAACGTGCAGCGATCACCCTTTAAACGATGTGCAACCGCTCCGAGGTCCCGTCAGGCCTTTTGAGCGACAGGGCCGTTCCGTCTTGTGTTTGAGCTTCTAGAAATGCATAGATCTGTACGGCGCGATTGATTACATCGGCCTTCGACAGACCCGTACCCTCCATGAGATCTGCAATCGCCTTAACAGCAGGTGGGACGAGCGTCACGGAGTAACGCTCGCTCGTCGACTGGGTCATCGGTCTCTTCCTCCAGATCCTTTGGTGCACCTACCTACCGATGCTGCAAGACCGCAGGAAGCGAGGCACCTACCCACATCGTAGACGCACCACCTCTGGTGCGTCTACGCACCAAACGTGCTAAGGTCTGCCACACCTCGGCGCTGTCTCGATAGCATCCGAGGTGAGCCGAGGTCCGGATGTTTCAACATGGACCTCAGCAGTCACGCGCAGGGCTGGCTCGCCAGTCCCTGTGTTCGAGTAGCAGCTACCCAGCAGCCAGCGGAGGTGATGGGCGTGATTCTATAAAGGTCCAGTTCAATACCTCATGCGATGGCGTATGAGGGCTGGGCCTTCCCTTAGGGGGAGACTCAATGAACGACCAGAACAACGCGCAGCCCACTTCGGCGGCCTACGTGACCTTCAGCACTACGCCGGAGGGGCCGTCAATCGCCCTGGGGGTACCCGCCGAACAGTCGGGTCTCCTGATGAGGAGCGTTTCGGCGGCCACCGGAGTGGCAGGGTCCGCTCTCGGGCCTTACTTGATGGCTCGCGCATTGCACTTGGTCAAGTCGGACGCGCCTTGGCAGCTTCAGGTGGCCCTGTTGGTTTTGGCCGCATTGCTGCCGCTTCTCTACATCTTGCTCGGCCGCCGCAGCTGACAAGCTATAGACACAGGCGTGGTCTTCTAGGATCGGCGCAACCTGTACCCCCAGTCGCTTGATTGGGGGTACATATCTTGCTTTGCGGACACTTGCATCGGATACGACACCGATCGGGCGAAAAGAGCTGAGCGTCCATGACGTGCTCTACCACATCGCGGCAGCAGTTGCTCCCCCTCAACCATGAATCGGGATCCGGTCCGCTCACGCTGCCGCATCTGTGACGGCAGCGGTACGGCGCACAGCCTCCGCCGGCCGTTGTGCCAGGAGTGCTCAGCGCCACCAACCCCACCCCTCCCGTAGCCTGCCTGCCTCGACAGGACTACGGCCTATGGCGCGGTCGGCAGCGCGCCTGCCACGTAAACCGCTCACCGCTTCCGCCTTCATCTTCATCACCTCTCATCTGCACCCTTCCCGCCTCCCCCGGGCCCTCCGCCGGGTCTGCCCTCCTGGGTCGCGGGCTCTGGTGCTGCCGCTCGGCTCACCCCAGTGGCGGGCGCCTGCGGCCTGGTCATGCGGGGCGGGCGTCGCGGGTGACGATCTTGGCTGGTGGGGTGTTTGCTCGTTCCGGCGCTGCTTTTGGGCGGGGCAAAGCGTGTGCGAAGCACCCCGTGGCAGCTTTAGGTGGCGCGGGGCCGGGGGCCGGGCGGAGCGGGCCGGAGGCAGGAGCGGCGCCCGGCTCCCCGAGCTCCGCGCCGGCCCGCATTGCGGGCCGGTAGGGCGTGCTTCGTAGCGGCGGCTGCCAAGCCGTTGCCCGCGCGCCGGATGCCGAAGGCAAGAGCACCCACAAGGCCAATGCCGTTCCCCGCAGCGCCCACTCCGGCGACGGCCGGGCCGCTGGGTGCTTGGCCGACGGGAACGAACCCATCTGCGCGTTCTCACCAGCTCCCCGCGGCCTTCAATCGGAGCTTCGCGTCCGTACGCGCTCGGCGTCAGGGCGGCCTCGGTCGGGAATGGCAATCCTCCTGTGGGAACTCCCGGAGTGCTCCCCCTCTTTCCCCACCCCTCCCCGCCCGAAGGGCGGGGCTTGAACCAGTAGAGAAAGTTGTAACTCAGGCTGGCGGGAGGGGCTTGAAGTCCTCTGTGCAGGCGGGGAGTACGGTGCCCTGGCGGTGGGCGAGGGGCAGGTAGATCACGGGGCGGATCGTCCAGGTGATGCGGGTGGTGGCCTGGGTGACGGTCACCGTGGAGGGCTGTCGGCGGAGCAGGGCTGACCTGGCCTTCATGCGTCCTTCGCAGAGCCAGGTCCAGGCTTCGCGTGAGGCGTCCGGGGAGAGGGCCGGTGTGATGGTGCGGAGGGCGACCGCTACCCACCGGTCGGCCTGGTGGGCCGAGTAGGCGTCGAAGGATGCGTGAAGGGCCGGCCTCTCGGTCGGGTTGGCGAGGTCCTG
>NZ_JAFIQY010000031.1 GCF_022271435.1 Streptomyces monomycini | reverse complement strand
GGGCGGGCTGCCGCGCCGGGGGCGGCCGCCGAAGGCCGCCGGGCCGGAGGGCCCGGCAGGCACGGCGGGCGCGGCGGGCGCGGCGGACGGCGGGGAGCCGGAGCCGCCGGAACCGGAAGCAGCCAGTCCGGGCGGGTGAACACGAGGGGTGCCGGAGGCCCGGTCCGTACGCGGGCCTGGCCTCCGGCCGCTTCCGGCGTGGGTATACACCACAGGTATACACACCATGTAGAGTGGCGGACACGTCCTGCCGGGAAGCTCTCCGGGCGCCGTACCCGGCCCCCGCACCGCTCCCGCCGGCGGAGCCCCGTCCCCGCCGCCCGGACCGTCCCCGTCCGCACTTCCGGAGGCCCTCGTATGACCCCGGCCGGTTCCCTGCTCAAGGCCAGCGCGCTGTACAAGGCGTACGGCTCGACCAACGCGCTCGACGGCGCCGAGTTCTCCATCCACCCCGGCGAGGTCGTCGCCGTCATGGGCCCGTCCGGCTCCGGCAAGTCGACCCTGCTGCACTGCCTGGCCGGGATCGTCCGCCCGGACTCCGGCAGCGTCCTGTACGGCTCGCGCGACCTGACGCAGATGAGCGACGCCCAGCGCAGCGCCCTGCGCCGCGCCGACTTCGGCTTCGTCTTCCAGTTCGGCCAGCTCGTCCCCGAACTGACCTGCCTGGAGAACGTGGCCCTGC
This sequence comes from Streptomyces monomycini, assembly GCF_022271435.1. Classification (GTDB taxonomy): domain Bacteria; phylum Actinomycetota; class Actinomycetes; order Streptomycetales; family Streptomycetaceae; genus Streptomyces; species Streptomyces monomycini. The sequence continues at coordinate 102,619 of NZ_JAFIQY010000031.1, read as the reverse complement.
CGCTGCGTCTGAACGGCACCAAGCGCAAGGAGGCCGAGCAGCGCTCCCAGGAGTGGCTGGAGCGGCTGGAGGTCGGCGCGGTGGCGGCCAAACGGCCCGGCGAGGTCTCCGGCGGCCAGGGCCAGCGCGTCGCGGTGGCCCGCGCCCTCGCCGCCCGGCCCCGCGTGATCTTCGCCGACGAGCCCACCGGCGCCCTCGACAGCCTCAACGGCGAGCGTGTGATGACCCTGCTGACCGAGGCGGCCCGGGACACCAACGCCGCCGTCGTCCTGGTCACCCACGAGGCCCGGGTCGCCGCCTACTCCGACCGCGAGATCGTCGTCCGCGACGGGCAGGCCCGGGAAATGGCGGGCACCGTATGACCGCCGTCGAGAACCGCCCCGGCCCCACGGACCAGGAGGAGTCCCGGGCCAAGGCACCGGCCGGGATCGCCGTCTGGTTCCGCGACCTCGTCATGGGGATGCGCTTCGCGGTCGGCAGCGGCCGCGAGGGCTGGACCCGTACGCTGCTGACCGCCGTCGGTGTCGGCCTGGGCGTGGCCCTGCTGCTGGGCGCCTCCTCCGTACCGAGCCTGCTGGGCAACCGCACCGAGCGCAGCAACGCGCGGAACCTTCAGTTCGGAGAGCAGCCGCCGAAGCCCTCCGACAGCTCCTTCCTCTTCCACCGCGTGGGCTCCCAGTTCCGCGGCGAGAGCGTGGACGGCGTCCTGCTGCGTCCGGACGGCGGCCACCCGGTGCTGCCGCCCGGCGTGGACTCGATGCCCGGTCCGGGCGAGGCGGTCGTCTCCCCCTCGCTGAAGAAGCTGCTGGACTCCCCGGACGGCAGGCTGCTGCACGACCGGCTCCCCTACCGCGTGGTCGGCACCATCGGCCAAGCGGGCGTGATCGGTCCCAGCGAGCACTACTACTACGCGGGCAGCGACCAGCTGTCCCTGAAGGACAGCGGCACCAGCCGCGCCTCCGCCTACGGATGGCAGCTCCGGTCCTCCGACATGGATCCCATCCTGCTGGTCCTGATCCTGATCGGCTGCGTCGTCCTGCTGATGCCGGTGGCCATCTTCATCGCCACCGCCGTCCGCTTCGGCGGCGAGCGCCGCGACCGGCGGCTGGCCGCGCTGCGTCTGGTGGGCGCGGACAACCACATGGTGCGCCGGATCGCCGCCGGGGAGGCCCTGCTCGGCTCGCTGTTCGGGCTGGTCGTCGGCGCCGGGCTGTTCCTGTTCGGCCGGCAGTTCATCGGCGCGGTCGACATCAGCAGCCTCAACGCCTTCCCCACCGACCTGTCGCCGGTGCCCGCCCTGGCCGTCCTGATCCTGCTGGCCGTACCGGCGTCGGCCGTCGTCGTGACGCTCCTGGCGCTGCGCGGCATCGCCATCGAGCCGCTGGGCGTCGTCCGCAGCGCGGTACCGCGCCGCCGGCGCCTGTGGTGGCGGCTGCCGATCCCGGTCGTCGGGCTGGTGCTGCTGGCGATGTTCGGGACGGTCGACAAGGAGTCGGGGTCCGTCAACACGTACGCGATCGCCGGCGGCGCGGCACTGACGCTGCTGGGCCTGACCATGCTGCTGCCCTGGCTGGTGGAGGCGGTCGTGGCGCGCTTCAAGGGCGGCCCGGTCCCCTGGCAGCTGGCGGCCCGCCGGCTCCAGCTGAGCAGCAGCAGCGCGGCCCGCGCGGTCAGCGGCATCACGGTCGCCGTGGCCGGTGCCATCGCCCTGCAAATGCTGTTCTTCGCGGTCGGAGAGGACTTCACCAAGGACACCGGACAGGACACGTCCCGTGCGCAGATGCAGGCGATGCTGCCCGCCCGCGACGGCGCCACGACGCAGAAGATGATCGACGCGTTCGAGCACACCCAGGGCGTCAGCGGCGTCATCGCGACCATCGCGTCGCGGGTCTCCTCCCCCGGCCCGGAGCGCGGCGAGGGCGGCTATCCGCTGAACACCTCGGTCACGGTCGGCACCTGCGAGACGCTGCAGGAGGTCAGCCGGCCCGGCCCGTGCAAGGACGGCGACGTCTTCGTGATCAAGGGCAGCGGTCCCGACGCGTTCGTGGACGAGGACCTGCCCAAGGTCGTCCGTCCCGGCGCCCAGGTGCTGCTCAACGGCTTCGACGACGACGGCAAGATCAAGGGCAAGCCCAGCCGGTGGACCCTGCCCCGGACGATCCGCCCCGTCCAGGGCCGGCCCGACCCGACCGGCGAGCACGCCACCGGCCTGTACGCCACCATGGGCGCGGTCGACATCAAGAAGCTGGACGACCCCACGACCAAGGCCATGGTGCGGCTGGACCCGTCCGTCCCGGACGCCGCCGAGCACGCGCGCAACACCGCGGCCCGTTTCGACGTGACGGCCAGCGTCTTCCAGCTCACGGACACCACCGACGACCGGCGCTTCGTCAGCGTGCGCAACGGCCTGCTGATCGCTTCCGTCGCCACCATGACGCTGATCGCCGCCAGCATGCTGGTCACCACCCTGGAGCAGCTGCGCGAACGCCGCCGCCTGCTGTCGGTCCTGGTGGCCTTCGGCACCCGGCGCGGCACCCTCGCCTGGTCCGTGCTGTGGCAGACCGCCGTCCCGATGGTCCTCGGCCTGGCGCTCGCGGTGGCCGGCGGTCTCGGGCTCGGCCGGGTGCTGCTGAGTCTGGCGGACAAGACCGGCGTCGCATGGTCGGTGGTCTGGCCGCTGCCGCTGTTCGGCGCCGGTCTGATCCTGCTCGTGACGCTGCTCAGCATGCCGCCGCTGTGGCGGATGATGCGCGCGGACGGGCTGCGTTCGGAGTGATCCGGCACCGCCGTGTCCCGGGGCCCGCCACGGGCCCCGGGGCACGGCGACGCTATGCACGACGCGTATACACCACGGCTGTAGCGACGAAGTAAGGTGGTCGGCATGTCAATCGGTCATACGCTTCTGGGCCTCCTGGAATCCGGGCCCCGCCATGGCTACGACCTGAAGCGGGCGTTCGACGAGCACTTCGGCCACGACCGCCCGCTGCACTACGGACAGGTCTACTCGACCATGTCCCGCCTGCTGAAGAACGGCCTCGTCGAGGTGGACGGCGTCGAGGCGGGCGCGGGTCCGGAGCGCAAGCGGTACGCCATCACGGACGCCGGCGTCACCGACGTCGCCCAGTGGCTGGCCCGCCCCGAGAAGCCCGAACCGTACCTCCAGTCCACGCTCTACACGAAGGTGGTCCTGGCCCTGCTCACCGAGCGGGACGCCGCCGAGCTGCTCGACACCCAGCGCACCGAGCACCTGCGCCTGATGCGCGGCCTGACCGAGCGCAAGCGCAAGGGCGACCTCGCCGACCAGCTCATCTGCGACCACGCCCTGTTCCACCTGGAAGCCGACCTGCGCTGGCTGGAGCTGACCGCCGCCCGCCTGGACAAACTGGCCGCGGTGATCGGCCGGTGACGCCCGCGGGTTCGCTGCTGGTCGCCGAGGCCCTGCACAAGTCGTTCGGACAGACGCACGCGCTGGACGGGGTGGACTTCTCCATCCACCCCGGCGAGGTCGTCGCCGTCATGGGCCCGTCCGGCTCCGGCAAGTCGACCCTGCTGCACTGCCTGGCGGGCATCGTCCTGCCGGACTCCGGCACGGTCCGTTACGGCGACCACGAGGTGACGGGGATGAACGACGCCCAGCGCAGCGCCCTGCGCCGCGCCGACTTCGGCTTCGTCTTCCAATTCGGCCAGCTCGTCCCCGAACTGACCTGCCTGGAGAACGTCGCCCTCCCGCTGCGCCTGAACGGCGTCAAGCGCAAGGAGGCGCAGCGGCACGCCCGTGAGTGGCTGGAGCGCCTGGAGGTCGAGGACACCGGCGGCAAGCGGCCCGGCGAGGTCTCCGGCGGGCAGGGCCAGCGCGTCGCGGTGGCCCGCGCCCTCGCCGCCCGGCCCCGCGTGATCTTCGCCGACGAACCCACCGGCGCCCTCGACTCCCTCAACGGCGAACGCGTGATGACCCTGCTCACGGACGCCGCCCGGGACACCAACGCCGCCGTCGTCCTGGTCACCCACGAGGCCCGGGTCGCCGCCTACTCCGACCGCGAGATCGTCGTCCGCGACGGCAAGGTGAAGGACATGCTGGCGGGCCTGCGGTGACTCCGCCCGCCGCCCCCGCCGCACCCGGTCCGGGCAGGACCGCTGCCCCGATCGGCACCATCGGATGACGCTGCTCGGCCCGCGTACCAGGAACGGCCCCGCAGGTCCCGGCGGCCCGTCGGCCGCCCCCGGGGAGGCGGCCGTCTCCGGCTCACCTCCCGCCGGGCCCGCCGTCTGGGCCCGCGACCTCGTCACCGGGCTGCGCTTCGCCGCGGGCGGCGGCCGGGAGGGCTGGATCCGTACGGCGCTGACCGCCGTCGGCGTCGGTCTCGGCGTCGCCGTCCTGCTGCTCGGCTCGTCCGTGCCGTCCCTGATCGACTCCTGGCACGGCCGGGAGAAGGCCCGCGAGAACCTGGGCCAGGCGAACCCGCCGCGCCCCGCCGACGACACGCTGCTGTACGCCCACGCCGACACCCGGTACCACCACCAGAACATCCGCGGCCGACTCGTCGAACCCGACGGGAAGCACCCGCCGAAGCCGCCGGGCGTCGCCGCGCTCCCCGCCCCGGGGACCATGCTGGTCTCCCCTCGCCTCAAGGAGCTGCTGGACTCGCCCGACGGTACGGCGCTGCGCGAACGGCTCCCGTACCGCGTCGTGGGCACCGTCGGCGACGCCGGGCTCCAGGGGCCGGCCGAACTGACCTTCCTCGCGGGCAGCTCCGCACTGGACGAACGGCTCGGCGCCGACCGCATCGACCACTTCGGGCTGGAGTTCGTCCAGCGCCCGCTGCGGGCCCCCGCGGTGGTGCTGGTCATCATGACGTGCGTGGCGCTGCTGACGCCGGTCATGGTCTTCATCGGCACCTCCGTACGGTTCGGCAACGAACGCCGCGAACTGCGGCTCGCCGCGCTGCGCCTGGTCGGCGCCGACATCCGCACGACCCGGCGGATCGCCGCCGGGGAGACGCTGCTCGGCTCGCTGGCGGGCCTGGTGCTGGGCGCCGGGTTCTTCCTCGGCGGACGGCAGTTCGCCTCGCTGGTGACCCTGTGGGACATCAACGTCTTCCCCTCGGACATCACCCCGGACCCGGTGCTGGCCGCGCTGATCGCGGTGCTGGTGCCGTCCGCCGCCGTCCTGGTGACGCTGTTCGCGCAGCGCGGGGTGACGGTCGAGCCGCTGGGTGTCGTACGCAGCCGGCCGCCCGTCCGGCGCCGGCTGTGGTGGCGGCCGCTGGTGCCGCTGGCCGGGGCCGGGCTGCTGCTGACCGTCTCCCGGGACGCCGGCCAGGTGGACAGCGCGCTGAACACCACCCGGCTCGCCGTCGGCGCGACCCTGCTGCTGCTCGGCGTCACGGCGCTGCTGCCGTGGCTGGTCGACGCGGTGGTGCGGCGGCTGCACGGCGGCCCGGTGCCCTGGCAGCTGGCCACCCGGCGGCTCCAGCTGCACAGCGGGGCGGCCACCCGCGCGGTCGCCGGCATCACCGTCGCGGTCGCCGGGGCCATCGCCGTCCACATGACCTTCACCGGGATGCAGGCCGGGTTCGCCGCGAGCTACGCCCGCAACGGCCGCCCGGTGGTCGAGATGACCGGGGGCACGGAGGGCTGGGAGCAGACCCGGCAGGCGCTCGCGGTGCTGCGCGGCACCGAAGGGGTCAGCCGGGCGGACGGCGCGCTCGAATCCTCGGTGTCGGCCGCGGGCGACCCGGGCCGGCTGATGGAGGGCAGCGACTTCCGCATGGTGGACGGCGTGTTCGCCACCGTCGCCGACTGCGCCGGGCTGGCCCGGCTCGCCGAGATCGGCTCCTGCCGGGACGGTGACGTCTTCCGCACCGACAACCTCCCGGACGACACCTTCGCCACACCGGGCGCCCGGCTCAACCTCGACCCGCCCGAGGGCTTCCGCCCCACCCGCCCGCCGCAGGTGTGGACGCTGCCCGCCACGACCCGTACCGTCCGCGCGAAGACCGCCGACGACGGCCTGCCCGCCCGCGGCATCCTGATCACCCCGTCCGCGGTGGACGTGCACCGGATGCACCGCCCCCTGCTGCACCTGACGGTCCGCTACGACCCCGCCGCACCGGACGCGGTGGAGCGCATCCGTACCGCGGCGGCGCGCATCAACCCGTCGATGGCCGTGGTCTCGCTGGCCGAGAACCGGCACGACGGGCAGTACGACAGCCTGCGCACCGGCCTGTTCCTCGGCGCGGTGGTCACCCTGCTGCTGATCGGCGCGGGCCTGGTGATCTCCACCGTGGAGCAGCTGTACGAGCACCGGCGGCTGCTGTCGGTGCTGGACGCGTTCGGCACCCGGCGCCGCACGCTGGGCTGGTCCGTCCTGTGGCAGACCGCGATCCCCGTCGCGCTGGGCCTGGTGCTCGCCGTCGGGAGCGGGCTGGCCCTGGGCTCGCTGCTGCTGTGGCTGATCGACAGCGCGGTGTTCGTGGACTGGCCGGTGGTGGCGGCGATGGCGGGCGCCGGAGCCGGGGTGATCCTGCTGGTGACGGTGGCCAGTCTGCCGCCGCTGTGGCGCATGATGCGGCCGGACGGCCTACGGACGGAGTGAACGCAGGTGGAGAAGGACCGACGGCACCTGGTCGGGCGCTGGTGCCGTGACCTCGGCATGGGCGTGCGGTTCGCGGTCGGCGGCGGGCGCGAGGGATGGATCCGTACGGCGCTGACCGCGCTCGGCGTGGGGCTGGGCGTCGCGGTCCTGCTGACCGCCGCCGCCGTCCCGCACGCCGTGTCCACCGCCGTCGCCCGCGACCAGGCCCGCTCCGACACGTTCAGCCCCCGCTCGACCGCCGCCACCGACCGCACGCTGCTGGTCGCCCAGACCGACACCGCCTACCGGGACCGGTCCGTCCGCGGGCGCCTGGTGCGCCCGGACGGGGACCGGCCCGCCACCCCGCCCGGTGTGCCGCGCCTGCCGGGGCCCGGCGAGATGGTCGTCTCGCCCGCCCTCGCGGACCTGCTGGCCTCCTCGGACGGCGCGGACCTGCGCGACCGTTTCCGGGGCGTCCGTACGGTGGGACGGATCGGCGCCGAGGGACTGACCGGCCCGGACGAACTGGCGTACTACCAGGGGTCCGACCGGCTCACCGGTGTCCGCGCGGGCACCACGCGGATCACCTCCTTCGGCGGCGGTCCCGAGGCCGCCTTCCCCGCCACCGATCCCCAGCTGCTGCTGTCGGTCCTCGTCGGCAGCGTGGCTCTGCTGGTGCCCGTGGCCGTGTTCATCGCCGCCGCCGTGCGCTTCGGCGGGGAGCGCCGGGACCGGCGGCTGGCGGCGCTGCGGCTGGTGGGCACCGACCGTGCCACCACCCGGCGCATCGCGGCCGGCGAGGCGCTGGCCGGGGCGCTGCTGGGCCTGCTCATCGGCGCCGCCGTCTTCCTGGCCGCCCGTTATCCGCTGTCGGGGATACGGGTGCTGGACTTCGGGGTCTTCCCCTCCGACGTCGTACCCGACTGGCGGCTGGCCGCCCTCGTCGCGCTGGCCGTCCCCGCCTGCTCGGTGGGGGTCGCCCTGCTGACGATGCGCCGGATCACGGTCGAACCGCTCGGGGTGACGCGCTCGGCGCCGCCGGTGCGCCGGCGCCTGTGGTGGCGGCTGCTGCTGCCCGTCGCGGGTGCCGCGCTGCTGTGGCCCATGGCGGTCGGCGGCGTGGCGATGGTGGGCGTCTGGGCCGCGGCCCAGGTGGTCGCGGGCACCTCGCTGCTCCTGCTGGGTGTCGCGGCGCTGCTGCCGTGGCTGCTGGACGCGGTGGTCTCCCGGCTCGGCGCGGGCGGCGGGCCGTCGTGGCAGCTGGCCGTGCGGCGGCTCCAGCTGAGCACCACCGCGGCGGCGCGCTCGGTCAGCGGCATCACGGTGGCGGTCGCCGGTGTCGTCGCGGTGCAGCTGCTGCTGGCCGGCGTCCAGACCAACGAGCTGCCGGACCCGCTCCCGGCGCCCCGCGAGCACCAGATGGTGGTCGCGGACCGGGACGGGGAGCTGCCGGTGGCCGGCGCTCCCGGGATGTTCGAGCGGCTGCGGGAGACCAGGGGCGTGCGGAGCGTGTACGGCGCGCTGCTCAGCTATGCGGGGCCGCTGCCGTCCGAGGGGCACCGGGCACCCGCGGGGGGCGCCCCGGACGAGGAGTCCTACCCCGTGCGCTACCGGCTGGTCGTGGCCGACTGCGACGCGCTGCGCCAGATGGTCCGTACCGACCGGTGTGTCGACGGCGACACGTTCTACGCCCCTCCCAAAGTCTCCCGGGAGGACGGCACGGAAACCGGCCTGCTCGCCGCCGACGCACCCCCGGTCCCCCGTCCCGGCACCCGGCTGGCCGTCTCCCCGGACGCCGGAAACCGTCCGGCCGCCTGGACGGTTCCGCGCACCGTACGCACCGTCGACACGCTCCCCAACTTCTTCTCCCTGCACGAGGCCAACCTCCTCGCTACGCCCGGCGCCCTGGACCCCGCGCTGCTGCGGTCTCCCTCCACCGAGTTCGAGGTCCACCTCGACCCCGACCGGCCGGAAGCCGTCGAGTACGTACGCAACACGGCGGCGCAGACCGACCCGCGCCTGCAAGCCATGCCTCTGTGGGACACCTCCACCAGGAGCAGCGAGCGGCAACCCGAGCTGTACGACATCGTCCGCGCGGCGCTCCAGGCCGGTGCGGTGGGGGTGCTGTGCCTCATCGGGGCCGGCCTGCTCATCTCCGTACTGGAACAACTGCGCGAGCGACGGCTGTTGTTGTCGGCCCTGGACGCCTTCGGCACACCGCGCCGCACGCTCGGCCGGTCGGTGCTGTGGCAGACCGCCATACCCGTCGTCCTCGGCCTGGCCCTCGCGGTCGGCTGCGGCCTGTCGGCCGGTCTCCTGCTGCTGCACCTGGTGCACAAGCCGATGCTGCCGGACTGGCCGGGCATCGCCGCCCTCGCCGGTACGGCCGGGGCGGTGGTCCTCACGGTGACCGCGCTCAGCCTGCCGCTGCTGTGGCGGCTGATGCGGCCGGACGGGCTGCGTACGGAGTAGGCGGGGCGCCGGGGCGGGGGCTGTTAGGCCGGGCGCCGGCCACCGTACGCCCGGTCCGGCTCACTCGGCGATCCGTACCGGAAGGCCCTTCATCGCCTCGCGCAGCGCCGCCGCGAACTCCTCGAACTCGCCCTGGCGCGCCGCACCCGACCGCATGGCCAGCGCGATCCGCCGGGACGGCGCCGGGTCGGCGAAGTACCCGGTCGTGAGCTGGTCGTTGCGGGCCGTCTCGACCCGCAGCGCGGTGCGCGGCAGCAGCGTGACGCCCAGGCCGCCCGCGACCAGCTGGACCAGGGTCGACAGCCCGGCCGCGCTGGTGGTCACCGGCGCGCCCTCGTCGCGGCCCGCCTCCCGGCAGATGTCCAGCGCCTGGTCGCGCAGGCAGTGCCCCTCGTCCAGCAGCAGCAGGTCCATGTCCTTGAGCGCCTCGCGCGGGATGTCGCCGCGCCCGCCCAGCCAGTGGTCCGTCGGCGCGACCAGCACGAAGTCCTCGTCGAACAGCGGGAGTTCGGTGATGGTCGGGGCGCCCAGCGGCACGGCGAGCAGCAGCAGGTCCAGCCGCCCCTGCTGGAGGCCGTCCAGCAGCGACCCGGTCTGCTCCTCGTGGACCTGGAGCTCCAGGTCGGGGTACGTGTCGTGCACCAGTCGCAGGACGGTCGGCAGCAGGTACGGGGCGACGGTCGGGATCACCCCGAGCCGCAGTACGCCGGTGAACGGCGCACGGGCCGCCTCCGCCTCCTCCATCAGGTCACCCACCGCTTCCAGTACGGTACGGGCGCGGGCGGCGACCCGCTCCCCGGCGGGCGAGAGCAGCACCTTACGAGTCGTCCGCTCCAGCAGCTGCACCCCGAGAGTCTCCTCCAGGGCCGACACGGCACCGGACAGGGCGGGCTGGCTCATGCCGATCTCCGCCGCGGCCTCCCGGAAGTGCAGGTGCTCGGCCACCGCCGCAAAGGCCCGCAGCTGCGCCAGACTGGGCTGCCGCGGCCGGGCCCCGGGATTCGTGGGGGATGCCACCGATAGCCACCTCCGATCAGAGTGATCCAGTCTAATCGCGGGGCAGGCCCCTCCCCGGGGAAGGACTTTTCGGCGCAAGGGTCAGGAGCGCGGCGGCCGGGGTAATGCCCCTCCGTGTTACCGACGGGTTTCGGCGCGGGCGCCGGCGGGCACCTTCCAGCGGGCGCGCGGCGCGCATTTGGGGGCCGGGAATCCCGTCACCCTATTTCGGCGGCCGCCCGCGGGATTGCGGACCGGACGCCCGGTCGGATTCTCCCGGCCCGACAGCGTTTTCCTGCGCAGGGCACCGCAGGCGTCACACGGACACCCGCCGCCGACAGGATCGGGGATACGGCTCCGCGGGGATACCGCCGGAAGGGATACGGCCGCAGCGGGATACACCCTGTTCCCGGCAGCCGTGCCGCCGCATTTCCGGCAGCCGCGATCAGCCGCCGTCCGGAGGGCGGCAGCCGACGCCGAGAATCCGGCGCACCGGCTGCCACCAGCACCGTTCTCCAGGCCAGGGGCCTGGACCGGCCGAAATCCGTCCGCCGTCACGACGTCTTCGGCCGGCTCGGGCAACGCCTACTTGGTGGCGTTCTGGTACGCCTCACGGATATCTGCGGACACCCGGCCGCGCTCGTTCACCTCGTAGCCGTTCTCCTTGGCCCAGGCGCGGATCTTCGCGGTCTCACCCGAACCTGAAGCCGCGGCGGAGCCGCTCGCCTTGCGCGCCCCGGCGCCCGCCTTCACCCGTCCGGTACGGCGTCCGGCCTTCAGGAAGGGACCGATCGCCTCCAGCAGCTTGTCGTAGCTGTCCGGGGCGAGGTCGACCTCGTATGCAATACCGTCGACCGCGAGTGCGTGCGTGGCGACCTCCGTGGATTCTTCCCCGGTGAGGTCATCCGTGTAAATAGTGACGATCTTCTGTGCCATGCGGGTGATTGTACGTCTCGCGGCTCGCGCTGGGGCCATTCTTTGGCGAGGTGCGTGAACCGGGGAACATCGTTTCGGAGATAGCCGGTGGATTCCCCGGAATCCCGCCCCTTTTCGACCGATCCGGCATTGTTGTGCACGGCCGCGCATACCCCACGACGGCCCGGCCCGCCAGCGGAGCAGATCACTCCCGGCCGGATCGCCGCCGCCGGCCGCGCCCCGCCCACTGATAGCCAGCACCGATCAACACTTCTCGATCTGGCTATTTCCCCGATCAATGACCCCTGTGGCAGTGTAGGGAACCGTCCAACCCCTCGCGTAAGCCCTGTATCAGGACTTACGGCACACGAAGGAGAGCCTGTGCTCACTGTCGGTGACAAGTTCCCCGAGTTCGATCTGACCGCCTGCGTGTCGCTGGAGAGCGGCAAGGAGTTCGACCAGATCAACCACAAGACCTACGAAGGCAAGTGGAAGATCGTCTTCGCCTGGCCCAAGGACTTCACCTTCGTGTGCCCCACGGAGATCGCCGCCTTCGGCAAGCTGAACGACGAGTTCGCCGACCGCGACGCCCAGATCCTCGGCTTCTCCGGTGACTCCGAGTTCGTGCACCACGCCTGGCGCAAGGACCACCCGGACCTGACCGACCTGCCCTTCCCGATGCTGGCCGACTCCAAGCACGAGCTGATGCGCGCGCTCGGCATCGAGGGCGAGGACGGCTTCGCGCAGCGTGCCGTCTTCATCGTGGACCAGAACAACGAGATCCAGTTCACCATGGTGACCGCCGGTTCCGTCGGCCGTAACCCCAAGGAGGTCCTGCGGGTCCTCGACGCGCTGCAGACCGACGAGCTGTGCCCCTGCAACTGGAGCAAGGGCGACGAGACCCTCGACCCGGTCGCGCTGCTCTCGGGCGAGTGAAGCGCGGCTAGCAGCGAACCGGAAGGAGATCCGTCATGGCTCTCGATGAACTGAAGTCCGCCGTCCCGGACTTCGCCAAGGACCTGAAGCTGAACCTCGGTTCGGTGATCGGCAACAGCGAGCTGCCCAAGCAGCAGCTCTGGGGCACCGTCCTGGCCTGCGCGATCGCCTCGCGCTCGCCGAAGGTGCTGCGCGAGCTGGAGCCGGAGGCCAAGGCCAACCTCTCCGACGAGGCCTACGCCGCGGCCAAGTCCGCCGCCGCCATCATGGCGATGAACAACGTGTTCTACCGGACCCGGCACCTGCTGTCGGACCCGGAGTACGGCACGATGCGCGCCGGCCTGCGGATGAACGTCATCGGCAACCCGGGCGTGGAGAAGGTCGACTTCGAGCTGTGGTCGCTGGCCGTCTCGGCCATCAACGGCTGCGGCATGTGCCTGGACTCGCACGAGCAGGTGCTGCGCAAGGCGGGCGTGGACCGCGAGACGATCCTTGAGGCCATCAAGATCGCTTCCGTCCTCCAGGCCGTCGGCGCGACCCTCGACTCCGAGGCCACCCTCGCCGAATAGGTGAACCGGAGGCGTCCCCGCCGGGGCGCCCGGCCGGTACGGCAGAGCCCCGTGGACCACGTGTCCGCGGGGCTCTGCGCATAATGAGAGCACATGTCCGTTCTGCACCTCGTCGTCCGGTGGCTCAGACGTCCGTACTGGGACGCGCCGGACCCCGCCTGGGTCGTCCGCCGCTGGCCCGACCTCACCGCCTGCTGCGTCGCGGCGCTCTTCTTCTGGCTCTCCCTCACCCCGTCGCTGCTCCCCCGCCCCTGGTACCTCCAGGGGCTGATCGGCGGCATCACCGCGGCCATCGGCTACGCCGCGGGAGCCGCGGCGAGCGCCCTCTTCCGCGCCCTGTGCCGGTACCGCCCCGCCGAACGCACCCGCGCCCGCTGCTGGCTGGCCTTCCATGTCCTGGGCCTCGTGCTGTCCACGGCGGCCGTCTCCTGGAGCGCGCACGCCCAGCGCCGGCTGCGCCGCCTCCAGGAGGTCGAGCCCTCGCTGGTCTGGCACACCCCGATGATCATTTTGATCGCGGTGGCGGTCTGCGCGCTGTTCGTGCTGCTCGCCCGCTGCGTACGGCTGGTGGCCCGGCGGCTCGCCCGGTTCTTCGGCCGCTGGGTGCCGCGTCCGGCCGCGTACGTGATCGGTGCGGCGCTGACCGCCCTGCTGGTCGCCGTCGGCTCCAAGGACGTCCTGTACGAGCGCGGCTTCATCGACCTCGTCGACCGGATCTCCAAGGCCGCGAACCTGAGCACCGCCGACGGCATCACCCAGCCCGCCTCCGCGTACGTCTCCGGCGGCCCCACCTCCGTCGTCGACTGGGAAGAACTCGGGGCCGAGGGCCGCAACTTCATCGGCTCGGTGCCCCGCAAGCAGGACATCACCGCCTTCACCGGCCGCCCGGCCAAGGACCCGGTCCGCGTGTACATCGGCGAACAGGAGGGCGGTGACGCGCACTTCCGGCGCACCGCCGACCTCGCCGTACAGGAGCTGGAGCGCACCGGCGGCTTCGACCGCGAGGTGCTGGCCCTGCTGGGCACCACGGGCAGCGGCTGGGTGGACCCGCGGATGCCGGAGCCGCTGGAGTACATGTACGGCGGCGACTCCGCGATCGTCGCGACCCAGTACTCGTACCTGCCGTCCTGGATCTCCTTCCTCGTCGACAAGGAGAAGGCGGCGCGGGACGCCCGCGCGGTGTTCGACGCGGTGTACGCGAAGTGGTCCGCGCTGCCCGCCGACGACCGTCCCAAGCTGGTGGTGGGCGGCGAGAGTCTCGGCACGTACGCGACCGAGGCGGGCTTCGGCAGTCTGGACGACATGCTCGGCAAGGTGGACGGCGCGCTGCTGGCCGGGCCGCCCAACGTCAGTCCCGTCTGGCGGGAGGTGACCGCCGGGCGCGACCCCGGCAGCCCGGTGTGGCGTCCGGTGTACGACCACGGGCGGCACGTCCGCTTCGCGCAGTACCCGGAACGCGATCTGCGGCGCCCCGACGGCCCGTGGGAGCACCCCCGGGTGGTCTATCTCCAGAACGCCTCGGACCCGGTGGTGTGGTGGTCCCCCGACCTGCTCTTCCACCGTCCCGCGTGGCTGGACCGCCCGCTCGGCCCGGATGTCACCGACGAGATGCGCTTCTGGCCGGTCATCACCTTCTGGCAGACCACCGTCGATCTGGCGGTCTCCTTCGGCGCGCCGCCGCCGCACGGCCACCGCTACGGAACGGGCGCGGTGGACGGCTGGGCGGCGGTCGTCCCGCCGCCGGGCTGGACCGACCGGGACACGGCCCGGCTGCGGGCGTACGAGGGCGCGAAGGACGCGCCGTACTGAGACCGCCGTGCTGAGACCGCCGTACCGAGACGCCCCGTGCCGGGCGGGCGGCCGGCCGCCGTACCGAGCGGCCGGCCCGGGTCGCGGGTGTCCGGGGCCCGGGTGTCCGGGCCCCGGGTGTCCGGGGCCCGCCGCCGGGTCAGTCCTGCGGTGCGCTCCCCTTCGGCGGGGTCGGCGCGACGTCCAGCGCCGTGGCGCCGTGCGGGGACGGCGCCATCCGCAGGGCCTGTTCCCGTGAGTACGAGCGCAGATAGCCGACGACCGTGTTGGTGACCGCGACCAGCGGGACCGCGACGACCGCGCCGCCGATGCCGGCCACCAGGCCGCCCGCGGCCACCGACAGGATGACGGCGAGCGGGTGGACCCGTACCGCACGGCCCAGGATGAACGGCTGGAGGATGTGGCCCTCGATCTGCTGCACCGCCAGGACGACCGCGAGCACCATCAGCGCGGCGAAGACGCCCTGGGTCACCAGCGCGACCACGCACGCCAGCGCGCCCGAGACGACCGCGCCCACCAGCGGGATGAAGGCGAACAGGAAGATGAAGACGGCGAGCGGCACGGCCAGCGGCACGTCGAGGAAGTAGATGCCGATGCCGATGAAGATGGCGTCGATCAGCGCCACTATCACCGTCCCGCGCACATAGGCGGTCAGGGTGCGCCAGGCGCGCGGCCCGGCGCCCGCCACGCCCTCGCGCGCCGCACTCGGTACCAGCCTGAGCACCCAGTTCCAGATGCGCCGGCCGTCGTACAGCAGGAAGAGCGTGGTGAACATCGCCAGCAGGATGCCGGTGAGCACCTCCAGCACGACGGTGACACCCTCCAGGCCGGCCGAGGTGATGGCCTGTGTGTTGGCGCCGACGGCGTCCTGGAGGTTCTTGGCGATGTGGTTGATCTGGTCCTCGGTGACGTGGAACGGGCTCTTGAGGAGCCAGCCCTTCAGCTCGGTGATGCCTTCCTGGATCCGGCTGGACACCGAGTCAATGTTGTCCTGAACCTGCCATACGACGAACCATCCGACCAGGCCCATGATGACAAACCCGGCGATGAACGTGAGCGCCGTGGCGAGCCCCCGCGGCACGCCCCGGCGCTTGAGCCAGGCGACGGTCGGCTGGAGCAGCGCGGTGATCAGCAGCGCGGCGACGAACGCCAGCACGACGAGCTGGATGGAGGTGATGACCTTGGCCAGCACCCAGATCGCCGCGGCCAGGATCAGCAGCCGCCAGCTCGCCTCGGCCGCGACCCGGACACCCCACGGCACCGCGGCCACCGGGTCGGGGCGGGGCGCGACGGCGGGCGCGTACGTCGGCGGGGCCGGGACCGAGTCCGGCGGCCGGTGCGCGTCCTCCGGCGCGTCGGGCGCGACGGACGCGTCAGCCGCTTCGGGCGCGTGCGGCGCGTGGGGCGCGTGCGGCGCGTGCGGCGCGTTGGTGCCGCCGGACGGCCCGCCGTCGGGCTGCGCGCCGGTGTACGTACCGGCGTACGCGTCGTCGTGCGGCGCACGGGACCCGGCCGCGCGCCCGACAGGCCTCAGCTCTTCCGGGTCGCTCTCTTCCTCCGCCGCCTCCGCACGGCGGCGCTGGTCCTCCAGCCGCTGCGCGATCCGCGTCAGACCGGCGCCGAGGCCACCGACCCACTGAGGCAATCTGGACATGTCACTTCCTCTTCCCCTCCCGCCCCCCGGTGCTGTCAGGACGACGTTACCGGTGCGGGACGCACGAAACCCCCGACGCCGTCGCGGCCGGGGGTTTCGCGTACGAAGCGGAGAGGCGGACCACCTTACGCGGTGGTCCGCCCTCACGTTCCGGTACCTGCGGCTGTGCTCCGGAACCAGCGGTTCATCGCCGGTGCCGGTGGCCGTTCTAGTACCAGTGGTTGTTCTGCCAGAAGCCCCAGGCACCACAGGGGCTGTCGTAGCGGCTGTTCATGTAGTTCAGCCCCCACTTGATCTGGGTGGCCGGGTTGGTCCGCCAGTCGGAACCCGCGGAGGCCATCTTGGTGCCGGGCAGCGCCTGGACCAGGCCGTAGGCGCCGGAGGAGGCGTTGGTGGCGCGGTAGTTCCAGCCGGACTCGTGGTCCACGATGTTGCTGAAGCACTGGAACTGGTCGGCCGGCAGCATCTGCCGGGCGATGGCCTGCGTCTCGGCGATCGAGTACGACGCCTTGGCGGTGAAGGTGGACGCGTCGCGCGCGGCGGAGCGGGAGGCTTCCTTCTCCTTCTCGCGCTCCTTGGCGTCCTTCTCGGCCTTCGCCTTCTTGTCGGCCGCGTCCTTCTTGTCCTGCGCGTCCTGGGCGGCGGCCTTGCGGGCCGACTCCTGCGCGGACTTCAGCGCGGCGGCGTCCGCCTGGGTGGACGCCTCGTCCGCCTGCTGCGTAAGGGAGGCCGTCTGCACCTGGGCCTGGAGGCCCGCGGGTACGTCGGCGATCGTCGCGTCGGCCGCGGCGGCCTCGGTGTGGGCGACCGAGCCCTGCTCCTGGCCTGACGCGACGCCGACGACGGCGCCGACGGTGGTGACCGCGGTGGCGGAGGCCACGGCGAATCCCCGGACCGAAATCCGGCTCACACGCTTTCCTTCCAGCATCGTCCGCATAGGTGACCTCGCGGACGCAATCGTGCCCCTGGCGCTGGCCTCCCCTTGTTCCGCCCCCGTTTGAGCGGCGGGAACGGCTGGTCACGGGAGGCACGGGCCCGGTACGTCCCCCTCGGGGTCCGCGTGGTGCTCGGGCGGCATACGGCGACGCTATGCAGTTCTGGGGTTCCGCACCGCTGGGGGTGCTGGTGTGCCGTATGCGGGGCCTGACAGGACCCAGACTCTGCCCGAACCGGACGCGCGGAATCAATTCATCGTTGCGTGTGAAAGCTCACACCCCGTTTGCCGCGCGCGATCTGCGGAAAACCCCGCGCGACGCGGCGCCGCCCGGCTAAGCTCCTGCGCTTCTGCCGGGCGGCGCCGCGTTCGACAAACGGTCAGATCCTGCCGTCCTCCAGCATTTCGGTCACCAGGGCCGCGATCGGCGACCGCTCCGAGCGGGTGAGGGTGACGTGCGCGAACAGCGGATGGCCCTTCAGTTTCTCGACGACCGCCACCACCCCGTCGTACCGGCCGACCCGCAGGTTGTCGCGCTGCGCGACGTCATGGGTGAGCACGACACGCGAGTTGGCGCCGATCCGGGACAGCACCGTCAGCAGCACGTTGCGTTCCAGCGACTGCGCCTCATCGACGATGACGAACGCGTCGTGCAGGGACCGGCCGCGGATGTGGGTCAGCGGCAGTACCTCCAACATGCCGCGGCCCACCACCTCTTCGATGACGTCCGAGGTGGTCACCGCCGACAGCGTGTCGAAGACGGCCTGGGCCCACGGGCTCATCTTCTCCGCCTCGGTGCCCGGCAGATAGCCCAGCTCCTGCCCGCCGACCGCGTACAGCGGACGGAAGACCATCACCTTGCGGTGCTGCTGCCGCTCCAGCACCGCCTCCAGGCCCGCGCACAGCGCCAGCGCCGACTTGCCCGTACCGGCGCGCCCGCCCATCGAGACGATGCCGACCTCCGGGTCCAGCAGCAGGTCGAGCGCGACCCGCTGTTCGGCGCTGCGGCCGTGGATGCCGAACGCCTCCCGGTCGCCGCGAACCAGCCGTACGCTGCCGTCCGCCGTGACCCGGCCGAGCGCCTTGCCGCGCTCGGACTGGAGCACCAGCCCGGTGTGCACGGGCAGCTCGGCGGCCTCGGGCAGATACGCGGTCTCCTCGGCGAAGAGGCCGTCGATCTGCTCCGGCGTCGCGGTCAGCTCCGCCATGCCCGTCCAGCCGGAGTCCGTGATGGCCAGTTCGGCGCGGTACTCCTCCGCCAGCAGGCCCACCGCGGACGCCTTGATGCGCAGCGGCAGGTCCTTGGAGACGACCGTGACGTCGTAGCCCTCGGCCTGGAGGTTGCGGGCCACCGCGAGGATCCGCGAGTCGTTGTCGCCCAGGCGGAAGCCGGCGGGCAGTACGCCCGGGTCGGCGTGGTTCAGCTCGACCCGGAGGGATCCCCCCAGGTCCCCGATGGGGATCGGGGCGTCCAGCCGTCCGTGCCGTACCCGGTACTCGTCCAGGAGGCGCAGGGCCTGCCGGGCGAAATAGCCGAGTTCGGGATGATGCCTCTTCGCCTCCAGTTCGGTGACCACGACGACCGGCAGCACGACTTCGTGCTCGTCGAAGCGGGACATGGAGCCTGGATCCGCCAGCAGCACGCTGGTGTCGAGGACATAGGTGCGCCGGCCGTTCTCACGGCGCTGCTTGCTGTTCACCACGGGTGGACGTACCCCCTCGGATGAGGTCGGGGTGCGACGGCGTCGCGGAAGTGGAGCCGCCGCGCCGTCAGGCGGCGGGCGACGGGACCGGGCTCGGGCCACGCTGCACGGGCCGAACGCCGGCCCTCCGCGTCGTCCGTGCGGTCCGCACGGTCGTCCGTGATGTGCAAAGGGCCTCCCGGGCGGACGGCCCCGTGCCGTCCGCTGAGATACGGCATCCGATGACTGGTACTGCCGGATACCGACCTGGAAGGGATATTCCCGCGAACGTGCGCACCCATGCAATGGCATATGACGCACGGTCGGTGAACGCTTGGTTACGGATTTGGCGCGGGTGTGCTCCCGCGCCTGGAGGGGCGCCCCGGTTGGCCTAAAACCCGTAACGCCGGTGACGGGCGGCGTAGTCGCGCAGGGCGCGCAGGAAGTCCACCTTGCGGAAGGCCGGCCAGAAGACCTCGCAGAAGTAGTACTCCGAGTGGGCGCTCTGCCAGAGCATGAAGCCGGACAGCCGCTGCTCGCCGCTGGTGCGGATCACCAGGTCCGGGTCCGGCTGGCCGCGGGTGTAGAGGTGCTCGGAGATCAGGTCGATGTCGACGATGTCGGCCAGTTCCTCGAAGGAGGTGCCGCGCTCGGCGTGCTCCAGGAGCAGCGAGCGCACCGCGTCCGCGATCTCCTGCCGGCCTCCGTAGCCGACAGCGACGTTGACCAGGATGCCGGTGTGGTCGGCGGTGGCCTGCTCGGCCTCCTTGAGCACCTTCTGCGTGCCGTCGGGCAGCAGGTCGCGGTTGCCGACGTGGTGGACCCGCCAACGGCCGTCGGCGGCCAGGCCGCGCACGGTGTTCTCGATGATCCCCAGCAGCGGGTCGAGTTCCTTCGCGGGCCGGTCGAGGTTGTCCGTCGACAGCATCCAGAGCGTGACCACCTCGACGTCGGTCTCGGCGCACCAGCCCAGCAGCTCGCTGATCTTTTCGGCGCCGGCCTGGTGCCCCTGCACGGTGGTCCGGCCGTCGGCCCGCGCCCAGCGGCGGTTGCCGTCGAGGATGACGCCGATGTGCTTGGGGACCTGGTCATGGTCGAGGCGGCCTTCGACCCGGCGGGCGTAGAGCCTGTAGACGAGGTTGCGCAAAGCGGGCGGGTACGGGATGCGCACCCCGGAAGATCGCAGCATGTGTGGTCAAGCCCCTCCGTGCAAATGGCGGTCGCCCCCGTCGCCTCAAGTCGGCAACTTTACGTCGCTCACGTCCCGGCGGCCCAATCAGGTGTGTCACAACTCCGTGATAAGGAGATGACCATGACTGACGCCTCTGTCCACATTGCCGCGAATACGCGCTACGACTCCATGGAGTACCGCCGCACCGGCCGCAGCGGTCTCAAACTCCCCGCCGTCTCCCTGGGCCTGTGGCACAACTTCGGTGACGACCGTGCCCTGGCGTCCCAGCGGGCGATCCTGCGCCGCGCCTTCGACCTGGGCGTGACCCACTTCGACCTGGCGAACAACTACGGGCCGCCGCCCGGCTCGGCCGAGCTGAACTTCGGAAAGATCTTCGCGCAGGACTTCCGGCCCTACCGCGACGAGATCGTCCTCTCCACCAAGGCCGGATATCTCATGCACCCCGGCCCGTACGGCGAATGGGGTTCGCGCAAATATCTCCTCTCGTCGCTGGATGCCTCACTGAAGCGGATGGGTGTCGATTACGTCGACATCTTCTATTCGCACCGTTTCGACCCGGACACCCCGCTGGAGGAGACGATGGGCGCCCTGGCGTCCGCCGTCCAGCAGGGCAAGGCGCTGTACGTGGGCGTCTCGTCCTACTCCGCCGAGCAGACCCGCGAAGCCGCCCGCATCCTCAAGGAGATGGGCGTCCGGCCGCTGATCCACCAGCCTTCCTACTCGATGATCAACCGGTGGACGGAGGAGGACGCCCTCCTCGACACCCTGGAGGCGGAAGGCATGGGCTGCATCTCCTTCGCCCCCCTCGCCCAGGGCCTGCTCACCGACAAGTACCTGGACGGCATCCCGGAGGGCTCGCGCGCGTCGCAGGGCAAGTCGCTCGATCCGGGCCTGCTCTCGGACGACGTACGGCGGCGGCTGCGCGGCCTGAACGAGATCGCCGCACGCCGCGGCCAGTCCCTCGCCCAGCTGGCGCTCTCCTGGGTGCTGCGGGACGAGCGGATGACCTCGGCGCTGATCGGGGCGAGCAGCGTGGCGCAGCTGGAGGCCAATGTGGCGGCGGTGGGCGCTCCGAAGATCACGGATGCGGAGCTGTCCGAGATCGAAGAGTTCGCGAAGTCGACCGACGGTGTGAACATCTGGGCCAAGCGCGGCTGATTCTGTTCGGTCTCTGACGCCTTCGCGGGGCGCTCCCCGCGCCCCGCAGAGACGTTCGCACGATCCGTGTACGAAACCCGTCCCGCCATGATCATGGCGAGATCCGTACCAGGGGACAAAAAGCGGGCCGGTCCGTGGGGGGGATACGGACCGGCCCGAGGGGGGGGTTTCCACCATAACCCCGAAGAGGGGGTGCTCAGTGCAACTTCCGGTGGAACGGCGCGTCCGGTTTCTGGATCAAGGCGCCGCCGCGGCCCCGAGAAGCACCCCGAGCAACGCCCCGATGATCATGAAAGGGCCGTACGGCATGGCCGGTTCAGGCCCATCATCACGGGCTTCCGCGCCCCTGGCGCGCCGCAGCAGCAAGCCGCATCCGTAGAGCGCGCCGAGCAGCAACCCCAGGAATGCGCCAGTGATCAGAATTGCCCAGCCGTACCACCCAAGAGTGACCCCCAGCCCGATCGCCAGCTTGACGTCACCCAGCCCCATTCCCGCAGGATTGACCAAATATAGGACGAAATAAAATCCCCCGAGCCCGAGCCCCCCGAGCAGCGCCCCGCCCCACACCCCCGCCCCTCTCCCACCCAGCGCGACAAGCCCCAGCATCACCACGACACCGGCCGCCAGCGGCAGCGTCAGCACATCGGGCAGCCGCCGCACCCGCCAGTCCACGACGGCGAGCAGTACCGTCACAGGAACCACCGCGAGCCAGACCACCAATTCGGGCCGCGCACCGGTGGCGGCGGCGAGCAGTGCGCCGGCCAGCGCACCGGCCAGGGCAGTCCCCACCGCCCCAGGCCCGTACGGCCCACACCCGCGGCAACGCCCCGGCCCCGCCCAACCCCGCAGCGGCCCGCCGATGGACCGCCCGCACGGACACCGGCCACGCCACCCCTCCCCCGGCTCGACAGCCAGCCGATAGGCGGGCCGAGGCACGAGCACCCCGACCGCGCCCCCGTACACAGCGGCGAGAACCATCAACATCACAGCCACACGGCCGACCCTAGGCTGATAAAACGCTTCCCATGCCCCGCTGGCAGAACGGATCAGGAACGCTCCGCTTCGTACAGACCGACGCCGGAGAAACGACGCCCGCGAACGAACCACCGCCCCCCGGAACGACCGCCCCGACCACTCCCTCGGCCCCCGTGGCCATCCCCTTGGAGATCGCCGCCTCCTACCGGGCGCGCTCCCGCGGCCTGCTGGGCCGCGACGGCATCGACGGCGCCCTGCTCCTCACCCCGGCGAGCGGCGTACACACCTTCCGTATGCGCTTCGCCATCGACGTCGCGTACCTCACCCGCGACCTCACCGTGCTCGCCGTACACACCATGCGGCCGGGACGGCTCGGCCGCCCCCGCCTCCGCGCCCGGCACGTACTGGAGGCGGAAGCCGGCGCGATGCCCCGCTGGGGCCTGCGCCCCGGCACCCGCCTCACGATCGACACCCCCTGACCCTCCAGCCCGGCCTACCGGTCCGGCCCTTCGGCCCGACCCTCCGCCCACCCGACAATTCGGCACCGCCCGGACGCCGCATCAGCTGGTGGCTCGTCTCCCTGCCGCGGACCGGCCTCTCCCAGGGCAGGAGCAGGCAGGCAGGCCCGCGCGATGCGCTTCCAGCTGATCGCGTATGAGCGGTGCGAAAACGACCATAGGGCACATACCCGCATATGTACTATCTTCCAGCCCCAACTCACCTGCCTTAGCCACCCCAATTACCCCTTCCAGGCGCCACCCCCACCCACAACCCCCGGAAACAGCGCCCTCAGCCCGTCAACACGACCCTGACCACGCCACTCCGACCCGCATGGCGCGCCCGCCGGTACGCCTGTAGGACTATGCGCACACCGACCGCGCCGGAGTCCGCGACCTCATCGACCGATCACGTCACTCCGAACGGACCCGCACCAGTCCATCAAGCGCGACGGAGCTGACGCTGACTATTACCGGAGGGATCGTCGCTCTCGCGGATGAGCGCCGCGTCAGCAGTCGGCGCCGCGACTTCGACACAGTTGCTCGCGTTGCCACTGTACGAACTTCTGCCAGTTGGGTACGGACACGTTCGCTTCCTCTCAGAGGTCGTTGACGATGGTGTGGATGACGCCCCGTGAAGCGGACGCATCAAGCGCCATGGCTTCGAAGCGCCGCATGAACGTGCGGTACCTGTCCAGCTGGGCATCCGCGTACTCGAACATCGCCCCGTGCTCGGTGTCGAGTTGCACCGTGTCCAGCTGCGGGACCTGCCCCTCCGCGTAGGTCACCGTCTGTCCCGCACCCGGAAAGATCCCCGCCGAGAACGGAATCACCAGCACCGTGATCCGCTCTCGCTCGCCCATGGCGAGGATGTGTTCAAGCTGCTTCCGCGTAAGGGAGCGCCCACCGAACTCCATGCGCAACGCGGCCTCGTGAATGATTGCCGTGTATGGCACCGGAGACTGTCGATACAGAACCTCCTGCCGCTTGATCCGATGGGACACAAGGTGCTCCACATGCGGCGGAGAGGGCTCGGGAACATTCTGCAGAAAGGTCAGGCGAGCATAGTCAGCCGTCTGCAACAAGCCGGGCAGGTGCGACACTTGCGCAGTTCTTATGGCAGTCGCATTCTGCTCCATCTCCGCGAGGTCGAGCAGGCCCGGAAGCAACTTTTCCCGGTAATCCTCCCACCAGCCGCGCTTCCCGCCGGCCGCCACGGCGGCAAGCGCCTCCACAAGCGCGGCGTCGGCACAGCCGTAGGCTCGCGAATACAGCCTTCGGCTCCCTCAAAACCCCCTCAGCCCTGGCATCGCCCGCAGTACCGTGCGTCTCGTACTGGACCGGTACTCGCTCGACGAACTCGGCGACCGCGCACAGCTCCTGGCCTCGGAGCTCGCCACGAACTGCCACCTGCACGCACCCGGACCGGCGCAGCTTCGGCTCTCCTGGGAGGACGGCGTGGTGCGTATGAGCATGTGGGACACCGGCCGCACCCTGCCCGGCATCGCCGAGCGCCCGACGCCGGCCCAGGTCGGCGCCGGACACGGCCTGCGGCTCGTGGGGGCGAGCGCCGACGACTGGGGCTGGTACGCGCTCGACCCGAACCGGCTCGGCGTGGACGGCAAGATCGTGTGGTGCGAGCTGTACCGCTGACCGTGCCGTTCAGTCGGCCGCCGTCAGCGCCTCCCGTCGGGTATCGACCGCGACCGGCGCCCGATCCGTCACCGTACGAGCCTGCGTACGGCGCTGGAGAACCGCCGCCCAGAGCGCAGCCCCCAGGGCCGCCACGCCCACCACCGCTCCCACCCACGCCACCGACGTGTAGCCGAAGCCCGCGTCGATCGTCAGGCCGCCCAGCATCGGGGTGAGGGTGATGCCGACGTTGAAGGCGGAGGTGTTGACCGCGGGGGCCAGGGTCGGGGCGTTCGGGGTGAGGGTGAAGACGCGGGACTGGACCACCGGGTTGGTGATGTAGCCGGTGAGGCCGAGGGCGAAGACCAGGGCGATGGTCACGGGCAGGTTCTCGGCCGTCAGGGCGAGCAGGGCGGAGGCGGCGGTCAGTCCGCCGATGCCCAGGAAGAGGGTGCGGAGCGGGTGGCGGTCGGCGGTGCGTCCGCCGAGGGTCATGCCGAGGAGGCCGCCGACCCCGTACAGCGCGAGGACGGCCGGGACCAGGCTCGCCGGCAGGCCGCTCACCTCGGTCAGCAGGGGCGTGAGATAGCTGAAGGTGACGATGGCGGCGCCGAAGCTCAAGGTGGTGAGGAGGTAGGAGACCCACAGGGCGGGACGGGACATGGCCGCGATCTCGCGCCGCACGGAGGGGAGTTCACCTGCGGCCGGACGGGTGGCGGGCAGTGCGGCCAGCAGCGAGGCCAGGCTGGCGGCGGTCAGGGCGACCACGCCCCAGAAGGCCGCGCGCCACCCGGCGTGCTGGCTCAGCACCGTGCCGGCCGGTACGCCGACGATCGTGGCGAGGGCGAGTCCGGTGCCGACGACCGACAGCGCCTTGCCCTTGGCGTCGGCGGGCACCAGGCTCACCGCCGCCGCGGCGGCCACCGCCCAGAAGCCCGCGTACGCGAAGGCGCTGACGACCCGCGTCGCGAACAGCACCCCGTATCCCGGGGCCAGCGCGCCGACCACGTGCCCGGCCACGAAGACGAGCTGGAAGGCGATCAGCGCGGTGCGGCGCGGCAGGCGCAGGGTGCCGATGGCGAGGACGGGCGCGCCCACCACCATGCCGATGGCGAACGCGGACACCAGGAGCCCGGCGTCGGGGATGGAGACGCCGAGGTCGGCGGCCACGTTGGGCAGCAGTCCGGCGAGCATGAACTCGGAGGTTCCCTGGGCGAAGATCCCCAGGCCGAGGAGGTAGACGGCTATGGGCATGACGTGCGTACTCCCGATGAGGGTTGGGTATTGGATAGGTCGGTCCAAAACGGAGCCAAAAGGAAGCGGCCCGGTCGGGCCGCGAGTGGAGCAGCACGTCACAACGCTGCCATGAAGCCCTCCACGACTCCTTCGAGCGCCACGCGGTCGGCCCCGCAGCGCGCCGAGACGCGCAGGCCGCCGACGGCCGCGATGACCAGATGGGCGAGTGTGCGCGCATCCTTGCCCGCGTCGATGTCGCCGTCCCGCTGCCCGGACGCGATCGCGGCGCGGATCGCCTCCAGCCGCAGCCGGTAG
This sequence comes from Streptomyces monomycini, assembly GCF_022271435.1. Taxonomy (GTDB): domain Bacteria; phylum Actinomycetota; class Actinomycetes; order Streptomycetales; family Streptomycetaceae; genus Streptomyces; species Streptomyces monomycini. The sequence goes on along the minus strand of NZ_JAFIQY010000031.1, from coordinate 77,073 downwards.
TCCCGCGCCAGCTCGCCCGCGACCTCCTCGTCGCGGGCTGCGATCTCGACGGCGGTGTTCACGACCAGGCAGCCGCGCCGGACATCCTCGCCGTCGCACTCCTCGTCCACGACGCGCCGGAGGTGCGTACGGATCTTCTCCCGCACCGGCAGGTCGCTCTCCAGCAACGCGAACAGCTCGCCGTTCCGTTCCGCCATGTAACGGTCCAGCGCCCGCTCGAAGAGATCGTGCTTGCTCTTGAACGTGTTGTAGATACTGCTGCGCCCGAGGCCGGTCGCCTCGCACAGGTCCTGCGTGGACGTGGCTTCGTAGCCGGCGGTCCGGAACGCGTCCATCGCGGCACCGACCGCCCGCTCCTCGTCGAACTTCCTGGGGCGGGGCATGGGGAGGACGGTACAGGTATTGGATCGGTCAGTTCAATACTCGGGTCCGGGCCGGCGATCGCCCGGTGGGGGGCGGCCCTCCAACCAGTACGCTGATGCGATGGTCGATGTGGGGGTCAGCGAGCTGCGGCGAAGCCGCGAGCGGCTCGCGAAACAGGGGGAGTTTGCCGAGCAGGCAGGAGACTGCGCGAGCAGCGGATTACTGCTCTTCTACGCTGCCGAGTGCGGGCTGAAGGCCGAGGTACTGCGGTGGATCCTGCAGCGTGAGGACACTTCCGCCCTGCCTGTCGACCTGCGATCGCACAATCTGCGCCGCTTGGCCAAGGCGCTGAACCTCCAGGACCCCACCGCCGGGCAGGACCCGTTGCGCTGCCGTCGGCACAAGGACAACGCCTGGATCGAGAGCCATCAGCTCCACGAGGCGTGGCGCTATGGTGCGGAACTGTGCGCAGCTGATCAGAAGGCTGCACTGGAAGCCTTGAAGTCACTGGTGAAGGACGCCAGGAAAGGATCTTGAGCGTTATGGCCGGCAAGCTCTTCACCTGGGTGGACATCGACTCCCGACTGGCAGAGGCTGCCACCGAAGGCCAGTGGCCGCAGTGGTTGCTGGAGGTCGATGCCTGGTGGGACGCACTGGAACTGACTGTCCGCCCGGGAACGGAGAACCGGACCGTTCGCGACTGGCTGGACGGCCAGTTCGGCCTCGGGTCGACCGTCGGGCACGACGCGGGCCTGGAGCTCCTCCTCGACCGTCCTGTGGCTCACGCCCCCCAGTCACTGCCCGTCCGACTGGTCGAAGCTCTCGGTTCCGGATCGGCCCCGCGCCGCCCGAAACTCACCGAGCGCCGCGTCACCTCGGATCTGGGAGATGCGCTGCCCCGGCCGGGGGACCCGCAGTTCGCCGGCGACAAGCAACTCATCGCGTTCCACTCCTTCAAGGGCGGCGTGGGACGCACGTTGCACTCCGTCGCGCTGGCCGACTTCCTGGCGTCCCAGGGCCAGCACGTCCTCCTCGTGGACGCCGACCTGGAAGCTCCCGGCATCACCTGGATGTACCAGGCGCAGGGCGGGCGATGCGACATCGCGTACGAGGACGTCCTCGCTCTCCTGCACTCCTCCCGACAGGGTGACCCCACGCCGGCCGTGAAGATCGCCGCCGCGTACCTTCCCAACCAGAGCGTCTCGCGCTACCCGGGGCCGGGCCGCATCACCGTGCTCCCGGTCAGCCGGCGTACCCGGCTCGGCCCGCCGCGCATCGGCCCGACGGACCTGCTGACCGAGGACCGCTCACCGTACTTCCTCAGCGAATCACTCGCCGCCCTGGCCGTCGCGGCCGAGGCCGACACCGTCGTGATGGACTTGCGGGCCGGAGCCTCCGAGCTGTCGGCACCCGTGCTGCTGGACCCCCGCGTGACGCGGATCTTCGTCACCACGGTCAGCAGCCAGTCCCTGCAAGGGACCGAAGCGATGATCCGGCAATTGGGCTGCCAGTCCCCGGCAGTGGCACGTACGGACCCGACTCCCGGCGCGATCGTGACGCAGTACCGGCTCGACACCCATGACCTCCATGCCGAGGAGGCGCGCCGGACCTTGTCCGCGGCCCTGTCGTCCACCATCGCCATGGCGGCAACCGACGAGTACACCTCGGAAGATCTCGCCGTGGACGAACAAGTGCTGACCGCACCACTGTTGAGCCCGTTCCGGGAGGAACTGCTCGCGCTTCCGCAGGGCTGGGACGCGGTGGTGGAGGTCATCCGACGCTGCGGTCTTCCCGGCTTGCTGAGCGAATTCGCCCCCAGCCTCACCCAGACAGCAGCGACGCCTTCGGACGAACCGTCGAGCCTGGACGAACGCCGCCGAACGCTGAAGAGCACAGCGGGCCGTCTCATCTTCGCCGAGCGGCAGGGCATGGACTCCAGCCTCGGATTCCTCACGACCGAGCCGGTGCGCCGGCTGATCGCGGACCACAGCACCGACCTTCCCGTAGCGATCGTCGTCGGGGCGAAAGGCGCGGGCAAGACCTTCACGTTCGCCCGCATGTGCAGTGCGGAGACCTGGGATGCTTTCGCGCACGAGAACGGTCAGAGCGTGGACCGGACCGCCATGGTCATTCCTGTCCTGGACCCGGCCAACATCGCGGAGCCGAGGACCGGCATGCTTTCTCCGCAAGCACTCAGGGACCGCGCGGCAGGAGGACAAGGCGTCACCGCCGACGAAATCCGCAGTCATCTGAACGCCGGCCTCGGGGACTCCCGGGCTCAGGACGCGGAGTTCTGGAGACAACGCTGGCTGGAATGTCTGGCCTGGTCAGCCGGTGCCGAACGGGAGGTATCGGCCGAGGAATTCCTCGTCCGGCGGACACTGGACTCGACCGAAGCCTGCCTTTTCGTTCTCGACGGCCTGGAGGACTGGCTGGAGACCCTGGACGCGGAGCCTCGGCGTATGGCCCTGCGCACCCTGCTCATCGAGGTCCCGGCCTGGCTCCGCCGCCTCCGCAATCGCTCGCTCGGCCTCGTGGTATTCGTACGGCAGGACCTGGTCCGCTCGGCGATCAAACAGAATCTCGGGCAGTTCCTCGACCGCTACGCCCCTTACGAGCTGCGCTGGGACACCGAGGACGCGCTCAGGCTCTCCCTGTGGATCGCGTCGAATGCCGAAGCGGTGGAGGCATCGGCGTCTCCGATCGCGGACATGTCCTACGAAGAAATCGTCCATGCGCTCACCCCTCTCTGGGGCGCGAAGCTCGGTACCGAGAAATCACGTGAAGCATGGACGGAGCGTTGGGTTCCTGCCGCGCTCGCGGACTTCAACGAGCAGATCCAGGCCCGCGACGTCGTCCGGTTCCTGTGCGAGGCGGCCGATGCTTCCATCGGTGACGAACGCTGGCCGGACCGCGTGCTGGCACCGGCGGCCATGCGTCGCGCTCTGGGCGCGTGCAGCCGCGCGAAGGTGGATGAGATCAACCAGGAGAATCCCCGCCTCGGGAAACTCCTGCGGCAGATGGGCACCTTCTCCGACGACGTCAGAATGCCTTTCTACGCGGAGGACCTGAACCTGTCCCCGGATGATGTCGAGGCTTTGGAGCAGTGGGGCGCCCTGGCCCGGGACGCCGACGGGCGCTACCGCATGCCGGAAATCTACCGGCATGCCCTCGGCTTCCGTACCCAGGGCAGGGCGCGCGTGGTGCGGACTTCGTGAGCGGAACCCGGCGACTTCCCTACTTCCCCGTACGCGGAAAGCTCACCTCGACCCGGCGGTTCTTCTTGCGGCCGTCCTCCGTGGCGTTGTCGGCGATCGGGTACTGCTCGCCGTAGCCCCGGATCTGGAAGGTGACCGCCGCGCCGAGGCCGTCGGCCAGTTCGCGCTGGACCGCGTTGGCGCGTTCCTTGGAGAGGACCAGGCCGTGCGTGTCCGAGCCCAGGTTGTCGGTGAAGCCGAAGACGCGCAGGTTGGTGGCGTGCTGTTTTTTGATCTCGGTGGTGATGGCGGTGATGCGGAACAGCGCGTCGGAGGAGAGTTCGGCGCTGTCCTTGGCGAAGAGGACTTCGGCCTGGAGGGCGAAGGTCACGTTGGAGTTGGTGTCCTGCCGCCGTTCGGCGCCGTCGTCGGTCTCGACGATGGACTTGATGTTGAGCACCTTGGCGGGGGCGAGGGTGGCGCCCTGGACCATCCGGAGGTCGGGGTCCTTCGGGTCGATCTCCACCGGGGCGGCGGTGTCCTCGGAGACGCCGGGCGGGTCGTCGGCGTGGGCGGCCGGCGGGGACGGGGTGAAGGTGAGCAGGAGGGCGGCGGCCGCGGTGACGGTGGCGCGTGCCGTGCGGGTCACGGTCCCGGACGTGGTGGTCATGGGTCAGTCCGAGATCGAGACGGTGGCGGGCGGCATGGTCGGCAGCTGGAAGTCGACCTCGGTCACCTTCGCGGGCGGGGCCGGGAACTGCGCGAAGACGGGCCGGCTCTCGCCCGGTTTCAGGCCGCTCAGCCCGGTGGTGCACAGACACTCGCCCTCGGTGTCCCGCAGCACCAGGTAGCGCTTCTTGCCGGCCTTGTCGACCAGGGTGGCGCCGGAGACCGAGGAGCGGGAGCGCATGCCGGTCTCGTTGGAGCGCCAGTTGATCGCGTTGAAGATCTTGCTGCCGTTGTTGGTGACGGTGCCGCTGACCGTGACGAAGCCGCCGGTGTCCCGGACGGCGGAGTGCAGGGTGACGACCACCCCGTCCGCCCCCTTCACCTCGCCGATGGCCTGCCGGGAGTCGGCGGCCGGGGTACCGCGCCCGGTGTCCTTCGGGGCGGAGGCCCGCGCGGACGGCTTGCCGTCGGCCGCGCCGCTGCCGCCGCCCTCCCCGCCGCAGCCGCCGACGACGAGAGGGAGGGCCGCGGCGATCGCCGCGGCGGCGACTCTCCTGGTGGCCTTCGAAGGGCGCCCAGTGTCCATGGATGCGATTCCCTCTGCTCGTCGTCGGCTGGTCATTCGGCAAGGCGTACGGAGAACAGGTCGGCGGCTTCGGGCAGGTCGCGGGGGTCGGCCGGGTCGACGGTCCACTCCTTGCCGTCCTCGCAGGTGAGGTTCACGGTGGGGGGACCGGGGGGCGGGTCGTTGGCAGGTGCATCGCCGCCGGGCGGGTCATCGGTGGGTCGGTCGTCGGCGGGTGGATCGCTGCCGTCGTCCTGACCAGGCCCGTCGCCCCCCGGCGCCGGTGTCGGCTCCGGCTCCGGCCCCGGTGTGCAGCGCGGTTCGACCACCGCCCTGGCCCGCGCCGAAGCGTGCGTGTTCTCGGTGCCGGGGATCACCGAACGGCCCACGGTCTTACGGGTGCCGGCCTCGACGGCGAACGACGTGGGGTAGGAGCCGGCCGTGCACGTCGCGTCGGCGTCGTTGCGGCCCGCGAACCACTGGGCGTTGGCGCACGCCTCGGCCCCGGGAACGCCGCGGCCGCCCAGGAGGTCCCGCCAGGGCGCGCCCGTACGGATCGCGTCGAGGAGTTCCGTGCTCAGCTGGTCCCGGTACTTCTGCCCGGCGGCCAGCGCGGCCGCGTCGGCCGCGGTCTGCGCGGAGTTGCGCGTCGCGGCGGCCTGCCCGACCGCGAAGAACGCGAAGGCGAGCAGGAGCAGGCCGGCCACGGCCACGATGTACAGGGGAAACGCCTGGCCGGCGTCCCCGTTCCGGCGGCGGGAGGCCGCCCGGGTCAGATCCCCACGACCTCGGAGATCTTGTTGGAGATGGCCGTCGCGATCTGACTGCCGAAGTCCGTGGTCGACAGGACGAGCACGATCGCCACGACCACGGCGATGATGCCCAGGTACTCGATCGAGGTCTGTCCCCGGTCGTCGCCCTTTCCCCACAACCGCTTCGCCATCGTGTTCCCCTCCATGGGCGGCCGGGCCGCTCCGGTCCGGATGGTCTGCCCCCGTGGTGTCGCCCCGCGCGTACACGGCGTACGGCGCGGCACCGTACGGGCGAGAGCCGTACGGGCACACACCGAACACGCGTACACCGGACGTGAGCACGCTACGCACACGCACGCTCGCGACACGAGAAAAGTACGCCGGAACACCGGTCCCGGAACAGGGCACCCGACCGCATTCCTTTCCCGTGGGGGCGGGTTGAAGCATCGGCCGGTGGCGGCGGACGGAAATATCTCCCGGTTCAACCGGTAAGAGAGGTTTTCCTGGTACGGCCGGCTCAAGGGAGGCGGCCGGACCGTCCGGTACAGCCGGACCCTCTGGTACGGCCGACTCCTCCGGTGCGCCCGTCCCGTCCGACGGCATCCTTCCCACCCCCGCCCGTCCTCGCCGGCGGCGCCGTCGCCGCCCGTCCCGGTGTGCCCGGCGGTGCGGCCGGGGCCGGGGAACACATGGATGCCGACTGTCCCACATACCGTTGCGTACGCGAAGGGTGTTTGCCCAACAGGAGCCGTTTCGAGACGCGTAAGGGGGCGTGGAGGTACGGAAGTTGACCCGTTCGCCTGACGTACCGCCCGCCCCGCCCGGCGCGCGTCAGTCGCCCATCAGCGAACCGAAGTCGGTGCCGGAGCCGAGGAAGAAGCCCGCGACGAGCAGGATCATCGTGGCGGGGACCATGAACGTGGTGACCACCATGGTCGCCTTGGGCACCGCCCGGGCCGCGCGGCGCCGGGCGTTCTGCGCGTCGGTGCGGCGCATGTCGTCGGCGATCTGGATGAGCGTGTCGACGATCGGCGAGCCGAGTTCCTCGCCCTGCTGGAGCGCGGTGACGAACTGGGCGACCTGCTCGGAGTCGTTGCGTCTGCGCAGTTCCTCGAACGCCTCGCGGCGGCTGACGCCCATGTCCAGCTGCCGCAGGGTGATGCGCAGTTCGTCGGCCCAGGGCCCTTCGTACTTGTCGGCCACCCGGTCCAGGGCCTGCCGGAAGCCCAGCCCGGCGCTGACCACGACGGCCAGGACGTCGAGGAAGTCGGGCAACGTGCGTTCGATGGTGTCCTTGCGTTGGCGAATCGCGGCCCAGATGCCGACCTCGTTCCAGAACAGGCCGAAGGCGACCAGGAGGAGGGCGAGCAGGTACTGGGAGCGCAGCAGCATGACGAGCGCGCCGCCGAAGCCGAGGAAGCCGTACACCGCGCGGCGGGCGGCGTAGCGGTCCACGGTCAGGCCGCCGGGGTTGCCCGCCCGATCGATGCGTCTGCGCACCTTGGCCACCCGCTTCTCGCCCATCAGGCATAGGACGAGGGGCGCGTACCGCATGCCCGCCCGGTCCACCGCCGATCCGACGACGGTGGTACGGGTCGCGCCGACCTCCAGGGCGACGGCGATGTCCGGGGGCAGCCGGGCCTCGCGGCGGTAGAGGGCGACGCCGTAGCAGATGCCCGCCACGGAGAGGGCGAGCGCGAGGGCGAGGAGGAGTCCGGTCGTTCCGATTCCCATGGTGTCGTGCCTTCGAGGTGGGGGCCGGGGCAGGGGCGGCGGCCGGCCGGGGGCCGTCAGATGTCGATCTTGGAGATGCGGCGGATCACGAAGAAGCCGGCGGCGTACAGCACGAAGGCGACGACCACCGCGGCCTGGCCCAGGAAGGTGGCCGTCATCCGGTCGATGGCCCCGGGCGCGATGCGGTTCATCAGCAGCAGCGTGCCCAGGCCGAGGAACGGCACGACGTACGCCGTGACGACGACCTGGGAGAGCTGGGTGCGCACCTCGCGCCGGGTCTCCTTGCGCTCCTCCAGGGTCTTGGTGAGGTTGCGCAGCGAGCCGACGACCGTGCCGCCCGCGCGGTTGGACAGCACCAGGGTGGTGACGAGCACGACGAGTTCGCGCGAGGGCAGGCGGTCGGCGAGCTCGTCCAGGGCCTCGTCGAGGGAGTGGCCGACGGCCAGCTTGTCGGAGACCTTGGCCAGTTCCTCCCCGGCGGGCGCCTCCAGTTCCTCGGCGGCCATGCCCAGGGCCGTCCGCAGCGCCAGCCCGGCCTGGGTGGCGTTGGCGAGGATGCGGGACAGCTCGGGCAGCTGGTTGATGAACCGCTCGATACGTTTCTGCCGCTGCCAGTTGAGGAAGGCGTACGCGGACCAGACGGCCGCCAGGGCCGCGATGGGGCCGAAGAAGGGCGCCAGTACCGCCTGCGCGACGATCCAGACCCCGGCGACCACGGCGAGCAGGCCGATGAAGAACTCGCCGGGGGTCACGTCCAGGCCGGTGGCGGCCAGCCGCCGTTCCAGGCCGCGTCCGAGCCGGGTGGCGCGCAGCCGGCGGTCGGCGGCGGCGAAGCGGCGGCCGTGGCCGGGCCGGGGCAGGCCGTGGTCGTCGGAGAGCCGGTCGACGAGGGCCCGGTGCCGCTCGCGTCCGGTCGCGTACAGCCGCAGGCCCACGACGGCCAGCACCGCGCAGAGCAGGGTGACGCCGAGGGTGAGCAGGGCGATGTCGTCCAGGGGCATGGGCGCGGGTCCGTCCTCCGTGGGTGTGCCGCTACGAGGTGTGACGCGTGGTTACGAGGCTTCTCGGGTGGCGAGTCGGTCGTCGGTGGCCGCGACGCCGAAGGCCGGGGGTACGGGTTCGTCGGCGAGGTAGAGGCGTTCGGCGACGCGGCGCGGCAGCGGGTGGTAGCGGAAGCGGCCGCGTACGGTGCGGTCGGCGCCGCTCGGCTCGGCCTCGAAGCGGCAGACGGTGGCGAGGCGGTAGTCGGCGTGGCCGTGCGAGTCGAGGATGGCGATCTCGCCGATGCGGCGGGAGCCGTCGGCGTGCCGGGTGATCTGGACGATGCAGTCCACGGCACTGTTGATCTGGTCCCGCAGCGCCTCGAAGGGCACTTTCACGTCGGACATGGAGGCGAGTGTCTGGAGCCGCATCAGCGCGTCCTCGGCGCTGTTGGCGTGCACGGTGGCGAGCGAGCCGTCGTGGCCGGTGGACATCGCCTGGAGCATGTCGAGGGTCTCGCCGCCGCGGACCTCGCCGACGATGATGCGGTCGGGGCGCATGCGCAGGGAGTTGCGTACGAGGTCGCGGATGGTGATCCGGCCCTTGCCCTCCACGTTGGGCGGCCGGGACTCCAGCCGGATCACATGGGCCTGCTGGAGCTGGAGTTCGGCGGCGTCCTCGACGGTGATGATCCGCTCGCCCTCGGGGATGAGGCCGGACAGGGCGTTGAGCAGGGTCGTCTTGCCGGCGCCGGTGGGCCCGGAGACGACGACGTTGAACTTGGCCCGGACCAGCCCGGCGAGCAGCATCACCATCTGGTCGTCGAGCGTGCCCATGCCGATCAGTTCGGGCAGCGTGTAGGCGCGGGGGAAGCGGCGGATGGTGAGGGTGGCGCCGTTCAGGGCGAGCGGCGGGATGATGACGTTGACGCGCTCCCCGGAGGGCAGCCGCGCGTCGACCATCGGGTTGGACTCGTCCACCCGGCGGTTGACGGTGGAGACGATGCGTTCGATCGTCTGCATGAGCTGTTCGTGGGAGGCGAAGCGGACGGGGACCAGCTCCACCCGGCCGTGCCGCTCGACGTACACCTGGTCGGGTCCGTTGACCATGATCTCGGTGACCGAGGCGTCTTCGAGCAGCGGTTCCAGGACGCCGAGGCCGAGCGCCTCGTCCACCACGCGGCGGATGAGCTGGGCGCGTTCGGCGGTGGACAGGACCGGGCCCTCGCGGCTGATGATGTGGCCGAGGACGCGCTCCAGCCGGGTACGGCGCTCGGCCGCGGCGAGCGCCGACATCTCGGCGAGGTCGATCTCCTCCAGCAGCTTGGCGCGGTAGACCGCGACGAGGTGGCCGTCCTCCCGGCCCGCCGGGGGAGCCTCCGGCGCGGTGATACGGGCTTTGAGACTCATGGGGCGGTGCTTCCTCCGGGTTCGGCGGGCAGGGCCATGGCGGCACGGCGGGTGGCGGACCCGAAGTCGACGCCGGGGACGACGGAGGGGATCTTGACCGTCGCGGTCGCCTCGACCTCGCCGCCGCCTTCGGCCGCCTGGACGTCGGCGTCCGCGGCGACCCAGCCGCTCATGGCCGCCTTGCCCGCCGCCTCCGGGCTCGTCTTCCGGTCGGCCTCGTCGAGGGTGGCCGTACGGGCGGCGGCGCGCGCTCCCGTACCGGCCTGCTGGACGGCGTACGCGGCCAGCCCGAGCTGGACCACGGCGAGGGCGAGGACCAGCAGGATCGGCAGGAAGCCGAGGAATTCGACGGAGACCTGGCCGCGGTCGTCGCGTCGGCGGCGCGGCCTTCGCGGTCCCCGGATGCGCACCGTCGTCGTCACGCCCCCTCCTCCTCCGCCGCGCCCGCCGTGCCCACGACGCGCCCCGGGAAGTTCACCGCGCCGGGGAAGAGCAACGGCACCTGGAGGCCCACCCGGGCCTTCCACAGGCCGCCCTCGGGAGCGCACGAGATCTCGGCATCGCCCGCCCACGCGCCGGGCAGGTCCTTCCTGGCGGCCGCCTCGCACGCGGCCGGACCGCCCGTCTCGGTCGCGGTGCCCGCCCGGGCACCCTTGTCGGCCGAGTTGGCGGCGAGCGTGAACGTGTAGCCGACGAGCACGAACTGCCAGAGCAGGACGAGGACGGCCAGGATCAGCGGAGCCAGTCCGAGGAGTTCGACGGAGACCTGGCCGCGGTCGTCGCCCAGCCGGGACCGGCGCGTCCCTCGGCCGTCACCCAGCCGGAACCGGCGCATTCCTCGGCCGTCGCCCACCCGGAAGCGGCGCATCCCTCAGCCCTCCTCGTACGGGCCGGCCGGGCCGAAGGCCCCCGCGGCCCTCGGGGCGCCCTGGGCGCCCGGCACCCCCGGCATCCCCGGCTCCCCGGCGGCGGTCCCGGCCGTCAGCGCCTTGCGCCGCCGCCCGGTCAGCGGCGTACGGGCGCGGTGGCTGCCCCGCCCCTGCCGGGCCGCGGCCGGCCCGTCGACCAGGCCCAGCTCACCGGCCAGCGCCCAGAGCGCCTGCCGGACCGCGGACCGGGCGTCCAGGTCCTGCATCCGGCCGGCGTCGACGTACGGCTGGAGTTCCTTGAAGGCGGCCGGTACAGGCGTGCGGGCGACCCGGGTGCCGGTGGCCTTGCCGACCAGCGGCGGCTGGATCTCGGTGTTACGGGTGAGGCGGTTGACGACGGTCGTGGTGTCCTCCGCCTTGCGGATCTGAAGCCGGTCCCACAGCCGTACGAGGCGCTTGGCGGCCCGTACACAGATCACGTCCGGTGTCGTCACGAGCAGGGCCGTGTCGGAGAGTTCGACGGCGGCGGCGTTGGCGGACTGCATCTGGGAGCCGCAGTCCACCACCACCAGCTCGTAGCGCGAGCGCAGCGCCGCCAGGACCGTACGGGCGGCCCGGTCGTCCACCTCCTCGCCGCGCTCCCCCTCCTCCGGCGCCAGCAGCAGGCCCAGGCCGGTGTGGTGGGCGTGCACGGCGTCCTGGAGGACGCGTACGGAGATGTCCTGGATACCGGCGAGGTCGACGATCGAACGGCGGAACTGGACGTCCAGGTAGGAGGCCACGTCGCCGGACTGAAGGTCCATGTCCACCAGCGCGACGCTACGTCCGGCAGCGCGCGCGGCGAGCGCGAGCTGCACGGCGGTGACCGTCGTACCGACACCGCCCTTGGCCCCGGTGACGGTGACGAGCGTGCCCGCCGGGCCGAACGCTGCTTCCTGTCCGCCGCCCAGGTGCACTCGTACCCCGGCGGCCCACTGGGCCGCGGCCTGCACCCGGGCCGACAGTTCGTCGTAGCCGAGCGGCAGGCCGACGATGCCGCGCGCGCCCGCGTCCATGGCGGCGGCGAACAGGGCCGGGCCCGCGTCGGTGGTGATCAGTACGACGCCGACGGCGGGGAAGCGCAGCGCGATGTCGCGGATCAGCTCCAGCGCGGGCACCGGGCCGATGCGCTCGTGGACGAGGACGACCTCGGGCAGCTCGTCCACCGCGGACGGCGGCCCCGGCCGGTCCGGGGAGCCGGCGGTGGCCCGGGACACGGCCTGGTCGAGCGCGTTGAGCAGGGCGGTGGAGTCGGTGACCGGCGGCCCGGGCTCGGCGCCCGGCAACTGGCTGAGCAGCGACGACACGGCACGTGCGGCGTCGGGTTCGCCGACCGCCGGGAGGATGCGGATGGTCACCAGGGCCTCCGGGTCATTTGTCGCCGTCGAGCGTGTAGGTGCGCTCCGTGGGCGGGATGTCGGCCTCGGTGCCGGGGGCGACGAGGGCGAGCCGTACGTGGGTGGCGAAGGACTCCGCGTAGGCGACGCGCTGGGCGTCCTGGGTGCTCAGCGCGAAGGTGATCGGTACGGCGTCGGTGGCGCGGCGGGTGCTGGAGGAACGGGTGTCACCGGGGTCCTTGTGCTCCAGCGGGGTGAGCTTGCCCCGGTCGATGACCTGGGCGTTCGCCACGATCACCTTGGATACGGGCCGGTCCTGGGAGCGTTTGCCCTCGAAGGTGGCGTAGATGTTCACCCGGGCCCCGGGGTTGATCTTCCCGGCCACGCCGGTGGCCGCGTCGATCATGATGGCGATCTCCTGCTGCCCCGGCTTGAGCGCGGGGCGGTCGACGACCATGTCGTCCTGGAGGAGCGAGCCCTTGTGCAGCGGTGTCACGGCGATCTTCCCGCGGACCCGGGCCAGGTCCCTGACAGCGGTGGACGGCAGCCAGCGCTCCGGTATCTCCACCTTCTCGAACTGGCCGGGATCGAGCGTCTGATAGGCGGCCACGTCCGTTTTCAGCCGATACGCGGTGCGCTCGGGGCCGACCTTGGACTCCACGGTGCGTATCACCGACAGCACGCCGACGAACGCGCCGAGCGCGCAGAGGACCGACAGGAGCAGCAGGATCACTCCGCGGCGCTGGCGTGAGTTCATGGGTGCGGGACCTCGTCGGGATCGGTGCGGGCGGGGGCGGAGGCGGGAAGGGGGACGGGAACGGGGACGGAAGAGGGGACGGGGCAGCCAGGGCCGGGCGGGTCGGTGTCCGGTGGGGCCGTCTCGCGCGGGGCGGTCCGCACAGGCGGGACGGAGCCGGTACGGGACGGGGCCGGTACGGAGCGGATCAGCGTGCCCGTACGGCCGTCCGCCGCCCCGGCTCGGGTCCGGGGACCCCGCCCGGAGCCACCGGCGCCAGGCCCCGTCGCCGCAGCAGGGACGAAGCGGGCGCGGCGGATTCCTCCAGTGCCGGGCCGGGCCCGATTCCGGTGCGGGACCGCGCGGCCCCGCCCGTACGGCGCCCGGCGTCCGCCGCCGCGCCCGGTACAGCGGTCGGCGCACAGCAGAACGCGCACCGGTCGCCGATGAGTTCGAGACCGCACCAGCGGCACTCCTCTCTCCGTACGGACGCCACGAGCTGGTAGAGCACCGAAAGATCCGGAATGGCCGCCGCGAACTCGGCGGCCTTGTGCGTGCCCCACCACACCGCCGACTCGGCGGGCAGCGGCACCTCGTACGTCCCCTGCACCTGCCAGGAACGCGCCAGGACACCGCCGACCCACTCGCCGGACAGCTGGCCGCGCGCCCAGACGAGGCGGGTGGCGAAGCCGGGTGCGCGCAGGCCCGCTTCGGCGGCCCGTTCGGCGTGCCGGTCGAGGTGGACCAGCTGCGGCTCCGGGTTGGCGAGCACCGCGAAGTGCGCGCCGGGCACCCAGGAGCGCAGGTGGGAACGGAGGTCCGTCGCCACCCTGTCGAGACGGGCGACGCTGCCCAGCAGGGCGCCCGCGTGCACGTAGTGCGCCAGCAGGCGGGCGGCGCAGGCGAGCAGCCCGGGGCTGAAGTCGCACAGGGACAACTGCCGGAGCTGGTGGGCCAGCACGGCCAGGCCGAGCGGCGGCAGGTCCATCGGCAGGATCGCGAACCGGTCGCTCTCCAGGACCGCGCGCAGGGTGTGCAGCCGCCGGACGTGGTCCGGCGGGCAGGCGGTGGAGTAGAGCGCCACGAGATGGCCGTGGTGCTCCAGCACCGCGCCCAGTTCGTTGAGCGCCTCGTCCAGCGGCTGGGCGTGCGGGGGCCGGACGACGACGGCGGCCGGGGTCTGCCGGTCGGTGGCGGGCAGCGCGAGATCGGCGCTGGTGACTGCAATCGCGGTCGGCACGTCGCGTCCCCCACTGCGCTGCTGGCGCTGTCGGCACTGTTGGCGCTGTCGGCACTGCTGTTGGCTCAGCACCTTATCCACGAGTTCCGCCCGGGAGAACACGTTCTGGGGTACTGGCCGCCCGTCTTGGCGTCCGCCCTCCCCCGACGCGCCCCGCCGCCCGCGGAATTCCCGGTTCCGCTCGCCCCCTTGACACGCACATTGGTCCGGACCAGCTTGTACGCCCGTACGAAGCACCACCCGCAACATCAGCACCACAGCAGCTCAGGGGCCCCTGAACGCGCAGCAGCACCACCCTGCCCAACTCCCCCCACGGAGGCACCAGTGGTACGCGCACGATCAGGAAGAGCAGCACACGCGGACGCCCCGCACGGCGCGCCGTCAGGGCCCTGGCAGGACTGGCCGCCGCGGCACTGACCTCAGCCGGCCTCGTCGCGGCGGGCGCCCCGCCCCGCACCACCGCCGTACCGGAGCACGCCGTCACCGGCTACCGGCAGAACTTTCGACAACGGCGCCACGGTCCAGAAGCTCAAGGACGTCCCGGACGCCTACGACATCATCGCGGTCTCCTTCGCCGAGGCGACGAGCACGCCCGGCGGTCTGGACTTCCACCTCGATCCGGCGGTCGGCTACGGTTCCGCGGACGACTTCACGGCGGACATCAAGGCCCAGCAGGCGGCCGGCAAGTCGGTGATCATCTCGGTCGGCGGCGAGAAGGGGGCGGTGTCACCTCGCTCGCCTGCGTCCAGCTGGAGGGCGGGCTCGCCCCGTCGCAGGTCGGCATCGGCGTCCCGGCGTCGTCCCGGGCGGCGGGCGGCGGTTACGCGCCGCCGTCCGTGGTGAACGCGGCGCTGGACTGTCTGACGCAGGGCGAGAACTGCGGCTCGTTCAAGCCGTCGAAGACCTGTCCGGGGCTGCGGGGCGCGATGGCCTGGTCCACGAACTGGGACGCGGCGAACGGCGACGCGTTCGCGGGCCAGGTGGGGGCGCACGCGCACGGCCTGCCGTGACCGACCGTACGAACCCGGAAGACGACCGGCCGCGCGGCGCCCGGAGCGCCGCGCGGCAGGCTCACGTCTCAAGGACTGTGCGTCTCAAGGACTGTGCGGGTCAAGGACTGTGCGGGTCAAGGGCTGTACGGGCCCTCAGCCTTCGGCCGTCACGGCTTCGGCAGGACACACCCCGCGCGCCCCAGGTCCAGCTTGTTGCCGGTCCCGAAGCACTTGGGGATGGTGTAGATCTGCTGCGCGTAGTTGATGCCCTTGCGGACGGTGACCTTGCCGTTCTCGTCGATCTCGCACGGGTTGTTCATCGTGCAGCGGCCGCCGCTCTCGTTGCCCGTGTTGTTGATCGCGGTGACCTTGCCGGTGGCGTTGTCGATGACCGGCGAGCCGGACGTACCGCCGATCGTCTTGCAGGCCGGGGTGTAGCGGACCGAGTCCTTCATCAGGTATCCGCCCTCCTTCAACTGGGGGACGAACCCGTCGATGTTGCAGGAGTACGTCTTCTTCCAGTAACCGGACACGACGGTGATGGCGGTGCCCTTGACCGGGTGGCTGGTGGCGATGTCCAGCGCCTTGATGCCGTAACGCTGCTTTATCTGGGCGTAGGTGGAGGAAAGTTCGTAGAAGGACACGTCGGTGTCGGTCATCGTGCCGTAGACGACCTTGGTGGCGCGTACGGTGCCGAGGTTGCCGGCCGAGGCGTTCAGCACGGTGAAGCTGCGGCTGGAGGGCTGGTCGACGACGACCTCGCCCGGGTCGGGCATGCCGCTCTCCAGGCAGTGGCCGTTGGACATGACCAGAGCCGGGTCGTTGTCGGCCGAAGTGGGCATCCGGACGATCGAACCCGAGCAGTTGCTGAGCGCGACCGTACCCGCGAAGTTCACGGCCTTGGGCCTGGCCTGCGCCGCGGCCTGGGCGCTCTGCACCGGCTGGAGCTGCGGCGCCGACACGGTCCGGGCCGCACCCCGGTCCGCCGTGGCCGTCGCGTCCGCCGTCGTGGCGGCGCCCGCCGTGCCGGTGGCGCCCATCAGCGCCGTGGCGCTCAGGACGGCCGTGGCCAGGGCGCCGACGAGAGGTCTGTTCATGTGGGGGTCCTCTCACACTGGTGAGTCCGGCGTGGCGCCGGACTTGTCGTGCGCATTGTTGGTGCGGCACAGGCCGCTGGCAAGAATCTTCCGGAAACCCGCGCGAAATTGGCGTGTTTGTGTCAACGCAAAGCATTGACCGAGCCATGCCAAGGCAAAACACTGGCGCCGTCGCCAGCCTCACACCCCCACGGAGGTCACACCATGCGACCACGGTTACGCGGCAGACGGACCACCGTCCTCACCGCGCTCGTCTCCCTCGCACTGGCCGCACCCCTCGCCGCCCGTGCGGAGGACTCCCCTCGTCAGTCCCCGTCCACCCGGACCGCCGCGGCCGGCACCGCGGCGGCCGACACCGGCACACCCCGCCAGTACGAGATCACCGGCCTCGCCACCGCGGCCGAGCGCAGCGCCCTCGCCTCGACAGGTGTGTCCATCGACGAGGTGCACGGCCGCACCGTCGTCATCACCGCGGACACCGCGCAGGCCGCCCTCGTACGCAAGCTCGGCCACCGGCTGCGGGCCCTGCCCGCGCCCCCCTCGGGCACCGGCGACCGGGTCAAGGACTTCCCCTCCGGCTACGGCAAGTACCACAACAACGCCGAGGCCACCGCCGAGATCAACGCGCTCGTCGCCAAGTACCCGGCCATCCTCGCCAAGCGCGTCATCGGCAAGACCTACGAGGGCCGCGACATCCTCGCCCTCAAGCTCAGCAAGAACGTCGCCCAGGACGAGAACGAACCCGAGGTCCTGTTCACCGCGCACCAGCACGCGCGCGAACACCTCACCGTCGAGATGGCCCTCTACCTGCTCAACGACTACACGTCCAAGTACGGCAGCGACCCGCGCGTCACCAAGATGCTCGACTCCCGCGAGATCTGGGTCGTCCCGGACGTCAACCCGGACGGCGGCGCCTACGACATCGCCACCGGCAGCTTCCGCAGCTGGCGCAAGAACCGCCAGCCCAACAGCGGCTCCGCGAACGTCGGCACCGACCTGAACCGCAACTGGGACTACAAGTGGGGCTGCTGCGGCGGCTCCTCGGGCAGCACCGGCTCCGAGACCTACCGCGGCCGGGCCCCGGCCTCCGCGCCGGAGGTCAAGGTCGTCGCCGACTTCGTCCGCAGCCGGATCGTCGGCGGCGTCCAGCAGATCAAGACCGCCATCGACTTCCACACGTACAGCGAACTGGTCCTGTGGCCGTTCGGCTGGACCTACAACGACACCGCCCCCGGCATGACCCAGGACGACCGCGACGCCTTCGCCGCCGTCGGCAAGTCCATGGCGGCCAGCAACGGCTACACCCCCGAGCAGTCCAGCGATCTCTACATCACCGACGGCTCCATCGACGACTGGCTCTGGGGCAACCAGAAGATCTTCGGCTACACCTTCGAGATGTACCCCTCCTCGGCGGGCCAGGGCGGCTTCTACCCCCGCGACTCGGTCATCGCCCGCGAAACCTCCCGCAACCGCGACGCGGTCCTGCAACTCCTGGAGAACAGCGACTGCATGTACCGGTCGATCGGCAAGGAGGCGCAGTACTGCAAGACGGGCTGACCTCGGCAGCCACGCGCCGGGCCGCGGTCGTCACCGCGGGCCGGCGTCGCGCCACCCGGCGCCGCGCCGCCCGGCCGGACTCGCCCGTGACGACTTAAGGTGAACCGGCCCGGAACGCCTTGAGGAGACCGTTGACCGCCCCACCCCGCGCCACGGGCCAGCCCGCCCCCGTGGACGTCGAGCGTGTCATCAGCCGCGCCACCCGGCGCCTGCTCGGGGACCTGACCCTGCGGCTCGTGATCATCGCCGCACTCGTCGCCGCCCCTGCCGTCCTGACCAGGACCGGTACGTCGGACTCCCCCGCCCTCGGCCTGTTCGCCGTCGCCGCGGTCCTCCTGGCGCTCTTCACCGTCTACCGCTTCGCGTTCTCCATCCGCCTCGGCACGTTGCGCGCGATGCTCCGCACCTACCCCTTGGAATTCTGGCCGCGCGTCGCGAAGAGGGACGCGGACGACTGGTCCAAGTACGGGACCTCCTTCACGCTGAAGATCAGCGGCGGCGGCCGGGGCCCGGTGCCGTGGCTGCGGGCCGTCAACGTACTCGGCCGCCGCCGCTGGCCGAAGGAGGCCGAGAACGGCGCATGGGTCGCGGGCGACCTGGCCTTCGGCGGCATCCTCGTGGTGCCCGGCAGCGAGGAGGCCTTGTTCCTGGAGATCGCCAAGCGCGACAAGGCGACACGGGCCCGCGCGGAGGCCGCCCCGGCCCGCCACGCCCGCGCGAAGCAGGCCGGCCTGATCGGAAAGCGCCGCTGAACCGTCAGGATTCCCCGGTACACCTCGTCGCGCCCCGTGGCCAGCCGGTCCAACTGCTCCTGCATCACCGCGGGGTCGCGCACGCGCGCTTGCAGTTCGGCTTCGATCACGCCCCTGCCTCCGGTCGCCGTACCGTACAGCCCCGGAAGCGTCTGGCCTACACCACCAGACTCACCACCGCCGCCACCGCGAACCCCACCACCGACAGCACCGTCTCCAGCACCGTCCACGACTTCAGCGTGTCACGTTCGGAGATGCCGAAGTACTTGGCGACCATCCAGAAGCCGCCGTCGTTGACGTGGGAGGCGAAGATCGAGCCGGCCGAGATGGCCATGATGATCAGGGCGAGGTGGGCCTGCGACAGGCCCTGGCCGTCCACCAGGGGGAGGACGATGCCCGCGGTCGTCACGATGGCGACGGTTGCCGAGCCCTGGGCGACGCGGAGGACGACGGAGACCAGCCAGGCGAGCAGGATGACGGGGAGTCCGACGTTGTGGAAGGTGTCGGAGAGGGCGTCGGCGACGCCGCTGCCCTTGAGGACGGCGCCGAAGATGCCGCCCGCGCCGACCACCAGCAGGATGTTGCCGACCGGCTTGAGGGAGGCGGTGGAGACGGTCTCCAGGGACTTGCGGGACCAGCCGCGGCGGATGCCGAGGAGGTAGTAGGCGAGGAGGAGGGCGATCGTCAGGGCCACGAAGGGGTTGCCGAAGAACTCGACGACCGAGCGGAGGGTGGAGGGGGCCAGGGCGATCGAGGAGAAGGTGGCGAGGAGGATGAGGACGAGGGGGGTGCCGATGATGGTGAGGACGGTGCCGAGGGCGACCGGCTTCTCGTGGGGCTGGACGCCTGCCGCGGACTGTTCGGCGATCACCGCTGCGCGGGCCTCCTCCGCGGCCTCGACCATGTCCTGCGGTACGGGGACGAAGAGGCGCTTGCCGATCCACGCGGCGTAGGCCCACGCGGCCAGGACGGCGGGGATGCCGCAGACGAGGCCCATGAGGATGATCCAGCCGAGGTCCACCTTGAACAGGCCGGCGGCGGCGACCGGGCCGGGGTGCGGCGGGAGGAAGGCGTGGGTCATGGAGAGGCCGGCGAGCAGCGGCATGCAGTAGAGGAGGATCGATTTGCCGCTTCGCTTCGCTGCTGCGTAGACGATGGGGGCCAGGACGAAGATGCCTACGTCGAAGAAGACCGGGATGCCGAAGATCAGGCCGGTCAGGCCCATCGCCAGGGGCGCTCGGCGTTCGCCGAAGAGGCCCAGCAGGCGCGCGCTCAGGACTTCCGCGCCGCCGGAGACTTCGAGGATGGCGCCGAGCATGGTGCCCAGGCCGATGATGATGGCGACGTGGCCCAGGATGCCTCCCATACCGCTCTCTATGAGGGAGGGGAGGGACGACTTCTGGACCGTGCCGAAGAGTTCGGTGACCGAGAGGCCTGCTGCCAGGCCTACGGCTATGGAGACGCCCAGCAGCGCCACGAAGGGCTGGAGGCGGACTTTGATGATGAGGAAGAGGAGAAGCAGGATTCCCAGGGCGGCGACCGTGAGGAGGCCGGGGGTGCCCGGTATGAGGGCCAGCAGGCCGCCGGTGTGGGGTGGGGTTGGTGGTGCGGCGGGGGCCGCGACAGCGGTAAGAGCAGCGTGGACCATGTGATGACTCCGTTGTCAGACAGGGAAGTTCCAGGCAGGGGGGACCGCGGCACGGCGCCCCGGGCGGGTGGGGCGCCGTGCCGTGCGGCGGGTTCAGCGGCGGTAACGGCAAGGGGAGGTCCCGGTCAGCCCAGTACCGCGAGGGCGTCGATCTCGATGAGGAGGCCCTTGGGGAGGCCGACGTACACCGTCGTACGGGCGGCCGGCGCCTCCTTGAGGCCCTCGGCCTCGAAGTAGGCGTTGTAGATCTCGTTCATCTCGGCGAAGTGGTCGACG
The DNA here is from genome assembly GCF_022271435.1 of Streptomyces monomycini. Taxonomy (GTDB): domain Bacteria; phylum Actinomycetota; class Actinomycetes; order Streptomycetales; family Streptomycetaceae; genus Streptomyces; species Streptomyces monomycini. The sequence continues at coordinate 56,860 of NZ_JAFIQY010000031.1, read as the reverse complement.
TCGGTGAGGTAGACGCGCATCATCATCACGTCGTCCCAGCTCGCGCCGCCCTCTTCGAGGATCGCCTTGACGTTGGCGAAGGTCTGGAGGGTCTGCTCGCGCAGGGTGGGGCCTGCCGGGGTGGGGGCCTGGCCCTCGACGGCGGGCAGGAAACCGACCTGGCCGGCGACCTGGAGGATGTTGCCCTTCTTGACGCCGTGGGAGAACTTGGCGGGCGGGGTGGTGTGGGTGGCCGGGGTGAGGGCGGTCTTCTCGGTCATGGGCGGGCTTCCTTCTGGTCTTGCGTGTCGGGTACGCGGGTGTTTCCGGAGTACTCCCGGCTGATGGCGTCCGCGGTGCGGCGTACCAGCGGGAGCAGGGTGAGGAGTTCCTCGGCCGTGACGACGACGTTCGGCGCGGAGACCGACATGGCGGCGACGAGCCGGCCGTCCGCGCCGCGGACGGGGGCCCCGACGCAGTTGATGGACTCCTCGTGGCCACCGAGGTCGGTGGCCCAGCCCTGTTCGCGCACCTTGGCCAGCTCGGCCAGGAAGGCCTGGGCGTGGGGTGTCGAACGGGACGTGTAGAGGGGGTAGTCGAGCTTTTCGGCGAGCGCGCGGCGCTCGGGCTCGGGCAGGTCGGCCAGCAGCAGCTTGGCGACGGCCGCGACGGTGATGGCGACCGGCTTGCCGATGCGCGAGTACATCCGTACGGGATAGCGGCTCTCGACCTTGTCGATGTAGAGGACCTCGTTCTCCTCGTACACCGCGAGATGCACGGTGTGTCCGCACTTCTCGTTCAGTTCGACGAGATGCGGGTGCGCGATCTCGCGGACGTCCAGGTTCTCCACGGCCTGCTGGGCGAGGGCGAAGAGCCGGGCGCCGAGGCGGTAACGCTGGTCGCTCTGGCGGTAGACCATGCCGTGCTCGTGGAGTGTGCGCAGCAGGCGCAGGGCGGTGGACTTGTGCACGCCGAGCCGGCCCGCCACCTGTTCGAGGTTGGCCGGGCCTTCCGCCAGCAGGGGCAGGATGCTCAGTGCGCGGTCGACTGTCTGACTCATGGGGTACGGACCTCCACCCGTGGGTTGTGCACCCCGTGGCTGGTGGTGCCGCTGCTGCGGTCAGTGGGTGCGTCACCGTCGGTGGTCCAGCCGGGGCCGAGACGCAGTCTCCCCCAGGCGGCGGGGTCGAGGCCCGCAAGGTGGTCGGCGAGGTCGCGGCACGGGGGCGTGCCGAGGTCGCCGGGGACGGTGAGGGAGGCGGCGGCCATCAGGTGGCCGTGCCGGAGGCGGGTGAAGACGGGCAGGTCGCGGAGGGTGGCGGAGAGGAATCCGGCGGCGAAGGCGTCGCCCGCGCCGACGGGGGCGACGACGTCGACGGCGAGGGCGGGCGCGGTGGTGACCGTGTCGCTGCCGTCGGCCTGGCGGGCGTACGCGGTGGCCCCGTCGGCGCCCTGCTTGACGACGAGGACGGCGGGCTCGGGCAGGGCGTCACGTACGGCGTCGGGTCCGTGCAGGTCCCAGGCGGCCGCCGCCTCGTCCTCGCCGACGAAGACCAGGTCGCAGTGGCGGGCGAGGTCGAGGAGGAGTCCGGGGCCGCGTACGGCGCGGTCGCGCCAGAGGCCGACGCGGTAGTTCACGTCGAAGGAGACGAGGGGCCGTCCGGGGGCCGGGGCGGTGAGGACGCGCAGCACGTCGAGGCAGCTGTCGGACAGGGCCGCGGTGATGCCGGTGAGGTGCAGGACGCGGGTGTCGTGGAGGGCGTCGGCGTCGAGCAGGCCGGGGGACATGGCGGAGGCGGCGGATCCGGCGCGGTAGTACGCCACCTCGGCCTCACCCGCCTCGGTCTCCGTACCGGTGGCGCGTTCGCCGGCGGTACGGAAGTAGACGCCGGTGGGGCGGGCCGGGTCGCGCTGGACGTGGGAGACGTCCACGCCGCAGGCGGCGACGGCGTCCCGGACGTGGTCGCCGAAGGCGTCGGCGCCGAGGCGGGAGATCCAGCGGGTGCGGTGGCCGGTACGGGCGAGGGCGCAGGCCACGTTGGACTCGGCGCCGCCGATGCCGCGCTCGAAAGTGGGTACGTCGGCGAGTCGGCCGGGCCCGGCGGGCATGAAGGTGACCATGGTTTCGCCGAGGCAGACGACATCGACGGCGCCGGTTCGCGGCCGGGCGGGCGGCGGGCCGTCCGCGATCTCGTCGCGGGCGGGGGGCGGGCCGTCCGTCGCCGCGTCGCGGGCGGGCGCGGTGCCGTCCGTCGCGTCGTTGCCGCCGGCGCTGACGTTGCTGGACGTGGTCACGATTACCTGCACTCCTTTGCGTACGGGCCGTGTTGAGCCGTTCCGCGACGTGTTACGCACCATTGACCCGGCGATGGCTCGGATGTTAGACAGCAGTAAGCGATATGCGCAATGGGTGTTGCACACAGTGCAACAAGAACTTGAGGAGGCCCCCATGGCCGCCGCGCCCCACGCCGACCGCAGCGCCACCGGCGCCGCACCCGGCGCCGACGCAGCCACCGCCGAGCGGCGTGCGACGACCCTCGCGGACGAGCGGGTCGACCACCGCTTCAAGGGGCTTCCCCCGGATGCCGAGGGCCGTACCGTCGGCGAGCTGGCGGCCGACCGCCGGAACCTGTTCACCGGCGGCTTCACCACCCCCGTCCTCGCCCTGTCCGCCGAGTCGCTGGAACACAACCTGGCGCTGATGGAGACCTACGCCGACCGGCACGGCCTGGCCTTCGCCCCGCACGGCAAGACCTCGATGGCGCCGCAGCTCTTCGCCCGCCAGCTCGCGCACGGCGCCTGGGGCATCACCGCCGCCGTCCCCCACCAGGCCCGCGTCTACCGCGCCTACGGCATCCAGCGGATCTTCCTCGCCAACGAGGTCGTCGACGCCGCCGCGCTGCGCTGGCTCGCCGCCGAGCTGGACGCCGACCCCGGCTTCCGCTGCGTCTGCTACGTCGACTCGCTGCGCGGCATCGAGCTGATGGACGCCGCCCTGCGGGAGGCGGGCGCCACCCGCCCGGTGGACGTGGTCATCGAGCTGGCCGCGGGCGAGGGCGCCCGTACCGGCGTGCGGACCGACGAGGAGTGCGTCGAACTGGCCGACGCCCTGGCGGGGGTGGACACCCTGCGCCTGGTCGGCGTCGCCGGGTACGAGGGCGAGGTGCCCGACGCCACGCACGAGCGGGTGACCGCCTGGCTGCGCCGCCTCCTGGCGCTCACCGTCGCCTTCGACCGTTCCGGACGCTTCGCCGACCTGGACGAGATCGTGCTCAGCGCGGGCGGCAGCGCCTGGTTCGACGCGGTCGCCGAGGTGTTCGACGAGGCGCCCGAACTGTCCCGGCCGCTGCTGAAGCTGCTGCGCTCCGGCGCGTACGTCTCGCACGACGACGGCCACTACCGCCGCCTGACCCCGTTCAACCGGGTTCCGGACGAGGGCGCCCTGCAACCCGCCTTCCGCCTCTGGTCCCAGGTCGTCTCCCGCCCGACGCCGGAGCAGGCTTTCCTGAACGCGGGCAAGCGCGACGCGGCGTACGACCTGGACCTGCCGCAGGCCCAGGTCGTACGCTCCGGCCGGGACGGTTCCGTACGGCCCGCGGACGGCGTCACCGTCACCAAGCTGTCCGACCAGCACGCCTGGGTCAGCACGGAACGGGCCGGTGACCTGGAGGTCGGCGACTGGGTCGGGCTGGGCCTGTCGCACCCGTGCACGATCTTCGACAAGTGGCAGCTGATCCCGGTGGCCGAGGCGGACGGCACGGTCGTGGACTACGTCCGGACGTTCTTCTGACGGAACCCGTACGACGGCCCTCCCCCTGAGGGCCGCGAGACTTCGGCGCGGGGCACCACCCCCGAGTCCCGCGCCGAACACCGGGGGCACCCCCGCCCCCGGCCGGCGCGCCCCACCCCCCGGGGCGCGCCCGGGTCCCGCTCCGGCTCATCCCCCCGATGCCGGAGCGGGGCCCGTACGCCATGGCCGCGCGGCGCGGCCCGGCGCGAAGCCTTTGTTCGACAGGAAAGGCAGTTCGGTCATGGACACCGTGGTCCGCGACGTACGCGTCATCGACGGCACCGGCACCCCCTCCTACCGGGCGGACGTCGCCCTCGACGGCGGCCGGATCGCCGAGATCCGCCGGGAGACGGACTCCGGGCCACGCCCCGGCGCCGCCCGTGTGGTGGACGGCGCGGGCCTGGCCCTCTCCCCCGGCTTCATCGACATGCACGCGCACAGCGACCTCGCGCTGCTGCGCGACCCGTCGCACGAGGCGAAGGCGGCGCAGGGCGTCACCCTCGAAGTGATCGGCCAGGACGGCCTGTCGTACGCGCCGGTCGACGACCGTACGCTCGCCGAGGTCCGCGCCCAGATCACCGGCTGGAACGGGGACGGCTCGGACATCGACTTCAGCTGGCGCACGGTCGGCGAGTACCTCGACCGCCTCGACCACGGCTTCGACGGCCAGGGCATCGCCGTCAACGCGGCTTATCTGATCCCGCAGGGCACGGTACGGATGCTCGCCCTCGGCTGGGACGACCGCGCGGCCACGCCCGACGAGATCGCCCGGATGCGGCAGCTCGTCGCCGAGGGCCTGGAGCAGGGCGCCGTCGGCCTGTCCTCCGGCCTCACCTACACCCCCGGCATGTACGCGGACGACGCCGAACTCACCGAACTGTGCCGGATCGTGGCCCGCTACGGCGGCTACTACTGCCCGCATCACCGCTCGTACGGCGCGGGCGCGCTGGGCGCGTACGAGGAGATGGTCGGCCTGACCCGCCAGGCGGGCTGCGCCCTGCACCTCGCCCACGCCACCATGAACTTCGGCGTGAACAAGGGCCGCGCTCCTGAACTCCTCGCCCTCCTGGACCGCGCCCTGGAGTCCGGCGCCGACATCACCCTGGACACGTACCCGTACACGCCCGGCTGCACGACCCTGGTCGCCATGCTGCCGAGCTGGGCGAGCGAGGGCGGCCCCGACGCGATCATGGAACGGCTGCGGGACGACGCGGCGGCCGAGCGCATCCGGCACGTCATGGAGGTGGAGGGCGCGGACGGCTGCCACGGCGTGCCGATCGAGTGGGACACCATCGAGATCTCCGGCGTCTCGCACCCGGAGCTGGAGGGGTACGTCGGCCGGACGGTGGCCGAGTCGGCGCGGGAGCGCGGCGAGGAGCCGTGGACGACGGCCCGGCGGCTGCTGGTCGAGGACCGGCTCGGCTCGACGATCCTCCAGCACGTCGGCCACGAGGAGAACGTCCGCGCGATCATGCGCCACCGGGTGCACACCGGCGGCAGCGACGGCATCCTCCAGGGCCACAAGCCGCACCCGCGGGCGTACGGCACGTTCCCCAAGTACCTGGGGACGTACGTACGGGAGCTGGGCGTGCTGTCGCTGGAGGAGTGCGTCGCGCATCTGACCTCGCGCGCCGCCGCCCGGCTGCGGCTGCCCGACCGGGGGCTGGTCCGCGAGGGCTACCGCGCCGACCTGGTCCTCTTCGACCCGGAGACGGTGGGCGCCGGGTCCACCTTCGACGCGCCGCGCACCCTGCCGACGGGTATTCCGCACGTGTTGATCGACGGGCGGTTCGTCATCGAGGACGGGCGGCGGACGGATGTGCTGGCGGGGCGGGCCGTGCGGCGAGCGCGCGTCTGACCAGGCGTGTCAGCTCCTCGCCGTCGGCTGCCACGCCCAGGGCGCCCAGGGCGCGGGCGGCCTCCTGGCGGGACGGTGTGACCCGGCCTGCGTAGAAGACGACCGGGCCGGTGTAGCGCCCGTCCCGGCGCAACGCCTCCACGTACAGGAAGCCGGCCCGGTCGTCCGTGCCACGGGCGATGTCGGAGATGATCAGGGACGGCGTTCGCCCGGCGATGACGGCGTCGGCGGTACGGGAGTCCTCGGCGCATTCGACCGTTGCCCCTCGGCGCCGGCACCACGCGGCCAGGGCGGTGTTGTTCTCAGGGTGGTCGTCGACCCAGAGAATGGTGTGGCCGGCGAAGGGTTCGGCGGGAAGCCGGGATGAGGACGGGCCGTATCCGATCTCGCCGGCCTGCGCCTCGTACACCCCGGTCTGCACGGGTACCCCCGCCGCCCCGGACTCCGGCTCCCGCTGCGGCAGCGTCACCATCGCCGGTCCGCCCTCGCGCAGGCTGCGCACCAGCTCCTCGGAGCGTGGCAGACCGAGCAGGCCGTCGAGCAGGGAATTGAACGCGGAGTCGGCAACCATGCCCGGGAACACGGTGGGGAGTTCGCGCTCCACCGCCTCCAAGGTCGCGCGCCAGTTCCCTGGGACGGGCGCCACGTCCCGGAGCGCCAGGAAGGCGTCGACCGACGACTGTTCCTCGTCGGACCAGGACGCGGACGCCCGCAGCAACGTCCGCACCCGCCGGTACGTACAGAAGTCCGCGATCACGTCCCCGCTGTCGGCCCCCGGCGGGCTGGTCATCATCCGGTAGAAGTCGGCGTAGAAGTACTGGATCAGTAGCGTGCGGAGGACGGCCTCCGGCGGGTGGTCCGCCCACATCGGGTTGAGGGTGGCCTCCAGGACGAAGCCGTTGACCAGCCGTTTGATGCGGCGCGGGTTGCGGGCCGAGCGCTCGGCGAGCAGTTCGACCAGGGGCGCGTCGAGCAGCCGCTCGATACCGGCGGTGCGCGCGCACCACCCGATGTACTCCTGCACGCCCTGGCCGTCGGCCACCGGGATGCGGTAGCTGGTCTGGAAGATCTTCTCCATGAAGGCGGCACCGGCCGGGGTCAGGTCGCGCAGCAGGCCGCTCGGCCCCATCGCCGAACGGTCGCAGCCGATGACGAACGCCAGCCCCGGCACGTCCAGATAGACCTTGACCGCCTCGCACACCGCGAGCACCGTCTCCTCGGAGCAGCGGTCCAGGTCGTCGATGAAGACGACGAGCATCCGGCGCGGTGAGTAGTCCGCGGTCTCGGCCCACTCCTGGGCCAGATCGCGGATCGCCTCCCGCATCTCGTTGCGCGCCTGGGAGTTGACGGACAGGTTGCTCCACAGCTCGTCGACCAGCCCGGCGGCGCCCAGCGGCCCGGCCACGAGGGCCGCCAGCGCGCGCAGGGCCCGCAGCAGGGCCCGCTGTTCGGAGACCCGGTGCAGCGCCCGCCGCAGCAGCCTGCGGTCGAAGCGCATCAGTACCGACTTGATGAGCCCTTCCAGGGCGTCGGCGCCGGACGAGGTCCAGGCGTTGTACCAGACGGTGTGCACCTCGGGCACGTTCGCCAGCTCGCCGCGCACCAGCTGCATCAGGCTGCTCTTGCCCATCCCCCACCCGGCGTCGACGGCGAGGGTGAACGGGGTGGAGGCCCGGGAGGCGACCAGCAGGCCCGCGAGCTGCCGGGCGGCCTGGCCCGAGCCGAGCAGGTCGGTGCCGGCGGTGTCCACCGGCTCGTCGTTGAGCAGTGCGAGCCGTTGCTCCGATGACACCATGCCGCCGCCCCCGTGATCGCCCGGCCACCACCCCGGAGCGTACCGCCGGGGCGCCGGGCGCGGGAGCCGTTCGCGCACGCCCCCGTCGGCACCCGGCGCGGCGCTCCGTCACGGCGGGTGAGCAACCCCACACCACCAGGCGTCCAGGGTGAACTAAAACACCAGGCGGGGGGTGTTACGCGCCCGTATGGTGGCTGGCATGCAGGTGATCCAGTCAACGAAGCTCGCCAACGTCTGCTACGAGATCCGGGGCCCGGTCCTTGAGGAGGCGATGCGGCTCGAAGCAGCGGGACACCGCATCCTCAAGCTCAACACCGGCAACCCGGCGGCGTTCGGATTCGAGTGCCCGCCGGAAATCCTGGAGGACATCCTCCGTACGGTCGGCACCGCCCACGGCTACGGCGACGCGAAGGGGCTGCTCTCCGCCCGGCGCGCGGTGATGCAGCACTACCAGACCAAGGGCATCGAACTGTCGGTCGACGACGTCTACCTCGGCAACGGCGTCTCCGAGCTGATCCAGATGTCCATGCAGGCGCTGCTGGACGACGGCGACGAGGTGCTCGTACCGGCCCCGGACTACCCGCTGTGGACCGCCTCGGTCTCGCTGTCCGGCGGTACGGCGGTGCACTACCGCTGCGACGAGCAGGCGGACTGGATGCCGGACCTCGCCGACATCGAGCGCAAGGTCACCGACCGCACCAAGGCCATCGTCGTCATCAACCCGAACAACCCGACGGGCGCGGTGTACGACGACGAGCTGCTGCGCGGCATCGCCGAGATCGCCCGCCGGCACAACCTGATCGTCTGCGCCGACGAGATCTACGACAAGATCCTCTACGACGGCGTCACCCACACCCCGTTCGCCTCGCTCGCGCCCGACCTGCTGACCCTGACGTTCAACGGGCTCTCCAAGTCCTACCGGGTGGCGGGCTACCGCAGCGGCTGGATGGCGGTCTGCGGCCCGAAGGCGCACGCGGCCTCGTACATCGAGGGGCTGACGATCCTCGCCAACATGCGGCTGTGCGCCAACATGCCCGCGCAGCACGCCGTGGCCACCGCCCTCGGCGGGCATCAGTCGATCAACGACCTGGTGCTGCCGGGCGGACGCCTCTTGGAGCAGCGGGACACCGCGTACGACCTGCTCACCCAGATCCCGGGCATCACCTGCACCAAACCGAAGGGCGCGCTGTACGCCTTCCCGCGGCTGGACCCGAAGGTCTACAAGATCAAGGACGACCGGCAGATGGTGCTGGACCTGCTGCGCGCCGAGAAGATCATGATCGTGCACGGTACGGGCTTCAACTGGCCGGAGCCGGACCACTTCCGCCTGGTCACGCTGCCGAACAAGGACGATCTGACGGACGCGGTGACCCGGATCGGCAGGTTCCTGGACGGGTACGGGCAGTACTGAGCGGGGCCGGGGGCCCGGCCGGAGCCGGCCGGGGCCCAGCCGGAGCCCGGCCGGGGAGCGCGCCTCGCCTCCGGGGAATGTCACCCGTACGTGGGCTGTACGGATCACAACTTTAGACAGTGTCTAAGCTAGGATGGTCTCCTAGCCGTTGAGTGTTGCCAGGAGGCCGTCCGATGTATGAACCGATCCGCACCAAGTCGGTCCACTCCATGGCCGCCGACCAGGAGGTCCCGCACCGCTCCCGCACGGAGGAGCTGGACATCCGCCTCGCCGGCCACCTGACCGCGCTGCTCACCGTCACCGACGAGCTGCGCGCCACCGTCGCCGATCCCGCACTGGACGAGGCCGCCGAGCGCATCGCCGAGCAGGTCACGCGGCTGCGCGGCGGGGCGTACCCGCTGCGCGCCGCGCCCACCGGCAGTGGCGATCCGGCCCGCGCGCCCCGGCTGCACCGGCGCGCCCGGATGCTGGCCGGCAGCGCCCTGGCTGTCGCCACCTCGCGGGGCGACCGGGCCGCCGCCGCGCTGGCGGCGGAGCGCATGGAGGCGCATGAGGCCGACGCCGCCGTACAGGAGCTGGCCACGGCCTGAGAGGCCGCGCGGAAAGCAAGAGACGGCCGGGGTCACGTGGTCGTGCACGTGACCCCGGCCGTCGACCGTGGGGCCCGGTCCGTGCCGGGCCGTTCCCGTACTACCCCACGCGGCGTACGAGCGCGGGGTACTCGTCCCACAGTTCCTTCGGCGTGTGGTCACCGAAGGTGTTCAGGTGGTCGGGGATGAGCGCCGCCTCCTCGCGCCACACGTCCTTGTCGACGGTGAGCAGGAAGTCCAGATCGGCGTCGTCCAGGCCGAGGCCGTCGGTGTCCAGCGCCTCCTTCGTCGGCAGCACACCGATGGGCGTCTCGACACCCTCGGCCTTGCCGTCCAGGCGCTCGACGATCCACTTCAGCACCCGGCTGTTCTCGCCGAAGCCCGGCCACACGAAGCGGCCCGACGCGTCCTTGCGGAACCAGTTGACGTAGTAGATCTTCGGCAGCTTCGCCTGGTCCTTGTCGGCGCCGACCTTGATCCAGTGGCCCATGTAGTCGCCCATGTTGTAGCCGCAGAACGGCAGCATGGCGAACGGGTCGCGGCGCAGCTCGCCGACCTTGCCCTCGGCCGCGGCGGTCTTCTCGCTCGCCACGTTCGCGCCGAGGAAGACACCGTGCTGCCAGGTCAGCGACTCGGTCACCAGCGGTACGGCGCTGGCGCGGCGGCCGCCGAAGAGGATGGCCGAGATCGGCACGCCCTTGGGGTCCTCCCACTCGGGCGCGATGATCGGGCACTGGCCGGCCGGGACGGTGAAGCGGGCGTTGGGGTGGGCCGCCGGGGTGCCGGACTCCGGCGTCCAGTCGTTGCCCTTCCAGTCGGTCAGGTGGGCGGGCAGTTCCTCGGTCATGCCCTCCCACCACACGTCGCCGTCGTCGGTCAGCGCGACGTTGGTGAAGACGGAGTTGCCCCACATCGTCTTCATGGCGTTGGCGTTGGTGTGCTCGCCGGTGCCGGGCGCGACACCGAAGAAACCGGCCTCCGGGTTGATCGCGTACAGGCGGCCGTCCTCGCCGAACCGCATCCAGGCGATGTCGTCGCCGATGGTCTCGACCGTCCAGCCGGAGATCGTGGGCTCCAGCATCGCGAGGTTGGTCTTGCCACAGGCGCTCGGGAAGGCCGCGGCGACGTACTTGGCCTCACCCTGCGGCGGGGTGAGCTTGAGGATGAGCATGTGCTCGGCGAGCCAGCCCTCGTCGCGCGCCATGACGGAGGCGATGCGCAGCGCGTAACACTTCTTGCCCAGCAGGGCGTTGCCGCCGTAACCGGAGCCGAACGACCAGATCTCGCGGTCCTCGGGGAAGTGCGAGATGTACTTCGTGGAGTTGCACGGCCACGGCACGTCGGCCTCGCCGGCGGCCAGCGGGGCGCCGAGGGTGTGCACGGCCTTGACGAAGAAGCCGTCCTCGCCCAGCTCGTCCAGGACGGCCTGGCCCATCCGGGTCATGGTGCGCATCGAGACGGCGACATACGCCGAGTCGGTGATCTCCACGCCGAGCGCGGAGAGCGGCGAGCCGAGCGGGCCCATGCAGAACGGGACGACGTACATCGTCCGGCCGCGCATCGCGCCGCGGAAGACGCCCTGCTCACCGGTGAAGATGTCGCGCATCTCCGCCGGGGCCTTCCAGTGGTTGGTCGGGCCGGCGTCCTCCTCCTTCTCGGAGCAGATGAAGGTGCGGTCCTCGACCCGGGCGACGTCGGAGGGGTCGGAAGCGGCGTAGTAGGAGTTGGGGCGCTTGACCGGGTCCAGCTTCGTGAAGGTGCCCTTCGCGACGAGCTCCTCGCACAGGCGCTCGTACTCCGCCTCCGAACCGTCGCACCACACGACGCGGTCCGGCTCGGTGACGGCTGCGATCTCGTCGACCCAGGAGATCAGTTCCTGGTGGTTGGTCGGTACGGGGGAGGGAGCCGCGTTGTCGCGCGCCACGATCGCTCCTAGATGAGGGTTTGGGACGGACCACTGTCCGCGTACACGCCGGCAGAGCCCGCTTCTGAAGATGCCTGCCCCTTGGGGGCTGCGACCCGGATGCTTCGCGACCGCTCATCCGGTGCCGACCGCACTCATTTGATCATCCGATCCTCATGGGCATCTGTCCAGAGGAGGTTCTCGTGACCGTCACCACTTCCGGACCGATCTGTAACCTACGGTTGCGTAGGTAGCATTGCGGCCATGACTTCCGCGCCCGACGCCGCCGAAAGCCGCTCTTCCTCCGTCACCAGCGCGGCCGCCGACGCAGTATCCGCGGTCGCCGCGAAGGCCGCGCCGCTCAAGCCCAAGCTGCGGGGCTGGCTGCACGCGGGGATGTTCCCCGCCGCCCTCGTCTCCGGAGTGGTGCTCACGGCACTGGCCGACAGCACCCGCGGCCGGATCGCCTGTGCCGTCTACACCCTCTCCGCGTGCCTGCTCTTCGGGATCAGCGCCCTGTACCACCGCGGCAATTGGGGCCCACGCGCCGAAGCCGTGCTACGGCGACTGGATCACGCCAATATTTTCCTGATCATCGCGGGCACCTACACCCCGCTGACCATGCTGCTGATCCCCGGCGGCCGCGGCCAGACACTCCTGTGGGCCGTGTGGGCGGCCGCCCTCGCCGGTATCGCCTTCCGCGTCTTCTGGGTGGGCGCGCCGCGCTGGCTCTACACACCCTGCTACATCGCGATGGGCTGGGCGGCCGTCTTCTTCCTGCCCGACTTCCTGCGCAAGGGCGGCATCGCCGTACTCGTCCTGGTCATCGTCGGCGGCATCCTCTACAGCGCGGGCGGCATCATCTACGGCATCAAGCGCCCCAACCCCTCACCGCGGTGGTTCGGTTTCCACGAGGTCTTCCACTCCCTGACACTGGCGGCGTTCGTGGTGCACTACGTCGGCATCTCACTGGTGGCCTATTCGCACGCCTGAGGCACCCGGCGCGACATCCGCGCCACCGGTGACACCCGCACCGCCGTCCTCCGCGCCGTCCTCACCGCCCCGCCGGCGCGAGCCCCCCGCACCCTGACGTGGCCGCGGCCTCGACGCCGCGGCCACCTGCCATGTCAGGGCCGTCACCCCGGCCAGCACCAGCGCGACCACCGCGGTCGTGCCGCCGACGAGGAACCCTCCGACGCACAGCGCTGCCGCGAACACGGCGAACACGTCAATCGCAGTACGCATACCCGCAACACCCCCTCCAAGCATCACTGACAGTGATCTTGCCCTCGCTCAAGCGTTACACACACCACTGACAGACAAGGGCATATCAAGGAACAGCGGCGGACCGACAGCCTCCTGCGTGCGGAAGCGGCCCATACCGCCGGACAATGACGCTCATGGCCTGCGCACAGAACTCCGCCGCTCAGCCCGGCACTCCCAAGATCGGGCTGCGGGAGCGGAAGAAGATCCAGACCCGGCAGGCGATCCGCCGGGCCGCCTACCGGCTCTTCGCGGAGCACGGGTACGAGGCGACCTCCGTCGACCGGATCGCCGAGGTCTCCCCCAGCACGGTTTCCCGCTACTTCCCCACGCGGGAGGACATCGTGCTCACCGACGAGTACGGCCCGCTCCTGGAGGCGGGGCTGCGGGCCAGGCCCGCCGGCGAGCCGATGACCGAGTCGATGCGGCACGTGGCCGTCGAGGCGCTGCGGCGCCTGTCGGCCGAGGAGCGTGCCGAACTGGTCCAGCGCGCCCGGCTCATCCGCGAGGTGCCCGCGATCCGGGGCCGTACGGCGGAGAACACCGCGCGGGACAGCGCCATGATCAGCGCCGTACTGGCGGAGCGGACCGGCCGCTCCGCCGACGACCTGGAGGTCCGGGTGATCTCCACGGCCCTTCTGGCCGGGCTCCAGGAGGCGCTGCTGCACTGGGTCGCGGACGGGCAGCGGGACGATCTCGGCACCCTCATCGACCGCGCGATGAACGTACTCGGCCGGGGCCTGACGTGGTGAGCGCGCGCCGCGTCCGCACCGCCTCACTCCCGTAAAGCCCTCTCGTACGGCGCCACCCGCCCCGGCTCCCTGGCCGGTTCCCCCAGCCGCCGGGCCAGCCGCCCGCGCAGCCGCGTCAGCCGCTCGATCCGGGCGTCCAGGTCGGCCAGCCGGCGGCGGGCCACCTCCGCCGCCGTACGGCGGTGCTGCGTCGGCCCGAGGTCCGCCACGTCACCCGCCGGGCCTCCCCCGCCACCGCCCCGGGCTCCGCTCTGAGCGCCGCCCTGTGTGAAGAACAGCTCCGGTATGCCCTCGGGAGGCAGCGCGTCGAGGAGTGGCGCGAAGGACCGGATGTCGCCCACCGTCAGCCCGGCGTCGAGCAGTTCACGCACCGTACGCAGCTTCCGTACGTCCTCCGGCTCGTACACCCGGTGCCCCGACGGCGTACGCCGGGCGATCACCAGCCCGTGCTCCTCGTAGTAGCGCAGCGCCCTGGCCGTCATGCCCGCCGCGGCCGCGGCGTCCCCGATGCGCATCCGGTCCTCCCCCGCCGGGGCCCGGTCGGTGGTGCCCCGCTGCGTACGTCGTCTCACTCAGACCGTACGTCGTCGCCCGGAGCACACCGACGGGCCCGCGCCACAGGAACCCCGCTCACCTCTCCCCTCAGCCCCCCCTCGCCACTCCCCTCACAACTCCACGAGCACAGCCCCCAGGTGCCGCCCCTCGACCAGCTCCCGCAGGGCGCGCGGCGCCTCCTGGATTCCGTGCAGCCGCGCGTGCGGGAAGGTGAGCGTGCCGTCCCGGAGGCCGCGCCCGAAGACCTCGTTCCACTCGGGGATCAGGTCGGGGTGGTCGTAGAGCGCGATGCCGCGCAGGGTGATGCCGCGCGCCACCAGGGACAGCGTGTCGATTTCCGTGGTGTGCGTGCCGGTATCGGAGAGCTGGTTGGAGAGCGCGCCGACGAGTGCGATACGGGCACCGCGGTTGGCGAGCGTGACGGCGGCCTGCAACTGCTCGCCGCCCACGTTGTCGAAGACCGCGTCGACGCCCTCCGGAGCGGCCTTGCGCAACTGCTCCTCGATCGGGCCGGCACCGCGGATCACCGCGGCGTCATACCCCAGTTCGTCGACCAGACAGTCGGCCTTGCGCTGCGATCCCGTACTGCCGATGACCCGCCCGGCACCGCGCAGCCGGGCGATCTGGCCCGCCAGCGAACCGACCCCGCCGGCCGCGCCCGACACGAACACCGTGTCCCCCGGGCGCACCTCGGCGCCCCGGACGACGCCCATGTAGGCGGTCGGGCCCTGCGACAGGTAGGCGGCCGGGTCGGGCAGCAGGTCCCGGTCCCTGCGGTGCGCCTCGGCGGCATCGACCAGGGCGTACTCCCGCCAGCCGAAGTGGTGTTCCACCAGGTCACCAGGGACGAAGTCGGTGCCGGGCGCGTCCACCACCTCGCCGACGGCCGCCCCGTACAGCGGCTCGCCCGGTACGAAGGACGGCATCGGGACCGTGGTGGCCTCGTCCATGAGCGTCCGCATGACGGCGGCGACGGCCATGGTGGTGTTGCGTACGAGCACCTGCCCGGCCGCCGGCTCGGGCACCGGTACCTCGACGACCTCGAACAGGTCGTCGGTGAGCGGGCCCCGCGGGCGGCCGGTGAGGCGGACTTCGTGGTGGGTGGCGGGGAGGCCGCCACCGGTGCGGTGCGTGCGGTTCGTCATGCCGTCACGCTAAAAGTTGACGCCCGCGTGAAGTTCAAGCCCGCTTTGCGGCCTAGGACTTAGGACGGAGGAGGTCGGCGGGGCCGGGGGCAGGCCGGCGCCCGCCCCCTCTCAGCCGCCGCTCAGCTTCTCCCCCAGCTCTCCGGGGTCGGTCGTCGGCCGCTCGCACGTGAAGTGGCGGCACACGTACGCGGCGGCCCGGCCGTCGGCCAGCGGGCGGTCCTTCAGCAGCGGCACCTCGTCCGACCCCGGCTCCCCCAGGGCGACCACCGCGCCGGGCGCCGTGCCCAGCAGGGCGGCACGGTGCAGTGCCCGGGTGGCCGGGTCGCCGTCCGGACCGACCACCGCGACCTCGCGCGGCCCGTCCAGCGCGGCCTCGGCGACGGCCAGCCCCCACCCGATGAAGCGCGGCGCCCGGCCGCTCAGCGCCTTGACGGCGCCGAGGGCGCGCTCGGCGGCGTCCCGGTGCGGGCTGCTGCCGGTCAGCGCCGCGTACGACAGGAGGGCGCCGGCGGCCGCGGTCCACCCGGAGGGCGTGGCGTTGTCGGTGGGGTCCTGCGGGCGGCGGATCAGCTGTTCGGCGTCGTCGGCGGTGTCGTAGAGCGTGCCGTCCTCGGCGGTGAAGTGGACGAGCACGGTGTCGAGGAAGAGGCCGGCGAACTCCACCCAGACGCCCTCCCCGGTGACCGAGGAGAGCGCGACGAAGCCCTCGGCGACGTCCGCGTAGTCCTCCAGGACGCCGGTGTTGGCGCCCGCGACGCCGTCGCGCGAGGTGCGGTGCAGCCGCGCCTGCCAGTCCATGTGGACGCGGACGAGCAGGTCGGCGGCGTCCGTGGCGGCCTGGACCAGATCCGGGCGGTCGAAGTAGGCACCGGTCTCGGCGAGGGCCGCGATGGCCAGGCCGTTCCAGGCGGCGACGACCTTGTCGTCCCGCCCGGGGCGCGGCCGGGCGTCGCGGGCCGCGCGCAGCCGCTCCTTGATGCCCGCGATCCGCGCCGCGTCCACCAGGTCGTCGGTGTCGGGGAGTTGCAGGACGGAGGCGCCCTCCTCGAAGGTGCCCTCCTGCGTCACCCCGAAGTAGTGCGCGGCGATCCCGGCGTCCTTCTCCCCCAGGACGTCGCGCAACTGCTCCGGCGTCCACACGTAGTACGCGCCTTCGACGTGCCGGCCGCTGCCGTCGTCGGAGTCGGCGTCCAGCGCGGAGGCGAACCCGCCCTGCTCCGTACGGAGTTCCCGCACCATGAACTCGGCGGTCTCGACGGCGACACGACGGGCCAGGTCCGACCCGGTGGCGCGCCACAGGTGCGCGTACGTACGGCACAGCAGCGCGTTGTCGTACAGCATCTTCTCGAAATGCGGCACCGTCCAGGTCTCGTCCACCGCGTAGCGCGCGAAACCGCCGCCGAGCTGGTCGTAGATGCCGCCGCGGGCCATCGCCTCCGCGGTCGCCTGCACCATTTGCAAAGCCGCCTCGGACTGCGTACGGGCGTGGTGGCGCAGCAGGAATTCCAGCGCCATGGACGGCGGGAACTTCGGCGCGCCGCCGAATCCGCCGTGTACGGCGTCGAAGTCGCGGGTCAGCGTGAGCAGCGCGTTCGCCAGGTCCTCCGGGCCCGGCGGCACCGGTTCACCGTTGGCCGGCGACACGGAGAGCGACCGCGCGGACAGATCGGCGACGATCCGCCCGGCGACCTCGCCCACCTCGTCCCGGCGGTCCGTCCACGCGCTCCGCACACCCTGGAGAATCTGCGGGAAGGAGGGCATGCCGTGGCGCGGCTCCGGCGGGAAGTACGTACCGAAGTAGAACGGCTCACCCTCGGGCGTCAGAAAGACGGTCATCGGCCAGCCGCCCTGCCCGGTGGCGGCCTGCACGGCCTCCATGTAGACGGCGTCCACGTCGGGCCGCTCCTCGCGGTCCACCTTGACCGCCACGAAGTGCTCGTTGATCACGGCGGCGACCGCCTCGTCCTCGAAGCTCTCGTGCGCCATCACATGGCACCAGTGACACGCGGAGTAGCCGACCGACAGCAGCACGGGCACATCGCGCCGCCGCGCCTCCTCGAAAGCCTCCGGCGTCCAGGGCCACCAGTCGACCGGATTGTCCGCGTGCTGAAGCAAATAAGGCGAGGTCACGCCAGCCAGCCGGTTCATGCGGTCCAGCCTCTCACAGTGCCTGATCCGGCCGGCGAAGCGCGCACGGGCGCTGCCTCGCTTGGCTGAATCGCGCTCGTGGGCTGTCGTGGGGTGGGTGATGGCCTCCTCTTCCGTCACAACTCGCCCGGATCAACGGACCGTACGCTCAGTTCCGGAGCTCCGGAACTGTCGAGGCTCCACGGAGGAGGTACCCATGACCACCGAAATGGTGGCATCCGCGTAGATGCATACGCAGGTCAGCGCGGAGCAGTACGCGTCCTGGCCCGAGGAGCGGTGCGCCGGCGTCGAGACCGTGGACGGGGCGGTCGTCGACAGGCCGAGCGCCTCCAAGCGGCACAACCGTCTGGCCCGAGTCCTGGCCAATGCCCTGGACGCCGCCGCAGGCCCGGACTGGAACGCCGACACGGACTTCGACGTCCGGCTTCAGGACGTTCCCCTCACCAACCGCCGTCCGGATGTCACCGTCTACCGGGCGGAGACCATCGATCTCACGCCCACCCGCCCCGACCACGTACTCCTGGTCGTCGAGGTCGTGTCGCCCGGCTCGGAGACCACCGACCGGGTCGTGAAGGTGAACCAGTACGCCGAGGCCGGGACCCCCTTCTACTGGCAGGTAGAACAGGCCGCCACCGGTGTCCCCGTCATCTACACCTACGTCCTCGACCCCGCCACCAGGGCCTACCGGGACGGCGAGATGTTCACCGGCGTGATCAAGGCTGCCGCGCCCTTCTCCGTCGCCGTGGATCTGGGAACCGTCTGACGGAGCTGGAAGAGCAACGCTGAAGCCGTCCATCACCAGCTCGCGATGGACGGGATCGCCGCATCCCACCCGGCCGGACACAGCGCGCTCACCGAGCGGGAGATCGAAGCGGCACACCAGGCGCTGTTCGGCGACGAGGGTGCGCGAGGCACAGCCAGGACGCCGTGCGGGGGGGACGGCCCGCTTCGCGGCGATGCGCGGTCCTCGACGGGCGTGTCGCGGACTCAGGTGATCGCCGCTATGTCCCCGTCATCGAATATGTCCCCGTCATCGAAGCAGATGGCCTGGTGCAGCCGGCCGCCGAGCGCGACGACGAAGCGGGCGAGGACGTCCTGGCCGGAGATGTGCCCTCGCTCGATCTCTGACGCCCGTCCCTTGGTGACGTCCATGCGGTCGGCCACGTCCTGCCGGGTCAGCCCACGCAGCCCGAAAGCCCCTCGGTGGATAGCCCACGGCCAACGCGGGGAGTTATCCACAGGCCTGCCGGATTTCGCGCGGAAGCGGAACACTGTGGGTACGGGAACCGATCACCGCGGGCCGGGGCGGGGCGCTGCCCCGGCCGTCGGGGAGCGGTGGGAGGCCGGAGGAGTCCGGGAGTGCCGGGACCTGCCGGGACGCTGGGAACTGCAGGAGGGGGAAGGCATGGCGGGCTCACTGGCTGTGCTGCGCGACCGTCATCGGGCGGAAGCGGACGGGCTGTTGTCGCGGGCCGTCGAGGAGGAGGTACGGCGTTCGGGCGGGACGCTGGACCGGGGTGTTCTGCTGGCCCGGGCGCGGGCGGTGCTGGACGAACTGGCCGGTGCGGCGGCCGAGGAGTACGGCGCGTACGTGCACGCGCTGGACGAGTCGGCGGCCGGGCAGCGCCCGCTGTCCGAGCGGCTGTCGCGCAAGGAGTTGAGCACGCCCGCGGTGGCCACGGCGGCCGCGGCGGTCGCCGCCTTCGGCACGGATCTCGCGTTCGGGACGGGGCCCGGCACGGCGTTCGGCGTCGGTGTCTCGGTGGTGGCCGCGGGCGCCGCGGCGACGGTGGTGAAGCTGACGGCGGGACACTGGCCCGCGGCCCACCGCCAGGCGGGGATGCGCGGGCAGCCGGGCGGGCCCGAGCAGTTGCGGTTGCAGTGGCTGACAGCCCTGGAGGTGCGCGGTATCCGGCCGTTCCTGGACCAGCAGCGGATGCTCACGGCGACGGCGCGCGGCAGTTCCTCCGGTACGCCCACGGCCTCCCGCGGCAACCGGGTGCCGCAGCTGCGCGGCGCGGACCGCAGCGCGGCGGCCCGCCAGCGGTCCGTGCTGGAGCAGTCCTTCTCCCATCTGCCGCAGCCGGAGCGGCTGTTCGCGGGGCGGCGGGCCCACCTGGCGCAGATCGCGCAGTGGGTGCACGCGGCCCGCGCGAGCACGGAGACCCGGCCGACGGTCGTGGTGCTGCACGGCGAGCCCGGTTCCGGGCGTACGGCGCTGGCGGTGCGGGCCGCGCACCAGCTGCGGGACCAGTTCCGCGGCGCGTGCGTGGTGGATCTGCGCGGGGACACCCCGGGCGAGACGCCGCTGCCGACCCGGGACGCGCTGCTGCATCTGCTCAACCGGCTCGGCGCGCCGCGCGAGCAGCTCCTCTTCCGCGAGCGGCCCTCCCAGGAGCAGCACGTCAAGCGGCTCACGGAGCTGTACCACAAGCATCTGACGGGCCTGCCCGTCACGGTCCTGCTGGACGACGCCTCGGACCCGGAGCAGGTGCGTCTGCTGGTGCCGGACCGTTCCGACAGCCTGGTGCTGGTGACGACCCGCGAGCCGATGGACCTGCCCGGCGATCTCCAGGCGTGGGTGCATCAGCTGCCGGTGGGCGCGCTGGACTCGGCGGGCACCGAGGAGCTGCTGCGGGCGGCGGCCGACGAGTCCGGGGGTGAGACCGGGCCGTACGACCATCAGTCCGTCGAGCGGATCGCGCAGCTGTGTGCGGGGCTGCCGCTGGCGCTGCGGGTGGCCGGTTCGTCGCTGGGGCCCCGGTCGCCCGCCACGCTGGCGGCGGACCTCGCGGAGAGCGCCGCGCGCTCTCCGGCCGCCGAGGACCGGGCGGCCCCGGCCGAGGCGGCGCTGTGGCTGCGTTACGGCGACCAGCCGGAGGCGTCCCGCCGGCTGCTGCGCCGGCTGGCACTGGTGGGGCGGGCCAGCCTGGGGGCGGCCGCCGCGGCGGCGCTGCTGGGGGTGGACGTGCCGGAGGCCGAGCGGCGACTGTCGGCGCTGGCCGCCGCGGGCCTGATCGAGCACGTGCGCAGCGACCGCTACCGCCTGCACGCCCTGGTGCACCATTTCGCGCACGCCCGCCTGGTGGACGAGGAGGACCCGGCCGAGCGCGCCACGGCCCAGGAGCGGCTGATCCGCAGCTACGCGGAGCTGGCGGACTCGGTGATCCGACTGGTGGACGGCCGTACGTCCACCCGTGCCGACCGCTTCGGCTCGCACGGCTTCACCTCGCTGGACGCCGCGCTCCAGTGGCTGGACGACGAGACCAGCTTCATCACCGCCGCGCTGCGCCACGCCGACCAGGACGTGGACCAGGCGACCGTCTCGCACCTGCTGGGCGCCCTGGCCGACTACTGCCTGCTGCGCGGCGACCTGTACCGCCTCGGTGAGCTGAGCGAGCTGACCAAGGCCGCCGACCGGGGGCTGCTCGTACGGTCCGTGCAGTGGCGCACCGGCGTCGCCGCCCGGCAGCTCGGTGAGCTGGACAAGGCCCGTACGACCCTGACCTCGGTGGTCGACCTGTACTTCGAGGCGCAGCACCCGGTCGGTGCCGCGCGCGCCCTGCGCGACCTGGGGATCACGCTCCAGCAGCAGGGCAATCTGACGGAGGCCGCGGCGAAGCTGCGCGAAGCCCTGGAGATGCAGTCCGGCCCGGAGGTGCGCGGTGACCGGGCGTGGACGCTGCACGCCCTGGCGGCCGTGGAGCGGGACCGCGCGCAGGTGGCCGAGGCGCTGGCGCTGCTGCGCGAGTCCCTGGAGCTGCACCGGGAGAGCGAGAGCCTGCACGGCCAGGCGTGGGCGCACTTCCAGCTCGGCCAGGTGTATCTGCGGATGGGCGAGGTCCCGGAGGCGGAGCGCGAGTTCCACGCGGCCATGGACCTGTACGGCCGTACGCACGACGACCGCGGCGAGGCGTGGGCGATGACCCAGCTGGCGCGGGCCCGGCTGGTGGACGCCGACCCGGCCCCGGCGGTGGACCGGCTGCGTCAGGCCCTGCCCCTGCACCGCCGCCACGAGGACGCCCGCGGCGAGGCGTGGACGCTGTACTACCTCGGCCAGTCGCTGGAGGAGGAGGGCGACCTGGACGCGGCGCTGCGGCACCTGGAGCGGTCCCGGACGATGTTCAGCCGGATGCAGGACGGCTACGGCCTCGCCTGCGCCCGGCACCACTCGGGGCGTGTCACCCGTGACCTGCGGGCCGCGCAGACCGGTTCGCTGCGCAACAGCGGCTTCGCCCGGCAGCTCCTCCAGGACGCCCGCAAAGACTTCCAGCGGATCGGCGTCCCGCACGGGGAGGCGTGGTCCTGCCTGGAGTTGGTGATCATCGACGCGGGCAACGGGCGCGCGGCGCAGGCGCTGGAGCTGGCCGACGAGGCGGCGCGGACGTTCGCCGGCTACGGCGACCGGCGCGGCGAGGACTGGGCCCGTTTCCTGCGCTGCACGCTGCTGCCGTTCGCCTCACCGGGCGGTTCGGTGGTCGGCGCGGCCGTCGCGCAGGAGGAGCTGGCCCGGCTCGCGCAGGAAGGGCACCCGACCCGGGACTCGAAGCTGGAGGACTGCGCGGAGACGTTCGCGCTGCTGCTGGAGCGCGGCGTCGAGCCGGAAACGGGGTGGGAGGCATGGCGGCTCGGCATGGTGCCGAACCGCCACGCGCGCGAGGTCATGGGGGTGACCGTTCCCTCGTCGCAGTGACCTGGGGCGCTCCCCCGGCGGGGTGGCCGGAGGTGGTCCCTCAGTGGGGCGGCCGGGTGGCCTGGGCGGCCGGAGGTGTCCCCCGAGCCGGAGCGGCCGGAGGTGTCCCCCGAGCCGGGGCGGCCGGAGATGTCCCCCGGCACAGCAAGGCGTCCGGGGACGCGCTCAGCCCGCCTCGGGCCGTGCCTTCCCCGAGGGCTGCCCCTTCGCCTGGCTCTTCGGCGCCTGATTCTTGGGCGCCTGATTCTTGGGCGCCTGATTCTTGGGCGCCTGGCTCTTCGCCTGCCCCTTCACGGCGCCGGGCTTCTCCGTGCCGCCGGAGGTGCCGGGCGCCTCCGGAGCCTCCTCGAAGTCGACCTTCTTCATCCGCTTGTTCATGGACTTCATCAGCAGCCACACGGCGCCGCCGATGACCGCGAACACGATGAAGCCGAGGACGCCCGGGGTCACCTTGTCCTTGTCGAAGCTGTCGGCAAGGGTGACGAAGGGCGTCACGGCGAGGGTGCTAGTCGCGCTCATCATGGAGTCAATTGTTGCGGATGCCCGCGAAGAGGTCGTCCTCGGGGAGGGACGTGTCGACGAGCGACTTGGCGAGCTCGTACTCCTCCGTGGGCCAGACCTCCTTCTGGATGTCCATCGGCACCCGGAACCAGCCGCCGTCGGGGTCGATCTGCGTCGCGTGCGCGATCAGCGCCTTGTCGCGGATCTCGAAGAATTCGGCGCAGGGCACGTACGTGGTCAGCGTGCGCTCACGGCGCTCGAACTCCTTCCAGCGCTCCAGCCACTCCCCGTACGGGGAATCCATGCCGCGCTCCAGCAGCGCCTCGTGCAGCGCGACGGTGCGCGGCCGGTTGAAGCCCTGGTTGTAGTAGAGCTTCTGCGGCTGCCAGGGCTCGCCGGCCTCCGGGTACTTCTCCGGGTCGCCGGCCGCCTCGAAGGCCACCATCGTGATCTTGTGGGTCATGATGTGGTCGGGGTGCGGGTAGCCGCCGTTCTCGTCGTAGGTCGTGATGACCTGCGGCTTGAACTCACGGATCAGCTTCACCAGCGGCTCGGCCGCGGCGTCGACGTCCTGGAGGGCGAAGCAGCCGTCGGGCAGCGGCGGCAGCGGGTCGCCCTCGGGCAGCCCCGAGTCGACGAATCCCAGCCACTCCTGCTTGACGCCCAGGATCTCCCGGGCCTCGTCCATCTCCTTCTTGCGCACCTCGTGGATGTGCTCCTCGATGTACGGGTCGCCCTGGAGCTTGGGGTTGAGGATGGAGCCGCGCTCCCCGCCCGTGCAGGTGGCGACCAGCACGTCCACCCCCTCGGACACGTACTTGGCCATGGTGGCCGCGCCCTTGCTCGACTCGTCGTCGGGATGGGCGTGGACTGCCATCAGTCGCAGCTGCTCAGTCAAGACTCGATCCTCAGTGAAAGGCCGGAGAAGATGTTTCCTATAGTGACCGAAGCGCGGGGCGATTAATTCCGGAGCCCCCGGCAGGAGGAGCGATCATGAGCGCGGTGCGCGAAGGGCTGCCCGACGGACGCTACGGCCGCTCCGCCGACCAGCGCGCCGACCGCAAGCTGAAGATCGTCGGCGCCGTGCTGGGCGTGGCGCTGCTCGGCGTGGTCGGCTGGTCCGGTTTCTCCTACATCTCCGGGCAGGACCTCAGCGGCCGGGTGATCACCTGGGACCGGGTTTCGGACAGCGCGGTCAAGGTGCATCTGGAGGTCGTCAAGGGCAAGGACGACACCGGTACGTGCACGCTGCGCTCGCAGGCCGAAAGCGGCGCCGAGGTGGGGCGCAAGGACGTCACCGTGGACGCTCCGAAGGAGCAGGTGGACGTCGAGGTCACGATCCGTACGACGGCGCGGGCGACCAACGCCGTCCTGGTCGGCTGCACGTCCTCCGGCGGCTGATCCGGCGCACCCCGGCGGCCGCCCCGCGGCCCCCGCGTCCCGCACCGCCCGGTGTGTCGCCGGGCCCCTCCGGGCCGGCGCGCTGACCGGGCACGATCCGGCCGGATGACGTTCCCGGCGAAATTCCCCTTCCCCGTTTTGTGCCGGAATTGTTAGGCTCGTGGTTTCGCCCACCCGTGGAGGCGCAGCCTTCCTGGTAGGGCGTTTGATTTATCCCCAGCACCGACGAGGAGCACCTGTGACCCAGACCAGCGACAACGTCACCTGGCTGACCCAGGAGGCGTATGACCAGCTCAAGGCCGAGCTGGAGTACCTGTCTGGTCCCGCACGCGCCGAGATCACCGAAAAGATCGCGGCGGCCCGCGAGGAAGGTGACCTGAAGGAGAACGCCGGGTACCACGCGGCCAAGGAAGAGCAGGGCAAGCAGGACCTTCGGATGCGCCAGCTCAAGCAGCTGCTGGAGTCGGCGAAGGTCGGCGAGGCGCCCGCCGCCACTGGTGTCGTGGCCCCCGGCACGGTCGTCACCATCGCGTTCGACGGAGACCCGGACGACACCCTGACGTTCCTGCTGGCCTCGCGGGAGTACGCGAGCTCGGAGATCGAGACCTACTCCCCGCAGTCCCCGCTGGGCTCCGGAGTGAACGGCAAGAAGATCGGCGAGACGGCTCGGTACGAGCTCCCCAACGGCAAGACGGCCTCGGTGAAGATCCTCGAAGCCAAGCCGTACAACGGCTGACCGTCGGGCGGCGTCCGCCCGTGGCCTGACGACGACCGGCCCGGAGCCCCAGCGGCTCCGGGCCGGTCGCGTCCGTGTGCGGCCCGTCCGGCCTCCGGTCAGCCGGCCGCCTTGCGGTACTTGCGGACCGCGAGCGTACGGAAGAAGACGAGGATCAGCGCCGACCACAGCACCGAGGCGATGACCGGGTGCTGCATGGGCCAGGCGTCCGGGGTCTTGAAGCCGGGCGGCAGGTTGCCGAACAGCTCACGGGCGGCCTGGACCGTGGTGCTGAACGGGTTCCACTCCGCGATGTGCCGGAAGACCGTCGGCAGCTTGTTGGAGTCCACGAAGGCGTTGGAGATGAACGTCAGCGGGAACAGCCAGATCAGCCCGCCCGAGGTGGCGGCCTCCGGCGTCCGTACGGACAGGCCGATCAGCGCGCCGATCCAGGAGAACGCGTAACCGAGCAGGAGCAGCAGGGCGAAGCCCGCGAGGACGCTGCCGATGTTCGTGTGCGTACGCCAGCCGATGAGGAGCGCGACGAGGGCGAGCACGACCGTCGTCAGCGCGGTCTGCACCAGGTCGGCGAGCGTCCGGCCGGTGAGGACGGCGCCACGCGCCATGGGCAGCGAGCGGAACCGGTCGACCAGGCCCTTGTGCATGTCGTCGGCGATGCCCGCGCCCGCCCCGGCGGTGGCGAAGGTGACGGTCTGCGCGAAGATGCCCGCCATCAGGAACTCGCGGTAGGTCTGCTGCGAGACCGAGCCGCCGACCTGGATCGAGCCGCCGAACACGTACGTGAACAGGACCACGAACATGATCGGCTGGATGAGGCCGAACAGCACCACCTCGGGAATCCGCTTCATGCGGATCAGGTTCCGCCGGGCGAGGATCAGGGAGTCGGTCGCGCTGCTCATGACGTCTGCTCCTTTCCGGCGGCGGACCGCCGCCCGGCGGGCGCGTCACCGGCCGCGGGGCCCCCGCCTTCGCCGGCCCCGCCTTCGCCGTCCCCGTCCTCGCCGTTGCCCTCCGCGGCCTCCGCGGCGTGGCCGGTCAGCGAGATGAACACGTCGTCCAGGGTCGGCCGGCGCAGCCCTATGTCGTCGATCTCGACGCCGCGTACGTCGAGTTCGCGGATGATCTCGGCGAGCAGCTTGGCGCCGCCCGACACCGGCACCGTGATCTTGCGGGTGTGCCGCTCGATCTTGCTCGCGCCCTTGCCGAAGCCGCGCAGCACCTCGTCGGTGGTGCCGATGTGTTCGGCGGCGTGCACGACGACCTCCACCCGCTCACCGCCCGTACGCGCCTTGAGCTCGTCGGAGGTGCCGCGGGCGATGACCCGGCCGTGGTCGACCACGCAGATGTCGTGCGCCAAGCGGTCGGCCTCTTCCAGGTACTGGGTGGTGAGGAGCAGCGTCGTGCCGCCGGCGACCAGTTCCTCGATGACTTCCCACAGCTGCTGGCGGTTGCGCGGGTCCAGGCCGGTGGTGGGCTCGTCCATGAACATCACGGGCGGGCTGACGACCAGCGCGGCCGCCAGGTCGAGCCGGCGCCGCATGCCGCCGGAGTAGGTCTTGGCCGGCCGGTCGCCGGCGTCGGTGAGGTGAAAACGTTCCAGCAGCTCGGTGGCCCGGGCCTTCGCCGCGCGCCCGCTCATCTGGTAGAGCCGGCCGACCATGGTCAGGTTCTCGCGGCCCGTCAGGTACTCGTCGACGGCGGCGAACTGGCCGGACAGACCGATCGAGCGGCGTACTTCGTCGGGGTGCTTGAGCACGTCGACGCCGGCGACGACCGCGGTGCCGCGGTCCGGCTGGAGCAGGGTGGTCAGGACTCGTACGGCGGTGGTCTTGCCCGCACCGTTCGGGCCGAGCAGTCCGAGGACGGTTCCTTCGGGGACGTCGAGGTCGACGCCGTCCAGAGCCCTCACCTTGCCGAAGGTCTTCACCAGACCCTCGGCGTAAATGGCGCCTGGCATGTGGGTTCTCCCAAGGTATGGGTTGACTCCGGGAAGAAGTTACTTTCACCGGATATGAGCCGCTCTACGGTCATATACCCGGCACCGAGGGTGCCCTGAAACACGGCCCAGCGCCCCCGCGACCCGGACCATACCGCGCTCGCGATACATCGCGATATACGTCAGACGGCGTCCGTGGGCGCACGGCCGGCCCGGCCGTGCGCCGCGGCGCACCTCAGCTCATGACGGTGTAACCCGCCGCCCGCAGGGCCGAGCTGACCTCCGTGCAGTGCTCCGGGCCCTTGGTCTCCAGATGCAGCTCCACCTCCGCTTCCGTGAGCCCGAGCCGCGGATCGGTCCGCACATGGCTCACGTCCAGGACGTTCGCGTCGACCTCCGACAGCACCGAGAGCAGCGTCGCGAGCGCCCCCGGCCGGTCCGTCAGCCGCAGGCGCAGCGACAGGTAGCGCCCCGCGGCGGCCATGCCGTGCCGCAGGATGCGCTGCATCAGCAGCGGATCGACGTTGCCTCCGGACAGCACCGCGACCACCGGCCCCTCGAAGGACTCGGGCCGCGACAGCAGCGCGGCCACCGGACTCGCCCCCGCCGGCTCCACGACCAGCTTGGCCCGCTCCAGGCAGAGCAGCAGAGCGCTGGAGAGCTCGTCCTCGGACACGGTACGGACCTCGTCGACGAGATCGCCGACGATTTTGAACGGCACGTCGCCCGGGCGCCCCACCTTGATGCCGTCCGCCATCGTCACCGGCGCCTCGATCGAGACCGGCCGCCCGGCCGCCAGTGAGGGCGGATAGGCGGCCGCGCCCGCCGCCTGCACCCCGACGATCCGCACGTCCGGCCGCAGCGCCTTGACCGCCAGGGCGATGCCCGCGACGAGCCCGCCGCCGCCGATGCCCACGACGATGGTGCGCACCTCCGGGCACTGTTCGAGGATCTCCAGGCCGACCGTGCCCTGGCCCGCGATGATGTCCCGGTGGTCGAAGGGGTGGATGAAGACCGCGCCCGTCGCCTCGGCATACTCCTGGGCGGCGGCCAGCGTCTCGTCCACGACCTGGCCGTGCAGCCGCACCTCGGCGCCGTACTCACGGGTCGCGGCGACCTTCGGCAGCGGCGCGCCGACCGGCATGAACACCGTCGAGCGCACCCCGAGCAGCGAGGCCGCCAGCGCCACGCCCTGCGCGTGGTTCCCGGCGCTGGCGGCGACCACGCCGGCCGCCCGCTCCTGAGGGGAGAGCGCCGCGATCCGCACGTACGCGCCACGTATCTTGAAGGAGCCGGTGCGTTGCAGGTTCTCGCACTTCAGATGCACCGGCGCCCCCACCAAACCGGACAGGTGCCGGCTCCCCTCCAAGGCGGTGGACCGCGAGACGCCGGACAGTATCTTCTGCGCCTCCCGTACGTCCTCGACGCCGAGCCCGGCGGAGGCGGCGGCCGCCGGGCCCGCGCCCGGCCCGGAAACGGAGGCGGAACCGGAATTCGACGCCGGTTGCGCACCGGTACCGGGCACCTCCGCACGTGCCGGGACCGATGCCGGACCGGGTCGCTGACCGGCGGCAGAAGCGGAAGCGGAACCCGAAGAGGAACCGGGGGCGGAAGTGTGCTCGTGCGGCGTGTGATCGGCCATGAAGCCCAGTCTTACAGTTCGGTCCGCCGCGGGGGCCCGGGGCCGCCGGACCGGCGCCGCCGAGGCACGTCTTTGGACAGCGCCGGTACGGTCCGCGCCGGGGCCGCGTACTCTGTCCCCCAATCCGTACGCATCCCATGAAGCGAGCTCCCGGCCATGCCCACCTCTTCGGACATGACGACCCACACCGACCCCGCTCTTCTCGACGCGCTGCAACACCAAGTCGCCGTTTTCGCCCGCCGCGCCGAACAGAGCCGGCTCGGCGGCGTCGGCCAGGCACGCAATTCCATGGACCGTGCCGCCTATCTGCTCCTCAACCGGCTGGACAGAGAGGGCCCGATGGGTGTCAAGGCGCTGGCCGCCGGCATGGGCATCGACTCCTCGACCGTCACCCGGCAGGTCGCCCCACTGGTCGACTCCGGCCTGGTCAACCGCGCCTCACACCCCGAGGACGGCCGTGCGGTCGTACTCCAGCTCTCCGAGCGCGGCCGGTCCCGGCTGGAAGAGGTACGGGCCTCCCGCCGCGCCCTGATGGCGCTGGTCACCGAGGAGTGGACGGAGGAGGAGCGGGACTCGTTCTGCAGCCTGCTGACGCGCTTCAACACCTCCCTGTCCACGGTCACCGCGACGCTGCCGCCGGTGACGTCGAGCTCCTGAGCGGTCGGGTCCTGGCCCGCCGGTTCCCCGGCGGCCCGTTCCCCGGCGGCCCGTTCCCCGGCGGCCGGATGCTGCTCCGTCGGTCCCTCGGCGAACGCGCCCCGGACCGTCGGTCCCTCCGCAGCCGGATCCCGGTCCGTCCGTTCCTCAGCGGCCGGCGGTCCGGCCGCCGCGCAGCAGGGAGAGCGAGGGGAACGAACGCGGCCGGCCCTGCGCGCCCCCGGTTTTTCCCTGCCGCCTCTTGACCGCGTGCCGGGCCTGCCGTGCCATGGAGCTGTGCGAGAGCGGCGAGCAGCCCAGGAACGCCGTCGTGCCCGGGAGTTCGAGGCGTTCGTCGCGGGCGCGGCCGGCCGTCTGCTGCACGCCGCCACACTCCTGACCGCGGAGCCGGAGGACCGTCCCGCGCCCGCCGCCGAACACCTGCTCACTCTGGCGCTGGCCCGTACGTACGCCGCCTGGGACCGGCTGCGCGGCGAGGACCCGTACGACCGCGCGCGCCAGGAGATGGCCGCCCACTTCGCGCACTCCGCCTGGCGGGAACGGCTCCCCCGCGCCCTGGGACACGGCAGGCGACCGCCGCCCGGCGGCCTCCTGGGGCGGCTGCCGCCCCAGGAGCGGCTGGTACTCGTACTGCGTCTCTACGAGGGCGTCGCCGAGGAGCAGACCGCCGCGCAGCTGGGCCTGCCCGCCGAACGCGTCCACACACTGTGCCTGCGGGCCGTGGGGCGCATGCGCAGCGACCCTCCCGCCGGGTACGCGGGGCCGCCGGTACAGGTCGGAGCGCCGGCAGCGGAACCTTTCGGCGTACCGGACACACCCGACGCGCCAGCCCCACCGGACCCACCGGACCTACCAACCACGCCAGCCGCGTCAACCACACCAAGCTCACCGACCGCACCACCAGCACCCACCGCACCGGATCCACTGCCACCACCGGCCCCGCGCCCGGAAGCGGCCACGCCATGAGCCTTCCGGACCGCAAGGAGACCGAGGTACGGCGGATGCTGGACGGGCCGCACCCGCCGGTCCCGCCCGACCTGGCGCTGCGCGCCGCCGCGCGCGGCCGGCGGCTGCTGGTCCACCGGCGGCTGGCGCGCCGACTGCTGTGGCTGCTGGCCGTGGCGGCCGTGGCGGCACTCCTGGCCTGGGCGGCCGTGGACCAGCCGTGGCTGCCGCCGCCGGCGCACACCACCCCTCCGCTGGAAGGGTGGTGAGCAGGGCCGGGGGACTCCGGGCGCCGCTGTCCCAGCGCCTGAAGCACCCCTCGAGCCCAGCGCCGGGGACCGTCTCCCGGCCCGGCGCCCGAGCGCTTCCGGGCCCAGGGCCCGGATGCTTCCTAGCCCAGCGCCTGCGTGAGGTCCGCGACCAGGTCGTCGATCGACTCGATGCCGACCGAGAGCCGTACGAGGTCGTTCGGGACCTCCAGCAGCGAGCCCGCCGTCGAGGCGTGCGTCATCCGGCCCGGGTGCTCGATCAGCGACTCCACGCCGCCCAGCGACTCGCCCAGCGTGAACAGCTTGGCGCGGTTGCAGACCTCCACCGCGGCCTGCTCGCCGTCCGCCACACGGAACGACACCATGCCGCCGAAGGAACGCATCTGCTTGG
The DNA here is from genome assembly GCF_022271435.1 of Streptomyces monomycini. Classification (GTDB taxonomy): domain Bacteria; phylum Actinomycetota; class Actinomycetes; order Streptomycetales; family Streptomycetaceae; genus Streptomyces; species Streptomyces monomycini. Next base: position 26,497 of record NZ_JAFIQY010000031.1, on the reverse strand, counting down.
CGGCGATCTCGTGGCCGGGGTGGTCCTTCAGGCCCGGGTAGCAGACCTGCGACACCTTGTCGTGCGCGGCGAGCAGCTCGGCGATCCGGGCCGCGTTGGCGCTGTGCCGGTCCATCCGTACGGCCAGCGTCTTCAGCCCGCGCATCACCAGCCACGCGTCGAACGGACCGGCGACCGCGCCCATCGCGTTCTGGTGGTAGGCCAGCTCCTCGCCCAGCTCGGCGTCGTTGACGACGAGCGCGCCGCCGACCACGTCCGAGTGACCGCCCATGTACTTGGTCGTGGAGTAGACCACCACGTCCGCGCCGAGGGCCAGCGGCTGCTGGAGGTAAGGACTGGCGAAGGTGTTGTCCACGACCAGGCGGACCCCGGCGTCGCGCGCCACGGCCGCGAGCGCGGCGATGTCCGTGATGCCGAGGAGCGGGTTGCTGGGCGTCTCCACCCAGATCGCCTTGGTACGGGGGCGCAGCGCGTCCCGTACGGCCTGCGGGTCGGAGGTGTCGGCGACCGACCACTCCACACCCCACCGCTCGACGACCTTCGAAATGAGGCGGAACGTGCCGCCGTACGCGTCATTGGGGATCACGACGTGGTCGCCGGGGACCAGGAGGGTACGCAGCAGGCAGTCCTCGGCCGCGAGCCCGGAGGCGAAGGCCAGACCGCGGCGGCCGCCGTCGAGGGCGGCCAGGTTCTCCTCCAGGGCGGTACGGGTCGGGTTCGCGCTGCGGCTGTACTCGTAGCCGCCACGCAGCCCGCCCACGCCGTCCTGCTTGTAGGTGGACACCTGGTAGATGGGCGGTACCACCGCGCCGGTCGCCTCATCGGGCTCCTGACCTGCGTGAATGGCAAGGGTCTCGAAATTCTGGGGGCGCTCCTCGCGCTGATCGCTCATGTCTGCCGAGGGTAGTCGTCCACACCCGCGAACTTTTCGGAACTTTCTGCTTCGCTGGATAGTGGATACATACAAGACACATTCGCGCTCCACCCCTGCCGCACCACCACGCCACATCCACCCTCTCCCTCTCCTCTCCCCTCCCCCACCCGCATCCCAAGACCGGAATCCGAGACTGACCACATGGACGTTCTGCTGGTTCTCTTCGCCGCTGCCGCGCTCGGCGGGCTCGTCCTGCTGCCCTGGCTGCGGCGCCGCCAGGCCACGCAGCAGGCCCAGCAGGGGCTGACGCTGGCCGCCGACCCCATGGCCGGCTACGGATTCGTCCCGGCCCAGGAGCTCGACGTTCGGCTGCCCGGCCCCGACCAGGAGCTGGAGGACACCCTCGACGAGATCCGGCGCACGCACGACTGGCGCCCGGCCGCACAGCTGCTGAGCGCCACCGGCGAGGACTGGGAGCGCCGCTGGCAGCGGGTGCAGACGCTCGCCGGGGCCGCGGCGTTCGAGCTGGCGGAGCGGCCCGGACAGGGCGGCATCTGGCTGCGTACGTGGCGCTCCGAGGCGCCCAAGGACCCGGGCGGCGCCCAGACCCACGCCCAGTTCCTCGTGATCCAGGCGCTGCGCGACCCCGCCTCGCAGGACTTCCGCATGATCCTGGAGGAGGCCCGGACGGTCTGCCACGAGGCGGCCCTGCTGGCCCCCGGCAGCCCCGTCCCGTACATCACCGAGCTGGCCGTCGCCCGCGGCCTCGGCGACCGCCGCGCGGACTACGACGCCCTGTGGTCGAAGGTCGCCCAGCGCGCCCCGCACCACATGGGCGCGCACCTCGCGGCCCTGCCCTACTGGTCCCAGAAGTGGCACGGCTCCAAGGAGGAGGCCGCCGCGTTCACCGAGAGCGCCGCCTCGGCCGCCCCCGCCAAGAGCCTGCTCCCGGCCCTCCCGCTCTTCGCCGTCTACGACCACCTGCCCGAGGCCAACATGGTCAGCAGCCTCTTCCAGAGCGCCGTCGTCGAACGCGCGATCGAGGGCGCGCACTTCGCCCTGCGCGAGGCCCCGGCGGACCACCCCATGGCCCCGCACGTCCGGCACCTGCTCATCTGGTTCCTCGTGCACGCCGAGCGCTACGCGGAGGCCGTGGAGCAGCTGCGTCTGGTCGACGGCCATGTCGGCGCCGTCCCGTGGTCGTACGGCAGCAGCCCCGCCGCCGAGTACGCCGCGTTCCGCGCCCTGGCCGTGGCCGGCTGGGAACGCGGCGGCGGCACCTCGTCCGACTTCCGCCCGCACCCGTGACCGCCCCCGCCCCGGCGACGGCGCCATCCCGGTCCCTGTCCCCGTCCTCGTCCCCGTCCTCGTCCCCGCCCCCGTCCCTCTCCCCGGAATGCGTCTCCCCCGCCCGGCGTTGTCCCGGCAGCCGGTCACCGTCCTCTTCCCTCACCCACGGAGCGAGACGTCATGCTCTTCAACCGCTTCAAGAACGCCCTGCCCACCCCGGAGGAGGCCCTGAAGGGCCGCCCCGAACGTGACTTCCCCGTCCCCGACCGGCACACGGTCCTCGGCAACCCGCTCCTCGGCCCCTACCCCGAGCACCTGCGGATCGCCGACTTCGGCCTGGGCTGCTTCTGGGGCGCCGAGCGCAAGTTCTGGCAGACCGAGGGCGTCTGGACGACCCTGGCCGGCTACCAGGGCGGCCACACCCCGAACCCGGCTTACGAAGAGGTGTGCAGCGGCCTGACGGGCCACACCGAAGCCGTCCGCGTCGTCTACGACCCCGCCAAGGTCTCCTACGCCGCCCTCCTGAAGCTCTTCTGGGAGTCCCACGACCCCACCCAGGGCTTCCGCCAGGGCAACGACACCGGCACCCAGTACCGCTCCGCGATCTACACCCACTCCCCCGCCGACCAGCAGGCGGCCGAGGCCTCCCGCACCGCCTACCAGTCCGTCCTGCACTCCGCGGGCCACGGCGACATCACCACCGAAATCCTCCCGGCCACGGACCGCCCCTTCTACCCGGCCGAGGACTACCACCAGCAGTACTTGGACAAGAACCCGGCGGGGTACTGCGGGATCGGGGGGACGGGGGTGAGCTGCCCGGTGGGGGTGGCCAAGGCGGATGGCTGACGGCTGGGCCGGAAGGGGGGCCGGGATTACTGCGCGCGCTTCCGGTCGGCCTCGTCGCGCTTCTTCATGAACTCGTCGAAATCGCGCACGTAGGCCTGGTGGGCACCGGTGTGGATGAACTCCTTCCAGGCCGCCGGGTCGGAGCTTTCGGACACCCGCAGGCCCTCCGCGTAGAGGCCGGTGGCCCGGGTCTTGGCGGGAGCGCCGCGCAGCAGTTCGCGGAGGAAGGCGTCATCGCTGAGGCCGAGCATGGCCTCGGAGGCGACCATGTCGAACAGGGCCGCGGTCTTCTTGCGAGCGGCGATCTCCTTCGGGCGCTCGGCGTCCTTGCGGAGCTGCTCCTGCACCTCCTTGATCTCGCGTTCCACGTCGCGCCAGTGGGCCTCGCGGGCGCCGTTGGCCATGAACTCCTGCCGGCCGGCCGGGCCACCGTTCAGGGCGCGGACGGCTGCGGCCCGGACCTCCGGCCCGGAAGCGGGGTGCTCCGCGAGCGCGCGGAGGAAATCGGTGTCGCCGAGCTCCACCAGGTCCGGGCGGTTCGGGATACCCACGGTGCTCAGGACCTGGGCCCTGGCCTGTCGGGCCGCACGCTCGGCCCTGGCCTTCTCGATCTCCCGCAGTATCTCCTCGGTCGTGCGACCGGACTTCTTGGGCGCCCCGTCCGGCGTCGCGGCAACCGCGGCCATCGGCGCGACCAAGCCGGTGACCGCGGCCAGCACGGTGGCGGTCACGACGCCGCGCGCGATGGTTCTGCGCACGCGCGCGGAGTTGGTGTGATGTGTGTGCATGTTCTTCGGTAACCCCTCGTACCGTTACACATGGGGCGAACCCACGTGTTTGTCCTGGTTGTTGGCGAAGTCTCGTTGGTGACCGATCAGGCGTCAAATGAGATACGCGCATCACAGACGCGGCGACGGCCGTCCCGGCGGACCCGTACCGGCCGCACTGGCGATCACGGCGCCGAAGGGCGCCCGGACGTGACGGCGGGTCGAGGGGGCCTGTGGTACGGGGCGGGCTGTGTTCGTGGGGGCGGCCCGGGTGACGGCGGTGAGCGGGCTGATGGACCTGGAAGCCCGGAAGCTGGTCGGTGGGCCGGGGGAGTACTTCCGGGCGCTGGCGGGGGATGGGGAAGTGCTCGGGGTTCAGCCGGGTCGGCGGGGCTGGGCCGGCTGCTTGAAGACCTCGTGCACGGCCAGGTAGTTCTTGCCGCTGTGGCCCTGGGCGATCGCCTGCTCGGCGATCGCCTTCATGAGCTGCGGCTGGTCGGCGTGGATGCCCTGCTCCACGCAGGTGCGGGTGAGGTGGTCGAGCGCGTGGAGGTTCATCTCCATGGTGCCCGCGTCGCCGGGGTAGTCGCCCTTGTCCAGGGCGGGGGCCTGCTCGGTGAGGGTCGCGTTCACCACTGTGGGCAGGAACCAGTCGAGGGCGAGACCGGCGAACTCGGCCGCCGGGACGTTCGCCGATCCGACCAGCGCTGTGGCGTGCAGGAAGCCGTTCATGGTCGCGTACATCAGGTCGAGCAGCGCGGTGTTGTACAGCACTGCCAGGGTGGGGTCGGGGCCGAGGTACCGGGGGTCGCCCATGCTCGCCAGCGTCGGCCGGTGCTCGTCGAAGACATGCTGTGCACCGCTGTAGAGGAAGACGGAGTCAGGGTGCCCGACGAGCGGTGGCGGCACCATGATCGCGCCGTCCAGGTAGGCGACGTCTCGCCCGGCCGCCCAACGGGACGCCGCGCGTGCCTCGTTCGGTGTGCCGGAGTTGAGGTTCACCAGTGCACGGCCCTTCACGGCGTCGCCGGCGGAGTCGAACACCGCGTACATGGCCGCGTAGTCCTGGAGACAGACGACCGTGACAGCGCTCGCGGAGATCGCTTCGGCGACCGTCTCCGCGCGGTGGGCCCCCTTGGCCACGAGGCTGTCGGCCTTCTCCGGGGTGCGGTTCCAGACGGTCGTGGGGTGGCCGTTCCGCAGGAGCGTTTCGGCGAGCGCGAGGCCCATGGGGCCGAGGCCGATGACGGTAACGGGTGCGTGCGGCTGGGCTTCTGATCGGTTGTCAGTCATGCGGAATAGACTGCTGTCTCACATCGGTGTGAGAGTCAACTGAACGTGGTGGTCGTCACATGCGTATGGGGGAGTTCTCCCGGCGGACCGGGGTCAGCCAACGTCTGCTGCGTTACTACGAGGAGCAGGGGCTGCTCAAGCCGTCGCGGCAGGCCAGCGGGTACCGCGAGTTCGCCGAAGCGGACATAGCCACCGTCCGCGGCATCCGCATGTTGCTCGGCGCCGGTCTCGGCACCGCCACGATCGCCGAGCTGATGCCCTGCATGGCCGACGACGGGCAGACCCTGGCGCCGGCCTGTTCCGGCATGCTGCCCGACCTGCACCGGGAGCGTGAACGCATCAACGAGGCGGTGGCCGGCCTGTTGGCCGCACGGGAGACGCTGGACGCCCTCATCGCCGCCACGGCGCCGACCGGGGGTGACGATCCGGAGGCCTGCTTCGCGGCCGGTGCGGTGCAGCGGCCGGGCGCGGGCGACACCGAGCGGTCCGGCGGCGCCGCTGCGGCGCGGATCGGCGCACCGTCCGACCGGAGCTGACGCGAGGGGGCGGATCAGGGGGAGGGCAGATTAGGGGGGCGGATCAAGGGTTCGCCGCCGGGGTCAGGTCTTTCGGTGGTTGAGATGGGCCTGGTCGGCTGCCGCGGCGCCCTGTTCCCAGCCGGCGGCGTCGCGTACGCCCCGCATCCGGACGGCGGCGGTGTCGGGGAACAGTTCGCCGGTGGTCTCCGCCACGGCGACCTCGCGGGCGGCCAGGACCGGCAGGAGGTCCGGGGCGCCGCCCGCGGCTTCGGCGGTCGCCTCCTGCGTGGCCGCGGTCAGGCGGGCGCGGATGCGGTCGGCGTACGCGACGAGGAAGGTCTGGCGGAAGTCGCGGGTACGGCGGGACCGGCCGCGGCTGTGGTGGGCGTCGCCCGCGCGGTGCATGGCGGTGGTGGCCTGGAGGAGCAGCGAGGTGTAGAGGAGTTCGGTGGCCTCCAGGTCGGCTTCGAAGCCGATGAGGGTGGAGAAGGCCACGTCGCCGGACCAGACTGCCTGGCAGCGGTTGGCGGTGGCGACCGCGTCGAGCAGCAGGGCCTTCGCCTGCTCGTACGGGCCTTCGATGCCGATGCGGATGGCGGAGGGGGTGGAGGGTGCGGTGCGCATGGCCGAGGAAGCGGGGCCGAAGCCGGTGCCAGCGTGGTCGAGGAGTGCTTCGTCGATGCTGTGGCGCGCCATCAGCTCCTGGGCCTTGGCCGACAGTGCCTCCGCCTCGTCCGGGTAGTCCGTCGCCTCGGCCTTGGCGAGCAGGCCGCGGATACGGCCGAGGGCCCGGGACTCGGCGGGCGCGTGCGCGCGTACCGGACGGGCGGCCGGAAGGGGCGTGATGCGGGGCAGGCGCGCCAGGACGCGCAGCGCTGCCAGAACGTCGTACGTCGTCTCGAAGCGTGAGCTGCGGCGGCGGTGCGCCAGCTCGTGGATGTAGCGGGCGTCCGACTGCCACCAGAGCTCGGCTCCCAGGTCGCGCAGCTGGGCCGCCCAGCGGGGCCCACGGGCGCGTTCCGCCGCCCGGCCCGCGCGCTGGGCCTCGGCGGCCATCGCGTCCACGACGACGGCGGTACGCGGGCCGCCGCCCGTCTCGCGCCGTACGATCCGCTCCAGGTCGGCGGGCTGCCAGCCGCCCTGCCAGCAGCGCCGTACGCCGTCCTCCGCCGCCGCCAGCAGCGCGGCGCTGACGGCCTCCGGGCCGGCGGGCGCCGCTGCCAGCATGGAGGCGCCGGCCTCCAGGGCGTCCTCGGCGGGCGTCCCGTCCTCGGCGTACCGGACGGTGCCGAGTACGGTGCCGACCAGTTCACCGGCCGCCGCCCGGCCGCCCTGCTGCCGCTGTCCGTCGTCGTGCTTGCTCACGTGGTCACGATACGGAGGGCGGGCCCCCGCCTGCGCACCGGCGGGGGCCCGCCCTCCGAGCCGAGGGGCAAAGGCGCGCTACTTCACGGCGCTGCCCGCCACCCACTCGTTCCAGTCCATGTTCCAGCCGTTGAGGCCGTTGTCCGGCTTGATGGTCTTGTCCGGGGAGTTGACCATGTGGACTACGTCGCCGACCAGCGAGTTCTGGTAGAACCAGGCGCCGTCGGTGCCGGGGTCACCGGCGCCCTTGACGTCCTCCAGGCCGATGCAGCCGTGGCTGGTGTTGGCGTTGCCGAAGATGCCCTTGCCCCAGTAGTTGCCGTGCAGGAACGTGCCGGAGCTGGACAGCCGCATGGCGTGCGGGACGTCGGGGATGTCGTACTCGCCCTTGCCGTCGTTGTTGGTGAAGCCGACGGTGGAGCCGTCCATCCGGGTCTGCTGGTACTTCTCCGAGACGACCATCTTGCCGTTGTACGTCGGGTGGTCCTTGCTGCCCGCCGAGATCGGGATGGTCTTGATCGTCTTGCCGTCGCGCACCACGGTCATCTGGTGCGTCTTGGCGTCGACGGTGCTGACCTGCGACCGCCCGATCTTGAAGTTGACCTTCTTGTTCTGGACGCCCTTGACGCCGGGTGCGGCCTCGACGCCGTCCAGCTTCAGGTCCACGCTGACCTGGGAATTCGGCTTCCAGTAGTCCTTCGGGCGGAAGTCCAGGCGCTGGTCGCCGAACCAGTGGCCGACGATCTCCTGGTTGCTGCTGGACGCCACCTTGATCGCGGACTGGACGTCCTTCTTGTTCTTCACGGGCTTGTCGAAGTTGACCGACACCGGCATACCGACACCGACGGTCGAGCCGTCCTCCGGTGTGTAGTTGCCTATGAAGCTGTTCTTCGGGGAGACCGTGGTGAAGGTCGAGTGCTCCACCGCCTTGCGGCCCTCGCCGTCGGCGGCGTGCGCGGTGATCGTGTACTTGGTCGAGCGCTCCAGCTGCTTCTTCGGCTGCCAGGAGCTGCCGTCGGCGGCGAGCGTGCCCTCGACCGGCTTCTTGTTCTCACCGGCGGTCATCGTGACGTCGGTGAGCTTGCCGCCGGCGACGGTGACCTTGGCGGCGCTGTTGATGCCCGCGTCGGTGGATCCGTTCTTCGGTTCGATCTTGATCTTGGCTTCCGAGGCGTCCTTCGCCGCCGCCTCGTCGACCTTCTTCGTGTTGTCCTGGCCGCCCCCGTCACCGCCGTCACCGCCACCGCACGCCCCGAGTGTCAGCACACCCCCGAGCAGCGCGGCAGTGGCTATCAGGCCCTTGCGACGCTTGCTGTCCGTCATCACACGACTCTCCATTGCCTTGCTACCGAACCCGAAAACCCCCGAGCCGGGCGCCGCGCCGCATACTGCCGGCCGACACCATCAGGAACGTCTGTTCCGTTTCGTCCGTTCCATGCGTACGGCAGCTGTGGGAAACGCCACGCGACCCCCGGACGATGACGGGCGTCGTACGGAGATCGCGTGGCGGTCGTACGGAGATCGCGTGGCGTCGGCCGCGGGCGGCTCCTCAGAAGCGGGCGCGCACCCCGTCCGCGGGCACCTCGGCCGCCCCGGCCGTCTCGGGTTCCTCGTCCTCCGGGAAGTCGTCGTCCTCGGCGTCGTGCCCGAGGACCCACTCCGCGTCGGCGTCGTAGTCGATCTCCTCGCTGCTCCAGGACGCCTGCGTCAGCTCCACCCCCGGGACGCCCTCGACCAGGTCGAAGGGGTCCACGAGGTACGCCAGCGCCTCCGCCGGATCGGTCTGGACCGTTTCCCGCGCATGGCCGCGCTCCTCCGCGGGTAGAGAAGGGTCACCGTTGATGTGGTCGAGTGCCGCGCCGGTCAGCCGGTCCGAGTCGGCGACCTCCATGACGAGTTCGACATGGAGCCGGACAAACCGTGATGTCTCGTCGTTGCTCATGTCAGGGAGCGTAAGCACCACCGGCTCCTGACTTCCCCACGACCCGCGGCTGTCACTAACATCTGTTGTCAACGGTCAATTTGCCGAGCCCACAAGGGGGATCGTTTCTGTGCCCGTGACCGCACGTCGACCACTGCTGACCGCCGCAGCCGCGGGATCGGTACTGCTCGCCCTGTGGTTCGTACCGTCCGCGAACGCCACCGTCGAACACGGCGAACGGACGCCGCACGACACGCCCCGGTCGGCCCAGCAGGCGCCGAAGACGCAGCCGCACGCCGCCACGCAGACCAGTACGGACCAGCAGAATTCCGCGACCGGGCAGGGAACGCTGCTCGCCGACACCGGCGCGTTCGACACCACGCCGTACGTCGTCGGGGGCGCCGCCTTCCTCGGCATCGGTGCCGGGCTGGTCGGCTTCTCCGTCCGCCGCAGCCGCGGCGACGTGGCCTGACCGGCCCGGGGCCCGGCCCCGACCTGGCAAAGAAGCGCGGAGAACCGCGCGGATCTCCGGACGGCGGCCGGGCGGGGCGGAAACACGTACCGGAAGCGCGGAGCGGGCGGAGCGAGCCGCGCCGCCCCGCCCCGCCCGCTCCACCGGGTCGCCACCGCCCCGGCCGTCAGGCCAGCTCCCCCGTGACCTTCTCGACCGCCTCGACCAGCCGGCCGTCGCGGACGAAGGTGTACGCCGCCTCCAGGTCCGGCGCGAGGAAACGGTCCTCCCCCGGCCCCTGGACGCCCGCGGCCCGTACGGCGTCCAGCACCGCGCGGGTGGCCGGCGCCGGGGTCAGGCCGGTGCGCATCTCCACCGCCCGGGTCGCCGCGTACAGCTCGACGGCGAGCACCCGGGTCAGGTTGTCCACCGCGGTCCGCAGCTTGCGCGCAGCCGACCAGCCCATGGAGACGTGGTCCTCCTGCATCGCGGAGGACGGGATGGAGTCCACCGAGGCGGGCGCTGCCAGCCGCTTCAGCTCGCTGACCAGCGCGGCCTGCGTGTACTGGGCGATCATCAGGCCCGAGTCGACGCCCGGGTCACCGGCCAGGAAGGCGGGCAGGCCGTGCGAGCGGTTCTTGTCCAGCAGGCGGTCCGTACGGCGCTCCGCGATGGAGCCGAGGTCGGCCGCGGCGACGGCGAGGAAGTCCAGTACGTACGCGACCGGCGCGCCGTGGAAGTTGCCGTTCGACTCGACCCGGCCGTCCTCCAGCACCACCGGGTTGTCGACGGCGGCGGCCAGTTCCCGGCTCGCGACCAGGCGGGCGTGGTCCAGCGTGTCCCGGCCCGCGCCCGCGACCTGCGGAGCGCAGCGGATGGAGTAGGCGTCCTGGACGCGCGGCGCGTCGTCCTGGTGGTGGCCGGTGAGCCCCGAACCGGCCAGGACCTTGAGCATGTTGGCGGCCGAGGCGGCCTGCCCGGGATGCGGGCGGATGGCGTGCAGTTCCGGCGCGAGCACCTTGTCCGTGCCGAGCAGCGCCTCCAGGGAGAGCGCCGCGGTGATGTCCGCGGTGGTGAAGAGGCGGGCCAGGTCGGCGCAGGCCATGACCAGCATGCCGAGCATGCCGTCGGTGCCGTTCAGGAGGGCCAGGCCCTCCTTCTCGCGCAGTTCGACCGGCGCGATGCCGTGCTCGGCGAGCAGTTCGCCGGCCGGGCGCACGACGCCGTCCGGGCCTTCCGCCTCGCCCTCGCCCATGAGCGTCAGGGCGCAGTGCGACAGCGGCGCGAGGTCGCCGGAGCAGCCGAGCGAGCCGTACTCGTGCACGACCGGGGTGATCCCGGCGTTGAGGATCTCCGCCATCGTGCCGACGACGAGCGGCCGGACGCCCGTACGTCCGGAGGCCAGCGTCTTCAGGCGCAGGAACATCAGCGCGCGCACCACCTCGCGCTCCACCTGCGGACCCATGCCGGCGGCGTGCGAGCGCACGATGTTGCGCTGGAGCTGGGCGCGCAGCTCCGGGCTGATGTGGCGTACGGCCAGGGCGCCGAAGCCCGTGGAGACGCCGTACACCGGGTCCGGCTTGGCGGCGAGGTCGTCGATGACCGCGCGGGCGGCGGCGACGGCCGCCGTGGCCTCCTCGGACAGCTCGATACGGGCGGCGCCGCGGGCGACGGCGATGACGTCCTGTGCGGTCGTGCCGGACGTCCCCAACACCACAGTGTGCATATCCATATTCAGGCACCCTAGAGACTGAATCCCTGGATGTCACCACTGGATTTCCCGCTCGGCGGCCGCCGTGCCGTACGCCGCGTCGGACACCGTACGCGGACGGGGCCGACAGCGTGCGCGGACAGGTGCGACAGCGTGCGCGGACAGGCCGGAGACCGCGGACAGGCCGGAGACCGCGGACGGGCCGGAGGCCACGGGCGGGGGCGGGAGGCCACGGACGGGCGGGCCGCGGGTAGGGTCATCGCCGGAAGCGGCGGCGTTCCCTCGACGAGGTGCGTTCCGGGGCGTCGGCCAGGCGGATCACCGGGTCGTCCGTACCACCGTCCCGGCCCGCGACCACCGGGCCGCGCGAGCCGGAGCCCTTCGCCCGGTACTGGGCGGCGTCCGCCAGCCGGAACAGCCGGCGGGCCGAGCGCACCGGCCCGATCGGGTCGCCGGTCGACGCGACGCCGACCGCCACCCCCTCGCCGAGCTCCAGCTCCGCCGCCCGGTCGCACAGCTCACCGGCCACCTTGGTCACCTCGTCGGCCGACGGACCCACCGTGAGCAGGCAGAACTCGTCGCCGCCGAGCCGGGCGGCGAGGGCGCCCGGCAGTATGGCGCCGCACAGGGACAGCACCGAGCCGAAACGTTCCAGCAACCGGTCGCCGACGGCGTGCCCGCACGAGTCGTTCACCCGCTTCAGCCCGTTCAGATCGCACACCACCAGGCTCACCACCGCACCGTCCCGCCGGTGCCGCTCCAGTGCCTCGTCGAGCCGCATGTCCACCGCGCGCCGGTTGGCGAGGCCGGTCAGCGCGTCCGTGAACGCCAGCCGGCGCGCCTCCGCCAGCCGCTCCGTCTGCGCGATCCCGGCCGCCGCCACCGCGGCCAGTACGGTGGCGAAGTCCGCGTCCGCGCGCGTGAACGCCGGCTCCCCGGCCGAGCGGGCCACGTACACCTCGCCCCAGGCCCGCCCGTGCAGCACGATCGGCGCGACCACGCAGCAGCCGCGGCCCCGGCGGCGCAGCGCGGCCACCCGCTGGTGGTTGTACCGGCCGTCGTGCGACGGCTCGTCCGCGACGGTCTCCACCCAGGCGTTGGGCTGGCCGCCTTCGGCCCACTGCTCGTGCAGAAACCCGACGATCTCCGGGAACTCGTGCACCGGGTAGGACTCGTCCTCGGGGAACGTCACCTCCCCGTCGGCCAGCTCACCGACGTTGACCAGCACCTTCAGCCGGCCCAGCTCACGCTCCCAGGCCGAGACCGCCGCGAACGACCCCCCGAGGGCGGCCCGCACCCCGTCCGCGGCGGCCCGCACCGAAGCGCGCGGGGTGTGCGCCGCCGCCATCGCCTGTGCCAGCGCCACCACGGCCCGGAGCCTGTCATCGCCGTCGCCCGTCACCGGACCTCGCATTCCGTCACCGTGAGCACTACGTGTCACTACAGCGTAGGAATGTTCCAGAGCGTTCGCCCTTTCCGACCTGTTCGGACCCGTCCCGACCGGGCGGGGCCGGGCGGATCCGGGTACCCCTTACTCCCCCGGCCACTCCGGGCTGCGCTTCTCGACGAAGGCGGCCACGCCCTCCGCCCGGTCCGCCGAGAAGGCGACGCTGCGCCAGGCGCCGTCCTCCAGGTCGAGGCCGGTGCGCAGGTCGAGGCCGTGGCCCAGACGCAGGGCGCGCTTGGCGGCGCGCAGGCCGACCGGGGAGTTGCGGGCGATGCGCCCGGCGAGCTCCAGGGCCTCCCGCGTGTCCTGGGCCTCGTCCACCAGGTGGTCGACCAGGCCCAGCTCCCGCGCCTCCGCCGCCTCCACCCGCCGCCCCGTGAAGATCAGCTCGGCCGCGCGGGCCGCTCCCACCCGCCGCGGCAGCAGCTGCGTACCGCCGCCCCCGGGGATGACGCCGACCGACACCTCGGGCAGCCCGACCACCGCCGTACGGTCCGCCACGATCAGGTCGCAGGACAGCGCCAGCTCGAAGCCGCCGCCGAGGGCGAAGCCGTGCACGGCCGCGACGGTGGGCATCGGCAGCTCCAGGACGCCGGTGTAGGCGGCCCGGGTGCGCGGGCGCTGCCGCAGCAGGTCGGCGTCGCTGAAGGAGTTACGTTCCTTCAGGTCGGCGCCCACGCAGAACGCCCGCTCGTGGGTGGAGGTGAGGACGGTGACGCGGACGTCCCGGTCGGCGGCGAGCGCGGCGCAGGCGGCGCTGATGCCGTCCGCCATGGCCGTGGACACGGCGTTCATCGCCTTGGGCCGGTCGAGCCGCAGTTCGGCCACGTGCCCGTGCCGGTGTACGCCGACGAACTCCCCGAAGCGTTGCGTGTCCATGCGGCACCCTCCCTGGTTGACGGTCATCCCTGGTTAACGTTCGTTCCGTCACTCTAGTCAGGGGCGCAACAGGCACTCGGCCAGCGGGCGGTGACGTACGAAGGGTCAGCCGCGGCGGCTGAGGAGCCAGGGCTCGACGACGCCCAGCCCCCGCACCGGCCGCTGCCACATCGGCTGGAGCGCGAAGCGGTACTCGGGCAGCGGCCCGGCCCCGTCCGCGGCCGCCGCGGCGGCGGCCTTCGCGTCGGCCTCGGAGACGGGCGCCTCGCCCATGCGGCCCAGTTCCTCCGCGAACGCCTCGTCCACCAGCACCGTGTCCTTCGGAGCTATCGACGTCAGGCGGCTGGCCAGGTTCACGGTCGTACCGAAGACGTCGCCCATCCGCGTTGTGACCGTGCCGAACGCGATGCCGACACGCAGCTCCGGCATCGTCTCGTCGTTGGCCATGGTCTCGATGAGGCGCAGGCCGATCTCGGCCGCGATGCCCGCGTCGTCGGCGGCGAACAGCACCTCGTCGCCGAGCGTCTTGATGAGCCGGCCGCCGTGCGCGGCGACCAGGTCGGCGGCGGTGGTCTCGAACGCCTCGACCAGTTCGCCCAGTTCCTCCTCCTCCAGGCGGCGGGTCAGCCGGGTGAAGCCGACGAGGTCGGCGAAGCCCACCGCGAGGCGCCGGTCGACCATCTCCGCGTCGTCCTGGGCCTGCACGACGCGGCCGGTCGCGGCGGCGAGCTGGCGGCGCCAGACGTAGACCAGGAACTCCTCCAGCTCGGGCAGCAGGAGCTCGACGAGGGGGTAAGTGATCTCCGTACGGGTCAGACCGGAGTCCTGCGGCTCGGTCAGGCCCTCCAGGAAGGAGTCGATCTGCCAGTCGGCGAGGCGCGCCGTGGTCTGCCCGGTGGAGCGGGCCACCTGCACCGCCATCGCCTCGCTGAGCAGCCCGGCCTCCACCAGGCCCGCCAGCCGGCGCAGCGCCAGTACGTCGGCCTCGGTGAGCGCCTTGACCTGGCCGATGTCGGCGAAGCCCATGGCGCGCCAGAAGCGGGAGGCCAGCTCCATGGAGACGCCGGCACTGCGGGCCGCCTGGAAGGGGGTGTAGCGGCGGTCGGAGCCGAGGATGAGCTGTTCCAGGCGGATGGCGATGGTGTCGTCGTCGGGGTCGTCCCCCGCGCTGTCGGTGCTCGCCCCGTTCACCGTGCCGGGCGCGGGGCCGGTCCGGTCGGTACCACCGGTCATGTCGCCCCCGTGGGCTCCGGCCGGCCCGGGCGTGCCGTCGGCGCGCGCCGCGCCGTCCGCAGGCGCCGAGTCCCCCTCACGTGGAGCGGCCCCCGTCTCACGAGGGGCGATGTCCGCTTCGCGCGGGCCGGCGCCCGAGTCGTCGGCGGTCACCGCTCGCTCCCTGTCCGTTCCCTGCGCACTGCCCTTCCGATCACTTCTCGCTCGTTCGCCCGCTCCACGGCGGACGGCCTCAACGATACGGCAGGTGTGCTCTGGCTCACTCTCACACCTCGTCGCTATCGCCCCTATCGGCACATAAGTACGATTGCTCCCTAGGTTTCTTGACCAGGATCTGATCATTTCCGATCACGATGCGGACGAGAGGCAGATCGGTGGCGCGTTCAGGGCGCTCGGCCCCGGCCACCGTACGGAAGTCCCCGGCATTCCGCCCCGCCGGTTGGTCAGCAGTTGGACGGACACCGGGCGGGCCACGGGACGAGCTGAAGGACAGGCCGCAGCGGACCGGGGCGGCACCACCCCGCTCAGCGCCGCCCCAGCCCCCGGTCCTCTACTCCTGCGCCGCCGGCCGCACGTGCACGATGTCCCCCGCCGCGACCGGCCGCTGCATGCCCTCCTCCGTGGCGAGCACCAGCCGCCCGTCACCGTCGATGGCCACCGCCTCACCGAGCAGCGCCCGGTCGCCGGGCAGTTCGGCGCGTACCGAGCGGCCGAGCGTGGCGCACCCGGCCGCGTACGCGTCCTGGAGTCGGCAGGCCGCCGCGTCGCCGTCCGCCGCGGTCCACTGCCCGTACCAGTCCTCGACCGACCGCAGTACGGCCCGCAGCACCGGGTCCCGGTCGGTCACCTCGGCGCCGGCCAGGGCGAGCGAACCGGCGCCGGGCACGGGCAGTTCCTCGGCGCGCAGCGTGACGTTGAGGCCGATGCCGACGACCACGCCGTCACCGGCGCGTTCCGCGAGGATGCCGCCGGCCTTGCGTTCCTCGTCACCGACGGTCACCAGCAGGTCGTTGGGCCACTTCAGGGCGGTGTCCACACCCGCGACCCGGGCCACCGCGCTGGCGGTCGCCACCCCGGCGAGCAGCGGCAGCCAGCCCCAGCGCTCCGGGGGGACCCGCGGGGTGAGGTAGAAGGAGAAGAAGAGGCCGGAGCGCGGCGGCGCCGACCACCTGCGGTCCAGTCGGCCGCGCGCGGCCGACTGCTCCTCGGCGACGAGGACGGCCCCCTCGGCGAGCCCTCCGGTGGCCCGCGCGGCGAGGTCGGTGTTGGTCGAGCCCGTCGCGGACACGACGTCGAGGCCGGTCCAGAGCGAGCCGGGACGCAGCAGGGCGCGCCGCAGTGCCGTCCCGTTCAGCGGCGGCCGGTCCAGGTCGGACCAGTGCCCGCCGGAGCCCGCTCCCGGGCCCGATCCGGCGCGCGCCGCGTCGCCGTCGCCGCCGCCCGGGCGGTCTTTGTCCTGGTTTTCCGGTGGTTGAGACGTCATGGCCCCAGCCTAGGTGTGGTCAACGACGCAGTGCCGCTGAGCAGTCCCGCCGATACGCTACGAAGCGGTAGCCCATCCCGTTCAACCCCCGTACCACCCTCGTACGAGCACCAGTCCAGGACGAGCAGGAGCCGCATCCCGATGTCCGAGCCGGAAGCACACATCACCACGACCGCGGGCAAACTGGCCGATCTTCAGCGCAGGATCGAGGAGGCCACCCACGCCGGGTCCGCGCGGGCCGTGGAAAAGCAGCACGCGAAGGGCAAGCTGACGGCGCGTGAGCGCGTGGAGCTGCTCCTCGACGAGGGCTCGTTCGTCGAGCTGGACGAGTTCGCGCGGCACCGTTCGACCAACTTCGGGCTGGAGAAGAACCGGCCGTACGGCGACGGCGTGGTGACCGGTTACGGCACCGTCGACGGGCGCACGGTCTGCGTGTACTCGCAGGACTTCACCATCTTCGGCGGTTCGCTGGGCGAGGTCTACGGCGAGAAGATCGTCAAGGTGATGGACTTCGCCCTGAAGAACGGCTGCCCGGTCGTCGGCATCAACGACGGCGGCGGCGCCCGTATCCAGGAGGGCGTCGCGGCCCTCGGCCTGTTCGCGGAGATCTTCCGCCGCAATGTGCACGCCTCCGGCGTGATCCCGCAGATCTCGCTGATCGTCGGCCCGTGCGCGGGCGGCGCGGTCTACTCCCCCGCCATCACCGACTTCACGGTCATGGTCGACCAGACCTCGCACATGTTCATCACCGGACCCGACGTCATCAAGACCGTCACCGGTGAGGACGTGGGCTTCGAGGAGCTGGGCGGCGCGCGGACGCACAACAGCACCTCGGGCGTCGCCCACCACATGGCGGGCGACGAGAAGGACGCCATCGAGTACGTCAAGGCGCTGCTGTCCTACCTGCCGTCCAACAACCTCTCCGAGCCGCCCGCCTTCCCCGAGGAGGCGGACCTGGAGACCTCGGACTACGACCGCGAGCTGGACACGCTGATCCCGGACTCGGCGAACCAGCCGTACGACATGCACACCGCCATCGAGCACGTCCTCGACGACGGCGAGTTCCTGGAGACGCAGGCGCTCTTCGCGCCGAACATGGTCACCGGCTTCGGCCGGGTGGAGGGCCACGCGGTCGGCATCGTCGCCAACCAGCCGATGCAGTACGCGGGCACGCTGGACATCAACGCGAGCGAGAAGGCCGCGCGGTTCGTGCGCACCTGCGACGCGTTCAACGTCCCCGTGCTGACGTTCGTGGACGTACCGGGCTTCCTGCCGGGTACGGACCAGGAATGGGACGGCATCATCCGGCGCGGCGCCAAGCTGATCTACGCCTACGCGGAGGCGACGGTTCCGCTGATCACCGTGATCACCCGCAAGGCGTTCGGCGGCGCGTACGACGTCATGGGCTCCAAGCACCTGGGCGCGGACCTGAACCTGGCCTGGCCGACCGCGCAGATCGCGGTCATGGGCGCGCAGGGCGCGGTCAACATCCTGCACCGCCGCGCGCTCGCCGCGATCGAGGACCAGGACGCGCAGGACGCCCGCCGCCAGGAGCTGATCCAGGAGTACGAGGACGCGCTGCTCAACCCGTACGTGGCGGCCGAGCGCGGCTACGTCGACGCGGTGATCATGCCCTCGGAGACCCGTCGGCACATCGTCCGCGGGCTGCGCACGCTGCGCAACAAGCGCGAGTCGCTGCCCCCGAAGAAGCACGGCAACATCCCGCTGTAGGGGCGCCCGTGCCCGTCGGCGGCGCCGTCCGCCGTCCGCCGCAAGTCCGTCAGAGCCAGGAGGTCGGTTGACCATGATCAAGGTCGTCCGGGGCAACCCCACACCCGAGGAGCTGGCCGCCGCACTGGCGGTGGTTCGCACCCGCGCGGCGGCGGCCGCTGCCGCCGCCTCCGCCGCGCCCGGCACGGAACGTACGGACGAATGGGCCGACCCGGCGTCCACGATCCCGCGCCGCCGGCTGCCGCACCCGGGCCCGCGGGCCTGGCGCACGAGCTACTGGCCGCGGTGACGTCCGCGGTCCGGCCGTCCCTCCTCAGGGGCCCCCTCCGCTAGTCCTTCCGCCCGACGGCGCTTGAGTACGCGTACTCAGGCGTCGTCGGCGTTCCCGGCGCAGGATCGAAGGATGCTGTGGTCCGATCCGCCCGACGAGCCTCCCGAGGAGCTGCGCCAGGTGCAGGCGATGCTCCGCCGGATGGGCATCGTGCTGGCCGTCGCCGCGGTCGTGCTGATGGTGATGCTGGTCGGCGGGGCCTGAGAGGTCCGGCGGCCGGGCCCGTGCACGGTCTGCGCGGCGCGGCGTCCGGGCACCGTCCGCGGTCACCCGCGGACTCCACGGCGACAGGCCCGGGCAAGTGTCTCGCGAATTCGGACGAAGAGGACCAGCTCACACACCCCGCCTGCAACCGCTGCCCCCAGTTGGGACATCCTTTACCCCTGAAGGACGCAATCCGGGCGCCCGTACGGCCGGTGCGCGCGGCACCGGGCCGTACGGCATGGGGAGTGGAGAGCGATGAACAGGCCGCTGAGACACATAGCCGTCTTCTGCGGAGTGCTGGTGCTGGCGCTGCTGGTGCGCGCCACCTGGGTCCAGTTCGTCCAGGCGGACTCACTGGCGAACGACGACAACAACCGCCGGGTGAAGATCGAGGCGTTCTCGTATCCGCGCGGCAACATCATCGTCGGCGGCAAGCCGATCACCGACTCGGTCGAGACGACCGGCGACTTCAAGTACAAGCGGGTCTACAAGGAAGGCCCGATGTACGCGCCGATCACCGGCTACGCCTCGCAGTCGCAGGGCAGCACGTTCCTGGAGGGTGTCTACAAGGACATCCTCAGCGGCAAGGACGACAAGCTCTTCCTCAAGCGCGCCAAGGACATCCTCACCGGGGAGAAGCCGCGCGGCGGCGACGTGCTGACGACCATCAGCGAGAAGGCGCAGCGGGCCGCGTACAAGAGCCTGACCGACCTCAAGGCCAAGGGCGCGGTGGTCGCCCTCGAACCGGGCACCGGAAAGATCCTCGCCATGGCGAGCACGCCGTCCTACGACCCGTCCGTCTTCGCGGGCAGCTCCTTCAAGGAGGGCGACCGGTACACCGCCCTCATCAAGGACAAGACCAAGCCGATGAACAACCGGGCGTCCCTGGAGATCTACCCGCCCGGCTCCACGTTCAAGATCCTCACCGCCGCCGCGGCCCTGGAGCACGGCGTGGTCCCGGACATCGACACCCCGGTGCAGGCCCCGGTGCCGTACACCCTGCCGAACACGACCACCAAGGTCGGCAACGACATCGCCTCCGCGCCGTGCGCGAACGCGTCCCTCAAGGTCGGTATGCAGTGGTCCTGCAACAACACCTACCTGGAGGCGGCGAACCGGCTCGGCAAGGACAAGATGCGCGAGACGGCGGAGAAGTTCGGCTTCAACCAGAAGCTCTTCACCCCGGTCCGTACGGCCACCAGCGGCTACCCCGAGAAGCTGGACAAGCCGCAGACCGCGCTGACCGGCATGGGCCAGGGCAGCCTGACCAGCACCCCGCTGCAGATGGCCATGGTCGTCGCCGGGCTCGCCAACAACGGCAAGGTCATGCAGCCGTACCTGGTCGAGGAGACCCGCGGCCCCGACCTGTCGACGATCGAGAAGTTCGAGCCCAAGGAGCTGAACCAGGCGGTGTCCGAGGACACCGCCAAGAAGGTGCAGCAGATGATGGAGAACACCGCGGAGAACGGCACGGCGAAGAAGGCGCTGATCGACGGCGTCAAGGTCGGCGCCAAGACCGGTACCGCCCAGCACGGCGCGGACGTCCGCGACGAGCGCCCGTACGCCTGGTTCGTCTCGTACGCCAAGCAGGACAACGGCTCGCCGGTCGCGGTCGCGGTCTTCGTGGACCCGTCCGACATGGACATCCCGCGCTCGGAGATCGCCGGCGGCAAGCTGGGCGGCCCGATCGCGAAGAAGGTCATGGAGGCCGTGCTCAGCAAGTGAGCGGGCGACCGGGCGGGGCCGGGTGAGTACGGAGCGGGCGGGTGCCGGACGGCGCCCGCCCGCTCCGTGTCCGCCGCTCCGTACGATGGCGGGCATGACCGTTCAGCCCGGCACCGCCGCCCGCCGTCTCGTCCTCGCCTCCCAGTCCCCCGCCCGGCTCGGCCTGCTGCGCCAGGCCGGGCTCGCGCCCGAGGTCGTCGTCAGCGGCGTCGACGAGGACGCGATCACCGCGGACTCCCCCGCCGAGCTGGCCCGGGTGCTCGCCGAGGCGAAGGCCGCCGCGGTGGCCGCGCGGCCCGAGACCGCCGGTGCCCTCGTCATCGGCTGCGACTCGGTGCTGGAGCTGGACGGCCGGGCGCTCGGCAAGCCCGCCGACGCGGAGGACGCGACCGCCCGCTGGAAGGCGATGCGCGGCCGTTCCGGAATCCTGCGGACCGGCCACTGCGTGATCGACACGGCGGCCGGGGGCCGCCGGGTGTCGGCCACCGCGTCCACCACCGTCCGGTTCGGCGAGCCGAGCGACGCGGAGATCGCCGCGTACGTGGCCTCCGGCGAGCCGCTGTACGTGGCGGGCGCCTTCACGCTCGACGGCCGGTCGGCGCCGTTCATCGACGGCATCGACGGTGACCCCGGCAACGTCATCGGCCTGTCGCTGCCGCTGCTGCGGCGTCTCCTGGCCGACCTGGACGTCGCGATCACGGATCTCTGGGCCTGAGAACGCGCGGGCCGCGGCCCCTGGTGCCGGGCCTCCGGCGCGCGTAACATACATACATGGATGTACGTAAGGGTGGAGCGGGGCCGGCGGCCGCACCGACCGCCAAGCCGTTCCGCACCACCCAGGCCGACCGCAGGGCGCGCACCCGCGCCGCCCTCCTGGAAGCGGCCGCCCGGGGGCTGTCCCGCTACGGCTACGGCAACCTCCGGCTCGAACAGGTCGCCCAGGACGCCGGCTACACCCGCGGCGCGCTCTACCACCAGTTCACGGGCAAGCAGGACCTGGCGCTGGCGGTGACCGAGTGGGTCCGGGACACCTGGTGGCAGGAGGTCGGCCGGCACGTCGAACAGCAACGGGATCCGGTCGCGGCGCTGCTCACCCTGGCGCGCGGGCACGCCGTGTACTGCCGACGGGACATCGCGCGCGTGGCGATCGCGCTGCGGCTGGAGTTCGCCGGGCAGGACCACCCGGTGGGGCGCGAGATCGAGAAGGGCTACCGGGCGCTCGTCGAGCGCTGCACCGGTCTGGTCACCGCCGCCCGCGAGGCGGGCTCGCTGCCGGACGGCCCGCCGCCCCGCACCCTCGCGCTCGCCTTCGTCGGCGCGGTCGAGGGCACGTCGATCGCCCTGTCCGGCCAGGCCCCGTACGACGAGTCGCTGGTGGCCGGCGCCGCGGCCGGCGCGCTCGGACTCCCGTACGGGTCCGGCGACCACGCGGGCACGGCCCGCACCCCGCACTCACCGGCAACGTGAAGGAGAGCGTCATGAAGGTCGGCATGGTGGCACACCACTATCCGCACGCGGAACACCGCGCGGAGTTCGTCACGCGC
Source organism: Streptomyces monomycini (assembly GCF_022271435.1). Taxonomy (GTDB): domain Bacteria; phylum Actinomycetota; class Actinomycetes; order Streptomycetales; family Streptomycetaceae; genus Streptomyces; species Streptomyces monomycini. Next base: position 4,884 of record NZ_JAFIQY010000031.1, on the reverse strand, counting down.
GTGCGCCGCGTCGCCGAGGAGTTCCGGCGTACGCCCGGCTGCCTGTCGGCGGACTGCTGGCTGGCCGCGGACGGTGACGCGGTGGTCTCGATCGTGCAGTGGGAGTCCGAGGAGGCGTCGGCCGCGGCGCTCGCCGCCGTGCAGGCGGCGCCCGGACTCGACCTCGCCTACGACGAGCGGGAGTCCCGGCCGCGCGAGATCGTGCGGCTCGCGGCGCCCTGAGCGCCGGCGGCGCGGGGCCTCACCGGTCGCGGCCGTCCGGGTCGCCGGCTCTTCCCCGCTCGCGGCCGCCCCTCGCCGCCCCTCACCGGCCGCGGCCGCCCGGCGTCAGGCCGCCGCTGTCGCGGCGTGCCGGCAGTGCGTGCACAGCAGGCGGCGGCCCGCCGAGTGGGCCGTGCTGCGGCCCAGGCCCGCCGTACGGTGGACCGTCCGCGGAACGGCGGCGGCGTGCGCGGCGCACGCCGCCGCGCCGCAGTCCGCGCAGACGGCCAGCGCGGGGGTCTCGCTGCCGAGTTCCGCACAGTCGAAGCACTGCATTCAACAACTCCTGGTGAGCTTGGTTCCGTGATCGCCGGAAGGGTGACCGTTCTGAGTGAACGGCATCCGCCCTCCGCGCATTCCGGGAATTCACGCGCGGTGACCACCGTCACGATGCCGCGGAATTCGGCGGCCGCCCAGGCCCCTTTTCTCCCGGGAACCCCATTTCTGGTAATGCCGCTGCCACCCGGGAATCCGGCCCGCCGGACCCGCCGGACGCCTGGCCCACCTGGCGCCCGGGCCGCCCGGACCGCCCGGACCGCCCGTTCAGCCTTCCGCCACCAGCCGCCGCAGCTCCCGGTCCGCCGCCGAATCCGGCTCGGCCAGGTACACCACCACGGCCTGGTCCGGCTCGTCCGGCAGCCGCAGCGTCTCGAAGGACAGGTCCAGGGCGCCCGCGCGCGGGTGGTGCAGCGGCTTGCTGCCGTACGTCTTGTCGCGGACGTTGTGGTCGGACCACAGACGGCGGAAGTCCTCGCTGTGCTCGGTGAGTTCGGCGATCAGCGCGGCCAGCTTCGGGTCGTCCGGGTGCCGTCCGGTGTCCAGCCGCAGGAACGCCACCGTGTCGTCGGCCTTCTGCTGCCAGTGGACGTACCGCCGGCGCGCGGACCGGTCGAGGAACGTGAGGCGGGCGAGGTTGCGCTCCCCGGGCGGCAGGGCCGGGAAGTCGGCGATCAGGATGCGGGCCAGCTCGTTCCAGGCCAGCACCTCCTGGCGGCGGCCGACCACGTAGGCCGGCGAGTGCTCGAACGTCCGCAGCAGCCGCAGCACGCCCGGCCGCACCTCCTGGCCCTGCCCGGCGGCCGGCTGCCGGGCGTCGTCGTGGCGGCCCTCCTCGCCCCGTACCAGCGCGTACAGGTGCGCCCGCTCGTGCGCGTCGAGCCGCAGGACGTGCGCGATGGCGTCCAGCACCTCGGCCGAGGCGTGGCCGCCGCGGCCCTGTTCCAGGCGTACGTAGTAGTCGACGCTGACCCCGGAGAGCTGGGCGAGTTCCTCGCGGCGCAGCCCCGGCACCCGGCGGCGGCCGCTGAAGCCGGTGCCCGGCCGCAGGCCCGCGTCCTCGGGGCGTACCCGGGCCCGCCGCGATCGGAGGAATTCCCGTAGTTCGGCCCGCCGGTCCATCGTTCTCACCTTCGACACCGTGCGCCGCGCACTCTTCGCCACGGAACCCGTACTTTCCTGCATCCCTGCTTCTTCGCCGCTTTCCCGCTCGCTCCGCCGCCCCGCTTTCCGCATTCCCCATTCTCGCGCGACCGTTTTCCGGCCGCGGCGGAAGCGGAACCGCCCAGCGTACTTCCGCGCACCCGGCAAAGCTGTGCGAGGCTGGAAGCCCGTACCCGCGCGCCGCCCGCCCGCGTACCGCTCCACCCCGCACGCCCCACACCCCGCACCCGCCGCCCCCCGCGCCCGTGCCGCACCCCGTCCCGGAGGAAGACCGCCATGCCGCAGTCCGTCGACCGTGCCCTGGACCTGCTCGACGCGGTCGCCGCGGCGGACGGCCCGGTGACGGCGAAGGCACTGGCCCGGCACCTGGACTGCGGCCTCTCCACGGTCTACGACCTGCTCGGCTCCCTGACCGAACGCGGCCACCTGGCCCGTACGGCCGCCGGCTACACCCTCGGTTACCGCGTCCCGGCCCTGCACCAGGCCTTCCAGCGGCAGTTGCGGGTCGACGAGCGGGTGCACGAGGTGCTGCTGCGGCTGCGCCGCTCCTCCGGCGCCGACGTCTTCTTCAGCACGTACCGGGACGGGGAGATCGCCGTACTGGACGGCGCCGCCGGCCCGGACTCCGCGTTCACGGTCGGCCAGGACACCGCCGCACACGCCACAGCACACGGCCGCGCCCTGCTGGCCTCCCTCCCCGCCGCCACCCGGCGCCAGTACCTGACCACCGGCGGAATGCGCGCCCGGACCGCGCGCACCATCACCGCCCCCGAGCGACTGGAACGGGAACTGCGCCGGGTCCGCCGCGACGGGATCGCCGTGGAACGGGAGGAGGCCGCGTCCGGCATGGCATGCGTCGCCGTCCCCGTACCGATACGGCCCGGCGGCCCCGGCACCCCCACCACCCTGACCGCCGTCTCGGCCGCCCTCCCCGTGAAGGACTTTGCCCGCCTGCGCGCCCCACTCACCGAGGCGCTGCGGCGGGAGGTGGCGGCGCTGGCCTGAATGCCCTGACCTGCGCGCCAGGACCCGAGGGCGGGCCTGCCGATCGGCGGCCGCGCGGCGCTACATTGAGGTACGCACCGTGCGGGGAGCACGGTGCGTACGAGTGTCATGGGCTGAACGAGCCGCGAACGGCCATGGCGGCCCGCGGGATCAGGGGGAACGCGATGACCGGTGCGGCCACAGTCGCCGAACTGACGTACTACCCGCTCAAAGGCTGCGCCGGGGTCTCCGTCCCCGCGGCGGAGGTGACGCCCGCCGGGCTCGCTCATGACCGCAGCTTCATGGTGACCGACGCTGAAGGCGTCTTCCGCAGCCAGCGGCGCGATCCGCGGCTCGCCCTGATCCGGCCGGAGATCGGCGCCGGCGGCGGGCGTCTGACGCTGCGTGCGCCGGGTGTCGAGCCGCTGGAGCTGGACGTGGACACCTCCTCCGCCCGCCGGGACGTGCTGCTGTTCAAGAGCGCCTACCGGGGCATCGACCAGGGGGACGCCGTCGCCGAGTGGCTGACGGAGGCGCTCGGCGTGCCGAGCAGGCTCGTGCGGGTGCCGCCGGAGCACGACCGCGTGACGGACGGGCTGACCCCGGGCACCTCCGGATACGCCGACAGCTGTGCGCTGCACGTGCTGTCCCGGTCCACGCTGGAGCTGCTGGGCGAGCGGCTGGCGGAGCAGGGCGCGGCGCCGCTGCCGATGGACCGGTTCCGGCCCAACATCGTGGTCGACGGCTGGGACGCGCCGCACACCGAGGACCGGGCGCGCCGGATCGCCGTCGGTGACGTCGAGCTGGGGTACGCCAAGCTCGCCGTGCGGTGTGCCGTCACCACCGTCGACCAGGGGGCCGGCGCGCGGGGCGGTCCGGAGCCGCTGCGGACGCTGGCCGGGTACCGGCGCGCGGCCTCGGGCGGTGTCGTGTTCGGTGCGAAGTTCGCCGTGCTGCGGCCGGGCAAGCTGTCGGTGGGGGACGCGGTGGCCGTCAGTTCGTGGGGCGAGCCGGAGCGGTAGCCGGGGTGCCGCCGGAACCGCCGCGGCCGGCGCCCTCGCCGTTCGGGACGGTGTACGACGTGCCGTACGCCGTCAGTGTCAGGACCAGCAGCGCCAGGACGGCCATCAGCAGCGCGAACGCCGCCCAGCCGACCAGCCCGACCGCGAAAGCTCCCAGGACGGCGTGCACCACGGCGCAGCTGACGAGGGCGACGCGCCCGAACGTGCCGGGCGGGCGGTCGCGCAGGCCGATGCGGGCCAGGAGGACAGCGCAGCACACCAGGTAGAGCGCGAAGACGACGCCGAGCACCCAGGCCCCGGTGGACATCGCGCCGGGGTCGACGCCCGCCATCGACATCTGCTGCTGGTCCACGACGATGCTCAGGACCCAGTTCAGGAAGAGGATGCCGAGCGCCTCCAGCACCAGCACCACCGCCGCCGTCCACGCCACCGGTCTGCGTGCCGCCACCCCGTCCACCCACTTCCCAGTCACGCGCTGCGCTGTTACCGCGAGTACGAAAGAACACCGGGCACGCTACTCCTGAGTACCCCCCGCTCTACAAGGGCCCGGAGCCGGGTATGAGCAGGGAAGCGGAACGGGCCGCGGGGGCGACGGCGACCGCGGGGGCGCGCGGACGCGCCCGGGGTCGGCACGGGCCGGACCCGGACACACCAGCGCGCAAAGATTCCTTCGCCCATTCGTAGGGACTCCACAAAGAAACGGGGTTCCGGTGAACGGACGGGGAGCGAGACCTTGCCCACATCTTGATCACCCCACGGCCCCCGGAATACGGGCCTACCCTGGGATACCGGGGGACTCCGGTCCCGTACCCGCACCGGGCGCACGCTCCGTGTGGGCAAGCTCACTACCGGGAACGGGTCGGCACGCGGTGTCGCCAGTCCCTAAACTCGCGACGTCCAATTTTGTTGCGGCGAAGCGCCAAGGAGGAACCGATCGTGCGCAAGGTGCTCATCGCCAACCGAGGCGAAATCGCTGTCCGCGTTGCCCGGGCGTGCCGGGACGCCGGAATCGGGAGTGTGGCCGTCTACGCCGACCCCGACCGCGACGCTCTGCACGTACGCGCGGCGGACGAGGCCTACGCACTGGGCGGTGACACCCCGGCCACCAGCTACCTCGACATCACCAAGGTCCTGACCGCCGCCGCCGACTCCGGCGCCGACGCCATCCACCCCGGCT
>NZ_JAFIQY010000030.1:77405-105267 GCF_022271435.1 Streptomyces monomycini | reverse complement strand
CGACTTCGTCACCCTCGGCCAGTACATGGCCGACCGCAAGGACCAGCTCGCCGCCACCCACATCGCCCAGGTCCAGTCACTGGTCGCCGACGCCCAGCGCGTCGCCGCCCAGGCCCAGCACAACCGCTGGATCGCCGCCGGCGCAGCCGCCGAAGCCAACCGTGCCTCCGACGACGCCGCCAAGGCCGCCGCCGAAGCCAAGAAGAACGCCAAACTCGCCGACGGCTACCGCATCGACGCAGACAGGGCCGCCGACAGCGCCGAAGCCAGCGCCGCCCAGGCCGCCAAATCCGCGAAGACCGCCCGCAACGCCGCCGACAACGCCCAACGCGACGCCGCCGACGCCGAAAACTCAGCAGCCCAGGCCCGGTTCTCCTTCGAATACGCCCGCGCCTCGGCCAAGGTCGCTGACGACGCGGCCACCGAGGCTCGCAACTCCGCGCTGGCAGCCGGAAAGAGCGCCGAGGAGGCTTCCTCCCTGGCTTCGAAGGCGTGGACGGAGGTGACGAAGAAGCGGGAGGCCGAAGAGGCCGAAACCCGCCGCAAGGCCGAAGAGGCGCGCAAGCGGAAGGAGAAGGAGCAGTCCGAGCAGAAGATCTGCTACGAACACCCCACCCGCGAGACCGCCGTCCTGCCCTGCCTGGCCGCCGGCGGCACGCTCAAGCAGATCGAGATCGACCCCACATTGAAAGCCGTCGTGTGGGAACTCGCCGACATCGACACCGCTTTGAACTGCGTCAAGGACCCCAATCTCGTCGACTGCGGATCCTTCCTCATCGGCGTCACCCCCTGGGGCAAGGGCGTCAAGCTGGCCGGCAAATTCGCCAAGGCCGGCGGCAAGGCCGTCGAGAAGATCGCCAAGACGGTGAAGAAGAAGAAGGCGCTCAAGTGCGCCACGTGCTTCCCGGCCGGCACCAAGGTGCTCATGAACGACGGGGCTTCGAAGAACATCGAGTCCGTCAAGGTCGGCGACGAGGTGACCGCCACCGACCCGGTCGGCGGCAAGAGCGGGAAACGGACGGTGACCGCCCTCATCATCACCGAGCACGACAAGCGTTTCAACGAACTGACCATAGCCACCCGTCGGGGCAGCGAACGGCTCACCGCCACCTATGAGCATCCGTTCTGGTCCCCCTCGCAGAAGTCGTGGGTCAAGGCCGCCGGCCTCCACCGGGGCATGACGCTCAGGACCGCCGACGGCACCGACGTGACGGTGCGGGGAAACCGCCCGTTCACCGAGAACGCCCGGACCTACAACCTGACGGTCGGCGAACTGCACACGTACTATGTACTGGCGGGCCGGACCCCGGTTCTGGTGCACAATGCCGAACCGTGCGATCCGCCGCTGATCCTGATACACACCGAAAATTCGTGGAGCCAGGCTTCATTGGACTTCTGGCACAAGCAGTCCACTGACGACATCGTCACTTCTCTGCGGCCAAAAGCAGATAAGGCCCTGACGACGTATCCGGACGGACGGGTGCGTAACGGAAACACCAGGCTCAAGGTACTGAAATCGCGGGGATATGACATCGACTCACTGCCGCGGGAATCGTACGGCAGCCGCCAACCGACAACAGACGAAGAATTCTGGGCCATGGAGCAATGAACATCTACGACCGAGTCCTGGAGGTCCTGGCGTCGGACTCCAGGGAAACTTTCCTGCTGGCCCTGGGGCACCGTATGGGGATCTTCACACGTGAAGCCCTCGACGAAGACGCCGCGCACGGAACACATCAGGCCCGAGCCTGCAACGAGATGACCATCGCCATCTGGTCGCAGGTGTGGGCGACCAGGGATGCCGAGGTGAAGGGCTACCCGGATTCCGAGTTTCTCCCGATACTGCTTGAAAAGGCCGATCGGGGCGACGCGCGGCGCTATCTCCGCTATTCCCTCGAAAGCAGCATGCTCATGCTGGAGGCCGATGGTGCGGTCGAGCCGGAAGCAACAGGTCCGTAGCGCTGGGAAAGAAAAAGACCTGAGGTGACGGGGCCCTGTCGGAGATGTCTCCGACAGGGCCCCTGACCATTCCGCCATTCCGGGGAAGTTAAACGGCCGAACTTCGCAGAACGACCAGCCGCTGCGTCGCCCGGGACATCGCCACGTACCGGTCCACCGCTCCCTGAATGCCCTCGCCGAACTTCTCCGGGTCGACGAGGACCACCAGGTCGAACTCCAGCCCCTTCGACAGTTCCGGAGTCAGCGACCGGACGCGGGAGGTGGCCGGGAAGGAGGGGTCGCCGATGACGCAGGCGATGCCGTCGTCGTGGGTGGCGAGCCAGGCGTCGAGGATCGCGTCCCGGTCCGTGACGGGGGCGTGGATGACGGGGTTGCCGGTGCCGCGGATCGAGGTGGGGACGTTGGCGTCGGGGAGGGCGGCCCGGATGACGGGTTCCGCCTCCGTCATCACCTCTTCCGGCGTGCGGTAGTTGATGTTCAGGGAGGCCACGTCGATCCGGTCCAGCCCGATCCGCGCGAGCCGTTCCTGCCACGACTCGGTGAATCCGTGCCGGGCCTGGGCGCGGTCGCCGACGATGGTGAAGCTCCGGGACGGGCAGCGGAGCAGCAGCATCTGCCATTCCGCGTCGGTCAGTTCCTGGGCCTCGTCGACGACGACGTGCGCGAACGGGCCGGCCAGCAGGTCCGGTTCGGCGGTGGGCAGTGCGGCCTCGTCGACCAGGCTGACCTGGGCGTCCTCGCCGCGCAACATCACCACCAGCCCTTCGCCGTCGTCACCGTCGGCGCCCGAGTCGGCCGCGGCCCCGATCAGGTTGTCGACGACCTGCGCCATGGTCTCGCGCTGGGCGGCGAGGGCGGCGGCGTGCCGGCGTGCGCGCAACGACGCTTCCGGGTCGCCGAGCCGCTGCCGTGCCGCGTCCAGGAGCGGCAGGTCGGAGACCGTCCAGGCCTGGGCGTCCGTGCGTTGCAGGGTGCGGATGTCGTCGCGGCCGAGCCAGGGAGCGCACAGCCGCAGGTAGGCGGGGACCGTCCACAGGTCCGAGACGAGGTCGGTGGCTTCGAGCAGGGGCCAGGCGCGGTAGAGGGCCCTCAGCAGCTCCTTGTCGTGCCGGAGCGCCGCGCGGAGTTGGTCGGGCGGGGCCTCGCCGTCGTGCTTGTCCGTCAGGATCGTGAGCAGTTCCTCCCATATCTGCTCGCGTGCCTCGTTGTGCGGGGTGCCTGGTTCCGGTGCTTCGAACGCTTCGGCCCAGTCGTCGGCGGTCAGCCGTACGTCGGCCCACGGGGTCGAGACCGTCATGCCCTCGGCGGGCGGCTCCTCGTAGAACCTGACGGCCGTCTCGATCGCCTGCACCATGCGGGCGGACGCCTTCAGGGCGGCCGCCCGCGGGTCGGTCTCGACTGTCGCCGCGGCGCCTTCGGCTACGAGGTCGCGCAGGGTGCAGGTCTGCACGCCCTCCTCGCCGAGGCTGGGGAGGACGTCGGCGACGTACGACAGGTAGGGCTGGTGGGGGCCGACGAACAGCACGCCGCCGCGGCGGTGCCCGAGGCGGGGGTCGGAGTAGAGGAGGTAGGCGGAGCGGTGCAGGGCGACGACGGTCTTGCCGGTGCCCGGGCCGCCGTCGACGACGAGGGCGCCGCGGGAGCCCGCCCGGATGATGGCGTCCTGGTCGGCCTGGATGGTGCCGAGCACGTCGCGCATCCGGGCCGAACGGTTGCCGCCCAGGCTGGCGACGAAGGCGGAGTGGTCGTCGAGCGCGGCGTGCCCTTCGAGCCCGTCGGCGGTGAAGACCTCGTCCCAGTAGTCGCTGATCCGGCCGCGGGTCCAGCGGTACCGGCGGCGGCTCGTCAGGCCCATCGGGTCGGCGTGGGTGGCTCCGAAGAACGGTTCGGCCGCCGGGGAGCGCCAGTCGACCAGCAGCCGGCGGCCCGCGCTGTCGGTGAGGCCGAGGCGCCCGACGTACACGGGTTCGCGGCCGTCCTCGCCGACCATGCGGCCGAGGCACAGGTCGAGGCCGAAGCGGCGCAGGGTGCGCAGGCGCGTGGTCAGCCGGTGCACCTCGGCGTCGCGGTCCATCGCCTGCCGGCCGGTGCCGCCGGGTGCCTTGAGTTCCGCGTCGAGGCGGGCGGACAGGTCGCCGATGGTCTCTTCCAGGCTCTCCGCGATGGCCGCGAAGTGCCGCTCGTCGGCCGCCGTCAGCTGCGGGTCGGCCTTGGCGGCGAGGCGGGCGGGGAGGGCGAACACACTGGTGGTGGTCAGGGAATTCATGGTGTCAGCTCCGATCCTGGGCCGCACCCGCGGAGGTCTGCCGGGCGGCGGACCGCACCTCGCGCGCCCCGTACACCGGCAAGAACACACGCACTTCGCGTATCCCCCATGTCCGCGGGTTCTGGCCTAGGCCAGAGATTCTGCGGTACGACCGGGGCCTTGCCGCAAGCCCCCCTGTGCGCTATAAGTTAAGAGTGGCAAGGAGTGCGAGACTCCTTGCCTTTGTTGTTCTTGCCTGCGGATGATCGGGGTCCGGACACGCCTGCGCGGCGTACGACAGTTTCGTACGCCGCTGATGAGGCCCGCCTGCCGGAGAGCCGTCAGGCGTTCGGCGCCGGCCGGCCCGCGAGACCGTCGAGGTCGGCGCGGGTGAGCCCGGTCAGGCGGGCGACCTCGGCGATGTCGACGGCGCCGCAGTCCAGGCCGCGCAGCAGGTAGCCGCTGAGCGCCTTGGCGGTCGCGGGCTCGTCCATCACGTCGCCGCCCGCCTTGGCCACGTACGCGGCGAGCCGGGCCGCGGCCTGCTCCAGGCCCTCGCGGTAGAAGGTGTAGACGGCGGCGTAACGGGTGGGCAGGTGCGCGGGGTGCATGTCCCAGCCCTGGTAGTACGCGCGGGCCAGCGAGCGGCGCACCAGGCCGTGGTGCAGCCGCCAGGCGTCGTGGACCTGGGTGGTCGCGCCCAGCGGGAGGACGTTGGTCGAGCCGTCGGAGAGGCGGACGCCGGTGCCCGCGGCGGCGACCTGCATCACGGCCTTGGCGTGGTCGGCCACCGGGTGGTCCAGCGCCTGGTGGGCGGCGCTGACGCCGCAGGAGGCGCTGTAGTCGAAGGTGCCGTAGTGCAGGGAGGTGGCCCGGCCCTCGGCGGCCTCGATCAGGCGGGCGACGGTGGCGCGGCCGTCGGCGCCCAGTATGGACTGGGTGGTCTCGATCTGGATCTCGAACCCGAGCCGGCCGGACGGCAGGCCGTGGGTCTTCTCGAACGCCGCCAGCAGCCGCACCATCGCGGTGACCTGCTCCGGGTAGCCGACCTTGGGCAGGGTCAGCACCAGGCCGTCCGGAAGGCCGCCGGCCGCCATCAGGCCGGTGAGGAAGATGTCCAGGGTGCGGATGCCGCGGTCGCGGACGGCGGCTTCCATGCACTTCATGCGGATGCCCATGGAGGGCGCGGCGGTGCCGTCCCGGTGGGCGGCCGCGACGAGGGTGGCGGCACGGGCGGCGGCCGCGTCCTCCTCGGCGTCCGGGCGGGCGCCGTAGCCGTCCTCGAAGTCGATGCGCAGATCCTCGACGGGCTCGCGTTCCAGCTTGGCCCGTACCCGCTCGTACACGGACGCGGCGAGGTCTCCGGGAATGCCGAGGACGCCCGCGAACGCCTCCGCGTCCGGGGCGTGCTCGTCGAGCGCGGCGAGGGCGGCGTCACCCCATTCGCGGACGGTGCCGGCGGTGAACACGTCGCCGGGGACGTAGACCGTGTGGACCGGCTGCCGGGTGCCAGGGTCGCCCGGGTAGCGCCGCGCGAGGTCCGCGTCGACCTCCGCGAGAGCGGCTCCGATCTCCTCGCGTACGGTGTCCGCGAGACTCGTCGCCACCGTCTCGTGCTGCCCCATCCGGCATCCTCCCTGTGCTCGCGCCCACCGCGTAGGCGTCTCTTCACTTTTCCGCTGTACGGAATCAACAATCCGTAGAGCGAAGCTATCCGGGCCGAGTTCGCAGGTCAACACCCTCCGGGCGACGGGATCGGCGGGGCGCGCCATGGGGAGCGTTCTCCATGGCGCGCGCCGTGCGCCCGCGCGCGACGCACCCCGTTTCACCCCTTTCAGTGCTTCTTCCGCCTTCCCCGGCCCGACCGGAACTCCCGTGCGTAACATCACCGGCGCGGTGCGGGCGGCCCGGGCGCCCGGCCGCCCGCACGAGGCGTGGGGGCCTGTATGCCGGAGGAGTTCGGGGACGCGCTGCGGCGGCTGCGGCGGGAGCGGGAGGTCTCCCTCCGGGCCCTGGCGCAGCTGGTGCACTACAGCAAGGGCTATCTCAGCAAGATCGAGAACGGCGAGAAGCCGCCGACCGGCGACGTCGCCCGCCGCTGCGACACGGCGCTGGCCGCGGACGGCACGCTCACCCGGCTGCTGTCCGCCCGCACGCCCGGCGACCGCTGCCCGTATCCGGGACTGGCCGCCTACACCGCCGAGGACGCCCCCTGGTTCTTCGGCCGGGAACGCGCCACCGCCGCCCTGGTCGGCCGCCTCGCCGAACGCCTGGCGGCCGCGGGCCCGCTCGTCGTGGCAGCCCCTTCCGGCGCCGGGAAGTCCTCCCTGCTCAGGGCCGGTCTGCTGCCCGCCCTGCGCGACGGCGCCCTGCCCGGCTCCCGGCACTGGGCGGTGCGCGTGCTGACGCCCGGCGCGCATCCGCTCACCGGGCTGGCCGGGGCGCTGGCCGGGCTGGGGGCCGAGGTCACCAGGGTGTCCGCCGCGACCGCCGCCGAAACCCTCGCCGACGCCCCCGAACAATGCCCCGCCGCCGTCCGCGCCGCCCTCGGCGCCTGTCCGCGCCTGGTCCTCGTCGTCGACCAGTTCGAGGAGGTCTTCACCGTCTGCGAGGACCCGCGCGAGCGGCGCGCGTTCATCGCGGCGCTCTGCGCGGCCGCGCGGGACGCCCCCTGCGCCGTGATCCTCTGCGTACGCGCCGACTTCTACGGCCAGTGCCTGGACCACCCCCCGCTCGCCCCGGCCCTGTCCGCCGGGATCTTCGCGCTGCGGCCCATGTCCGTACCGGAGGTGCGCGCGGCGATCGTGCGGCCCGCCCGGGAGGCCGCGCTGGAGCTGGAACCGGGCCTGGAAGAGCTGCTCCTGTCCGACCTGGGCATCCACGAGGACGACGGCCCGGTGGCCGGCGGCACGCTGCCCCTGTTGGCGCACGCCCTGCTCGGCACCTGGCAGCAGCGCACCGGCCGCACCCTCACCGTCGCCGGATACCGCCTGACCGGCGGCCTGCACGGCGCCGTCGCCACCACCGCCGAACGGGTGCACGCCGCGCTGGACCCGGCCGAGCGGCGGGCGGCGCGGCAGGTGCTGCTGCGGCTGGTGCAGGTCGGCGAGATCGCGGGCGAGACCCGTCGCCGGGTGCCGCGCGAGCGCCTGCTGGAGCACCTGCCGGACCCGGAGAAGACCGCCGCCGTGATCGACGTCTTCGTACGCGCCCGCCTGCTGACCCTGGACGCGGACACCGTGGAGATCACCCACGAGGCGCTGCTGCGGGCCTGGCCGCGGCTGCGCGGCTGGATCCGGGCCGACCGCGCCGGGCTCGTCGTCCACCAGCGGCTCTCGGAGGCGGCCGGGGCGTGGAAGCGGGAGGGGCGGGAGGCCGCGGGGCTGTACCGGGGCACCCGGCTGGCGGTGGCCCGCGAATGGGCCGGGCAGCGGGGTGAGGACGCCGGACTCAGCCCGCTGGAGGAGGAGTTCCTGCAAGCGTCGCAGGAACGCGAGGCGGCCGCGGCCCGGGCCGGACGCCGCCGGGTGCGCCGCCGCCGCAGGCTCGCGGGCACCCTGGCCGTACTGCTCGTCCTCGCCGTGTGCGCCGGGGTGCTGGCGGTCCAGCAGTGGCGTACGGCGGAGACCGGCCGCCTCGACGCGTACGCCGGTGAACTGGCCGCCCGCTCGGGCCAGGTGGCCGCCGGACAGCCGGAGGCGGCCATACTGCTCGCCGCCGAGGCGTACCGGCTGCGCCCGTCCCCCGCCTCCCGCAGCGCGTTGCTGAGCACCCAGGCGCGACCGTTCGCGGGCCGCCTGACGGGACATCAGGGGCCGGTCAACGCCGTCGCGTTCAGCCCGGACGGGGGCCTGCTGGCGGGCGGGGCCTCGGACGGCACGGTACGGCTCTGGGACCCCCGCACCCGCCGCCCGCTGGGCACCGCGATCCGCGCGGGTGGGAAGCGGATCCGCGGTGTGGCCTTCAGCCCGGACGGCCGGCTGCTCGCGGCGGGCACCGCGGACGGCTCGGTACGGGTACGGGACACCGGCCGCCGGGCCCCGGGCGCCACCGGGCCCGGCGCGGGCGCGGGCGGGGAGGTGGCCTTCGCGCCGGCCGGTCCGGGCGTGGGGGGCGAGGCGGCCGACAAGGCCAGTACGCCCGGCACACCTGGCACGCCCGACACATCCGGCATGTCCGCCACTTCCGGCACGTCCACCACTTCCGGACCAGCCCGTACGCAAGTCCTCGCCGCCACCGGCCCCAACGGCAGCGTGACCCTGTGGAACGCGCCCGACATGCGGCGGACGGCCCGCCTGCCCGGCCTCGGAGGCGGCGCGAGCGGCAAGGTGGCGTTCACCCCGGACGGGCGCCTGTTGGCCCGCGGCGACGCCAACGGCCGGGTCCGGGTGTGGCGGCTGCCGCGCTCCCTGACCGCTTCCGCCCCCGGCAGCGCCCTGTCCGACGCCGACCGCCCCGCCTCCCCCACCGTCCTGGCCGACCGCGCCGGGCACGGCAGCGGAGTCGTCGCCGTGGCCTTCAGCCCGGACAGCGCGACACTCGCCGTCGGCGGCACGGACCGCACGGTGACGCTGTACGACACCCGCGACATGACCGTCACGGGGCGGCTCACCGGCCACAACGACGACATCAACGCCCTCGCGTTCAGCCCCGACGGCGACACCCTCGCGTCCGCCTCCGGCGACGGCTCCGCGCGTCTGTGGGAGGTCGCCACCCGCCGTACCGTCGCCGCCTTCACCGGGCACAGCGACTACGTGCTCACCGTCGCCTTCGCCCCGGACGGCCGCACCCTGGCCACCGGCAGCTTCGACCGCACCCTCGCCCTGTGGAACCCGTCCGGCGCGGCGCTGACCGCCCGGCCGGTGTCCGGCCGGTCCGCCGTCGCCTTCGCGCCCGACGGGCGGCGACTGGCCGCCGCGGGCACCGACGGCTCGGTCCAGCGGTGGGACGTACGGTCCCGTACACAGCTGGGGCCGCCGCTGGGCGGCCACCACGGCCCGGTGCGGGGGCTGGCCTACAGCCGGGACGGCCGTACGTTCGCGACCGCCGGGGCCGACGGGACCGTACGGCTGTGGGACGCGGCGAGCGGCGCGCTCGAACGCGTCCTGACCGGGGCACGCGGGGCGGTGTTCGCGGTCGCGTTCTCCCCCGGCGGGCGGCAGGTGGCGGGAGCCAGCGAGGACGGCACGGTGCGGCTGTGGGACCTGGCGCGGGGCGGCTCGGCCGTCCTGACCCAGCACGACGACTTCGTCAACGGCGTGGCGTTCAGCCCGGACGGGCGCCTGCTGGCCAGCGCGAGCGACGACCGTACGGTACGGCTGTGGGACGCAGCCACGCGCCGCCCGGTCGCCGTCCTGCGCGGACACACGGGTGCGGTGTGGGCGGTGGCCTTCAGCGCGGACGGGCACGTGCTCGCCTCGGCGGGCAACGACCGCACGGTGCGTCTGTGGGACCTGCGGCGGCACCGCGCCACAGGAGTGCTGCGCGGCCATACCGGGTCGGTGCGCGACATCGCGTTCGCGCCGCGCGGGCGGCAGTTGGCCACGGTCGGGTTCGACGGCACCGTACGCGTCTGGGACACCGCCGCCCGTACACAGGCCGCGACGCTCACCGGCCACACCGACGTGGTGTGGTCGGTGGCCTACGCGCCGGACGGCAGGACCCTCGCCAGTACCGGCGCGGACGGCTCCGTACGCCTGTGGGACCTGGACGCGCGCCGAGTGGCCGGGCGCATCTGCCCGCTGGTCGGCAGGACCGGGCCCGCGCGCTGGCGGGAGTTGCTGCCCGACGTACCGTACGACCCGCTCTGCGGCCGCTGACTTGGCGGAGTTCCGGATCCGCGGCTGTCGCGGGATCCTGGAGCCGCCGCTGTCGCGAAGACCCGGGAATGTCATGGTTTTTCCGGGGCGGCCACGGTTTTAACGTGTGGCGCATTCGATCTTGCCGGGCGACACTCTCCCGCATGACATGGATCGCACCCGAGGTGGACCGCCGTACCGAGCCGTACGTGGCGGACGAACGCAGCATGCTCCAGGGCTGGCTGGACTGGCATCGTGACACCCTGCTGACCAAGTGCGCCGGGCTCACCCCGGAACAGCTCGTCCGAGCGAGCGCCGAGCCGTCGAATCTGACACTGCTCGGCCTGGTCCGGCACATGGCGGAAGTGGAGCGCTCCTGGTTCCGGACACGCGTCGCGGGCCAGAAGATCGGCAATCTCTACTTCACCGACGAGCAGCCGGACGGCGACTTCGAGAACCTCGACACCGCCGGCGCCGAGGAGGCGTTCGCGGTGCTGCGCGCCGAGTGCGACGCCGCCGACCAGGCCGTGGCGCACCGTGCCCTGGACGACACGTTCACGATGGCGGACGGCCGGGTCATCAGCCTCCGGTGGGTGTACGTCCACATGATCGAGGAGTACGCGCGGCACAACGGGCACGCGGATCTGCTGCGGGAGCGGATCGACGGGGTGACGGGCGACTAGGCGGTACACGGTCGGCGGACCGGCTACGCGGCTACGCGGCTACGCGGCTACGCGGCTACGCGCTCGACGACCAGCAGCGCGGCATCGTCCCGCAGGTCCCCGCCCGTGTGCCGGACCAGATCCGCGCCGAGCCCGTCCACCAGGCCGTCCAGCGGCGCGGCGGCCCGTTCGGAGACCCGTTCGGCGAACGGATGGAAGCGCCCCGCCGCGTCCCGGGCCTCGGTGAACCCGTCGGTGAGCAGCACCAGCCGCTCCCCCGCCCGGAACGGCAGCGTCTGGACCGCGTGTCCGGCCCCCACCAGATCGGCCATGCCGACAGGGGCACCGGGCCGCTCCGGCGGGCAGGAGCGTATCCGGCCGCCGGCGACGAGCAGGGGTTCGGGGTGCCCGCAGTGGACCACCCGGGCCACCGGCCCCTCGGGGATCTCCACCAGCAGGGCGGTGGCGAACCGTTCGGGCGTCTCGGCGCCCGGCAGCCGCGCGATGTGCTGCCGCGCGTCGTGCTCCAGCCGCCGGGCCACCTCCGTCAGCTGCTCCTCCTCGTACGCCGCTTCGCGGAAGGAGCGCAGCAGCAGCGCCGACGCCTCCACCGCGAGCATCCCCTTGGCCCGTACGTCGCCGATGAGCAGGCGGGTGCCGTACGGGCTGCGTACCGCGTCGTAGAGGTCGCCGCCGCTGCGGGGCGCGGTCCGTGCCGGAAGGTAGGTGCCGCGCAGTCGCAGGTCCCCGATCCGTCCGGGCAGCGGCCGCAGCAGGACCCGCTGCGCGGTCGCGGCCGAGATGTCGGCCCGGTCCAGCGCGCGCTGTCGCCGCCGTCGAACCGCGCTGCATACGAGGGCCGCCGGTGCGGCGGCCAGTACCGTGCACATCGCCGCTTCGGACACCGGACCGGCCGCAAGCCGACGGGGCTCCGGCGTACCGGTCGACACGGCCACGACGGCCAGCACGATCAGTACGAAGGCGAGGCCGGACAGCGCGCGCGGCAGCAGGGCGGTGAACCGGTGCCGCGCTCCCCCGGCAGGGCGCTCAGCGGTGTTCGGCGGCTGCTTGGACATGGGCTTCGTCCCTGGTGGTGATGGCGAGTTCGGTGGTGGTGTGGGCGGTACGACTGTGCGGGGGACGCGCCGTGCGGCGGCGGCCGCCCGCCACGTCGTACAGGGCCCGGTCGAGAAGCATCAGGAGCCGGTACTCGGCCACCCGGACGTCCAGGCTGTCGTGCCGGTCGCCGCACCGCTCGGCCAGTTCCCGCCACACCCGGCGCGTCGCGGGCAGCACCGGGTGCGGGCTGCCGCCCCGGCAGCCGCGGACGCACAGCGCGAGGCAGGTCAGCAGCCGGGCGCAGCCGGCCCGGAACTCCCGGTCCCACGCGTCCGGCCGTACCGCTGCGCCCGGACCGGCCTCCGCAGGGGCCGGGTGCTCCGACGCGGCAGGGCGCTCCGCCGCGAGATCGCCGAGCGCGCCGGCACACGCCTCCGCGTCGTGCGCCACGCGCTCCAGGCTCTTCAGGACCTCGCGGTCCAAGTGCCAGACGGCGTTCCGGTTCCGCGCGCGAACGTTCCAGCGCAAGCTCTCGTGCGCCTGACCGAGGGCGCTGCGGGCCCTGGCAGCGGTGTCCGCGACGCGGGCGGGCCACTGTGCGTCGAGGACCTCGTCGGGATGCCGTGCTTCCCGTACGGCGGTGGCCATGCCGTTGAGCACGCCGGCCAGTTCGTCCCGGAGGCGGTCGAGGGCGGACTCCGCGGCCCGCAGCCGCAGCGGCGGCGGCAGCAGGGCGTTGAAGAGCACCGCGACGGCGATGCCCACCCCGATCTCCAGCAGGTGCGGCAGGATCTGCCCGGCGTGGCTCGGTCCGAGCAGGAGGACGAACACCGCGGTGATCGGTACGTGCAGCCCGTGCGCTCCGAGGCGTCCGTTCCCGGCGGCCAGCAGGGACAACAGCAGGACGGCGCTCATGCTCAGCCACGTCGGTCCCACGAGGATCGCGGCGGGCAGGGCGATCAGGGCGCCGAGCGTGCACCCGGCCGCGTACTGGAGCCCCGCCGTGCACGAGCGGAAGACCGTCGGATGGACGACCAGCAGCGCGGCGACGACCGCCGGGCCCGGCTGCGGTGTCTCCCACACGCTGCGGCACAGCTGCCAGGCCAGTGCCGCCGCGACGGCGGCACGGACGGCGACCAGCCACCGGACCGCCCAGGGCCCGTCGCGGATCCGCGCCAGCCCCACCACCGCGTGTGCGGCTCGCGCCCGGCACCCGGGCGGCGCCGTTTTCTCCTCCCGCACGTGCACCCCTTCCGTCCGCGCTCCGGGATCGGCAGAACCAGCCGTCGACGGCGATTGCCACACCTTGTCTTGTCCGGTGCGTCTGCCGGTCATGCGGCCCTTGACGAAGAATTGCGGCAGCAGCGGGAAAAGGTGCCGTTCGACTGCACCCGACAGAAAAAGGTCCCGCGCATCCGGGAACAAAGTCCCGCCGCTCGCCCTCTCCCCGGGGCACCCGAAAAGCAGCTTCCGAATCCCCGCCGCGCTGCGAAGGGCACACCATGCGACTGATCAATTACGACGTACTGCGGGACCTCGTCCACGAACACCAGCGCCTCACCGGGAACGGCTTCCCGGCACGCGACAGAGAGTGCCGCCTGGAGGACGTGTCCTACACCCTCGGCGTCTACACCGGCCACCGCGACCCCGCCGCCGCCCTCCGCGAGGCCCGCCGTCTGCTCCGCGCGCACGACGCCGAATACCGGCGAGCGGCCTGAGCACGCGCTTCGGCCCGCCTCCTGCCCCGAGCAGGAGGCGGGCCGGAGCGCGTGGGGGCTCGTCACCGGCCGGTATCCCTCAGTTCGCTTCCAGCATTCCCTCCCGCAGCCTCGCGAGAATGCGGGTCAGCAGACGGGACACCTGCATCTGGGAGATACCGAGCTCCTTGCCGATCTCCGTCTGGGTGAGTTCGGCACCGAACCGCAGATGCAGAATCCGCCGTTCCCGTTCTTCGAGACCGTCCAGCAGCGGTTTGAGCGCCTGCACGTTCTCCGCCTTTTCCAGGGCGGGGTCCTCGTTCCCCAGGTATGCGGCGAGCATCCCTCCCGCGGAATGCGCGTCACTGTCCTCCGCCGGGGCGTCGAGGGAATCGGCGGAATACCCGTTGCCGGCGTACAGCCCCTCGATGACGTCCTCCTGGTCCATGTCGAGGTGCCGGGCCAGCTCCGCGGTGGTGGGCGCGCGATTCAGGTCGTGCGCCAGTTTCTCCCGGGCCCTGGCCAGGTCGATACGGAGTTCCTGGAGCCGGCGCGGCACATGGACGGCCCAGCTGGTGTCCCGGAAGTACCGTTTGATCTCCCCGACGATGTACGGCACGGCGAAGGCGCTGAACGGCGCCCCGCGCGCGAGGTCGAACCGGTCGATCGCCTTGATCAGCCCGATGGTCCCCACCTGCACCATGTCCTCGGTCTCCTCGGCACGGCTGCGGAACCTGCGGACCGCGTAGTGCACCAGGGACAGGTTCATCTCGACCAGGCAGTCCCGCGCGTACCGGCGGGCGGGATCGCCCTCGGGGAGTCCGGCCAGCCGCTCGAAGAAGATCTGGGACACCTCGCGGGCGTCCTGCGGGGTGACGGCTCCGGCGTCCTCCAGCCGGGGCAGCCCGGCCGGTCCGGTCGCGGGTCTGTCCCGTACGGGCGCGAGGTCGCTCATCACGCGGTCACCTGCCCGCCGGCCGCGGCCGTGCGCGGGTGGCGCACACGGAACCACACCCACTTCCCGGAGCGCGTCCGGTCGAAGCCCCAGCCGTCCGCGAGGGCCCCCAGGAGTTCCAGGCCGCGGCCGTCCTCGGCCAGCGGTCCGTCCGCGGTGCCGGTGGCCATCGGCACCGTACGGGCGGTGTCCCGGACCGCCGCGAAGAGGCTGCCGTCCGCCTCCCCGATCAGCATCAGCGGGATGTCGGGCGCGGCGGAGTGCCGTACGGCGTTGGCGACCACCTCGGACAGGCAGGTCCGGCCGTCGCCGAGCGCGTAGCGGTCGGGGTCCAGGACGGCGCAGACCGACTCCCGGGCCAGGCGGGGAGCCTGCGGGCCGGTCGGCAGCCGCATCCGCAGGGCGCGGACGCAGCCGTCGGTCGGGGCGCCGGGCGAGACGTCGGGCGAGGCGTCGGGCAAGGCGTCGGCGGGGGCACCGGCCGAGGCGCCGGCAGGGGCGTCGGCCGGGGTGTGGGGCAGGGGCATCGTGCGGGTCTTCCCTTCGGTGCCGCGATCGGGTTCCGGCACCCTCGGTGTGCCCGCCCCACGGCCCGGAACCCGGGGCTTACGTCCCCGCGTGCGGGACGTTGGCCCCGGCACCGTGACAGGCCGAGGGCCCGTACGCGGCTGCGTACGGGCCCTGGGTTCGTCACGGGCGGCGCGGCACGGACCCGCCGCGCCCCGCAGGGTCAGCCCTTGCGGGTCTTGACCTCGTCGGTGAGGGCCGGAACGACCTCGAACAGGTCGCCGACCACGCCGTAGTCGACCAGGTCGAAGATCGGCGCCTCGGCGTCCTTGTTGATGGCGACGATGGTCTTCGAGGTCTGCATGCCGGCGCGGTGCTGGATCGCGCCGGAGATGCCCGCCGCGATGTACAGCTGCGGCGAGACGGACTTGCCGGTCTGGCCGACCTGGTTGGTGTGCGGGTACCAGCCCGCGTCCACCGCGGCGCGCGAGGCGCCGACGGCCGCGCCGAGCGAGTCGGCGAGCGCCTCGATGACCGGGAAGTTCTCGGCGCCGTTGACGCCGCGGCCACCGGAGACCACGATCGCGGCCTCGGTCAGGTCCGGGCGGCCGGTGGACTCGCGCGGGGTGCGCGAGACGACCTTGGTGCCCTTGGAGGCGTCGGCGACGGTCACCGCGAGCTGCTCGACCGTGCCGGCGGCCGGTGCGGCCTCCGGGGCGGCGGAGTTGGGCTTGACGGTGATGACCGGGGTGCCCTTGGTGATGCGGGACTTGGTGGTGTACGAGGCCGCGAAGACGGACTGGGTGGCCACCGGGCCCTCGTCGCCGGCCTCCAGGTCGACGGCGTCGGTGATGATGCCGGAGCCGATGCGGACCGCGAGGCGGGCGCCGATCTCCTTGCCCTCGGTGGAGGACGGCAGCAGCACGGCGGCCGGGGAGACGGCCTCGTACGCGGCCTGGAGGGCGTCGACCTTCGGCGCGACCAGGTAGTCGGCGAACTCCGGCGCGTCGGCGGTCAGGACCTTGACCGCGCCGTGCTCGGCGAGCGTCGCGGCGGCGGTGTCGGCGCCGGGGCCGAGGTGCACGGCGACCGGCTCGCCGATGCGGCGGGCGAGGGTGAGCAGTTCGAGGGTGGGCTTGCGGACGGCGCCGTCCACGTGGTCGACGTAGACAAGGACTTCAGCCATGGGATTGCTCTCCTGCGGGAAAAGTGAGGGCGGTGGTGCGGACGGGTTTCCGGGGGCTCAGATGAACTTCTGGCCCGCGAGGAACTCGGCGAGCTGCTTGCCGCCCTCGCCCTCGTCCTTGACGATCGTGCCCGCGGTACGGGCGGGACGCTCGGCCGCTTCCTCGACCTTGGTCCAGGCACCCGCCAGGCCGACCTCGTCCGCCTCGATGTCCAGGTCGTCCAGCTCCAGGGACTCCACCGGCTTCTTCTTGGCGGCCATGATGCCCTTGAAGGAGGGGTAACGGGCCTCGCCCGACTGGTCGGTGACCGACACGACGGCCGGCAGCGACGCCTCCAGGTGCTCGGTGGCGGTGTCACCGTCCCGGCGGCCCTTGACGGTTCCGTCGGGGCCTCCGTCCACGGAGACCTCGGACAGCTGGGTCACCTGCGGCACGCCCAGGCGCTCGGCGAGCAGCGCGGGCAGCACGCCCATGGTGCCGTCGGTGGAGGCCATGCCGCAGACGACCAGGTCGTAGCCGGTCTTCTCGACGGCCTTGGCAAGTACGAGGGAGGTGCCGAGCGCGTCGGTGCCGTGCAGGTCGTCGTCCTCGACGTGCACGCCCTTGTCGGCACCCATGGACAGGGCCTTGCGCAGCGCGTCGTTGGCGTCCTCGGGGCCGACGGTCAGGACCGTGATCTCCGCGTCGCCGTCGGCGGCTTCCTTGATCTGCAGGGCCTGCTCGACCGCGTACTCGTCGAGCTCCGAGAGCAGGCCGTCCACGTCGTCGCGGTCGACGGTCAGGTCCTCGGCGAAGTGCCGGTCGCCGGTGGCGTCGGGCACGTACTTCACACAGACAACGATCCTCAGGCTCACGCCGGCTCTCCTACCTGCTTCGACTCTTCCGAACTGCCTTGTGCTGGCAGCATAGGCGCCTGTTGGGGCGGCTTCCGGTCGGACGGGTCTCCCGCGCCCACCGAAATATTACTCGCCAGTACATCCACCCCATTCCCCGGAAGCAAGGCCGTTGAACTGTGACGTTGCCAACGGGCACCGATGGGGTGGACGAGGCGCGCGGTCGGAACCGGCAGGGCGCGCGGAGCGTTGAGACGGCCGCCCGGCGCGCACCGGCGCGGGCTCAGTCGCGCAGGGCGTTGAAGCGGCCCTCGTGGTAGAGGAGCGGGCGGCTGCGGCCCGCCGTGCCGGCGTACCCCTCGGGGTCGCCCTCGACGACCTGGCCGAGCACGATCCGGTGGTCGCCGGCGGGAACCCGGGCCACCACCTCGCAGACCAGCCAGGCCAGCACACCGTCCAGCAGCGGCACGCCGTACGGGCCGGGGCGCCAGGAGGTCGGCGCGGCGAAGCGGTCGGCGCCGCTGCGGGCGAAGGTGGCGGCCAGCTCCCGCTGGTGCTCGCCCAGTATGTGCACGCCGACGTGCTCGGCCTCGGCGACCGTGGCCCAGCTGGAGGAGCCGGTACTGATGCCGAAGGACAGCAGCGGCGGATCGGCGGCAACCGAGGTCACGGAGGTGGCGGTGAAGCCGACCGGGCGGGCACCCGGCGCGGTGATCACGGCGACACCCGCCGCGTGCTGCCGGAAGACGGAGCGCAGCAGGTCGGGAGTGGCGGAACGGGGCGTACCGAGGGCGGCTGATGCCGTCATGGAGGTGTCCTTCTGCCGTGGTGTACGGGCCGGAGCGGCGCCGTCGCCGGCGCGGCCGAAGTCGTCGCTGCTCACGCGCCGGGACAGCGCACACCGACGGTGCGCCGGAGGTCCGCGTACGCGCGTCCGTGAAGGAGGGTGCCTGACCGCATGACGTCACCCTGACGATGCGTGTGCCGGGCAGTCAAGTGACGCCGGGCATCTGGGAGATCAATCACGGACCGCGGCCCCCAGAGCGGCGATGACATCGGCCTTGCGGGGCTGTCCGGCGGCCCGGCGCACCACCGCGCCGTCCCCGTCGAGCACCAGCACCGTGGGCGTGCGCTCGATCCGCAGCGCCCGCACCAGGTCCAGGTGCGCCTCCGCGTCGATCTCGACGTGCGCCACGCCGTCCACCATGCCGGCCACCTCGGCCAAGGTGCGCCGGGTGGCCCGGCAGGGCTGGCAGAAGGCGCTGGAGAACTGCACGAGCGTGGCCCGCTCCCCCAGCCCGGCGCCGACCTCGGCGGCGCCCAGCCGCGTCCCCACGTCCTGCCCTCGCACCCGTCACCCTCCCGTAGCGGCGGTGCGCGGCACACCGCGAAGCCCGTCGCACGGGCGCGGCGCCGCGCACCATCGGTCCTGTCGTCGACCGGTGCAGCGTCCGCGCGGCCGGATTCATTCCCGCCGTCCGCGCGGGCGAGGTGTACCTTCTGCCGCACAGGGCAACTGCATGTGGTGACCGCCACGTGACGAGAATCTCCCGGCAGCGGGGTCCCGTACGGTAGCCCCTGGGCCGCCGATCGGGCACGATCTCCCGAAAGCCGCATACTTACGGCTGCGTAACTTCTTCGCCGGGAGAACCCTCCCCAGGCACAGAAAAGGGGTCCCCGACATGGCAGAGCTCGTCTACCCGCCCGTCATCGGCGCCGCCCGCGCGGCGTTCAAGGCGCTCGACCTGAAGTTCGACATCGCCGGGGCCGACCACATCCCCCGGCGCGGCGGCGCGGTCCTGGTGAGCAACCACATCGGATACCTGGATTTCATCTTCTGCGGGCTGGCCGCCCGCCCCGCCAAGCGCCTGGTGCGCTTCATGGCCAAGGAGTCGGTCTTCCGGCACAAGGTGTCGGGCCCGCTGATGCGCGCGATGAAGCACATCCCGGTGGACCGTACGCAGGGCGTGCACGCCTACAAGCACGCGCTGACCGCCCTGCGCGGCGGCGAGATCATCGGCGTCTTCCCGGAAGCGACGATCTCGGAGTCCTTCACCCTGAAGACCTTCAAGTCGGGCGCGGCCCGGCTGGCGCAGGAGGCGGGCGTACCGCTGCTGCCGATGGCTCTGTGGGGCACCCAGCGCCTGTGGACCAAGGGCCACAAGCGTGACCTGGGCCGCAACCACTTCCCCATCACCATCCGGGTCGGCGAGCCGGTCGAGGCCTCCCCGGACGAGCAGACCGAGAAGATCACCGACCGGCTGCGCTCCCGCGTGCAGGACCTCCTGGAAGCGGCACAGCGCGCGTACCCGGTCCGCCCCAAGGGCCCGGAAGACACCTGGTGGGTCCCGGCCCACCTCGGCGGCACGGCTCCTGCGCCGGGGGCGACCGTCTGAGACGCGGCCGCCCGCCGCGTGCCGCGGTCACGCCCGCCCGCGATCAGCCGTGGTCACGTCCGGCAGCTCGGCTCGGGCATCTGCAGGGGCCGGATTGCCTTCGGCGCGCAGCAGGGCCGCCAGGGCGTGCGCTTTGGCGAAGCAGCTGCCGGTGCGCTGTTCCAGGACGTCGGAGGCGCGCCAGGTGACCGCGGGTGGATCAGCTCCACGAACCGCGAGCATAACCATGCGCCCGACCGAAAGGCAATGCCTTTCCGGCCGGGCGCATATTTATACGGCTACAGACACATGCTGTGCCTGGGCCAGGGCGTTTCTGGTGGATCTCCGTGGAGCACACTGAACGGCATTCGGTGCGTGCTCTCGGTGTGCGGTGTGAAGGGTCCTGTGGCGGAGCCACCTGTCTCTTTGCGCCGTGCGGCGAGTAGGGGTCCCCCCCTGCTCGAAGAGCTTGGGGGAGTGCCGAGCGTCGCGAGGCCGCAGAGATCCGGCCGCAGAGATCCGTCAGAAGCGCCCTAGCGGCCCATCTCCTCGCGCAGGGCGGCCAGCAGGCCGTCCACGTCCTCCTCCGTCGTGTCGAATGAGCACATCCAGCGGACGTCGCCCGCGGCCTCGTCCCAGAAGTAGAAGCGGTAGCGCTTCTGGAGCCGCTCGGTGACGTCGTGCGGCAGGCGCGCGAAGACGGCGTTGGCCTGGACGGGGTAGAGGATCTCCACGCCGTCCACCTCACGGACGCCGGCGGCGAGCCGCTGGGCCATGCTGTTGGCGTGCCGGGCGTTGCGCAGCCAGAGGTCGCGCGTGAGCAGCGCCTCCAACTGCACGGATATGAAACGCATCTTGGAGGCGAGCTGCATGGACATCTTGCGTACGTGCTTCATCGCCCGCACCGCGTCCGGATTGACGACCACCACGGCCTCGCCGAACAGCGCCCCGTTCTTCGTGCCGCCCAGGGAGAGCACGTCCACGCCGACCGCGTTCGTGAACGCCCGCATCGGCACGTCCAGCGACGCGGCCGCGTTGGCTATCCGCGCCCCGTCCATGTGCACCAGCATGTTGCGCTCGTGGGCGTGCTCGCAGATGGCCCGCACCTCGTCGGGGGTGTAGACCGTGCCCAGCTCGGTGTTCTGGGCGATCGAGACGATCTGCGGCATCGCGCGGTGCTCGTCGTCCCAGCCGTACGCCTCGCGGTCGATCAGCTCCGGGGTGAGCTTGCCGTCCTCGGTCGGTACGGTCAGCAGCTTCAGGCCGCCGACCCGCTCCGGGGCGCCGCACTCGTCCACGTGGATGTGCGCGGTGTCCGCGCAGATCACCGCGCCCCAGCGGTCGGTCATCGCCTGGAGGGCGACGACGTTGGCGCCGGTGCCGTTGAAGACCGGGAACGCCTCGGCGGTCTGCCCGAAGTGGCTGCGGACCGTCCGCTGGAGGGCTTCGGTGTACTCGTCCTCGCCGTAGGCGACCTGGTGGCCGCCGTTGGCGAGGGCGATCGCCGCCAGCACCTCCGGGTGGGCGCCGGCGTAGTTGTCGCTGGCGAAGCCGCGTACCGCCGGGTCGTGGCGCCGCCGGGCGTCGGTCTGCCGTGCGGTCACGCTTCGGGGGTCAGCCACAGACGCTGTCCATTCACTTCCTGGGCGGGCCGCTCCCAGACGCCACTGACGGCCTGGGCCAGGTCCTTGACGTCCGTGAAGCCCGCGAACTTGGCATTCGGGCGCTCGGCGCGCATCTGGTCGTTGACGAGCGCCTTGACCACCAGGATGGCAGCCGCCGCCTTGGGGCCGTCCTCTCCCCCCGCCTTGCGGAAGGCGTCGCCGAGAGCCAGCGTCCACGCCTCGGCGGCCGCCTTGGAGGCGGCGTACGCGGCGTTCCCGGCGGTCGGCTTGCTCGCGCCCGCCGCGCTGACCAGCAGGTAACGGCCGTTCCCCGACCGCTCCAACGGGCCCTGGAAGGCCAGCGAGGTGTGCTGGACCGTACGGATGAGCAGCTTCTCCAGCAGGTCCCAGTCCGCGAGGTCGGTCTCCGCGAAGGACGCGGAGCCGCGCCAGCCGCCGACCAGGTGCACCAGGCCGTCGATCCGGCCGAACTCCTTCTCCGTACGGCCGGCCCAGCCGCGGGTCGCGTCCAGGTCCAGCAGGTCCACGGTGTCGCCGGTGACGGTGGCGCCGCCGTGCGCGTACCGCGCGGCGTCCACGGCCTCCGCCAGCCGCGCGGCGTCCGCGTCGGCGGCGACCACGGTCGCCCCCGCCTCGGCGAGCCGCAGCAGCGTCGCCCGCCCCGCGGGACCCGCCGCCCCGGCCACCGCGATGACCGCGCCTTCCAGTGGTCCTTGGCCGTTCGTCGCAGTACTCATGTTCCTCGTCTCCTCGTGCTCCGGCGTGCCCTGTGTACCGCCGGCGCTCACACTGCCGCCAGTACGTCGCTGCCGGCCGTGATGCCCTTGGTGGAGGCAATCACGCCGCGCAGTTTCTTGGCGAGGGCCTCGTAGAACATGCTCAGCGGGAACTCGTCCGGCAGGACGTCGTCGACCAGCTTGCGCGGCGGCTTGTCGAGGTCGAGCGCGTCGGGGCCCTTGGCCCAGACGGAGCCGGGGTGCGGGGCGAGGTAGGTGGAGACGAGGTCGTAGGCGGCGAACCAGTGGACCAGCTTGGGGCGGTCGATGCCGTCCCGGTACAGCTTCCCGATCTCGTCGCACAGCTGGTTGGTGACCTGCGGGGCGCGCTCCCAGTCGATGTGGAGGGTGTTGTCCGTCCAGCGTACGACGTCGTGCTGGTGGAGGTAGGCGAAGAGCAGCTGGCCGCCGAGGCCGTCGTAGTTGCGCACCCGGTCACCGGTGACGGGGAAGCGGAACATCCGGTCGAAGATCACCGCGTACTGCACGTCGCGGGCCTGGCGGAAGCCTTCGGCCTCCAGCTTGACGGCCTCCTTGAAGGCGGTCAGGTCGCAGCGCAGCTCCTCCAGGCCGTACATCCAGAACGGCTGCCGCTGCTTGATCATGAAGGGGTCGAACGGCAGGTCGCCGTGGCTGTGGGTGCGGTCGTGCACCATGTCCCAGAGCACGAACGCCTGCTGGCAGCGGTCCTGGTCGGCGAGCATCTCGCGGATGTCGGCGGGCAGTTCGACGCCCAGCGTCTCGACGGCGGCCTCGCTGACCCGGCGGAAGCGGGCGGCCTCGCGGTCGCAGAAGATGCCGCCCCAGGTGAAGCGCTCGGGAGCCTCGCGCACGGCGATGGTCTCCGGGAAGAGGACGGCGGAGTTGGTGTCGTACCCGGCGGTGAAGTCCTCGAAGGTGATGCCGCAGAACAGCGGGTTGTCATAACGGGTGCGCTCCAGCTCCGCCAGCCACTCGGGCCAGACCATGCGCAGCACGACCGCCTCGAAGTTGCGGTCCGGATTGCCGTTCTGCGTGTACATGGGGAAGACGACCAGGTGCTGGAGGCCGTCGACGCGCTCCCGCGCGGGCTGGAAGGCCAGCAGCGAGTCCAGGAAGTCGGGCACGGCGAAGCCGCCGTCGGCCCAGCGGCGCAGGTCGGACACGAGCGCCAGGTGGTAGGCGGCGTCGTGCGGGAGCAGCGGCGCCAGCTCCTCGATGGCCGATATGGCGCGCTCGACCTCACGCCGGACGTCGTCGGCGCGAGGCGCGCCCTCGGCGTCGAGGTCGATCGAGCCGTCCTTGGACTGCCACGGGCGGATGGCCTCGATGGCGTCCTTGAGCACCGGCCACGCCGGATGCGCGACCACACGCTCTGCGGTCCCGATGCCCCCCTGGGCACCCACAGGCGAAAGAATTTCCGTCATGACTACCCTCCGGCAGGAGATCCTGTTGTGCGGACACGGTATCCACGGCTCCTCCGTGACCTCAAGAGCCGCAGGAAAAAATCTTTCGCTAAACCCCCATGGTCACGCTTCTTTTTCCTGTCCCTTCAGGAGGAGGCTGGACTTTCTGTCTGCCTGACGTGTGCCTGCCGCGCTTCCTCCAGTGCGTAGCAGCACGTATCAGTACGTACCCCTCAACACTCGCCCCACCCGGAACGGCGCGCCCGCTGGAACGTTCGCCCGACGCCCGGGGCGGCCGGCGGGAGCGGTGGCCGCCCCATGGCGAGCGGGTGGATCCGGCCGATTCCCGTCCGCCCGCCGCGCCGCTCCCGTACGGCTCCGTCCCGTACGGACCACCGCGCACACCCGGCGCCCGGGCCCGCCAACTGGGCCTCGGTGTCGAAGGGCTGCGATACGGCACCTCCCCCGCACCGCGGCGCCCGCGGCGCGGGCTTGACCGGTTCCTGTCACTCCCCTGTCGCCACGGCCCGCCGTACGGACCGTCCCGGCCGCCCCGCACCCTTCCGAAGCGCCCCGCCGGCCCGCCGCGTCAGCGTACGGAGGACTCGCCCACGCACGAGTGAGCCGCATTCCGGGCGGAAGTCCCCGGCCGGAGGGGCGCGACGCACCGGCGCACGCCCCTCGCCACGCCGCCGGCCGCCGCGAGCCCCGACGCCACCCCGGTTTTCCCGCCGCCGGCGGGTGCGGCGGCAGACCTGACAAGTCCCCGTTCCGGCCACCTCGGAGCGCTGTCCGACATCGATTCCGGCGTCCCGGGCGCCCGTTAGGCTGTGCGCCGTTTCGAAAGCGCAGCCGGTGGGCCCGCGCTCGGCACCGGTCCGGCAGCCGGGGCCCACGGCCGGTACCGGTCTGCCGGCACCCCCGACAGAAACGAGGCAGCCTTGTCCTTTCTCACCATCGGACACCGCGGGATGATGGGCGTCGAACCGGAGAACACCCTGCGCTCGTTCGTCCGGGCCGAACGCGAGGGTCTCGACGTCATCGAGCTGGACCTGCACCTGAGCAAGGACGGCGCGCTCGTGGTCATGCACGACGCGGACGTGGACCGCACGACCGACGGGACCGGGCCGGTCGCCGACCGCACCCTGGCCGAGCTGCGCGAACTGGACGCCGGCGACGGCGAGCGGGTCCCGGTGTTCGAGGAGATCGTGGACGCGGTACGGGCGCCGCTCCAAGCCGAGATCAAGGACGCGGCCGCCGCCCGGGCACTCGCCGACGTGCTGCGCGCCCGCGACCTGACCGCCCGGGTCGAGGTGATCTCCTTCCACGACGAGGCGCTGGCCGCGGTCGCCCGGCTGCTGCCCGGCGTACGGACCGCGCTGGTCGCCGAGGACTACGGCATCGACGTGGTGGACCGTGCGCGGGCCGTGGGCGCCTCGGCGCTCTCCCTCGACATCCGCAGGCTGACCCTGGAGCTGGTGGAACGGGCCCACACCGCGGGGCTGCGCGTGCTCGGCTGGACCGTCAACACCCACGACCAGCTCCGGCTCAGCCGCGGCCTGGGGCTGGACGGCGTGGTGACCGACTTCCCCGAGATCCGGCGGGCGGTGCGGTTCACGGCCTGAGGCCCGGGGCGGCGGCGCGGTGCGGCGCGGGCGGGCCGCCGCAGGGTGGGCGGTACGGGCGGGCTGCCGCGGTACGGGCGGCCCGCCCGGCGCCTCAGACGAGCGTCTTGACCAGCAGCTCGAACTCCAGGTCCGCGCGCTGCGGGATGCCGAACCGCTCGTCGCCGTACGGGAACGGGAACATCGTGCCGGTACGCCGGTAACCGCGCCGCTCGTACCAGGCGATCAGCTCGTCCCGCTGCCGGATGACCGTCATCCGCATCTCGGCCGCGTCCCACTCGGCGCGTGCCGTGCGCTCCGCCTCGGCCATGACGACCTTGCCGAAGCCGCCGCCCTGGAGCCCGGGCCGGACCGCGAACATTCCGAAGTACACGTGGTCGCCACGGTGTTCCAGCTGGCAGCAGGCGACGATCTCCCCCGCGTTCTCGGCGAGCAGCAGCCGGCTGTCCGCGTCGCGCACGACGGCCGTGACCCCCTCCGGGTCGGTGCGCCGGCCTCCCAGCAGGTCCGCCTCGGTGGTCCAGCCGGCCCGGCTCGCGTCGCCGCGGTAGGCGGACTCGATCAGCTCGACGACCGCCGGGACGTCGGCTTCGGTGGCGGTTCTGTAGGTCAGCTCGACGGTCGGCATCGGCGGGTGTCCTCTCGGGTGGCGTGCGGCGCGGCGTACGGGCGCCGGCGCCGGGGCGCCGCACGGTACGGCCGTACCGGAGGCTAACAAGAGGCACCGGGCCACCACCCAGCCCGCCCTGAGGCGTAGGGTCCGCAGCATGGTGCATGTACTGAGCAGCAGGGTGCTGGTGCGGCCGTCCGACCCCGAG
This sequence comes from Streptomyces monomycini, assembly GCF_022271435.1. Classification (GTDB taxonomy): domain Bacteria; phylum Actinomycetota; class Actinomycetes; order Streptomycetales; family Streptomycetaceae; genus Streptomyces; species Streptomyces monomycini. The sequence continues at coordinate 79,761 of NZ_JAFIQY010000030.1, read as the reverse complement.
CGGTCGCGGGAGTTCTACGGCAGCGCGCTGGGCCTGGAGGTCTACCGCGAATTCGGTACCGGCCCCGAGCGCGGAACGGTCTACTTCCTCGGCGGCGGCTTCCTGGAGGTCTCCGGCCGATCCCCCGAGCCCCCTACGGCCACGCTCCAGCTCTGGCTCCAGGTCGCCGACGCCACCGCGGCACACGAGGAGCTGGCGGCCCGTGGAGTGCAGATCCTGCGTCCCCCGGTGCAGGAGCCGTGGGGCCTGATCGAGATGTGGATCGCGGACCCGGACGGCCACCGCATCGTGCTGACCGAGGTCCCGGCGGACCACCCGTTGCGGTACCGGCCCGGCATCTGACCCAGGCGGCCCCGGCCTGCCGCCGCGGCCCTCCCCGCGCATGCTCCCCGCTGTGCGCCCATGCGCTCCCGATGCCGGGTTTCCTGCGGGCGTCCGCGAGCCGTCCCCGGGGCACGATGCCGCTGTACCGGGCCGCACGACGCCGCGCCGCGCGCGTCGCCCGCGTGCGACCGCCGTACGGGCTCTCGGGGAGGACGCCGTGCACGGACCGCCATGGGTCGGCTGGCTGCTGGTACTGCTGTGTGCCGGAGCCGGCGCGTACTGCCTGTCGAGCGTACGGCGCGGTACGGCCGCGCAGCGACGGGAAGCACGCGGTGAGGCGCTGATGGGGCTGGGCATGGCGGCGATGGCTGTGCCCGCCACGGCCGTGGTGCAGCCACCCTGGACGCCCTGGATTTTCGCGGCCGTCTTCGGTGCCGCCGGCCTGTGGGCGCTGCTGCGCAGGCACCCGCACCACGCGGTGGGCGCCGCGGCGATGGTCTACATGTCCCTGGCGATGGTGTCCGTCCCCGGCGGCGGGCCCGGCGGCGGTGGACACGCGGCGCACGCGGGGCCCGTGGGACACATGGGATCGCCGGGCACCGGCGGCCTTCCGCTGTTCACGGTGCTGCTACTGGCGTACTACGCCGTGTACGTCGTCGCCGCCGGCGTACGACTGGCGCCGGCAGCCGCTCCCGGCGCGGCGGACAGCACCACGAAAGCCCCGGCGCGAGCTTCCTGGCCGGAGGTCGTGGGAGCGTGCCGGGTCGCGATGGGCATCGGTATGTTCGCGATGCTGCTGGCCCTCTGAGTCCCGGACGTCGTGGTATACGTCACTTCCGGGGCGGTATCGCACCTCACGCGGACCGCGCGCTCATAGGCTGACGCCATGATGGTCCCTCTCGCGCTGATGATGCTCGGCGCGCTGGTCGCGGCGACGGCGCCGCGCCTGATGGCCCGCGCCGACTGGCCCGACCGCGAACCGGTGCTCGCCCTGTGGGTGTGGCAGTGCGTGGTCGCCACCGTACTGCTGTGCTGCGCCCTCGCGATGTCCCTCTTCGGCGCCGCCGCGTGGGAAGCCGTACGCAGCCACCTCTTCGGCCATGCGCCACGTGTCGTCGTCGAGGCGTACGCCCTCAAGGACTACGGCCCGTGGTCCGGCGTACTGGCCGCGATACTGGCGGGCGGCGGCGCGTGGACGGCCGTCATGCTCACCCGTGAGGTGCGCGGCGCCCGCGCACGGCGGCGGCTGCGGCGCGCCGACCTGCTGCGGCGCTCCCCGCTGCTGCCCGGCGAGGAGCCCTCGGGCGACCGGCTCGTGGTCCTCGAAGGCGACCGCCCCGAAGCGTGGTGGCTGCACGGCGCGACGCCTCAACTGGTCGTCACCACCTCGGCGTTGCGCCGGCTGAAAGGCCGTCAGCTCGACGCGCTGATCGCCCACGAGCAGGGCCACGCGCGGGCCCGCCACGACGTGCTGCTGTACTGCGCCTCGGCGCTCGCCGTCGGATTCCCGCAGGTCCCGGTCTTCGCGGCGTTCCGCGACCAGGTGCACCGGCTGGTCGAGCTGGCCGCCGACGACGTGGCGTCACGCCGCTTCGGCCGGCTGACGATCGCCCTGGCCCTGGTCGAACTCAACGAGGACCGCGGGGTGTTCGGCCCTTGCCCCACCCAGTGCGCCCAGCTCCCCCACCGCGTCCACCGCCTGCTCGCCCCGGCCCCGCGCTTCACCCCCGGCCGCCGTCTGCGCATGACGGCCGTCGCGGCCCTCGTCCCGGCGATCCCGGTCCTGGTGACCTTCGTGCCGGGGCTGAGCGCGCTGACGTACTGAGGGGCGAGGGGAAAGGGGCGAGGGCGAGGGCGAGGGGCGAGGGGCGAGGGGCGCACCGAGGGGCCACGGGCGCGGGGGCGTGAGCGCACCGGCGTACTGAGGCGGTTCGGGCGTACACGACCGGGCACGCGCTGCCGTACGAACACACCCCCGTACGGAGGCTCCCTGGCCCCACCCCGCATACCTCCGCGAGGATTCCCCCATGCC